>NZ_JBBEUC010000003.1:0-1048298 GCF_037402555.1 Pedobacter sp. GR22-6
TCAAAACGTTTATAACAATTCAAATAAACCTAAAGCCAGACCCTACATCCCAGTTCCCAATCCCAAAGCCCACCTGATAGCTCTATTGGCATGTTCCGCAAGGGACAAGGCAATCTCCGCTGACTCAAAAATACCATCAATGCCCTATAGATAACCTGATCAGGAAACGAGAATGATCGTACGGTAGCTTGGACATCTCTTTTCGGGACAGATCCGCAAACAGGGGGATTATCGGATGACAATCATGTTCTTTTCAAGTTTAGAAATAGCATCAGGAGCAGAGAGACGAGGAGCAAAATTCCAGTGAATTGATGAAGCAAGGCATATATTCTATAACTTTTCTCCAGACTATGGAGCAAGGTGCTAACTCCTAAGACGCATTGTATAAACACGAGTATAGGTGGAATTGCCCTGATAAGGGATAGCGAGGGATTGATCTTCCAGCTTCTGTTTCGCCAGTATAGCACTAGTGTAAGCAAAAAAATGAGGTATGCTAGGTTGCGGTGAATGAATTGAATATTTAATAAATTTCCGCTCAGTGAATTTAAGCTTAGACCGATAATGCCTTGATTGGGAAGAAAAGTTCCATTCATATCAGGCCAGGTGATTGCAGCGAGGGCAGCATTACTACCCGCCATAAACGCACCATAAATCATTTGTAAAACAAGCAGTGCAAGCAATACGGCGTTGAGCGTAGTAAATCGCAGACGGTGCCTCATTTTTAATTCTTGCATGCTCATACTGAAAGCAACCCACAGGGTATAACAGAGTAGTAGTAGGGCTGCAATGAAATGAATGGCCAGTTTGATGTGATCAACCCTTGTTGCGGTTTGATTTAAGCCGCTTTTTACCATGATCCACCCAATGACACCTTGTAGCAAACCGAGTAAAAATAAGATGGATAGTGCTGGAATCAGTTTTCTACTGATCTTTTTGTGAAAAATGAAATAGGCCATTGGCAGCAGAAATGCGAGACCTAGGAAACGCGCCCAGTTTCTGTGTAGCCATTCCCAGAAAAATATCGATTTATAATCTTCTAAGCTAAAATGAGCATTTAATACATGAAATTGAGCAATTTGCTGGTATTTATGAAAGCTGAGTAGCCATTCTCCTTCCGTTATTGGTGGAATACTACCAATCAGCGGCTGCCACTCCGTAATGGATAAACCGGAACCTGTAAGCCTGGTGATACCACCGAGGAGAATTTGGATGGCAATACAGCAGGCGCCAAAATAAAGCCAATTGGCGATCAGTCGTTGATTGTTAGCCTTCATAGACGACACCTGAAGTTGGGGTTTCGTTGAGTTCGATTCTGCTTAGTTCAGGAAATGCTGGCCTGATCATGTCCCACAGCCACAGGCATAATCGTTCGCTGGTTGGGTTTTCCAAGCCGGGAATGGTGTTGAGCAATTGGTGATCCAGCAGATCCAGGATGATTTTAATCCCGTTTTTCAGATCGCTGTAATCAACGATCCATCCACTTTCTTCACCAGGGGTTCCGGACAAAAAGATTTTCAGTGTATATGTATGTCCGTGTAGGTTCCCACATTTATGGCCCTCTGGTACATTGGGAAGATAATGAGCAGCATCAAAGCTGAATGTTTTGTAAATGAGCATGATAAAGTTTTTGTCTAAAATGTGATTTTAAGCCCGAAGAATAAATGACGGGTATCATGATTCCTTATAATTAACATCATACTCTGTAAAAAAATCTGTATAATAGCTCAATGAAATCTATTTTCTCCAATTTGACTTTCCAGGTATTACTGGCCATTACACTGGGTGTTTTGGTAGGGGCTTTTTACCCAGGCTTTGCGGTTCATGCCAAGCTGATCAGTCAGACTTTCATTAATATGATCAATATGCTGATCGCGCCGATCATCTTCTTGACGATAGTGCTTGGTATTGCGCATATGGGGGATATGAAAAAAGTGGGCATTGTGGGAGGAAAGGCATTATTATATTTTGAGATCGTGACTACACTGGCTATTCTGATCGGAATTATTATTGCAAATGTGCTGGAGCCAGGTGTGGGGATTCATGCGGCTACGGGGGATGTCGGAAAAGTAAAAACCTATACTGATCAGGCGGGTAAGATTAATTGGATCGAATTTTTTACACATATCGTACCGCACAATATATTTGAAGCCTTTACGAAGGGAGATATCCTGCAGATCCTATTCTTTGCTATACTTTTTGGGTATGGTCTGAATAAAATCGGAGGCAGTGGACATTCCTTGCTGGCTACTTTCGATAAACTGTCGAAAGTATTCTTTAACATCATGAAGCTGGTGATGCGCCTTGCTCCGGTAGGTGCGTTTGGTGGGATGGCGTATAGTGTAGGAACTTATGGTCTGGAAACCTTAATACCAATGCTAAAGTTGATGGGTTCGGTGTACCTGACCTGTTTTTTATTTATTTTTGTGGTGTTGAACGCTATTTGCCGTTACTATAAATTCAGTCTCTGGCAATACCTGAAATATATCCGTCAGGAAATCCTGATCGTGTTAGGTACCTCTTCGTCGGAGTCGGCCTTGCCCAGCATGATGCAAAAGATGGAAAGCTTTGGCTGTGATAAATCTATTGTTGGGTTGGTAATCCCTACGGGATATTCTTTTAATCTGGATGGGACGGCAATTTATTTGTCGATGGCTGTGATCTTTCTTTGCCAGGTTTTTCAGGTTGACCTCAGCATATGGCAGCAGATTACTGTGCTGGCCGTATTGATGGTGACCTCTAAGGGTGCAGCGGGAGTTACCGGGAGTGGATTTATTGTGTTGGCATCTACATTGACTGCTTTGAAAATCATGCCGGTAGAGCACATTGCGATTCTTTTAGGGGTGGATCGGTTCATGTCTGAAGCAAGGGCGATAACCAATGTTATTGGTAATGGCATCGCAGCGGTGGTGATTGCGAAGAGTGAACATGAATTTGACGAATCGAAATATCAACTGGCAATACAACCTGCCTCCCTGGAAAAGATTGAAGAAGAGATTTAAATTATCCTGATTTTTTTCTTCAAGTGTTTGACAATTAAAGATATTACACTATCTTTGCAGTCCCTAAAATTGAGGGGAATAACTAATTGTTAAACAAATTAAATACAAGCAAGTGAATACGTTAAGTTACAAAACTGTCTCTGCCAATGCAAAAACTGTTAATAAACAGTGGGTTGTTGTTGACGCACAAGGCGAGATTTTGGGGCGCTTGTCATCGAAGATCGCAATGATCATCCGTGGTAAAAACAAGCCTGAGTATACCCCACACGTAGACTGCGGTGATAATGTGATCGTTATCAATGCAGACAAGGTTAAGTTGACCGGAAGTAAATTTACCGATAAGGTATATACTTCTTACACTGGTTATCCAGGTGGTCAGCGTTTCATTTCTCCTAAAGAGTTAATGGCGAAACATCCTAAACGTGTAATTGAAAAAGCCGTTCGTGGTATGTTACCTAAAACTAAACTTGGTGCTAAATTGTACACCAATCTTTACGTTTATGCAGGTGCTGAGCATCCTCATGCAGCACAATCACCAAAAACCATTACACTTTAATTAAGAAGAAATGTCAGTTACAAATACTTCAGGAAGAAGAAAAACTGCTGTTGCTCGTATCTATTTAAAAGAGGGCAATGGTACAATTACCGTAAACGGTAAAGATCATAAAGTATATTTTCCAACTTTGCCTTTGCAATACATCGTTAACCAATCATTCGAAGTTTCAGAACTGACTGGTCAGTATGATGTAAATGTAAATGTTGCAGGTGGTGGTATCAAAGGTCAGGCAGAAGCTGTTCGTTTGGCTATCGCTAAGGCTATCGTAGAATTAGATGCTGAGAAAAAACCAGCATTGCGCGCTAAAGGGTTAATGACCCGTGATATGCGTATGGTTGAACGTAAGAAACCAGGACGTAAGAAAGCACGTAAGAAATTCCAATTCAGTAAACGTTAATCTTAAGGAGACAAAACAATGGCAAGAACTACATATCAAGACTTATTGGATGCAGGTGTACACTTTGGTCACCTTACCCGTAAATGGAACCCAAAAATGGCGCCTTACATTTTCATGGAGCGCAATGGTATCCACATTATAGATTTAAATAAAACTTTAACTAAAACTGAAGAAGCTGCTTCAGCAATCAAACAGATCGTTAAATCTGGTCGTAAGATTCTTTTCGTAGCAACTAAGAAACAAGCTAAAGAAATCGTTGCTGAGCAGGCAAAAAAAGTAAACATGCCTTTCGTAACTGAGCGTTGGTTGGGTGGTATGTTAACCAACTTTGCTACTGTGCGTAAGTCGATCAAGAAGATGGCTAACATCGACAAGATGACTAAAGACGGTACTTATTCGATCCTTTCTAAAAAGGAGCGTTTGATGATCCAACGTGAGCGTATCAAATTGGAAAGCTTATTGGGTGGTATCGCGGACTTAAACCGTTTGCCAGCTGCGATCTTTTTAATTGACGTGAAGAAAGAGCACATCGCTGTTAGCGAAGCGTTGAAATTGAACATTCCAACTTTTGCAATGGTAGATACCAACTCTGATCCTTCTAACATCGATTTCCCAATTCCTGCGAATGATGATGCTACTAAATCTATCTCATTGATCACTGATGTCATCATCAAAGCTATCGAAGAAGGTTTAGATGAGCGCAAACGTGAAAAAGACGAGGAAACAGAGAAAGAAGCTGTAGCGGCTAAAGCTGCTGCTGATGCTCCTGAAGCTGCTGCTCCTGGCGCAAGAAGGAAAAAAGTAGAAGCTGATACTGAAGAAGGTACAAGCGAAGAAGCTTAAAATACTATAATATGGGTTGTATGGTGCGTTGCAGGGTTTTCTTACAACAATACCGTACAACCCATAATTTTTAAATCATAACTTAAAAAAGAAAACTAAGATGTCAGTACAAATTACTGCTGCAGATGTAAATAAATTACGCCAACAGACCGGTGCCGGTATGATGGACTGCAAAAAAGCATTGGTAGAAGCAAACGGAGATTTCGAAGCAGCCGTTGATTATTTACGTAAAAAAGGTGCTAAAGTAGCAGCTTCCCGTCAGGATCGTGATTCTAACGAAGGCGTTGTAATCGCTAAAGCAACTGCGGATGGCAAACGTGGTGTTGTTGTTGAATTGAACTGCGAGACTGATTTCGTTGCTAAAAATGCAGATTTCGTTGCTTTGGCTAACAAATTCACTGATTTGGCTATCGAGCAAAACCCAGCTTCTTTGGAAGAACTTTTGGCTTTGGAAATTGATGGTCAGAAAGTTTCTGATATCATCGTTGAGAACACTGGTAAAATCGGTGAGAAAATCGGCATCTCTAAATTTGAGACTGTATCTGGCGAGAAAGTTGTTCCTTACATCCACGGTAACTACCGTTTAGGTGTATTGGTTGCTTTGAACCAGGATGTTGCTGGAGTTGAAGAGGCAGGTAAAGACGTAGCTATGCAAATTGCTGCTATGAACCCGGTTGCTTTGGACAAAGGTGATGTTGACGCTTCAACTATCGAGCGCGAAACTGAGATTGCTAAAGAAGTAATCCGTGCTGAAGGTAAGCCAGAAGAAATGGTTGAGAAAATTGCTGCTGGTAAATTGAATAAATTCTACAAAGACAGTACTTTGTTGAACCAGGAGTTTGTTAAAGATTCATCTAAAGATGTTCGTAAATTCTTAAATGATACTGCAAGCGGTTTAACCGTTTCTGCATTTAAACGCGTTCAGTTGGGAGCTTAATCTCTCTTAATTTTTACAGCTTATAAGAAGTCCCCTGTTTTTCAGGGGACTTTTTTTGTGCTATATTAGCAGTCATGATCGCCATTACCAATGCCAGCTTGTTTAAAAATTCTCAATTGTACACGGGCCAGGTGATTTTAATTGCTGGCGAAAAGATTAAGGCAATAGGGACTAATTTAGATCTTCATGGATTTGAGATAATTGATGCCGCTGGCGGGTACGTAGTGCCTGGCTTTGTGGATCTGCAGATTTATGGGAGTGGTGGTGATTTGTTCTCAGCCTATCCTTCTGAAGCGACCTTGAAGCAGATGGATGCCGATCTGATAACTAAGGGAACTACGGGGTTCCTGGCCTGTGTGGCAACCAATTCGCCGGAAGTGGTGTATCAGGCCATTTCCGCAGCTAAAGCCTATCGTGAGAAAGCAAAAGGGTTTTTGGGACTGCATTTGGAGGGGCCCTACCTCAACTCCAAGCGTTTGGGAGCTCATGTGCCGGAGTATGTTTGTAAGGCCAAGCTGGAGGAAGTCAAACGCGTGATGGAGCATGCCGACGGTACGGTGAAAATGATGACTATCGCGGCAGAATTGCAGGACGATGAAGTGATCACTTATTTGCTGAAACAGGGTGTCGTACTGTCTCTGGGACACAGTGATGCTTCTTTTGAGCAAGCCATGAGCGCCTATGAACAAGGTTTTAAGACTACTACGCATTTATTTAACGCGATGCCTTCGATTCACCATCGGGCTCCCAATTTACCGACGGCCGTTTTGAACCATCCTTCAGCCATGGCGAGTATCATCGCTGATGGTGAGCATGTGAACTTCGAGATCGTCAAAATGAGTTATCAACTTATGGGTGAGCGGTTGTTCCTTATTACAGATGCCGTGACGCCTTGTCAGATCGGACCTTATCAGCACCAGTTGGAGGGAGATCGTTTTGTTACCCCCAACGGGACACTTTCAGGTTCCAATATTACCATGCTGCATGCCATCCAAAATTGCGTGCGATACTGTGGTGTGCCTTTAGATGCTGCATTGCGTATGGCTTCTCTTAACCCTTTGAAATTGATGGGGATGGACAACAAAAAAGGGCTTCTGACTGTTGGTAACACAGCTGATCTCCTGATCCTGTCTGAAGAACTGAAACTTCAGAAAGTTTTTGCAGGCGGAGTAGAATATTGACACGTATTAATTAAAACAAATAGTTATTTTTGCTGCATGAAGTATAAACGGATCCTACTGAAGTTAAGTGGCGAATCGCTGATGGGCGATAAGCAATATGGTATTGATAATGAGGTTGTAAAGCAATACGCCGAAGATATCAAAGCTGTGCATGACAAAGGCCTAGAAATTGCGATAGTAATAGGCGGAGGTAATATTTTTAGAGGCCTGAGTGCTGAGAAGTCTGGAATGGACAGAGCTCAGGCAGATTACATGGGCATGTTGGCCACTGTGATCAACAGTATGGCTTTACAAGACGCACTTGAAAAAGTAGGTCTGAAAACCCGTTTGCTAACTGCCATTAAAATGGAGCAGATCTGTGAACCCTTCATCCGTCGCAGGGCAGTAAGACACTTAGAAAAAGGACGCGTAGTGATTTTTGGTGCAGGCACAGGTAATCCTTACTTCACTACTGATTCTGCAGCGGCATTGCGTGCCATTGAAATCAAAGCAGACGTTGTACTGAAAGGTACAAGAGTAGATGGTATTTACACAGCTGATCCGGAAAAAGATCCAACAGCAACAAAATATTCAGAGATCTCCTTTAAAGAAGTGTACGCAAAAGGCCTGAATGTAATGGACATGACTGCATTTACACTTTGCGAAGAGAATAAACTTCCTATCATTGTGTTCGATATGAACAAGTTCGGTAACTTCATGAAGATTGCTGAAGGAGAAGAAATAGGAACATTGGTTAGATAAAACATAGAAATTTCACATATTATGAATGACCTCATAAAGAAACAGTTACAGGATGCACAGGCCAATATGGACAAAGCCATTGCGCATTGTGAAGCAGAATTGACTAAGATTCGTGCGGGTAAAGCATCTGCAGGTATGCTGGATGGTATCATGGTTGATTATTATGGCAATCCTACCCCTTTAAGTCAGGTAGGCAGTATCAATACACCGGATGCAAGGACTTTGCTGATCCAGCCCTGGGAAAAAGCTTTATTGGTTCCGATAGAGCGCGCGATTATGGAAGCAAATATCGGCATCAATCCTCAAAATGATGGTTTGGTCATCCGATTGGTAGTTCCCCCGCTTACAGAGGAACGCAGAAAGGACCTGGTTAAAAAAGTAAAAGAAGAAGCAGAGCGCGGCCGTATTACCGTACGTAACATCCGTAAAGACGCGAATGAGAAGATCAAAAAGCTGAAGGGTGAAAGTGTCTCGGACGATGAGATCAAGACTGGTGAGGCTGAGGTACAGAAGATCACTGATGCTTATATCATTAAGGTAGATAAGCATGCTGAGGCGAAGGAAAAAGACGTGATGACGGTTTAAGACCAGATTATAATCTATAAGTAAATTAAAGGGAATGAGGTAAGTACTTCATTCCCTTTCTTTATTTTTGAAGCCTCAAAACAAAACGAAGATCGATGAAATTATTGTTGGAATACCTAAAAAACCACAAGTGGGTAGTGGTGCTAGCCTTGTTGTTAGCTGCCATTAACATTGGTTTTTCCCTGCTGGATCCTTATATCACTGGAAGAATTGTAGATCAATTTATTGAAAAGAAAGATGTACTCAAACGGAGTGAATTTATTCTGGGCGTACTGGGCCTGGTCGGTTTAGGGGTGGGTGCAGCGATGGTATCCCGGATTGCGAAGAATTTTCAGGATTATTTTACGAGCATCATTGTGCAGAAGGTTGGTGCAAAAATGTACGCAGATGGTTTGAAGCATTCACTTGAATTGCCTTATCAAGTCTTCGAAGACCAACGCAGTGGCGAAACACTGGGGATTTTACAGAAGGTACGCCTGGATTCGGAGAAGTTTATAGTGGCCTTTATCAGCATCCTGTTTGTAAGTTTGATCGGAATGGTATTTGTCATCGTTTATTCTGTAACGGTAAGTTATAAGGTGACGCTGATCTATTTTTCTGCAATACCGATCATCAGTTTTGTGAGCTGGTTCCTAAGCCGGAAGATCAAGACCATCCAAAAGAGTATTGTTGCAGAAACTACAGCCCTGGCAGGTTCTACTACAGAATCATTGAGAAATATAGAGCTTGTTAAAAGTCTGGGTCTGGCCAATCAGGAAATAGAGCGTTTGAATAAGACTACCTATAAAATCCTGGGACTGGAGCTGAGGAAAGTAAAATATGTACGGAGCATGAGTTTTGTACAGGGAACTACGGTTAATTTCGTTAGAAGTACAATGGTGGTGGTCTTGCTGATCCTCATTTTTGAAAACACCATTTCTCCCGGACAGTATTTCTCCTTCTTGTTTTATTCCTTTTTCCTGTTTGGGCCTTTACAGGAACTCGGCAATGTGATCCTTTCCTGGAGAGAAGCAGAAGTGTCGCTCGGCAACTTTAAAAAGATTCTGAGTATACCAATAGACCAGAAGCCTTTGAACCCGGTAAAGCTGGACAAGATCACCAAACTGGCATTTGAAAATGTAAATTTCAAACACCTGACCGGTAAGCACAATGCGTTGAACCACATTACTTTTACGACACATAACGGGGAAACCATCGCCTTCGTGGGGCCATCAGGATCAGGTAAAACAACTTTGGTAAAGTTGCTGGTCGGATTGTATCAACCTATGGATGGAGAAGTGTACTATAATGGGGCTTCGAGTAAAGAAATTGACCTTGATCAGTTGAGGGAAAAGATCGGCTTTGTAACCCAGGATACGCAACTATTTGCAGGTACGATCAGAGAAAACCTTCAATTTGTGCGCCCGGGTGCAACAGACGAGGAGTGTATGCGGGTATTGCAACAAGCTGCCTGTCATAACTTGCTGGCACGCGCTGACAATAGTCTGGATACAGTGATCGGCGAAGGCGGCGTGAAAGTCTCAGGAGGCGAAAAACAAAGACTGTCTATCGCACGGGCTTTGCTTAGAAAACCAGATATCCTGGTATTTGATGAAGCCACTTCTTCACTGGATTCACTGACAGAAGAGGATATTACTGCAACAATCCGAGATATTTCTGAAAAGACGAATCACATCACGATATTGATTGCCCATAGATTGTCGACCATCCGCCATGCGGACCGGATCTTCGTATTGGAAAAAGGCCATATCATTGAAGAAGGAAAACATGAGGACTTGCTGGCATTGAACGGCTTGTACTATGCAATGTGGAGACAGCAAATTGGAGAGCGCCTGGAAGCTTAGTCCGGCACTTTCTGTTCGTTGATTTCCTGGAGGCTGAGCTTGACCAGACCCTTTGTTTTTGGGTAGGTGATACCCGCCACCATGATGGTCATGCTTCCGCCGAATACTACAGCTGGCACTGTACGCATGAGTTTTGCGGTAAGCCCTGATTCGAAAGCCCCAATTTCGTTTGAAGAGCCGATGAACATGCTATTGACTGCAGAAACACGTCCACGCATTTCATCTGGCGTTAACAACTGCATGATCGTAGAACGGATGATCACACTGACACTATCGAATGCCCCTTCGGCAAAAAGAAAGATGAGGGTAAGGTAGAAATTCTTGGAAAGCCCATAGCAAATGATACTGGTTCCAAAGCCGGTAACGGCGATCAGCAGGTTCCTCCAGGGTTTGTTCATTGGAGAGAACCTGGTCATGGCCAGCATGGTCACCACTGCGCCACTGGAGGCCGCCGCACGCATGAATCCAAGCCCTTCTGAGCCTACTTTCAGGATATCATTGGCGAAGACTGGTAAGAGGGCGACTGCACCACCAAAGAAAACAGAAAAGAGATCAAGGCTCATAGCACCCAGCATCATTTTACTTTTGAATACGAAGCGTACTCCTTCTGTAAGGCTGGTGACTATACTTTCTTTGGGAACGAAAGTAGGTGGATGAGTTTTTAAGAAGAAAATACAGAGAAGCGAGATAGAGATGAAAGTAACGATGACGATATAGGTGATGGTGATCCCAAAAAAACCATAGATCAATCCGCCGGCCGCTGGGCCCAATATAGAGGCCATCTGCCAACTGGAACTGTTCCAGGTACTGGAGTTGGGATATAGTTTTTTTGGAATAATCTGTGCCATTAGAGAAAAGGTCGCGGGGCCGAAGAAGCCCCTTGCCAGGCCGACTCCGAAGATCATACAGTACATGATCGGAACAATATAGCCTGTTGGTATGTATCGGTGCATTTGCTGAGTGGTGACGGCGAGCATGACCAGTGAACAAAGGAGTACGCCCGAAAAAATCTTCAATAGCAAACCCCGTTTTTCTGATTTATCTGCGACATAACCACCGTATAATGCAATGCTAATTGCTGGAATGGCTTCGCACAGTCCGATGAGGCCAAGTGCCAATGGATTTTTGGTCAGATGATAAATGTGAAAGCCGATAACAACGGCTTGCATCTGGTAAGCAAAGGTGAAGAAAAATCGCATTCCCAGGTAGGAGCGGAATTCCGGGTAGCGCAATGCGGCATACGGATCCGGTTTCTCGATGATAACAGTATTGTCCACGCCAAAAAGTTTGAGCAAAAGTACTGGTTAATGCCCGAATCCTTCAGCATTTCTTTACATAATCTTGTCATAAAAAGCCAAATAAGCTTCGCGCATGTTTTCTGACTGATTGATGGCTGAAGAAGCAGCAATGCCAAAGATACCTGTTTGCATGAGCTTGTCGATATCCTCCGGTGTAATGCCACCAACGGCGAGGACAGGAAAATCAATGTCGAGTTTTTGCATTACTTGTTTGTATCCTTCTACCCCCAGGAGAGGAAGGTTATTGGGCTTGGTTGTAGTGTCGTGAAAGGGACCCAGGCCAGCATAATCTACACCTTCCTGTGCAAGCCGGAGCAGACCTTCGAGCGTATTGGCAGAACCGCCTATGGTGAGGGCTTCACCAAGCTGTGACCTGATGGTTATGAAATCGGCATCCATGTCTTCGATGTGAAAACCCTGGATGTCTGCCTGGCCATTTAAATGGATATGATCTGTGACGATCAGGGTAGCTCCCCAATCGTCGCAGATCTCCGCAATAGCATTGATATCCTGGAGAAGTTCATTGTCATTTTTCGTCAGGCAGCGGTACTGGATCCATTTGGATCCGGCTTCACAGGCAATTTGTGCTTGTTCCACATGTGTATGCTGATCAATATCGTGCGTGATGAAGTGTAATTTTTCGATGAACTTTTTCATTAGGATTAGAATTTCAGGTTGAGCGAAAGTAGGAAATTAGTTCCGGCCTGTGTGAAATAAAAATTTTCTGTGGTGGTAACGCCTTGCATCAAAGAGCTGTAAGTATAGCCATTACTTTCATATTGTTTATCGAATAAGTTATTCACCAGCAGGCCTACGTTTACATTTTTGATGCCCTTGAGTTGGAGGTCGTAGCCTAAACGTGCATTAGTCACAAAATAGGCATCCAGCATTCTGGATTTATTTTGTGTATTATCCATATACTGTTTGCTCACATATTTCCCTTGTAATGCAGCAGCAAAGCCTTTTGCTGGTCTGTATACCAACTCGCCGAAAAGGACTGCGGCAGGAGAAAAGGAAATGTCAGGGTTTTCGTAGGTGGTGGCTACCTTACCCAGTACATCGAAATCCTCATTGTATTCCGTCACATAATCTACGTAATTTTTGATCTTGTTCCTGCTTAGGGCAGCATTGGCATTGAGGGCAAACTGCCGGTTGATGACATATGAGGCATCTAACTCAATACCCATGCGGTAACTTTTGTCAACATTTTGACGGTAAGCATCTGAATATTCATTGATCTCTCCGGTAAAGATGAGTTGATCTTTGTAGAACATTCCATATACATTTAATCCAGCATTCCATTTGCTGTTTTTGAATCGGTATCCAGCTTCGATGTTATTCAGACGCTCAGGTTTGGGAGCCTCGAGACCTGCCTTTAGATTGGTAAAATCATCGCGGTTGGGTTCTTTATTCGCTACACTGAAGGAACCGTAGATATTGCTTTGATTATTCAGGATGTAAGTAGCGCCGAATTTTGGATTGAAGAAATTGTATTGGTTGTCAAAGTTTAACGTACTCAGGTTTTTGTCTGTACCTGTAATGTCATAGCTGACCGAGCGGTACTGCAGGTCGGCGAATAAATTCAACTGATCCAACGTATAACTGACTTTTCCATACGTATTGAAGTCGTCCTTATTTCCTTTTCCATCGTAGTAGTGGCGATCTATGCTGCCTGTAGAAGCATACTGTGCCCAGATGACCTGACCATAATGCTTGCCACGGTACTGATTGTAAGCTCCGCCCAAAGTAAAATTCAGGTTGGTCAGGGCCTGATAGTTGAAAGCATAGGTTAGTCCGTAGAAATCGTTGTTTAGCCAGCGACGTCTGATCAGATTGGTTTCTTCTTTTTCTTCACCATTGATTTCGGCATTAGGCAAGCCATATTTTGAAAATGCCGCATCTGCTTTATATTCTTCGAAATACCCTTTTCCATCGGTATAATGCAAGGCGCCATTGAATGAGAATTTGTCGCTGAATTGACGCGAATAAAGCGCCTGATAGTGACTTTGCCAATAATTGTCGTTTTGATCCTTATAAGTAAAGGAATTGTAAGTTCGGTTCCCAGAGTTCAATAAATGTGCTGCATCTTCCTCATTTAACCAATTTCGGTCTATGTATGCCTGCATACCTGCAACATCACCCCTTAAGCGCGCCTCGGGAATCCCATTCCAGGCTTGGTATGTTTTTTCTGAACCAGCGAAGACATTCACCGTCAGCAGGTCTTTTTTGCCATGATAGCTACCCGAGAGAAAATAAGATTTCAAGTCAGATGCAGAGCGGTCGATGAATCCATCAGATTTGACCCTCGACAATCTGCCGTCGAAGCTCCATTTGTCATTGATGAGGCCTGTTCCAATTTTAACGGTGTTTTTTAAGGTATTGAAAGAACCATAAGTGTTGTTCAGTTCAGCATAAGGCAGGTCGGTTGTGCCTGAAGTCTGGATATTTAAACTCCCTCCAAAAGCCCCGGCACCATTAGTAGATGTTCCTACACCACGCTGAATCTGGATATTGTCTACTGAAGAGGCAAAATCAGGCATGTTTACCCAGAAGGTGCCCTGACTTTCACTATCGTTGTATGGGATACCGTTGATGGTGACGTTGACGCGGCTTGCATCACTTCCCCTGATCCGGATACCAGTGTATCCGACGCCTGCACCGGCGTCTGATGTGACTACGACGCCAGGGGTATTGTTCAAGATAAAAGGAAGATCTTGTCCGAAATTGTTCTCTTCAATCTGCTCCTTGCTGATGTTTTTATAAGTGGTGGCCGTTTTTTCAGTAGCACGGGTAGCCCTTACGATGACCTCGTCGGCGAGGAAAGCCGACGGTGTGAGTGTAAAATCTAAACTTTGGTCTGCATTTAAGCTGATCATTTTTTCTGCGGCCTTATAACCGATGAAACTGACGGTCACTGTATAATTTCCAGGCTTCAGATTGCTGAGTTGGTAATTACCGTTGGCATCAGCATTGGTTCCTGCAAAGGTGTTTTTGATTTTAATGGTAGCGCCTGGTAAGGCTGTATTCCCTTGAGTGACTTTTCCGGAAATGGTGAATTGGGCCATCGATACCAATGGCAGTAGCAGCACAGCCATGGCTGCGATCATTGATCTTTTCAACTTGTTGGATTTTAAATGAATTTTCATAACTCTTATCCCTACGCCGGCATTATCCGGATCAGGTGCTTACGGCTGTTTTGCAGTCGTAATGGGTATACTCTCAGCCTGTTTTTGTGTTTCTGTCAAACAAGGCACCCCAATTGATGTTGCAAACATACCGAAAAAAGCGGAATGTGGCAACCAGAAGCTAATGAGATTGTTGAAGGAAGCGCTCTACTTCCAGAATGCAGTTGTCTAGTCGGTCCTCCAGTCCACCTACCAGGATATAGTTTGCGTTCAGCGATTGTAGTTCATTATGCCATATCTGCATAAAGTGTTCCCTTTTGTGTGGAAAATCACGTAGAGGGTCTTCCTGCCAGGGCAGGTCGATATCCAAAAGGAGGTATAAATCGTAATTGTATTTTGGAAGGGCATCCAGTACCACCTGTGGGGTTTCGCCAAAAACTTCATCGCTCCAGATCTTGACGGTAAGGAAAGTGGTGTCACAGAAGATCAATTCCTTTTCTGCTATGGCCAGGACTGACGCTTCCAGAGCTACCTGCCCATGGAACATGTTCACTTCGTCCTGCAGGTCGCAATCTTTGGTCAATGCCGCACAATAATAGCGGGCATATTCGGGAACCCACAGGGTTTGGTAGTGCTTAGCCAGTTGGCTGGTGATGGTAGACTTGCCAGTGCTTTCAGGTCCTACGATGGCGATTTTCTTAATTGGCTTGTTCACGGTAGTTTTTCTTCCAGTCTAAATATCCTTTTATAGCGAGTGCAATGAGTACAGTATAAAATACAGCACTGAGATTTAGGTTTTTGTAAATGTATAAAGGAACATAGCAAATGTCCACAATGATCCAAAGTATCCAATTATAAAGGACTTTTCTGGTCAGCAACACTTGCGCAACAAAACTCATGGCCGTACAGAATCCGTCAGCAAAGGGTACATCTGTATCGGTAAAGTTCGCGAGGAACACTCCCAGAAGCACCGTAAGTATAATCACTGCCAGGACAGCAGTGATCCGGCCGCGAAGATCGAGATCGGTAATTGGTTTGTCGTCGCTTTCTTTTTTCTTCATCCAATAATACCAACCATAGATGGCAGTAAAGAGGAAGTAAAACTGTAAAGACATGTCCCCATACATTTTAGCTTCATAGAATACCCATGCATAGGCCAGAACGCTGATGATAGAAACTGGCCAGCTCCATACGCTTTCACGTGTAGCAAGGTAGATACAGGCGAAGCCGGTAATCACTCCGATCCACTCTGAGGGGGAAGTATGCAGGAACTGATTGGCGACCAGCTGGAAAAAGGAGTCTAAAAGTAGCATGGCCAAAAGTAAAAAAACAAATCGGGACTCCCACTTGTCTTATAAATAAGCATAACTAAAAACAAGGATCATTATGAAAAAGTTAAGTTTGAATTTTTTAGCAGTAACGGTATTTGCTTTTATATTGTTGGCCTTTACAATCGTTAAGAACGGTGGGATAAAGGGAAATGTGAGTCCGGCCGATGGTGCTACCGATGTGATGGCCGTCTCTGGAACAGATACACTTAAGGCAGTGCTGAATAACGGTAGTTTTACGTTTACAGATGTAAAGCCCGGAACTTATACCATTTGGGTAAAAGGCAAAGCCCCTTATAAAGATGCTTCAGTAGAAAATGTGGCAGTCATAGATAGTACAGTTACAGATGTAGGTGAGATTAAACTTCTACAATAAATGGGCTTTTAAGTATTGAAAAGGGGGTGTTTAGACCCCCTTTTTTATTTCTGTTTCTTTTTATAAAAAAGCCTTATTTTTAATGTTCCAAAAGCGTAACTTTGCATCCCGACAGAAGGGTCGGGATCTTTCATGATTATCAAGGGGAATCTCAAGACTGTTCCGGTCTACAATAAGCATTGTTTTACCCAATTATACTTTAGACTTTTTAAAGCCTTATGCCTAAAGACACCTCCATACGCTCAGTACTAATTATCGGATCAGGACCTATCATCATTGGTCAGGCTTGCGAATTTGATTATTCGGGATCACAAGCCGCCCTTTCTTTAAAGGAAGAAGGTATTGAAGTATCCATTATCAACTCGAACCCCGCAACGATCATGACCGACAAGGTCATTGGGGACCATGTTTATCTTTGGCCTTTAACAGTAGACTCGATCGAGCAGATTTTGCAGGAACGGAAGATTGATGCGGTATTGCCTACTATGGGTGGACAAACGGCATTGAATCTATGTATCGAAGCCTCCGAACGCGGAATTTGGGATAAATACGATGTTAAGGTGATTGGCGTTGACGTCGCGGCAATCGAAAAAACTGAAAACCGTGAAGCATTCCGTCAGTTAATGGTTGATATCGGTGTAGGTGTGGCCACTTCAAAAATTGCGAACTCCTTCCTTGAAGGTAAAGAGGCTGCGCAGGAAATTGGCTATCCATTGGTTATCCGCCCTTCTTACACCTTGGGTGGCTTTGGTGGCGGTTTCGTACACAAGAAAGAAGAATTTGATCAGGCACTGAAACGCGGATTAGAAGCTTCTCCAACACACGAGGTTTTGGTAGAACAGGCTGTATTGGGCTGGAAAGAATACGAATTGGAGCTATTACGAGATAGTAATGACAATGTGATTATCATCTGCTCTATTGAAAACTTCGATCCAATGGGTATCCATACTGGTGATTCCATCACTGTGGCACCTGCAATGACATTATCTGATCGTTGTTATCAAGATATGCGTAACCAGGCCATCAAAATGATGCGCGCGATAGGAAACTTCGCCGGTGGTTGTAACGTTCAGTTTTCTGTAAATCCGGATAATGACGAGATCATCGCCATCGAGATTAACCCAAGGGTTTCCCGCTCATCGGCTCTGGCAAGTAAGGCTACCGGATACCCAATTGCTAAAATAGCCGCTAAACTGGCTATCGGTTATAACCTGGATGAACTGGAAAACCAAATTACAAAAACTACATCTGCATATTTCGAACCTACACTTGATTACGTGATCGTAAAAGTTCCTCGCTGGAACTTCGATAAGTTTAAAGGTGCAAATACAGAACTTGGCCTTCAGATGAAATCTGTAGGTGAGGTCATGGCTATCGGACGTACTTTTATCGAAGCCATACAGAAAGCTTGTCAGAGCTTGGAAATCGGCAGGGCAGGATTAGGTGCTGACGGCAAACATAACCGCAGCATTGAAGAAATCATGCACGGCCTTGAGCATCCAAGCTGGAACCGCTTATTCCTGATCAAAGATGCGATGAGCATGGGTGTACCTCTGGAATCCATCCGTAAAGTAACACGTATTGATAAATGGTTCCTTTCTCAGATCCATGAGCTTGTACAACTGGAAGTAGAACTAAAACGCTATTCGCTGAATAACATCCCTAAGGATTTCTTCTTTACCCTTAAACAAAAAGGCTTCTCAGATATACAGATCGCTTACCTGCTTGGAAATGTAACGGAAGATGAGGTTTACGAACGCAGAAAATCATTAGGAATCAGACGCGTTTATAAAATGGTTGATACCTGCGCAGCAGAGTTTGCTGCACAGACCCCATATTATTATTCCACATTTGAAGAAGAGAACGAGTCTGTCCGTTCCGATAAAAAGAAAGTGATCGTTTTAGGATCAGGTCCTAACCGTATTGGTCAGGGAATTGAATTTGATTATTCTTGCGTACACGGATTACTTGCAGCCAAAGAAACGGGTTTTGAAGCCATCATGATCAACTGTAACCCTGAAACGGTCTCTACCGATTTCAATATGGCAGATAAGTTATACTTTGAGCCGGTATTCTGGGAGCACGTGCGTGAGATTATAGAACTGGAAGACCCTATCGGAGTTGTCGTTCAACTTGGTGGACAAACTGCCCTGAAAATGGCAGAAAAACTCCATGAAAATGGAATCAAGATCATCGGTACTTCTTATAACGATATGGATGTGGCTGAAGACAGGGGCCGTTTCTCTGACCTCCTGAAAGAACTTGAAATCCCATACCCTCGATACGGAGTGGCTGAGAATGCTGAGGAAGCTATTGTTGTCGCCAATGAAGTAGGTTATCCTGTTTTAGTCAGACCTAGTTATGTATTGGGTGGACAAGGTATGAGCATAGTCATCAATGATGAAGACCTGGAGAAAGCGGTTGTCAAACTACTGGGCGATCTTCCGGGAAACCGAGTCCTGATTGATCACTTCCTGGACAGGGCAGAGGAAACCGAGTCAGATTCTATTTGTGATGGTGAGGATGTACATATCGTAGGTTTGATGGAGCATATCGAACCTGCAGGAATCCATTCGGGAGACTCGAGTGCCGTATTGCCGCCTTTCAGTTTATCTGAAAAAGTCATTGCCGATATGGAAGCTTATTCTAAAAAGATTGCGAAGGCCTTGAATGTGATTGGACTATTGAACATCCAATTTGCAGTAAAAGACGAAAAGGTATATGTGATTGAGGCCAATCCAAGAGCGTCAAGAACTGTTCCGTTCATCGCCAAGGCTTATGATGTACCTTACATTAATATTGCTGCCAAGGTCATGTTAGGGGTAAATAAGCTGAAAGATTTCAGTATAGAGCGTAAACTTGTAGGCTATGCAATTAAAGAGCCGGTATTCTCATTCTATAAATTCCCTGAAGTCACAAAAGAATTGGGTCCTGAAATGAAATCGACAGGAGAGGCAATAAGATTTATCAAGGATACTGAAGATCCTTACTTCAGAAAGCTGATCAAAGACAAATCGATGTACTTATCTAAATAATATAAAGAGTCCCGAAAGGGACTTTTTTTTGCCCGATATGCTGAACGCATCTCTTTGGTTAAATAGTTGTTGATATAAGGATGATGCTGTTAATGTTTTCCCCAGATTCTGGTGTTTAAGTCTAATTCAGCTACGATATCATACATGAAGCGGATCACATCAATATCTTTCTGCCAGTTATTGGCGTTAAGCAGGCTTTTGAATTGCGGGGGTTCAAAATAGTTTTTGTCGAGTGGAAACGCGATATACATATAGCTGTCGATAAAAGACACTGAGATGGTATATTTACTTTTACTTTCCAATTGACAAAGGCGCTCCATCATTGCTGGAGTAAGGATATATCTGGCTTCAATCTGATCGGTAGAATAGGTTACAAAGCATTTACTAAAGTCGGGGTTTTCCAGTTTGACCATGCTACTTCCTGACGAGAAAATAGGCATATTTTCGGAAAACCAGTTGCTGATGCTGCTACCAATATCCTTTGGTCTAATGACGGTTATGCCTTTGAAGTGTTTATTGAAATCGGCGCAAAAAATGATTCCCTTGAAGATGTCATGCCATTCGACTCGTCTGCCATTTTTTGTCTGTGTCACTGTCTTATATTCTGCATGCACCTCAGAAAAAGCAAATCTAGTCTTTCCCGCAGATCCTGTGATCTGATCTTCACTGGAGTAACGGTCTGGCCGGGTGTTGAATAGTTGAGAATGGATAAAGTTTCCCTCTGAAAGTCCTTGTTGATAGTCAATTTCGAGGGATTGATCAATAGATTTCATGGCCCCGGCGATAATCTTTAGCTTGAATTCGTGTCTATATTGTTCGAAAAGGCGACTTCCCCTATTAAGCGCAATAAAGCCAAATACGAATGCGACCAAGGCAGGAATTAAACCAAAAAGGAGGAAGTCAGAGAAGATGAAACCTGCCGCAGCAAACAATATTCCTGCGCCAATAAAGATATAGCCTTTTGTTTTTAAATATGCTAAAGCTTTTCTTTGGATCTCAAGCGCATCAATGCTGGGCTGTAATCCTTCAATTATGGTCATTTTAGCTACTAAAAAGCGTCTTTGCACTGATGTTCTTGCGCTCCTCTTCGGTATTTTCCAATACCTGCATTGTCTGATAGTTAAGCATGCCTGCGAATAGATTACCTGGAAACATCATAATGGCATTATTATATTCGGTAACCGCTGCATTATATGTCCTTCTTGCCGCAGCAATTTGTTCTTCACTTTCAGTCCATGTGCTTTGCAGATGTAAAAAGTTTTGATTCGCCTTTAAGTCTGGGTAGTTTTCCACATTGACCATTAATCCTCTTACGCCGGAAGTCAACTGTTTATCCAATTCTAGTTTTTGCGTGGTAGTTAAGTTTGCTTCACCGGCCTGAGCACGTAGTTCAACTACTTTGGTCAGCAGTCCGCTTTCGTATTGCATGTACTGTTTCAAAGTATCCACCAGGTTTGGCAAAAGATCAAAACGTTTTTTTAACATGACGTCAATAGCAGAGAATGTATTAGTAACTTGATTTTTTTTGCCGATCAATGAATTATAGATTCCAATTCCGATAATTAACAGAATGACGATGGCAACAGCGATTAATATCATTTTAGAGGTCTAAGAGGTTGTGAATATAAAAGTAATAAATGTCTGCCTTTAAAACAAAAAATCCTCGCTACCTTACGATAACGAGGATAATCATCCCTATTGTTATCATCAAACATAAATGCCTGCTGATATTAACCTATATTCAATTAGTGCGCCGGAAATTTTTAGGTTTTATATCTCGTTGTATTTTAGTTGGTTATGTTTTGTTTTTATGGAGAGCCAAAAATATCAACGGGAAAACATATCCCCATAACGGG
This sequence comes from Pedobacter sp. GR22-6, assembly GCF_037402555.1. Classification (NCBI taxonomy): domain Bacteria; kingdom Pseudomonadati; phylum Bacteroidota; class Sphingobacteriia; order Sphingobacteriales; family Sphingobacteriaceae; genus Pedobacter; species Pedobacter sp. GR22-6. The sequence goes on from NZ_JBBEUC010000003.1 coordinate 21,102, forward strand.
GAAATACAAAGTGAATTTACGCGCCTGTTTTTTTCTTGTGAAGTCTTTACCCGAAAAGTATAGCGAATATGTCCTCTATTTTACTTACTGGCTTTAGTTCTATGTTATACTTTTTTGAAACCAGTCCTTTCAGATTATAGTTAGAGATGAATATTTTTTCAAATCCTAACTTCTCAGCTTCCATGATTCTTTGCTCAATTCGGTTAACCGCCCTGATTTCACCAGATAGGCCTACTTCAGCGGCAAAACATAACTTTGAAGAAATTGAAATTTCTTCGTGGGAAGAAATGATGGCTACCAATATCGCAAGATCGATTGCTGGATCTTCCACTTTAATTCCTCCTGCTATATTTAAAAAAACATCACGTGTACTCAATCTAAAACCGCATCGTTTTTCCAGTACAGCCAGGAGCATATTCATTCGTTTTGTATCAAAGCCATTCGCAGAGCGCTGAGGCGTCCCGTATGCCGCTGTACTAACGAGCGCCTGGGTTTCAATCAGCATTGGCCTAGCTCCTTCCAGTGTCGCTGATATGGCAATTCCAGTTAACTCTTCATCTCTTTGCGAAAGCAGAATTTCTGATGGATTGGAGACTTGTCTCAGGCCGTTTCCATGCATTGCATAGATCCCCAATTCGGCAGCCGCACCAAAGCGGTTTTTTATGGATCTAAGAATCCTGTATACGTGATGTCGGTCTCCTTCAAATTGGAGCACGGTGTCTACCATATGTTCAAGTATTTTAGGCCCTGCTATGGTTCCGTCTTTTGTGATATGACCTATGAGAAATACAGGCGTATCTGTTTCTTTTGCAAAACGTAAAAGTTCAGCAGTACACTCCCTGACCTGTGAAACGCTACCAGGGGTGGATTCTATATGAGCGGAATGAAGAGTTTGTATAGAATCTACAATAATGATATCAGGACTGAGGTCCTCGATTTGTTTGAAAATATTCTGGGTTGAGGTTTCCGTTAATATGTAACAATTTGCTTTTGGGTTCGGTGTGATCCGCTCAGCACGCATTTTGATTTGTTGTTCACTCTCCTCACCCGAAATGTATAATATTTTTTTACCTGAAATATTTAAGGCCAGTTGAAGCATGAGTGTTGACTTTCCAATCCCGGGTTCACCTCCAATAAGGATAACAGAGCCAGCTACCAATCCCCCACCTAATACACGGTCAAGTTCCTGATCTCCGGTAGATATTCGCTCTTCACTAATGGTTTTTATTTCTTCTACTTTAGCTGGCTTATTTGTCCGCTGCGTTCCTGCAGTTGTTTTCCAGCTAGGCACTTTAGCATTTGGTTTTTCAATGATTTCTTCAACAAAAGTGTTCCACTCATTACAAGAGGGGCATTTGCCGAGCCATTTCGCAGATTCATATCCGCAGTTCTGACAAAAATATGCCGATTTAGTTTTAGCCATTTTGTATTTGATTTAATGGGGTAACTGTTTCTGCGAATTTATAGTTTATTTATAAATAAACAGGCCTGATCACAATCATGTGATCAGGCCTGTTGAGCAGTGAGCTTCGTTTACAATTTGATCTCTTCATCCTTTGATGATAGAAAATGAAATTCAGTAAGGTTGTAGGAAGAAACCGATCTGATCTTTATTCGCTGACCAAATTTGAAGAACCATTTCCATTGTAAAGAAATGAAACCTTTTTTAATAAATGCTTCAATGTAAGGATGTACACAAAGCGTAATATTTTTTTCATTTTGCTCTTGCAAAATATAGGTGAGGTTATTTTCGATGTCATCCATCAATACAATACTCGCCTTGATTTCCCCGGTACCATCACAGGTCGGGCATTTTTCACTTGTGACAATGTTCATTTCAGGCCGAACACGTTGGCGTGTAATTTGAACAAGGCCAAATTTACTTGGAGGAAGGATCGTATGTTTTGCACGGTCCAACAACATCAGGTCCTTTAGGTAGTCAAATAACATTTTCCGGTTCACCGGTTTGTGCATATCAATAAAATCAATAACTACAATACCCCCCATATCACGTAAACGCAATTGGCGTGCAATTTCTTTTGCAGCTTCTTTATTTACCTGTAATGCATTTTCCTCTTGATTCTCCTTACTTGCAGTTCTGTTTCCGCTGTTTACGTCAATGACGTGGAGAGCCTCGGTGTGTTCTACAACAAGGTAAGCCCCACCGGCCAGATTTACAGTCTTTCCAAAGGAGTTTTTGATTTGTTTCTCTATGCCAAAATGTTCGAAGATCGGTTCCTTATGTTTGTAGAGTTTTACAATTTTCTCCATTTCTGGAGAAATCTCATGAACATAAGATCGGATATCTTCGAAAAGACCATTGTCATTAACATATACATTTGTGAAATCCGTACTTAAGATATCCCTGATTAGGGTGGAGGTGCGATCCATTTCTCCCCATACTCGTTTAGATGGCTCAGCGTCAGGAAGCTTCTTAATGAAATTTTCCCATTTCGTTACAGAGTCAAGTAAATCTTTCTGGAGTTCAGCAACTCCTTTTCCTTCGGAAACGGTTCGGATGATTACCCCAAAATTCTTAGGTTTAATACTTTCAATAATCTTTTTTAGACGATTACGTTCGGTATTGCTCTTTATCTTTTTGGATATAGAAATCACATTTGAAAAAGGAACCAATACAATGTACCTTCCAGCTATTGACAGGTCTGAACTCAAACGAGGACCTTTAGTGGAAATTGGCTCTTTCGCGATCTGTACTGGTAATACAAGGTTCTTGCTTACCACCTCAGATATTTTTCCGGCTTTATTGATATCCCCCTCTAACTTAAAGTTATCCAGTAAAGTACCATTAACCGAGCCATTACGCTTGATTTTAGTGAGCTTAATCAAAGATTGAACCTGTGGACCCAGATCAAAATAATGCAGGAACGCATCTTTTTCATAACCAACATCTACAAACGCAGCATTCAGGCCCGGCATAATTTTCTTTATACGGCCTAAATAGATGTCGCCTACAGCGTAGTTATTATTGATCTGTTCTTTATGAAGTTCTACAAGGTGTTTATCTTCAACTAAAGCAATGGTTACTCCCAGCGGAGAGGAATCTATAATTAGTTCTTTTACCAAAAGCTACAGATTTTAAGGCATTGAAGCCCAATTAACACATGGACAATAAAAAACTATGCAACCAAAAATTTAGGCTATGATCAGATCGTAGCCTAAATTTTTGAAGCATTACATTAAGAAATTATTTTTTCTTATGTCTGTTTTTTCTTAAACGTTTTTTACGTTTGTGTGTAGCCATTTTATGTCTTTTTCTTTTTTTACCGCTTGGCATAATTTTAAAGTTTAAATATTTTTATAAATCTGTTTATTAATTTTTACTGTTTAGCTCCAGCACCTTATCATCTATGAATTTAGATAATGTTGGATTTGAAGCAAGTTTTTTGCTTTTCAAATAGGCATCAACAGCTTCACTGTTTCTTCCAAGATTCTCATATGCAGTACCTAAGTAAAAGTAAGCATCAGGACTTGCCTTAATGGCAATAATATTTTTAAACCTGATGATCGCCTTGTCAAATTGACCGGATTTGATCGCAAATGTTCCTAAGCTCATATTGGCTTTAAGGTTTTTTGGATCTCTTTTCACCACATCCATCAGCATTGCGATTCCTTGCATTGGCATTCCCATTCCATTGACAATGGTAATTCCAAGTCCTGTTTTGGCATCATTACTAGTTGAGTCTATCGTTGCAGCATTTTTAAAAGCTGAATTGGCTTTTTGAAGCAGGGAAGGAAGTAATACGCTGTCCCGGGTGTTGTCAAAAGCTTTCAAAAACTGATCTCCTGCGCTTAACCAGGTATCTAGGCTAGAGACTTTATTTGCCACAATTTCTAGATATAACGCACTCTGAACAGGTTGCTCAACATCGTCCCACTTTTTAGCCAGAATTTTAGCAACCGCAGCCTGATCTTGTTCTGCTGCGGTCTTATACTGTTTTTCGAGTGTGCCGATTTCTGCTGCAACACTGGAAGCTAAAGTGCTTTTTGCTGCCTCCGAGATTTCAGTCAGATTAATTTGAGATGAAACCTCTTGCGTTAGTTCTCTGCCAGCTGAAACAGCGCCGGTTTCCTGTTTCGGCTTTACCAGGCCTTTGATATCCCGGCTAAACAAAAACGCAGTTAGCAATACCATTGCAACTGTTATCATTACTTGTTTTGACCGGATACTATTCAGCATATTGGAATTAAGCTTCTACGCTTACTTTTTTGGAGTTGTTCTTTACCTTATCAACAAATACTTTTGCTGGTTTAAAACTAGGAACAAAGTGTTCTGGGATAATGATCGCAGTGTTTTTAGAAATATTTCTAGCGGTCTTTTGTGCTCTCTTTTTTACAACAAAACTACCAAAACCTCTTACATATACATTCTCTCCACCGATCATGCTATTCTTGATCACTTTGAAAAATGCTTCAACGGTCTCTTGTACATCTACCTTTTCAATTCCTGTTTTCGTTGATATTTCTGAAATAATATCTGCCTTAGTCATATTCTCTATTAATTTATTTATATGTATTATATACTTTATAAGTGTTTTGGGGTTGCAAAAGTATTGCTTTTTAATGAGATAGGAAAATAAAAGATGATTTATTTGTTAAGTCTTCTATCAGGGAATTGCAAGTTTTATGAATAAGGGTGTATTTTTGTACTTATGGCTTTTCAAAAGGAAATTGTAAACTGGTATTTGAGGAACAAAAGAGACTTGCCCTGGAGGAATACCAGGGATCCTTATGTAATTTGGCTCTCTGAAATTATTTTACAGCAAACGAGGGTAGAGCAAGGATTACCGTACTTTAATCGTTTTCTCGAAGCTTATCCTACAGTAGTGGATTTCGCTAATGCAAGCGAAACCCAGGTGCTCAAGCTTTGGCAAGGTTTGGGCTACTATTCCAGAGGTAGAAATATGCTGTACACCGCAAAGCAAATCGTAGAACTTTATCAGGGGGCTTTTCCTGTAAACTACGCAGCCCTTATTCAGTTAAAAGGGGTGGGAGATTATACCGCTGCTGCAATATCTTCATTTTCTTCCGACGAGATGAAGCCTGTCGTGGATGGCAATGTTTTTCGTGTGCTGTCTCGTTATTTTGGAATAGAAACTGCAATTAACAGCACCGCTGGCAAAAAGCAATTCCTTGATTTGGCCAACGAATTGATTGAGGGTCAATTACCGTCTTTATACAATCAGGCGATCATGGAATTTGGAGCCCTACAATGTAAACCCAAGTCCCCTGACTGCAGTGTTTGCCCATTACAGTCCAGTTGTTATGCCAGGAAGATGGATGTAGTTTCAATGCTTCCTGTCAAGGAAAAGAAGTTGAAAAAGCGCATACGTTATTTCAATTATTTTGTTTGTACTAAAGACCAGGAACTGCTGGTCAAGAGACGTGGTGCAGGTGATATATGGCAGGAGCTCTATGATTTTCCACTCATCGAGTCCGGCAGACCTTATTATGAGATGGAGGAAGAATTCATGTCTTTACTAAGGAAATCGTTTGGTGCTGAAGTGCTTATTAAGGTTCTTGATCAAAAAAAACACTTATTGACACACCAAACTATATATGTTCAATTTTTTGCTTTAGATAATTATATCATTAACTTTAATCAGAATGCAGAAATAAAATGGGTTACATTGACTGAGTTCGACACATTGCCGCAACCGAAGGTCATCACCAATTTTATCAGTTCCTATTCATTAAATTAGTAAAAGCAGAATTCATGTCAGGTATTAACAAAGTTATTTTAGTAGGGCATTTGGGCAAAGATCCAGAAGTCAGACATTTAGATGGAGGTGTCACTGTTGCTAGTTTTCCATTAGCTACATCAGAGACTTATAACAAGGATGGCAAAAGAATAGAGCAAACCGAATGGCACAATATTGTCCTTTGGAGAGGACTTGCAGAAGTGGCGTCTAAGTATTTGACAAAGGGCAAACTGGTGTATATAGAAGGCAAGCTACGTACTCGATCCTTTGAAGACAGGGAGAAGATTAAAAAATATGTGACCGAAGTAGTCGCTGAAAACTTCACAATCCTGGGAAGAAAGAGTGATTTCGAGCAGACCCCAGCAAGTAGTGATAACACTACACCTAAAAGTGAAACAGATTACATTGATGATCCTTCTGGCGATCTGCCTTTTTAGCTTTCAGGGTAAGAATTTTATTCAACACAGAAAAGGCTATCAATACACAGATTTATCTCTATGTGCTGATAGCCTTTATCGATCTTTATGTTTTTTATTCAGCTACTCTGCTGTAATAGATATTTAATTTAATGCCTTTCTGTCCTGTGCCAGGTGCTCTGCTGTTAATTACTGAGCGTGCAGCTGAACTGATTGATGGTGTCAAATTATATTCTGTAAGTGAGCTTGGCGCTAAATAAGTGCCGTAGTCTTCAGTCTTGCCGTCTATTAAATCTTGTATATATGCAGTTACTGTAAAAATATATCTTTTGTTCGTTGAGTCGTAAAAACCGCCAAAAGCAGCTTCTGAGCCTGCATAACGATGGATTTCACCTCCTGTTGCACTTGGTGCATCGTTATCCGGGATATTCTTACGTTGTCCTGCAATGTCTAGCTTATAAAGTGCGAGCCTTTGGGCAGCGGTGAAAGGAGCTACATCAGTTCCATTATTCAGGTTTACGACCAATTCCGCTCTGTTGACAATTAGTTTCGCATTTGAATTACCAGCTTTTATCCTGGTGACGAAATCCTTTAAATCAGGGAAGGATATTTTACTTCTAATTCCTGCCATGGCATGTAAATAACTAACCGGGTAAGGACTTGCAGGTGTAGGTGCATCCAATTGGACCTTTACAGGAGTTCCAGTATAGTCGTGCTTGATCGTTGCTGCTACAGGGGTATTCGCAGTGCTGATGGGGAATTTAACAGAGACTGTATCTTTTAATGTCGATGTTGAAGCGTTTTGCTTTTTATAATAAATCTCTATGTTCGCATCCGCGCCAGAAAAGCCAAAGAATGCTATTCCTCCTTTTCCCGTACTCTTTGTCTTGTCCACACTTACTTGTAAGCCTTTAAAGGCAGCCCTGAATTTGCTATTGTTGGATCTTGTGGCGGAGTCCAGGTTCAGGATGTTGTTCTGTACAAAGGAGTTGAGAAGCTTGATCCTGAGTTGAGGAACAACTGTTTTTAAAGTATCAGCAGCGCCAGATACAATGTCACTGATCTTAACTGGAGTTTTAGGTTGGAGCTTGCCTTCAAAAGACCCTTGTGAGGTCGACGCTACGGCCCAGTCCCTATTGCTCAAAAATGACTTTTGCAAAGATAGGTCGGAGCTAAGTTGCTTAACCTGGAAAGCGTAGGTGGAGCTGGTAGTATCTCCATAAAACTGTGTTGAGTAAGGAAGCACCAATACCGCTGAATCTACAATAGCATCAGTACCGAAGCTATATCCATCACTTGGGAGGGTTACCGACATCACGATACTACCTTCAGTGTTTCCAAAGATAGGGTCGCCGTTGATGAAGCCCAGCGGGTATCTTGCAGCGCCGATTGTATTTACCGGTTCATCTGTCTCGGTCGTGGTATTTACGATGAGGCCATCTTCCAGTGTGCCTTCTATTTTGTCTCCCGGATCAGGTTCGAAACCTATAGTGTTAGTACTTTTACACGATGCAAAAAGAAAAAGACCTATTAACAGGGTCAATAAGTCTTGTTTTGTAAATTTCATATTTTTTATTAACCTGAGTTTATGCTATTGAAACCAATTCTTCGCTTGAAATCTCTTCATATAATGAATAGAAGTTGTCGAAATTTTCGGTTAAATTATAAGCTAAAGTTGGTTTATTAGAATCTTTAACAAATTTTAACACATTAGCATCCAGCTTTTCGTCAGCTAATACCACTGCATCTGAATAAGTTACCGCCCCAATGTGAAGTGCATTGCAATCCGCTTTCTCGAACACTTTAGTATCTTCTACAGTCATTGCATTCATTACTGCCTTTTTGTACAAGTCTGCGTTTAATGTTTCAGTGAAGCACTCCTCATAAATAGAGTATACTACTTTTGAATTTTTAAATGTAGGGTCGTTCTTATAAGTAGTTTTTATATACGCAGGCACAAGGGCTGTCATCCAGCCATGGCAGTGTACAATATCAGGAGACCAGCCTAATTTTTTTACTGTCTCAAGGGCGCCTTTGCAGAAGAAAATAGTTCTTTCGTCGTTATCTGCATAAAACTTGTTCTCTTTATCCCTGAATACATATTTGCGCTGGAAATAATCTTCGTTGTCAAGGAAATAAACCTGCATGCGGGCAGCCGGTATAGATGCTACCTTAATGATCAAAGGGTTGTCATTGTCATCAATGATGATGTTCATTCCTGAAAGGCGAATCACTTCGTGTAATCTGTTCCTTCTTTCGTTAATGTTCCCGAAGCGCGGCATCAAAATGCGGATCTCAAATCCTTTGTCCTGCATAGCCTGGGGTAACTGACGGGTAATTTCTGAAATCTTTGTGAGTTCAAGGAAAGGCGACATCTCGTGTGTAACAATCAGTAGCTTCGTTTTTGCCATCTCCATATTCGTAAATAAAAATTTATGTTAAAGAAAAGATTATCAAGGGGCAAAGGTAAGCAAAATAATAACATTTATCAATATAATACGCAAGATGTTTTGTTGGCAATGTATAAATAAGCAACTTTGGCATTTGAAATTTTACAAGCTGGTTTGAAAGTTATAAATACCGTTGCGGCGCTAAAGTCGTTGCTAGGGCCGATCCGGTCGGCCCAGCAGAAAATTGCCTTAGTGCCAACCATGGGTGCATTGCACAAGGGACATGTGTCTCTGATTGAGGTTGCCCAGCAGCATGCTGAAGTAGTCGTATGCAGTATTTTTGTAAATCCTACGCAATTTACAGATCCAAAAGATCTTGAAAAGTATCCCAGGCCACTGGAGCACGATATGGCTATGCTTGAACAATGCGGCTGTGATATCGTTTTTATGCCTTCAGTGAAGGAAATGTACCCGGGACCGGAAAACTGGCATATTGACCTTGGCCCGGCAGAGTTCCTGCTCGAAGGAGAATTTCGACGGGGACATTATCAGGGAGTGACCCAAATCGTCAAGAAGCTTTTTGATGTGGTTTCTCCTGATATAGCTTTCTTTGGACAAAAAGACTTCCAGCAGGTGCTGATGATCCAGCAAATGGTCAGCTATTTCAATTTATCAGTGCAAATCATTACCTGCCCCATTATCAGAGAAGAAGACGGCTTGGCAATGAGTTCCAGAAATATCCACCTCAACGCTCAGGATCGTCAAAATGCACTGGTGCTCAGCCGCGCCTTATATAATGTTAAAGATCATTTTGATCTTGGCCGAATACCTGAACTTGAAGCGAAGGCAAGGCAAATGATCGAAGCTACGCAGGGTGTAAAACTGGATTATTTTGTGATCGTTGATGGCCTCACACTAGAACCCGCGGAACTGCCTTATGGCAAACAGTTGGTTGCGCTTGTTGCTGCTAAAGTAGGAGAAACAAGGCTGATAGATAATATGATACTGGCTGAACAATAGACAGTCTATTCCTTTCATAAAATTACCTAACTTTGTTCCATGATTATCGAGATATTAAAATCGAAGATACACCGTGTTAAAGTAACACAGGCCGAGCTCAACTATGTTGGCAGTATTACCATTGATGAAGATTTGATGGATGCTGCACAAATCATAGCAAATGAAAAAGTACAGATTGTCAATAACAATAATGGCGAACGTTTTGAGACCTATGTGATCAAAGGCGAGCGTGGCACCGGTACAGTTTGTTTAAATGGCGCAACTGCCAGAAAGGTTCAGGTGGGCGATATTCTGATCATCATGTCCTACGGCTCCCTGCCAATTGAGGAAGCAAAAAAATACCATCCTATACTTGTATTTCCCGACGACAATAATCACTTGCTGAAGTAGGACATAAAACTATATTGAAAATAATACTATGCAGCCATAGCATTCTGTTTCAGAATTACATAAATTTGGCTTAACTTATTATTTTAGAATATATAATTATGCGATTTCAATTAAGTGAAGAACAATTGATGATACAGCAGGCAGCCAGGGATTTTGCACAAAATGAACTGAAGCCGGGTGTCATTGAGAGAGATGAGCACCAGAAATTTCCTGCTGAACAGGTTAAGAAATTGGGCGAGTTAGGCTTTTTGGGGATGATGGTGTCTGAGAAATATAGTGGCAGCGGGATGGATGCGCTTTCTTACGTGCTGGTAATGGAAGAATTGTCCAAAATAGATGCTTCTGCTTCTGTTGTGGTGTCGGTCAATAATTCCCTGGTCTGCTACGGATTGGAGGCTTATGGCTCTGAATTTCAGAAGGAAAAATATTTGAAACCGCTGGCATCAGGAGTGGAGATTGGGGCTTTTTGTTTGTCTGAACCGGAAGCAGGTTCAGATGCAACCTCACAACAAACTACAGCTGAAGATAAAGGTGACTATTATTTGTTGAACGGAACTAAGAACTGGATTACAAATGGCAGTACGGCATCTACTTATTTGGTAATCGCTCAGACAGACCGTTCGCTGAAGCACAAGGGGATCAATGCTTTTATTGTAGAAAAAGGAATGGAGGGTTTTACAATAGGACCTAAAGAAAATAAATTGGGCATCCGTGGTTCTGATACGCATTCCCTCATGTTTAATGATGTGAAAGTGCCTAAAGAAAACCGCATTGGTGAAGAAGGTTTTGGTTTTAAATTCGCGATGAAGACGCTGGAGGGCGGACGAATCGGTATTGCTGCCCAAGCGCTTGGCATCGCTGCTGGAGCATACGAATTAGCTTTAGCTTATGCGAAGGAAAGAAAATCTTTTGGAAAGCCGATTGCAGAGCACCAGGCAATCGCATTCAAGTTGGCTGATATGGCTACCCAGATAGAGGCTGCACGTCTACTTGTCCATAAGGCGGCATGGTTAAAAGATCAGGGACAGTCTTATACGCTTGCGGGGTCTATGGCCAAGCTTTACGCTTCAAAAGTTGCAATGGATGTGACAATAGAGGCGGTCCAAATCCATGGTGGATATGGCTTCGTAAAGGAATATCATGTAGAGCGCCTAATGCGCGATGCAAAGATCACCCAGATTTACGAAGGCACTTCCGAAATTCAAAAAGTAGTCATTTCCCGGGATATTTTGAGGTAAATTGACCATACAGGATCGTCACCTCCAGAGTAGAATAAGGGTGATGATCTTGTGATACTAATCTTTATCACTCCCGGCTATGGCGCCAAAAATTGCTTTGATAATGGCGACTACAATTGCCAGTATCGCCGCCGCTAAAAAGCCCGAGGTCGAGAATCCGGACATCATCCTGTCTACCAGCATGATCATGAGTACGCTGATGATAAATGACACGAGTCCCAATGTCAGGAAATTGATGGGAAAGGTTAGTATTCTTAAAATAAAGCCTATCGTTGCATTAGCAAGCGCAATTAAAAGGGCAGCGATCAATGCGCTGGTATAGCCATCTACTTCTACGCCTGGTACCAGTTTAGCACCCAGGAACACAGCTAGTCCCATTAATAAAATTTCTAAAATCAGTCGCATAATATTTAATTTAGTAAAATGGTTAAAAGTAATTTCAGGCTTTTTAGTGGAAAGTACATCAGTTGGGCAGTCTTTTTTTCAATTTGCCTGCTGCTGCTTACCGGATGTTTCTCATCAAATAGTAAGCCACTTTCCATCTGTTTTTCTTCAGATAGTACAAAAATTGAACTGAATAATGTAGATCGGGCAGGACTATGGCGTCTCAGTTCGCTTGAGTCCAGGGATTCATTATTAAAAGAATTGGTTGTAGTGCTTCAAAGCCCTTCCGAGGAGGATTCTCTGGCTATGGAGCTGCCTTTGTCTGGATATGTGACACTTAGTGACAGCAATGTAGTTTTTAAGCCTGACAGCCCCTTTGTGAAAGGTCGGGGGTACTTGGTTGTCACGCATTTGAATGCGAACTTTGCAGAGTTGAATGATGTCTTCCACGGAGAGATGAGCACACGCTTACAGCCCCTTCAAAAGTTGCTGGTCAGGTAATGCGTCTTTTTTTGAAAAATGCCGCTGAGGCTGTATAATGACGGTTATTTGGTAACGCGAACAAGATGAATAAAAATGAATGAAAAAAAAGTTGACATTTAGTTGCCAACAAGCCCATACTTTAGCTACTTTTGATTGAGCTTGATAGCGAGCTTATTAACTAACTTATTACGACGCTGGAAAATATTATATTACATCCCAATCAATTGGTTATCGAGGTGATAACGATCATGCGCGAGTACGAGCTTGACAGGTTGCCTATATTTCAAAATGGTAGTTTTGTTTCTGATATTTTATATACAGATTTAATGGATTTTGTAAACCGCAAAGAAAGGGGGCAAAATCTCTACTACCATAAAGTAAATTTTGATCTGGGCAGTGCGTTGATCCTGATCAATGAGAACCATAAAAAGAAACAACGAACAAACCTTACTATGGCCATGGCTGCAGTCGTTACTGTAGCAATGATCAGCGTGGCCTGGCTGTTTTTCAAACAGCAACCAGTTTCGGATATACCCGAAGAAGTGCAAATAGCTGCTGGATCGAATAAGGCAATACTTACTTTGGACAATGGCAAGCAGATCAATTTAACTGAAGCTAAAAGCGGCCTGCTTTTTTCAGGAGAAGGATTTGAAGTGAGCAAATCGGCAGAAGGCCAATTGCACTATAAAATGTTGAATGCAAATGCCGCCAAAAGTTCGGCATACCATACCATTACCACACCTAAAGGGGGACAATATCAGGTAGAACTTGCAGACGGCACTAAAGTCTGGCTGAACGCAGGCTCCATCATTAAATTCCCTGCTTCTTTTGTTTCCGTTAAGAATAGGAGTATTTCCTTGCAGGGGGAAGCTTATTTCGAGGTTGCGAAGGACAAAAGCCACCCCTTTCTCGTATCTACTAAAGGACAGCAAATTGCTGTTTTGGGAACGCATTTCAACGTCAGTGCTTACTCGGATGACAGTAGTGTAAAGACCATGCTGTTGGAAGGCTCAGTCAGGATAGATCCTGTAAACGAATCCCTAAACAGTACTTTGTTGAGGCCAAACCAACAAGCAGTATTGACTGCGGGGAGGATTGCTGTCAGGGACGCAGATCCTGAAGAAGCTATAGACTGGAAAAATGGAGAGTTTATTTTCCGTAAGGAACCTCTGGAGCAGGTGATGCGGAAAATAGCCCGCTGGTATAACGTTGATGTAACCTATGAAGACTCTGAGTTGGGTAAGGTTCCTATCGGAGGATTTTTCTCGAAAACAGAACAATTCACTGAAGTATTAAAAATGCTTGAGCTCACAGCTAAAGTTCAGTTCAAAGTAGAGGGAAGAAGGGTTACTGTCAGTAAATAATGCGTTTAATCAATACTGGGATAGTACTGGTTCTGGTGCTGCTTGGCATTTCTGCCTCTGCCCAAAATCTGGATATTCAAACAAAGAAAATTTCTTTGGCTCAATTTTTCAAGGAATTGAGAAAGCAAACAGGCTACAACGTAGCTTGGAATGAGGATGAGATTGATGCGGATCAGCTGCTTGAAGTCGACATTCGAAAAATTCCCATCAAAACGGCACTTGATCAAGTGTTGGGCAGACTCTCAATGGACTACAGCCTCAATGGCAAAACCATTCTCGTTAAAACTGCGAAAAAGAAAACGGTAGTTGCTGTAAATCCTCAGGTTGAGCCTGATGAACTTGAAAATAAGCCCATCAAACTTAAGGAAGTAGAAATCGTAAGGACCGGGTACCAGGAGGTTTCTAAGCATCGCGTAACTGGTAGTTTCGCATTGATCGACACTTCTTTATTCCAGCGGAGAGTAGGTCCTGATTTCATTTCACGCCTGGAAGGCATCACTAGTGGGCTACTATTCAACAAAAACACATTAAGCAGCAGCTCAGGGAACATCGATCTGTCGATACGCGGGCGGAGTACGATCTTTGCGAATGACCAACCTTTAATCATCTTGGATAATTTTCCTTTCAAAGGTGATTTCAATGCGCTGAATCCGAATGACATTGCCAACATTACCGTATTAAAAGACGCTGCCGCAGCATCCATCTGGGGCGTACGGGCAGGTAACGGTGTGATCGTAATCACCACGCGCAGGGGTAAATACCAACAACCTCTAAATATCTCACTGAGTACCAACTACAGCTTTTCTGAGCGGCCAGATTTATATTACAGCCCTAGTGTGCTGTCCTCCGCTAGCTATATTGAGCTGGAAACTTTCCTTTTTGAAAACGGCAAATACAACGATGCCCTTGCAGATCCCGCAAGCCTGCAGATCCTATCACCTGTGGTCAAGTTGCTGAACAGTCAAAAACAATCAGGTATCTTGATTGAAGAACAGCTGGACGCCCTGAGGAAGAATGACATCCGAAAGGAATACGAACACTATTTTTACCGTAGGGAACAGCGCCAGCAGCATGCGCTTTCTTTAAGTGGAGGTACGGACAAGTCCAGTCATTACTTTTCCGCAGGTTATGACCAAACTTGGGCGGCACTCCGGGAAAACGACAACAGCCGGATGACCATAAACAGCCAGCATAGCCTGCGTCCGCTTAAGAGCCTGGAATTGAGTCTTGGTTTGAACTACGTAAGGGCTGCTGCCAGGGTAGACAGTACAATAAGTAATACCTACAGTCCGGCCTTAACGCCTTACTATCAATTTAAAGATGCACAGGGTAACCCAACTGTTCTAGAGCGGAGCTACAATTCAACTTTCACCGAAGCGGCCCTCAGCAGGGGCTTTTTGAACTGGAATTTTATCCCATTAGAAGAATTAGGTAAGTCCCCTTCAAACAGATTGAGCCATGATCTTAGGTTAAATGGTAGTATCAATTATCAGATCATCCCGGGTTTGAGTGCTGCTGTCAAATACCAATACCAGCGCATCGATCAGCAGTCGACTCGGTTAACCAGTGAGGAGAGTTATTATACCAGAAGCCTCATCAACCAATATGCCTCCTTAACTGCCGACCGTGTTACAGGATATAACGTTCCATTGGGAGCTATTTTATACAGAAGGGACATTAAAGCGATTTCTACCAATTTGAGGGGCCAGCTCAATTATCAGAAGACTTTTCAGGATCATGGGATTTCTGCATTGATGGGTTATGAGATTTCCGAATTTGAAACATCAGGCAATAGCAAGGTTCTTTACGGTTATGACCAGCAAAGCGGTAACTCCATGCCCGTAGATACCCTGAGCCGTTTTGAACTGAACCCCAATGGCAGGGATATGATCAGAACAGGAACAAATTTATTTGGGATCCTGGAGCGCATCCGTTCCGCATATGCCAACCTTGCTTACACCTATCAGGGGAAATATACACTTTCGGGCAGTGCCAGGATTGATGGATCAAATTATTTTGGCGTAAAGACCAGGCAAAAGAATGTACCGCTATGGTCTGTTGGAGGTCTTTGGAACTTGGACAGAGAAGATTTCTATCTTGTAGATTGGCTACCCTCACTGAAATTGAGGGCCTCCTATGGTTTCAATGGAAACCTGGACCGCTCCAATACCGGCATTACGACTTTTAAATACGGCCTCCTTGGCGCTCCCTACACCAATTTGCCCTTTGCGGGGATCATCAATATTGGTAATCCCGAACTACGTTGGGAAAAGATCGGTATTGCCAATTTCGGGATTGAGTTTGGTACCAAAGATCAGGTGCTAACGGGTAAGATTGAATATTACCTGAAAAAAGGCAGCGATATCCTTGGCGACCGGGAATTTCCATCTAATTCGGGGATCAATAAATTACGCGGAAATTATGCCAAAATGGATGGAAATGGGATTGATGTGACCTTGACTTCACAAAATCTGAAGGGAAATTTGAAGTGGCAAAGCAATCTTTTGTTCTCAGCTATGAGGGATCGGGTCAGCGATTATGGCGCGGTAGAACCCGGCAATATGAACTATGTGGGGGCTCACAGTAACGCACCTGTACTAAACAAGCCCGTATACGGAGTGTATAGCTATAAATGGGCGGGACTCGAACCTTCCAGTGGCGATCCCATAGGTGTCCTCAACGGTACTATCAGCAAAGATTACGCAGGCATCGTCAATACAACACCCTTGAGTGATCTGGTATACCATGGCCCTGCAAGGCCCACCATATATGGGGGCTTAGGCAATACCTTCACTTACCGTAAGTTGACCTTGAATTTCAACATCAGCTATAAACTGGGTTATCATTTCAGAAAGACGGCCTTGAACTATTACAGCATGTACAATTCTGCTACTAACCTGGCACAAAACCAGGATTTTGAACAGCGTTGGCAAAAGATGGGTGATGAGGCCCAGACTTCTGTTCCTTCCATGGCCAGCTATGGAGAAGATGCGTTCAGGGACAAGTTTTATATCAATTCTGCTGCCACAGTAGCCCGGGGCGACCATATCCGTCTGCAGGACATCAGCCTGGCTTTCGATCTCGACCACTCCAACTGGTCCAATATACCTGTAAAAAATCTCCAGCTATACTGCTATGCCAATAACCTGGGCATATTGTGGAAAGCAAATCACTTTGGTATAGACCCTGATCTGATACCCGCACCGGGTGATCAGTTATCTAATCCTACGCCAAGAAGTTTTTCGCTGGGTTTGAAAGCAAATTTCTAACTTTGTTATCATATGGGGAAATTGAGGCATTTTACAATGGCACTGCTTGCAGTGTGTTTGGTGGGTACATTCTGTTCCTGTGGCAAAGACTGGCTGGGTGCGAAGCCAGATAAATCTCTGGTACTGCCCAGTACAATTGCCGATTTTCAGGCCTTGTTAGACAATAGTTCTCAAATTTTTAACATCACCCAGGCTTCCGGTTTGGGAGAAATCTCTGCCGGAGATTTTTACATCACTTATACCTCCTGGCTTTCCCTATTCACCACGCAGGAAAGATCGGCCTATACCTGGGAAAAAACGTCCGACTTTTATAAAGGAGAGAAAAGCAGCGACTGGGTAAATGGCTATGCCAGGGTGCTGAATGCCAATGTAATTTTGGAAGGTATTGAAAAAATAAAACCAAAAACAGCAGGACATCCAGATTGGAACAATGTCAAAGGCAGCGCTTTGTTCTTCCGTGCCTTTGATTTCTTTTGCCTTTCCCAGCAGTACTGCAAGGGATATGTTGCTACTACAGCAACATCCGAGCGGGGTTTGCCCCTTCGTCTGGAATACGATGTAAATATAGCACTGAAAAGATCCAGTCTGCAGCAGACCTATGAGCAGATCATTCGGGATCTGAAAAATGCAGCCGCCATACTTAGTACAAACCCGCTCCATAAAACCAGGCCTTCTAAACAGGCTGCATATGCCCTGCTCGCCAGAACCTACCTTGCCATGGAAAACTATGATGCCGCAGGCTTATATGCAGATTCTGCTTTACAGATCCAGGACCAGCTGATGGATTATTCCAAACTTCCGGTCAGTGGTACTTACCTGATTTCCCGTTTTAATTCCGAAGTAATCTTTCAAAGCATTTTTTCTTACGGGATTTTCAATACCAACCGTTTGCTGGTAGACCCCCTATTGATCAATACCTACGCAGCCAATGACCTGCGGAAATCGGTATTCTTCACTTCAGTATCCGCAGGAATGACTTACCGGGGGAGTTACAATGGCGACAAGAGTTTTTTTGGAGGTTTGGCTACAGATGAACTCTACCTGATCCGCGCTGAGGCTTATGCACGTAAAGGGATGCTGGATGCTGCATTGAAAGACCTGAATGATTTATTGAAAACGCGTTGGAAAGGAAATTATACCCCAATAACTGGTGATGACCAGGAATGGGTGTTGCGCCAGGTGCTCACAGAACGCAGGAAGGAACTGGTTTTTCGCGGACTCCGATGGACAGATCTGCGCCGGCTGAATAAGGATTACCGCTTCTCGTTCAATTTGAACCGGACTTTGAATGGCCAGACTTACTTGCTCATGCCGGGAGATAAGCGGTATGTACTGCCCATTGATGAATCTGAAATCGCCTTGAGCGGCATTGCTCAAAATGAACGGTAAAAGCAAAGGGAGCATTACGCTCCCCTTTTGCTCGATCTATTTACTCAAAATGTCCTGTGATTACTGAGTTGGTTATAAAAGTGACACCAGTCAATGGTAGCGGATCTCCGTCGGTTGGAGCAGAGGAGGAGCCGATGTCCCATTGCGCAGAGCAAAGAGTTCCTCCAGCCTCACAGTGGTCCGCCGAGTAATACATGTAGCCATTGGGATTATTCGCCGCAGGGTACGTTGAGTAGTTCACCTTATAATAAATATATACACTACTTTTTTCTTTTGTTTTAAAAGCACTGAATCCAAATGCCAGGATTCCAAGTCCGAGGGCAAAAACTGTTTTCTTTAGGTTGTTCATGTTTTGTAGTTTTATTTGTTTAAGAATCTGCCACATTTATTTTTGCAGGTTGCGGCCTTTACCTGCTTCACGCGCGTAAAATCTTCTATTTCCTCCTCGTCTGCAGCCCTATGAACCCGAAGGTTACAAAAACCAAATTGAACCAGATATGCTGCTGCCAGGTCATGGTGCTGATCACACCTCCACAATGGCAAGGTAATTTGCTTCCAGACAAAACCATATAGGAAAGGTAAACCGTAAATAAGATCATGAGGGCCAATGCAGCAGGGAGACTCCATTTTCGTTTACTATCAAGGATCAGTAAGATCCCGATAAGGATTTCAACCACCGGTATGGCCCAGGCGATAGTCATACTGAAACTACCCATCAGGGGAGACTTAGCCAGGGTACTTGCAAAAGATTTGATGGTAAGCAACTTATTTGCTGCTGTGTACATAAAGAGGATCAGGAAAGCGTACACGATCAAATCGGTGATCACTTGCCTGGACCTTGCTGAAGACAAAAACTGTAGGGGTTTTCTGAATGTGATGTGCATAATAATCCTTTTTTTGATTGCTGATAACCCAAAATTGCGCTTCGAGCAGCAATAAAAAAATGTAGCTTTCTGCCAAAAAAAGACTCAATCCGATGGCAGTATTTTACTGTTTTTCCAGCCGCCGGGCGGAATTCCAAAATGTTTCTTAAATGCCTTGCTAAAATAATAAGGCTCCCGGTAGCCGATCGTCCTGGAAATTTCATGTACAGGTTTATCAGTAGTCATCAACTGGTAAAGACCACTATGCAACCTGATCTTGATGACCTGGCTATGAAGGGGAATGCCAAAGGTCATCCTGGCAATTCTGGCGAGATGCCGTTCTGATACCATAAATTTGGCAGCAAGGCCTGGAAGGTCTTCTACCACATCTGAAGCATAGTTTTCTGCTATAAATTTTGCGATGGCTATTGCTTGATGTTGGTGGTGAAGCGATGTAATGTGCCTGCTGACTAATTTGTTGTGGTATTTATTGACGCAGTTGTTGATGAAGAGGAAGAAATCCTTGTCCTGATTCTGGAAGCAGGTTTTTGCATCTGCTTTTTTAAGCTGGTTGAAAACCCGCTCCGCTATGCCGTAAGCGGGAAGGGTGACCGGAACTTCAGGCCGGTAGGCAAGATTTGAAACAAAGTTTTTCAGATCGGGCAGCTTCAGGCATTTCTGTACAAACCAATCTGACTTGAAGTGAATGAGTAAGATCCTGTGCTTGCCCGCGGTTACGATCTTGTGGTACTGCTCGGGAGGGCGATAGGAAATGAAACATGAATTTCTGTATAGATCTGCGCTTAAAAAAAAGGAAGCTTCAGTTAATGGAAAATCTATATGGAGGTTCGCCCTCAGACAAAAATCGATCAGTTGGATTTTTCCAACGAAGTGTTCGATGGACTGGATGATGATTTGCCCTTCGTCAACCGTGATTTTTTGTGCTTTGGCCATGCGTAATGGCATGGTGCAAAAATCGGGTAAGCTATCAAATGTCAGGTTTTCGGTTTTAACAGAATGCATGTCAGGATCAGTGTTAGTTACAAAATGGTACGGCCTGGAAAGACAGTACCCCAATTTGAAGTTTAAGCGTAAATACTTAACCTAGTACATGGATGATCCTTATTAAAATAAGCTAATTTTCACTAAGATCATTAGCCAGTCAAAACAAACAAACAGGGAATTGATTACTATTTAAATACCTGGGAAGGTTATGGCGGGGATGCTTGTTGATTACTTACATGAGGACTCTGAAAGCAGCTCTCATCGAAGATTTTATTTGCCTGAAAGCTTTTGATAAGATGTTTTTTTTAGGTAAATCCGCTGCGGAAAGTTGAAAAAAGAAATCTGCGAACGCATCATATGCTGTTTTATCGGGTAAAATTTCAGTTTCGATAGGAACTGGGGTGGCGGCGAGAACCACGTCATGACTGCTGCTGTCCCCGCAGTGCGTACCTGTTCCATCAAGACCAATATTTTTCACTAATGAGCGGCCGGGATACAAAGTTAGTTTTTCTCCCAGAAATGCTGCAGCATACCAGCGGATGTCCCAGCAAGTTGTTTCTCCTGCAGCCTGTTCTCTAAGTGCTTGCAGGTATGGATAAGTGTTATTGAAATCGAATGCTGCGCCAAGTCCGCGCTGCTCAATGGCATCAAGCAGTTGCTTTCCATCTGGTTCAAACAATTCCCAGCCCCTTTTCCAGGTCGCCCATCCCCAGCAATCGGCTCCTTTTAAGAAGAACACCTCTTTCAATGGTTGAGTCACCGGATATACATAGCCATGTATGGAGATTACCTCTTCTTCTTGTTCATAGAATTCCAGTGCTTCATTCATGTATTTTAGAAACCATGGCGAGGTTACCAGGTCGTCTTCGAGTACTATGACCTTCCCATAGACTTCAATGATTTCTGTTACTCCGCTGATTACGTTGGCATCCACGCCCAGGTTCTGCTCCCGCAAATGAATATGCACCTTTTTGAAACCACTTACAGATGCTAAATACTTCCTGATTTCATCAACCTGAGGCTTGGCTTCAGCATCTCTTGCTGCGTCTGAATAGATATGGAATTCACTATCTTGTGCGAATACGTTGTTTGCTAGCGCATTGATCACCTGTTTTGTGTGGTCCAGGCGATTGTAAGCAAAAAGTACAATGGGGGCAAAGTTCATCACGCAAGTTATAATTTCACCCGATTAAACACAAAAAGGTCATTAAATACCCACTGGCCTTCCTTTTGGCTGCCCCTTGCAATTACAAACTGATTTGCTGAACGTTTTTCATATAGGATCCGTAAACCAGGATCCCCTTCTTTCTGAAAGATGGCCTTATTTTTACTTGCCTCTATAAACTGATACCTGTCTTGTTTATCTTTTTCTTCATGTCCGGTTAGGCCTGGTGAAAAGTGCTTCACCAGAGATACCAAGCCTTTTTCTGTTTGCTCATAAGCGAGGATCTCATAAAGATCTGCCTTGCCGCCTTTCATCATGCGCATAAAGCCCAGGATATTTTCACCCTCAGGTTGCAGCCATACGCCATCAATGATTTGTCCCTGTGCGGTAGTGGCTTTCCAGTGTCCCTGGATAAAAGCGACATCATTTACAGATCCTTTTGATTGTGCATGAGAATTGAGCGTTATAAACAGTGCACTGGCAAGAATGAAGGTTAAGAGACGGTAGGTGTATTTCATAACTAAGTAGGTTAATTTTTTTTGAATAAATATACAGAATGATATTGAATGCTCATTGTTGTCTGGTGAAATGGGCTGGAATTTATCTTGTGACAGTTGAATATGAGATTTCCGGCTTAATAGTCAAACATTTACTTCATATTGAACGGAATTCTATTAAATTTACCGACAGAACGTCTAAGGGGGTAATTTTAAAGCGGTGAAACAAGGGAGAGATTTGAAGCCAGATTGGGATGCCTTCATAAAAAATGGAGATGCGTCCGCTTTTTATGATCTTTACGCACATTATCATGATTATCTAAATTATATCGGATTTAAGAAAGGTGCCGGTGCAGAAAAGGTTCAGGATGGTGTAAATGATCTTTTTCTCTATATTTATGAGA
The DNA here is from genome assembly GCF_037402555.1 of Pedobacter sp. GR22-6. Lineage (NCBI taxonomy): Bacteria > Pseudomonadati > Bacteroidota > Sphingobacteriia > Sphingobacteriales > Sphingobacteriaceae > Pedobacter > Pedobacter sp. GR22-6. Next base: position 43,099 of record NZ_JBBEUC010000003.1, read on the forward strand.
ACCGGGTTAAATTATCGCATATTCATGATCATCACAATTACCTGGTTACTTCCTTTCTGCGTAAATTATTTCGAAGAGAACACTTTAGTGTGGAAGAGAGCTTAGATTTGACCGACCTTCATGAAACTCAAGTCTATCCCTCCGTAGAAGCCCAATATATCAGAGAACGGACAAATGAACAGGTTGCCGCTATACTTAGGAATTATATTGATAAACTTTCGGTCAGTCAGGCTCAAATGATTTACCAGAAGTTTTATTTGGGCCTTTCTTATGAGGAAATTGCGATATCTAATCAGATTACCATAAAAACCGCTTATAATACAGTTTACAATGCCGTGGAAAAACTGAAAAAACTGATCGGAAAAGATCAATTTGGGGTTTTGGCTGCGGCAATTTCATTAATCTCTCTTTTAATTCTATTTATTTTTAAAAACTCATAGGTAAAATTCCTGTCATTCTGCTCTATTGTCTAAAGTATACTGGAATTCCATGGAGGATAAAGATATAGAGCAGTTATTGCATCAGGAAAGTTTTCTGAATTATTGTTTTAAAAGAAATGAAGATGACGTTCGCCATTGGGAAAGCTGGCTCACGCAAAACCCAGATCAAAAACAACAGTTCGAGGACCTCAAACGAATGTTGTTGCTTATGGGAGAGGAGTCGAGAAATCGCATTATGAGAGGCAATTTTGCTCAACTACAGGAAAAGATCACAAGTCCCAGCCCCGTCGTACCTCTTCAAAAATATAGTTTTCTTACGCGGTGGAGTGTTGCTGCCGCAGCGGTGTTCCTCATTGTCGGTTTGAGTTGGTTTGCGTACCATTCTTCGGAAATGACAACCACCACAGCAAAAGTAGAAGATGTTGCTCCGGGAGGTAATAAGGCCACGTTGATCCTTGCCAATGGCCAACGATTGAACTTAGGTAATGTAGCAAACGGGGCAATTGCCAACCAGTCCGGCATTAGGATTATGAAAACGGCAGGAGGACAAATTATCTATCAGGTCCTTCCACAAGAGGGAAAGGCAGCTTCTGCTCAGTTCAATACCATCGAAACTCCGGTTGGGGGACAATATCAGGTAGGTCTTGTAGATGGTACCAGGGTATGGTTAAATGCAGGATCTTCATTGCGCTATCCACTCAAGTTCTCGAAAAATGAGCGCAGGGTAGAACTTACTGGGGAGGGCTATTTCGAGGTTGCACATGACAAATCGGCTCCATTTAAAGTAAGTAATTTCAGACAGGTAGTAGTGGTGCTAGGGACACATTTCAATGTAATGGCTTACGCAGATGAAAAGGTACTAAAAACGACTTTACTGGAAGGATCCGTAAGTATACGCCAATCCGGAACCGAAACCTTGCTTAAGCCGGGTCAACAGGCTCAGCTTGTAAATGGCAAAATAGAGGTAGTTGACGATATTGATCTGGAAGATGTAATAGCCTGGAAGAATGGCTATTTCCGATTTAACGAAAGCCTGGAAAGTATCATGGCTAAAATTTCCCGCTGGTATGGCGTACAGATCGTCTATCAGACAAACATAGATGCCAGCCTAACTTACTCGGGCAAAATATCTCGGTCTAAAAACATTTCGGTCATTCTAAAAAGCATTGAGTTTGACAGTGATCTTCATTTTAGGATCGAAGGGAAAAAAGTTTACGTGACTAAATAACAATTAATAGAATATATTCTTAAAACACATCACATGGATAAACATTTACGACAGAAAAGCTAAGGCAGAAAAAATGCCATCTGAATAGAACCAGAAGTGCCTGGAAGCACCTCTGGCTATAGCTTGGCATTCATCAATAATCAGAATTATTAATTTTTTACTGCTCATGCCCTAAGATTCGAAGCCAAAGGCATGTTGCACATCACCAAACCAAACAAATGTATAAAAATTACACTAAGAAACTTGGTGTGCCCAACGGGTACCTCCGTAAAATATTGCTTATTATGCGAATAACCACCGTAATATTAATAGCATCGTTCCTGCAAGTTTCCGCCGCCGGATTTGCGCAAAAAATTTCGCTCAATAAAACCAGGGCTCCCCTAAACGAGATTCTGAATGAGATCAGAAACCAGAGTGGGTATGATTTTTTCTACAATAATGAGTCCGTCAAAAAAGCCAATCCGGTTACCATTAATGTCAAAGAGGTTAGTTTAGAGCAGGCATTAGCGATTTGCTTCGAGAATCAGCCACTGGCTTACCAGATCGATGATAAGGTAGTAATGATCAGAATCGAAAATCAGGTTTATACTTTTCCTGACAACATGCGCTTTGCTAATATAGATGTGAAGGTACAGGTTCTTGACGAAAAGGGTGAGCCTTTGCCGGGGGCTACAGTTACCATAAAGGGGACGTCCAGAAAGCTCGTGACCGGTGCGGGAGGAACTGTTACAATAACCGTACTCGATGAAAAAGCAGTGCTCCTGGTCAGTTACCTCGGCTATGCTACTCAGGAGGTCACCATCAAGAAAGGGCAGGTCAGCCTTACTGTCAAATTGGTCACAGAAGAAAGCCAAATGAACAACGTGGTGGTCACCGGAATTTTCAATAAGCCCAAAGATAGCTATACCGGTGCGGAACATACCATTACTGCCAAAGAACTGAAGCAATTTCAGGGCAGGAACCTATTCGTTACCCTGGGCAACATTGACCCGACTTTCTATGTCGTGCCAAATAATAGTGCGGGTTCTGACCCCAACAGGATTCCTGATATTCAAATTCGTGGTGCCAGAAGCCTGCCGAACATTGACCAGCTTCAGGATCAGACTGCTGCCGCCTTAAATACACCGCTCATTATTCTGGATGAATTTGAAACAACGCTTCAACGTATGATGGATCTCGACAATAATGAAATAGAATCCATTACCCTGCTTAAAGATGGTGCGGCAACGGCTTTGTACGGATCGCGTGGTGCGAACGGAGTCGTGGTGATCAAGACTAAAGAGCCTATTGCCGGAAAGCTAAGGTTGAGTTACAGGTTTGGAATGAACTTGAGTGTGCCTGATCTCGGAAGTTATAACCTTTTGAATTCGGCAGATAAACTGGAACTCGAACGCCTTTCGGGTTACTACCAGAGTTCCACAAAAACTCCGGAGGCCAACCTCGGCCTCCAGCAATACTACAATCAAATCTTAGGGCAAGTGGCAAAGGGCGTGAATACGGATTGGCTTTCGGTACCGCTGCGGACGCAAATAGATCAGATCCATAACCTGAAAATTGAAGGTGGTGACCCTACCTTTAGGTACGACCTGGCTTTGCAGTACAACAACCAGAATGGAGCAATGAAGGAATCAGGGCGTAAGGCTTTTAACGGAACCATCAACCTTTCCTATCGCTATAAAAGCCTTACCTTCCGCAACAATTTGGTGATTGGCCAGACTAAGGAACATGATTCGCCTTATGGCTCCTTTTCCGACTATGCGAAATTGAATCCCTATTGGGAACCTTATGATGCTTCGGGAAAACTGAACCGCTATTTTAGTCCCTTCAACTGGGATTACTGGACCATTACCAGCAAATATGCCGGTAAGCCCTATCCCAACCCAATGTACGATGCTACATTGAATACCTTCACCAGGCGCAGTTATACTTCTATCACCAACAATTTCCAATTGGAATTCAGACCGGTTGAAAGCATTTTACTGAAAGCTGGAGTCGGTGTGATCGGGAATAACAGTGATGCAGATGATTTTAAACCCGCAGAGCATTCGGCATTCGCTGGCTATGATGACAGCAATTTGTTTAGAAAAGGAACCTATGCATACGGCAGCGGAAAAAGCTTCAGCTATACCACCACACTTTCTGCAAGTTATAATAAACTGTTTGCAGAGAAGCACCGGGTATATGTGGGCCTGAGTGCTGATATGAATGAGAACAAGAGCCGCAATTATGGTTTTGCTGCGGAAGGTTTTCCTGATGAATCTATCGACTTCCTGGGAATGGGGCTGCAATACCAGCAGAACGGCAGTCCTGATGGTTCAGAGTCTACACGGAGACGTATCGGGATGCTCGGGAACATCAACTATGCACTGAAGGACCGTTACCTCGCCGATTTTGCTTACCGCCTGGATGGCGCTTCTCAATTCGGCGTAAACCGCAGGTTTGCTCCCTTTTGGTCGGCCGGTCTGGGATGGAATATGCACTATGAATCTTTCATTAAAGACAATTTGTTGTTTGTTGACCGTCTGAAATTGAGGGGGTCTTACGGTTCCACTGGTTCTACCCAGTTTGATGCCTATCAGGCGCTCGGCACATACAGCTATGTCTTAAATGATCGCTATAAAAACTGGCTGGGCGTGCAACAAAATGCTTTGGGTAATCCCGATCTGGAGTGGCAACAAACGAATAAATATAATTTAGGACTGGAACTGGCCTTGTTCAAAAGCAGGGTTACGCTGGAAGCCGATGTATACCTGGAAAAAACATCCAATCTGCTTTCCTCACTGGAATTGCCTTATTCTAATGGTTTTACCAGTTACAACGAGAACATCGGTCAATTGGAAACACGTGGTTTTGAATTGCGCGCAACTACCATGCTGATCAAAAATGATGCTCGCGGCATTTCCTGGTCACTGACAGGAAACCTGGTGCACAACCGAGATAAGATCGTTAAACTTTCAGAAGCCATGAAAGCGGCCAATGAAAAGCTGGCCCTTCAGACTGCGGGTGATGTCGCTTACAGCCCTAATAAGATCATCAGGGAGGGAACCTCTCAAAATACGATCTATGTGGTGCGCTCCCTGGGCATAGATCCCAGTACGGGAAAGGAACTTTACCTGAACAAAGAAGGAGAGGTTACTTATATGTGGAATGCCCGAGACAGGGTGGCTGCAGGTCTGGACCAGCCTAAGTTTAGGGGCAATTTTAGCACGGCCTTTTACTACAAAAGCTTCTCAGTTGGGGCTTCATTTGGCTACCGTTTCGGGGGACAGCTTTATAACCAGACGCTGATCGACAAGATAGAGAACGCAGACCGCTTGTTCAACGTGGATGAGCGGGTATACCTGGAACGCTGGAAACAGCCGGGCGACAAGACTTTCTTCAGGGGATTAAACGAGACGTTACCAGTGTATGCCTCTTCGAGGTTTGTGCAGGATGAAAGGACACTTACCCTGCAAAATGTCAATCTTTCTTATGATGTAAGAAACCAGAAATTCCTCAGCCGGCTAGGACTGCAGTCGCTCTCGGTAGTGGGAAATACCGGTGAACTGTTCTATGTATCCAGTGTCCGTCAGGAACGCGGACTGGACTATCCTTTTACCCGTCAGTTTTCGCTGTCAATTTATGCAGCCTTCTAAAAAATGGAAATCATGAAAAAAATATTAACCATAGTTATTGTAATGGGCACATTACTGTTCAGCGGTTGTAAGAAATGGCTGGACGTGAAGCCGCAGGGTGAGAATACCCAGGAGGAATTGTTTAAAACACAGAAGGGTTTCCGTGATGCCCTCACCGGTGCCTACCTGAGAATGAAAGGCGGAAATGTATACGGCGGGGCCATGATGTGGGGAAATATAGAGTATATGGCCCAGAACTGGGACAACCCATCTACTGCAAACCAGGCACTAAGTGCGCTGGTGGCTGGAAACTATACCAATAGCACCGTCATCGAATGGTTGGACAATACGTACCGTGACTTGTATAAGGTAATTGCTGATGCCAACGGGGTATTGATCAATATCGATGAGAAGCGAGGGGTGTTTTCTGATGGCAACTATGAACTCATCAAAGGTGAATCGCTGGCATTGCGTGCCTTCTGCCATTTTGATGCCCTGAGGATGTACGGGCCTATTCCAAACAATCCGGGTGCCCTGAAAATCCTGCCTTATGTAAAAAACGTGAGTAAGGAAATCACTGAACCCCTGGTTTACCGGGAATTTGTACAGGCCATACTCGCCGATCTGGACCAGGCTGAACTGCTATTGAAAGACATAGACCCCATCAGAAAATATTCCATTGCACAATTGAACCCCGCGGAGAATGCATCCGACGTAATCGGAGATAATTTCCTGATGTACCGACAGGTTCGTATGAACTATTATGCCGTGCTGGCACTCAAAGCACGGGTATATATGTGGTTGTCGGCCGCTAACGAAGCAGAAAAACTGAATGCAGCCAAATATGCTAAAATGGTGATGGATGCAGTAGATCCTGCTGGTCTGCCCTTATTCAGGTTAGGTCAGGAAAGTGACCGTGCTGCAGAAGATTATACCATGTCGCCGGAACACATCGCTGCACTCAGTGTGTACAACCTGGAGTCCATTGCCAATGGTGCATTTACAGAGAATGGGGCCTATCAGCGTTATGATTTTAATATCACAGACGGATTTTACTACATAAATAACCTGTTCCCCGTTGCAGAGCGGGTCGCAGACATCCGCTGGAAAGGCATGTGGACATACAAGACCGGTTCGGGCAAGACCAATTATGTGATGTACAAAAAATTCATTCAGAAAAATACACTTCCAAAATTTCAGGTGTTGCAGATTCCATTGATCAGGTTGAGCGAGATGTACCTGATCAGCACAGAATGTGCGGACAACAAAACAGCAGCTGAGCAAGTATATGCAGCTTATTGTGCCAAAAAAGGTATTCCTTTCACAGCATTCAATGCTGCAGACTGGACGGGCGACAGAAAAAACAAAATGATCCGGGAGTATGTCCGGGAGTTTTATGCTGAGGGCCAGACCTTCTTTACATACAAACGCTATAATGTGAGCACCCTGCCACAGGGATGGACTTACGCTTATTACAATGCCAAGCCGGAAAAATACCTGGTTCCTAAACCATTGCGTGAACTGAATTACAACAATAACTAATTACGAAGATGAACAGATTTATATATACCCTATTGAGCTTTCTGGCGATAGCAGCTGCAGGTTGTTCCAAAGCGGATGAGTTGCTGTACAATGACATTGCCAGGATACAGCTGAATGACACTTCAGCCATCAACAGTACGTTTGTTTATGAAACAGCCGCGGTAAGCAGGGATACTGTTTACATACCTGTGAACACCATTGGAGATTTGAGCAATGTCGACAGAACCGTTAAGCTGGTTCAGGTCGCGGAAACCGGAGTGGTCGATGCCGCCGTTGCGGGTGTGCATTACCTGGCTTTTGACGACCCTTCTATCCAGCCACTTATGGTGGTGAAGGCCAATGCAGTGAAGGCACAAATTCCGGTAGTCCTGCTCCGTGATCCAAGTTTGAAAGAGAAAACGGTACGACTGCGGCTGGAGCTGGTCGCCAATGCACAATTCGGACTGGGAGAGCTCAGGCAGCGGGCATTAACTCTTGTGTTTTCCGACCGCCTTGAACGTTTCTATTCCTGGCGGGTAGACGGCACACAGGCATCAGCCTACAACGCTTTTGGTAAATACAGCACAGTGAAGCATCAATTTATGATCGATATCCTGGGCGAAAAGATTGATGAAGCCTGGTACCAGATGGCTTTAAGTATTGCTGCGACTACTCATTATAAGAATCTTTTGAAACAAAGGCTGGCGGATTTTAATGCGGATCCGGCAAATATTGCAAGTGGCAAGGCGCCTTTAAAAGAGAGTGCAGCCGTTGGTGCCACAATAATAACCTTCCCTTAAGCATGCATCAGAGAATCTAAAATTAAATATGACCATGAAACATATATATATCGCAGTCCTTGCTTTGTTTACGCTGCTGAGCAGCGCATGCATCAAAGAAGGTGGCAATGAATTTATCCCGGACCTTCCGGCTCCGCAGGTAACAGGATTTGAAAAATCCTATAGTGCATTTACTTTCAGAGATGCATTGGTGATCAGCCCTGAAGTGGAACGAGCATCTCAGTATGACTTCGCCTGGACAATTGTTTCCAATAACTATATTGTCGGCTCCGGAGTGATCCCTCTGGGTGATACCATTGCCAGGACAAAAGACCTGAACTACGAGATCAAACTGAACCCCGGACAATACCTGCTTGCGCTGCGGATCAAGAATAAACAGAGCGGGGTTACCAAGATCATTCCGAGTACGCTCAATGTATCTACCCTCACTATGGGGGGCTGGTACCTGCTAAAGGACGACGGAACCAAAACCGATTTCGATTTTATTTATCCCTCTGGCAGGATAGACAACTGGATTGCAAACTTCAATGGCAAGGGACTGCAGGGTAAAGCCATCAAGTCAGTGTATGCCGGTTCCTTTAAGAAAGGTTTGCAGTCGACAGATCTCTACGGTGCATTTGCAGTAATCTCTGATCAGGATGCCGCCATTTTACGGATTGATAACGGAAAAATGGTGATGTCTTTCGAGGACATGTTCTTTACCAAGCCAGCTGTAAAAAGACCTCAGAATGTATTGCAGCCACAAGCAGACAACAATATCCATCTGATCAATGATGGCAAAGTCTATACTTTATCTAAAGGGGCTTTCTTTTCCGATCCACCGGCTTCAACCTATAAGATGGCTTCAGTAGCCGCAGTCGGATCCCTGGGGATGGCTTTCGATGATAATTCCAAATCAATGGTCTGGTTGGATGGTGCAAACTATGTGGCCTTGCCCGCATCTGCAGGATTACTGAAAAATATGAATGCAAGTGTGGTCTGGATTGGCGGTTATCCCGGTCTTCGCAATGCAGGACTCGCACTGTTTCGTAAAGCAGCAGGAGAAGGACTTTTGGTGAAGATGAGCCTGGTTTATGGATCTATGACCGGTTCCACATTTCCCGGTACACCACCCTTGATAGCCGATAGTAAGTCGGTGCCGACCTCACACGGCCTGATGTCGGCAGATGCCATCGGAGGTAACTACGATTCAGATTACATCTACTATGCAAAGGGAAATAAAATATATGTTACCGATTTTGCTTCGCTTCCGGAATCACTGCAAGTGAGCCTGCCAGCTGGCGAAACCGTTACCTGTATCCAGCACATTAAATACCCTGTGCCTGCGGCTGGTGTAGCACAAACTGTGGATTACCTGGCTATTGCTTCATATGCGGGAGGTAAATACAAAGTCTGGTTGCACCCTATCAGTTCTACCGGGACCATCAGCACCCTGGCCCAACCTACTTTCCAGGGTGACGGCAAAGTAGCCTGCGTCAACTATGTAGACCAGGGCAGGGGAAACAAAACATATTAAACACCATTTAATTGAACCTATGAAACTTACATTGAACATCACCCTGTTGGCAGTCCTGCTGACAGGGACTGTTTTCGCACAGCAGGATCCGGATCTTGAATCCCAAGCCTTGCAAAAACAAAAAGCGGAACTGATAGCCGCTGTCGCAGGCGTAGACCAGCAACTGGCACTGAGCGAAAAAACTTATCGGGATGCACAGACCAAAAAGGTAAAGTATGATACCATAGGTCTGGGCGCCTGGCGAGCGGAAATGGCCGCATTGAAAAAAGAGAAAAAGAAAGTGCAGGCTATATTCATCAGCAAACACCCGGATTATTTCATCAGTTTAGTTGCCCTCAACGAAGTGATCGGGCATTTACCTGAAGATGTGCCTTCGCTGAAAAAAATGTATGGCAAGCTGGGTAAAAACATTCAGCAAACACCCACAGGAATCAAAACCAAAACAGTCCTTGATAAGTTTGATGCAGTAAGTATCGGCAAAACCGCTCCGCTGTTCAGTGCTGCGGATACCAGTGGGAATCCAGTAAAGTTGAGTGACTACCGTGGTAAATACGTGCTGGTCGATTTCTGGGCAAGTTGGTGCGGGCCCTGTCGTGAAGAAAACCCCATAGTCGTCAAGGCCTACCATGAGTATAAGGACAGGAATTTCGACATCTTGTCTGTTTCCCTCGACCAGCCTGGAAAACGTGATGCATGGATTAAAGCGATCCATGATGACAAACTAGACTGGAAGCATGTGTCTGACCTGAAATACTGGAGCAATGAAGTAGCGCAGTTGTACATGGTCAGGTCTATTCCTCAGAATTTCCTGATCGATCCCAAAGGCAGGATCATCGCGGCAAATCTAAGGGGGGAAGCGCTGCATAAAAAACTAGCAGAACTGATCAAATAAATTATCCCGTTCATCTTAAAAACACAAAAGACGCATTGCGTCATGAAACCAGGTTATGTATTATGTATAAAGTAAACATTGCGCTACTGGCGCTGCTTGGCTGTGCCCTGAATTTGAAGGCTCAGGACAAGCCAAAGCAAAAAACTATAGAAAAAACACCGGCTGCTACAACAGCTCCCGTGAAAAAGACAGATACGGTACCCGCAGCTGTAAAACCTTATAAGGAAATCATTACAGAAAAGGCCAGGACTTCCAAAGGGATGTTCAAAGTGCACCAGATAGGTCAACGCTATTTCTTTGAAATTCCTGATACTTTGCTGAAAAGGGACATCCTGGTGGTCAACCGGATTTCGAAATCCGCCACTGGGCCTCGCCCACAAATGACGGGTTATGCCGGTGACGAGATCGCACAGAATGTGATCAATTTTGAGAAGGGGCCTGAAGACCGCATCTTTCTGAAATTGATCTCTTTCAATGAGCGGTCTAACGATACCACCGAAAATGGCTTATACAAGTCAGTGCTCAATTCCAACCTGCAGCCTATCGTGGCGGTGTTCCCTATAAAAGCTTATGGGGGAGACTCTGCTAAAGTCAGAACCAGCGTTATAGACGTTACAGATTTTATCAATACAGAAAATGAGATCCTGCATTTTAGCTCGAGAATTAAGACGCTGCTCGGTGTCGGTGCCATTCAGAGTGATAAGTCCTTTATCAATTCCATTGGTACCTATCCCATGAATGTAGAGATCCGAATGCTGCGGACTTACGGGCGTGGAGCCATTGGTGGTCAGCCCCAGGCGACTACCCTTCCGGTCACATACGAATTGAACAGTTCTATTGTACTCTTGCCAAAAGTCCCGATGAAAGCACGCTTTGCAGATGCTAGAGTGGGTTTCTTCGGACAGGCTTACATTGACTTTGATGCCGCCCCTCAGAGTGTAAAGCAGTCTGTAATGATGGTGCGCTGGAGACTGGAACCTAAAGATGCAGACATCGAAAAGTATAAACGCGGCGAACTCGTGGAACCTAAAAAACCAATCATCTACTACATAGATCCCGCAACCCCAAAAAAATGGGTTCCTTACCTCATAGCAGGTGTAAATGACTGGCAGAAGGCTTTCGAGCAGGCAGGCTTCAAAAATGCCATTGTGGCCATGCCAGCCCCAACTAATGATCCCAGTTGGAGTATAGATGATGCAAGGCACAATGTCATCGTATATAAACCTTCCTCTGTGGCCAATGCCAGCGGTCCCAATGTGCATGATCCCCGCAGTGGTGAGATCATCGAAACCCACATCAACTGGTACCACAACATCATGGCATTGGTGCACAACTGGTACATGATCCAGGCCAGCGCTGTAGATCCGAGGGCACGCAAAATGAAATTCGATGATGAATTGATGGGGCAGCTCATTCGCTTCGTCTCTTCTCATGAAGTAGGTCATACGCTTGGTTTACTACATAATTTTGGTTCCAGTTCAACCGTGCCAGTTGAGAAGTTAAGAGACAAAAACTGGCTGGAAAAGAATGGCCATACCCCTTCTATCATGGATTACGCCCGTTTCAATTACGTAGCCCAACCCGAAGATGGTGTTACTGAAAAGGGGCTCTTCCCTCGTATTGGTGATTACGATAAATGGGCCATAGAGTTTGGTTACAAATGGCTGCCTCAATTTAAAGATCCGTTATCTGAAGGACCGTACCTGAACAAGTGGATCATTGACCGCATGAGCAAAGACAAACGCCTCTATTTTGGCAACGAAAATGAGTTTTCAGATCCGCGTTCACAAAGTGAAGACCTGGGAGATGACGCAATGCTGGCCAGTAGCTATGGAATCAAAAATTTAAAACGCATCATCCCTCAGTTGAAAGACTGGACTGCAGAGCCGGGGGAGGGTTATGGCAGCCTGAAAATGATCTATGAAGAGATTTTCAGACAGTTTCAGACGTATTTAGGGCATGTGACAAGAAATGTAGCAGGGCTATACGCAACTCCTAAAAGCATTGAGCAGAAAGGGTCAATCTTTGAGTACGTACCTTACGACAGACAAAAGGAGGCTATGAAGTTTCTGAAGGAAAATGTGCTTTACACACCGGAATGGTTGTTGGATCAGGACATCATGTCCAAAACAGGCACAAACGGAATCATGTGGATAGGTATTTTTCAGAGTCAGGTACTGAACAGGCTTCAGGGTGCAGATATCCTTAACAAACTATTGACTGCCGAGACTAGCAAGACACAGAAAAGCTATCAGGCTACGGAATTTCTCGACGATTTGAAGATGGGGGTTTGGGAAGAACTTTATACCAATAAACCAATAGACATTTACAGGCGAAATCTCCAGAAAACATATATTCTAAATGCAATGAAAGCATTTGCTGCTACTGGAGAAATTGTAATGACGAGTCAGGGGAGTGGGCTGTTAGTTTATGTAAATCCTGATCCGACCAGGTTTGACGCTTCAAGTCTCACCAGAGCACATTTATTGTCTTTAAGAGATGACATCCAGAAAGCGATACCTTCACAGAATGGCTTATCCAGATTCCACCTGGAAGACATGGTACAGCGCATTACAGAAGGACTGTCTTCTAAGTTAAAGTAAGGATGACTCCAAGATGAGTCCAACATCAGTCCAGGATGAGTCCAACTTTTATCCTAAAAAGTTGGACTCATCCTGGATTTATACTGCAATAATTTTTGAGTTATCCTTTAGGCTAGTGCAAGGACGCTTTTAAAATGGTCGGTATGTAGTTAAAACAATTTTGGTAGATATAGGATTATAGTTAAGATAATACTTATCCATCATGATGAAATATAAATTTACGGTTTTACTCTTGCTTTTAGTCATTTTTGCAGCCTGCAATCAAAGTAACGAGAATAAAGAAGTCCTTTCTGATACCGCGACAACGAATGCGGTGCATTTGGAAGAGGGAACGCAGCTGTTGGCCCGGATGCAGGCCGATAAATTAATCAGGGGTAAGGACTCTGTCATGCTCACCTTTAATGTATATAATCCGGCAGATTCTGTACAGCAGTTTTGCAAATGGCATACACCTTTTGAGCCATTGATGAGCAAATATTTGGAGATTAGGGATCAAAAAGGAAGGGAACCAGATTATAAAGGGCCAATGGCCAAGCGCATCATGCCGCCTCCGGCAGATAGTTATGTCAAAGTAGCCCCCAAGGAAACCTTGAGTACTAAAATAGATTTATTGCTGGGTTATGACCTGAAGACCGGGAATACTTATACCGTTATCTACGCAGCTGAAGGCATCAGTGGTTTAGTTGTGAGGGATACTGTTTCTTTCTCGTACAAAAAGTAATTGGCCTTTGTTTGCTTGTCGAACTGATTGTGGCTTAGCATTTTTAATTTGTAAAAATATTTCTTACATTTGCAAAGTAATAGCGGTAAGAGGGGGCAGGAGTCCCCTCTTTTCTGTTACTGGTAAATTGGTTATGCAGGTAGAAAAAAGAGTAAAAGAGTTAGTTGAAGAAAAAATTTCGGACAGACCGGAGTTGTTTTTGGTAGAGGTAAAAATGCTTCCGAACAATAAGCTTATTATTCATGTAGATGGTGATGAAGGCATTACAATCCAGGACTGCGCGGCAATCAGCAGGCATGTAGGTTTTCATCTGGAAGAAGAAAATACCATCGAGAAGGCTTACAATTTGGAGGTTTCTTCACCAGGTATTGGAGAGCCATTGAGGTTGAGAAGGCAATACGATAAAAATGTGGGCCGGGAAGTGAGTTTGAAGCTGGAAGGCGGGGAGCAAAAAGAAGGCAAGTTACTTTCGGTAACGGAAAGCGGAATTGTGATAGAAGCGAAAGTAAAGGAAAAAGGAAAAAAAGTACAGCTGGTAGAAACAGCTGTGGATTTTAATCATATAACAGAAACAAAGGTTTTAATTTCATTTAAATAAAATGAGTAACATTAATTTAATCGATTCATTTCAGGAGTTCAAGGACTTTAAGAACATCGACCGTCCTACAGTGATCAGTGTGCTGGAAGAGGTATTTCGCAGCATGTTGCGCAAAAAATACGGGACTGATGAGAATTGTGACGTAATTGTCAACCCGGACAATGGAGATTTGGAAATCTGGCGTACCAGAAAAGTGATGGAAGATGGTTTTTCTGAGGATGACGATTTGGAAATTGAACTTGCTGAAGTAAAACAGATTGATCCGGACATGGAAGTTGGCGACGACTACATCGAGCAGATCACTTTGGAGAGCTTTGGCCGTCGTGCAATTTTAGCCGCACGTCAGACCCTTGTTTCTAAAGTATTGGAGCTGGAGAAAGATGAGATCTTTAAGAAATATAAAGACAGAGTAGGTGAAATTGTAACCGGAGAAGTTTACCAGGTTTGGAAAAAAGAAACTTTGGTACTGGATGACGAAGGTAATGAATTGATGATGCCTAAGACGGAACAGATCCCTGCAGATTACTTCAAAAAAGGTGATGCAGTACGCGCTGTGATCCTGAAAGTGGATATGGTGAATGCTACGCCTAAGATCATCATTTCCAGGATTGCTCCTGAATTCCTGCAACGTTTGTTTGAGATTGAGGTTCCTGAGATTTTCGATGGACTGATCACGATTAAGAAAATTGTACGTGAACCGGGAGAAAGGGCTAAGGTGGCTGTAGAGTCTTATGACGACAGGATAGATCCGGTAGGCGCTTGCGTGGGTATGAAGGGTTCGAGGATCCACGGTATCGTGAGGGAATTGAAAAACGAAAATATCGACGTCATCAACTTTACCAATAACATTTCACTGTATATCACCAGGGCATTGAGCCCGGCGAAGATCACTTCCATTAAATTGGATGATGAGACCAAGCATGCTTCGGTATATCTTAAACCAGATCAGGTTTCTTTAGCAATCGGTAGAGGCGGACATAACATCAAACTGGCAGGTAAATTGACAGGTTATGAAATAGATGTGTACCGTGAGGCTGGAGAAGAAGATGAGGATGTGGATATTGAAGAATTCTCAGATGAAATCGATAGCTGGATCATCGATGAATTGAAATCGATCGGATGCGATACTGCGAAAAGCGTATTGTCCCTTTCTGTAGACGAATTGGTGAAACGTACCGACCTTGAGGAGGAAACCATCAAGGAAGTCATGAGTATTTTGAAATCAGAATTTGAATAATACAAAAACTGGCTTCTGCGCATGAAATAAACAAGAATAAACGTTACTTTTGTATAAGAATTAAGAAAAAAATAGGATATCAATGTCAGACGACAAACCAATAATTTTATTTAAAGCAGTTAAGGAACTTAACGTAGGGATCGCTACGGCCGTTGAGTTTCTGGAAAAGAAAGGCTTTTCTGTTGAGAATAAACCCACGACTAAACTCTCCCGCGACATGTACAATGCGCTGTTGAAAGAGTTTCAGGGCGATAAAATCGTAAAAGAAGAAGCCAATCAGATTGTTATTGGTAAAATTCGTCGTGATGAGCCTGAAGTAGCTGAGAAAGCTGTTGAGGCGCCTAGAAAAAATGTTGAGTTTGAGAACGAAGGCATTTTGATCAAAAATCTGAATACATATAGTCCTCCTGCTGAAAAAGCTAAGGAAGAAGTTCCTGCTAAACCGGCGGTGGAGCAAAAAGCGGAAGATAAAGCAGAAGAAGGTGCATTGCCTGGTGTGAAAATAGTTGGAAAAATAAATCTTGATGATTTAAATTCTAAAACACGCCCTGTGAAAAAAGAAGAAAGCCCTTTAGTGGAGCCTGTGGCTCCTGTAGTTCAGGAAGCGCCTAAAGAGGTTCAAAAGGAAGAAGCACCGGCTGAAAAGCCTGCTGCTGAACCTGTGAAGCCTGTTGCTGAAGAAAAACCAGTGGAAATATCAAAGCCAGCAGAAGAGCAGAAAGTGGCCGAGCCTGTTAAACCAGTCGAGGTTCCTGTAGCAAAGGCTCCTGAGCCTGTAGCGCCTAAAGAAACACCAGCTGCGACCAAACCTGAGGAAACTGAGGTGATCAAGGCGCGTTCGGTAAAACTTTCAGGTCCGAACATCATTGGTAAGATTACTTTGCCGGTGACACCAGAGCGCAAATCACAACCTATCGCCTCTTCAGGTGACAGCGCTGATGCCAAGCGTAAGCGCAAGCGTAAAAAAACTCCTGGGGGACATCCTGGACAATCAGGTACGCAGCCTCAAGCAGGTGGACAGCAGCAAGCTGGTCAGGCTGGAGGACAGCCAGGTCAGCAACGTACGCCTCCTACATTTGCGAACAGACCTGATTTTAGGAACAATACTAATAATACAGCCAACAGGCCGAACTTTAGGAACAATAAACCGGGAGCACCTGCTGGCGGACCTAAGGAAGAACCTACGGAAAAAGAAATACAAGACCAGATCAAAGCAACACTTGCCCGTTTGAGCGGTGCTGGTAAATCTGGTAAATTTGCCCAGCGTGCGAAGTTGCGTCGTCAAAAACGTGATGATGTGGCGATGTCTGCTGATGAAGCTGCAATGGAGCAGGAACTACAGTCTAAAGTGCTGAAAGTAACTGAGTTTGTTACAGCAAATGAACTTGCTGCCATGATGGATGAGCCGGTAACGAAGATCATCGCGACTTGTATGAGTCTGGGTATGTTCGTATCAATCAACCAGCGTCTGGATGCAGAAACATTGACTATTGTGGCCGATGAATTTGGTTATGAGATTCAATTTGTGAAACCTGATGATGAGAGTGATGTGCTGATCGAGGAAGAAGATTCTGAAGAGGATCTGCTGCCAAGAGCGCCTGTTGTAACGATCATGGGTCACGTCGATCACGGTAAGACTTCATTGCTGGATTATATCCGTAAGGCAAACGTAGTAGCCGGTGAGGCGGGTGGTATTACTCAGCACATTGGTGCATATATGGTAACTACACCGACGGGTAAAAAAGTAACCTTCCTGGATACACCGGGTCACGAGGCCTTTACGGCGATGCGTGCACGTGGTGCGAAAGTAGCAGATATTGCGATCATTGTCGTTGCTGCGGACGATGCGGTGATGCCTCAGACGAAAGAGGCAATCAACCATGCTCAGGCTGCAGGCGTACCATTGGTATTTGCCTTCACCAAGATCGATAAACCGGGTGCAAACTCAGATAAGATCCGTGAGCAATTGTCTATGATGAATATCCTGGTAGAGGATTGGGGTGGTAAATTCCAGTCTCAGGAGATTTCAGGTAAGAGTGGTCTGAATGTAGACTTGCTTTTGGAAAAAGTATTATTGGAAGCAGAGTTATTGGAACTGACTGCTAATCCTGATAAACGTGCTACTGGTAGCGTAATTGAAGCGACTCTGGATAAAGGACGTGGTATTGTAACTACGGTTCTTGTTCAGGCTGGTACGCTGAAAGTTGGAGATCCTATTCTGGCCGGTAGTTATAGTGGACGTGTTAAAGCATTGTTCAATGAGCGCGGTCAGAAAGTAGATAAAGCAGGCCCATCGGTACCGGTACAGGTATTGGGTATGCAAGGTGCACCGACTGCGGGTGACCGTTTCAATGCGCTTGAAAGTGAAGTGGAAGCTAGAGAGATTGCTAACAAGCGTTTGCAATTGATGCGTGAGCAAGGATTGCGTACACAGAAGCACATTACTTTGGATGAGATCGGTCGTCGTTTGGCTATCGGTAACTTTAAAGAACTTAACCTCATCATCAAAGGTGACGTGGATGGTTCGATCGAGGCATTGTCAGATTCATTGTTGAAACTGTCGACACCGGAGATCCAGATCAATGTGATCAGCAAAGCGGTTGGTCAGATTTCGGAATCCGATGTATTGCTGGCTTCGGCATCAGATGCGATCATTGTTGGTTTCCAGGTAAGGCCTTCGCCAGGTGCGCGTAAGCTGGCTGAAGCGGAGCAAATCGACATCCGTTTGTACTCTATCATTTACGACGCCATCAACGAGATCAAAGCAGCGATGGAAGGTATGTTGGCTCCAGAGTTTGAAGAGAAGATCACTGCCAATGTGGAGATCAGAGATACCTTTAAAATTACTAAAGTTGGTACGATCGCAGGATGTATGGTTCTTGATGGAACAATCACACGTAACAGTAAGATCCGTATCGTAAGAGATGGTGTGGTCATCTACACTGGTGAACTGGCTTCATTGAAACGTTATAAGGATGACGTGAAAGAAGTATCAAGAGGTTACGAGTGCGGATTGAACATCCATAACTTCAATAACATTGAGGTTGGGGATATCGTAGAGGCTTACGAACAAGTAGAAGTAAAACGTAAGTTGTAATAGCTTATATATAGAATTGCAAAGCGCCTTGAGAAAGGCGCTTTTTTTTTCATTTACGATATGATGATAAATTTTCTTTTAAGAGAGAAGAATTACATCTACTAAACAACAATTAGTAGCAATTTAATATCTTAGCGGGGATGATGAAGATGTATGGTTAAGTCTTTTATTTTGTTTTTTATATTAGTTTGGACAGGACTTCAGGGGTTTTCACAGCTGAACATGCCTGTCTGCGGACCTTATTCGAAGTTTTATAATAAAGATAGTGTGAATGTGGTCAGCTTCGGAGCGAGCACAGTAGAGGGGTTTGGGGAAGCGCGTAATTTTCAATCACCGCTGAAGGCATTTTTGGGAAATTGCTATATAGGTAGAACCATAACAGTCACTAATAATGGAGTAGCCGGTGAAACCACGAGTAAAGGGCTCTTGCGTTTTGATCAGGTAATAGCACAAAAAACAGGTTTTCTCTTGATATTGATGGGAGCTAATGATGCGATTCAAATAGCGGATGGAGCTGCACGCCTAAGTACTACATTGGCCAACATGCGACTAATGATAGAAAGGGCGAGGACAGCTAATTTAAACGTAATTTTGGGGACGCTCCAGTATTTTACTGAAATTCCAGGAAATTCTCCGGCAGCGAGGTTATATCAAAGAAGAAATCGTGCGATAGATCAAATTAATAATGGTTACCGTTCACTTGCGAAAGAACTTGGGATAAGGATTGCAGATATAAACAATGTCATTGGGAAAAACAGGCAACTTTATACAGATGACGTTCATCCGAATGCAAGAGGGTATAGGATCATTTCTTTGGTATGGTTTGATGCTTTGAATCAGGATATCATCGAGAACTACTTGTCTCCGGGTGTCGTTCAAAATTTTCCGAATCCTGCGAATTCATTTACAAACCTGGGCTTTAATTTACCTAGTGCTTCAAGGGTAAAAGTTAGCCTTTATAATTTGTTCGGGCAGAGGATAGCGGTTGTTTTTGACGACTATAGGAATGCGGGCTACCATCAGGAACCTATTTCGACGGAGTTGTACGCTGCCGGGATTTACATCCTTAGTTATGAGATGTTGGAGCTGCGTTTTTCCAGGAAGATAGTCATAGCTCACTGATAGGGTGACAGTGTTTGAAAGTCCTTTTTCATAGAAGATCGGGATTTATAAGAAAAGATATTGATGAATAACAGTAAGGAGCAACCAGGTAAGCAGAATTTTGATTTTGTAGATACAATCAGGTGTATCGCGATGATTGGTATCGTGTTTGAACATTCGACTACCTTGGGATGGTTTAAATACACCCTTTTTTCAGAACAATTGCTCCAGGCTTCCGTAATGGAGTTCTTTAAATTTGCAACGATTTCCTTTTTTCTCATTTCCGGCTTTCTGATTAATCATAAGTTTGCGGAATACACACCTTATCAGTACCTTAAAAATAGGTTTAAAAGCACAATAGGCCCATGGGCACTTTGGCTAAATATTTTTATCCTTATCAATATAGCAGGACTACTCGTAAAAGAATTCAAAGGGGCAGAGACACCCTTGTCAAACGGGAATTTTGGGGCTTATTTATCTGATCTTTATTTCACTGTAATTACTGCGACAAGCTTTTGGTTTATATTGAATTTTCTCATTTGCATTGCGATTTTGCTGTTGTTTAAGAAATACCTTTTTCATGTTTTTTTTGGGTGTATTCTGGCATTGAGTTCCGTCTTCTATAGTGTAAATATTTATTACGGTTGGGTAGCAGTAGGGCACACAACAGCACTATTTGGATTTGTATTCTACCTTTGGCTTGGTGCCTTTATGAATAAACACTATGCTGTTATCGATCAGTTCATTAAGAGGACTAAAATGATTTGGTTTGTCATTGCCGCGACATTAGCCTTTATGATCGCTAACCTGGAAATCATTCATTTGAAAAACATGGATATGGAGGGTGCGTACAATACCCTTACGATTTCCAACATCATCTATTCTTTGTGTTTCTTTGCCTTACTGCTGAAGATCGGTCCCATCGACTTCATAAATAAGAAATTTGAGCCACGAAAAACGACTTATGGAATCTATCTGATCCATCACATTGTGCTCACTTATCTCATCAGCGAATTGTTTAGACCTCTCCATATCCCTTTGGACAGCCTGACTGTTTATGAGGCGGTAGCTTATAGCATTCTTAGGTTTATGATAGCTTATCTGATCACGATGCTGATTGTTAAGGGCATATTGCGTACTTCCTTCAAATGGACGATAGGAAGTTGAGTTATTAACTATATTTGCGACATGGCTACTATAAAGGTTGGATTTCTAATTTCATATGATTACGAATTCATTAAAATTTCACTTCCCCGAGTTTACAGTGAAGTAGAGGAGATATATTTTGCTGTTGATGTAAATGGATTGACCTGGTCTGGTGAACCAATTGTAATTGCAGATGAATTTTGGGATTGGGTTAATGAATTTGATATAGAAAAAAAAATCAGGATCTATAGAGATCATTTTTATGTAGATGGATTAACTCCCATGGAATGTGATACAAGGGAAAGAAATCTCTTAGGAAAGCAAATGGGGGAAGCAGATTGGTATGTCCAAATTGATTCAGATGAGTATTTCGACGACTTTCCAGCATTCGCGCAGAAACTCAGGGAATTTAAGCCCTCTGGACCTGTTACAATAGGCTGTAAGATTATAACTCTGTTTAAGCATGTTGCCAAAGGTTATTTATTTGTTGCAGGTTCCAGAGAAGTACTTGATTTTGCTACAAATAATCCCATTTATGATATTGCCAGGAATAATACATCTGGTAATGAGCAGATTGAATGGGAGGACTTGGTCTTACATCAGAGTTGGGCGAGGACCCCGGAAGAAATTTACTTAAAGCTTCACAACTGGAGCCATAAAGATGATTTTAACGTAGAGAGCTTTTTCAAACTGTGGAATGCAATTGATGAACATAATTTTCACGTCGTTCAAAATTTTCATCCTTTGGCTCCGGGTATATGGCCTTCTCTTAAATATGTGGAAGGAGGTCTTGATGGATTGCTTAATTTTGAGGTTGAGGAGCCCGAGGTTTCGGTAAAACGAAAACCGCTGCTTTCTCGTTTATGGAAGGAGATTAAAGGAAGATGATTTCTATAGTAATCAGTTCAGGTGACCCTGAATTATTAAAGGATGTTTCAGAAAATATTTCTCAAACTATTGGTGTTCCTCATGAGGTACTGGGGATCAACAATACCAATGCCCAAATGGGAATTTGTGAAGCTTACAATGAAGGGATCAGGACAGCGAAATACGATCTGATATGCTTCATGCACGAAGACCTGATCATAAAGACTAATGATTGGGGTAAGTTGATCCATGGTTACTTTGATGCTGATCCAAAGCTTGGTCTGATCGGAATTGCGGGCAGTACTTATAAGGCGCTTTGTCCTTCATCATGGTTTACCTGGGTTGACAAGGGTAATATGCGTCAGCTGATTCAACGTTTCAAATACCATAGTGAGGAGCCAAGATTAATCTATGATAATCCTGAAAACTCAAAACTGTCAGAAGTCGTTGCCGTAGATGGTGTATGGTTTTGTACACGAAGAGATATCGCAAGGAAAATAGGTTTCGACAATCAAATGCTGATTGGCTTTCATGGATATGATGTGGATTTTTCTTTAGCTGTGGCACAGGACTGGAAAGTAGCCGTTTCTTTTGAGGTCTTGATAGAGCACTTTTCCGAAGGTGGCTATGATTCCAACTGGCTGAAAAGCACAATATTACTACATAAAAAATGGAGACATGTTCTTCCCAGACGAGCCGGTGCCGGCCTTGACAAGGCAGATGCCTTTCTTTGCGAAAAAAACGCCTTTTTATTTTTATTAGAAATCATGTCTGAGTGCGGTTATACCAAGAGAGAAATGTATCGGGTTCTTTGGGGAAGCCGACTTTATAAAGCGGTAGGTATAAAACAATTTTTTCGCTTTTATAAGTATATCCGCAGGCGATAGTATTTATTTTCGCCTATGCTTCCATAAAGTTCCGGCTAGTATTTTGTAATATGTTGATTTTGAAGTTAAGGGGTTCCTGAAGAGTTGTTCGATTTTAGATTTGAATTCAGACTCAAATGAGTTTCTAAGCGGATAATATTCTCTGTATTGCATTTTGAATGCTTTATAATAATCTTTATCTGAGATCATTTGTCTTTTAAAAAGCATGTTGATAATAGTTAGTGTTTCTATAAAGTTCAGACCGCTCTTCATTGCTTTGCCACTGACATCCTTTTCGTGTTTCCTAAAGTAGTTTAGTAATCGACCGCTGATGTGTACTTTTCCTAAGCGGGAAAGTTCTATCCAAAAAAGCCAATCGCCACATAATTTATAGTTTTTGTAATCATAGGAAATCTCTGAAAATTTCGATTTTTTCCATAAAACCATGCTCGCATTAAAGATGGGGTTATGTAATAACATCTGAGTTCGCATGAAATTTTCTCCTTCTGTGATTTCAGATAACTGCTTATGGCTTGAACTCCAATTGATTTTGTTGCTGTCTTGTATACAATAAGACTGACAATAGCTGATTACGCAATCCTGATCTTGTTCTATACCTTCTATAAGATGTTCTAAAAGAGTTGGTTCACACCAATCGTCACTTTCAGCGATCCAAATATACTCTCCCTTAGCTTGCTTGATTCCTTTTTCCCATTGGATAAATGTACTTCCGGAATTTTGCTCATTATAAATAATGGTCGATACTTTGGGATGTGTACGATATTTCTCTAAAATATCCCGGCTATTGTCAGTCGATTTATCGTCGAGCAGAATCACTTCGAAATCCTGAAATGTTTGATTGACAACGCTATTTATTCTCTGCTGAAGATAGTCAGCATGGTTATAATTTGGAATTATTACGGATATTTTAGGCATTTTTGCGATTTAATTTAGATTTCAACCACCGTTTGAAACGTCTTCTGACTAAGTTATGTTTTTCCCATTTTTCATCCAAACGATAGTCTCTTCTGAAAACTTCGTAGTCGGCTGCTTTCTCTGGCAGGACATATTTAGGATAAGTTAGTTCTCCTATATTTTCATGCGGTAAATTGGCATACGGACTTTGTAAATTAACAGTATGTGTGGCATCTGCTCGAAATCCGATATTAGTAATGAGGTTTACATTGGGATTTACAGACAAGCTGTTGTTGAAAAAATTAAGGATTGCAAGCTGGTAATCCCAGGTGTCTATTTTTCCTGCTTTGACTTCTTTAAAAATATTCGTCCAGGCTTCGATTACAAACCGGTCGCTGAAAATCTTGCGGAATTGATCCTCTACTTCACTTTCTTGATAATTTATCAGATCCTTATCGTAGTCCTTCCAGACCCTTCGCCAGCTGGCCCATCCCCAAACGTGGGTTTGATTGGCAAAATAGATACTGGCATCGCCCCATTTTCTACCCAGTTGATGATTTGCACCGGTTATGTGCCTGATTCTGGTATCGAAACGATATTTTTCCAGCAGAATATCACAATACCTGAAAAAAGAAGGGGCTGGCAGACAATCATCTTCGAGGATGATGCCTTCTTCTTCCTGTTCGAAAAACCAGGTGATGGCTGAAGATATCGCTTCCTTACAACCCAGATTCTGGTCACGAAAAAGGGTATGTACTTCACAATCCCAATCGATATGATCAAAAATCTCCCGGGTTTGCTTGCAAAGTCTAGTTTCGTCCGGGCGGTCCGTCCGTGGTCCGTCTGCTGCAATATAGAGTTTTTTTGGCTTTGCGTCCCGGATCGCCAGAAATACCTTTTGCGTGACATCCGGTCGGTTAAAGACCAAAAAGAGCAATGGGGACTGTGCAATGTATTGGCTCATGGCAAAATTAATGTTCGTGTGTATTTCTCAGTAATGTCTGGTAGGCGTCCAATGTCTGATTCAGGCAATTTTCAAAAGTAAACTTCTTTAGCTGAACATAGCCCAGATCGATATAGGTATTTCTCAGTTCTGAATCGCCGATCAGTTCCTTGACGGTACGCTGAATGGACTCAGAACTTTGGGGATTAAAATAAGCAACTGCGTTGCCACCCACTTCGGGTAAGCAAGACTGATCACTGCAAGCTACCGCACAACCATTTTTAAAGGCCTCCAATATGGGAAAGCCGAATCCTTCCTCCAGGGAGGGGTAAATGAAGACTAAAGCTTCCATATACAACTGTTTCACCAGGGGGTCAGGCGCATTGATCTGCATTAGCTGATCGTCAATGCCCAATTCCTTAAAAAGGTTGGCTTCAGCCTCTGTGAAAGTTCCTCCACCGGTGCAAATAAAACTTAACGCCTGATTCTGAACTAAAATCGGTGCGATGGCCGAAATCATCGTTTCGAAATTTTTATAACCTGCATTGCGGTCGCCTACATACATGAGAAACTGATCTGGAAGTTTTTCTGAAGCTGGCTTTAGCCCCGTTTCAGGTAATCCATGGTAAATCACACGCGTTTTCGTTTCGTACTGTGGATAATATCTAAGTAATTCCTGTTTAGTATATTCAGATATCGCAATAATCAGGTCAGCCGCATCAATCAACTGTTTCTTTTGAGCAATTACTTCTTCCGCATCATCGTAAAGATTTGAATAATTTTCGTGGATCATGTCGTGCACAGTGATCACGAGCGGTTTCCTTAGGTCCTTAAGAAAATAGGGATCATAATAGGTTGCATGAAGAAGGTCAAAATCAGACTTTCTAATCTGAATTGAAGAGAACAAACGATTAATTCCAATCTGTTTTCGCCTGCTTTTTAGCAATAGCCTGCCCAAGCGGTTATTGAAAAGTTGCGGAAAGTGCCTTACGTAATAGTTTTTTGATATGGCCAAAGGTAAACGGGCTGCTACTTTGTCCATTTTATTAAAACCGGTTACGAGATTCGCAAAATAACGCGTAATACCTCCATAATTTTGCAGATCAAACATTTGAGGTTCGTACAAGATGATGAGTTCCTTGGGCATATGGGGTGTGATCAGATAGGGTTATGCTGTCAAAGGTATCAATTTACTCATCAAATGTCTGCATGTCTACCAGCCTTCTATAAAGCCCATTGTTTTCCATCAATTGTGTATGCGATCCTTGTTCGACTACCATTGATCTGTCTAATACGATAATGAAATCGGCATTCTGGATGGTCGACAAGCGGTGAGCAATAATTAAAGAAGTCCGGTTTTCCATCAACTTATATAATGCATCCTGAACTAATTTTTCTGATTCAGTATCTAAGGCTGAAGTAGCTTCGTCCAGGAGCATCAATGGTGGGTTGCCGAGGATCGCTCTGGCGATACAAAGTCTCTGCCGCTGTCCACCTGAAAGGCGAATACCCCTATCTCCAATAGGAGTGTCATATCCCAGATCTGTATTCAGGATAAAGTCATGTGCATTGGCGATTTTTGCAGCAGCAATTACTTCATCGAACGTAGCATCCGGTTTAGCAAAAGCAATGTTATTGAAAATGGTATCATTGAAAAGTATGGATTCCTGATTTACAAAGCCCATCTGATCACGCAATGAAACTGTTTTGACATCACGGATATCCACCCCGTCGATCAGAATACTACCTTGCTTGGGTTCAATGAAGCGCGGTAATAAGTCCATCAGGGTAGATTTTCCTCCACCCGAAGGCCCAACTAATGCAACTGTTTTTCCTTTTGGAATCTCAATGTTAATGTCGTCGAGGATAACCCGATCGCCATAAGCGAAAGACACATTTTTAAACTTGATCCCTTCATGAAAAGGCTTTAGGTCCTGTGCATCAGGTTTGTCGACAACCTCAGGTTTTTCATCAATGAGGTCGAGTACACGTTTGCCCGCAGCAAGTCCAGTGTGAATGGCACTAAAAGCATCTGAAAGTGCTTTGGCAGGTCTGGTTACTTGTGAAAAAATGGCGATATAGGTGATAAACTCCGCAGGTCTGAGGGTAGATTCTCCTGCTAGAACCATAGATCCTCCAAAATAAACGATGCCTGCAACCATCAGTACACCTAGGAATTCAGATACTGGAGATGCCAGTTGCTGTCTCCGCACCATTTTTTGAGTGATCTTAGAGTAGACTACATTTTCGTTATGAAAACGGTCTTTTACATATTCTGTAGCATTAAATGCCTTCACGATTTTAATGCCGGATAGCGCTTCATCCAGATACCCCAACATATTGGCAAAGCTTTCATGCGCCGCTGTTGCCTGCTCACGCAGGCGCTTTACAATTTTAGCGATGATCAGTCCCGAGAGTGGTATGACCAGCAAAGAAAACAAGGTAAGCTTAACGGAGATGGCCAGAAGGAGAATGATATAAACAATTAGTGTTACCGGTTCTTTGAAAATAACCTGAAGCGTATTGGTCACTGTAAATTGTACTACCTGTACATCAGAAGATACTTTGGAAATGATATCGCCTTTACGTTGACTGTTAAAGTAACCCAGATGCAGATTCATTACATTGTTGAAAACCGTTCTCCTAAGGTTCAGCAATGTATGGACACGGAGATCTTCTATGGTACGGGCAGAAATGTATTTGAAGATATTTGACAAAAAGACTGAGGCCACGATGGTCATACACACATATTTAAGGGTAGTGGTGGGGCCATAAGTATCTCTCATGTAGTCGGTCATGGCGTTAAACTGAGCCATAATGTCCCATTTTGAAGGTTCTTCAACCGGTGCTGCAGACTGGATTGCTTTAGCACTGTCGATCAACTCATCTTTATGCTTAAAGAGCGTGTCGAGTAATGGAGCAAGTAAAGCTAAATTTAAGGTGTTGAAAAGGATATAAAGTAAAGTGGCAATTACATAAGGAATAGCAAACTTTTCAATCGGTTTGGCAAATGATAATAATCTGAAATAATCTTTCATTCTAAGTTATTAAAGAGGCAAAGGTAAGTATTTAAATTTGATCGGATTAGAAGAACCTGCTTCCTGGCCTCCGGGATTCTTTGAACTTTCTGAATCTGTATCTAAAATAGATGATATGTCCCAGGTATTTTCTTATGAAAAACGGCTTATCTCTTCTGAAATCAGGATCATTGGCAGTAGATGAGAAACCTTCCATGTTATAGTAGGCAATGTTGATGTTCAGGTACTTTTTAGTAAAGGCACTATCGCCCCAACATTGAATGTTCAGGAGGTAGTCAGCAAAGACAGGATACTTAAGGCTGAAGTTATATGCCTCAAAAACCTGCCTGGGGTAGAGTATGGCCTGGTGACATAGGTTCATTTTTGCCAGTTTATATGCTGAAAAGGTGCCGCCAAGAGCATGGTCTTCGTTGACACAGTTTCCATAATAAATGGTGCTGGCA
This sequence comes from Pedobacter sp. GR22-6, assembly GCF_037402555.1. Taxonomy (NCBI): domain Bacteria; kingdom Pseudomonadati; phylum Bacteroidota; class Sphingobacteriia; order Sphingobacteriales; family Sphingobacteriaceae; genus Pedobacter; species Pedobacter sp. GR22-6. Next base: position 70,685 of record NZ_JBBEUC010000003.1, read on the forward strand.
TCTTTAAGCTGGGGGAATATGGATGAAAATGAAGGTAATATCCTGTCATCTGCGCCTAAAAACAACACCCATTTTCCAGTCGCACATTTCAGCCCTTTATTCATCGCATCATATATACCTTTGTCCGGCTCTGAAATGACAAGCGGCGCTATACCTTTAAAATTGCGGATAATTTCAAGTGTGTCATCCTTACTTTGTCCATCAACGATAATCAGCTCATAAGGTTCAGCTACATTTTCGGCAATAGCGTGCAGGCAGTCATGGATATATCTGGAAGCATTGTATGTGGCAATGATGATAGTTAAAACCGGATTTTTGGTTTTTGCTTCTGGAGGGTATATCATATTCAAAGATAGAAAATAGGGGGATGATTTAAACTATGTATATTTGATCGCTATGTTTGAAGCCAATACGATTGATGTTGTGATCCCATCTTTTCGCCTGGAAGAGAGAATTTTGTTGAACATTTTTAATGTTGATATACCCGCGGGTTTTAAAATAAACTTTTATGTTGTTGCCGATAATCCCGAATTGAACATCCCCCTTTCAATTGGAGATTTAGCGCAGAAAGGCGTGATCAACCTCATTGTCAACGTAAGAAATTTGGGCTTCTCAAGGACAAGGAACAAGGGTATAGGTTTAGGAAATGGTAAATGGGTGCTTTTACTCGATGATGATATCGTTCCGGAAAAATCATTCCTGACGGCCTATGCCGATGCAATTTTCTCACAACCCAATGCTGTTGGCTTTGCGGGAGTTACTCGGTTTCCAAGGCCCTTTAATTCTGCTACCCAAGCGATGGAATTGCATGGAATGACGGGGCATTTTAAGGCTGCGGAAAAATATAGGGAGCTGATGTGGGTGCCAACTGCTAACGTGATGCTCAATAGAGAAAAAATGGACAAATCTCTCTTCAATGAAGATTTGCTAAAGGGTGGGGAGGATATAGAATTTTTAGTGCGGACTGCAAAGCGGTCTGGTGAAAAGTATGTAGGAGTGCCGGATGCGAGCGTAGAACACCCGTGGTGGAACAATGGGCGCATTCAGACTGAACGTACTTTTCGGTATGGAGCGGGAGCGGCACAAATAGCGAAATTACCGGCGATCAATGCCCATACCTACCATGATTTTACAAATACTTCAGAAACGCTGTTGCTGCTTGCACTTTCAGCACCTTTTATTTTATCCACTTATTCATGGGGCGTATTATCCAGTTTATTTGTAATTGTGCTTGGCGCTGAAATATTGACTAACGTGATCAAAAGTGTTTACCTGTCCGGAAGACTCTCTTTAAGCCTCGCTGCCTATTTGATTTGGTTAAAAGTCTGTTATGAGTTTGGGTATTTGTGGGAGAATATAAGGGCTGCCAGGCTTAATGGCTTCACTGAGCGTATAGACATGAGCTTTGGTAAAGAACATCCAAGTTGGTTCAGACTCAACAAATGGAAGATCATCAAAATGATTTTGATACTGATTGGACTCAGTCTGCTCAGATTTGTTTAATTCCATTTTTGCAAGTCGTGATTCCGCTTTCAACTACCCTCTGGTAGTTTTTGTAGTTGAGATCTTCATTGTTTCTTGCATTGATCTTGTGATACAGGTGGAAGCAAACCGCCTTCATTTTTAGTTGCCTTTGTTTGATGCCCAGATTGGTCAGCCTGGCCGCCAATTCGATATCTTCATGGCCCCAGCCTTCAAGGTCATTATTATAACCATTAACACGCATAAAGTCTTTTTTCCAAAATGAAAAATTGCAGCCACGAAGGTTGTTTGACCTAAGCTTGTCACCCCGAAATAAGAAAGATAGAAATGGAAAACGTGTTGCATTGATCTTGCTGCCCACACCTTCTGTCAGGGGGTGTATTTGTACATTTTTGGATTGGAGTATACTTCTCGTTCGGCTTTCTGAAAGCATAGAGCGGCTTCCCTTAATATAGAATCCTTTTTTTGCTTCATTCAAATGATCTTCTATGAATGAGGACTGAAGAATGATATCTCCATCTATTTGGATGATGTAATCTCCATTTGCGGATGCCAGAGCTTCATTCATGATGATCGTCTTTCTAAACCCGTGGTCCTCATGCCAAAAATGTTTCACAGGGATATCTGTACTTCTTCTAAAAGCGTCTATCAATGATCTCGTGCGATGGTCAGAGCCATCATCTGCGATTAGAATTTCATCGACAACCCTGGTCTGAGCCGCAATGCTCTTAAATACGAGCTCGAGAGCTTCCGCCCAGTTGTAGGTGGCGATTAGAAGAGATGTGGAATAGGTTGGCATGTTTTACAAATATTGATCAATCCCTTTTTCGCAAAAAACGATCTTTTTCTCTATGGTGTCTTTAAAAAGCTCGGTATTCTTTTGCAGTCGATTTCTGGAGTTCTCCTTGTGGAATAAATGAAAAGCGAGTGCGCCAAGTTTGATAAAACGTTTCTGAATTCCCAGATTCATCATTCTTGCGATAAGCTCTTTATCTTCCGGACCCCAGCCATTAAAAAGCTCGTTGTATCCATTTACTGCTATGAGGTCTTTTCTCCAGTAGGCCATATTACATCCGTGTATCTCGTAAACCTCCTCTCCTTTGTTTTTGTAATTCGTCTCAAACAAGGACCAGAGGAATGGAATTCTTAAGACACTTAATACATTTGTTATGCCTTTGCTAAACGCATGGATTTTATACCGTTTATGCTGAATAATGTCTTTAGTGGTTTTTTCATCGACATAGGCTCTGCTGGCCCTGACAAATGATCCTGGCTTTGAGAAACTAAGATGATCTTCTATAAATCGGTGGTGTATAATAATATCTCCGTCTATCTGGATGATGTATTCGCTTTTAGCTTTTGCAATCGCCATGTTCAATACGATCGTTTTTCGGAAGCCCTTATCTTCATGCCAAATGTGGATGAGCGGAATTGGGAACGCTGCCTGAAACTTGTTGATCAATTCTTTTGTAGCCGCTCCGGAGCCATCATCGGCAATGATCACTTCGGCAGGCAGGACGGATTGCGCCATGACGCTACGCAGGCTCAGCTCTAAGGCTTCAGGCCAGTTGTAGGTCGAGATAATTAACGAAGCTGCCGGTTTGCTGGACATATCAATCGCTACTTAATGATTTTGTAATTCTTGTATTCTCCAATTCTCCATCCGGTAATCTGCTCTATCCTATGAAGAAAAAGACGACGTGGGCTAAGTGCGATGTGTTTGGGATTGTGCTTAAATGTCCAGCTCTGTCCGGCAATAGTTTCATTCATGCTTGATGGATGGCTTTCGTTGAATGGCGCAAGGATGTCCGCGACGGTATTGAAGTCAAATTCTACAGGATCTTCATTGAATTCAACGCCAGATTGATAATAACTGGTGAACCGTTTCACTTTTCCGGTCAGTAAATATGGGTCACGGCAATAAGAATAATGAAAAATCCTGGCATTTAATAGTTTGACGTTCAGTTTTCTGCTATTGGTATTGTTTTCGTAATCTTGAATCGTGGGGTAACTTCTGAAGCCCTGTGAGTCTTTATAAGAGTAAAAGCTAGGGTCATTCCTAATGATCCTTATTTCTCTGCGGTGCCATTTCCTGGTAGTGCCGATATGTCGGTAATCGCCTATAAAATGCAGGAAGTTAAAAAGAAATCCCTCTACCTTTTTATTATTCAGATGATCTTTCATCGCCTGCTGAATTTCCGGCAGGTCGTCTTCATGGAATACCTCATCTGACTGAATGTGAAATGCCCAGTCGCCGGTAACCGCCTTTAATCCAATATTCGCCTGCTGTGCGAAGACCTTTCCTCCTTTAGTGAGCTGATCATCCCACTCTGTATCGATAATCCGGATTTTATCGGAACCAATCGCAGCAATGGCTTCTCTGGTGCCATCGTCAGATTTTCCAACGACAGCAATGAACTCATCGCATATCGGAAGAATAGATTTTATAGATTCAATGACCGGGTAGCCATATTTGAAGCTATTTCTCATGTAGGAAAATCCGCTTACTTTCATTTTGTGTAGATTAATTGTCGGCGCAAACGTTCGTCAGATCACTGTGCCAGCTGCAAATATAAAATTTAAAAAATCTTATTTATAAATTCTAATATTTGTAGAAAACAAGCTCAAAGATTTCATGCAGAACGCAGCAGCACTTGTCGAAGGAATGAAGAATGGAGATTTTATCTCCCTTGCCAGGGTATTGACCTTGGTGGAGAATGAAATAGAGCCTTATGCTGAGATTCTGCGTGAACTCGACATCAATTCTGCTGTTCCGGTAATTGGGATCACGGGGCCTCCGGGAGCAGGGAAGAGTACACTGGTAAATGCCATTACCAGTCAGTTGATTGATTTGGGGAAGAGAATTGCTATTCTAGCTGTAGATCCGACCTCACCCTTCAATTTCGGATCTTTATTGGGCGATCGCATCAGGATGTCCAGGCACTTTAATAATCCAAATGTTTTTATCCGTTCCCTTGCTACCAGGGGTGCTTTAGGAGGAATCTCAGGGAAGAGCATTGAAATGGTAGATGTGCTTAAGTCATCTGGGTTTGACCTGATTTTAGTAGAGACCGTGGGTGTAGGGCAATCGGAAGTAGAGATCGCGGGCCTCGCAGACCGGACCCTGGTGGTGCTCGTTCCAGAATCAGGTGATGAAATTCAGCATATTAAATCAGGACTGATGGAGATCGCACAGGCTTTTGTTGTGAACAAAGCAGATCGTGAAGGAGCCGATACATTTGCCAATAACCTAAAGCAGATGGTGCATCAGCAAGTGCAGGAGATACCGGTTTTTAAGACAGTTGCTGATAAAAACGAAGGTGTGACCGAACTCTGCCAGTGGCTGACAGGACCTCTTTTGGCAGGTCAGGAGCGCAAGGTCATGCTTCTGGCAGAAAAAGCATTTAAGATCATCCAGCACTATCGGATGAGGGATGTGGATAAAAAAAGGTTATCCACAGCGATAGCGCTGGCATTGAGTGAGGAAGAGTTCAATATCTATAGATTTATAGATCAGTGGAAGTGATTTTTGGTTTTTAGGAGGTGTCTTAAAAATAGGACTTGAATTGTACATTTGAATAGAAATATTGATTTTTAAAAGGCAATTCAACCGTTGAAATAAGTTTGGAACGGAGTTTGTACAATCGTTTTGAGAAATTAAAAATTTGTTTAATTTTGCTACACAAAAAAAACATACAATTAAAATTTGTTTAACCTTAAAAAAGAAAATTATGAATTATTCTACTTTAAAAAAGGGTCTAGCAGTTTCTTTTGTTGCGTTAATGGGAGCTACGTCTCTGGTTAATGCTCAGGAAACTGATGCGACTTCATCTTCTGCCAAGGTATTTGGTGGGAGAGGACAGTACAGAACTTGGTCTTTAGGTGTAAATGGTGGTGTTCTTTCTCCATTCGTTGCAGTTGGAGGATCAAACGACTTTACTAACTGGGAGCCAAACTTAGGTTACGGTATCTCTTTGAGAAAACAATTAGGTCATGCATTTGGCTTAGAAGGTAACATCTTCCGTGGAAAACTTTCTGGTACTAATAAAGACGCTGCTGGCGGTGTTGTTAATGGTGTTAGAGATTTCGAAACTGATCTTGCTTACTCAGCTGACATCAGAGGTGTTGTTAACGTAGCAACTGTTGACTTCTTACGTCGCGACAATTCAGTTAACTTCTTCGTTACTGCTGGTTACGGTGTGGTTGCTTACAATCCTAAAGTTAATGGTGTTGACAGAAAAGGTACTTTCGGTGATGACCAAGATAAAGATTACATCAAAGAAGCTTACATTCCTGTAGGTGCTGGTATCAAATTCAAAGTGTCTGACCGTGTTTCCTTCAACTTAGGTTACACTATGCACTTCTTAGACGGAGATAATCTGGATGGAGTTTATGCAAAAGCTACTTCTAAAGATAAATTCTCTTACGGATATGCTGGTTTAGAATTCTCATTAGGTTCTAAATCTAAACCAAACCTTGACTGGGTTAACCCACTTGCTTTGATGTATGATGAATTGAAAGATCCTTCATTGCGTCAAGAAGTTGAAGCTTTGAAAAACCGTGTATCTGCTGTTGAAAAATCTGTTGAAGATTTGAAAAAAGATAGCGATGGTGACGGTGTAGCTGATCAGTTCGACAAATGCCCAGGAACTCCTGCTGGTACTGCTGTTGACGGTTCAGGATGTCCACTTCCTGCTCCTGTAGCTGCTCCTACTACTAGCACTGCTACTGGTTTCGAAACTATCCAGTTTGAATTCAACTCATCAGTTTTGAAAACTGAAGCTTACCCTACTTTAGATAAATTATCTTCAGTATTGCGTGAAAACGGTGGTAAAGTAACCGTAAACGGTTACGCTTCTAGCGAAGGTACTGCTGCATACAACCTGAAATTGTCTAAAGACAGAGCAAATTCTGTTAAAACTTACTTAGTAAACTCTGGCGTTAATTCTAGCCAGGTAGCTACTAAAGGTTTAGGTGAAGCTAACCCAATTGCTTCTAACGATACTGAAGAAGGTCGTATCCAAAACCGTCGTGTTGAAACAGCTAGAAACTAATCGTTTCTAATTAAAATACGAAAAGAGGGTCTCAATTTTGAGACCCTCTTTTTTTTATGCTTATCTTTGGGCTATACCAATTTTCTATTCAGCGGATTTACTACAATGAACAAGATCATCAATACTACAAATGCTCCGGCGCCGATAGGCCCGTATAACCAGGCCGTAATTGCCGGCGGTTTTTTATTCATGTCAGGTCAGGTTGCCATCAATCCTGCAACAGGAGAAGTTATTCAATCGACATTAGCAGAAGAAACTCATCAGGTGATGAGGAATATCAAGGCAGTGCTGCTGGAGGCTGGATATGGCTTTGAAGATGTAGTGAAAACTACGATCTTCTTATCGGACATGAGTCTTTTTGCTGAAGTCAATGAATTGTACGGTTCTTATTTTGAAGGAAATTTCCCCGCTCGTGAAACAGTAGCTGTTAAAGGTTTACCTAAAGGCGTGAATGTAGAAATTTCCATGACCGCATACAAAGCTTAGATTTTGCCAAAGTCAACCTTAAGGTATTTCTTTGCCGGGATCTTATCTTTTGCAATCTGGGGCTTCTTTTCTATTCCCCTTAGAAATTTAAAAACATTTCCCTCGGAAGAGATTCTCTATTACCGGATATTTACCTCATTGGTATTTATCTGGATTGCTATTCTATTGTTTAGGAGAAAGCAGCTTAAAGCCGATTATGCTTACTTGGCTGCCTCTACTCCCAAAATAAGAAAAATGGTGGGCCTGCAGATATTGGCTTCTACCGTTTTTCTCACACTGAACTGGTATACTTACATCTATGCAGTAAATCATGTCAGTTTACAATCCGCAGCATTCGCTTATATGGTCTGTCCTTTGTTGACTGCCTTTGGAGGATTTGTGTTGCTGAAGGAGGAGTTGTCCCGGCTGAAGTTAATCTCTCTGGGAATTGCCCTGTTGAGCATTGTCCTGTTGGCTACGGGCTCAATGGTTGAAGTCGCCTGGTCTGGAGTGATTGCTTTGCTATATGCTTTCTATTTGATCATTCAAAGGAAGATGCAGCATCTCGACAAACTGAATGTGCTTGCTGTGCAAATTGGATTAGCGGTGGTACTGATGTTGCCATTTTACCTTTCCAGGCATGGTGCTGTTCCAGATAGTCTCTGGTTTTGGGGAAACATTAGTGTGGTCGCCCTGGTGTTTACCATCATCCCTCTTTTTCTGAGCCTATATGCCCTGATCGGAATCCCTTCATCTACCTTAGGGATCATCATTTACGTCAACCCAATTATCGCCTTTGCTGTGGCCATCCTTTATTTCAACGAACATATTGACTCCCATAAGCTGTCGGCTTATCTGCTCTTGCTGATTTCCGTTTTCGTGTTTAATTGGGGCATCATCAAAGATATCATTACCTTTAAGGGTAAAAAAGTTTAAAGCCTTGTTTGCTGTTACCTTAGATACCACGATAGAATTTCTCAAAGGCGTAGGGCCTAAACGTGCTGAGCTTTTCCAAAAAGAGCTGGGGGTTTTTACCTGCGAGCAGCTGTTGAACTACTATCCTTTCCGATATATCGACAGAACCCGATTTTACAAGATTAATGAGTTGAACCAGGATTTACCTTATGTGCAGATCCTGGGCAGGATCACCAGCAAAGAGGTGATTGGGGAAAAGCAAAAGAAGAGACTGGTTGCCCGTTTGACTGACGAAACAGGATCTATCGAACTGGTGTGGTTTCAGAGCTTAAAATGGGTAGAAGAAAATGTAAGTAAAGGAAAGGTGTATATCGTTTTTGGTAAGCCTGCATTATTCAATAATTCCTTTAGTATTTCACATCCGGATCTGGAAAATTATCCGAGGCCATCAACGATTACTGGTAACCTCAGGCTTCAGCCGGTTTACCATTCAACGGAGAAATTAAAGAAATTCTTCCTCGACAGTAAGGGGATACAGAAATTACAGACTCAGCTCATTGAGCAGAACATCAGAGAAGTAAGGGAGACCATTCCGCTGCAGGTGCTGGAGAAGTATCAGATGATCTCCCGGAGAGAGGCCTTATTGAACATCCATTTCCCTAAAGACCTTAAAGCTTTAAAAGCTGCAGAGCGCCGCTTGAAATTTGAAGAGCTATTCTTTATACAGCTCCAATTATTGCACAATAAGCAACAGCGGGAAATGCGTTTCAAGGGGCATTCATTTGCTGTAGTAGGCGAAAAAGTCAATACCTTTTATAATGAGATTTTGCCTTTTAAACTCACCAACGCACAAAAGCGGGTGATTAAGGAAATCCGGGTAGATACCCAGCGGGGAATTCAGATGAACAGGCTCGTGCAAGGCGATGTGGGAAGTGGTAAGACCGTTGTTGCTTTGATGAGCATGCTGTTGGCAAATGACAATGGATTTCAAGCCTGCATGATGGCCCCTACAGAAATTCTGGCGAGGCAGCACTATGCCTCTATCGCCTCCTTGGTCAATGATGATCTTGTGAAAGTGGCCATTCTGACAGGAAGCTCTAGTCGTAAAGAAAGGACAAAATTGCATAAAGAACTTGAAGCCGGAGAGATCCATATCCTGGTTGGTACTCATGCGCTGATAGAAGATAAGGTGATCTTTAAAAACCTCGGGCTGGTGGTGATTGATGAGCAGCACCGTTTCGGTGTGGAGCAGCGTGCGAAGCTCTGGAGGAAGAACACCATTCCCCCTCATATCCTGGTCATGACTGCCACGCCGATTCCGAGAACACTGGCCATGACGATGTATGGTGACCTTGATGTTTCTATTATCGACGAATTGCCTGCGGGAAGAAAGCCTATTGAAACCCGGCATTTGTATGAAGGACAGCGACTGCGGATGTTTGGTTTTATGAAGCAGGAAATTGCAAAGGGCAGACAGGTTTATATTGTATATCCGTTGATCAAGGAAAGCGAAAAATTGGACTTACTCCACCTTGAAGCCGGGATAGAGCAGATGAGGTATCAGTTTCCGCTGCCAGATTACCAGATCAGTATTGTACATGGGAAAATGAGCAATGCCGATAAGCAATATGAAATGCAGCGCTTCATAGATGGGCACAACCAGATTATGGTTGCTACCACAGTTATCGAAGTTGGTGTGAATGTCCCTAATGCTTCTGTAATGATCATCGAAAATGCAGAGCGTTTTGGTCTTTCGCAGTTGCACCAGTTGCGTGGACGTGTAGGGAGGGGTGCTGAACAGTCGTTTTGCATCCTGATGTCGGGAAACAAGCTGAGCAAAGACGGCAAGCTTAGGCTCGAAACAATGGTAAAGACCAATAATGGATTTGAGATCTCAGAGATCGACCTGCAGCTACGAGGTCCGGGAGATCTATCGGGGACACAGCAAAGCGGGGTATTGGATCTGAAGCTGGCAGATTTGGCCACAGATCAGCTGATCCTGCAAGAGGCCAGAAATACCATCATAGAAATTCTTAAGGAAGATCCCATGCTGGAAGATCCAAAAAATAGTCTGCTGAGGACTTACCTCATTAAAAGAAGCCGGGGCATTGCCTTCGATAAAATCTCTTAATCTTCGTCGCTTCCCGGAAGAGAACCTGAACCTGAGTAAGCCCCTTTGCGGATGATCGGCATTTTCAGGTACTTGAACAGCTCATCTAAATGTACAAGACTGCCATTCGTCAGGTTGCCCAAAAAGATGACTACAATGTCCTTATCCAGGTCGCGGATGTAGATGTGGCGGAAGCCGTGCCACCAGCCGGTATGGTAAACTACTTTGTCCATATCCTTACCATCGAACATACGCCATCCATAGCCATAGTTGAAATGGCCATTTACTGGTTTGTTGCGGCCTTTATAGGCTGAATCCAGGCTTTTCTGGGTAAGTAACCTGCCGTTTTTCAGGTATTTATCATACAATACTAAGTCATGCAGGGTACTGTAGATTCCCTTGTCGCCCACCGGGCCGTCCAGGAAATTCTGAGCTACAGAATAGCGCCAGGTTCGGTCGTGGCCCACCACATCGACAGGGATTTTCTCGTATTCAGTAGTGGAATATACATGTGTATTTTTCATTCCCGCCGGTTTAAATACGTGATCCATCATGTACTGAGAAAAGCGTTTTCCGGTAACTTTTTCTACGATTGCACCCAATACCATAAAGTTGGAATTGTTATAGTGAAATAATCGGTCAGGTTTGGTATATGGGTTAGGTTTCTTCTCGGCAATGATCTGCATGACCTCCTGATTAGATACCCCTTTTTTCATGTTTCTTTTTTCCTTGCGCCAGATGTCATCGATGAAATAAACATAGTTCATCATTCCACTTCGGTGAGAGAGGAGCAATTGTACCGTGATGCCGTCATAGGGGAAATTGGGATAGAATTTCTTTACATCATCCGTCAGTTTCAGTTTGCCTGCTTCTACCAATTGCATGATGGCAACACCGGTAAAGGTTTTGGTAATGGAGGCCAGCTCAAATTCAGAATTGATCTTAAGACTATCGCGGTGCAGGTAGTCGGCCCAGCCTATTGCCTTTTCATAAAGAATTTTTCCCTTTTTAGCGACCAGCATATTGCCATTGAAACCGTATTTTTTATGCAGATTGTATACAAAATCAGCAATCCATTTATCCCCCTTTGCCGGATCATAAGCCAATAAGAGGCTGTCGGATTTATCGTCTTCTTTGATTCTGACCTTCTTGTCGGCTTCTGCCTGTTTTGCTTTTTCCTCGGGATTGGAACAAGCTGAAATAGAGAAAATGGCGAGCGAAAGGGTTAAGGTCAATAGACGATACTTCATGGACTAGGTGATACGGGTTAAAAAGTCGAAAATTAAGGATTTTTAACACGTTAAACGCAAAAGAATTGAAGATTGTTTGTTTTTATCGGTTCAACAGCTTTTTTACCCGTTCACGGTTTGGCTTGGTACAGGAATTTTAAAGCCATCTGTCAGCAAGAGTGTCCCACCATCTTCTTTGAGCCAACTCTTAATGAAGGTCGGATTCACAAGGTGTGACTGGTGACTGCGAATGAAGCCATGTGGCAGGAGCATGTCTGAATATTCTTTTAGCGAACGCGAGACCATAATTCTTTCTTCGGAATGCAAGTAAAAATAGGTGTAGGTGTTGTCTGCTTCACAACGCACGATGTCACTCACTTGCACATACCTGATTTCCTGAAGCTGGGGTAGCGCTATTTTTGGCGGACTTTGTTCACCCCTTTTGATTAGACTCAAAAGAAAATCCAATTGTTTGTTGTGATTTTTTTCCTTGATTTTTTGATATGCTTTATCAACAGCCTTGACGAGTTCGTCAATATCTACTGGCTTCAACAGATAGTCGAGGGCTGCAAATTTTACAGCTTGAATTCCGTAGTGGTCATAGGCGGTGACAAATATGATCTCAAAGGATTTGTCGGTTAGCAAATTGAGAAGGTCGAAGCCCGACTGTCTGCCCATCTGGATGTCAAGGAAAAGCAATTCCGGGCGGTGTTTGCTGATGGCCAGAGCTGCTTCTGGTACTTCAGATTCCATCCCAAGAATTTGTACTTGGGGGCAGTATTTGCCCAACAAGGACTGGAGGTTTTCCAGGTTTGCAGGCTCATCATCGATCAAAATTGCCTTTATCATCAGAGCCAGTTTGTTAACATTATGGTAATCAGCGTTCCCTGATTACCGCTTTGGATGTTCATCATCATCTTTGTTTGTTTACTGATGGAATTGTAAAGATTGATTCGGTTTTTCATGAGCTGAATGCCATGTCCCTCACTTTTTAGGTTGCTGCTGAAGCCAGGTCCATTATCCGCAATGCTCAGGATGAGGTCATTTCCCCTGCTGGTGAAGTTGATGTTGACGCTTCCATTATCTTTTAGTTCATTTATACCATGTTTAACTGCATTTTCGGCAAAAGGTTGAAGTAACATAGAGGGTATTTCCAGATTTTCGATGTCCAAATGGTCTTCGGTATTTATTTGGTAATGGAACTTAAATCTAAGTTGCTCCATTTGCAAGTAATCATTCAGGAGGCCAATCTCCTCAGAGATGCTGATCTGTTCTTTGGCTTCCAGGACGTTACGAGTTAGTCTTGCAAATTTTCCCAGATACCTATTTGCATTTTCGATGTCGTTTTTGTTCATCAGGTTTTGAATTCCAGCAAGAGCATTGAACATAAAATGTGGGTTTAGCTGTGATCTTACTGCATCGAGTTTCATTTTCGCAACTTCTTTTTGCTGACCCTCATTTTTCGCGAATACATTTTTCCTGATCAGAGATTTAATGAGGAGCACTACGGCGATGAACAATCCGATAAATAGGAATGTAACTATTAAAATGGCGATTTCTGGGCCTCCAAGCATGGATGCAATAATGTGTTTTGGTATCATTTTTTAAATTATTTAGTATTCAAAAGTAGATCATAACCAATATTGAAAAAATGCACAAACAGTGAAATCCGGAAACCAGACAGAATTGGGCATTATCGAGATGGTATTTCGACTACTGAACATTAAATCACCGGCCAAAATAAACAGAATTTATCCAATGTGTATTGAACATCTGACAATAAACACATCGTTTAAAAACTATAAAAATCTTAAGTTTGTGCAGATATAAACTTTAGAACAAATGAATTTTAGAATCGAACACGACACGATGGGAGAAGTTCAGGTACCTGCAGACAAATACTGGGGTGCTCAAACTGAACGTTCAAGAAATAACTTTAAAATCGGACCTGAGGCCTCCATGCCAAAAGAGATCATTCATGCTTTCGGTTACCTGAAAAAGGCGGCGGCACTGGCCAATGCAGAACTGGGCGTGTTGTCGCAGGATAAGGCAGATCTGATTGCTAAAGCATGTGATGAAGTGATCAATGGAAGCCTGGATGATCAGTTTCCATTGGTGATCTGGCAGACCGGCTCAGGTACGCAGAGCAATATGAATGGCAATGAAGTAATTGCCAATCGTGCCCATGTAATCAATGGCGGACAGCTCAGCGATGATAAAAAAATCCTGCACCCAAATGACGATGTGAATAAATCTCAGTCTTCGAATGATACTTATCCTACGGCAATGCACATTGCGGCCTATAAACAAGCCGTAGAAGTGACCCTTCCAGGTCTGGATAAACTGCGCAATACACTGCATGCAAAGGCAGTTGAATTTGCTGATATTGTGAAAACTGGCCGTACGCATTTTATGGATGCTACACCACTGACTTTGGGTCAGGAGTTTTCCGGTTATGTGCAGCAGATCGACAATAGTGTCCGTGCGATCAAAAATGCGCTGGTTATGATCAGCGAACTGGCTTTGGGTGGTACAGCCGTAGGAACGGGTTTAAATACGCCCAAAGGATATGACGTGCTTGTAGCGCAAAAAATTGCTGAACTGACCGGACTTCCTTTCGTAACTGCACCAAATAAATTTGAAGCATTGGCAGCGCACGATGCCATGGTGGAACTTTCAGGCGCTTATAAACGTACTGCAGTTTCCCTGATGAAAATTGCCAACGACGTCAGGATGCTGAGCTCTGGTCCACGCTGCGGAATCGGCGAGATCATCATCCCTGATAATGAACCCGGATCTTCTATCATGCCTGGTAAGGTAAACCCAACGCAACCGGAAGCAATGACGATGGTCTGCGCACAGGTAATGGGCAATGATGTTACGGTGAGTATTGGTGGCAGCAACGGTCATTTCGAACTGAATGTCTTTAAACCGGTGATGGCAGCAAATGTATTGCAGTCGGGCCGACTGATCGGTGATGCCTGTGTTTCATTCAATGACAAATGTGCCGAAGGCATTTTGCCAAACCTGCCTGAGATCCAGAAGCACCTGCAAAACTCGCTCATGCTGGTTACTGCACTCAATCCACACGTTGGCTATGAAAATGCAGCGAAGATTGCCAAGAAAGCACATAAAGAAAACAAGACCCTGAAGGAAGCCGCAGTAGAACTGGGACTGCTTACAGCAGAACAGTTTGACGAGTGGGTTCGTCCTGAAGACATGGTCGGTAGCTTAAAATAGATTTAGCCTATATGTTCAGATTGTTCTTTGCCCTTTTTTTTGTTTCTATTTTAGCCATTTCCTGCCGGAGATTGCCGAATGTACAAGGGGAGGGCTCAGCATCTTTACAAGGTATCTGGAATCAGGATAGTGTGCCGGGATCGGATAAACTGCTGAGTTATACCAAGCACCGGTTTAAGTTTACCTGCGACTCTTTTTATGTGGATCTCGTGACGTATTCCAAGGCCAATTACTATGCTGATTCCTGTTTCAACAATGGCATCTGGAAAGAATATGCCAAAGGTGTTTACGAGCTGAGAGCCGATACCTTGTTTCTGCTCGGCACCTGGACGAAAGCCAATTACAAACAGAAGGTTTCAGGGTGTTACCGTATCGGACAGTACATCAGAAGTTTTAAAATGAAGACAGCAGAACCTGGCTTTTTAAATTTTGAGAGCATCGATGACCAAAGGGACATCAGCCTGGTGCTCAAACAGCCAATAAAATGCATACCACAGGAATTATAAATCATACCTTTTTATCATGAAAAAATCTGCTCATCAGAGATTTAAAATCGCAGTTGTCGCTGCACTTATTTATCTGCCCATACAGGCCAGCGCCTGGGGCATGCTTGGTCACCGGATTGTCGGTCAGGTTGCAGAAAATTACCTGACTAGTAAAGCCCGTAAAGGAGTGCTTGCTGTACTCGGAAATGAAAGCCTGGCTATGGCAGCCAACTGGGGTGATTTCATTAAGTCTGATCCTGCTTATAACTATTTGTACAACTGGCATTTTGTAAACTTGCCGGCCGGACTGGATCAACAAGGGGTCTTCCAGTTCCTGGAGAAAGATACTGCAGCCAACGTATACAATAAAACGCTGGAAATGGCCGAGGTTCTGAAGAGTAAAAGCAGTACTGCAGAGCAAAAGAAGTTGGCGATGCGACTCCTGGTCCATATGATAGGCGACCTGAACCAACCGATGCACACCGCACGTAAAGAAGATCTGGGCGGAAACAAGGTGTATGTCACCTGGTTTGGTGAAAAATCAAACTTGCACCGCGTCTGGGATGAGTCCCTAATCGAATACCAGCAACTGAGTTATACGGAATATGCTAAGGCCATCAATTACCCAACTAAAGCGCAATTGAACCTATGGAAGGGAAATGCACTCAAAGACTTCGTTTATGGATCTTACCAGGCCTGCAACCGGATTTATGCTTACAGCAAGCCGGAAGATAAACTGAGTTACAAATACAATTTTGACTTTGTAGACCTGCTCAACGAGCAATTGCTCAAAGGCGGGGTATGCCTGGCCAATGTCCTCAACGAAATCTATCAATAATGAAGATACTGATGGTTTGCCTGGGAAATATCTGCCGGTCCCCGCTGGCAGAGGGCATCATGCGGCATCTCACAGAGGAGCAGGGACTCAACTGGCATATTGCCTCTGCAGGAACGGGCAATTGGCATGTCAATCAACCGGCCGATAGGAGAAGTATCGCCGCGGCGAGGGATTTCGGTTATGACATATCAAAGCAGCGGGCCAGACATTTCAATGAAAGTATGTTTGAAGAGTATGATGTCATTCTAGTCATGGACCGGAATAACCTCAGAGACGTCCTGAAGCAGACCGATCAACATCAGCACCGCAGTAAGGTGAGGTTGTTTCTAACGGATGAAAAGGAAGTCACAGATCCTTACTTTGACGACCGGCTTTTCGAACCGGTATTACTTGAAATAGAGGAACGCTGTAAACAGCTGATTGAAGAATTAAAGCCATTGTCCCGATAGACAATGGCTTTAATATTTTAAGGAAAGTTATACCCCGAACTCTTTGTCGAGATATTCAGATACTTTACCAATTGCATTGTCAATGGTATCACTCAGAATGGTGATGAATGAGCCCGATTTGGCGGTTGCCATAATGTATTTCAGGCAGTCATCACCGTTGTTATTGATGATGATCTCCATATCCGGTTTTACTTCCTGGATACCTTTGATCAGGAGGTCAATCAGCTCTTGTTGCTGACGACCGCGCAGGTATTTTTCCTGGCAGATGATGATCTTATCGAACATTTGGGCGGCAATGCGTGCCGTTTCCATGATGTCGCCATCCCTTCTGTCGCCCGTAGCCGAGATCACGCCCACATGTTCGGTTGCTTCTATGCTTTGTAAATAGTTCTTAATGCCATTGAAGCCTGCAGGATTGTGTGCAAAATCGACCAGTACCTTGAATTCTTTGAACTTAAAGGTGTTCATTCTGCCTGGCGTTTGTGCTGCGGAAGGGATGAAAGTCTCCAGTGAGCTGCGGATGTCTTCAATTTTATAGCCCCAAAGGAAGGTAGCCAAAGTGGCTGCCAGCACATTCTGGATCATGAAATCTACACTGCCGCCAAAGGTTAGCGGTATATGCGTCACTTTCTCCACCCTGATCTTCCAATCGCCCTTCTTGATGGTGATGTATCCATTTTCATAGATTGCCGCAATGCCACCTTTTTTGCAATGCTCCACGATCACTGGATTCTTCTCGTCCATACTGAAATAGGCTACATTACAATCTGCATTGTTGGCTATCTTAATGCAATATTTATTATCTGCATTCAGTACGCCCCAACCTGTACGTTTTACGGCGCCAATGATCACCGCTTTCACTTTGGTGAGGTCGTCAAGTGTATTGATATCGGAGATACCCAAATGGTCTTCCTGGATATTGGTGACCACACCAATATCGCATTTATTGAAGCCCAGTCCGGCACGGAGAATTCCGCCCCTGGCGGTTTCCAGGACTGCAAATTCTACAGTTGGGTCACGCAGGATAAACTCAGCACTGACCGGGCCCGTGGTATCCCCTTTCATCAGTTTGGTATTCTGTACATAGATTCCATCTGAAGTGGTGAATCCCACACGTGTGCCATTGCTTTTTACGATATGGGCAATGAGCCTGGTGGTAGTCGTTTTTCCATTCGTTCCGGTCACGGAGATGATGGGAATCCTGGCATCCTTACCGAGGGGATACAGCATGTCAATTACCGGAGCAGCCACGTTTCTTGGCAGGCCTTCACTAGGCGCCAGGTGCATCCTGAATCCAGGCGCAGCATTTACTTCCAGCACTACACCTCCATTCTCTGTGAGGGGTTGGGTCAGGTTCTCTGCCATGATGTCGATGCCGCAGATGTCCAGTCCGATCACTCTTGAAATCCTTTCGCAGATGAATACATTTTGAGGGTGCACAAGGTCAGTTACATCTATGGATGTACCACCTGTACTCAGGTTAGCGGTCGACTTCAGGTATACGATTTCACCTCCTGCGGGAATGCTCTCCAACGTATAGTTCTTCTTTTCGAGCAAATCTAAGGTGTCACGGTCCACAGTGATCTCAGTCAATACATTCTCGTGTCCGTAACCCCTGCGTGGATCTTCATTCTCCTTGTCGATCAGTTGTTGTATCGTGAGCTGGCCATTTCCGGTCACATGAGCCGGTACCCGCAATGCTGCGGCAACCATTTGGTGGTCAATCACCAATACCCTGAAATCGTAGCCGGTGATGAACTTCTCGATGATCACCTTGCGGGAATAGTTTTTTGCATATTCAAAAGCAGCGGTTGCGGCTTCATCCGTTTTTACATTGATGGAAGCACCCCGGCCATGGTTTCCGTCCAGTGGCTTGAACACCAGCGGATAGCCCACACGTCTGATCGCGTCAGGAAGATCAGCAATATCTGAAATGGTTACACCCTTAGCCACAGGAATAGCGGCATCCTGAAGCAGGCGTTTGGTTTCATCCTTGTTGCCAGCAATATCTACGGCAATGGAATTGGTTTTCTCCGTCATGGTTGCGCGGAAGCGAACCTGATTTTTTCCGTAACCCAATTGGACCAGGGAGCTTTTGTTGAGCCTGATCCAGGGGATGTCCCTGGCAATGGCCTCATCTACAATAGAACCTGTGCTCGGTCCAAGGCGTTCCATTTCACGGAGTTCGCGCATTTTCTGAATGTCACTGTCCAGGTCATACTCCTGATTGTCTATCAGGGCCTGGGCGATCTTCACTGAAGCCTCTGCGGCATACACACCTGCCTTTTCCTCCAGGTAGCTGAATACTACATTATATATACCTTCGGTTTTGGTCTGACGCGTGCGGCCAAAACCAGTATCCATTCCAGCGATGGTCTGGATTTCCAGTGCGATGTGTTCAATAACATGCCCCATCCAGGTACCTTCTTCTACCCTAGCCAGGAAACCTCCCGGTGCACCTTTAGAGCAGCGGTGGGTATGGAGGGAAGGGATCAGTTTTTCAATCCTTTCCCTGAAACCATCAATTACGTTTGTCGGTCGTTGCTCCAGTTCTTCAAGATCCAGCCTCATTTGGATCAGTTTTTTCCTGTTGATCGACCAAATGTTCGGTCCACGCAGCACCTGTATGCCTAAAATCTTCATATTTTTTTATGTAATGTTTGTTCGTTGTTAATTTTTTCCGGTCGCCGACAAAGCCGTCATGATACTCATGCCCACGATGTTGTGAGTTTGCTTAACTCCAATGACCATCGATTTGTTTTTAATATGTTACGCTCGGATAAAATGTTGGGTTGGGGATATTAAAGTATAAAAAATAATTGAGATGCGGTGAATATATTTCAGCAAGGTGATTTAATGTTAAATTTTGCATGATGAAATTGTTAAGGCCCGGATGGGACATGAAGTTTTTTCAAAAATGTTCAGGATTGCTAGTCAATTTCTCCTAAGTTTGAAATTATTGGAAATGTAAAGACTTAAAATGGCTCCGAAGGGTAAATTAATTATTATAGGGGGCGCAATCAATACCGGTAGTTTTACGGAAACACAATTTGGATTGCCCCAGAATATGAACTTTTTTGAAAGGGGTATTTTAAAGAAAATCACGGTAGAATCTGCGAAGGACACGAAGTCCCGTTTTGAAATCATCACGACGGCTTCACTGATCCCGGAAAAGGTGGGAGAGGAATACATCAAGGCCTTTGCGCAATTGGATGTACATGATGTTGGTGTGCTGAGCATCAGCAACAGGGAACAGGCCAATGCGGAAGAAAACTGTGCCCGCCTGCGCTCTGCCGATGTGCTCATCTTTACCGGAGGTGATCAGTTGAGGTTATCCTCTATCTTTGGTGGCACGGCCTTTCACCAGATCCTTCTGGAAAAATATGAAAATGAAGAGATCGTCATAGCCGGTACTTCTGCAGGTGCTGCGGCCAGTTCAAAAAATATGATCTATCAGGGCAGCAGTAAGGATGCCTTGCTGAAAGGCGAGGTGAAGATCACAGGCGGTCTAGGTTTTATAGATGGGGTAATCGTAGATACGCATTTTGTACAAAGAGGTCGGATCGGGCGCTTGCTGTATGCCGTAGCGAGTAACCCGGGTATCCTGGGTATCGGCTTGGGCGAAGATACCGGATTGTATATTTCCAATGGCAACGTGATGGAAGCGATCGGGAGTGGGATGGTAATCCTGGTAGATGGCAGGCATATGGCCGATACCAACCTGACAGATGTAGAGATGGGACAACCTGTATCCATCAAAAATATGGTGGTGCATGTGATGTGCGACGGCGATACCTATGACCTTACTCAGCATACACTCAACATCCACCATCCAAAAGTAGCCTCATTCGATTAATTATGAAGTTGATCATTCACGGTGGTTTCTTTAGCGAATCCGCAACCAATCAGGAAACCAAAAAAGCCAAGCAAGATGCTTTGGCGCACATAGCCGGCGAAGCCTATACCTACCTGCAGACACACAGCGCTGTAGAAACCGTAGTTTATGCAGTAAGCCTGCTGGAAGACCATGAACTCTTCAATGCCGGGCTTGGCTCACAAATCCAAAGTGATGGGAAAGTGCGCTTGAGTGCTTCCCTGATGGACGGCAGGACCCAACGTTTTAGTGGGGTGATCAACATAGAAAATGTACAGCATCCCATACAGGTGGCAGAACTCTTGCTCAGTTATGATGATCGTGTACTGAGTGGCGAAGGAGCATCCGATTTTGCCCTCAAACAAGGCTTTCATTATTTCAATCCAATTACAGCACAGCGCCAGGCAGAATATGAAGCCAAGCTGAACCAGCAGGAGCGAAAAGGAACTGTAGGCTGCGTGGCACTTGATGCAGAAGGACATCTTGCTGCGGCCACCTCAACCGGAGGGAAAGGCTTTGAAATCCCCTGCCGCGTAAGTGACTCCGCAACCGTGGCGGGCAACTTTGCCAATGGCTCTGCGGGGATTTCCTGTACCGGTGTAGGGGAGGACATTGTGAATGTTGCCCTGGCAGCGAAGATCGTGACGCGTGTGACAGACGGCTTCACGCTAAAAGAGGCCTGCGATAAATCTTTCTCAGAGTTGAAGTCTTTCGACGGTTTTGCCGGAGTGATTGGGATTTCTGCACAAGGTGAACTTTACCATACCGACTCTCACCCTTATATGGTTTGGGCGTCGTACGATGGTTCAGTTAGCGTGTTTGAGTAAAGCTTATTGAATCTTTGACAGACAGCCCACTCATTCCCTCGGCAACGTAACGAACAGTATACTTTCCAATTTTATCGAGCTTATAGATTTTACTGATATCTACGTTCACGCTCAGGCTGTCACCGGCTTTAAGGCTAATGTAACTATCTGCGGGAGGCGGCATGATGCGTTTCGCCATTGCTCCGCTATAAAGCACTTCGGAGCCTTGCTCATGGGTGATGTCCAGATATTTGCTTAGTGGTGGTTCAAACGGCGTATGCCATTTGCAAAACTGAAGACTTTTATTTGACCTGTTGTAAACTGTAAAGCGCATTTCTACAGGGCTTCCGGTTTTTACTTCCGGTTGGATGTACATTTTAGCGACCAACTCTCCGGATTTCACATTTTGTGGAGTGGTATTTTCTTTAAGCGTTCCGCAAGCTGCTAAAAGCAAGGCGCCCATAGTCAGAGCGGTAAGTGTGTTTTTCATGGTCTCTTTTTTACTATAAACGTTTGCTGAAAGGAATACGCTACAAACTTGTCGTAAAAAAAGACCAAAGTTCGGCCTCCGACGCAGATGCTTCGCACCTCCATATTACCCGGGCCATAAAACAGGTACCTTTTACGAGCAAGCTACGACCGAGGTATTGAGGAGCTGATAAAGAGCTGGGTCTGTAATTTGTTTGAGATAGTTATTGTTTTGTTAATTTATCATATCTTTATCACATGAATAAGAGTTGGTTAGCCTTAGTTTTATTGCTGGTGTCGAATCGTATGATTGCACAGACCAGTCATATGCTGAGCTTGCAGGAGCCACCCCTGGGTGGGGCCATCACCATTTCCAGTTCCAGCCTTGAAGAAAATGAGGGCAACACTTATTTTGCTGAGGCTGAGAAGAACGAGAAAAAAGGCGATTATGACGAAGCTGTCACCTTGTTTGGCAAGGCTGCATTTGAATACAACAGTGCCAAGCAATTTAGTCGTTATGGAACTGCCCTGATGAGGCTGAGCAATGTCCACTACCTGCAATCGCATTATACCGAAGCAGAGCAGGTGGTGCTGAATGTAGCCTTAAAGACTTATTCTAAAATAGGGAGTAAGACAGGGCAGATGGAGTCTTACAGTCAGCTGGGCAAGATTTACCTGGCTTCCAATAAATTGACACAATCCATGTGGTTTTATACACAACAGGGCATTTTGGCCAAGCAAATCGGAAATAACAATGCGTTTATTGAATCGGTAATCGGGCTTGCAAGTGTGAAGATTAAAAAGAAAGAATATATAATGGCCTCCCGGGACATCAACAGGGCAGAACTGCTGGCCAGAGCTGCGAATACCAATCAGTTTAATGGTAAAATCAAGGAAGTGAGGTCTTTGATCCCTACAAAGACTGCGGCTAAAAAGAAAGCATAAAGAATTTGAAAACAAATCTAATGTTTCATTAAGTTTACAGAAAAGAGACAGTAATAATCCTGTCTCTTTTCTGTTTATTTGTGAAATTGGTATCATATTAGTGTGGATTATAAAAATGGATTTTAAAATAGTAAAAGAGATGTTGAAGAGAATATTACTGGTAACCTTTACCGCCGCTGTACTGGCCTGTCATGCCGCTCCAAAACCGATGCAACTGGTTCCTGGCGTGAGCAACATCCTGCCTGATGAGAAGCAATCGCTTGTAGTGAAAGAAATCGTGAAGCTGATTGAAAGTTATAACTACAAAAAACTCCAGGTAAATGATTCCATTTCATCTGCTGTGCTGGACAAATACATCAAGGATCTGGATCCTTACCGCTACTATTTTCAGGCAGCGGATATTAAAGAATTTGAGAAATTCAGGTATTCCCTGGATGATGATTTCAGAGCCGGTAACCTGAATGCACCCTTTTACATTTTCAATGTATACCTGAAAAGATATAATGAATACATCAGCTACGCATTGGGACACGTTAAAACGAAGTTTGATTTCAACGGAAATGAGACTTATACTTTTGACAGGGAAAAAATGCCATGGGCAGAATCCACTACTGCACTGAATGACATCTGGAAAAAAAGGGTAAAATATGAACTGGTGAATTTGAAAATCTCCGGAACAGCCGAAACCAAGAATGTAGAAGGACTGACCAAGCGTTACGAAGGTCTGAAATCACAGTCTGCGAAAATCAATAACCAGGATGTTTTCCAGACCATTATGGATGCATTTACTGAAACTATAGATCCACATACCAACTATTTTAATCCAACTAACGCTCAGGCATTCAATGAAGATATGGCCCGTTCATTTGAAGGAATTGGCGCGAGACTGCAATTGGAAAATGAAGTCTTGAAGATCAGTGAAGTGATTCCTGGCGGACCTGCATTTAAAAGCAAATTGCTAAGCGCCGGTGACAGGATCATTGGCGTAGCTCAGGGGAGTGGCGAGTTTGAAGACATCACCGGATGGAGAATAGAAAACTCAGTAGCTAAGATTAAAGGACCTAAAGGGACTAAGGTGAGGTTGAAGATCATTCCGGTAGGAAAAGAGCTTTCTGCTAAACCGGTGATTGTAGAACTGCTGCGTGAGCGCATCGTTATGGAAGACCAGAGTGCCAAGAAAAAGGTCAAAACCATACAGTCCAATGGTAAGCCTTATAAGATCGGGATCATTACTGTACCTGGTTTCTATGCCGACTTTAAAGCCGCAAGAGCTGGAGACCCTAATTATAAGAGCACTACCCGGGATGTCAGGTACCTGATCGACACTTTGAAAAACAAAGATAAAGTGGATGCGATCGTAATGGACCTGCGTGCCAATGGCGGTGGTTCACTGGTAGAAGCAATAGACCTGACCGGATTATTTATTGATAAAGGCCCGGTAGTACAGGTGAAAGACTTAAGAGGAGATGTTGACGTGCAAGAAGATAAAACTGGAGGCGCTGCATGGACTGGTCCGTTTGGCGTAATGGTAGACCGTTTGAGCGCTTCGGCCTCAGAGATCTTTGCCGGTGCCATTCAGGATTATGGTCGCGGTATTATCATGGGTACGCAGACTTATGGAAAAGGAACAGTGCAGTCTTCAATCAATATGAATGAATTGGTAAGCCCTTCTATCATGCAAAAACTGGCTTCGCTGGTGATGAAGGATGCTAAGCTAATGAATTCAGGTAAAGACCAGGCTCCTCAACTGGGTCAGATCAACCTGACGATGGCGAAATTCTACCGCGTAAACGGAAGCAGTACCCAGCATAAAGGGGTAATGCCCGATATTCAGTTCCCTTCACTATATCCATTGGACAAAATTGGTGAAGACACAGAGAAATCTGCCCTGCCATGGGATGAGATCACCAGATCTAATTATCAGACTGTAGCAGACCTGAACCCGATCAAACCATCTTTAGTGAAATTGCACAACGAAAGAATGGCAAAATCATTGGATTATAAAATGCTGCAGGAAGATCTTGCGGAGCTGAAAAAACGTGATGGCGAGGTTTCTGTTACCTTAAATGAAACAAAACTGAAAGCAGAGCGGGACAGCCTTGAGGCCAAATCTCTGGCACGAACCAACCAACTAAGAGCCTCAAGGGGTTTGAAGCCGGTTAAGAAAGGGGATAAGATAACTAAGGAAGAGAGCTTCGATTTTGTAGAAGATGAGAGTCTGAAGGTGATGGCCGATTTCATGCAAATGATGAATCCCAATAGTAAAGCAGTAGTTAAAACTGCACAGAGCTTGAATTAAGATTACACTATAAAAAAAAAGGCTTCCAATCGGAAGCCTTTTTTATGCCTTATTATTTGCCCGATTTTTCGGCTGCATCTTTTTGGATTTGCATGGCCATCATCTCCTTCATGGTCCTGTTCATCCCCTCAGTGGAACCGTCCAGGAAGATCACATTACCTTCGCTGTTTTCCGCAAATTGCTTGATAGATTCTGTCCACATGGTGAAGAGGATGACAGAAATGTCCAGATTTGCCTGTTCCATTTCCTGTGCTGCTTTCGTCATACCATGTGCTACTTCGGCGCGGAACAAAGCAATACCTTGTCCCCGCAGTTGTGCGGCTTCCCGCTCTGCCGCTGCTGCGATTTTGATGGCATTGCCATCTGCTTCGGCACCTTTTGTCTTAGTAATGAGTAAGGCCTGCCCTTCGTTTTCGGCGGCTGCTTTCAGGTTGTTGGAAGCCACCACCCGGCTCATGGAACGCATGATCTCTTCGTCGAATGTGATGTCATTCAACTGCAAATCCTGAAGGTGATAACCCCAGCTTTCCAGCACCTGGTCAATCTGGTGTTTTACATGCTCTACGATCTCGTTGCGCTGTGCCAATACATTGGCTTGCTTTTGCGTAGCCACATAAGCCCGGATAGAACCTTCGATGGTGCGGATCAGTGCCTGCATCAGGTTGGTGGAATCCACGAATTTAAAAGCTACATTTTTAATGGTTTCTTCATCGTGATTGATGACGGAGTACAAGAGCATGGCTTTAAAATATACATTGGCCTGGTCTTGTGTCACGGCCTGAAAGGAAAGTTCCACTGAGCGGTTTTGAATGGAAATCCTGGAATGGATGTTTTCGATCAATGGGATTTTTAAGCTGAGACCTGGTCTGAGTAACCTGCGGTATTTTCCAAAAATGGTGATGACTGCAATTGTGCCCTGTTTTACAGTCACGAATGAACTGAAAAGCACAACGACAGCAAGGAATAAAAAGATGTAAAGTGTGTAACCCATAGCGTTGTTTTTATAGTTTGATGAACGAATTATGCTTAAGTTACAAAGAATCCTGCGGTTTGACAGGATTTATCTGGGATATGGGGCACAGATATTGCGTAACCCGCATACATCTATTAGGAAAACAACATGAACGTTAAACGAACTTTTGGAACGGTGCTGACTATTTTAGGAATCATCGGATTGATCTATGCCGGTTACGGCTTTACAAAACAAACTGTGCAATTTAGAGAACTGGCGGTTATCGGAGTGATCAGCATTATTTTCTTTGTATCGGGGATAGGATTGGTCAAAAATACCAAAGACGAAGCTTAGTTATTTTTCAGGCTGATCCGGCCCTTCACGCTGAAGTCGAGCTGATGCCCCGGGAAGTCTGTATTGCTCAGGGACCTGATTTTGTAGAAGGCGGTGTGGTTTGTGTCTAAAGTCAGCCGCCTCACTTTGTCCTGCTTTACAGAAACCACATCTGCGGAAAGGAAATCGCCCTTACCATTGATCTTTAACTGTAGCAGTGGCGCAGATCCATTTGGCCCTTTCAGGCTGAACATGCCATAAGTATTGAAATTGCCCAGACTGTAGGCAATGAATTTGTTTTTGTATACTTCTACGGCCCGGGTCACATGGGGCCCATGTCCCAATACTACATCTGCGCCGGCATCAATGACGCCATGTGCAAAAGCGTAGACATTTCCCCTGTTTTCCTGGTAGAAGATTTCATTTTTACGTGGTACATGTTCAAACCTGGCCCCTTCCGCTCCACCATGAAAGGAAACAATGACAATGTCAGCCTGAGCTTTCAATGCTGCGACAAGGGCTTTAGCACTATCCAGTTTATTGATAGAGACGGTATTTTCATTCGGTGCAAAGGCACAAAATGCATAGCGTACACTGTCTTTACTAAAGAGACTGAAAGGATGGGACTGTAAGCCCGCATAGTGAATGTTCAATGAATCCAGGATCTGTACTGTTTTTTCACGGCCCTTCAATCCAAAATCTCCAACATGGTTATTGGCGATGCTCATTAAATTGAAACCTGCATTTTTTATAATCCCCGCATAACGTTCAGGCATACGGAAAGCAAAACAACTGTTGCCGCTGGTGTCTTTGCATTTCGTCGATTTGCCGCTGTTCAAAAAACAGCCCTCAAGGTTGCCGAAGACAATGTCGCCCTTTAAAAAAGTATCGACTTCCTTAAAACTATTGATGCCGTCGTCTTTGGGCAGGTTGGATTTGCTGGGATAGGCAGAGCCGATCATGATGTCGCCTACTGCTGTTATGGAAATGGTATCTCTCTTAAAAAGGGGGGTGTCGGGTAAGGTTGCCTGAGGCAGGCTTGCTGTATTTCCCGCTGTAGTGCAGCTGAGGATAGCCAGGCCAAATGCAAGGCTGAACAGACTAAGGTATAGGGATTTCAATGGTTTATTCTTCGATCAGGTCTTCTTTAATGCCTTCCAGGATTCTTCCGCCTTTGTAAAAATAGCGGGAGTAATAAGGTTCATTGAGGTTGCTGATGACGACTCCACGGGTAGAAGATGCATGCGCAAACCTGCTATCGCCCAGATAGATTCCGATATGGGTGATGCTACGGCTTTTGATCTTGAAAAAAACAAGGTCTCCCTCTTTCAATTCATCTTTCGGCAAGGGGTTTACCATACTGAAAATATCCCTTGAGTTTCTTAAGATGGTGGTGTTGAAAACTTTATCGTAAATGGCCTTGGTAAAGGCCGAACAATCGATTCCTTTTTTTGTATTTCCTCCGAAGCGGTAAGGTGTTCCGATCCATTCGTAAATGAATTTATATAACTTAACATTGGAGGTTGCATCTACTGCGACACCCATTACCTGGGAAAAATATTGGGAGGCTAAATTATCCGGATCTTCTACTTTGCTTGATTCTTTTGTTTTTGTTTGTGCAATTAAAGCCGGGAGGCTGCACAATACAATCAGTGAGGACAACAAAAACTTTTTTATCATGTTATACTGTTAAGTTTGGGTAAAAGGCACTTACACTTAAACGTACACCACCAGGGGCTTATTGTTTGGAAGGCAAACATATGTATTTTACCAATGTTATCCAAATGTCATGAAGTTTCACTGAAAAGTTATCCACATTTTGAAGAAAAATGATTTATTTTTTCAGCTGTATAACTTTCTGTAAGGTATCCATTGGGTGCAACATTAGAAGGCCGTATGAAGGTTTTGTTTGCCTTTAATTTGTCGATATTCCGATCTCTGCCAATTTGGTTTTGAGTACTTTTTTGAAGCGTGCCAAATTTTATACAAGCTTAGTGTGCATTTTACAATCATTTTTCGATATGTTGCAATAAAAAAGTAGATTTGCTCTCGTAAATAAAAATCAACACCCAACAATGAGTGCAATAGAAATAAATAAAGATACCTATCTGAAGTGGTTTGAGTCGATGTTGCTGATGCGCAAATTCGAAGAGAAAACCGGACAGTTGTACGGACAACAAAAAATCCGTGGATTCTGTCATTTATATATTGGCCAGGAGGCTGTTGTAGCAGGAGCAATTTCTGCAATGCAACAGGGAGACTCGATGATCACTACTTACCGTGATCACGCTCATGCACTGGCTTTGGGTGTAAGTGCAGACAGCATTATGGCCGAAATGTATGGTAAAGCTACTGGCTGTTCCAAAGGAAAAGGTGGTTCAATGCACTTATTCAGCAAAGAACATCATTTTTATGGCGGTCACGGTATCGTTGGTGGACAAATTCCGCTGGGTGCTGGTATTGCATTTGCTGAAAAATACAAAGGCACTAATAACGTGAACATTTGCTACATGGGTGATGGTGCAGTTCGTCAGGGTGCTTTAAATGAGGCATTTAACATGGCGATGCTCTGGAAATTACCTGTGATCTTTGTTTGTGAGAACAATTTTTACGCAATGGGAACTTCTGTGGAGCGTACGACCAACATGACTGATATTTACAAGATAGGTTTAGGCTTTGACATGCCATGTGCTCCGGTAGATGGAATGGATCCTGTTGCGGTTCACAATGCAATGGACGAAGCCATTCAGCGTGCGAGAGCCGGTGAAGGGCCAACTTTCTTAGAGATGAGAACTTACCGTTACCGTGGTCACTCCATGTCTGACCCTGCAAAATACAGGACTAAAGACGAATTGGAAGAGTACAAAGCTAAAGATCCGATCGAGCAGGTAAGAGAGGTGATCCTAAATGAAAAATATGCAGATCAGACCTGGATTGAGGAGATTGAAGCAAAAGTAAAACAGATCGTTGACGATTCTGTGAAATTTGCTGAAGAGTCACCTTGGCCTGAGGCTTCTGAGCTGTACACGGATATTTATGTACAACAGGATTATCCTTACGTAAAAGATTAATTTAGAACGCATTTCAATAGATATATAGAATGGCTGAAATAGTTAGAATGCCCAAGATGAGCGATACCATGACCGAAGGGGTGATGGCTAAGTGGCATAAAAAAGTTGGTGATAAAATAAAAAGCGGCGATGTTATGGCCGAAGTGGAAACCGATAAGGCGACCATGGATTTAGAATCATACTGGGATGGTACCATTTTGTACATTGGTGTAGAAGAAGGTAAAGCTGTTCCTGTTGATGCAGTGATCGCTGTGGTCGGTAAAGAAGGCGAGGACTATAAAGCAGCTCTTGAGGCTGAAAGTGGTGCTGCTGCTCCAGCTCCGGCAGCTGAAGAGAAACCGGCTGAAAAGAAAGAGGAAGCACCTGCTGCAGCTGCGTCTGGACTTTCTGAGGCAGAATTAGAGAAAAAAGGGGTAACGGTAATCCGGATGCCGCTATTGAGTGATACCATGACTGAAGGCGTAATTGCTGAATGGCATAAAAAAGTAGGCGATAAGGTAAAAGATGATGATATCCTTGCTGACGTGGAAACCGATAAGGCGACCATGGAAGTGATGGGTTATGCAACCGGAACCTTACTGCATATCGGTGTTGAAAAAGGTGCTGCTGCAAAAGTGAATGGCATCATTGCTATTGTAGGTCCCGAGGGAACTGACATTAGTGGTATCCTTGCCGCTGGCGATGCACCTGCAAAACCTGCTGCAGATGCAAAAACTTCTGATGCACCTGTAGCTGAAAAAGCTGCGGAGGCTAAAGAAGAAGAGGCTCCTGCTGCAACTGGTACAGGCGATCGCGTAAAAGCATCTCCATTGGCCAAACGTATCGCAAAAGATAAAGGAATTGACCTGGCACAAGTTGCAGGTAGTGCTGATGGCGGACGAATCATTAAAAAAGATATTGAAAACTTCAAGCCTGCTGCTGCACCTGCTCAATCAGAAACTTCTTCAGCTCCTGCTGCTGAGAAAGCCGCACCGGTAATCCCTC
The DNA here is from genome assembly GCF_037402555.1 of Pedobacter sp. GR22-6. Taxonomy (NCBI): domain Bacteria; kingdom Pseudomonadati; phylum Bacteroidota; class Sphingobacteriia; order Sphingobacteriales; family Sphingobacteriaceae; genus Pedobacter; species Pedobacter sp. GR22-6. The sequence goes on from NZ_JBBEUC010000003.1 coordinate 100,684, forward strand.
AGTATGTTGGTGAAGAGAAGTTTACAGAGAAGCCAGTATCGCAAATGCGTAAGGTGATCGCTAAACGCTTAGGCGAAAGCTTGTTCACGGCTCCGCATTTCTACCTGACCATTAGCATTGACATGGATAATGCCATGACTGCACGTACTGCAATCAACGCAGTAGCTCCGGTGAAGGTTTCATTCAATGATATAGTGATCAAAGCAGTTGCCGTGGCCTTGAAAAAACACCCTGCGGTTAACTCTTCATGGGGTGGTGATAAGATCCGCTTCAATGAGCATACCAATATCGGTGTAGCTATGGCTGTAGAAGATGGCTTGTTGGTTCCTGTTGTTCGTTTTGCAGATGGCAAGTCATTGTCTCACATCTCTGCAGAAGTGAAAGAATACGGTCAAAAAGCAAAAGCTAAAAAATTACAGCCAGCTGATTGGGAAGGTTCTACCTTCACCGTTTCTAACCTGGGTATGTTTGGTATCGATGAGTTTACTTCGATCATCAACTCTCCTGACGGTGCAATTTTATCGGTAGGTGCCATTCAGGCAGTTCCGGTAGTGAAAAATGGTGCAGTAGTACCAGGTAACGTGATGAAACTCACCTTAGGTTGTGATCACCGTGTGGTGGATGGCGCTACAGGTGCAGCCTTCCTGCAAACCTTAAAAGGATTACTGGAAGAGCCAATCAGGTTATTGGCTTAATCAGATTAATAAATAATTATAAAGGTTGTCTGCCCATAAAGCAGACAACCTTTTTTTATGCCTGTTAGTTTTTGTACTTTTGCGGCATGTCGACTATCAAACCCTCTTTAGCTAAAGGAACAAGAGATTTTTCTCCTCTGGAAATGGTGAAACGTAATTATATTTTTGATACCGTTAAAAAGGTGTTCAGGAAGTATGGCTACGCAGAGATACAAACCCCTTCAATGGAAAACCTTTCTACCCTGACCGGCAAATACGGGGATGAGGGAGACAAGTTGATCTTCAAGATCCTGAACAGTGGGGATTTTCTGTCCAAAGTAAAACCGGAGCTGTTGACGCAGGCACAGTCGAACGCCATTACCTCTTCCATCAGTGAGAAGGCATTGCGCTATGACCTGACAGTGCCATTCGCCCGTTACGTAGTCATGCACCAGAACGAAATCACTTTGCCGTTTAAGCGTTTTCAGGTACAGCCGGTATGGCGGGCAGACCGGCCGCAGAAAGGTCGGTATAGGGAATTTTACCAGTGTGACGTGGACGTAGTGGGTTCCGATAGCCTGTTGAATGAGGCCGAGTTCATCCTGATCTATCAGGAGGCTCTGAGCAATCTGGGTTTGAAGGATTTTACCATTAAGATCAACAACCGCAAAATCCTTTCGGGTATAGCGGAAGTTATTGGCAAGCCGGAGCTGATTATAGACATGACAGTCGCGATCGACAAGCTGGACAAAATTGGACTGGATGGTGTGATCAAAGAACTGATGGAGCGAGGATTCACAGAGGGGGACATTGAACAGCTGAGGCCGGTCATTTTATTGCAAGGGGACAACCTGGAGAAACTGGAAAGTTTGAAGCAGGTTCTGGCCAGCTCCTCAACGGGAATTGCTGGTATAGCAGAAATAGAAAAGGTATTTGCGTATGTAGCTGCGCTGCTCAAGGCTGATCCAGCTTTGGTGCCAAATGTAGAGTTAGACATAACGCTGGCTCGCGGACTGAATTACTATACTGGCTGTATATTCGAAGTAAAAACGAATGAGGTTGCTATGGGAAGTATCGGTGGTGGGGGTAGGTACGACGACCTTACCGGCATGTTCGGACTGAAAGGTCTGACTGGTGTAGGTGTTTCATTCGGTGCAGACCGGATCTATGATGTATTACAGGAACTGAACCTTTTCCCGGAGTCGGCTGCAGCGGGCACTACTGTATTGATCAGTAATTTTGATCAGGAAGCTGAAAGCTATGCCCTACCTTTGTTGCAGCAGTTTCGCAGGTCTGGTATTGCTGCGGAACTTTATCCTTCGGCAGCGAAGCTTAAAAAGCAAATGAGCTATGCTGATGACAAACGAATCCCTTATGTGATCCTGATCGGAAGCGAAGAGATGCAAAGTGGAAGTCTGACGCTAAAGGAGATGCAAAGTGGAGACCAGCAGAAACTATCCGCTGAAGAAATCATTGCGCTATTGAATAAATAATTTTATTTGCCGGCTTGCATATATTTATCGAGATTTTGTTGAGCGCGGGCGCTGATCTTATGTCTTAAGAAACTTGTCCAGCCCAAGACCAGGCCAGTAAATCCCATGGCCTGTCTGGCCCATTTGTAGAAACTGAATACGTCAGTGTGCTGTACAATCTTGCCATTTTCGATGATGAAGTTTGCCTTGATCTTGTTGACTACTTTGTTGCCGGTAACTGAAAAAGTATAATAGGCATCCCATTCTGCAGTTGCACCCAGGGCATTTGCTTTGATGTTTTTAAATTCAATGCGCATATCTTTTCCGCTTTTGATGAGCATAGCCCACATCGCCCGGACCTGTTCTGCATTCAAACCTTTAAAAACAGGGTCGCTAAATTTCGCATCTTCAGCGTAACATTCCTGCATTGCCTTTACGTCTTTTTGCTGAAAGCTGGTATAGAAATGTCTGATGAGTTCCTCGTTTGTTTTCATGTGATTTCTTTCTAACTAAGTTAGTCAAAAACAAAGGATAAACTCTCTTGTTGTAGTTTAAATACCCACAGATATGAGAGCGATTTGGAAAGGATCTATAGGCTTCGGATTGGTAAATATCCCCGTCAGGCTTTTTTCGGCGGTTCAAAACAGCAACCTGGATTTTGACATGCTGGACGAGAAGGACCACTCAAAGATCCGGTTTAAGCGGATCAACGAAAACACAAAAAAAGAAGTATCGTATGACCACATTGTGAAAGGATACATGCTGAAGGACAAGTATGTGATCCTTGAAGATGCCGACTTTCAGGATGCCAGTCCGGAAAAAACCAAGATGATTGAACTGGAAAATTTCGTGGAACTGAAAGAGATCAATCCGATTTATTACGAAACCTCTTACTATGTGGAACCCGAAGCACAGGGAAGGAAAGCTTATGCATTGTTGCTAAAGGCATTACTGAAGTCTAAAAAGGCTGGTCTGGCACGCTTCGTATTGCGGAGTACAGAAAACCTTTGCGTGATTCATCCGATGGAGAATGTATTGGTGGTTACTAAAATCCGCTTTCCTGAGGAGGTAAGGTCGGCAGCAGATATTGATAGCCCTTCTCTGACCTCCATTGGGAAAAAAGAACTCGACGTTGGACTTGCCCTGATCAAGCAATATAGTTCAGCATTTGATATTGAAGGCTTTCATGATGAATACAGCAAGGAGTTACTGAAGATTATCAAGGCAAAAGCTAAAGGTAAACGTGCAACGATCAAAAAATTGAAGCCTCGCGAGGAACTGAGCGATGATCTGTACGGACAGCTCATGCGGAGTTTAGGTGGAAAGAAAGGTGCCTAGTAAGTTTTGCCGGCCAGAATTCCTTCAATCCTGTCCAACAGATCATCGATATCAAAAGGCTTGGCCAGAAATCCATTGGGCTTATATTCTCCGTGCTCTACATTTTCCTCCGTATAGCGGGCAGATATCAGCAATACAGGAATGTGCGCTGTCGTTTCGTCACTGCGCAATTGTTTTAACAACTCCCTGCCATCTGCATCGGGTAACATGATGTCCAGAATGACCAGATCGGGTTCCGATTCGCGAATGTTGGCCAGCATGTCCGCACTCTTGTTGAGACCGGTTACTTTGTATGCTTCGCTTTGTAAAATCAGCGTGATGACGTCAAGTATTGCATGGTTATCTTCGATAACCAGGATGTTTTTATAAACTGTTGTGCCTTTTGCCAAACCCAGAATTCTTTAATTGTATGCAAATATATTCAAGTAGATTGATTTGTTCATTGTTTATTTCTAATTTATAAACAAGTTGTTACAAATAATCTTAAAATACGCATTTAATCCCGATTTGGCGCGATTTTAAAATAATTGATTTTTCGATGAAACCTTTTACACTTTCCGCAGTCCAATGTGTAGTTTTTAGTTTTAGGTTAGGTAAAGACATAGTTGTGGCGACTGTGTCTTTCCTATTTTAAGTGAGGCTGGTAGGTTGTCGTATCAACTACCGCTTTGAGTTCCTGAAGGATGCTGTACAGGCCGAAATTAGTCCTGTTGACATAAATGAAATGCTTTACTCCCCTTGCCTGTTTAAATTCAGGCATTTTGGCAATCTTATCTCCATAACTGTATAATTCTTTGAAGAAGTCCGGATTGTCGAAGTCGAAAGTCCGGCTAGTATATGGCCGGGCGAAAAGGCTGATCATTTCCAGGTAGATCTTATAGTAAAAGGCCACTTGTTTTTCATTGTCGCCAGGCAAGATCATTTCCAACTTGCGGAAAGCCTCGATGGTCTTTGCTTTATCTTTAATGACATCCGTGGAAATCAGGGAAAAGAAGGGTTCATAAAAATCATCCGGCATTTCTTTAATGCAGCCAAAATCAATTACCCCTAGTTTTTCCTCTGGTGTGATTAGGAAATTACCGGGATGGGGGTCGGCGTGTACGGCCTTTAGCTCATGCTGCTGAAAGTTGTAGAAGTCCCAGAGTGCCTGCCCGATTTTGTTGCGCAGTTCCTGGGATGGATTCGTTTTCAGGAATTCTTTGAGGTGTAAACCATCGATCCAGTCCATCGATATGATCCGCTTTCCGGAGAGCTCAGGATAATACTTGGGGAATACTACGTTCCTGAGGTTTTTACAAGCTTCTGAAAATTCAATCGAACGCCTGACCTCAAGCTCGTAATCTGTTTCTTCCAAAAGGCGCTCCTCTACTTCTTTGATATAGATATTGAGCTCTTTCTCGCTCATGTTCAACAAGCGGAAAGCAAAAGGCTTGACCAGTTTAAGATCGGAGGAAATACTGTCGCCCACACCCGGATATTGGATCTTTACAGCCAGTTTTTGACCATTCAGTTCGGCACTGTGTACTTGTCCGATGGAGGCCGCATTGGTAGACTTCAGGTTGAACTGATCATAGATCTTTTCCGGAGGTTTGCCGAAGTTCTTCGTGAAAGTTCTCACGATCAGCGGTCCTGAAAGGGGAGGTGCATTGTATTGGGATTGCGTGAATTTGTCGACATAGGACTGCGGCAGAATATTTTTATCCATGCTGAGCATCTGTGCAATCTTTAGCGCACTTCCTTTTAGCTCGCTCAGGGATTTATAGATGTCAGTCGCATTGTCTTCATTCAGCTGATCCCTGTTGAGGTCAGGATTGAAGAGCTTTTTCGAATAGTGTTTAATGTAATTGCCACCGATTTGAATGCCTGTCTTGACAAATTTAGCCGAACGTTCGGTTTTACTTACTGGAATGCTTTTTTGTTCTTTCATGAATTCTTATAGCCCCATCTTTTCTCTGAACTTGCCATTCCTGGAAAGAAACTTACCGTAATCCAGTAAGTTGTCGATCGGGGAAGGTTGGAACAGGTCGAAAGTAACATTAATACCTTTCTCTATGGCTTCGTCAGTTTTTTCAAAACCAGCACTGTCGTCATTGATCCAGAATTTAAGGATAAAGGCAAACTGGATCCAGAGGGCATCTTTATATCTTCTGCTGAAAAACTTCCGGTCCGCAAGCTCAGTGCTTTCTATACCTTCGTTGATGATTTCCTCAGCGAAATGCTCAAAAATAGGCTTCACACCAGACAATACCTGAGGTGTATTGAATCCACGGTTTTGCTTGCTCAGGCTATAAATCACGAAGCTCCTTTGCTTTTTGAGCACTTCTACATAGCTGTAAAAAAAGGCGAGGACCTTATCTCTTGAGGAATAAGCGTTCCAGACCTCCTGCTGCTGCAGTGTATCTATGGTTTCTACGGTAAACTCTACCCAGATGTTCTTTTCGATACTGTCGAATGATGCATAAAATTCGTAGAAATCCGATTCGGAGATCTTCAGTTTTTTAACGAAGCTGTAGACTGATTTAGGTTGTTCATCATGTGTCAGCACATAATCGATATACCCGTTTTTGATTTGAAGAGCAGTGGCCATATTGTTTTTATTGATATAACGTGAATGCCGGAACTATAGTTTTTCAAGCACTTAAAGTTAGGGCTTTATTCTATCATTATTTTGTAATAAAAGCTGCTCCGGCTGATTTGCCGGTTTCAATTTCAGTGCTTACTCATTTAATTGAATGGAATTGATTAGTTTTGAACCCGAATTGAAAAAGCGTCTTTTACATATTCACCGTGCAATTGCGGTTTTGTTGCTCATGGTTTTTGCCATGGCGCTCACGCCCTTTGCGGCATTTCACGATCACCATCACGAGGCACCTGTCTGCGTCAAAAATCACCAGGATTGCGGGCACAAGTTTCACATTCATGAGAGGGGCGACAACTGCCTGATCTGTAAAGCACACTTTGAAAAAAACTACGCCGTACAACAGGTTCAATGCCATTATTTTTCTATCACACGTACTTTCATGCCGGCTATGCCCCCGGTAAAAGGAAGCTATACTGAACTGATCAGCCTGTCCTTAAGGGGACCTCCTTTGGCTTAATTCAGCACGAGCGGATTTCCGCAATTCAATTGATCCATTTACCAGAATTATCCAAACCATGGCCCGGGTGATGCTTTGCGTTGCCTGCTGACCATTTGGTTCATTTACGATTTTACAACACATGAAGAAAATACAATTATTATTGGCGATGCTGATGGCTATTGCCACCTATAGCTTTGCCAATGAACGCGCCGAATTTAAGGGCAAGGTCATTGATGCATCAACACAGGAGCCACTTGCCGGTGCGACAATTTACATCACCGATCTCAAGGCCATTACCACAACCAATCAGACAGGTGAATTTACACTTAAAAATATCCCTGCAAAAGGCCGTTTCTTGCTTGAAGTACGTTATATTGGCTATAAAACGCATGCTGAAACCATAGACCTCGCTAGTGCGGGCACACTCAGCGTCGCATTGGAACCTTCCATTGTCGAAAGCGCCGAAGTGGTGATTACAGGTTCCCCTTTTAGTTCAAACAACAAAACAAATAGTCTTTCGGTAGTTACCGTAGGAAAAGATAAGCTGATCCAGGCAGCAGGTACCAATCTGATTGATGCGGTAGCAAAAATACCGGGAGTAGCCCAGGTGAGCACCGGAGGGGCCATTTCGAAACCGGTCATCCGGGGACTCGGCTATAACAGGGTGCTGACTATGGTTGACGGAGCAAGGGAAGAAGCCCAGCAATGGGGAGATGAGCATGGCATTCAGGTAGACCAGTTTTCGGCTGCCCGCGTTGAGATCCTCAAAGGGCCGGCAAGTTTGCTGTATGGCTCTGATGCCTTAGGCGGCGTGATCAACATCATTGACGACCTGGTTCCTGCGCCTGGCATACACAAGGGCGAATTCACCACGACTTACGCTACCAATAATGGCTTAAGCGCTTCCTCAGTAATGATGCAGGGCAACGACAATGGATTTGTCTATCGCGGCCGTGTCTCCTATAAAAATGCCTATGGTTTTGGTTATAAAGATGCAGTAGTGCCCAATTCAGGATTCAACGAATTTAACCTGAACGGAATGATCGGACTGAACAAAAGCTGGGGTTATTCACACCTGACTTTTTCCCGTTTCAACACCAATGTGGGACTGGTGGAAGAAGGACCGGACGACAATGGCAATTACCTGGATGAAGAGGGGGCGGTTATCAGTCCTGCAGATGGACGCAAAAGAGGCCTGGGCTTACCCTTTCAAAACATCAACCATTATCGCGCAGCACTGAACAGCAATTTCATTTTGGGTAAAGGTCAGCTGAAAACAACCTTTGCCTTTCAGCGCAACCTCCGTAAAGAATTTGAAGAAAGTATGGATGAGCCAGGCTTGGATATCAATCTGAATTCTTATACCTATGACCTGAAGTATTATTTTCCGAATGCCGGGAAATGGGAACCTGCAATTGGCGTGCAGGGCATGTACCAGAAGAATGTAAATGAAGGAGATGAATTTCTGATCCCGGATTACAACAGCAATAACATTGGGGCTTTTGCTTATCTGAAGCGTAATTTTTCTAATGGGGCCATCAACATAGGGGCACGCTATGATTACAAAGAAGTGAAGGGGCAGGACCTGATGTTTGAAGGTGAGCAGGTATTCAATGGCTTTAACAACAAATTCTCTAATGTTTCAGGCTCCTTAGGCTTTGCATTTGAAGTGGCAAAGGACCTGGTGATTAAGGGAAATGCAGGTTCAGGGTTCAGGGCGCCAAACATCGCCGAACTGGGAGCGAATGGCCGCCATGAAGGAACCTTCAGATACGAAATTGGAAATAGCAGCCTGAAACAGGAAACCAGCCTGCAGTTTGATCTTGGTCTGGAGTATACTGCGCATCATATCACCTTTGGCTTGAACGGCTTCGCCAACCGTATCTTTAATTACATTTATCCAGGCAATTTCAGCAATGAGACGATCGATCTGGAAAATGAAGCTGGAGAAGTAGAAACACTACCCGTTTATCGTTTTGTCCAGACTAAAGCTGATCTGCTCGGCGCGGAAGCCTCTGTGGATTTCCACCTAATCAAATCGCTGCATTTCGAAAACTCTTTTGCCTATGTAAAAGGGATCAATAAGGCAGATGATAGTCCATTGCCCTTCATTCCTGCGGCCAGCCTCAACAATGAACTGAGATTTGAGCCCAGCATGAAAGGTCTGGACGGTGCTTACATTAAGGTTGGCCTTACCAACGTGTTTAAGCAAGGCAGGTTTGACAGCTTTGAAACCCAGACCAATGGTTACACCTTGCTGGATGCAGGAGTAGGTACAAGCATCAACACCGCTAAAGGGAAGTTTAACCTATGGATCACTGGTCAGAACTTGTTGAACAAGGAATATTATAATCACTTGAGCAGGTATAAACTGGCAAATATTTACAATCCCGGAAGGAATGTGACTTTTGGCATTAGTGTGCCATTCTTGTAAGGGTGAATGAAAAGGGATGCCGCAGCGCATCCCTTTTTTAATACAACAATTTTACATTGCTTTACTGTCATTTCGGAAGCCCTGTTTCAGGATAGCAGGAAATAATGCTTATGTTTAGAACTTTCAGTTCCTATTTTTTATTGTTTTTCCGTAAATCTATACCTAATGATCAACAAAAACATAATTCTTGCCTTATTTCTCAGCCTTACTTGTTTGACACTCCAGGCGCAAAAAGCCGATACCTTATCCGTTACCCTGGAGAATGTGAAATATGCCTATCCGGTAAAATTTCTGCCCCTGAATGTAGAAGGACAGGATGTAAGGATGGCCTATATGGATGTGGCCCCTGCAAAAATGCCAAATGGGCGTACTGTGCTTTTGTTTCATGGTAAGAATTTCGGTGGTTATTATTGGACGAATGTGATCCAGGCCCTGAGTAACCGTGGATTTAGGGTAATTGTTCCCGATCAGATCGGCTTTGGAAAATCATCCAAACCTTTCATTCATTATAGCTTCCATCAAATGGCGAGTTGGAATAAGGCTTTACTGGATCATTTGGGAATTCCGAAAGCGAGTGTTTTGGGCCATTCAATGGGTGGTATGCTCGCTACGCGATTTGCGCTGATGTATCCGGAGCAAACAGAAAAACTCCTGCTGGAAAATCCGATCGGACTTGAAGATTACCGCCGTTTTGTTCCTTATGTAACCACTGAGCAGCAATACCAGACCGAACTGAAGTCTACCGCTGAAAGTGTCCGAAAATATTACCAGAGCTCTTATTTTACCGTATGGAAACCGGAATATGAAGAACTGGTACGTATTGCTGGCGGTGTTACAAATAGTGCCGATTTCCCGCGCTGGGCTAAGGTGGCTGCATTGACCTTTACCATGATCTACGAACAGCCAGTAGTTTACGAATTTTATAATATCAAGGTGCCAACGGTACTCTTTATCGGCAAAGAAGATAAGACAATCGTGGGTAAAGGTTTATTGAGTCCGGATCAGCAGGCCATCTATGGTCAGTACAAGCTGTTGGGAAAACAAACTGCAGCAAAAATTCCGGGTGCAAAGATCGTAGAGTTTGAAGCTTGCGGACACATTCCGCACATTGAAATCCCAACGGAATTCAATGTCGCACTACTGGGTGCTTTATAGTTAAATCTCCCGGGAGGCCGGGTCCTGTAGGAATATGGCAGATAATGCTTCATACAACTCCGGATGCTTATGGCTGAACTGATCTGGCTTTTCAAAGAAATATTCAGCTGCTACCGCAAAGAATTCGGCTTCATTGGTGATGGCGTAGGGGTTGATGTCTGATTTTCCTTTTTCGATCCGTTGCATCTCCTCATGGATCATCTTCAGCCAGGGGATGGTATACTCGTGTTTCATCAGGTTTTCCGGTACGCCGTCTGTAGCGCCATCTGATTTGTCGAGCAGGTGTACAAACTCATGGATTGCTGTGTTCTCCTTGTCTGATTTATTGGAAAAACCGTGGAGCAATGCCGAGCGGGATAAAATCATCTGCCCGTTCATATAACCCGAGCCCACCATGCCCAAGATGCTCCTGTCTCCGCCTTCGTATTGAAAATCGGTATTGAAGGTATCTGGGTACAACAATACATTGCTTAGATTTTTATATTTCCAGTCCGGAAAGCCAAAGACAGGAATAATGGCGCTGGACGCCACTAATAATTTATCCAGAGGTTCTACAGTTGTACCTACACCTTCAATGCGGACGTAACTCAGAAAGGACGAAACTTTCTCTTCAAACCTGATCCTTTCCTCCACATCAAGGTGTTGGTAGTAATGTACATGCTGGAACAACAGCTCCTTGTCGGTTTCGCCCAATTGTACATAATTTTTTCGGCTATCTTTTCTAAAAATGAAATAGCAAACCAATAAGAGGATCGGGATCAGGATAAAGAAGCTTTCCATCAATTAGGCTTCAAGGATTTCTAACTGTGTCAGTACTTGCTCCCTTGTTACGTAATATGCTGCGTCATTGACGATGCTTTCATAGACCGCATCAAATAACGACAGGTAGTTTCCTTCCAATGAAGGTACAGCAGTAACGGTTTTGTTTCCGGATGCGTCTATCAATGTAAGTTTTCCTTCAGCACCTTCGGCTTCTATACCATAGCCCGGCTCATCCAGCTTCATACCTTTTAGCAATTGTTCTTCCTGACTATCTGACCGCTGTTTATGGAAAGATCCATTGGCTCCATGCAATACAAAGGCAGGAAGGGGATCCAGTAGCAGGAGGTTGGAGTGAACAAATACATTCACACTGTTTGGATAGGCCAGGTGAATAGAGAAGTAGTCATCTACCTTAGTATCCGGCCTGTTTCTGCCGATGATCTTATGGAATGATTCAGGCTTACCAAAAATGCTGATGGCCTGATCCAATAAATGTGGTCCCAGATCATACATCAGTCCACTCGCAGCAATTGGCTCTTCTTTAAAAGTTTTGGCACCTATAGCGACACGGTAGCGGTCGTAACGGAAATGTACTTCATTGAGCTTGCCCAATTGTCCGCTTTCGATGACATTGCGTACCGAAGTAAAATCGCTGTCCCAACGGCGGTTCTGGTAAAAGAAAATCTTGCGGCCCAACTCGTCAGCCAATGCAAACAGTTCTTTGGCTTCCACTGAAGTCGCGGTGAAAGGTTTTTCTACCAGAATATCTTTACCCGCCCTGAGCGAACGGCTGGCATAATCATAATGCGTGTAATTGGGTGTGTTGATGATGATCAGTTCAATAGCCGGATCATCGATAATTTCATCTATCGTGTTGTAGCTTAGTATACCAGGGTAGTCTTTTTCTGCTTCTTTTTTAGAACGTTCCGTAATCGCATACAGTTTAAAACCGGGATGTGCATTTATGAAAGGTGCATGGAATACTTTTCCAGACATACCGTAGGACATAATGCCCGTTACAATTTCTTTCTTCATAGGCTAAAAATAGCAAATTATCTTTATGAAGCTGCGATGAGTTTTATCAATGTTACGAATTGTATCTTTGCCACATGAAGCCTGCGGAAATACATGCAAAATGGAAAGATTTGCAACACAAAATAGCTGAGGAATTTGATTCTGATATCCCAGATCTCAAAGTGATCCTCTTTTTAATTGGTGTTCAGGAATTAGGGAAAGGTCCGGGGAAATATAGTAAGCGCCAAAAAGAGGAGCTGATGCACATTGCTACCTGTCGCCTGTTGAGTGAAATGGGTTTCTACGAACTGGAGGGACTGGATCAGGATGGCTGGCCACATTGGAATCTGGTGAAACCCGTGCCTTCGTATGCCATGATGGAGCAGGAACTGCTGCTGAAATCTCTGGCCATCCAGTATTTCGCCGACATCTACGAAGCCTAAAAGTACCTGAGCATAAAGCAAAAAAAATCCGAAGTACATTAGTACGACGGATTTTTATGTTTTACATAGGTAGATGTAAAATGTTTTTATTTGCCTTGTTGCTGTGCTTCTTTTTTCAAGCTTTCGTTGGCTACGATCACTACTTCAACCCTACGGTTAGCAGCTCTTCCATCCTCAGTTGCGTTATCAGCAATAGGTTCAGAAAATCCTTTACCCAATGTGATTAAACGTGACGATGGTACGCCTTGTGACACTGCATAAGCTTTAACAGCTGCAGCTCTTCTTTCAGAAAGGCCCATGTTATAAGTTTCTGTACCTTTATTGTCAGTATGACCAATGATCTTAATGTCTGTTCCAGGATACTGGTTCAATGAACCTGCCAATGATTTCACATTTGATTTGGCCTGTGCTGTCAGATCTGATTTGTCAAATCCAAACAGGATGCCGCTATCAAATTTCACAATGATACCTTCACCTTCACGAATTACCTCAGCATTAGGAATCGCATTTTGAATCTCTGCAGCTTGTTTATCCATCCTTTTTCCGATAAAACCACCGGCAGTACCACCTACTGCAGCGCCGATGATGGCTCCCACAGCTGTATTACCCGCTTTTTTACCGATAATAGCGCCAATCACACCACCAGTTGCTGCACCGATACCTGCTCCTTTTTGTGTTTTAGTTAAACTATCGCAACCTTGAAATGCCATGGCACCAAGAGATAAGGCGATACTAAATGTTGCTATTTTAAATTTTGAAGTAATCATAACGTAATTATTTTATTTGTGTTCAGCTTAAATCAAACCTAATGCCAGTTTTGGTGTTTACGACCGGATAGGGTTGATTTTGCTGCTTACGAAGCTTATTGCACTGAAAATCATCAGGCTAATTTTGGTAACAAAAGCGTTGCTGACTATAATTTAGTACAAGTTTAGTCAGAGAAATAGGCCTCTAATTCCATTAATGTATTTTCGTCAGTGTGGAAGTCTTTTATAATCAGGCCTTTTTCTACCAGGATGATCCTGTCACAAACGTCAGTGACATGATTGAGGTCGTGACTGGAAATCAGGGTAGTCATTTTTGTTTCGGCCTTCAGAGATTTCAATAAAGTTTTGAGCCTGATCTGTGTCGTAGGATCCAGATTTGCGAAAGGTTCATCAAGGATCAGGAGTTCCGGGTTTTGCATCAGTGCTGCGGCAATACCAATTTTATTTTGATTTCCTTTGGAAAAATCCCGGATGTACTTCTTCTTGCGCAGGATTTCATCGTTAAAAAACTCCTGGTAGCTGTTCAGGTAGTCCAGTACATGCGCTTCACTGAAATTATGGAGACTTCCTATGAAGAAGAAATATTCTTCCGCTGTGAGGTAGTCAATGAGGTAACCTTCGTCGAGGTAGGAGGCGGTGTAGTTTTTCCACTGACCCGAATGGGCTACGTTTTCTGCCTTCGAAAGTACTGCGCCTTCATCGGGCCTGATGAGGTCGAGCAACATCCGGAATAGCGTGGTTTTACCTGCACCATTATTGCCCACTACGCCAATGGTCTCCCCGGCATTGATCTGTAATTCGGGAATGTCGACTACCGTACGCTGCCCGTATTTCTTTTTTAGTTGTGAGATTTCTAAAATCATGATTTTTGTCTGAAGCCTTCGGCGATGGTATATTTTCTTTTATTGAATGCTCTCAGGATAAACGACACCCAGTAGCTCCTGCTGATCAGCGCTGTAAATCCGGCAAAAGCAAGGAAGGCCAGTCCCCAATACGGTTTTCCTGAAATGGAGAAAGGCAGGTAAAAGAGATAAGGAAGGAGGAAGTAAGGGATCATGAGCACAAACTGGCTGGCACTCAGTCCCTGGTAGTTGAATGTAGAGCCCTTACTCATGTCTATGGACTTGTAGTTTCTGGTTGCGAAATAGAGCACGACTACTGTTCCGATTCCAACATTGTAGAGATAGGCTGCAAATTGTACAGCCAGGATCTTCCAGCTGATGAAGCCATAAAAGCTAATCAGTATGGTAGTTAGCGTCGACATCAATGTGAAGAGCAGAAACTTCGCTTTGATGAAATTGCGCAAATTGGTTTTGTTGACCAGCAGACCATCAAAATGCGCGCCCTGCCAGCCGAACATAAACTGTCCGTAAATTGTGACCGCGCTTCCTGTCATAAAGACAGCAGCAAATAACACCATGCCCAATTGATCCTTTGCCAGTACTTCTTTTTTGTAAAAAAGGAATCCGTAGAAAATAAAAAATGCGCTCATGGAAAGCGCAGTCCTGGTGCGCTTATGTCTCAACATCAGTTTCAGTTCCAGGGCAGCCAATGTGCCCACTTCTCCGAATCTGCTAAAGAAGGGATAGTTCGTGCTTGCTTTTTTCTCTTCTGCAGCACCAAGTTCTTCTGCATATAAATTACTTCGCAAGTATTTGGCATTCCATAAAAACATCAATGCTGCTGCGGCACTGAAGCCCAATGCCAATAATGGTTGCTCGGTGATGGATTCAAATATTCGATTGGAGATTGCCGATATAGAAAAGATCCGGTAGTGTTCCAATGCAGCAATCAGGGCGATGACCAGCAGTGTAATCAGGGTATACCTGCTGCTGTTGACACTAAGTCTCTTGATGTACAATGCGGTATAATTATTGAAAATGACCAGGGAGAGGATCGACACCACATACATAAGGGAAACAAAAGAACCATGAATGTCTGAGATGTAAGTATAGGAAAAAGGCAGCAGGAGGATCAGTGACAGGATATTGAAGGCGCTAAACAAAGACCGGGCATTCAGGAAGCGTACAATCTTTCTTTTGGGAATCCTAAGGTGCAGGTAGGGAACAATGCTGAGGGTGGGCAGTTCCTGCAGTTGTATGCGCATTAAAAAATCCAGTGCAAAGTAATAGATGATGTAGCTGTTGAATACCGTTTCTACATCTTTACCTGGAAAAAATTTACCTGCCCAATATTCCAGCATAAAGCCCAGAACAAAAGCAACCAATAGCAGATAAAGGATCATTAGCCCCATCAGGATGTTGGCAGCTATAGTGCCTCCCTTACTTTTCGATCGCCAGAAGGCTTTCCATTGATGACTTAAAAATGTGCTGAGCATCTAGTAATTGTATTTATTTTTCCAGTTCTGCCTTAACTTTTCTCTCAATTTCTCTTCTGCCGGATTTTTCCCCGGATCATAGAGTTTAGTGCCGCTCAGCTCATCAGGGAAATATTCCTGTGCAGAGAAGTTTCCTTCATAACCATGGGAATATTGGTAGTCTTTACCATAACCAATGTTTTTCATCAATTTTGTCGGCGCATTGCGGATATGTAATGGGACTGGCAAATTGCCAGTTTGTTTCACCAGGGACTGTGCTTTATTTATGGCTTCATAAGAAGCATTGCTTTTTGCTGAGGATGCCAGATAGGTCACGGCTTGCGAAAGGATGATTCTGGATTCGGGAAAGCCAATCACATTGACTGCCTGAAAACAATTGTTGGCCAGTAGCAAGGCATTTGGGTTGGCATTGCCGATGTCTTCGGAAGCCAGGATGAGCAACCTGCGGGCAATGAATAAGGGGTCTTCTCCGCCCTCAATCATCCGTGCCAGCCAGTAGACCGCAGCATTAGGATCGCTGCCCCTGATGGATTTGATAAATGCAGAAATGATATCATAATGTTGTTCCCCTGCCTTGTCATACAGCGCCAGGTTTTGCTGGGCATGCTGGAGCACATTCTCATTGGTCAATACAATCTTATTTCCGCCGATGCCATTAACCGCAATCTCCAAAACGTTGAGCAATTTCCTGGCGTCACCTCCCGACAAGCGGATCAGTGCTTCGTGTTCTTTGATGGTGATGTTCTTTTCTTTGAGAATGACATCTTCCTTAATGGCTGTTTGCAGGAGCCCGGCGAGTTCATTTTCATCAAGTGCTTTCAGGATATAGACCTGACTTCTCGACAGCAGTGCGGAGATGACTTCAAAAGAAGGGTTCTCTGTGGTCGCGCCGATGAGGGTAACCAGTCCGCGTTCGACTGCACCCAGCAAGCTGTCCTGCTGAGATTTGCTGAAACGGTGAATCTCATCGATAAACAGGATCGGCAGTCCAAGCAGGCTATCCTTCAAAGCTGCCGCCTTATCAATCACTTCCCGGATGTCCTTCACACCCGAATTGATGGCGCTGAGATTGAAAAAAGGTCTGTCGAGTGTATTTGAAATGATGGAGGCAAGCGTAGTTTTACCCACACCTGGAGGCCCCCAAAAGATCATAGAAGGCAGTTGCCCGCTTTGTATGGCTTTTCTGAGCACAGCGTCCGGGCCTACAATATGTTTTTGACCAACATATTCGTCCAGGCTTTGCGGCCGCATGCGTTCAGCTAAGGGAGGTAGGTTTTGCATACTAGTAAAGATACAAAACCCACGGTATTATGCCTTCTTTTTGAAGAATTTGCGTTTAGGTTTTCCTGATGATGCTCCTGCTGGTCTATTACCTGATGAACGGCCATGTGCTGGTTTCGTTTCGGTAGAAACCGGGATGTTAGCCAAATGCTCTGGAACGGAAATCCTTGGGATCTCCTTCTCTATCAGTTTCTCAATGCTGGCCAGCTTGCGTTTATCTCTGGCATTTACCAAAGTAATCGCTGTACCCTTTGTTGCTGCCCTTGCGGTCCGTCCGATCCGGTGTACATAGTCTTCTGCATCATGAGGTACATCGAAGTTGATCACCAGGTCTATACCTTCCACATCAATACCCCGGCTCAGTACGTCTGTGCCAATGATGATCGGAAGCTGCCTGTTCTTGAACTTCAATAAAATCTCTTCTCTTTCCTTTTGTCCAAGGTCGGAGTGGAAAGCTTCTGCTTTCAGTCCAAGCCCCCTGAATACCTTACCCAGGTTTTTCACCTTCTCCTTTGTAGAAGCAAATACAATGATGCTTTTATAATCTCCGGATTTGAGTATCTCGGTCAGCAGAGGGACTTTTTGCTCATCGTAAGCCATATAGACTTGTTGAGAGATGCCCTCCGCAGGTTTGGAAATGGCCAGACTGATCTGTTCCGGATGTTCCAGCAGGTTGCCTGCCAATTTCCTGATCTTAGGTGGCATGGTTGCCGAAAACATGACCGTCTGTCTTTTCTTGGGCAGGTAACTCACAATGCGCATGATGTCATCGTAAAAGCCCATATCCAGCATCCGGTCGGCTTCATCCAGTACCAGGTGTTCCAGTTTGTCGAGTTTCAGTACACCTGAAGACAAATGTGAAATCAAGCGGCCCGGAGTGGCAATGATGATGTCTACGCCTTCACGCATCGATCGTTTCTGTTGCTCATAGGCAATCCCATCGCCACCACCATATACCGTTAGTGAACTGATATTGGTGAAATAGGACAGGGCCTCTACCTGAAGGTCAATCTGCTGTGCCAGTTCTCTGGTTGGAGCCAGGATCAGGGTATTGTTATGCCGTTCTTCCGTCCCGGCGATCATGTTCATGATCGGGAGCAGGTAAGCACCTGTTTTTCCTGTTCCTGTCTGTGCGCAGGCGATCAAATCCTTTTTGCTTAATATGAGCGGGATAGCTTCTTGCTGAACCGGCGTGGCATTGCGAAAACCCATCGCCGATAAACCCTCGTATAAATCAGGGTTGAAGTTAAAATCTTTAAAATCCAATCTACTTTTGTATTATTAGTATTTACCGTATAAAAGTAACCTTTTTATTTGGTTTTATTCTTATCGGCATAACCAAACACCTTTTGCAGCAATGCAGTAGACCTCGATCCGATGTTTTCCCGGATCTTTAATTCCTCCTGGGCTACCTGGACGAACATTCCGTCTATCGCTTTCTGGGCCACGTAAGTGGAAAGATCTGTATTTACCGGTTTTACCAAAGGGATTTTATTGTATTGACTGGCTGCGTCACCCCAGTATTTAGTCGCGCCAACCTTGCTTAGACTTGCCGTAATAACAGGCCTGAATTTTTCCATCAATTGCGCAGTGGTTACTCTTTTAAAATACGAGGTGGCTGCATCTTTATTACCCAGCAGGATATTGGTGGCATCTGCTATCGTCATCTGCTTGATGGCGGAGATGAAGATCGGCTTCGCTTCCTTAGCTGCATCTTCAGCAGCACGGTTCAGACTGGTGATCACATTGTCTGCCAGAGAATTCAGTCCGATACTGCGCAAAGTCTTTTCTACCTTTTGGGCTTCTGGTGGGAAAAGGATCTTTACCGCCATATTTCCCAGAAAGCCGTCCTTTGCAGAAAGCAGGTCTGCACCTCTCGTGGTCCCAATTTCCAGCGCCTGTTTCAGGCCCAGGCCAATTTCTGTGCTGGTCGGGTTTCCTCCCGTAGGGATTTGTTTGATGATGTTGCCAAGCTGCGACTGGCTTTGCACGTCGCAGCTATTGAATAGAAGCCCGCTCAGAAAAGCGAGGGAAAGAAGTTTCAGGTATTTCATCGTCTTTATTTATCAGACGAAGATAACAATTCCCCTGCCACGTTTGAATCCAGTCCGGTATATTTCCTGATCAGCCTGTTCATTAGGGCATTCAGCTGCTCTACCTGAAAGCTGCCGGTTGTCGGTTTAAGGTGTGAGTTTCCGATCCCGCTGTCGTCTGTGAGGAATACATAGGTGCCGTTGGTACTCATCGCCATGAATCGCATCAGGAATTCTGTGTTTTTGTCGATACCACTCGCAACGACCGGGATCAGGGTAATGCCCTTGGCTGCGGCTTCTTTTACACTGCGTTGCAGGCTGCCGATTCGTTTTTGGTCGTGATGCGGGGGGGCGTCCAGGATCATGAACATCAGTTTTGCTGATGGACGCTCAGTTGTCCATTGCTGTTGATAGATTGCGCTTTCCATGGCTTCTTCTACAGCTTCCTCAAAATCGCCGCCACCAGAGGCATATTGTTTGGACAGGTTGGCTTTTACTGCCATCAGGTTACCATCAAAACCAAAATCCCTCACCACATATTCATCCCCCTGATCCCGGTAAAATACAAGACCTGTGCGGGTATTCAACTGATTTCCCCTGTTCAGTCGGCCAATGATGTCTTCGAGTTCTGATTTCAGATAAGCGATTTCATCCCCCATCGAACCGGTAGCATCTACCATGAATAGGACATCGAGATTTTTAATTTTTTCTGCTGTACGATTCAGGGTAATCTCCACATTCACGACATCGGCAGCAAAGTCTTTGTTGTACAGTAACGTTCCATCTGCCGAATTAACTGTGAGGGTAAAGCGTTCTCTATCATTGCTGTATACAGCCGGCCATAATTCGGCTTTCCCTTCAAAATTGCTCTGGGCTTTCCAGACTGCTGTACCTTTCTTCAGGACAGTCACCGTATAGCCGGTCAGCGCTTGTTGTTGTTTATTTTTAAGGCGGACTCCAACACGGTTGGCGGTGTAGAACTGCCAGTACGATTGTTTGTCAGACCATTCCTGATTGCGCATCAGATCTTTCCAAAAGTCCCAATGGCTTACGTCATTCCATTCCCCTGCTGTGAGGAGGTTAGACTGTGGTCTGGGTTCTGTTCTTCCCGGTCTGATTTCTTCGTCCAGCATCGGTCTGGGTGCTTTTTTAAATGGCTTTTCCTTACTCATTGCAATGCCGGCCACTCTTCCTGCAAGCGACTCGCTTACAGGCGCTACACCGCGAATTTTAACTTTTTCTGAGGAACTGAGGACTGTCCTCGAAGAACTTGTGCTCAGGGCCTTGGGTTCCGCGAAACTCAGAACAACGTCTTCTCTCAGTGATTCTTCCGCTGCTAGTGATACGTTGATCACCTTATGCTCCCTTACTTCTATAGTTGCTTTTACAAAGCCAATATAACTGAACACTAATGCACTTTCTTTATCATCAATATTGATGGCGTATTTGCCATCGTCATTGGTTTTGGCTTTGGACTTACCGCTGAGTCCTGATACCATTACATTTGGAAGTGGTTTCCCGCTGTTTTTTTCTTTGACAATTCCTGTTATGGTTCTTATCCGGCTCGGTCCTGATTTGAAGGCTGCAAATAACAAGACAATTAGCATAGGCAATAATATCTTCTTCATGGCTTTTGTTTTTTTAATGATGTGGACTTTAAAGAAATTCCATAGCTTCTCGAAAAATATTTTTATACTTGAGAAATTTATGCCCTAGTCAGCCTTGAAATTCATTAAAAACAATAACCGGATCCGGGAGCAGGATGATGCTGCTCTGATTGCCAGCTACAAAGCGACGGGCGATCTGGAGGTATTGGGTGTATTGTACAATAAGTACATGCACCTGGTTTTCGGGGTTTGCCTCAATTATTTGAAGGATGAAGAACAGAGTAAGGATGCGGTGATGCAGATCTTCGAGGAGTTGGTTTTGAAATTGAAGCTCCATGAAGTGCAGAATTTCAAAAGCTGGCTGCATGTGCTCACCCGAAACCATTGTCTGATGGCACTCCGTAAAAATTCTAAGCAGACAACCGTTTCATTAGAAGATACTTTTGTGGAAAATACAGAAATTGTGCATCTTGATATCGATGATACAAAGGAGCGTCAGTTGACCGTTATGGAAAAGTGCATGGAGACATTACCTGAAGAGCAGCGTGTGAGTGTGGATTTGTTTTATTTGCAAGAGAAATGCTATAAAGAAGTGGCAGATATTACCGGCTTTGAGATGACTAAAGTGAAGAGCTACATTCAGAATGGTAAGCGTAACCTGAAAATTTGTATAGAAAGGAACAGTAGTGAATAAGGATTGGATAGATATAGCGGTTTTAGAGGATTACCTGGAGGGTAAGCTTGATGCGAAAGCCATGAACAGGGTAGAGCGGGAAGCTCTGGAAGACCCCTTTGTTGCTGAAGCATTGGCTGGTCTTAGTGAGTCGCCCCGACGTTCCCTTGATGCAATGTCGCTACTTCAAAAGCAATTGAGGGAGCGAGTGTCTGAACAGCAGGTTTACAAAAAACGCAGCCTGATCACCTGGCAACGACTGAGCATTGCAGCTACAGCAGCAGTGATGTTTATCTCCGTGAGTGTGATCTTTTGGATGAGGGAAGATAACAGGCGTAAGGAGCTGGCAGCATTGCCTAAGAAAGTAGATGTCAACCTCGCACCGAGAAAAGAAAATAATGCACCAGTTGTCGCTTCTGCAGTACCTGCTGTTGAAAATAAAGATTCATTGGCTGCCGACCGTACAGCTGTCGTAATCGACCGGGCAATCCAAGCCAGTAAAAAGGAGACCTACGCCAGTTTGAAAAAGAAACCTAATGTGCCGTCTCCTTCAGCCCCTCAGGATGTGAGTTTGAATGAAGTCGCTATAGTAGGTTATAAAGCAGAAGGAAAGCGCGCTGTAGCGTATTCTTCATCACGATTGGTCATGCCGGATAGTAGTAAGCACCTGAACGAAGTTGCGGTGACAAGCTTTGGTCGAAGTCCGGATACCAACATTTCCAAGGCGCTTGCGGGAAAAGTCGCGGGTGTGCAGACCGAAAAGAAAAATATCATGATCAGGGGAATGGCTTCAGCTTCATCAGTTTCAGGAGCTTTTAGTCCAGTCGGGGGCTGGGATAAATTCCGGGAATACCTGAAAAAGAAAAACCGGTTCAGCAATGAAGCCAAAACCGGTAAATCTGTTGTTCTTTCCTTTAATCTGGATAAGAAAGGCAAGCCTGAAAACATCAAAGTGTTGATGGGCATTGCCGAAAAATATGATCTGGAGGCTGTACGTTTACTGCAAAAAGGTCCAAAATGGAACGCTTCTGAAGCGCAGGACAAACAACTCTTTGTTAATATAGACTTCTAAAAGAACAAGTGAACAATGCTGTAAACAATTGCGGCTAAAGTAGCGGATACGGGTATCGTCAGTACCCATGCCCATAATAAGCTTACGGTAACGCCCCAACGTACCGCAGATACCCTTTTCAACAAACCAACACCGACAATAGATCCTGTGATGGTATGCGTAGTGGAAACAGGAATACCGAAGTGTTCTGTAATACCCAGGGTTACAGCACCTGCAGTTTCTGCAGCTACACCTTCAAAGGCATTCACTTTAGTGATCTTTGAACCCATTGTTTTCACAATTTTCCAGCCACCACTCATTGTACCCAGTGCGATCGCAGCATAACAGGAGATAGGAATCCATTCCGGCATGGCATCCCCAGTTTTAAGGACGTTGGAAGCTACCATGGCGACATAGATGATACCCATTACTTTCTGTGCATCGTTACCACCATGGGTGAAGCTGAGTGCAGCGGAGGAGATCAACTGTAGCCTTTTAAACCATTTTTCCGCGACAGAAGGCCTGGCATTTTTAGAAATATGAAGGATGATGATCGAAATGATCACGGAGATGACCATACCGATTACCGGTGCCAGTACTATAAAGGCAACTACTTTTAAAATAGGTGCAAGGTTGATGGCCGACATGGCATTGGCGCCAAGCGTGACAGCCTTGGCCATACCAGCACCTGCAAATCCACCGATCAGGGTATGCGAAGAACTGGAGGGGATACCGAACCACCAGGTAAATAAGTTCCAGGTGATCGCGGCAAGCAAGCCCGCAAGAATCACTTCCAGTGTAATGAAATTTTCTACTACCGTTTTTGCGATAGTGTTGGCCACTTTGTGGTCCGTGAAATAAAAATAAGCGGCAAAGTTGAACAATGCTGCCCACAATACAGCCTGAAAAGGCGAAAGCACTTTCGTAGATACGATTGTTGCAATCGAGTTGGCCGCATCATGAAAGCCGTTTATATAGTCAAAGGCAATAGCCAGTACAATTACAACGACCAATAAGGTAGTTACCATTTTTTGAAGGTTTAAGCGTTCTTTACCAAAATAGATTCCAACACGTTTGCTGCATCTTCACATTTATCTGTAGCCATTTCTAATGTCTGCAGTACTTCTTTCTGTTTGATCAGTTCGATTGCGTTAGTCTCAAATTCGAATAAACGGGCAATGGCCAGGTTACATACGTAATCTGCCTGGTTTTCACCGCTGTTGATCCTTACGCAGGCATCAGCAATTACACGGATGTTTTTAAAGCTTCTCAATTCTTTGATCGCTTTTTCCAGATCCGTACACATTTCCACCAGTAATTCAGCCAGTTTGATCATGGCATCACCGATGTTTTTCACATTATATAATTCGATGTTGCTTGCCGAGGCATGAATGTAATCTGCGATATCATCTACAGCGCTGGCCAGTGCATGGATATCTTCCCTGTCAAAAGGCGTGATGAAGTTTTTACTAAGTTCAAGGAAAATGGAGTGAGTAATGTCATCTCCTACGTGTTCCAGACGTTCTACCTCTTTGATGTATTCCTTGCGCTTTTCTACATCTGTTGCGCTTAGAGCAAGAAGCAAAGCCTCAGAAATCTTCAATACATTGCTTCCTGCCTGTTCGAACAGGGGCTGAAATTTTTTGTCTTTTGGGGTAAAAAACTTAAAAATACTATTCATCTTGTCTATAAAATATGATACAAAAGTATGAGTGTAATGTTAAGTTAGTGTTAACTGTTAAGTTTTTTTAACACGCTTAACGCTGCTAACCAATTTTTTCCAGTGTAAATGCAAAAGTAGTCCCGATCTGCAAAGTGCTCCTGACGGAAATGATCTGTTCATGCGCTTCCAGAATGTGTTTTACGATCGCAAGTCCCAGTCCGGTTCCTCCTTCTTCTCTTGAACGGTGTGTGTCTATACGATAGAATCGCTCAAAAAGACGGGGCAAATGTTTTTCATCAATGCCGATGCCATCGTCCGTAACCTCTATAAGGTATTGATCGTGGAGTTCAAAGATCTTGATCGCCGTAGAACCTTCCTTCTTTCCATACTTGATGGAATTTTCGATCAGGTTGACCATCACCTGTCTCAGTTTTTCCCGGTCGGCCCTCACAAAGGCAGGATGCGTATATTTTTCCTTGAAAGAGAGGGTGATTCCCTTGCCTTTTGCTTTGTCTTCCAACAGCTCCATTACTTCCCGGGCCAGGTGAACAAAATCAAACTTCTCATAATTGATCGGGATCTCTCCTGTTTCCAGTTTAGAGATGGAATCCAGATCATTGATCAGGTAGCTTAAACGCTCTACATTATTTTCTGCCTTTTTCAGGAATTTAACCGCCATGTCCGGATCATCTACGATACAATCCTGTAAGGTTTCGATATAGCCCTGTATGGCAAAAAGAGGTGTTTTAAATTCATGGGAAACGTTAGATAGAAATTCCTTCCTGAACTGCTCCTGTTTTTTCAGTAGTTCAATTTCCCTTTTTTTCTGACCTGCCCATTCTTTTACTTCCTGTTCTACATCATTGATTGGATCTGAACTCACATATTCGCCCAGGGCATCTTTCAGATCTTTGCCCAATTTCAGGTTATGGATCAATTTGTAGATCAGGACAATTTTAGAATAAATGTATTTCTCCAGGAGGTAATAAAAAACGACAAAACAGGTAATAAAAGAGACGCCGAAAGAAATCAGCATGAAATACCAGCTGTGCTGGAAGTAATAATTGACCAAGCCTATAGAAAGCGCTACGGCAAATGCGGTGATAAAGACCAATAAGCTTAATTTCATCCCAATAATGTATTACCTGTAAGAATAAGCGCCTACATTGCCAGCAATTTACAAGTAAAATCTTTATTTGTCCTGCTTTTCCGTAAGATATTTCCAATATCTTTTGGGTACATGCTGCACATGGAGTTTGGTATTCTTTCTTGCCACAATATTCGTACTTTTAAAATAATCTTTCCAAAGCGTGGCATACAGTGCTTCCTTTTCTGAAAGCAGGTCTTTTGCAGGTTTACTCAATGTCTTTTGGGCCGCAGCATCCATTCGGATCTCTTCTACTTTTTCCAGGTCGTAAAAAAGTCCATAATGCCGCTTCAGGTCATAAATGATCCATTGCTGGTCGGCATACCGGTTTTTAAAATGCTGCATAATCAGCGGAAGTACATTATAATCGGGGTCTATACCGCAATAGAACATACCGTCTGCAGTGTGCTGGAAACGGATAAAAGCTTCCATCCGGTGTTTTTCCCGCTCTACCTTTCTTGCCGTTTGAGCCACATGGAGCACATGCGGATTGCCATAGTTATCCTCCGCACCTTCCGGATTCAAAAAAAGATAACAGGCAAATTCAAAGAGGCTGGAATACGCTTCAGGACTTTCTGAAAGAAAGGTACAATAAAACTTACGCATCCAGCCTTTGTCGAGCTTAGCCTGCAGCCCCTTCCATACCCGGTCGGCCTTCTTTTCATCGGGCTGTACCGCGAAAACAGTTGTAAATGCATCAGGCTGATGGTGTTGCTCCAATTGCAGGAGGACTTTGCCTGGCGTTCGCTCAAACCATTCGAATACTGCACAGAGTAAACTTTCCAGGCTGCCATCTATCAGGTAGATCGTCATCTTTTTGCGTTAAAACAGAATCATCTGCTGACTGCCGGCTTTTTGGTACTTGCTTTGGCTTTCTGCCAGGATGAAAGCCTTGATCTGTGTACCCTGGTAATCCTTCAACTGAAATGGCGTATCTGCACAGGTGATGAAATGTTTTGCGCGATTATACGCCACACCAATCTTTTTCAACTGGTCTGAGCGCAGACGGCCGAACTTTCTGGCCTGCACAATCTTTTGCGCAGAGCTCACACCAATTCCTGGTATCCGCAGGATCATTTTGTAGGCGGCCACATTGATGTCGACAGGAAAAAACTGCAGGTTACGCAAGGCCCAACTCAATTTGGGGTCAATGTCGACATCCAGATGCGGATTGCTGTCGTTCAGCAATTCATTGACATGAAAGCCATAGAACCGCATCAGCCAATCGGTTTGGTACAGCCGGTTTTCCCGGATCAATGGTGGCTGGGAACCCAGAACAGGCATTCTGCTGTCATTGCTGATCGGGATATAACCCGAATAATAGACTCTTTTCAGAGAGAAATCCTTGTAGAAGGCAGCAGCCGTATGCATGATGTCTTTGTCGGTTTCCGGTGTGGCGCCAATGACCATCTGGGTACTTTGTCCGGCCGGAACGAACTTAGGAACACTTTTGATCAGTTTCTTTTCGTCTTTCAGTTGTATGATCTGACTTTGCACAAAACCCAGCGGCTTTCTCACATCTTCATGACTTTTCTCAGGTGCCAAAAGCTTCAATCCGCTTTCCGTAGGCATCTCCAGGTTAATGCTCATCCTGTCGGCATACAGGCCGGCTTCCCGTATCAGTTCTTCGCTGGCCCCCGGGATGGTTTTCAGGTGTATGTAGCCATTGAAACGTTCTTCCAGGCGTAATTTTTTAACCACCTTTAACAGACGTTCCATGGTAAAATCAGCATTCTTAAAAATACCTGAACTGAGGAAAAGTCCCTCAATATAATTGCGGCGATAAAAATTGATGGTCAGGGATACCACTTCTTCCACGGTAAAGGCGGCACGCTCGATGTCATTGCTCTTGCGCGAGACACAAAATGCACAATCGTAAATGCAATGATTGGTCAGCAATATTTTAAGGAGGGAAACACAGCGCCCATCTTCTGTATAAGTATGGCAAATGCCTGAACTGTGACTGTCGCCCAGGCCCTTATTGTCATTTTTTCTCGTTCCCCCACTGGATGAACAGGAAACATCATACTTCGCCGCATCGGCCAATATATTCAGCTTTTCTCTAATCCGTTCAGACATATTGCTATATTTTACTAACAAATATAGCAACAAAAACTAATTTAATTAGTTTTTGTTCTTTTCCTTATATCAAACTTCGGAATAGAATTGTTCAAGATAGCTCAGCATGAACTCATGCCTTTGCTCCGCGATCCGTTTTCCTTCCTCTGTTTTCATCAAATCTTTCAACAACAGTAACTTCTCATAAAAATGATTGATCGTAGGTGCTGTAGAATTTTTGTATTCCTCCTTGCTCATGTTCAGATTGGGCTTGATCTCCGGATCATAAAGCACCCTGTTTTTATAGCCACCATATGTGAAGGCGCGTGCAATCCCAATAGCGCCAATTGCATCCAGACGGTCGGCATCCTGCACAATATCCAATTCGCTTGATTGGAAGTTCACTACACCCAGGCTTGCTTTATAGCTGAGGTTGCGGATGATCTGCTGCACGTGTACGATGAGTTGCTCATCCAGGGCCAGGCTGCTCAGAAAATCTCCCGCCATACGCGGGCCGATTTCTTCATCACCATTATTGAACTTCGGATCTGCAATGTCATGGAGTAACGCTGCCAGGGCCACAACTAAGGCGTCGCCCTTTTCAATGGCATTGATCTTTTGCGCATTGTGGAATACCCTTTCTATATGGAACCAGTCGTGCCCGGCTTCAGCATCGGCCAATGTGGCTTTTACAAATGAAATGGTTTTGTCGATGATCTCTTGCATTAGTCATTTGCTTTTACAGGTCTTTCCTCTTCCGGTCTTCTGCTGCCATCATACAGTTCATATTCCAGCATACGACAATCCAGTTTTCCATTATAAAACTCAATCTTACGTGCGGCTTTCAAGCCGATTTTTTTAGCCAGATCCGGATTTCCTGTGAAAATATAACCGAAATATCCTTTGCAATGCTGTTTCATGAAATCGCCCATGCGTTTGTAAGTCAGTTCCAGTTTGGAGTGTACACCCAGACGTTCACCGTATTCAGGATTAAACATCACAACGCCTGTCCCTGTATCAGGAACCTGTGTTTCAGCAAAGTCGCAAACTTCAAAAGTAATCAGGGTATCTACTCCCGCGGTTTTTGCATTCTTCCGGCTCACATCTACCGCATCTTCAGAGATATCTGTAGCGATGATCTGCAGGTCGACGTTCTTGATCACCTGGTCCTTCAGGATCCGGCGTTCAGCAAAGAACTCCTGTTCGTCATAGCCCATAATGTGCATAAATCCATAATTCATGCGGAATAAGCCGGGTCTGCGGTTGGTAGCCAGCAAAGCCGCCTCAATGGCCAGCGTGCCGGAACCACACATCGGATTCACAAAGGGCGATTTTCTGTCCCATTTGCTGCTCATGACTACGCTTGCGGCAAGGGCTTCCAGCATTGGGGCTTTTCCCGGGATTTTGCGGTAGCTATGCTTGGCCAGGGTTTCGCCGGAGGTATCTATAAATATGTCGGCTTCACTGTCTTTCCAGTACAAATGTACTACCGCTTTGTTGGCATCTGAGCCCGAATTCGGACGGATGCCTTTTTTATCTTTGATCCGGTCTACGATGGCATCCTTTACCTTTAGATTCGCAAACAAGGGAGTGGTGATCGTCGGGTTATCCACATTGGAAGTTACAGAAAAGTAACCTGAAAAATCAATCAGCTCTTCCCATGCGATATCTACGAGTTCCCGGTAGAGTTCTTCCGGATTGTTGGCTTTAAAGCTACTCAGGCAGTATAAAATCTGACTGGCACACCTGAGGTTCAGGTTGAGTTTGATACATTCCGTAAGCGTAATGTTCAGCTCTACGCCCGTAGGGAAATCCCTGACGATGTCGTGGCCCAGTTCTTTCACTTCTTCAACCAGATAGGGCGAAAGGCGTTTGTTGCAGGTGATGATCACCTTACTTTTTGTGTGGAAAACTTGCATAATTAATTCTACGAAGTTATCAATAAAAATATAGAGATTTGAACTTCGGATAAGAATAAAAAAGTATTTGATATGGAAATTAAAGGAAAAGTGCACGAAATTGGTGCATTACAGCAGGTGAGTGAAACTTTTAAGAAACGTGACCTGATTATAGAATATGCAGAGAACCCGACTTATCCTGAATACATCAGGTTTGAGGCATTACAAGATAAAACAGCTTTGTTTGATACTTTGAAACAAGGCGATGATGTTGAAGTATCCTTTAATCTACGCGGTCGTCCATGGACAGACAAAGCCGGAAAAACTTCTTATTTCAACAGCTTAGTAGTATGGCGTATCAATGCATTGTCTGCTACCGCAGCCGCTGCAGCTCCTACTCCAGCTTACGCACCTCCTGCAGACCTAAACAGTTCAGCAGCAGAGGATGATGATCTTCCTTTCTAAAAAGACCTTTTTTAAATAAACAAATTGACCATCGTGCCGCCCTTCAACAGGGGCGGCATTTTTTTTGGTTTTAATTAAGCAATGATGGATTCCAGTTTGCCCCGGATGTCGGCCGGTGAGTAATTCACCGATTTCAGCGTTTTGTGGTCGTTGGACCGGTAGATCAGGAACAATTCCTGTTCTTCTTTGTGATAAGCATCACACTGATGGTTTTTGCGGTAATGCTGAATGGTCTGCTCGGCTTCTTCCAGCGATTTGCAGGCCTTGCTCATATTGGAGCGGTGCACTTCATCGAACAGTTCCTTGAAGCGGTGGCCAAGGCCGAACTCCAGGATCGCTCCGCTCAGTACATATTGCAGGTCGCACAAAGCATCAGCCACTTCAATAAAGTCATTTTTCTCTATGGCCTGTTTGAGCTCCTGTAGTTCTTCTGCCAGTAACGATACCCGAAGGTTTGCCCTGTCGCGGTGAGGGATGCCTGGTGTCTCCTTAATGGGGTGTTTAAAGGTGTTATGAAATTCTGCTACCTGGTTGAGTGGGTTCGGTTCCTGCATGGTTTTCTGGTTTTTAATAAAGTTTAAAAATACGTTTATTTTTTATTTTTCAGAGTTCTGTATCTTGCAGGCAGATTCTGTACCTCTTCAAAAACAAAAGCACATGTTCCATTTGCCCGAAGTGCCCATCATCTTTCTTTTCCTCCTGCTGGTGCTGCTGATGGCCTTTTGCTTTAAAATGAGGAAGCTGACTTTGGCCGCGACTTTCGCTGCCGGACTAATCGGTGTGCTGGTTTACCTGGCAGACCGCGAGCGGGGGGTACTGATGCTGTTGTCCTTCTTTCTCTTGAGTGTAATGGCTACAGCACATCAAAAAAAGTTTAAAGCCAGCTTGAGTCCGGAAGGGCATCATCCCCAGGCGAGGAATGCCGGGCAGGTTTTTGCAAACGGAGGTGCTGCGGGAATGCTGGCTTTACTGACTATAATTGATCCTCCGCATGCTGAAGTGTACCGGACCATGATTGCTGCAAGTCTGGCATCGGCACTGTCCGATACCCTGTCTTCGGAACTGGGGACAGTCTACGGAAACCGCTTCTTCAACATCCTCAGCTTTCGCAAAGACCAGCGGGGACTTGATGGTGTGATCAGCCTGGAAGGAAGTCTGATCGGTGCTCTCGGTGCTGCTTTTGCGGGTTTACTGTTCGCAGGAGCAAGTCATTTGGCAATAATTGTTGCCATTTCCGGTATCGCGGGCAACCTGGCTGATTCTCTATTGGGTGCCTTGGTGGAGCGAAAGGGCTGGATCGGAAATGATTCCGTCAACTTTCTCAATACAGCCATCGCTGCCTTGCTGAGCTTTTTGCTCATTTACTTTCTTTAATTCCTTTATTTTTCTCCATAATCTGCTGTTCCTGGTATTTCTGATGGCCAGTTCGTCGATGATGAAAAATATTACATCCCGTTGGTCGAATAATTTCAGGCGTTGGTCGTGGCGCTCCCGAAGCTGGTATAAAGGCGCGAAATCCGTTGAAACGTTTGCCCTTTAAGGTCGTCTTAATAACAAACAATAAGAAAAACCTTAAATAAAAATATTATGAAATCTTTAATCAAAACCACATTCGCCACTTTATTAACCGCAGTAGTTATGACATCATCAGCATTTAGCAATGCAGTGGCTAAGCCGGTAAATTCCGTAAAAATGTTGAGTATCAATAAGAGCTTCAACAAGATTTGGGTAGGAGGTAATGTAAAGATCATCCTTACACAAAGTGAAAATGAAGGTGTATTTGTAGATGAGAACTTCAATGCAGATCAAACTTCAGTAACCAGTGCTGGCAGTACACTATACATCAATTCTATGGAATCAGGACAAGTAACTATCAAAGTGTCGGTAAAAGACCTGCAAAGGATAGAAGCTGCCGGAAGTGCAGTAGTGGTAACCAGCAATAATTTTGACGTTAAATATCTTCAGTTGTTCCTGAGTCAAAATGCAAAGGCTAAAGTAAGCGCAATCACAGGAAGTTTATATACCGTGATTAAAGATGATGCAACTTTAAAGATGAGCGGTATGGCGCATGAGCATACGCTGGTAGCCAGCAACATGAAGAATGTAAAGTTGACAGATTTTGTATGCAAGAGAAATAACAATAACGTTCCGGTGGCAGAGGCAGCCAGACTGGCTGGATTAGCAAAATAGATAGATAAGCGGGTTAGGGTAAAGCGGCAGGTGCAAACCGGTCGCTTTTTTTGTTTTAAAAAGCTGCTAAAAAGAAAAACGGGAATAACCACGAATGGTTACTCCCGTTCTAAATTAACGCTCTCGGGTACAAATATACGACCATCTCCCACTTTGGCAAATAATTTCTGTTATTTTTTCTAGGTCTAATTAAGGTCGGCCTTATTGCGGATGATAATGGCGTTAGGTCGCATTTTGGATATAGATGAAATATAAACGGTTATCTTAAAGAATGAAATGCGAATTATTGTATAGTTACTGTATCCTTGCTCTATGGTTACTTTATCTAAAAGATATAGCGAGGATACAGCAAGGATAGAGCAAGGATACAGCAACCATAGACCAATCCTGTCTAATAATCGATTGATTATGCATTTTATAGTATTTGTAACAGAAGGGTGTTATATAGACAAACCACTAGAATCTGATCCCCATTCGCCAATTTTAAATTGAGCCGTTTTCTATTAATAGTCAATTTGTTATCTTGAATTTTTAAAATTGCGGAGAGAGGTCAATCAAATTGGTTTATCCAGGACCGGCATCTTTTCAGGCTTTAACTTAAATGCGGTGTTAAAATTTGTTAAATGAAAATGATTGTAGCTTTCCTTCATTAATTTTGTATATTATAGCTAATGAAGAAAAGGAGCCTTTGGATAATCACCGCGTTAATGACCCTGGCTTTGCTGGGTGTTTTTGTAATGCAGTTGTATTACATCAGGCAGGCCTATAGCTTAAATTCCCAGCTTTTTGAACAAAATGTAAACCAGGCCCTCAATGGGGTGGTCAACAAAATCCAGAAACGAACGGCCGCACTGCATATCAATAAAAAGGACCGCCAGCTCGAGCGGGAGAGGGAAGTTGAGATCAGAAATCAGGCGCAGCAGCTTGTTGATTACAAAGAACGTTACAAAACGGAAGAAGAGCAACGCTTGCTTAAACAGGAAAAACAGGTGGTTGCTGACCTCAACAAAACGGTACGTGACATCGCAAGGGCCTACGTCAATCCGGTACGCATTACGGAAAATGAATTTCTTGCCGCTTCAGATATGAGCAATCCGATGAACTCTCCCGTTCATGTAGATGTAAATGTGGGGCTGGATGAATTTGGGAATGTAGTGGGCGGACAGATCAAATCGACATTTGTACCACAGCGTTTGAAATCCTTCAATATTGTATCTAATGAAATGCCGGATAGCATCCGCTATCACGCCATAGACCCTGTAACGGGTAAACTCGTTCTCATCAGCGTCAAAACCATAGATCCGGAACTGGAACGTAAATTTAAACTGGAGAATGACCTTGCGAAAAGGAAGTACGAAGAGGGCTTAAAGCGGATCATGCTGGATACGCTACCTTTGGGGCCTGATGCCAATTTGGTGCTTCAGGATGTAGCCAAGGAGATGCGCGAAGCCAATATCCCACTGAGCAAAATGGTATCAAAAGGCCTGCTGGATACTTTACTGAAGAAAGAACTTGTCAACAGGAACATCAGCTTGAAATATGATTTTTGGGTGAGCCTGGCCCAAAAGGATTCTCTCGTGTACATGAAGGCATCCAATGGGCATGAAGATATCGTTCCTAAAAATACGTACAAGGTGACGCTGACCAATATGGTGACGCGCGATCCGGGAATGCTGTATGTACATTTTCCAAATAAGAACTCCATGATTTTTGCCAGCCTGGGCGTTACTTTGGCTTCGTCTGCAGGACTTCTGCTGGTGCTGGTGTTTATTTTTGCCTATACGCTCTTTGCAATTTTGAGACAAAAGAAAATCTCCGAGATGAAAACAGATTTCATCAATAACATGACCCACGAATTTAAGACTCCGGTGGCGACCATTATGATCGCCAGTGAAGCACTTAAGGATCCGGATATGGAGGTGGATAAGAGCCGGATCAACCGGTTGGCAGGTATCATCTACGATGAGAATGTACGTTTGGGCAACCATATAGAGCGGGTGCTTAGCATTGCGCGCCTGGAAAAAAAGGAACTGAAACTGGAACAGGCAGAGGTGAATATCCATGACCTTGTTGCTGCAGTGGTAGACAGTATGGGTTTGCAGCTCCAAAAGAAAAATGCCAGTTTGAATATGGCGCTTGATGCGGAATTCCCTTTGGTCTATGGAGATGAACTGCATCTTTCGAATGTGATCTATAACCTGATCGACAATGCGAACAAATACAGCCGGGACGAGCCCGAGATCAGCATCAGGACCAGAAATATAGGTAAAAAGCTGGTCGTGGAGATTTCCGATAAGGGAATAGGTATGACCAAAGAACAGACCAAACGTATCTTTGACCAGTTCTACCGTGTGCCTACGGGCAATCTGCACGATGTAAAGGGATTTGGGCTTGGTCTGAACTATGTACAGGATATCATTGTACAGATGGGTGGTACCATCAAAGTACACAGCGAGAAGGAGAAGGGAACAACATTTGAAATCTATTTACCGGTAAACCAAAATTAACGACACATGAAGAAGATCTTATTAGTAGAAGATGACCCTAACCTGGGATTGCTGTTGCAGGAACACCTGCAACTGAAAGGGAAATTTGATGTGACGCTATGTGTGGATGGAGAGGAAGGTTTACGCGCCTTCACCAGGCAGACTTTCGATTTGTGCATCCTGGATGTGATGATGCCGAAAAAGGATGGTTTTACATTAGGCAAAGAGATTAGAAAAATCAATCAGGACATTCCCATCATCTTCGCGACCGCTAAGGCAATGATGGAAGATAAGGCCTTAGGTTACGATCTGGGGGGCGACGACTACATTACCAAACCCTTCCGAATTGAAGAACTGCTGCTCCGGATCAATGCGCTGCTGAAGCGCGTGGCCGTGCGGGAGCCCCAGGAAAGCGGAGCACCGCAGACCAGCTTCCAGATCGGTGAATATACTTTTGATTATACCACGCAGTTGATCCATCACAACGGACAGCAGCAAAAATTGTCTACCAAGGAAGCGGAACTCCTTCAGTTACTTTGCCTGAAAAAGAACAGTGTGCTGACCAGGGAAGAAGCGTTGCTGAGCATTTGGCACGACGATAATTACTTCAATGGTCGGAGTATGGATGTGTTCCTGAGCAAGTTGAGAAAGTACCTGCGGGAAGATCCAAAAGTAGAAATATTGAATGTTCACGGAAAGGGTTATAAATTGCTCGTCAACAATTAAAGCAACAGCATTTTTAATGCTGAACCTGCAAACTCGCCCCATTGTTTCAGTACCTTATTGATGGTGTCTGCAAAGCCCTTGTTGTCCATAGGCTTTCCTTTGGCCGGCGCTTTGAAATCTGCCGCAAGGATGCTTTTGTCGGATACCGACTTGGCAAACCAGGTGATGTGCTCATGGGGGAGTGCGACGCCCAGGATCATTCCGGGCAGACCCTGAAAGGACTCCGGCCCGGCAGAAACGGGAATCTGATCGGTATAAAAAGCAACGACATAAATGGAATCTAAAATAATCGCATTTGCACGCCGGCATTCGTAGCCTGCAATCTCGCGCAGCTCACTGGTGATTTTCCAATTGATCTTTCGTACACTGTCCTTCACCAGAAAAGTTTCATTAAATGCGACTTTCTGGGTAATGAATCTGCCCGTTGCCAGTTCGGTATAAACCGTATTGGACTGATCAGCACTGGAGAACTCAAAGAACCCGGATTCTGCATTTGCTTCCACTTTATCGGGTGTAAATAAAGTTTGTTTTTCAGAAAATAGTAGGGTGCTCTGACTGACACGGAACTGTGGATTGCTTTTCTTGTATTCGTCAAGCATGTTGCCCATATAAGCCGAGTTTTTTCCATTGCTCATATTGCGGATTAAAGCATACATGTTGACTGATTTTTCGAAACGAATGGCCCCGCTCATAGGAAAACGTTTGTACTGTGCTTTTCCACTGAAGGTAAAGGCAAAAAATAGTATAGCGAGTGTGATTTGAATTTTCATCTTATTGTGTTTTTGTGGCTGCACCCATTTTGTTGAAATCCCAGATGATGCTGCCCAGGAAATACCGGTTGATGTTGCTGAACCTGTTTTGTACGATCATGTTGCCATTGATACTTTGGTTGAAGCCCTTGTTCTGATTGAGAAGGTCGTTGCCCCGCAGGCTAAGCCTCAGGTTTTCCGCTTTCAGGAATTTCTTGCTGATGCTGGCATTCCAGTTGAATCGGTTGAGGTTGCGGTCGAAGGCTTCTGTCTTGGTCTTGTAGGCATACACTGCATCCGAGCCAATTTCGATTTTTCCGGGCAGGTTTACAGAGAAGTTTCCGGAGGCATCTACGCCCCAGTTTTGACTTCTCGTACCTTGCAGGGAATTCGACAATACGGTACAGGCCGGTCCTGCGCCAAAGCGGAAGGAATAGGCGCCGCTTTTGTATTTTGCCAGAGATAGGTTTCCATAGATATCGAGGAATTTACTCTCGTTGAGTGTATTGTTGATCATTCCATAACTGTTGGAACTCATGAATGTAAATTCGATTCCCCCGTGTGCATCCAGGCTTTTGATTTTCCTGCTAAGCATGGCTTGTACCGTTAATCCATCTGGATTTTTGTTGGAGATGTTGACGGCCTGATTGCTGCTTTTGCCTGTTGTCGGATCCGTTACCGTGTTGTTGGTGATCTGATTGAAAGTGTTGTTATAGCTTGCCTGCACATAGAAATATTGTTCGCTCAGCATCTTAAATGAGGAATAGCTTAGGTTGAGGTTATTGGAAAAAGAGGGGCGCAGGTCCGGGTTTCCGAGAATAACGTTTAGTGGATCAGTATTTTCCCGGATGGGTTGAATTTGTTCCAGGCTAGGTTGGGAAGTGCTGCCGTTATAGCCCAGTGACAAGCCTTGCTGCTGGGAAATCTTGAGTCGGTAATTGGCCTGAGGGAACCAATTGATGAAATTGCGTCTGTAGGATTTATTGGCATTAACGTCGACCTGGTTGAATCTGACCGCCTGGATCTGGGTGCCTGCCGTCAGGCCAGTTTTTCCTTTATTGAAATTGATGGATGCCCCGGCCTGGTTGCTGATCTCATCCAGTTTGAAATGATTGCTGAAGTTCTCATCCAGATCATCGTATTTTCCTGTAGGCGATTGGTTAAATGACCTTCGGTTCGAATTGCTGTTGTTTAGGTTCAGCCCATAGTTAGCAGTGAGTGCCAGCGTTTTGGAAAGCGGTTCTGTATAGGTAGCATTACTGCTGAATGAATTGCGGATGGTGCTATTGACCTTATACTGATCTACCAGGTCTTGATTTTCCTTTTGACTGCTGACGTCGTAGAATTCATTGAGTGCATACAGGTAGCCATCTGATCGACTGTCGCCCAGGCTTTGCCTGACATTGATAGAGATTGTTCTGCCTTTCTTCTTCAGCTTTTTGGCCCAAAATGCACTGGCATTTAATGTTTTTTCATCTCCCTCATTATTGATGTTGCGTATCCCGGTATTCATCAGGCTATTGTCGCCCCGCGTGTTCGTCGACTTAAAGTCACTGCGTGTTTTAGAATTTGCCAGTCCGCCAGAAACCGTAAGGGTAATGGTTGAAGTAGAATCAAACTCGTGCTTATACCGTGCATCTACATTCTTTTGCAACATGATGTTGTCAAAATCCTCGTCAGATTCACTATTGATCACTCCGGTTGGCAGGGTGTTTCTGCTTAGGGTATTATTGTTGCCCTTTACGCCGGAGGAACCTAGTTTAAGGTTGGTGTTGATGGCTCTTTTATTGGCATTCCAGGCATCTTCAAAATGGAAGCCCCCGGTATGGCTGCTGGGAATTCCCCGGCCATTGTATCCGCCATTGAAATTTTCCAGCCCTTCCCCCGAAGCCATGTCATCGCCACCGATCTGTATGCGCTGTCCGGAACCAAAGCCAGATTGGCCGGTATTGCCCGAGCCCCCGACGAAGGCCATTTTTTGCTTATTCTTGAAAATATTGGCGGTTGCCCTTGCTTCATAAAACTTGTCGGTTCCGGCGCCAGCTGCCAGTGTGCCAAAATAGCCTTGTTTCTTGTCCTCCTTCAGTTTGAGGTTGATCGTTTTCTCCTTCTGTCCATCATCGATCCCGGTAAAGGTGGCCTGATCGCTTTTCTTATCATACAACTGTACTTTATCGATCATATCAGACCTTAGGTTTCTGGTCACGAGCGTTGGGTCGTCCCCAAAAAACTCTTCTCCGTCGACGAGTACTTTATTGATGGTCTGGCCCTGGGCAGTAATTTTTCCATTTTTGTCTACCTGTATTCCCGGGAGCTGTTTGAGGAGGTCTTCTACCTTATCGTTGGGGCGTATGTCGTAACTCCCGGCATTGTACTCTGTGGTGTCGCCTTTGATCCTGATGGCAACAGCCTTGCCTTTGATGATGACATCATTGAGTAATGCTGCTTTTAGAAAGAGGTTAATGTTGCCGAAATCCTTAGCAGGATGAAGACTGTCGAGCTCAAAATTCTCCGCATAGTCTGCATAGCCAGGATAAGTGACCAGTAGAATAAACTTGCCTGCTCTGAGTTTGGTTATAGAAAAGTTGCTTTCTGCATCTGCGCGGGTATGACCAACTAATGTAGAGTCTTTTTCATTGAGCAGGGCGATGGTTGTGTTCAGCATCTGATGTGTCCCGGCGGTATCGGTGATCTTACCTTTTATGGTGTAGCCATTTTGTGCAAATGCGCCTGAGATGATGCCACAAAGTGAAAGCGTTAACAGTAAATACTTCATGATTTTAGTTTACGCTCGCAAGTTAGGTTAAACAATTTAGCGCTTCAATGATTAAAATGTTAATGTTTGTTAATATTGAAATCTTAATGATTACATTCATGGAATCGATCTGCTATGAAAATTAAATTGCCATCTCTCCAGTCCCTATGGTCCAGCTTTGCTGCTGTACTGAAGCGTTTTCCTTTACAAGTCCTTTTAGCACTACTGGCTACGGCCGCGTGGTGGTATGCAGTAGATCCGCCTGGGGAAGATGACAATATAGGTCCTGCTATTCGTTTCATCTGTGTTTCCAATCTGGCGCTGACGCTCCTGCTTTCAGTGGATCTTTATGCGGAAGTGAATAAATTGGGTAAGAGAAGGCAATGGTTTTTGCGGCTGCTTGCTGTGCTCGTCTGCGCAGGACTTTATTTCCTTTTGCACCCTGAACTGTACAAGGCCGATATTTATCGGATCGCCCTGCTGGCTTTTTCTTTTCACTTGCTGGTGGCTTTCGCACCATTTATCGGTAAAAGCAGTTTAAATGGCTTTTGGCAATATAACAAAACCTTATTTCTGAGGTTCCTGATCTCAGCATTGTATGCCGGGGTATTGTTTGCCGGACTGGCCATTGCCCTTTCAGCGATCAATGCGCTTTTCAACGCAGACATCAGTTCGAATGTCTACGTGAGGTTGTTTGCTTTGGTAACTGCGGGATTTGCTACAGTATTCTTCCTGGCAGGTTTGCCTCTGGATCTCAAAGCCCTGGAAGAGGATCATTCTTATCCTAGGGGACTGCAGGTGTTCACGCAATATGTTTTAATCCCATTGATGAGCATTTACCTGCTGATCTTACTCGTTTATGAAGTAAAGATTGCCCTGGAATGGCAGTTGCCCAAAGGGATGGTGTCATTGCTGATCCTCGGATATTCCGTATTTGGGATCCTGTCACTTTTGCTCATCTACCCGATCAAAGACAAAGAAGGTTATGGTTGGATCAGGCTGTTCTCTAAATTCTTTTATGTGATGATGATCCCATTGGTGGCGTTGCTTTTGCTGGCCGTATGGAAAAGGGTGGGGATATATGGGATTACTGAATCCAGATACATCCTGACTGTGCTTGCGGTTTGGCTGACCTTACTTACTGCCTACTTTTTGCTGAGCAGAAAGCAGAACATCATGATGATCCCGATAAGTTTGTCCTTGTTGTCTTTACTGGCCGTATACGGCCCTCAGAGTGCATTTTCTGTCTCGCGTTACTCGCAGCGTCTGCGTCTAAAAAAGATCATCCATTCGAAAGCACCAAAAGATGTAGCGGAGCAGCGTGAAGTGATCTACTATCTGGTGCGCAATCACGGATTGAAGTCCCTTCAGGACTTTACGAAAAGAGATCTGGAGGCGCTGGAAGATAAAATGGAGACGAAAATGATCAAATCGTCCAGGTATGGTATAGAAAACGACAAAATAGACTCCGCTTATGCGATTCTGAAAATAGCGAAAGAAAAGAATTCTTACTCTGATAATGTGGAGCTGATACTTGCAGGAGGGGCAATGGTAAATGTCCAGGGTTTTGATCTGGCAATTCCGATAGAAGGATATGCTCCGGAGACGGAAGTGAAAGTCAATGGCCTGCCTTTAAAGTTACAGAAAGTGGGAGAAGGGGGCCGCGTGAAATTGACTGCCGGTGTAGAGCCTGCGCAGGAAATTGATGTCTTAAAGATTGCAAGAAAAGCCTCTTTGCTCATTAAAGCCGGGCAGCTGAAAGTCAAGCCCAAAAGTTACCGTACCTATGAGTTGAGTCAGGCTCAGCTGAGCTCGGATGCAGCCGTATTTAGCGGTTTTACTGCAGTTATGGTTTTTTCGAGCATAGACACGAAAATCGATGAGGTCGATGACCAGGTGATGGCCCGCTGGTTAAATTACAAGGGAATGCTGCTGATTAGGTTTAAGTAGTCAATTCTTGCTAACTTTGCAGAATGTCGAATTCAGAAACAGCTAATCCGGCCGGACTAGCGGCCAGATTTGTTAATTATACTTCCAGACACATCTTCCTGACAGGAAAGGCCGGTACCGGTAAGACCACTTTTTTGAGGAACTTAATCGAGCTTACCCATAAGAAAGCTGTGATTGCTGCGCCGACAGGTATTGCTGCGATCAATGCTTCGGGGGTAACGATTCATTCCCTGTTTCAATTGCCTTTTGGTACTTATCTGCCTAAAGCACCGGCTGCGGATGGCGACCATTACGACCAGCAGTACAATACACCGAGGTCTGTGATCCGGAATATGAGCATGACTGCCGCCAAGCGGAAGGTGCTCATGGACATGGAGCTGCTGATCGTAGATGAAGTGAGTATGCTCCGCGCAGACCTGCTGGATGCGATCGATATGGTACTGCGCTATGTTCGGAAAAACAATGCCGGTTTTGGTGGAGTACAAGTGTTGTTTATTGGCGATCTGCACCAGTTGCCACCCGTAGTAAAATCCAATGAATGGAATCTGCTAGGTCAGTATTATAAAAGCATCTATTTCTTTGATGCCCTGGCCTTGCAAAATGATCCTCCGGTGTACATCGAACTGGAGAAGATCTACAGGCAGGCGGACGGTGTATTTATTGATCTGCTGAATAACCTGCGGAACAATCAGGTAACTGCGGCAGACATGGAATTGCTCCGCAAATATTATAAGGCAGATTTTAAGCCTTCTCTGGAAGATAAATACATCACCTTAACGACCCATAACAGTAAGGCGGACACGATCAATAAAGAAAGACTGGAAGCCTTAAAAGCAGGTTCGCAGAACTACAGGGCTAAAATAGAGGATGAGTTCAGTGAATTTTCGTATCCGGCTGAATACCAATTGGAGTTGAAGGTCGGTGCGCAGGTGATGTTCATTAAGAATGATGCTACAGGAGAGCAGCGCTACTTTAATGGAAAGATCGCAACGGTGACCGAGTTAAAACCCGATGCGATTGAAGTATTGACTGAAGGAAACAATGAAAAAATCACGGTAGAGAAATACAAGTGGGAGAATATCCGCTACAGCACGGATAAAGTGACAGGTGAGATCAAAGAAGAACTGATCGGAACTTTTACCCAATATCCGCTGAAACTGGCCTGGGCCATTACGGTACACAAAAGTCAGGGGCTTACCTTTGATAAGGCAATTATCGATATTGGCAATGCCTTTGCGCCCGGACAAATCTATGTTGCTTTATCGAGGCTCCGCTCCCTCGACGGTCTGATCCTCACTTCGCAGATTTCGGGGACAGGCATCAGGCAGGACCAGAATGTATCCTTCTTTTCTAAGAATAAACAGGAGGTCGCGGAACTGGAAGCCAGGATCCAGGCAGAGAGTGAAACGTTTTTAAGGAGTTATCTCCTACAATGTTTTGATCTTACGCCATTGGACAATTATGTGTATGAGCATGTACATTCCTATACCAAAGACATCAACAAATCGGCGAAGCAGAAACACGTAAAATGGGCAGGGCAATTATTGAAAGATTTGTCGGAATTAAAAGCACATGCCAGTAAATTTCTGGGGCAGATCCAGCGTTTGTACCAGGACCGTAGTGCCGAGGGGCAGAAGGTCTTATTGGATCGTGCTACGGCTGCCGAACAGTACTTTAAGCCACTGCTCCATGGTTTCTCCAAAAGCATTTTTGAACGGATGGAATTGGTAAAACAGGATAAGCAGGTGCTGGCTTACCTAACGGAACTCCTGGAGATGGAGGCGCTTTTTTACGAGCAGGTGAAGAAGATCAGCAAGGCAACGGCATTGCTGAGGGCGATCATTAATGGTGAAGAATTTACGAAGAAAGATGTCAGTGGCCTGCTCAATCAGGCACAGCGCGCGGCACAGATGGAGCAAGTATATGCGATGTCTGGTAAACTGGATTTCACGGACAAGAAAGGAAAAGGAAGCAAAGCGAAGGCACCAAAAGATAAAGATGCGAAACCTGATACCAAGGAACTGTCGCTAGAATTGTTTCAGGATGGAAAGTCCATATCGGAAATTGCTGCTGAACGTAAGATGGCGGTAGGTACGATCGAGGGGCACCTGGCGCATTATGTTGCTTTGCAGGAGATTGATGCCGCCGATATACTCGGGGCGAAAAAACTGGAGAAAATTTTACAGGCCATAAAGGTTTTGCAGACGATGAATATGACACCGATCCGGTCTCACCTGGGAAATAAGTTCAGCTTTGGTGAAATCAAAATTGGTGTGGCAGCCCACCTGGCGGACAGAGAATAAGCGATTTAGAAATTTATCTCGCCCTCGAATACCTGCTCGGCTGGTCCGCAAAGGAATACGTTAGTAAATCTTTGTCCGTCGTAATCGAAAATGATTTTGAGATCGCCGCCAAGTACTTTAACGGGTGTCTGAATGTGTCCGGTTTGGTTATGGTGTTTGGCCATAGACAACGCAACCGCAGTAACTCCAGTTCCGCAGGCATAGGTTTCATCTTCCACACCCCGTTCAAAAGTGCGTACAAAAAGATGATCAGCTTGCTCTTCCACAAAATTGACATTGATGCCTTTCTCCTGATACGTGCTGTTGTTCCTTATGGCTTTGCCCTCCTGGTAGACGTCGAAATCTTTCAGGTCAGCTTGCTGAGCTACGTAATGAGGTGAGCCTGTATTCAGCACATAAGCCTCGCCGTCCCTGCTGATGCTATCAATGTCGATCATTTGGAGCTCTACCCAATTGCCTTCTGCTGAAATTTTGGCATAGTGCGGTCCGTCGACTGCCAGAAAGTTAGTTTCTTTGTCGATGATACCGAGGTGTTTGGCAAAAGCTACGATACAGCGACCACCGTTGCCGCACATGCTACCTGGTCGACCGTCTGCATTGAAGTACAGCATTTCAAAATCGTAATCCGCATGGCTGGTTAAAAACATCAATCCATCCGCACCGATGCCAAAACGCCTGTCACAAAGCTGTTTTACCCTATCGTAATCAATATTTGCGATTGGGCTCCTTCTGTGATCAATCAGGATAAAGTCGTTTCCTGCACCCTGGTATTTATAGAAATGTGTACGTAACTGGCTCATTTAACATTTTTTAACAGTATTCATGACTTAATACAGATGCAAATATCGTTGATATGGTATTAAATTTGACTAAGTCATTGAAAAGAAAATAACTGTAGTTGTAAAAATGAGACTCGCATGAGTTTCTAAATGTTAACGAATTAAAACAATATATAAATGAAAAGAATAGGATTAATGGTGGCGGCAGCATTTATAGGGGGTGCAGCTGCAATTGGTGGCTACAAATTATTAGAGCCAAAAAATGACAGTTTATCGTTCCAGGAGCAACAAAACGTATTGTTTGCAAGCAATCCGAAAATTGCCTCTACAGGAGCAGTTGATTTTGTAGAGGCTGCGGCGGCTGTTTCGCCTGCGGTAGTTCACATTAAAACTTCGTATACCGGAGGCGGTGGCT
Source organism: Pedobacter sp. GR22-6 (assembly GCF_037402555.1). Classification (NCBI taxonomy): domain Bacteria; kingdom Pseudomonadati; phylum Bacteroidota; class Sphingobacteriia; order Sphingobacteriales; family Sphingobacteriaceae; genus Pedobacter; species Pedobacter sp. GR22-6. The sequence goes on from NZ_JBBEUC010000003.1 coordinate 144,390, forward strand.
CAGCAGATAAAAGTGGTTCTCCTTTCGATATGTTCGAGGATTTCTTTGGTGGCGGTGGCAGAAGGATGCAGCGTGCTCCGAGGGCAGCTTCAGGTTCAGGAGTAATCCTGACACCGGATGGATACATTGTAACCAATAATCACGTGGTGGACAATGCGGATAAAATTGAAGTCGTTTTATCAGACAGGCGTAAAGTGAGCGCTAAGGTGATCGGTAAAGATCCAAATACGGATCTGGCCCTGATCAAAGTAGAAGCCACTAACCTTCCGATCGTGAAAATGGGTAACTCTGATAATGTGCAGATTGGTGAGTGGGTACTGGCAGTCGGTTTCCCTTTAGATTTGCAGACTACTGTAACGGCTGGTATCGTGAGTGCTAAGGCCCGTAACATCGGAATCCTGGCAAGGAATTCACAGCCTACTGAAGAGGAGTATGAAGAATACCAGAGAACAGGGAAAATGCCGACTAACAATAGTATCGAGTCTTATATCCAGACTGATGCGGCCATCAATCCTGGAAACAGTGGCGGTGCATTGGTAAATGCCAATGGTGAATTGGTGGGCATCAATGCTGCAATTGCTTCACAGACCGGTACCAATGTAGGTTATGGTTTTGCGATCCCGGTGAACCTGGCTAAAAAAATCCTGGATGATTTCAGGAAATACGGAGCGGTGAAACGTGGATATATTGGTGTTACTTTCGCGGCCTTAGATGCTGATCAGGCAGAGAAACTAAATGTTAAAGACATCACCGGTCTGTATGTGACCGATGTGATCCCTGGAAGTGGAGCTGCTGCTGCTGGTCTGCAAAAAGGCGACATCATCAAAAAAGTAGAAGGAGCAACCATTTATGATTCACCTGATCTTCAGGAGAAAATCGGACGTTTGAGTCCTGGCGACAGGGTGCAGTTGACTTACCTGAGAGATGGTCAGTTGAAAAACACCAGTGTAACCTTGAAAGGTGAAAACAGTGTTTCAGGCAATAAACCAGAACTTGCCAGTGCCGGCGGTACCAAAGTAGAAAAACTAGGCGCTTCATTTGCACCAGCACCAGCAGCTTTGAAAAGCAGATATGGTGTGAGCGGAGGGGTAATTGTAACCAATGTGGAGCCTGGTAAAGCTTTTGAGTCCTTCCCGAATGCTAAAGGTTTGCTGATTACCTCAGTAAACGGCAAAGCGGTGAACAGTGCTAAAGATGTAGAGGCAGCACTTGCCAATTCAAGAGCTGGGATCAGTACGATTACTGGCGTGACCTCCAGAGGTAAGTTTACTTATAGCATCGACTAAATTAAGAGAGATTCTAATTCTTGCAGGGCAGTGATGATTTTATCACTGCCCTGTCTGTTTATGGAGTTCGGCTATCCCATTGGAGAAGTGTCTTAGAACGTTTCTAAATAGCTTATTTGTTGGTTTTTTATGCAAAGGGTTCAGGAATTAATTCTTTTATTAAATACTTTTGCATGACAAAACTAAAATAGATATAAATGGCTAGTTTCGGAAACGCGTTTTCCTCTTCAATAGGAAAAAAATTGATCATGGGCATTACAGGCCTTTTTTTGATTTCATTTTTGGTAGTACACTGCTTTCTCAACTCGTTGATCTTTGTAAATGATGGCGGTTTGACTTTTAATATGGGCGCGCATTTTATGGCGACCAACTGGATCATCAGGGCAATGGAGGTTGTTTTGTTTGCAGGACTTTTGCTACACATCGTTCAGGGCTTCAGGTTGGTGTTTCAAAACCAGGCAGCGAGACCGGTTAAATATGCGGTGACTGCAGGATCGGCAAACAGCAAATGGTATTCCCGTTCCATGGGCTTACTGGGAACTTTGCTGCTGATCTTCCTGATCGTACACATTTCTAAATTCTGGGTAATCTCCAGGTTTACAGGAATCCCTACGCTGGATGCAAATGGTCACGACGATATGTTCATCATCATGGTGGAAACTTTTAAGAACCCATTGATTGTTGTACTGTATGTACTGGCAATGGTATCCCTGGCTTATCACTTGCTTCACGGATTTGCTTCTGCTTTTCAGACATTAGGCTGGAACCATAAGAAATATACACCGATCATCAAAGCCGTGGGCGTATGGTATTCCATTCTCATTTCTTTGATCTTTGCTGCAATGCCTGTAGCCATGTACCTGGGTCTAATTCAATAATTTTAGCACAAAAGATATGTCAGATTTTAATTCAAATATACCAGAAGGCGAATTAACCGGTAAATGGACGAAGTTTAAGTCTTCTGTGCCTTTGGTGAACCCATCTAACAAAAGAACCATAGAGGTGATCATTGTAGGCTCTGGTCTGGCGGGTGCTTCGGCAGCTGCTACTTTAGCTGAAATGGGTTATAAAGTGAAATGTTTCTGCTTCCAGGATTCTCCAAGAAGGGCGCACTCGATTGCAGCCCAGGGTGGTATCAATGCAGCTAAGAACTATCAGAATGACGGTGACAGTGTTTACCGTTTGTTCTACGACACAATAAAAGGAGGTGACTACCGTGCACGTGAAGCCAACGTTCACCGTTTGGCAGAGGTCAGCGCCAACATTATAGACCAGTGTGTGGCACAAGGTGTGCCATTGGCCCGGGAATACGGCGGTCTGCTGGACAACCGTTCTTTTGGTGGTACACAGGTACAAAGAACATTTTATGCTGCCGGACAAACTGGTCAGCAATTGCTTTTAGGTGCTTATTCAGCACTGGAGCGCCAGATCGGTATGGGTAAGGTAGAGATGTTTACCCGTCACGAGATGCTTGAAGTGGTAAAGATCGACGGTAAGGCACGCGGGATCATTGCCCGTAACCTGATCACCGGAGAGATCGAACGCCATTTTGGTCATGCTGTAGTGCTGGGAACAGGTGGTTACGGAAACGTATTCTACTTGTCGACGAATGCTATGGGCAGTAACGTTACTGCTGCATGGAAAGCACATAAACAAGGTGCTTATTTTGCAAACCCTTGCTATACGCAAATTCACCCGACCTGTATCCCGGTTTCCGGTGACCACCAGAGTAAGTTGACTTTGATGTCGGAATCACTGCGTAATGACGGAAGAATCTGGGTGCCTAAGAAAAAAGACGATACCCGTAAGGCTTCTGATATCCCTGAAGAGGAAAGAGATTATTACCTGGAACGCCGTTACCCTGCTTTCGGTAACCTGGTGCCACGCGATGTGGCTTCAAGGGCAGCGAAAGAGCGTTGTGATGCGGGTTATGGTGTAGGTGCCTCCAAATTGGCGGTGTACCTGGATTTTAAAGCCAATACAGAGCGTTATGGTAAGATCGAAGCAGCAAAAGCCGGTAACCACCACGCAGACAAAGAAACCTGTATGCGTTTGGGTACAGAGGTAATTAAAGCAAAATACGGTAACTTATTTGACATGTATGCGCAGATCACCGGTGAAAACCCGTATGAGACACCAATGCGGATTTATCCTGCGGTACATTATACCATGGGTGGCCTTTGGGTAGACTATAACCTGATGACCAGTGTACCTGGTTTGTATTGTACAGGAGAGGCCAACTTCTCTGATCACGGAGCCAACCGTTTGGGTGCCTCTGCCTTGATGCAGGGATTGGCAGATGGTTATTTCGTATTGCCATATACCATCGGACAATACTTATCGAAAGAGATTTCAGTAAAAGCAATTCCGACAGATCATCCGGCCTTCGTAGAAGCGGAAGCCAGGGCAAAAGGAATTCTGGATACCCTTATCAATATTAAGGGAACAAAATCGGTAGATCATTTCCACAAGAGACTGGGACATATCATGTGGGAAAAATGTGGTATGGCACGTAATGAGAAAGGCTTGAAAGAGGCGATCGAAGAGATCCGCGCACTTCGTGCTGAATTCTGGAGCAATGTACGTGTACCGGGTGCAGTAGATGAACTCAATACAGAACTGGAGAAAGCTGGCCGTGTAGCCGATTTCATCGAGTTGGGTGAGTTGATGTGTATCGATGCATTAAACCGCAACGAAAGTTGTGGAGGTCACTTCAGGGAAGAATACCAGACAGAAGAGGGAGAAGCACTGCGTGACGATGAGAACTACGCTTACGTAGCGGCCTGGGAATTCAAAGAAGGCGTAAACTTTGAGCTGCATAAAGAGGAGCTGAAGTTTGAAAATATTAAAGTAGCACAAAGAAGTTATAAATAGGACATAATCATGAGTACAGGAAATATGAACTTGACGCTTAAAGTTTGGCGTCAGAAAAATAACAAAGACAAAGGTGCTTTGGTAGATTATAAGTTGTCTGATATTTCGCCTGATATGTCATTTCTGGAGATGTTCGATGTGCTGAACGAGCAATTGATCAACAAAGGTGATGAACCGATCGTATTTGATCACGATTGTCGTGAAGGTATCTGCGGAATGTGTTCGATGTTCATCAACGGACGTCCGCACGGACCTAAAGACCTGGTGACTACTTGTCAGCTGCACATGCGTTCTTTCAAGGATGGTGATACCATCGTGGTAGAGCCATGGAGGGCAAAAGCCTTTCCGGTAATTAAAGATTTAACAGTAGACCGTACTGCGTTTGACCGTGTTATTGCAGCAGGTGGTTTCATCTCTGTGAATACGGGTAATGCGCAGGATGCGAATAACCTGCCGATCCCTAAGATTCAGGCTGATGCGGCATTTGAGGCAGCAGCTTGTATCGGTTGCGGTGCTTGTGTAGCAACCTGTAAGAATGCTTCTGCGATGTTATTTGTATCTGCGAAGATCTCTCAGTTGGCCTTATTGCCACAGGGACAGCCTGAGCGCTACAGAAGGGTTCAGAGCATGGTTGCCCAGATGGATGCGGAAGGTTTTGGAAACTGTACGAATACCGGAGCCTGTGAGGCTGAATGTCCTAAAGGAATTTCTTTAGAGAATATTGCCCGCATGAACCGCGACTTTTATTCTGCAAAATTTGTATCTGAGGAAGATATTTAATAGATTTATACCAACGAGACAAGGGTATTACATGCAAAACGCCGGCTAATTTTAGCCGGCGTTTTGTGTTTGTGCGTTATTTAAGGGCATTAGTTTTGCCAGGTAGCCATCCGAACAATTTACTTAGACAGCGAGAAGCCGATCGGGATATTGTATTTGACACGTACAATCTTCCCATTCTGAACACCAGGTATCCATTTCGGGCTGAGCTCAAGAACTCTTATGGCCTCCTCATCTGTGCCCCCTCCAAGTTTTCTGTCCACTTTAATGTTGGAAAGACTTCCGTCGACTTCTACGATAAATGATAAAAATACCTTTCCTTGTATCTTATGCTCCAGGGCATATGCAGGATAGCGGACATTTTCACCGAGAAATTTATAGAATTTATCCATTCCGCCCTGGAAAGTCGGATGCTGCTCTAAAGTAGTGAAATCATATACTTTTTCATCATTGTTCTGCGGGGCTGTGCCGGTACGGATATTGACCTCATTTAGGGGGATAGGCTTTGCATTTCCTTTATCATCCGGTGCATATCCCATGATCACTACCTTGTCGAGTAAAGTATAGCCGTCCAGTGTGAGGGTAGCTCCCTGATCCCTGGGAAGTTTTGAAGGCTCCAGGCGGAATGATACGACAAACATGTAATTACCATCTGGTTTTGTATTGTAGTCTTTATACGCGAGCAATTTAGACATTACTTCAGCGTCACAGCCGGTACCAATTGGTTTTCCAATGATTCCCAGACCCTCAATTTCACCGTTCCGGATACTGAATTTTACCTGACTATTGCCTTCTACGCTATTCTGCATTGCTTGTAGGGGATATCTGACATATTTTCCAATGAAGCGATAGAAGTCGCTCCAGTCTGCACTGCTTGTATGTGCTGCGGCAATTTTTTTCGCTTTTGCAGCATTTGGAACGGAAACCCCGACTGCTTTAGTTACGGGAGCAATGATGGTTTTTTCTACGGTTTCTTTGACCATATCCAAAGGTATTTCATCTGCGACCTGCTGGATTTTTTCATTATTTCTAATGGTTGCAGAAGACATCAGGAGGGTAACTGCAAAAAGGGGTACAAAGAGGCCATATTTGAGTATGGCCGTTTTTGCGGAGCGTTGTTTGTGTAGCATATAAATTCTTTTTTTGATTAGTGATTTTGCATAAAAGTTATTGGTTAGTGTGCTGGGCGCAACACCAAAAGCGGTGCTCAGGAGCAGCATAGCGTACTCCTCTTTGTCGCCCTGAAATTTGGCTGCTTCTTCATCAGCGAGAAATTCATGGATGTTCTTCACCGTTTTTTTGTACAGGTAGGTTACAGGATTGAACCAGGTTATGATGCCAAGAATTTCAAAAAAGACCACGTCTAATGAATGCAGTTGACGGATGTGTATCTCCTCATGCTTGTGTATGGTCTCAAAACCGGGAAGTTGTTCGTCTACCATTTTTTTGCTAAAGAAAGAGAATGCGGTCCCTTTGCCGGCTTGTCTAAATAAGTTCCGGACGGAGAATAGCTGCAGGATAAACCGGATGCTGAAAACTGCGATCCCGATCAGGTAAATGATCACGATGAGGTTGCCCAGGCTTAATTTTTCAGTTGCGGGTTCCGCCACGGCGACCACGAGCATGTTCAACTGGTCTACACCGGTATAAACCGTCTGTGCAGCAGGTTGCGTGGTAAACCATTCAAATCGTAGAAAAGGTATGGCAAGCGACAGTGCGCCCGCTGCTACCAGGTAAATCCTGTTCAGGATGAAATAAGTTTCTTTGTCTAACAATAACTTATAGAAGCCATAAAATACAACGAGGTATATATTGACTTGAAGGATGTAATGTGCCCAACTCATTTTGGTTTAGTTTTAAGTTTGTTAATCATTTTAAGGATTTCATCAACATCACCAAGGTCCAGTTTCTCTTCTTTGACAAAGAAAGAGAACATGCTTTCTACAGAATTTTCGAAATATCCGTCGAGCAATTTTTCGGTAGCATGACGTTTATAATCTTCTTTACTGATCAGAGGATAATACTGATGTGCTTTACCAAAAGCGGTATGTCCAATGAATCCTTTAACTTCCAGAATCCGGATGATGGTGGAGACGGTGTTGTAGGCGGGTTTAGGTTCAGGTAGTAAGTCGATAACCTCCTTAACGAATCCTTTCTCTATCTGCCATACGATTTGCATGATCTGTTCCTCTGCTTTTGTCAAGTCTTTTATTTCCATGTTGTTGTTATTTTCTAATCCTCTGCCTATCAAAATACTGCGCAATATTTTTCTATAACTAAAGATTTAGTACAAACTTAAAACTAATATTTTAGTTTTCAAAATAATTGTGTCGATTTCTTTTTTTGGTAAAAAGCAAATGGCGGTTCAGACATGACCGCCACTGCTTACTATAACTAAAAACTAAACTTTATTTGCTACAGAGATTATAAAGATTTGGACAGGGGATTGCTTACCTGTATAAGCGTACCTTTTGTTGTCGAAGCTTTAGCCATTTCGTCTCGCTGAGTTCCATTGCTTTTAGTTAGCGTAAGCAATACCATGATAAATACAGGTACCAGTAACAATAAAAATGGAGATACGTTTGTTAGCTTTTTCATAATCGTTTTTTTTAAGGTATTTCTTGCTTTTAAATCTTTAGCAGCATATTGTGCTCCCTTTGATGAAACAAAGAGAATCATAATTGGAAAACTGCTAAAATCTTTTAGACCAAGGGCATGTTATTCTAGATCAACGGGCAGAAAGCGTAGTTTTGTGATTCATTGCCCAATCGGGGAATTTGGTAGAAAAAAAATGCCTGTTCGTCGAAAGTGAAGCCTCAAAAACTTTATAAACCGTTATTTTGGACTATAATTAAAAAGCATAAATGAAGAACAAAAGATCCTTTATCGTTCACCTCATCTTTTGGATGCTGACAGCGATTGTTCCGATAGTAGGATTGTTTAGCCATGACCTCTCTGCTTACGACCTCAGCATCAAGTACGGATATTTTGCGGTAATAAACCTGTCGATCTTTTACATCAACTATACCTTGCTGATCCCGCTGCTGGTTCAGGATAAAAAGAAGTACGGACTGTATATCCTTTCCATCGTCCTGGTGATCGTGATCATGGCCATCATTAAAACCTTTTTGGCTGCGGTAAACAGCGACATCATTCTGGCCCATCATATAGGCTCCTCTCAGGTGCCTTTATATGAAGAGCTGGGAAGTTTTGCCCTTCAGTCCGTTTTCACCTCCGGCTTTTTCATCGTGGTCTCTGCCTTGTTGAAATTTGCGATCGACTGGGTGGGCAACGAGAAAGTGCAAAAAGACCTGGTCAGCGAAAAAAGGGAAATGGAATTGCAGTTCCTCAAATCTCAGTTGAATCCCCATTTTTTGTTCAACTCACTGAACAACATCTATTCACTGGCTTATCAGAAGTCGGACAAGACCGCTGATGCGGTTTTAAAGCTTTCGGAGATCATGCGGTACATGATCTATGAAAGTAACGACAGCTGGGTTTCTCTAAACAAGGAGATTGACTACGTACAAAGTTTCATAGAGCTGCAAAAGCTTCGCTTTAAGGACGGCGCGGCGGTAGAGTTTACTGTTCAGGGTGAGATCGATAACCAAAGGATCGTACCGCTGATCCTGATTTCATTTGTAGAGAATGCTTTTAAGCATGGAATAGCGAATGATCCTGAAAATCCGATCAAGATCAACATCATCGCGAATCAAAAAATCCTGCATTTTAGCATTACGAATAAAAAGAACCAATACAATAAAGACGAAATGGGCGGAGTGGGCCTGAACAATGTCGAACGCAGGTTACAATTACTTTATCCCGACAGGTATAAATTAAATATTGTAAATTCGGCAACCCATTACACCAGTGAGTTAATGCTTGATATATGATAAAGTTAAAATGTATTGCGGTTGATGATGAGCCGCTAGCCCTGGATATCATCGAAGACTATGTTTCCAAAGTTCCTTTTCTGGAGTTGGTGAAGCGTACGGAAAATGCAATAGAAGCATTGCAACTGGTGCAGGCCGGGGGAATAGATATTGTCTTTCTGGACATCCAGATGCCCGAACTTACCGGCATCCAGTTCCTGAAGATTGCGAACGCTAAAGCCAATTATATCCTCACGACGGCTTACTCACAATATGCCCTGGAGAGCTACGACCTCAATGTTTCGGATTACCTGCTGAAGCCCATTGCCTTCGACCGTTTTTATAAGGCAGTAGAAAAAGTGCACAACCAGACCAAGCCGGCTGAGCCACAGCCTGCTGCACAACCCATTCCGGTTTCTGCACCTTTTTCAGCAACAGCTAATCCGATTCAGGATTTTATTTTCGTAAAAACAGAACATAAGATCCAGAAAATTGAGCTGGATGACATCTTGTATATTGAAGGGCTGAAAGATTACATTTCCATTTACACCAAGGCAGAACGCGTGATTACACTTCAGAACATGAAGAAAATGGAAGAGACTTTACCTCAGGGGCAATTTATCAGGGTTCATAAATCCTATATCATCTCCCTGGACAAGATCGAAAGTATTGAAAGAAGCCGGATTTCTATCTGTGGCAAAGTGATTCCGATAGGGGATACCTACCGGGATGAATTCTTTAAGCACATTGACAACAAAAATATTTAAGCTGTAACAGGCTGATTCAATCTAGCCCTGATGGCATGTTCTGCTTCTGCAACAACATCCTCCGGGTTTTTGCCTTTCGGTTCTATGGGTTTCAATACCGTCCAGCTCAGTTTTTCCGCTGCACTGAGCGGATAGGATCCATATTGTACCAATTTCCAGGAATTGTCTATCGCAATGGGGACGATCAGTGCATCGGGAACTACTTTGAGCAAGGTCGCGATTCCTCCCACATGGAAGGTTTTTAACTTACCGTCCTTTGACCGCGTACCTTCAGGAAAGATCATCGTAGACCAGGTGTTTTCTTTCATCCGGCGACCGAGTTTGATGATTTCAGAGATGGCTTGTTTGCTGTCTTTTCTGTCGATATTGGCACCTCCGCCATATTTCAGGTTAAACGAAATAGAGGGGATGCCTTTGGTCAGCTCTATTTTGGAGATGAACTTCACGTGATGTTTGCGTAAGAACCAGATCAGTGCAGGAATGTCATACATGCTCTGGTGATTGGCCACAAAGATGATGGGCCGATCAATGGGCAAATGCTGATCGTTATTGAAGCTGATTGAAGAAAGCAAAAAGAGGTCACAGTAGGAGAGGAAGAAGTTGAGGAGGTCTACAGATACCTTATGCGCTTTGTAGCCAAAGAACTTATAGCAGATCCATTGGATCGGCTGAAAGATTACAAGCGTCAGGAAAAAGAAAAAGTAGAATATGGGGCTAAGGATATAGCCTAAAAATTTGTGCATAACTGTTCTGAAAAGCCGCTGTAAAATTAAGCTATTTTGCTCATAAAAGTTCCTGAAGCAGGATGATTTTGGTTTTGAGGATGGCCGCAACACTCATGCTGTCTGTGATGGTACCATCAATGACCATTTGATAAGCTTCTTCAAAAGGAAGTTTCCTTACGATGAGCTGTTCTGTTTCCTCGGGTTCTGAAATTCCTTCGCTGAGTCCTCTTGCGAGATAGATAATGGCAAGTTCATTGCTCACGGAATTGGAAAGGTGCATGCGCTGAATTTCCGTCCAGTCGGTAGCCCTTAATCCGGTTTCCTCCATGAGTTCGCGTTGGGCACTCTCCAATGGTTCATCTGCCAATGGCCCGCCACCTTCAGGGATTTCCCAACTGTAAGCCTTTATGGGGTAACGGTATTGCCCGACCAACCAGGTATTGAGCTCGTCGTCAAGGGGTAATATCCCGATGGCGTAATTCTTAAAATGCACTTCACCATAGATTCCTCTGCCTCCTGAAGGATTGAGTACCTGGTGTTCGGTAAGGCCTATCCAATTATTTTCGTAGATCTTGTGACTTTCTATTGTGGTCCAGGGATTGATGTCTTCCATAAGGGCAATATACAAATTTCTATTTTTTCCGGGTATTAAGGTTTTGTTGGCGGAGGGGAGATAGGTTTGCTCTTGCTGATTCGGGTGAAGCGGTAATTTAAGCTGAGGGTTACGTTGCTGGTATTGCTGGTAAAATAATTCTCTGAGCGGAAATTGATACCTTCATTGCTTGCATAATTGTTGCTCCTCCCAAAGGGGTCGCTGATGCTGATCCTCGCGTTGAGTTTGTTTTTCAGGAAGACCTTCCTTGCGCCCATCCAGGTAGTTATAGAGCCTTTGTTTCTTCCCTGTGCAGAAATGTTGTTGTAGTAATTCAGGTTTCCTTCAAATGCAGTTTTGAAAGGAAGTTCCATCGTAAGCCCTATTCTTCCGCCAATGTTTTTACCCTTCCTGTTGAGCCCGCTGTTTTTATCGGAGCGGTAGCTGGCCTGACTAAAGCTCAGGTTGGCATTTGTAGAAATGGTTTTATGGGGGCGGTAGGTCCCATTCACAAATAAGCTATATTGGGTATTGGCACCTACATTGTCGAAGGTAGTTTCGGATACACCGGTTTGGTCTACGGAACGGTACCTTTCTATCACCGCCCTTCGCTTGGAATAGGCAATTTTAGGCATGATGGACCAACGCTTGCCATAGGCATTGAAGCTGATGTCCATCTGGTGGGTCAGTTCAGGCAGCAGGTCCGGATTGCCGAAATTGATATTTAATGGATCATTGTTATTGATCTGGGGGTTGAGCGAATTTTCCCTTGGCCGGTTTACCCTCACACTGTAGGAGGCACCAATATTATAGCGTTTTCTGAAATTTCTGTTCACAGAAAAGCTGGGGAATAAACTGAGATAGGGATTGATGTCGTAGTTTTCACCTGAAGAAAGCTCAAATTCAACCTGGGTCAGTTCGGCACGCAGCCCCCCTTTTAGGCCCCAGTTCTTGCCCCTGAAATTGTAGCTGGCGTATCCCGCCAGGATATCCTCTTTATACAGGAACTGGTTGCTCAGGTTTTCATTGACTACATATTGCCCGGTATTGAAATCGAAATTCTGGATGAGCTGATCGTTGTTGTTGTTCCTGAAATTATAGCTCGCGCCCAGTTCGATGTGGTCCCGCTTTTTAAAAACGGGTCGCTCATAATCGAGTTTAAGGTTCAGTCCGTCATTAGTAATGGCATTTTGGTTGTCCTGTAAGCGTGCACTGCGGTTTGCGGGCAGGTAAGTGGTATTCTGAAGCCTCCCGTTCGTGTTGTCATTGTCATTGTAAGTGAAGCCTGCGGACAGTTTACCCCCTGTCGTATCGGTCTTGATTTCGTAGTCAACATCAAAAACAAAAGTATGTCCTGTCCTTCTTCCTGTGGTACTCTGGTTCCTCAGGCTGCTTTCTATCCGGTCTTCATCCAGATAATGATTGTAAGCCCCGGAATTGCTTTTATTCACGTTGTTGTTGAAATTGCTGGAGACATGCAGATTTTGCTTTTTACTAATGTCCCAGTCCAGGTTTACACGGTAGTTACCACCGTCGCTACCTTCCCTGCTGTCGTTCAGGTTATTGTAGTAGAAGGTGGTATCGGCAAAGAAATTTTCCCGGTAATTGGTATTGGTGTTTTTCCTGAGATTGTACCTGTAAGCGGCACCTCCATTGATCGAATAGGATTTGCTTTTATAGGAAGCATTGGTGTTGAGGTTGGTATTGCCCGTCAGACTGGAAGAGATTCCGGCATTGCCGCCCAAGCCGATCTTGAAATTCTTTTTCATCACGATGTTGATGATGCCTTCTCCATCTCCTGAATATTTTGCGGGAGGGTTGGTCATGACTTCTATTTTCTCGATCGCATCGGAGGGCAATACACTGAGCAGGTCTGCAATATTGGAGGTCATGTAATCAGAAGGTTTTCCATCGATAAAGATCCTGGTATTGCGCTTTCCGGAAATGGAGGCATTGCCGTCCAGGTCGACTTCTACCATGGGTACGTTTTTGAGGATATCTGCGGCCGTGCTTCCTTCCGATAAGATGGAAGATTCTACATTATAGGTCATCATATCTGCCGCATACTGGATCAGGGGTTTTTCTGCGGCTATGGTTACTTCATTAAGGTTGTTCTGGTCTGCAATGAGTTTTAAAGTCCCCAGGCCTTTCTCATAGTTTTTCTCGGTAAGGACAATGTCGTTAACGACGAGCGGACTAAAGCCGACGTAGCTGATCTTCAGGGAGTAGCTGCCATATTTTAGCATACTGATTTTAAAAGAGCCATCTTCTTCGGTTGGCATGGTCACCAATGCCTGCTGCGATCCGCTGGGGTAGACCGCCACAACCGCAGAAGGTATGGGAAGTGCTCCGGCCTGTTCCACTACTTTGCCTGAGATCACACCCTTATCCGCCGCATAGCTATGTATCGAAAGCAATGTGATGGATAAGGAGATGATCAAGCGTTTCATAGAGATGGGTTATTTTAAAATGATTCTTCGTCGGAGCGCATCTCCTGATCTGGTCTTTTCTTTTTGAAGCTAAAATCGTTTTTACCGAAGCGGTAAGAATAGGTCAGGTTGGCCATGGTGCCTTGCATCCTGCGGCTGAAATCGACAATCGTATTCCCGTCTGTGGTAGTCATAGACCAGCGCCGCGTATTGAAAATGTCCCTGACGTTGAGGCTTAAGGAAGATTTTTTGTCTTTAAAGTCATATTTCGCACCAGCATCTGCTGCATACATTGCGTTTCTCCTGCCCTGGGCCATTATTTCCCTGGCACGGTAGTCGCCTTTGATCTGTAAAGTGATGTTGTAAGGCAACACGATGTTATTGGTCAGGTTTGCATTCCAGCTGAAACCTGAGTTTTCCACTACACCAAGTTCCGGTTGTCCTTTAACATCAACCTGGTAGAGGTTTACATTTCCCGTAAAATTCCAGGCCTTAGACACATCCACCTTACTGATCAATTCAAATCCGGTATTGACACTTCTGGCAAGATTCAGGGGAGTAGTCAATGTGATTCCAAGGTCTATATATTCTTCCGGAGTAGTCCTTACACGCTGTATCACATCATTGGTTCTGCGCATATATACACTCGAAGTCAGGGTCACTTTTTTCCAGTATTTACTGTAGCCCAATTCAAATGCGTGTACGTCTTCCGGCTGCAGGTTGGGATTTCCCTGACGATAGTTGAGTGGATCGGAAACATCCAGGAATGGATTGGTATCCCAACCCCTCGGCCGATTTACCCTTCTGCTGTAATTGAGTTGGATCTGTTGCTCACCATTAAATTTTTGACTGAGAAATACGCTGGGGTATATCCTGGTATAAGCTACCTTTCCTGGTGTATACTGTAGTCCCGAAGAAGTATACATACCCATACGTGTATCCAGGGTAGCATCTTCGCCCCGCAGACCGATCTGATAGCCGAAATTGGCGATTTGATTTTGGTAGTTCAGGTAGATGGCATGCACCTGGTCCTTGTTATTGAACTCATTGCTCAATGCATAATCCATATCAAAATTTCCTGTAAGGTTGTTAAAGGCATCTGCATACGTGCTGCTTTCTGCAAATCTGATCTGGCTTCTGTAGCCAGCTTCAATTTTTCCCATTTTCCCCACGGGGAGGGTATAGTCGGTCTGGAAGTTGTAGTTCCGGTTGATGCCCGATCTGTTGTTGTTTTGAATATCAGGGAGGGTATTTACCGGGATGCCATCGATGTTGTAGGTATTGGTATTGTAAAGTTGCAGGTTGTCGTTGTCTCCTTCAGAGAAACTGAAATTGAAGGTAATCTCCTCTTTAGGTTTTTTGAATTTATGGCTGAAATCTAATGCCAGATCATAACTGCCGCCTGTTCCATCGTTGTTGTTGTTTCTGTTACTCAACATCAGGGGATTTCTGTTTTGTCCAAGCCTGTCGATATTTAACAATTCTTTTTGCGCATTATCGCGGGTATTGAAGCCGGCGGTGAAGCTGAGCACACTTTGATCAGATACGTAGTAATCAATTCCGGCCTTGAGGTTGTGTCCATTTTCCTTTGACCTGGAATCGGTGATCTGATCGGCATATCCGGATACATTCTTAAGGCCGTCGAGATAGGTAATATTGCTAAAACCACCGCCTATACGATTGCCATATCGATAACTATAGTTACCATAGATATTGATCTTCTTATTTTGGAAACTCAAGTTGGTGCTCGCATTGTAGTTATCCCTGTTCCCGGCAGTGAGTGCTACCGAGCCGTTGAAACCTAATTTTTTATTCTTTTTCAATACGATATTGATGATTCCAGACTGACCTTCCGCGTCATATTTAGCAGAAGGGTTGGTGATCAGCTCTACACTTTCGATAGAGCTGGCTGGCAGCGACTGAAGGATTTGGGCTACATTTCCGCCAGCGATCAAAGACGGTTTGCCATCTATCAGTACCCTCACGCCACTAGAGCCTCTCAGGCTTACATTTCCGTCGATATCCGTTTGTACAGAAGGTACATTTTGTAAAAGATCTGAAGCAGATCCTCCTTCGCTGACCAGACTCTGGTCTACAGAAAATACCTTTTTATCTATGCCCATTTGCATGGTGCTTTTTTGGGCAGTAATGGCTACCTCATTAAGCACCGTACCTTTGGATGCTTTCATTTTTATCGTTCCCAGGTTAATGGAAGGGGCGGCGTCAGAAATGGATACAGAATCTCTGACCATGGTCTGGTAGCCTACATAGCTGACTTTAAAAGTATACACGCCATTCGGGATGCCGGCGATCAGCAGATTGCCATCCGCATCTGTTTGTGCGCCTTTCACCACAGCTTTGGTTTTTCTGTTGATGACCATTGCGGAAGCAAAAGGGACGGTTTCGTTATTGGAGGCGTCAACTACTTTTCCGGTAATTTTACCCTCAGCTGGGCTTTGGGCATTCAATTTTACAGTTACACTACAAAAGGCAAGGGCTAAAAACAGTACTTTGCACAGATAATTCTTCATCTCGGATCTTTCTTTTTTCATCATATATGTTAGGAAGGACAAAGAAACGGCCGGGAAGTTTAAAAAAGCGGGAGTAACTATTTTATTACAGCAGGTTATGATTGACTATAATTCCATTTACAATAACGAAGGGATGACTTATGTGGCTTATCGACAACTAATTGATGAGCTTTTATTGGCAGGACAAACTACAGGGCCAGATGATTCGGAAGCGATGCTTCATTATACAAAGATGAATGTGCAAAGGATGAACAGGGTAGATAAAACTGTTCAGATTGATGAAGCACTGCAATCTGCCATCGGAAAGATCGGCTCCGGCTACCGCTTACTCGTAATTTCAGAAGGCTGGTGCGGGGATGCCGCGCAAATTGTTCCGGTTTTCGACAAACTCGTACAGGTTTCGGATGGAAAACTGAGTCTGAAACTGGTTCTGAGGGATAAGAACCTGCCTTTAATCGATGCGCACCTGACCAATGGCGGACGTGCGATCCCGGTGCTGCTTGTTTTGGACGAACAAGGTGAAGTACGCGCTCAGTGGGGGCCCAGACCACAGGTCTTACAGCAATTGCTTGTCGAATGGAAGAAGGAAAATACAGATATGATGGCTATTGCCGAGAAATTACACAGTTGGTACGCGAAGGATAAAACCAGGAGTACCCAGGATGAGCTTAGTCGTTTATTTTCAGAATTGAGCGAGGCTTAGTCTACAGATACCGTAAGTCCTTCTTGCTGAAGGATTTTTCGGTAGACTTCCATTTCAGTAAAAGAACCTTCAAGCACAGCGCATTTACCTTTATTGTGTACTTCCCAGGCAATTTTCTCTGCCTGGTTTTCAGAATAGTCCAGGTATTTCATCATGCAGTGGATCACATGGTCAAAAGTGTTTACATCATCATTCCAAAGTATCAGTCGATGAACGGTTTTTAACGAGGTCAGTATTTCTTCTAATGTAAACGTTTCTTCTTTTGTTTCTGTAGACATAGTACAAAAATAAGCTTATTTCAAAATAATGTTGCAGCTAAAGTTATTTTTGCCTAAAATTTGTATAAACTCCAAATATGATGCAGCGTTCAAAAATAGCAGGTATAGGTTACTATGTGCCTAAAAATGTGTATACAAATACCGACCTCTCCCGTTTTATGGATACCAATGACGAATGGATACAGGAGCGTACCGGCATAAAAGAACGCCGCTTTGCAGACAGGCTGGAAGAGACGACTACTACCATGGGGATTGAGGCAGCTAAAATTGCCATCGAGCGGGCTGGAATCACTGCACAGGATGTAGATTTCATCATATTTGCGACCCTGAGTCCGGATTACTATTTTCCTGGCTGCGGCGTGCTGCTGCAACGTGAAATGAAAATGAGGGAAATCGGTGCACTGGACATCAGGAACCAGTGTTCTGGTTTTGTATATGCGTTATCTGTTGCCGATCAGTTCATCAAGACGGGTATGTACAAAAACATCCTGGTCGTTGGGAGTGAGAAACATTCCTTTGCCATGGATTTTGAAACCCGGAGCCGTAACGTATCCGTCATCTTCGGAGATGGAGCGGGAGCGGTAATTTTACAGCCCACGCAGCAGGAAAACCAGGGGATCTTGAGTACACACCTGCACAGCGACGGCGCAGATGCGGAGATTTTAGCCATGTTTTACCCAGGTTCCAATGCAAACAAATGGCTGAAAGATAAGCCGGGATACCCTGAGCAGGAACTTGGCGGACTTTTTATGACCAGCGAGCAACTGGAAAGTGGCGCAGCGCTGCCCTATATGGATGGGCCGGCAGTTTTTAAGAAGGCAGTAGTCAAATTTCCTGAGGTTATTAAAGAAGCCCTGCAGGCAAATGGCATGAAGGCTTCAGATATCGATCTGCTCGTACCCCATCAGGCGAATCTAAGGATCAGTCAGTATGTGCAGCAATTGTTGGGGCTACCGGACGATAAAGTATTCAACAACATCCAGAAGTATGGAAATACCACCGCTGCTTCTGTTCCCATTGCACTGTGCGAAGCCTGGGAAGCAGGAAAAATTAAAGAAGGCGACCTCGTTTGTCTTGCCGCATTTGGTTCCGGTTTTACCTGGGCCAGCGCATTGATCCGCTGGTAGGTTTCTAGCTGCCTTTGGCAGAACGGGTCATCTGTTCGAAGGCATCCCACATTTCGTTCGGGATCGCTTCCAGGCCGTTAAACTGTCCTGCCCCCTGCAACCATTCACCTCCATCGATGCTGATCACTTCGCCATTGATATAGCCCGCAAAATCACTGATGAGGAAGGCGGCGAGATTGGCCAGCTCCTGATGGTCGCCCACACGCTTTAAGGGCACACGGTTTTTGAAATCGAATTTCTCTGCCAGATCACCGGGAAGCAATCTTTCCCATGCACCCTTGGTAGGGAAAGGCCCCGGGGCAATTGCGTTCGTGCGGATCCCATATTTCCCCCATTCTACTGCAAGG
Organism: Pedobacter sp. GR22-6; assembly: GCF_037402555.1. Taxonomy (NCBI): domain Bacteria; kingdom Pseudomonadati; phylum Bacteroidota; class Sphingobacteriia; order Sphingobacteriales; family Sphingobacteriaceae; genus Pedobacter; species Pedobacter sp. GR22-6. Next base: position 162,701 of record NZ_JBBEUC010000003.1, read on the forward strand.
GATCTGGTCATGGCCAGTACTCCGCCTTTAGCGCAGGCAGAAGGTACCACATAGGCAGATCCGGTAAAGGCATAGGTAGTGACAATATTAAGAATACTAGCCGGTTGCTTTTCTTTGATCCAATGCTTACCGAAAGCGAGCGTACAGTTGACCGAACCTTTCAGTACAATGTCTATAATGGTGGAAAAAGCATTGGCAGATAACCTTTCAGTAGGAGATATAAAATTGCCGGCCGCATTGTTCAGCAGGCCATCTACCTTTCCAAAGGTTGCGATGCTTTCAGCCAATACGTGTTCTACCTGTTCATATTCCCGCACATCACAGGCCACAGCAAGTACTTTTCCTCCAGTCGCCTTTTCCATTTCCTCGGCAGTTTTTTGCAATACTTCTGCTTTCCTGCTGGTGATCACCAGGTTTGCACCCAATTGTAAGAAATACATCCCCATGGCTTTCCCCAGGCCGGTACCCCCGCCTGTGATTACAAATGTTTTTCCCTTTAAGGCATCGTCTCTGAGCATTGGTTGATTGAACATGCTTATTTCTTTTGAAGGTTATCGATGATTGTTTTGAGGATGCTGCGTGTGGCCGGCGACCACCATTGTTTGAGCATTACTTCCAGCATCTCACTCTGGTCGGCATTGGTACTTGCAATCAGGTCTTTCCGGATGCTGAGCTTGCTCTGTTCCCAGGTATTCCGCTCCATGGCCATGTACTTTCTGGCCTTGCGTTCCGCGGCGGTAAGGATCCCGGCAGGGTTTACCACTTCATCTACCAGGCCGATCTGTAGTGCTTCTTCCGGACTGAACAATTTACCCTCGAGGAGGCTCCGGTGTGCATGGGCCTGACCGATCCAGAAGGCGTAGAGGTTAAAAATACTGTTTGGTACCGTAATGCCTACAGGTACTTCATTTAAACCGATAATATATTGTCCTTCGGCCATGATCCGGTAATCACAGGCGAGTGCAATGACGCAGCCCCCTGCCGGACTGTGACCGTTGACCGCAGCGATCATGGGTTTCTTGAATGCGGTAAGTGTCGCTACGAAATCCAGGAACAGGTTCCAGAAGTCCGCAACTTCAGTTTCATTATAATTATACAGCTCAATCAGGTCCAGGCCTGCGGAAAAGAAATTTTCTTTCCCGGTGATGAGGACCCCGGCGATGTTTTGATCTGAAGCGATATTCTTCAACATGTCGTTGAGTTCCGTGATCATCGGGGCGTTGAGGGCATTGGATCTGCCCCTGTCCAGTGTGATGATTGCTAAATGATCTTTTATGCTGACTTTGATGGTATTCATTTCCTGATGTTTATTTTACTTCATAGGTATAGGTCGATCTGCCCAGATTGCCCAGCATATCTATGCCTTCCACTACAACACGGTAGCTGCCTGTTTCGTTTGAATTGTAGAAACTAAACTGACCTGCGCCTGCTTCGTTAGTTACGATGTGCGGAGCCCAGAAAATGGTTGTTCTGGCATCTGTTACATTGCTGGGACTCTCGTATTTTGGAGAATAAAACTGGCGAGGCATATAATAACCTTTTGGGGAATAAGTGGTGATCCCGGGTACAAACCTGGAGGCACCTGACATTCCACCACCTCTTTTTGTGGTGATGACCAACACGCCACCTCCGCCGTTCATGCCATAGATGGCCGTATTTCCTATCGATTTCAGGACCTCTATACTTTCTACGTCCATAGGGTTAATGTTATCCAGCATATCGCCCTCCATGGTCATGCCATCCAATACAATTCTCATTGGCGTATCGCCATTTCGTAACAGATAAGGCACACCGTTTTTAATGATCAATCCGGCTACCCTGCCCTGCAGGCACATGGAAAGCGTAGGACAAGTTTGCAGTTGTTCGGCCGTGATTACGGCATCGGCCCGGCCGGCGCCGTTTAAGTTTGCTGAATTTGGCGCTGGATTCTTTTTTTCTACGATCTTCACTTCCTTCAGGGTAAAGGTCTTTTCCAGCATCCCTCTCCTGGTCAGCTCATCGAAATAATTATTGCTTTTTTGAAGATAAGCAGATAAAGCTTCATTCACATTGATCTCAATATCGCCGTTATTCTTGTTTTTGGTGATGATCTGGCCATCGAAAACATCCAGTTTGATCTCCACACTTGCTTTGTTTTTGGCATTCCTGGCTTGCACAATGAACTTCGTGCTGTCGTTGAAACTCATTGGTTCAAAGTTAAAATGCCCTTTTTCATCCGTCAGGGTATCTATGGCAAAAAAGCCCCCGGAGGAAGAAAATACGGAAACCTTACTGTTGGCCACCGGTTTTCCGCCATAAGTGGTAATGGTCCCACTGATCTTCAAGCCTTTTTCCGCTTGATATCGGATGATGGGCGCCAGTCCGGCAATGACATTTTTCCAGATGAACCTTCTCCAGCCCTGAGTCAGCAGAAGGTTGTCCAGTGCCCGCTGTGTATCCGGATCATCCTTCAGGAAATAATAATTGGGTTTTTCAACATAACCCACCAGGTCTGAGGTGAGGAGCAGGCTGCTGAAGATGTTGCTTTCATTTTCTTCATCCGGCTTTACGGCCGACATATTGGTTACCGACACGGAGAAGCTCCCGTTAACGGGTTTGTCTGCAGCTTTGGCCTGAAGGTTGAGTTCTACTTTTTCCTGGCGTGCGTAGCTTTGCTTAGCTGAGGAAATGAGCAGTTCCATATGTTCTGAAGGGTTTTTGACAAAGGCGAGGCGTTCGCAGATCGGCACATCTGTTGCGGAGAACAAGGTCAGCTGGACGATTCCTGAGGGAAGGTCTTTTTTGGGGATACTGGTCGTAAAGATCTGCTTGGATGAAGTTGCTTTGGCTACGAAATATACATTTCCATTGTGTTGTGCTACCAGTTTCAGGGTTCCCGCGCCGACCAGTTTTTCAGACATCAGCACCTTTACGGAGAGGTTCTCCCCGGTATGATTTACCGTCAGGATATAACCGTTGGGCTGAGCCTTTGGCAGGGGAATGCTGCTTTCAGAACCGTCTGCAAATTTAACCTTTGCCGTATAGGTTTTTCCCGACTGCGGATTGATGATGAAATTTCCCATGCCAAGGTGCAGGGTGCTGAACTTATTGACCTCTGTTCCATCATTGTCTATAATCGTTCCTGAGACATCCTGGCCCAGTCCCGCGGCATTCAGTGCCTTTACTGCAATCTTGTTGGGCAGGGCTTCTATGAAGTTGCCGCTTTCTGGAAAGAACTGCACATCTACTGCATTTGAAGTGGCGGTTACCGGAATATTTTTAGTTACTTTTTTATTTTCCGGCAGGTTGATTGTGGTTACGATTTTCCCCGACTTATACAGGTTCGGCTGTGAGTTCAGGAAACTAATATTTACTTCACCTTGCTCATTGGTCGTTGCTTTTCCTTTGGCCAGGCTCCGGAAGCTCAATTGGATATCGTAACTGACATCCTTTGAGGCATAAGGTTCGCCTTTTTTATTGCTGAACCGGATCTTTGCGGCTACTTTTTCTAAATTGTTTTCCTTAACGAAGTTATAGGTCGTACTGGTAAAGACCTCATTGGCCCAGGAATTTCCTATCTTGATGGTTTTATCAAAGAAAAACTCAGTACCGGCGTTTCGCATCCATTGTGTGTAAGCCCTGATCCGGTAGTTTCCTTCGCTCAGCGAATCGGGCAGCTTGAAGTCCCCCCAGGTGAGTCCGGATACCAGGGGCAGTTTGATCTGTTTCTTGAGGGAGTCTTTTTCATTGATGAGCTCTACATAGAGCGAGCCGCTGATTTCTGAAGGTTTTGCAGTCTGTGTATTGATCACATAGGCTTTAAACCAGATGTCGTCGCCTATGGCGTAATAAGGTTTGTCAAGGTGCAGGTATACCTTTTCCTGGGCATACTTTTCATTGTATGCTTCCATTTTTTTTAGCAGTGCTGTAAAAGGGTCATCGTCAACCTTATAAGCAAGGGTGATGAAGAGTCCGGTCAGCAGAAAGAGGGGCAGTGCCAGTCTAAGTTTCATAGGTAGGAGCATTACAAAATAATGCCTCAATATACAAAAAATGAGGCAGATGAATCTAAAAACTTAGTTACACAGCTTTAGAATTTATTCTTCCACATCATGCTTTCCACCGGCTTGGTGGTCTTGTTGTTGTACTTGGCATTGTTCTTCGTATTGTACATCGTTTGTATGTCGCCCTCTACGGTGAAGTAGATCAGCTGACCGATGGGCATACCGGCGTATATGCGTACAGGTTGTGCACAGGAGATTTCCAGGGTCCAGGTATTACAAAAACCGACATCGCCTTTGCCTGCAGTCGCATGAATGTCTATACCGAGCCGCCCGGTGCTCGATTTTCCTTCCAGAAAAGGGATATGGGCATGTGTTTCTGTATATTCCAATGTGACACCGAGATATAGCGTTCCGGGATGCAGTACATAACCATCTTTAGGGATTTCAAAATGATCGATTTGGTTGTGTGCTTTGGCATCCAGAATCCTGTCTTTATAGGTCGCGAGGTATTTGCCTAAGTGCACATCGTAGGAGTTGGTGCCCAGGCATTCCGGTTTAAAAGGCTCTATGATGATGGTTCCTTTCTCTATTTCTTCCAGGATTCTCTTGTCTGACAGTATCATTTTTCGGTAATGTATATATGGTTTGGATACCCTGAAGCCTGCAAATCGCATTGATTGTGGAGCTTGAGCAATAAATTTGCGGCGATCCGGTATTTGGACGAAATTATGATTAATTTAAGATACTTTTGCATAGTTTTTCTAAATAGAGATGCCTGTAGTTTTTAATAAAAACATTGATGACGATGCCATACTTGCCGTGTGGAAGATCGAAGAGACGGAAGCGGAGCTGATCTCCGGTTTGCAGCTTAAGCAGCATGAACTGGATTTCATTTCTTCCCTGAACAATGGGAAGCGCTTGTTGCACTGGCTCAGTACCAGGGTATTGCTGCGCACAATGCTGAATACCGAGGAATACATAGACTGCAGGATGGATGAGCATGGAAAGCCTTATCTGCCAAGCCTCAACTATGAAATCTCCCTGAGCCATTCTTATGACTACGCTTCTGTCATGATCAGCAAAAGCCGTAAAGTCGGGGTGGACATCGAACTGATCAAGCACAAGATCAAAAGTATCCAGCAAAAATTTCTTTCGGACGCAGAACTGGCCCAGGAGCAGATCGGGGACAACATTGAAGGGCTCTACGTCTGCTGGTGTGCCAAGGAGGCAATTTATAAATGGAATGGACGTAAGGGACTCGAATTTAAGAAGGACATCCACATCAAACCTTTTACATTGGGAAATGAGGGCAGTCTGGCAGCCTCAGTAGATTTGCCCGAGGGCACTATCGAACTCAACGTCCATTATTTTAAAACCAATGACGGTTACATGCTGGGTTATGTAGCCGGTTAGTCTGTAAGATACATGAATAAAAAAGTTAAATTTATAGATTGGGGACTGGTCGATTATCAGGAAGCCTGGGATCGTCAGGAACAGATTTTTCAGCAGACGGTAGCTGTTAAGACACAGAACAGGACCAATCAGACGACGCTGGAAACGCCTAACTTCCTGGTGTTTTGTGAACACCCACATGTATATACCCTTGGAAAGAGCGGTCATCCGGAAAATCTTCTACTGGATGAACAAGGATTGAAAGACAAACAAGCTACCTATCATAAGATCAACCGGGGCGGCGATATCACTTATCACGGGCCCGGACAGATTGTAGGCTACCCAATCCTGGACCTGGATAATTTTTTTACAGACATTCACCTTTACCTCAGGACACTGGAAGAAGCCGTAATCCTGACCTTAAAGGATTACGGAATTGAAGCGGGACGTTATCCCGGCTTTACGGGTGTATGGCTTGATGCAGACAATGAAAAGGCCAGAAAAATCTGTGCGATGGGAGTGAGGTGCAGCAGATGGGTGACCATGCATGGCTTTGCATTCAATGTAAATGCAGACCTGGACTATTTTAAGAACATCGTGCCCTGCGGCATCGACGATAAAGCTGTAACTTCTATGCAACAGGAACTGGGTGAAAGATTGGATATGGAGACGGTTAAAATGCGTTTGAAGGCGCATATTGCTCATTTATTCCAGATGGAAATTGAAGAATAATTGCTGAGCTAAAAAAAATGGCCTGGGTTTTGATTTGTAGGCAAATACATTATCTTTACGTAAATTAAAACTCAAAAACCCTATGGAAAACTCTGATTACTCTGCTGTTGGCGCCGGATTTGGTGCTGGAATGTTTGTCGTTTGGCTGATCATTATTGTCCTGATCTATGGATCGCTCTGGAAAATATTTGAAAAAGCGGGAAAACCCGGATGGGCAGCAATTATTCCCATTTACAACCTAATTATCTTGTTGGAGATCGTTGGAAAGCCAATGATCTGGATCCTTTGGCTGCTGATCCCTTGTGTAAACATCGTGTTTGCGATCTGGCTGATGAATTTGCTGAGCAAAAGTTTCGGTAAGTCTGAAGGCTATACCGTGGGTATGATCATCCTGCCTATTGTTTTCTATCCGATGCTCGGATTTGGCAGTGCAAGATACCTGGGCCCATCTGCCGCGGAAGCCAATAATGGTTTCAAAAACTTTAACAATCCCAACAATCCATTTGGCAACAACCCTTTTGGTGCCAATGATCCCTTCAACAAACCACCGACCACGCCAGACGCTTAGTTAAACCGTGTTCGTTTGTGTCACATATTTATTGTCCGTATGGTCTTCCTTTTTAGACCGTACGGACAATTTTTTAATTCCCTGCCCTTTCAAATACCTTACAGGCCTGGATTGTCCCGGCTGCGGCTTCCAGCGTTCGTTTATCTTGCTGATTAAAGGCGAATGGCTGGAGAGTTTCCATATGTATCCCCCCACAATTTTTATTTTGCTAACCGTGTTCACAGTTCTTTTCGTCAGGTATGGTCTAAAGAAAAAAAATGACAGGTTAATCAAAGTGCTTTACCTCATCACCGGCTCGGTGATCGTATCGAGTTATTTGCTAAAAATGTTTCTGCCGCACATTCATTAAGGATTTTGTGTTTTTTCAATCCATTATGATTAATATTGGCCTGAGAAAAACGTATCGTTCATGGGACAAAAATTGACTTATCTCGCACTTGGCGATTCCTATACCATAGGGGAGGCCGTACCGCAAGCAGAAAGCTTTCCATTTCAACTGGCAGATCAATTAAAGGAACAGGGTATTGATGTAGAACAGCCGGTTGTAATTGCAAAGACGGGCTGGACCACAAGTGAGTTGGAGGCTGCCATCCAATCTGCAGCTTTAGATCAGGAGTTTGATTTTGTTACTTTACTGATCGGTGTAAATAACCAATACCGAAAGGAATCTCTGGAAGTCTATCGTGAAGAATTCCGCACATTGTTGAACACCGCAGTGCAGTTCGCTGCTCAGGATACATCCCGCGTGTTTGTAATTGCGATTCCTGACTGGGGCGTTACCCCATTTGGTGTACAAAGTGGAAGGGGAATGGAACTCATAGCGGAAGAAATTGATGCTTTTAATGCTGTAAATAAAGCCGAAACCTTATTGTCCGGGATCAGCTATACCGATATTTCTGCAGGTTCGCGGCTGGCATTTTCAGACCCGGATCTAATCGCTTCAGACGGATTGCATCCCTCAGGTAAAATGTATCAGGACTGGGCACAAAAGGTAAGTGAAAGCGTATACTCGGTGCTAAGATAAGCTATGCCATCGAAGTGGTGTAATTGTAATCCTTCACTATGGTCCTTAGGAAGTCCAGTTCATTCATGCCTTCCGGCAGGCTGATCCCAAGGTGAGCAGAGATTCTCGCTGCCATCGTATAGATCAGGTCGGGGTTATGTGTCTTATTGAAGGTAATCAGTACCTCATGTATCAGCTCCATGTCCCTGTCAGATAGTTCGTTTGCATTATTAAATACCGGGACATAATCTTCTTCAACGGGGCGGAAGGCAATCTGCTCGAAAGCAGTGCGCGGCACCGTCCTGATCACGGTAGTTCCCGCTACAATATCTCCGATCCGCTGTTTTTTCTCTGATACGGCAATGCAGATCAGGCCACCTACCTGTCCGGTCATTCCAAAATCAATGATCCTGAACACCCAGCGGATAAAGTACTGGCCAATACTAGGCTGTCCGCCATCCAGGCTGATCACTTTGATCTTCATGAGTTTTTTGCCGATGCTCTGCCCATTCATGAAGATCTCACAAATGAGATTGTAGAAAACATAGGCAGCAAAATAAAGCCCAATGACCACATAAAAGATATAGGGTGAGGCATCGCTCAGTCCCGATAGACCGGTCATGAGCACCAGCACGATAAACAGGATATAAAGGCCAATGAAGCAGGCCAGGTCAATCAACCTCGCAGCGATTCTTTCTCCCAGACCCGATACAGGATAGTCTATTTCTACATGCTGACTGGTGTTTACTTTGACGCTTTCCATAGATCTCAAATATAATATTGTTTATTTTATTCTTGTAAAATTGTTTTTTATAGTATTTTAACGAAAAATTATACGCCCGTCAATCTATGAGAGAATCGCTATTTGTAAAGCAGAATTCCGCTAAATGGAAAACTTACGAACAAATGCAGTCAGCCAGCCCTGATGAACTTGCCGAACGCTTCATAGACATCACCAATGACCTCGCTTACGCAAAGACCTTCTATCCCAAATCAAAGACCACTGCTTACCTCAATGGTATCGCCGCGGTGCTGCATCAGTCCATTTATAAGAATAAAAAGGTAGAAAGCAATGTCTTCATTAACTTTTGGAAGCTGGAGTTGCCGGGGCTGTTCTATACCTACCGCATGCCACTGCTGTATGCGTTTCTCTTCTTCCTCATCTCCTCACTGATCGGTGCGCTTTCGGCCAGGTACGACGATTCCTTTGTCAGGCTCATCATGGGCGACAGCTATGTGAACATGACCAATGAAAATATAGCGAAAGGTGATCCCTTTGGGGTTTACAAACAGCAGGGCGAGGTGATGATGTTCCTCATGATCGCTGGTAATAACATTTATGTGTCCCTGGTGATGTTTGTCAGCGGTGTCTTTCTCTCCATAGGCCCCGTCTTCTATATCCTCAAAAATGGGGTGATGCTGGGTTCCTTTGAATATTATTTCTTCAGCAAAGGCCTGGGTCTGGAATCCATCCTGGTCATTTGGATCCATGGAACATTGGAGATTTCGGCCATCATCATTGCCGGCGGGGCCGGACTGGTACTGGGGCATGGCCTCCTTTTTCCTAAAACATTCACACGCCTGCAGGCTTTTCAGCGCAGTGCAAAAGACGGCAGCAAGATTGCCCTGGGTATCTTGCCGATCATCGTCCTTGCCGCCATATTTGAGAGTTTCATCACCCGCCATACCGAAATGCCGATCTGGCTCAGCGTTTCGATATTGGCAAGCTCTGCCTATTTCATGATCTGGTACGTGATCATTTATCCTTTACAACTCAAACGCAAGCAAATTATAGCATGATACAAAAAGTAGAATTCAGAAAGGTCCGCGACTTTGGAGAGGTCATCAGTGATACTTTTCTATTCATGAAACAGAACTTCAAGCCCTTGTTCAAGGCCTTTTGTTACCTTTGCGGCTTCTTCCTGCTGGCCGCAATGATTTCCACCATCCTGCAGCAGCTCGGCATGCAAAAGGTGGTCAATGATGGTTTTGTCTTCCGTTCTGATACGAATGTTTGGAACACCATACTCTCACGGATTTTTACTTTTCAATATTTCCTGGCTATCCTGTTCAACTTTATCGGCTATACCTCTATCTATGTCGCCATCAATAGCTTCATCGCTTTGTATGTAGAAAAAGGTGGAGTTGCGCCTACAGTAGAGCAGGTATGGGCTTATTTCAAATTTTACTTCCTGCGGGTCATGGGCAGCACCTTGCTGCTTTCCCTGTGTATGATCCTTTGTTTCGCGGCTTGCATTGTGCCATTCATATACATATTTCCGGCCATGTGCCTGTTCTACCCGATTATGATCATCGAAAATGCCGACTTCTCTTATTCTTTCAGCAGGTGCTTTAAGCTCCTGAAGGATCAGTGGTGGGTTACTGCAGGTACCATATTTGTACTTTGGATCATCACCTATGCGACAATGGCTTTCGCATCTATGCCAGCCATTATCATTGGCCTGATCAGTGGTTTCAGTCAGGGTGCAAAGACCATGTCCACGGTTATGACGGTGGTCACTACGGTCATCCAGTACCTCTGTTATGTGTTCCTGGTCATTCCTATGATCGGTACTTCGCTATGCTATTTCAACCTCGTAGAACGCCAGGAGAATACCGGGCTCCTCGACCGCATCGATCAGTTTGGTAAGCCTGATGCTGATTTTAACGCTAGCTCCGAGGAATATTAGGTATGCGGGTTGCTTTATTGTGTGCCTTTTTGCTCTGCTTTGGAATGCAGGTTTCTTTTGCTGATACCACAAAGGTATCGGCTAAGCGTCCCATTGTGGTACGGCTGGACAGTACTAAACTGCAACTGCGGAGTTTTGATGCGGCCACACTCAAAGCCTACAAAACACAAAAAGAATTTATCTATGATGATGAAGCTCCGGTATCGGACAGCCTTTGGGACCGTTTCTGGGCTTGGTTCTGGAAACTGGTCGACCGCATCTTTGGAGATCGGGTTTCCGGCAAGCTCGTCAAATACCTGGTCATCGCCGCTTTTGCGGCCCTGCTGGCCTTTATTATTGCCAAATTGAGTGGCATCAACCTGATGATGTTTTCAAAGCGGTCTAAAGCGGTCGCTGTGCCCTACCATGAGGCGGAAGAAAACATCCATGAACTCAATTTCGCTGAGGAGATTGAAAAGGCAACATCCGCCGGCAATTACCGCCTGGCCATTCGCTTGTTTTACCTGCTGTCACTCAAAAAACTGAGCGACCGTCAACTAATCCACTGGCTGCCGGAAAAGACCAATCAGCATTACCTGGATGAATTGAAGGATGAAGGGAAAAAGCAGCAGTTTGCTTTGCTCACCCGACAGTTTGAGTATGTCTGGTACGGCGAGTTTATGATCAATAAAGAAGTTTTTAACCAGTTCAGAGCTTCCTTTGAGCAATTTAATGCGGACTTGTCATGAAGGGACTGAGAAGATACCTCATCGCCAGCGCCATCCTCCTGGTCGGCTACCTGCTCGCACAGTACTTCCGGCCGGTACCTACCGATTGGAAGGCTACTTATCTGAAGGAAGATAAGATCCCTTTTGGTACCTATGTGCTTTATCAGCAGCATGCAAACATTTTCCCTAAAGCGGAAATGCTGGTTACCAACAGGCGGTTGTACAATAACCTCAAGGGGAAAAGTTTCAGAAACACCAACTTGCTCTTGCTGGGTACTGCAGTGGATCTCGATAAAAACGACCTGCAGCAATTGCTGCATTTTGTCAGGGCTGGCAATGCGGTGCTGATCGCCTCCTTTGACCGCAGCACTCACCTGGAGAAATATTTCTCCATTGCTTCCAGTTCTTCCTTTGAGTATGCGAGGAAAAAGAGCATCGCCATTAACTTCACCAACCCCATGCTGCAAAGGGCTAAGGGCTATGTATTTGATAAGGGGCTGGGCGACCAGTTCTTCAGTAAATTCGACAGCGTAAAAGCGGTAGTGCTCGGGAAAAATGCGGAAGGGAAGGCCAACTTTCTCCAATATCCTATCGGCAAAGGGGCAGTCTATTTTCTGCCAAACCCACAGTTGCTGACCAATTATAACCTCCTCAATCCGGCGGGCGCCGACTATGCAGCTAAAGTATTGTCTTACCTCCCTCCGGCCAAAACCTTTATCTGGGACGAGTTCAATACCCGCGCTTACGAGGAGGACACCTCTGTGCTGAGGGTCATTTTTGGAAACCAGATGTTGCGCTGGGGCTATTACCTGGCATTGTTTAGTCTTGTCGCCTTCGTCCTGTATGAAATGAAAAGGAGGCAACGCATCATTCCCATTATCGAGCCGCTGAGTAATTCCTCGGTCGACTTCGTTAAAGTGGTAGGCAAGGTGTATTACCAGCAGCGCGACAACCAGGACATTGCCCATAAGAAAATGAATTACCTGCTGGAGCATATCCGGAGTACTTACCAGCTCAAGACGGCGGAACTGGATGCGGAACTCGGAGCAAAGCTTGCACAGCGCTCCGGAGTTTCGGAAGAGACCATTAGCGCAGTTTTTCAACTGATGCGCCAGCTCCGGGCGGGCGCCTTTGTGGATGATCAGATGCTCATCAGCTTCAATAAATTAACAGAACAATTTTACCAACAATCTCAATAAGACATGGAAACGGAAATGTTTAACGAAAGAACGGATTTAAGCCAGCTCAATATCGCAGTAGATCAGATCAGGAAAAGCCTGGGCAGCATCATCATCGGGCAGCTGGAAACCATCGACTTCCTCATAGCCGGGCTGTTGGCAGATGGGCATATCCTCCTGGAAGGTGTACCGGGTGTAGCCAAAACGCTCAGCGCAAAGCTGGTCGCCAAAAGTATTGATGCTTCCTTTTCCAGGATCCAGTTTACACCCGATCTCATGCCTTCCGACGTATTGGGTACCTCTGTATTCGATCCGCGCAGCGCTACTTTCGAGTATAGAAAAGGCCCTATCTTCGGACATATTGTATTGGTCGATGAGATCAACCGCGCCCCGGCCAAGACACAGTCGGCCTTATTCGAAGTCATGGAGGAAAGACAGATCACGGTCGACGGGCATACCTATCCCATGGATGAGCCTTTCATGGTGCTCGCCACGCAAAACCCGATAGAGCAGGAGGGTACCTACCGCCTGCCAGAGGCTCAGTTAGACCGTTTTCTGTTCAAAATAGAAGTGAAATACCCTACACTGGAAGAGGAGATCCAGATCCTGCAAAATCAGCATCACCAGAAGCTGGATGTAGAGATTGCGGAAGTGAAGCCCGTGCTCAGCATCGCCCAGATCAAGGCCTGTCGCGACATCATCAAAGCGCTCCATGTAGAGCCGAAGCTGATCGAATATGCCGCAAAGATTGTACATGAAACGCGGAGCAACAAATCGCTCTACCTGGGTGCTTCACCCCGCGCTTCCCTTGCGCTCATCAACAGTGCGAAGGCCATCGCCGCCATGCAGGGCCGTGATTTTGTAACTCCGGAAGACATCATTAAGGTGGCAGCCCCGGTGCTTGCACACCGCATCATGCTTACGCCAGATAAAGAGATGGAAGGTATCAGTGCTGCTGATGTAGTGGCCCAGATCATTCAGAAAATAGAAATCCCCCGCTAAACAGGACCAACTTGAAGCATCTTTTCAGCACCTATTATCGGGACCTCTTTTTAAACAAACGGCTTTTCATCGGCCTAGGGCTTTGTGTCGCACTTTTCCTGCTGGCCTTCTTCCTGCCATGGCTGGGCGAGTTGCCGTTCATTGCTTTGTGGATGCTCCTGGCACTACTGGCGCTGGATATCCTGTTGCTGTTCCGGCAGCAGAAGGGCGTTTTTGCCAGGCGCGATTTGCCCGAGCGGCTCAGCAATGGCGACGATAATGAGCTCAGCATTTACATCGAGAACTTTTACACATTTACCACCAGGATCGGTATCATCGATGAGATCCCTTTCCAGTTCCAGAAACGCGACCTCTGGTTCGATATCAATCTGAAAGCCCAGGCCCACAAAACCATCGCTTACCAGCTGCGTCCCACCAAAAGGGGAGAATACGTGTTTGGTATGCTCAGGATATATGTGCAATCGCCCCTGGGCCTGGTCAGCCGCCGCTTCAACTTCGGTACCGAAGCTACAGTTTCCGTGTACCCTTCCTTCCTGCAATTGCGCAAATACGAACTGATGGCGGTCTCCAACCGCTTGCAGGACATAGGCATCAAGAAAATCAGGCGTGTCGGCCACAGCATGGAATTTGACCAGGTCAAGAATTACGTGCAGGGCGATGATTACCGGACGGTCAACTGGAAGGCTACGGCAAGGCGGGCTGAGCTGATGGTCAATTCCTTTACCGATGAGAAGGCACAGCATGTGTACAACATTATCGATAAATCCCGGGCTATGAAAATGCCCTTCGAGGGCATGAGTCTGCTCGATTATGCGATTAATGCCAGCCTCATTCTTTCCAATGTTGCATTGGTCAAGGAGGATAAAGCAGGCCTGATTACCATAGCGGAGAAAACAGGTAGCGTCATTGCTGCTGACCGCAGACCGGCTCAGCTCGGTAAGATCATGAATGTGTTGTATAAGGAGAAAACCCGCTACCTGGAGACCAATATGGAAGCGCTTTATACCAGCATCCGCGCTGTGCTCAAACAACGGAGCCTGATTGTATTCTATACCAATTTTGAAAGCATGTCGGCCTTACAACGGCAACTGCCATTCTTAAAGCGCATCGCCAGATTTCACCTGTTGCTCATTGTCTTCTTTGAAAACACCGAACTGAAATCGCTTACTGAAAAGTCTGTTGCCAATGTGGAGGACATCTACATCAATACCATTGCCGCAAAATTTGCCTATGAGAAAAAGCTGATGGTTAAAGAACTGGCGAAGCACGGGATCCTGAGCATCCTAAGTCCACCCGAAAAATTAACCGTCAATGTGATCAACCGCTACCTGGAAATCAAAGCACAACAGAAGATCTAACACTCGGGCAAACTGATCGGGATGTTGGTCGCCAGTCCTCCGTCGGAAGTCTCTTTGTATTTCGAATTCATATCCAGTGCAGTTTCCCACATCGTATTCACCACTGCATCCAGACTGACTTTAGCCTTGTCGGGATTACTTTGCAGGGCAAGCTGACTTGCCGTAATTGCTTTGATCGCGCCCATGGTGTTCCTTTCAATACAAGGGATTTGTACGAGTCCGCCGATCGGGTCACAGGTGAGGCCCAGGTGGTGTTCCATGGCGATTTCAGCAGCCATCAGTACCTGCCTTTGTGAACCGCCCAGGCACTCTGTCAGTGCCGCTGCGGCCATCGCTGAAGATACGCCGATCTCCGCCTGGCAACCGCCCATCGCGGCAGAAATCGTTGCTCCTTTCTTGAATATGCTTCCGATCTCCGAAGCGCAGGCAATAAATTGGGTAATTTTCTCTTCGGTAAATCCGTCACAAAAAGTGATGTAATATTGTAGTACAGAAGGGATCACGCCCGCAGCCCCGTTTGTAGGTGCAGTCACTACCCGTCCGAATGAAGCATTTTCTTCATTTACGGCGAGGGCAAAACAGCTGACCCAGTCCAGGGTATAGTTGAATCCGTTTCCACCGCTCCTGATTGCGGCTACCCAACTTTCGTAATCGGTGTAGAGGTTGTCTGCAATAAGCCTCTTATTCAAAGCTGCAGCTCGCCGGCCTACATTTAGTCCTCCGGGCAGGAAACCTGAGGTATGACAGCCTCTGTAGATACACTCCTTCATCACATTGAAATGCTGCATGATGCCTGCCCTGGTTTCCGCTTCAGTACGCCAGGCCAGCTCATTTTCCATGACCACCTCGGAAACTTTCAGTCCGGTGGTCATGCACCAATGCCAGAGGTCATTGGCTTTCTCCACGGGGAAGGGGAGTTCCACCTGTTCCTTTTCGCTTCCGCTTTCTCCTTCTTTGACTACAAAGCCCCCGCCTATGGAATAATAGGTTTCAGAGATGGCCTTTCCGGAACTTAAAAATGCCTGAAATGTCAAGCCATTGGGATGGAAAGGCAGACTTTCAAAAAATAAGAACATGAGGTCTTCATTGTAATTGAAGGAGATCAACTTTTCTCCTGACAAGCGAATGAGCTGGTCATTTTTGATGGTTTCGATGGTAGAATCGATGGCATTGACATCGAAGGTCACCGGATCACCTCCATTTAGTCCCAGGAGGATGGCAATGTCGGTGCCGTGGCCTTTGCCGGTCTTGGCCAGTGAGCCATATAAGAGGATCTTCACCTGTTCTACTTCATCGAGTACGCCCTGCTGTTTCAATGAAGCGGTAAATTGCTGTGCCGCTCTCCATGGGCCAAGTGTATGTGAACTTGATGGCCCTATTCCTATTTTAAAAATATCAAATACCGATATCTGTTCCCTTTGCATGGCTACAAAGCTAAATAAAAAAACCCGCCATTAAAGCGGGTTCTTTGTAAGCTATTTGTGATGGAATTACATCATTCCACCCATACCGCCGCCGCCCATTGGAGGCATACCAGCACCAGCCGGAGCATCTTCAGGATCATCAGCTAAAACACATTCCGTAGTCAACAGCATAGCTGCGATTGAGGCTGCGTTTTCTAAGGCTACACGACTTACTTTAGTTGGGTCGATAACACCAGCAGTAATTAAGTTTTCATATACATCAGTACGTGCATTGTAACCGAAGTCAGCAGTACCTTCTTTCACTTTCTGTACTACGATAGAACCTTCGATACCTGCATTTTGGCAGATTTGACGCAATGGCTCTTCGATCGCACGACGGATGATCTGGATACCAGTAGTTTCATCATCGTTAGCACCTTTCATACCTTCAAGGGCTTCGATAGCGCGGATGAAAGCAACACCACCTCCAGCAACGATACCTTCTTCAACTGCTGCACGTGTAGCATGTAAAGCATCATCTACGCGGTCTTTTTTCTCTTTCATTTCCACTTCAGAAGCAGCACCTACGTAAAGAACTGCAACACCACCAGCCAATTTAGCCAGACGCTCCTGCAATTTTTCTTTATCGTAATCAGATGTTGTGGTCTCGATTTGAGCTTTGATCTGGTTTACGCGGGCTTTGATGTCTTCAGACTGGCCAGCACCGTTGATTACTGTAGTATTGTCTTTATCAACAACCACTTTCTCAGCAGTACCCAGGTAAGTAAGGTCAGCATTTTCTAATTTATAACCTCTTTCTTCAGAGATCACTGTTCCGCCAGTCAGGATTGCGATGTCTTCCAGCATAGCTTTACGACGGTCGCCAAATCCAGGAGCTTTTACAGCCACTACTTTCAGTGAGCCACGGATCTTGTTCACTACCAAAGTAGCTAAAGCTTCACCGTCCAGGTCTTCAGCAATGATCAATAAAGGTTTACCTGTTTGTACTTGTTTTTCCAATACCGGTAGCAATTCTTTCATGTTGCTGATCTTTTTATCGTAGATCAGGATGTAAGGGTTTTCCAGTTCTGCTTCCATTTTGTCAGCATTGGTCACGAAGTATGGAGAAAGGTAACCACGGTCGAACTGCATACCTTCTACTGTTTTTACTTCAGTTTCAGTACCTTTTGCTTCTTCTACAGTAATTACACCATCTTTTCCAACTTTACCCATTGCCTCCGCGATCAAAGAACCGATCACTTCATCATTGTTGGCAGAAATAGAGGCCACTTGTTTGATTTTGTTGTTGTCCTCACCTACAGTTTGCGACTGCGTTTTAAGGTTAGCTACGATTGCAGAAACTGCTTTGTCGATACCGCGTTTCAGGTCCATTGGGTTTGCACCAGCTGCTACGTTTTTGATACCGGCAGTTACGATGGCCTGAGCCAAAACAGTTGCAGTAGTCGTTCCGTCACCTGCAATATCAGCAGTTTTAGAAGCCACTTCTTTCACCATCTGAGCACCCATGTTTTCAATAGGGTCTTTCAGTTCGATTTCTTTAGCTACAGTTACACCATCTTTAGTTACCGCAGGTGAACCAAATTTTTTATCGATAATTACATTACGGCCTTTAGGACCTAAAGTTACTTTTACAGCATTAGCTAAAGTATCAACGCCTCTTTTCAGGGCGTCACGTGCTTCAACGTTATATTTTACTTGTTTTGCCATTTTAATTTTTGGTGTTTAATGTGTTAATACTTCGTTATCAGGATCTAGCCTAATACCGCATAGATGTCAGTTTCACGCATGATCAAATAATCTTTACCGTCAATAGGAAGCTCAGTGCCGCCATATTTACCATAAAGCACAACATCACCAACTTTAACTGTCGGTTTTTTACCTTCTGAATCTTCTTCAGAAACTGAAACTACAGTTCCTTTGGATGGTTTCTCTTTTGCAGTATCAGGAATGTAAATCCCTGAAGCAGTCTTTTCTTCAGCCGCAGCAGGCTCAACAATCACTCTGTTTGATGTTCCTGAGATGGGTTTAAGGTTTAAAGCCATAAATGATATAAATTTATTTTTTAATTTAACATATAAATACGCAGTTGCTGCGTACCCCATGTCGTATCAGTTTTTATGCCAAGCAGAACTGCTTGCCAATTTTTCACCGGAATGTCAGCAAATGATATTTATGGAACGAAAATTTGTGTCAGTCTGTCAGCAGGGGCATAAAAAAGCCCTGCAGGTTTTGCTCAAACTGCAGGGCGCTTTTTTAATCTATATTGGTTATACTATTTCGTCGTATCTGGTGTTGCAGCAGGTGGAGGAGTGTTACGTGCAGGTGCTGCGCCGCCCAGTGGAGATGGAGTAGGCACTTTGTCCATTTGCTCTTTGATCCTGGATTCTACGCCCGCAGCTGATGAACCGCCCGATTTAGCAATTGTAGTGATCGACAAAGTCAATACCACGATCAATGCCAGCAATACCCAGGTTCCTTTTTCCAGGACATCACCAGTCCTTTGTACGCCGAACATGTTGCTTCCGGCACCACCGGTTGCAAGGCCACCGCCTTTAGGGTTTTGCACGAGAACAAACAGCGCCAATGCGATGCAAACAATGATTAATACTATAATTAAAAAAATCATATGATGTTATGTTGTTAAATTTTCTTTTCTATGGATTGGATAAGGTCGGCAAAGTAACGGCTTTTTTCTGGAAACTTCAAAACTAATTTTTCATAAGTCTCTATGGCCTTGTCATAAAGCATTTGCTCGATATAAATTTTAGCCAGGGTCTCTGAAACCAGGTCGTTATGGTCCTCCGCACTTTTTTTGGCTTTGTTCTCCGTATTGATCTGTTCGGGGTTCGGTGGACTGATCTGAGGCTCATTCCTGATGAAGCTTTCTATGATCTCATCTCCTTTGCTGGCCCGTTTGAACTGACTTGGTGTGTAGCTGTTGTCCTCTTCCTGAAAAGGGCTTTGCATGTGGAAGATGTGCTCTACATATTGCTGCTGGAGTTCATTAGGCTTACCTGGTACCGTACTTCCCTGTTGCACCGTTTGCTTCCTTGGTGAGGCGTAGGGCTGAAAGATTTGCTGGTGCTCTTTCCTTGTTTTGGCCAGCCACCATAAAAATGTATAAGGTAATTTATCATCATCATATTTGCTGATGATCTTTTCCTCTGCTTCAGCTTCTTCCACCGGAGCGGATTCTTCTGTAACAGCCGGCTCTACTTTAAAATTCTCCTGAAAGGCGAAGAAATCTGTGGCCACGATGTTCTCCAGTACCAGTTCATCTTCCAGTTTTTCCTTTCCGGAAATTTCCGCTCTCAGTTCCTCTTCTTCCGCTACTGTTTCCTGTACTTCATCAATGGCTGCTTCATCCAGTGCTTCAGGTTGGTTGGGGTCAGTCCCAAAACTCACTGGCAGTACCAGTTCAAATTCATTGGAGATCAGTGCTTCCGGTGCGTGCAGGAAATTATGGAGTAATTGCCCCTCCGCGTAAAGTGCGGCATGTGCCAGTGCATTTCCGGCAGTTTCTTCCTGTTCTTCTGCTTTGGCGCGGAGTAAATGTAATGGCTGGAAATAGGGATACAGCGTGCTGAGTTCCTGCAGCACAGGAATATCCTCCCGGGATATGTTTTCTGGTGCTGCAATGAATGCCTTAAGCTGCTTAATGATGTCTGTTTCCTGCTCCACGTTGCTAAGTTACTAATTGATCTCTATTTTAGCTTACCATTGTGCAAAAGCCTTGTTAAAAATGTCTTCCGTCAATTGCATAATTACATCTTGCCTGTTGGCAGCTTCTGCGGCCTGTAAAGAGCCTGTTAGTTTAAAAACTTTAAAACGTTCGAAAGATTCTTCAAAGCTCAGCTTCGGATTCAGGTTATTGGTGTATTTTACATTGATCCTGATGGTCAGCCTGTTTGCTCCCGCAACAGGGTTCCTGTTGTCGGTAATCGCCTCAGGTGTGATGCCATAACCAGTGATATTACCTGAGAATACGCCCTGTGGATCATTTGTTGTAATGCTCAGCCTGGTCTGGTTCCTGATCCTGCTCTTGAGTTCCTCGGTAAATTTGGAACTGAGGTCGGCAACTACCAGCGGGGCATTGTTTTCGAACA
This sequence comes from Pedobacter sp. GR22-6, assembly GCF_037402555.1. Lineage (NCBI taxonomy): Bacteria > Pseudomonadati > Bacteroidota > Sphingobacteriia > Sphingobacteriales > Sphingobacteriaceae > Pedobacter > Pedobacter sp. GR22-6. Next base: position 182,844 of record NZ_JBBEUC010000003.1, read on the forward strand.
CAGTTACATTGATGGTTTTCATCTCAGCAGGAATCGAAGTGCCTTCCAGGGCAATCTTACAGCCGCTCATCATCAGCAGGCATAGCAATCCGAATAGGTATTTCATCTGTTATAAGTTGAGTTCTTTAATCTTTCTATATAAGGTACGCTCAGAGATGCCCAGTTCCTGGGCAGCAAATTTACGTTTGCCCTTGTGCTTCTTCAATGCCTTTTTGATCAGGTCCGATTCCTTGTCGATCAGGGAAAGGGATTCTTCCACTTCCTCCGCTTCATGCGTATAGTTGTAGTCTACGGGCGCTGGCTGCATGGGTTTTTTGATCGTCAGTGTATTGGTATCATGGTTGTTGGTCTGATCAATTTCCTGGTACAGCTGGTTGATGTAATGGGGATTGTCGGCCATGATGTGTGAGGTATTACCTCCACTCTGGATGATTTCAGCAACCAGTTTCTTCAGTTCCATCATGTCCTTTTTCATGTCAAACAGCACCTTATACAGGATATCCCTTTCGGTGTAGTCCTCTTTATTGCTGCCGCCATTGATCGCCATAGGCAAATTATTGCCGGCGCTTTCATTGGGAATGTAGTTCAGCAACGCTGCTCCGGTAACATTCCTGTCTTTCTCCAAAACGCAGACCTGCTCCGCTATATTTTTGAGCTGACGCACATTTCCCGGCCAACTGTAATTGCTCAGGATCTGAATGGCATCCGGTTCCAATTGTATGCCCGGACTGCGGTATTTGTCGCTAAAGTCGGCCGAAAACTTACGGAACAGTAAGTAAATATCCTCTTTGCGTTCATGCAATGCCGGGATACGCAGCGGCACTGTATTGAGTCTGTAGTAAAGGTCTTCGCGAAACTTCCCTGATTTTACGCGGTTGTACACGTCTACGTTGGTAGCCGCAATGATCCGTACATCCGTTTTTTGGACTTTTGAAGAGCCCACCCTCAGGTATTCCCCGCTTTCCAGGATCCTCAGCAGGCGTGCCTGTGTTCCAAGGGGAAGTTCTGCCACTTCATCCAGAAATATAGTACCTCCGTTAGCTACCTCAAAATAACCTTTACGTGCTTCATGCGCACCGGTAAATGATCCTTTTTCGTGTCCGAAAAGTTCTGAGTCGATTGTACCTTCGGGAATAGCACCGCAATTCACCGCAATGAATGCACCGTGTTTCCTGGTGCTCATCTGGTGGATGATGTGAGAAAAAACTTCTTTACCGCTGCCGCTCTCACCTGTAATGAGCACAGACATATCGGTAGGTGCCACTTGTCTGGCAATATCTATTGCCCGGTTCAGCAGGGGCGAACCTCCGATGATCCCAAAGCGGTTTTTAATATCTTGTATATCCATCAATTCATGAAATCAATAATACCTTAATTGTATTTTTCCACAACCCTGCCAATGAGTGTTGCCGAAGTGCAGCGTTCTACATATACATGGGCATACTCACCTGGCTTTACCGCATCGGTAACCGGAAACACCACCATGGCGTTTTCATCGTTACGGCCCCGGTATTCCTGGTCAGATTTTTTAGAAAAGCCTTCGATGAGAACTTTGACGGTTTTGCCTACAAACTCTTCCAGGCAGGCCAGGGAATCTTCCTGTTGTTTTTTAAAGATTTCTGCCAGGCGGCGGGCCTTCACGTCCTCCGGTACATCATCTTTATACTTCCTGGCAGCCAGTGTTCCAGGCCGTTCAGAATAAGAGAAGGTATAAGCAAAGTTGTACCTGGCATAATCCATAATGCTCAGTGTATCCTGGTGTTCTTCTTCCGTTTCTGTACAGAATCCTGCAATGATGTCGGCAGAAATGGCGCAACCCGGAATGATGCGTCTTACCGCGTCAATCCTGTTCATGTACCATTCCCTCGTATAGGTACGGTTCATCAGGGCCAGGATCCTGGAGTTGCCCGATTGTACAGGCAGGTGAATATAATTGCAGATGTTGTCGTATTTTTTGATCGTGTACAACACCTCATCGGTGATGTCTTTCGGGTGAGAGGTAGAGAAGCGGATCCTGAGGTCCGGGCTGATCTCGGCTACCATGGACAGGAGCTGTGCGAAATTAACTTCCGCGTTACCCAGTCCGGCTTTTAAGCGGTGTGCCGGGAGTTCGCTTTCTTTACTCAGGGCATCCAGTAGCGCATCACCAGTCAGGGTATTCATGTCATCGGACAGGTCATTTGCTTTGGGTTGATCAGCTTTCGGCTGGTTCCACTGATAAGAATCTACATTCTGTCCCAATAAAGTGACTTCCCTGTATCCCCGTTCAAACAGGTCACGTGCTTCAGCGAGGATAGAATGCGGGTCCCTGCTGCGCTCACGCCCCCTGGTAAATGGCACTACGCAGAAAGAGCACATGTTGTCACAGCCCCTCATGATGGAGATGAAAGCGGTAATGCCATTTCCATTCAGGCGGACCGGACTGATGTCGGCATAGGTTTCTTCCCTCGACAGCAGAACATTGATGGCTTTGTGTCCTTCTTCGACCTGATTGATGAGCTGGGGCAGGTCACGGTAAGCATCAGGGCCCACCACTACATCTACCAGTTTCTCTTCATCCAGGAACTTGGCTTTAAGGCGTTCGGCCATGCAGCCCAATACGCCCACGATCAGTTTGGGGTTTCTGCGCTTTTCAACGCCAAACTGCGACAGTCTGTTGCGCACCCGCTGTTCGGCATTTTCACGGATAGAGCAGGTATTGATAAATACCACGTCTGCCTCCTTGTAATCTCCGGTAGTTTCGAAACCCTGGTCCAGCAATATAGATGCAACGATTTCACTGTCAGCAAAGTTCATCTGGCAGCCATAGCTTTCAATATAAAGTTTCCGACCGTCGCGTAAAGCAGGAGCGTCAATAATCAGGGCCTCACCCTGGCGCGCTTCATCGTGTTTTTTATCAGTCAGCTCTAGATCAATCATAAAATGCTAAATAGTATTATGGGCTTCAAAAATACGGAATTTTATTTGCAAATGACAAATTGGCAGGGTGCTAAATGAATATTGCGTGACAATCAGTTTTTTTTAAAAAAAATTGATTCATCTTATAGGACCTTTTGTAAATCCTGTTGTCTTGATATCAGAAATTGATATCAATCACTATGCTGAAGAAACTTTTTTCGAAGTCTGTAAAGAATCCATATGGCTGGTCCGGCGATTATCCCTCCTGGGATAAGGTCCTTACCAAAGCCGGGGGCTACGATGAAAAGACCATTCTTGAATGTACCAAAAACGCCTTACTGAAGGTGAAGAACGGCGAAGCTGTCTACGAGCGGGATTCTGTTATTTTCGATAAAAAGGAATATCCCTACGCACTGATCGCCTTTTTAAAGCTTAGTGCTGCTTTGAAGAAAAGACCACTTCACATCCTTGATTTTGGGGGTTCGCTGGGCACCACCTATTACCAGCTGAAAGAATTTCTAGGAGCTGAACTTTGTGCCAGCTGGAATATTGTAGAACAGCCTCATTACGTAGCATGCGGCAAAGCAAACTTTGCCGATGAGCTCCTGAACTTTTACAGCTCGATCGGGGAATGCCTCGCAGATCAGAAGATCGACTTTGTACTGCTTTCCAGCACGGTGCAGTACCTCCCAAAACCTCATGTATTTCTGAAAGAACTGGCAGATTACAATTTTCCATTTTTGTTATTTGACCGGACAGCTTTCAATACTGTCCCCAATGACCGGCTTACTTTGCAGGTCGTGCCACCTGAAATCTATCCCGCATCATATCCTTCCTGGTTTTTCCATGAAGAGTTTTTTTTAAGCCATTTCGCTTCCAGTTATAAAGTGATCGCAGACTTTCCTTCCTATGTGGAAGGTGAGGCAGTCATGTATATTGATGGGAAGCCAGTGGGAACTAACAAAGGATTTTACTTAATTCATTCATCCGAAAATGCTTAAATTTTGTACACTATTTAATTCCGCATACCTTTCCAGAGGGCTTGCAATGTACAATTCCCTGTTGCTGCACAATGAGGATTTTCACCTGTACATCCTGGCTTTTGATTCAGATTGTTTCTTCGCCTTGTCGAAGCTGAAACTGGCACATGCCACCATTATCAGTCTGGATGAATTTGAAAATGAAGACTTGCTCCGCGTGAAAGCGGGACGTACTGCTGCGGAATATTGCTGGACCTGTGCTTCTTCCAGCATCAAGTATTGCATGGAGACCTACAGCCTGGACCACTGCAGCTATATTGATGCAGATATGCTGTTTTTCAGCGATCCGAAGGTACTGTATAAGGAAATGGAAGATGCAGGTAAATCAGTAATGATCACCAGGCACCGTTATACACCGCAATTTGACCAGTCGGAAACCAGTGGTATTTATTGCGTCCAGTACATGACCTTCAAAAACAATGAAGCAGGGATGGCCGTACTGAACTGGTGGGTTGATGCCTGCATGGACTGGTGCTACGCCCGTTTTGAAGATGGAAAGTTCGGCGACCAGAAATACCTGGACGATTGGACTTCGCGCTTCAACTGTGTACATGAGCTGGAGCACCTGGGTGGCGGCGTTGCGCCCTGGAATGTACAGCAATATGCTTTCAGCAGGAAGGACGGACAGGTTACCGGCAGAGAATTGGCCACAGGCCAGTCTTTTGATCTGGTGTTTTATCATTATCACGCCTTTAAATATGCATGGAACAATACTTTTCGCCTCACCGATGAACAATATACTTTGACGCGGAGCCAGGTCAAACAGCTTTACAAGCCTTATGTCTATGCTTTGGCCACCTCGGAAGATCAAATTGCTGAGCGGGCTTCGGACATTGCTTCTTATAAACGCTCGGAAGAGGGGGTTTTTATCAGTGAAAGGCTTGGCCGCTTGCTGGTATTTTACCTGATGGGCTTCTACAAAAAATTTTACGCAAAACGTTTTTTCAGCTGTGGCATCTTTAATTAACCTTAAGACATTTACAGATGAGCGGGGAAACCTGACCGTCATCGAAAAAGTGGTGCCTTTTGACATCAAAAGGATTTTTTACATCTATGGTGTAGATGATAGTGAAAGGGGTGGACACAGGCACCTGAAGACCCTTCAGGCGGCCATCTGCATCAGAGGGCATTGTGTCATCTACAACAACAATGGCAAAGAGGAATCGAGCTTTTTGCTGGATTCTCCGGACAAATGTTTGCTGATCCAGCCGGAAGACTGGCATACCATGCACAGCTTTAGCGAAGACGCTATTCTGATGGTATTGGCATCGGAGTACTTTGATGCGAATGATTATGTACACACACCTTATCCTTTTCAGTACAGTAAAGCAGTATGATCCCTTACGAAGACCTTTATTTGCTAAATCAACCTTTTATGGAGCAGTACCGGGATAGTTTTTCGGACAGCCTGGACAAAGGCTGGTTTATACTTGGCAATAAAGTGACAACTTTTGAAGCTGATTTTGCAGCGTATTGTGGCGGTGGTTATTGTGCGGGACTGGCCTCCGGACTGGACGCCCTCGTCCTGGCCCTTCGCTACTTCGAATTTCCTGAAGGCTCAGAAGTCATTGTCCCTTCCAATACTTACATCGCTACCATCCTGGCCATTTACAACAACGGTCTGGTGCCTGTGCTGGTAGAGCCGGATCTGGCGACATACAATATCGACCCGCTGAAGATCAGTGCACACATCACCCCAAATACCAAAGCGATTATGGTCGTGCACCTGTATGGCAAGGCCTGCGATATGAATTCCATTACGGCCATTGCCAATCAGCATGGTTTAAAAGTGATTGAAGATTGTGCGCAGTCACACGGTGCTTTATACAAACAACAACAAACCGGTACTTTCGGAGATTTCGGTGCATTTAGCTTTTACCCTACTAAAAACCTGGGTGCGTTAGGCGATGGTGGTGCATTGCTAAGTGCCGCTCCGGACCGGATTGAAAAGATCAAGGCATTGCGTAATTACGGATGCCATGAAAAATATTACAACAAATACATAGGGATCAATTCCCGCCTGGATGAGATACAGGCCGGCTTCCTGTCGGTAAAGCTGCCTTTTCTCGATGAAATCAATGCACATAAACGAAAACTTGCAGCGATGTACCAGGCCGGATTGAAGGCTGATTTTGTGCTTCCTGTGGTACATCCGGATTACCAGGATGTATACCACATTTATGCGATCAGGCATCCCGAACGTGACCGCTTGAGGGCATATTTGCTGGAACATGGGATTAAGACAGAGATTCATTATCCCGTCCCTCCGCATCGGCAAGATGCCTTAAAGGATAAACTGGATGGTGCTTATCCGATATCAGAGCTGATTCACGAGACTACTTTGAGCCTGCCCGTTTCGTATTGCCATGACGAAACGCAGATCGAAAAAGTCATCTCAGTGATGAATGCTTTTTAAGCAATAGGGTAATATCCCGGAAATTAGTATTTTAGCCTGTGTGTTAATCGACTAAAATGAGGGATATGATCAATCGGGGCTTTTTGAAGGGATTGATGGCGTTTTTGCTGCTATCAGCTGTGCTGGCGTGTAAAAAAGAGCTTGCGCAGGAGGATGATGCGAAAGTGAAACCACCGGTAAGGACTTATGTGGTAACGGCTAGAATTGATAAAAAAGGCACCAACAGCAATTCGGAGGCCACAGCAGTACTCAAAGGGGAGTACGATGAAAGTACCAAGGTATTGGTTTATACCCTGGAATGTGAAAAGATAGAACCAGTACTCATTACCCTGAGAAGCGGAGCCAAGGGTTCCATCGGGGCGATGATCGCTGAAATTTACCGGAAAAAGCCAGAGGTTCCGGTGGTGTATCCGGTAAAGGGGCTTTACACACTGAGCCCGCTTCAGGAGCGGAATCTCTTAAAGGGGCTCTGGACAGTAGCGGTAAATTCGGCGTCCATGACACCGGAGATATCAGGGGTGCTTACTTTAAAACAGAAGTAATGCCATGATGTTGAGGCGGCAACTGGAGAATATCAATGAAGAAGATGCAGCGTTCGTAGAGGCCATTGTGCAGCGCGATAAGCGGCAATTTGAAATATTGTATAAAAAATATTATCAGCAGTTGTTCGCGCTGGCTTACAGGTATGTAAAACAGCAGGAAATTGCAGAAGAAATAGTTCATGATGTGTTCATCACGATCTGGAACAAAGCAGACCAATTGAATATCCAATATTCGATCAGGAGCTACCTGTTCAGATCTATTGTAAACTCCTCATTGAATCATCTCAAAAAAGAAAAAATGGATACAGAAAAACGGATGGTCTACTTGTCTGCACAGGATACCCTGCTTGCCGATGAATCCTTCAACGAGTCAGAACAGGCGCTGTTGAACGGTTTGGAGGAGGCATTAGCATCGCTTCCCGCCAAGTGCAGGGAGGTCATGTACCTGAGCCGCTTCGGTAAACTGAAGCAAAGCGAAATTGCGGCGCAAATGGACATCTCTGTGAAGACGGTTAAAAACCATTTGACCTATGGTTTTAACAAAATCCGTGAACATCTGAACAAACGAAAACACATCATCATCTCATTAATAGCACTCACGACGTTCTCTACACTGCTGATGCAGGCGTTCTCTAACCTATTAATGTTTTAAACTACGCCATATGGAACAATTTGAAACAAACGAAGAATTTATTTACTCCCTGATCATCGAAGATCTGGATGGGGGTATCAGCGCCTCCGATAAGCTTTTGCTCGATAACTGGAGGAAAGCCGATGGGGAAAATGAAAGGACTTACCTGGACTTCCGGAATATACAACTTGGTTTGGACCTGCTGTACGCACACCCTCCTGTAGATGCCGACATTTCCTGGAAGGAACTCGAAGAGAAAATCGATGCAGAAGAAAAGATCGAACTGAACCCGGCCAGAAGCAGTAGACTCTGGTTCCAGATCGCCGCAGCAGTGCTGCTCCTGCTATCGGCAGCTTATTATTTTTCCCCGGGCAATAACTATACGCTCGTCAGTACCGAAGACAATGCCTCCATTACACATGTCGTGCTGCCTGATGGTACCGACCTGAACCTGAATGCCTCAACCACCATCCGCTACCACAAAACTAATTTCAATGAAGACCGGAGCCTGGAGCTGTTAAAGGGGGAAGTGTTCATCAAAGTGAAGAACCACGATAACCCCGCACAGTTCAAAGTCAAGATTGGAGAGGTAGAAGCCCGGGATATCGGTACCAGCTTCAATGTGCGCAAGACTGATGACCAGGTTGCGGTGATTGTGGAAGAAGGTCAAGTGGCCCTCAGCCATGCTGCTTCAGGGAAAGAAGTGATGCTGACACCTGGAAAATTGGGGATGTATAACCAGAACAATAAAGCGCTAAGTGCCCTGAACAATGTCAACCTGAATTACAAGGCATGGATTGACCGAAAATTTATTTTTACAGAAGTAGCTGTACAGGAGGTAGTTGATCAGGTGGGCGAAGTTTACCAGACGCCGATCCGGATACTGGGCAATGGACTCAAAGAAAGAAAACTTACGGCCAGGTTACATTATCAAACTTTAGACAGCGCACTTGCCGTTATTTCTGCATCTTTACAGTGCAAAATAACCAGGGAAAAAGACGCTTATGTTTTATCAGACAAATAAACGGCTCTCGCTTTTAATTGTTCTGTTTATCCTGCTGGGTGCTTCACACAAAGCCCTGGCACAGCATAAAGATCAGCTCGATCGGCTGGTCACTATAAATTTTGCACCTGATTCACTGATCAGGTCCCTCCGCAAACTCGAAATCCACAGCCATACCAGCTTTGCTTTCGATCCAGATCAACTGCGGGATAAAAGAACCACGGGATTCCGGTTTACACAGACGCCTCTGGGTACTGTGCTCGACAGGCTGCTTTTCGGATCCGGGCTGTCGTATCAGTTGATCGGCAATGACATTGTGATCAGCCCCAGGAAATCTGCAGTCTATTCCATTCACGGACACATCAAGGACAGTTCCAATGGCGAACAACTGATCGGGGCAACCCTGCAGATCAGCGAACTGGAAGTGGGTGTAAATACCAATCAATATGGTTTTTATTCCCTTTCAGTACCGGAAGGCAATTACCAGTTGCTGGCAGTTTACCCGGGCTACGAAACCAAACGCATCCTCATTCATCTCGATAAAGACCTGCAGCAGGAGATTGAACTGTCGCTGCAGGAACATAAACTTAAAGAGGTGGTGATCCGAAATACACGGGTAAATCCCAATCCCATTTTGCTGAACGAACAAAATTTTGGCATCAAACAGTTGAACAATGCAGCCTATTATGCGGGTGAAACGGATGTGCTGAAGCGCTTGCAAATGGAGAACGGCATCAAAGCGATCACTGAAGGCAGTTCAGGACTGTTTGTGCGTGGCGGCAATGCAGATCAAAATCTGATCCTGCTTGATGAAGCGATTGTTTACAATCCCTCACACCTGTACGGACTGGTTTCTGTGTTCAATTCAGACGCGGTAAATAACCTACAGGTTTACCGCGATTATATGCCTGCCAACTTTGGTGGCAGGTTGTCTTCTGTGATCGTGAACCGCATGACGGAGGGTAACAATAAGGAATTTCACCTGAGCGGCGGCCTCAACCTGATGTCGGCACGCGCCGCCATAGAGGGACCCCTGGTCCGGGATAAAGGGTCTTTTATTGTCGCTTACCGCCGGAGTTTGCTGGATGTTTTTCAAAGTAAATTCAAGTTGTTCAACCCCAATTCGGTTTATTACGACCTGAATGCCAAAGCGAACTATAAGATCAATAAAGACAATAGTGTATTCTACTCGGTTTATCTGGGTAAAGACCATTTGTTGTCAGAAAACTCGTACACCAATAACTGGGGCAACCTGACCTCCACGCTGCGCTGGAACCATATTTTCAATTCTCGGGTCTTCCTGAATGTTTCCGCCATTTACAGCAATTACAGCAACCTGCTGGACCTGAATGCCGATACCCTATCTCAAAAGAGTCAATGGAGCACAGCCGTCAAAGACCTGACGCTGAAGGCAGATTATACCTATTACAGGAGTCCTACGAACCAGATCAAATTTGGGATATCCGGAATTTACCACCAGTTCAGGCCAGGGGAAATCTTCAAGCAGGAAGAATTTGAATTCAATATTGCCAGGGATCGCTCCTTTGAATCAGCTTTGTACTTCTCACAGCAGATCGCATTGAGCAGGTCTTTTGAACTGAACTACGGACTCCGGCTGGGCAGTTTCTACAATACGCAGGAAAGGCTGAATGTGTTTGATGAACAAGGAAACCGCCTGGAGACCTATGAACATAAATTTTATTTCAGGCCTGAGCCCAGGATCAACATCAGTTACCTGCCGACAGCGGAGCAGCGGATTTTTGCCACCTACAACCTTAATTTCCAATATCAGCAGCTGATCCAAAATAGTACATTGGCTTTCTCCTCACTGGAACCCTGGATTCCAGCTTCCAAAAACATCAAACCACAGCGTGCCAACCAGCTGGCCTTAGGTTACCGTTATTCCCCCTCCGGCTACAGCTTTTCTACCAGTGCGTATTATAAACGGCTCGCCAACCAGTTGGACCTGACCGGTCATGCCCAGATCATTGGCAATCCGGGCATCAGGGAACAGTTGAGGTCAGGGAAATCTAAAGCCTATGGACTGGAGTTTGAACTTAGTAAAACTACAGGTCAGTTGTCCGGATCACTGGCCTATACGTATTCAAAGGTTTTCAGGACAATTCCCGCGCTCAATTTCGGCAATAGGTTTGTGGCCAATTATGACATCCCGCATGAACTCAAAATGAGCTTAAAATACGAATTGAGCACTGCATTTTCCTTTCAGTCATTTTTCACCTGGTCCACAGGCAGGCCGCTTACCCTTCCGGTAGGCTATTACCAGCACGATGGTTTAAATGTGCCGATTTACGAGGGCCGCAATACCTCGAGGTTCCCGGATTTCAGCCGGCTGGACCTCTCGGCCCATTACCAGTTCCGGAACCGTGTTGCCGGGCGCCGTTTTGTATCCCATACGATCTCCCTCGGGGCGTACAATTTATATAACCGGAAAAATCCCTTATATTACCATTTGAATTCCTCTTCCTTTGAGCCGAGGCAAAGCACAACGGAATATGGATTCGGATTTTATCCATGGATTGCCTACAGCTTTAAGATCTGATATATGAAATGGCTTTGTACAAATTTGATCGCATTGGTTTCGCTGCTCCTCATCTGGGGCTGTGAAAAGACCAATATGCGGCAGGATGAATTTCTACACCCGGTTCGTGTTTATGATATGGCCATAGAAGGCGGGATCAATACGGCTTATTCAGGGCAATATATCCGCCTGACCAAGCCCTCGCTCCATGCGGATTCTTTACCGACACCTATCCGGAAAGCCAGCGTAGTGGTCAATGATGGCAGGAGGGACATTGTTTTTCGTGAGATCAACAATACGCCGGGTGTATATTTTGGGGTTACTACCGGGGACCCCAACTATAATAAAGCTTATATGCTCACCATCAAATACAACGATAAAACTTACACTGCGGTAGATACATTGAGGCTGGCGGTCAACATTGCCGATGATTTCCTGCCGCTTTCCACCCGGCCAGCAGGTAACGATTCTGTCCTGTTCACGGTTCCCAAACATACCTTTGGTTACCTGAACCCCAATAAATGGCTCATTTCCTACACCATGAAGGGCGATACCGTTCCTGCCTGGAGACCAGATAAATTTGGACAGGCAAAATTTTTTAGTTACACCCATATATTGGGATCACCCAATTCGCTATACCCTCTGAACAACCTGAAACGCAGCTTTAAAGTCGGTAAAGGAACTTCTATTATGATCCATAAGCTCTCCCTTTCAGAAAACTACGCCAAATACCTCTATTCGGTATTCATGGAGACCGACTGGAGCGGGCTTTTTAGCGGAGTGCCGGTGAATGTGGAGGGTAACGTATCGGGCAATGTGCTGGGTTACTTCTCCGTGAGTGATGTAGATAACAGGTCTTATCTGGCCAGAGAACTCTAGCCTTTAAACTTTATGGCGCTGATATTGTTGGTATGGTACAAATACACAACATGGAACAGGCAAACAAACCCCGGAAATATAGAGTACTGAAATGGATCGCCGGAATTATCGGATCAATTCTGCTGATCCTTGGCATTGCAGCACTTTACTTAAGTGCCAAGTGGAAACCACTCCTGACTGAAAAGATCAAACAAGGTGTACAGGATGGTTCGCATGGCCTTTATCGGATCGATTTCCAGGACCTGCACCTGAACCTGCTGACGGGCAGCGCTTCCCTGGACAGTGTACGCCTGGTTCCGGATACGGCCGTATTCAACCGGCTGAAAGCTGCTCAGCAGGCACCGCTACATTTGTTTGACATTAGCCTGGCCAAATTGCAGTTGAGCCGTGTGGGAATCCTGACTGCCTATTTTAAAAAGAAAGTAGAGATGAACGCCATCATCCTGGATCATCCTTCCATCAACATCATTCAGCACAAGCTGAGTAAAAGACCAGATACCCTCAAAGAGGAAAAGACATTGTATGAACAGATTTCCAAAACACTGAGATCTATTCATGTGAAGGCCATCCGCATCGTGGATGCCGATCTGGATTACATCAATGGCGCTACGGGCAAACCATTGAATACGATCAGGCATTTAAATGTCAATGTAAAGGACCTGCTGATCGACTCCCTTGCTCAATACGATACCACCAGGTTTTATTATACCCGGGACATTGATTTCCTGCTGACCGGATACCGTTCTACAGGGAAAGACAAGATGTATTCCATGAAGGTCGATACGATCCGCGGTTCAGCTGCCGGCAAAAATATGGTGATCAGGGGATTCCAGATGATCCCCTTACATCCGGATCTCGCCTTTACCAGGAAGTACACTTACGGCAAAGACCGGTACGACCTCAAATTTGATGAGATCAGTTTTGCAGGGGTAGATTTCGCGAGGTTGAATACGGATGGCGATTTCCATGCACGATCCCTGAAGATCGGTCCCGCAAAAGCAGGGATTTTTGTAAACCGTGAATTGCCCCCTCCGCCGGGACTCAATAAACTACGTAACTTCCCTCATATGGCCCTGAAAAGGTTGCCTGTGCCCACCGTTATCGATACCGTCAAGCTCGATAACATCGACGTAGCCTATACCGAGTATAATCCCATAAGTCAGAAACGCGGCACCATTTATTTTCAAAACCTGAGCGGTACCATTAAAAACCTGACCAACGATTCAGCAAGGCTTGTCAGGAACAATCACGCTATCGCCAATCTGCATGCGCTGGTCATGAAAACCAGTCGCATCGACATAGAAATAGATTTCAACCTGACGGCCAAAGATGCTGCTTTCAGTTATAAGGGAAAAGTAGGCCCGATGGACATGAAGGTGCTCAATCCTGTAGCCAGGGATATGGGACTGGTGGAGATCGAAAGCGGAAAAATGCAGAGTGCCAGTTTCGACATACAGGCCAATGCTTCCGGTTCTACCGGCCTGGTACATTTCAATTATACGGATTTGAAGATCAAACTGCTGAAGGAAGGTGAGGATGGGGAACCAACAAAGAAAAAAGGACTCTTGTCCTTCCTGGCAAATGAACTGCTGATCAAGGACCAGAACCCCTCCAAAGGGGAAGCAGCGCGGACCGCCAGGGTAAACTTTCAGCGGACTCCAGGAGCATCCTTTTTCAACCTGCTCTGGAAAAGTTTTTTCATCGGCATGCGGGAGATCGTGGGTTTAGGCGTGGTGCCGGTGAAGAGCCCGGAACAGGGTTTGAAGAAAGTCAATGACAAGCTGGAAGAACGCAGAGATAAAAGAGAAGAGCGCCAGAAAAAGCGGGCGGAGCGAAAAGCAGAAAAAGCAGCAAAAAAGGCGAAGGATAAAGCTGGAAGCTGAATAATTTAGTATATTGGAGGAAACGCTACTGCCTATGACCAGGAAAGCCCGAAAGAGTTACAATGCCCTGAAATGGGTCTTAGGAATCCTGTTCTCGGGTATCCTGCTCCTCACGGCCATCTCCTGGTACCTCAGTGTGAAGATTCAGCCGATCATCAAAATCCAACTAAGGGAAATGGTACTCAATGCGACCGATAGTCTGTATCGTATTGAATTTTCGGATGTGAGTACCAATTTCATTACCGGATCAGCAGCTTTAAATGATGTCTCCATTAGTCCCGATACCCTGATCTACCAAAAGCTTGCGGCACTCCGAAAGGCACCGAACAATCTGTACCAGGTACGGCTCAAAAAGCTCATGATCAAAAATTTTCATCCCTGGAGGGCCATCTGGAAGCGTAAACTGAAAATCGATGTGCTGCTTTTTGATAATCCGGAGGTTGTGATGACCAACAGGCAGTTTGATTTTAATGAATCGGGTGGGAAGCATAGCGACCGCTCCCCCTACGACTACATCTCGGCCTACCTCAGTGAACTGAAGGTAAAGACCATAGATTTCAAAAACATCAGCTTCAAATACATCAATAAAAATTTTCCTGTGCCCGAAGCAGATTCGGTAAGGAACCTGGATATTACCCTGAAAAACTGGCTCATCGATGCCCATTCCTCCAGCGATGAGAGCCGCCTTTACCTCTTGAAAGATATCGTGGTCAAGCTCAATGATTATACCTACGCCACACCCGACAGCATGTACCACCTCAAGCTCAACCAGCTTGATTTTTCTGCCTCCTCGGGTAAACTGAACATCCGCAGTTTCAGTGTGCTCCCACGCTACAGTGAGATGAAATTCGGAGCGGTTGCCGGTTTTGCCAGGGACCGCTTCCACATCCAGATGAGCAATATGAGTATGGAGGGAATTGACCTGCCCTTATACATGCGCAAGCAAGAACTGTATGCCAAGGAAATGGAAATTTCCAATGGTTTTGTAGAGGTGTTCAACAATAACGAGCTTCCCAAAAAGGAAGTGCTGCGGACGGGCAGGGATCCCCACCAGCTGCTGCAGAAACTGAAATCCCTGGTGACGGTGAAACAGCTGAGCTTAAACGATGTCGACATCAGTTACGCAGAGTTCGATAAAGACAGTAAGCAAAAAGGAAAGATCACTTTCGAACATACTTCAGGGATCATCACGAATGTGACCAATTCCCCAAAGGTAAAGGCAAAATACCCCTACCTCTTCGCCAGTCTGAGCAGTTATATGATGGGACAGGGCAAGCTGGACATCAATTTCCGCTTCGATCTTGAGGCGAAGGACGGCGCCTTCCGCTATTCCGGGAAACTTGGCCCCATGGATGGGCGGGTCCTCAACCGCATCACCAAGCCCCTGGGGATGATAGAGGTCCGTAGTGGCAGGGTAAAGCAACTGGAGTTTGACATCAGGGCAAATGACCGGCTTGCTACAGGCAAACTGGATTTTGCCTTCAACGATCTTTCGGTAGGCATCCTTAAAAAAGACCAGTTGCAGGACCGCCTGGTAAAGCAAGGACTCATTTCCTTCCTGGCCAATGCCATGGTCATCAATTCCGATAACCCCAATGCTGCCGGCGTATTGGTAAGGGCCCCGATCCGCTACCAGCGGGTGGCCACCGCTTCCTTCTTCAGTTTCATCTGGAGGACCCTGTTTACGGGCATCAAACATAGTGTAGGGGTCACTACAGAAAAGGAGCAAAAGATCAAATCCCAGATCGCTAAATTCGAAAAAATGAAATCGGACCGCGATAAACGCCGCGCGGAGCGCCAGCGACGCCGTGCGAGAAGAGCGATGGAGCGCTGAGCATTCCTTTTTTTTCGTAAATTCAGCGGCACTTAGCAATCAATAATGACCTATCCCGAAACCCAGAAAACTGAAATCAAAGACACTTATTTTGGAACTGAAGTTGCAGATCCTTACCGCTGGCTGGAAGACGACCGCTCAGCAGCAACCCATGAATGGGTAGCAGCGCAGAATGCCCTGAGCCGCGGCTTCCTGGACAAGATCCCTTACCGGGAGGCAATCAAAAACCGGCTCAGCAACATCATGAATTATGAAAAATACTCCAGCCCTTTCAGGGAAGGGGAGTACACGTATTTTTTTAAAAACACAGGGCTGCAAAACCAAAGCGTCTTGTACCGGCAACAAGAGGGAAAGGAAGCAGAAGTTTTCCTGGACCCGAATACCTTTTCAAAGGAGGCAACGACGGCACTTGCCGGACTGTCTTTTACCAAAGACGGGAGCATACTGGCCTACCAGTTGTCGGCCGGAGGCTCAGACTGGACCAGTGTGAAGGTCATGAAGGCCGGGGACAGCACGCTCCTGGAAGATAACCTGCAGGACATTAAGTTTTCCGGGATTGCCTGGAAAGGCAATGAAGGTTTTTATTACAGCACTTACGATAAGCCTGAAGAAGGCAGCCAGCTGTCAGGACTCACCCAATACCACAAACTGTATTACCATCAACTGGGTACTGCCCAGCAAGATGATGTGCTGATCTTTGGCGGGGAGCAAAACCCGAGGAGGTATATCTGGGCTTCATTAACGGACGACCAGCGGTACCTGATCATATCGGCAGCCAATTCTACGTCCGGTAATGAGCTTTATCTTCAAGACCTGAGCCTGGAAGGGGCAGAGATCGTCACCATCGTTGGGGATTTTGAGAAAAGCCATGATATCATCGCCAATACAGGCAGCAAGCTATACCTTTATACCAACCTGCAGGCGCCCAATGGGAAAGTAGTTACGGTCGATGCCGCCCATCCACAGCCTGCCAACTGGAAGGATTTCCTGAAAGAGACAGACAATGTATTGACGCCTGCTACGGGCGGAGGGAAGTTATTTGCCAATTACCTTAAGGATGCGGTCTCAGTCGTACTGCAATACGACATGGAGGGAAAACTGGAACATGAGATTGAACTGCCTGGTTTGGGCACAGCCTCAGGCTTCAGCAGCAAAGAGGAAGAAAAAGAACTGTATTATACCTTTACTTCCTATGTGTATCCGCCTACGATCTTCCGCTACCAGGTGCAGAGCGGCAAATCTGAGGTTTATAAAAAGGCGGGGGTCGATTTTAACCCTGCCGATTACGAATCCAGGCAGGTGTTCTATACCGCTAAAGACGGCACCAAAGTGCCCATGATCATTACCTATAAAAAAGGACTTCAACTGAACGGCAGGAATCCCACGCTGTTGTATGGGTATGGAGGTTTCAATGTCAGCCTGACACCCGCTTTCAGCACGTCCAATATGGTATTGCTGGACCAGGGCGGGATTTATGCAGTGGCCAACCTCCGTGGTGGCGGAGAGTATGGAGAGGCCTGGCACCTTGCAGGAACCAGGCTGAGGAAACAAAATGTTTTCGACGATTTTATTGCCGCTGCCGAATACCTGATCGCTGAAAATTATACCGCCTCAAAATACCTGGCCATTATGGGCGGTTCCAATGGCGGACTGCTGGTTGGGGCTACGATGGCACAGCGCCCCGATCTTTTCCAGGTGGCTTTCCCTGCGGTGGGTGTGATGGACATGCTGCGCTACCATAAGTTCACTGCCGGGGCGGGATGGGCATACGACTATGGCACTTCAGAAGATGATAAAGAAATGTTCGAATACCTGTACCGTTATTCCCCGCTTCATGCACTGAAGGAAGGTGGAAAATATCCGGCTACACTGGTGACTACGGCGGACCACGACGACCGTGTGGTTCCAGCGCATTCTTTTAAGTTTGCTGCCAGGCTCCAGGAATGCCAGGCGGGCGATGCGCCGGTACTGATTGCCATACAGACCAATGCCGGTCATGGTGCGGGTAAGCCGACAGACAAGGCGATAGCAGAAATCGCAGACCGCTGGGCATTCATGTTTTACAATATGGGGCTGGAATACCAGGAATAAAAAAAGACCGGGTTCTTTGCCCGGTCTTTTAGATTTTATTTCAGTAAGTCTTCAGGAACAGGCTTGTTCAGCAGGTTCTGATAATAGAAGCGGAAACGCTCTGCCCGGTCATGCGGCGATTTTGTGCCACCCCATCCATGCCTTCCACCAGGATAGATCATCAGTTCAAAATGCTTATTGGCATCCTGTAATTTATCCACGAGCTGGATGGTATTTTGCATGTGTACATTGTCATCCATATCGCCGTGCATGATGCGCAGCAATCCTTTATAATTATTTACATAGGTCAGCACCGAACCGTTTTTGTAACCTTCAGGGTTTTCCTGTGGCGTGTCCATGAAACGTTCTGTATAGTGGCTGTCATACAGTTCCCAGCTGGTTACCGGTGCCCCTGCATAACCGAAATCGAATACATCTGCTGCTTTGGTAAGGGCGAGGCAGGTCATGTAACCTCCATAACTATGACCAGTGATCAGGAGTTTTTTATTGTCTACCCAGGGTTTTGCCTTCAGCCACAGGGCTGCGGTCGAATAATCTTCTATTTCCCATTTACCCAGGTTGCGGTGCATCAATGCCACGCCCGCTTTACCAAACTGTCCGGAAGCACGGTGGTCTACCGAAATCTGGATGACGCCTTCATTGGCCCACCATTGATTACCTGTCCCTTTCCAGGTATTGGTCACATTGCCTGCATCCGGACCGCCATAGATACTCATCACCACCGGATATTTGGTGTTTTCGTTGAAATCCGTAGGGTAAGTAATGACTGCCGGAAGCTGATAGCCATCGGCTGTAGGGATTTTGATCATTTCCGTTTTACCGAACCGGTAGTTCGCAAAATCGTCTGCTTTACTGTCGCCCAGTTCCTTGATCAGTTTTCCTTTATGATCAAGTAAGGCCCTTTTAGGAGGGGTCGTTACATTGGAATAAGTGGTAATGAAATAAGAACTGTTAGGGGAGATGCTCACCTGGTGTGTATAGTCGCCAAAGCTCAGTCGTTTCAGGTTCTTGCCGCTATAGTCGACCCGGTAAAAGTCCGTCTGTGTGCTAGCTTCCTTGCGTGCATTGAAGTAGACCACTTTATTTTTTTCATCCACCTGTACCAGGTTGGTGACCTGCCATTTTCCGCTTGTCAATGGGTTCAGCAGTTTTCCGTCCAGGGTATAGAGGTAAAAATGTGCCCAGCCCGTCCGGTCACTTCTCAGGATGTAGTGTTTTTTATCTTCCAGATAGGTAATGCGTCCGCCAAAATCCAGGTCTACCCAGGAACTTTGTTTTTCATCGTAAATCTCTTTTTTGAGTCCGGTATTTGGATCTACAGCGTAGAATTTCAGGTTGTCCTGTCCACGGTTCATCCATTGTACCATGAGGTTGCTGCCGTCGAAGCTCCAGTACGGCGTTCCGAAATACTGGTCATCTTTCTCGTTGAAGGCTGCCCAGGTGACCTTGCCGCCTGCTACAGGCACAAAACCTATTTTAATCTCCGGGTTAGGATCGCCGGCCTTGGGGTAGCGGGTCTTTTCCGTATAGCCGTGCTGACCGGTAGAACCATTGATTGGGAACATGGGTACTTTGGTATCGTCAAAGCGCATGAAGGCCAGTTTTTTACTATCCGGCGACCACCAGAAGGCTTTGTAATTGGTCGCCCTGCCCAGGATTTCCTCATAATATACCCAGGATGACCAGCCATTGTAGATCACATCTGTGGCATCTGTAGTGTAACGGATCTCCTTACCTGTCGCTATTTCCCTTGCGTAAAGGTCATTGTTATAGGTAAAGGCGACGTATTTGCCGTCCGGGGAGAGGGTAAGGTTTTTTTCACCCTCTTTTACGGCCACAGGCACATCGGATGTATTGCGGGCAGTGGAGGTATAAGGAGTCTTGCTCCCTGTTTTTACATCTACGGCGTAGCGCTTCCGGTCCTGGAGATCGATCTCGATGTAGTGGTTGTCGTCACTCCAGCCATTGACCATTGGCATTTGTTTCGTCAATGAAGGCAGGCCTCCAAAGATCTGCTGCTGTGTCAGTTTCTTTTGCTGGGCTTGTACAGTGACGAGCAGCGAGAGGGCTACTGTGGTCAGTAAAATTCGTTTCATGGTGCTGATCCGTTTGTTTGGGTTTTAGAATGCCGGAAAATTACTAAAGTCCCCGCAATCTGCGAAAAATGTGAGATAGATGTTACGGTAAACAGCCGCTAAAATCGGAATCCCAAACCCAACTGCAGGTTTTTATACTTTTTCCGGTAACTGCCAAGCTCGCTGCTGATGCGGTAAGGGCTTAGGTTCTGCAGGTAGGTCGTCTCCAGGTTAAACCTTCCGAAACGGAGGACGAAGCCCGCCTGATAGCCCAGTGTCATTCCGCCCGATAGCTTGCTGGCAGCAAGCGCTGTAAGGATATTTTTACCGTTCATGAGGGTATCGGCCGGATTGCTTACCGCTCCAAGTTTACTTCCACGGCCGCCCTGTTTCAGTTGGATGCCAAGTACCGGCCCGGCTTTAAAGCTGATTTTATGGGTGATCCGGTATTCGAGAAGAAGAGGGATGTCGAGTACATTGAGTTCCCGTTCATCCTCTATAGGAATCGTTTTCCGCTTCAGGGAATCACCTACATTGTAATTTGAAGCCATGTACCCGCCTGTCCATAAGCGTCCGGTATTGAGCCTCAGACCGCTGCTCAGGGCAAAACGCTCACTGAGGCTATAGTGGACTGCAGGAGCGAAAAATAAGCCGATTTTTGCCCTGGATACATTCAGCCCTGCTGATATGGAATAGCTCAGGCTGGTGTCGCCCTGTGAAGTGCTTTTTTGCCGTTTTATTTTCGGGACTTTGATTTTTCTGTCGCTGATCTGTACTGCTTTATTGTTCCGTGCAGTTGCTGTACGTTCCAGGATCCTTGCCGACCTTCGATCTGTTTTACTGTCGGCAGACTCATTTTTGATGCGGATCAATGGATTCAGCCTCGCTTGCGGTACGTTCCATACCAAATGATTTGCGGTATCTTTTAAAAGGACAAGGTTGGTTGTCCGGGCAACAAGACCAGCGGTTTTTTCATGAAGATCACTGCCGGCAGCTGAGGCTCCCGGGATCAAGTCAGTATCCGGTATCACTGAAGAGCGATTTTGGGACTCATTTCCCGAAATGAACAGCACAGTATCCGCAACAGCTGTAGGGGCCAAGGCTGCGGCGGCAATTGCTGTGTCCGGACTTAAAGTATCGCGATGGCTGCTGTCGGTGGTTTTCACAGCGCTTTGCTTCAGGACCGATTTGGGGTTGCTTTTCTTCAGGTCTTTCGGCTTTGCCGGTTCTTTCAGTGCTACATAAGTGATGATAGACACCATGGCTGCTGCTGGTAGGATATACCCGAGCATGGTAGCGATTTTGCTGCCAATAGTCTTAATTGCACTGCCGCCCGTCTGCGTACCGCCATTAGTTGGTTGCTGCGGCATTTGCTGATCAAGGATTGACTGCATCTCTGACCAGGAAAGATCCATGTTCTCCTGTACCGGCAGTTCGTCCAGTTTTTTGTTCCAAAGTTTATGATGCCATCCTGAATTTTTCATTTTATACTTCCTTTAGGATCAAGTAAACCTCTTAATTGTTTTTTTGCGGCAGATAAATGCCACCTGGATGTGCTCTCAGTGATTTGGAGTTGTTCGCCTATTTCTTTGTGTGTATATCCTTCCAGTACCGATAGGTTAAAGACCATTTGAGCGGCATAGGGCAGGGACTTGATCATCAGTAACAGGTCCTGCGCATAAAGTTTGTCCAGCGCCTCCGGAGCAATGAACACATCTTCGTCGCCGGGGAGCTCATCAATATCCGTTTTGAACCGGAGTTCTTTGCGTCCCAGATCAATGCAGGTGCGTACCATGATCGTCCTGATCCAGCCGCCCAGGTTCCCTTTTTCCGCATTGAAGGTTTGCATCTGCTGAAATGCCTTCAAAAAGCCCATGTTCAGGGCCTCTTTAGCCAGATCAGTGGTCCTGAGGTACCGGATGCAGATCCTGAGCATGTCTGCATAGAACATCTTGTACAGCATTTCCTGTGCGGCCCGTTCATTGGCCATACAGCCTTTAATCAGGACTTCATCTCGCATAAGGGAACGGCTCATTTAAATAGTTCTGGGGTCGAATATACATCTTTCTATATACCATTACGGAAGCCAGTGACAAAACGCGGGGTCTAAAAATAAATATTTTTTTACACCAACGGAAGCTGGCCGAAAGGCGTAATCCCTTAAAGAAGAGAAGTCAGATGTTCAACAAAAAAAGTTACGAATTACATGCCGCCTGGTACAACCGGCAGTTTCCGGACGCCGTTGCCAAACGGAGCTACCTGAGCCGGTACAGTCAGTCGGATGATGACATTGGCAGCTGGCTGCAACAGCTTTTTTTCTCTTGTCTGGATCCCTTACTGAAACAGAAAGATCAGCATTGGCTCAGCATTGGTGATGCCTATGGTTTCGATGCCGCCTACATTTTGGGAAAGGGAAACAGGGCGGTAGCGAGCGATCTCAATACTGATTTTCTAACACTGGCATGGGAGGAAGGGATCGTCACCGATTTCTCCGCGCAAAACGCCGAGCAGCTCGGGTATCTGGACGGTGCATTTGACTACCTGTTGTGCAAGGAATCTTACCATCATTTTCCGCGGCCCTATGCTGCACTTTATGAAATGATCCGCGTGGCCAGCAAGGCCATTGTGCTCATAGAACCACAGGACCCCATCAGTAAAATGCCCGGTTTGTTATGGGTCACCAACATCCTTTCTGTACTGGGACGTAACCTGATCGGCAAAGTATGGAAGAACCGTTTCTCCTATGAGCCCGTTGGCAATTTTGTGTACAAGGTGTCCGAAAGAGAAATGGAGAAATTTGCGGCCGGACTGGGCCTGCCTTTACTTGCTTTCAAAAAAATCAACCCTAATTTTTATTTTAAAGGGGCCGAAACGGTAAAGGCGGAGTTGCGCAATCCGAAATTTTTAAAGATCCGACTCAGAAAAGGCTTGGCAGACCTGCTGGTTAAGCTCCGGCTGATACCCAGCCAGGTGTTGTGTGCGGTGATCTTTAAGGAGCTCCCGGGAGATCCGTTGTTAAAGGAGTTAAAGACCGGGGGTTATGAATTGCTGTACATTCCTCAAAACCCCTATGTGAAGGGGCAGACATAAAAAAAGCGCCTTTGAGGGGCGCTTTTAAAAAAATATGCTTGCTTATTGAACAATCCAGTTCCAGCCCAGTTCATCAGGCGCCAGTCCGTAGCGGATGTCATTTAAAGTCTTGGCAATACTTGAAGAAATGGTACGTGTTGAAGGATCAGACAAGGTATAGATTTTACCATTGTAACCGATCTCGCCGATAGGCGTTACCGTTGCGGCAGTTCCGGCAGCAAAAGCATCCGTTACCGTTCCGTTTTCGATACCGTCGAGGATTTCTTTCACGCTCACACGTCTTTCTTCCACTTCAATACCGGCTTTTTTGGCCAGGGTAATGATGGTATCGCGGGTTACACCGTCCAATACTGTACTCCTTACAGAAGGAGTCACCAGTTTACCGCCGATCACGAAGATCAGGTTAGCTGTACCAGCTTCCTCAATATACTCATGAGAAATGGAGTCTGTCCAGATCAGTTGGTCGAAGCCTTCTTTTTGTGCTTCGGCAAAAGGATATAAGGAGCGGGCGTAGTTACCTGCAGTTTTGGCAAAGCCAACACCACCGTCGTCCGCGCGTGTAAACTCAGTTTCGATCTTCACTTTCAGGGCTTTGCTGTAGTAAGGGCCTGTAGGTGTAGTCAATAAGGCAAAAGTGTATTTGTCAGAAGGTTTTACACCCAGGTAAGGATCAGTAGCGAACATTACCGGGCGGATGTACAAGGAGTATCCATCCTGTGCAGGTACCCATTTTTCATCGATATCGATCAATGCCGCGATGCCCTGCATGAAAATCTCTTTAGGGATAGCTGGCATAGACATACGGGCTGCAGATTTATTGAAGCGCTCGTGGTTTTTGTCGCCCCTGAACACAGAGATTTTTCCATCAGCCTGGCGGTAAGCTTTCATTCCTTCAAAGATCGCCTGTCCATAGTGCAGGGCAGAAATGGCAGGGCTCATTGGGATCGGGCCATAAGGCAGGACCTGCAGGTTCGACCATTCGCCGTTATCATATTCTGCAATAAACATGTGATCGGAAAATACTTTTCCGAAAGGTAATTGAGAGAAATCTGTTACCGTTAATCTGCTTTGATCAGCCTTTGTGATCGTGATGTCCAATGTCTCGTTCATTATCGTAATATTTCGTAGGGACAAATTTAATATAAAACCCTGAATTTAATGGTATGCTCGATCTTCTTTAAGAATTTAAATAGCTGTTTGTCATACTGGGTATTGATGTCGGTGATCACATAACCGATGCTGGCATTCGTCATGAGGAACTGTCCTACGATGTTGATGTCATGGTAAGCGAAAGCCGTATTGATCTTCGCCATGATACCCGGAACATTCTTGTGGATGTGGATCAGTCGGTGTGATTTGTCGATCCTTGGCAATTGCAGGTTCGGGAAATTGTGGCTGAGGTGCGTAGTTCCCGTGTTCATAAAGTCGATCATCCTTTTTGGGATGAAGACATTGTTTCTCGGGTTGCCTTTCATATCATCAAACACGACAATCCCCTGCTCCGTGCATTTTTGCAGGTCGATCTTTCCTTTTGCACTGCCCAGGTAACCGATGGTCTTCAGGGTCAGGGCCCTTTCCAGTTGCTCATCTGTGATCTTTTCGCCATCTGCGAGCAGCATCATATGTACATCGGCCACATATTTATCTTCGAAGCTTTCTTTATGACGGATAGAAAAACCGTCTTTTTTCAGCAGTTCGATACTTTTAGGGTCTACTTCACCGATCACCAGGCAGAGGATCCTGTTCTTTGGATAAGAAATGGCCCGCGGCAGGTTGTTTACATAGAGGAATTCATCGAAGCTCGGCGTCACGTGATCAGCCTTCTTCACGATGCTTTCCCTGGAAATATTTTCCGTAAAAGCATAGAACTTCTTGATCAGTCCGCTTTCGCGCAATTGAAAATCAGAATAACCATCGCCGATGCCATAGAGGTCGCCCTCCAGGTTCAGCTGTTGCATCAGTTTCACTTTCCCGCCTTCTTCACTCAGGGGATTGCTATGGTCGTAGTCAATAATCTTTCCATCACCGGTGGTTACGAAGGTATTGGCGTAGATGTTCTCTTTCTTGATGTGGTACTGGCTCACCACCGGGGTGATGAACTCTTTGAATCCGCCAGAAACGATCAATACTTCATCGGCATGCTTTTTAAAGAAGGCCGCATTGCGGGAAAAAGAAGCAGAAACTTTCTTTTTCAGGTGCTTGATCAGTTTTTTCAGGTGATCTTCATTTGCTTCCAACAATTTTACACGTTGCGCCAGGCTCTCACTAAAGGACAGTTTGCCTTCCATAGCCAGGTTGGTCAGGTCCTCAATCTTTTGAAAAATGGCTTCCTTATCCGGATGCTTGGTCAGGGAGATCCTGGCCAGTTCGTCCAGTGCCTCTACCTGGGTGAAGGTACTGTCAAAGTCAATGATGTAAATGTTCTTTTGCTTCATGGTTTAATTTAGGTATTAGATAAAGCCCTGCAGGTCTCAGCGATGCTTTGCGACAGGGGCTTGAAT
This sequence comes from Pedobacter sp. GR22-6, assembly GCF_037402555.1. Classification (NCBI taxonomy): domain Bacteria; kingdom Pseudomonadati; phylum Bacteroidota; class Sphingobacteriia; order Sphingobacteriales; family Sphingobacteriaceae; genus Pedobacter; species Pedobacter sp. GR22-6. The sequence continues at coordinate 208,266 of NZ_JBBEUC010000003.1, forward strand.
GTGATTCCGGTGGTATTTTTGATTTTTTCGTTGCTGTACAGGCTCTCATTGAGGCTGCTGCGCGCAGCATCGCTGGTCAGTGCGGCAGGTTTTCCTGTAAAGAGGGAAGCCAGTTTCGCAGCCCTCCAGGCAATGCCCAGCATCCAGGCTTTTGCCTCTTTTGCCGGGGCTTTTACGTTGAAACCTTTGGCGATCTCGGCAAAGAAATCCTGGTAGTGGTAGTTTTCTGCGGAAAGGATAAAGCGCTCCTCAGTAACTGTACTGTTCATGAGCAGGACCATGCTTTTAGCGACATCGCTGACATCCACAAATCCGGTAGCACCTTTAGTATAGTAGGAGAGGCCATCCTTTACCAGTTTAAAGATGGCACCGCTGCCTTCAAAGCCGGCCGCCGGCCCGATGATCACAGAAGGGTTTACGATGACCGCATCCAGTCCCTCGGCAATGCCGCGCCAGACTTCCATTTCCCCTTCGTATTTGGAGATGGCATAGCTGTGTGAGCCAGCCTCATATTCCCGGAAATCTTCTTCCCCGATCAGTGTTGCCCCTTTTTTAGGATTTCCCAATGCCGCAACAGAACTGACATGCAATAGCCTGGCACCATATTCCAGGCAGAGGTTTACGATGTTGCTGGTGCCTTCGATATTTACCCTTAACAATTTGGCTTTATCTTTCGGGTTGAAAGATACCAGTGCTGCACAATGATATACCTGATCGATATCCTCAAAGGCATCTTCCAGGGCGGTGATGTCATTAATGTCGGCAGTTACCCATTCCAGCAGATCATTTTGCTGCAGGGAGGACGGTATTTTAGAATGTTCGCGTTTCAGCGCCCTGAGACGGATCCCCTGTCCTGTCAACTGACGAATTAATTCTGCTCCTAAAAATCCAGTAGCACCGGTAACCAATATCATTTCATTTTTTTTAGGATGTTCATTAAAATATGCGCTCAAAAATAGATATTTGATGCCATACATTTATAGTACCCTATGTCTTTATCAGATTTTTTTTCACCCTTAAGTCCAGACAAATTTAGCCCGAAAGCAGGTTTTTTGACCAGCCAGCTCGGTTTAAAGACTACTTTTTTTGTAGATCATTTTCCGGAATTGGAGGAAAACGCTTATGATATTGCCATTATCGGGGTACAGGATGACCGTGCGGCGGTCAATAATGAAGGTTGCGCACTGGCTCCTGACTACTTTCGGGAGCAGTTTTATACCCTGCATGAAGGGCCTTACCTCACAAAGATCGTTGATTTGGGAAACATCAGGGCCGGGTCTGCGATCTCCGATACCTATGTCGCCCTGAAAATGGCGGTGACCGAACTGGTGAAATTGAATATTGTACCGGTGATCATCGGTGGTGGACAGGACCTAACCTATGCACAATACCTGGCCTATGAAGACCTGGAGCAAAAGGTAGACCTGGTCGTGGTCGACAATAAATTTGACCTTGACGAAGACGATGACGAAGGGCTTACGGCCCGTTCCGATACCTACCTGAACAAAATCCTCTTGCACCAGCCCAATTACCTGTTCAACTTCAGCAACGTCGGTTACCAGACCTATTATGTGAACCAGGACAGCTTGAAGGTGATGAGCAAACTCTATTTCGATGCGCACCGCCTGGGGGAATTTGCAGAAGATATGTCGCTGGCCGAACCCATCATCCGGAATGCCAACATGATCAGTTTCGACATTGGTGCCATCCGTTCCTCGGATGCCGGTGCCAACGCCAATGCGGGGCCCAACGGTTTCTATGGCGAACAGGCCTGCCGCATCACCCGTTATGCAGGGATGAGTGACAAGCTCAGTTCCATCGGCTTCTATGAATTCAACCCCGCATTCGATCAGAACGGGCAGACTGCCATGTTGCTGGCCCAGATGGTCTGGTATTTTATGGACGGTTATTACAACCGTAAAAAAGACTTTCCGCTAAGCCCAAAATCACAATACCTGATCTACCGCGCCAGTCTGAGCGACGGCACCGGAGAGATGCTGTTTGTGAAGAGCAAAAAATCCGACCGCTGGTGGATGCAGGTCCCTTATCCGACCGGAATTTCCAAGAACGAGCGTTTCCACCTTGTGCCCTGCCGGTACGAAGATTATACGACTGCGGTAAACGGCGAAATGCCTGATCTCTGGTGGCGTACCTTCCAAAAGCTACTATAATTTTACAATTGATTTTGCGTTAAGTAATTGTTGATTTCTCTACATTTACATCAAACTTAAGTACTCATGAAAAAAATATTATTATCTGCTATGGCGCTTTTGCCGTTGGCAGTACTGGCACAGAAGCCTTTCAGCATCAACGCAAATATCAAAGGTTTGAAGGCAGGCGACAAAGTATACCTGGCTTATAAAGGGGATGCGGGCAACGTGACTGACTCTACAGTCGTAGCCAATGGCGCATTTGCATTTAAAGGAACCTTAACTTCACCAACCAGGGCAAACCTTTTCCTGAACAAAAACCTGATGGTGAGCCGTCCGGCACCAGGCGAAAAAGTAGACATGCTGGCCCTTTACATTGAGCCTTCAGCCATTAAGCTTGCTGCTGCTGATTCTCTAAAAAATGCGGTGATCACGGGATCATCAGTCAACGATGATGACAAAAAACTGAAAGCGCTGACCAAATCATTGGCAGATCAGATGCAAGCCATCAACGTACAGTACAATAACCTGAGTGCAGAAGAGAAAAAAGCACAACAGGAAGTATTGGGCAATAAATATGGTGCTTTGCAGGATCAGATGAAGCCGATCCAATTGAATTTTGCGAAAAGCAATCCTAAATCTTACATCAGCTTAACTACATTGGGCCAATTGGCTTCTGATGCAGACCTGGCTGCAGATGCAGAGAAAGCATTCACTGCCCTGAGCCCTGAACTGAAAGCCAGCAAAGCAGGTACTGACCTTGCACAATTGTTCGCAGCAGGCAGAAAAACTGCGATCGGCGTAATGGCGATGGATTTCACACAAAATGATGTGAATGACAAACCAGTGAAACTGTCAGATTTCAAAGGAAAATATGTATTGCTTGATTTCTGGGCTTCATGGTGCGGACCATGCCGTGCAGAGAACCCAAATGTGGTAAAAGCTTACAACGACTTTAAAGATAAAAACTTCACTGTACTTGGCGTGTCACTGGATCAGCCAGGTAAAAAAGATGCCTGGTTAGCAGCGATCGAAAAAGACGGTTTAACCTGGACTCACGTATCAGACCTGAAATACTGGGATAACGAAGTTTCTAAAATGTACGGCATCCGTGGCATTCCAGCTAACTTCTTAATCGATCCAACAGGAAAGATCATCGCTAAAAACGTAAGAGGCGAAGAATTGCAGAAAAAACTGGCAGAAGTACTGGGCGCAAAATCTAAATAAGCCGTTCAGTTTGGATGTTAGGTCTAAGTCTTCAGACTTAGACCATGTTAGTCCAGGTCTAACCTATGTCTGAAGACTTAGGTTAGACCTGGACTAGGAAAGTCGTCAAGACTTATAAATGACGTCATTGCGAGGTACGAAGCAATCCCCATAGTGAGATTGCTTCGTACCTCGCAATGACGTTTTTGCGTCTGGTCCCTCAGACGCTATTTTCTTTTTAAATCCCTCCGGCCCACACGCTGTCGCTCACATTTTTCAGGTCACTGGCGACAAAAGCGACATAACACTGCATAGGCCTTTGCAGATCCCGGCTCGGCAGTGCGATAAAATCCTGTGCTTCCCGTCGCCTGGCACCGCTCAATACGTACTTCGCTTCCATCTCGTCCGTAAAGTACAGCAGCAGCATGGCGCGGTCCTGCCAGGTTCCCCAGTCCGTACTTTCATCAAAGTCCCAGTTAAACCTGATTCCCGCTTCCGTTTTTGTAACCTTGGGCTGTATGGCCGGAGCCAGAGTTCCCATGCTGAGCATGGCTTTGCTGTAATCCATGTGTATGTCCGGATAGCTCCCCTGCATCGCATGTTTCTTATTGTAAGATACCGCTTCATTGTGCTGGTTCCTGTCTGTACCTTGTACAGCAAAGAAAAATCCAAGATTGATGAAAGGCAGTACCGGTTTCAGAAAAGCATTTACCACCGCCATTTTCTGGTAATTGGCTAATTTGGCCGGACTTGGCGCTTTATCAGAATGGCCAATCGTGCGCGTCACATTTTTGCCCTTGCTCGTATAGCTCACCAGGTTGCCTACTCTCCCATTGAGGTGTCCAAAGGCACCATTTTTTAAAATTCCCATATGATGATCAAATCTTTGTTGGTGCAAAATTAGTGCAGCTTCTTTTTTTAGCGCTTACACCCACGTCACAAAGAGGAACTGATTTTAAACTCTACAACAGCAGATCAACAGTTTTACCAGTTGCAAGAAAGCCTTCCATAGGCTATTGGCCCATGCAAGGCTTGATCAACCCTTGAGCAGGGCTTAAGTAGGATCTGATGCGGGTACCTTATCACCAAACTTTAATGCGAACTGGAAAGTAGTACATCTATGGCACGGGCTATCCGCTGTACCCTGGCCTCATCATGTTTGGCTTCGGCGATCCAGTTGAGTAAAGATTTTTGTTCGGCTTCGCTATAGTTCATAAAAGCCTGATGTGCTTTAGGCTCATCCTGGAGGCAGGTGATGAGGTCTTCAGGACTGGCCATAGCGGCGATGTCCTGCATTGCAAAGAGGGTCAGTTCCACCCGGTCTCCTTCCTGTTTGCCAATTTCCTTGCGGATTTCTGCTTTTATGGGAAGAAAGAATTCCCCCGTTTTCATTGGCATGAGGTTGTATTCGATGAGCTGATAGCTGTCTATTGTCCCGTTGACCTTCACCACTCCAAATTTAGATTTGAGGTCTGCACTGATTCCGGACAGCCTGATGTAGGTCCAGCCGCCCTTCATTTGCATCCTTTCCAATAGGAAAAAGCCTGATATGATCGGTGTTTTTGACATGTTCAATTAAGGGTACAAGATACCAATCATTTTCCAGAGAAGTGTTAATTATGGCTGAACAAATATTGTTCTGTATGGCTTCATTTCGACATTTCTTTCAAAATAAAATTTGCTGAAATTGCGATTTGAGTACATCCTTTGCGCTTTCGTTCGGTGAGTTTGTTCAGGTCAGGATCTTCAGCGAATTTTGCCGGTTGATGTTGAATATGAACCAAAATTAGCGGTTAGCAGATGATTGAATTGAGAACGTTGAAACACCGTAGGGCTGTGGTCGTGTCCGGTACGAAGTCGGGTTGCGGTCAGGCAGGCCCTGGCGAAATGCTGCCCGAAGTGTACCGCCTGGAGCGAATGAGGGGGATTCCGCTTCCCTCCAGGTTATTCAGTGGCTATGTTGTGGTTTTGGTATTGAGTGGTGAGGCCTTATTCACGATGGGTTACCGGAACTATACCGGGCAGAAGGGCAGGTTATTTGTATTCCATCCCGGCTGTCTGGGCGGCATGGACCTGAAAGATTCCAAAGGATGGTTCCTGCGTTTTGAGGAAGCCGCTTATTGTGCTTTTTGCAATCATTACCCTGAACTGAAAGACCGGGGTCTTTTTGATGAAAACCTGGAGCCGGTATTTCAGGATCTTCCCGGAGCTCAGGAAAAGACATTGAAGTCGCAGTTTGCCGAACTTCCACACAGTTTTTACCGCCTCTTGAAACAGATCGTTCAGCTTTCCAGGCGGGCAGAGCCGGTACAGCCAGCGGAGAGCTGGACAGAAGCGAAGCTGCGGGAATTTGAGGAATTGCTGGACCGTTTTTTTAAGCAGGAGCGGACGACTGGCTTTTACAGCAGGAAGCTGGGCCTGACCGACAGGCGCCTCAATTCATTAGTTGCGGCTAAATATGGCAAGACAGTACGTAGCCTGATCCTGCTGAAAGTGGCGGATGAAGTGCTGCGGATGTTGAAGGAGACAGATCAGGAAATCCCCTTGATCACAGAAGAACTGGGTTTTTGCGATACGAGTCATTTTTATTCTTTTTGTAAGAAAACTTTTGGCGCAGGTCCAATAAGGATCAGGAAGAAGTTCTGAGTTTGTTTTCTGAAAAATTCCTAACTTAGCATATCATATAAAAACTGGATGGCACTGAGACCATTACATCATGAAAAGGAATTGCTGGCCCGTGTGGCTGGTGGCGATGAGGCAGCTTTTACCGAACTCTTTTACGGGTATCATAACCAGTTGGCCGGCTATGTGCAATTGCTGACAGCATCGAAAGAGCTGAGCCAGGAGATTGTGCAGGATGTGTTTGTGAAGGTGTGGATGAACAGGGAAGCACTGCAGGAGCTCCACAGCTTCAGTTCGTATTTGTTCATCATAACCAGGAATTACACGCTCAATTGTATCCGGAAGACTGCCAGGATACAGGGGCTGGTAGAGACTTATGATATCGATCTGTTAAAAGATGAGCTGGAAGATTTTCAGGAGCGCTCATTGCTCGATGATCCGGAATACATCGCTTTGGTAGAAAGGGCAGTAGCGCAGTTGCCGCAACAACAGCAGCGGGTATTCAGGCTACGCCAGCAAGGCCTGAAAAATCCTGTGATTGCCAGCCAAATGGAAATCTCAGTAGATTCAGTAAAGAAATATCAGCAATTGGCGGTCAAAGCAGTCGCAGAGTTTGTGAAAGCACATGCAGCATTGTCGATATTGCTGATGGTTAAATAGAATTTGTTAGGATTTATGGCCTTAAAGATTCCTGCTGGCTATAATACTTTTTCCGGAACCAGAATGCGAGTTTGACCAGGGCAATTAGTGCCGGAACTTCAACCAGCGGACCTATCACACCAACAAAGGCCTGTCCGGAGTTGATGCCGAAGACTCCGATGGCGACAGCGATAGCCAGTTCAAAGTTGTTGCCAGCAGCCGTAAAGGCAATTGATGCACTTTGTGGGTAGTCGGCACCCATCCTCTTACCGGCAAAAAAGCTGATCAGGAACATCAGTCCAAAATAGATGACCAGAGGTATGGCGATGCGGATTACATCCATAGGGATTTGAAGGATCAGTTCACCTTTGAGGCTGAACATGACAAGAATGGTAAAGAGCAGGGCGATCAGGGTGATGGGTGAAATAAAGGGAATGAAGACTTGTTCAAACCATTGTTGACCTTTGAGTTTGATCAGCGCATAACGGCTGATCAGCCCGGCGGCAAATGGAATGCCCAGGTAAATACCCACGCTTTTTGCAATTTCAACAATAGTGATGTTCACATCCAGTCCCCGGATGCCAAAGAGCGGTGGGAAGACGGTGATGAAGAGGCAGGCATAAATGCTGTAGAGCAATACCTGAAAAATACTGTTCAGCGCAATCAGTCCTGCCGCGTATTCCCTGTTGCCTTCAGCCAGCTCGTTCCATACCACTACCATGGCGATGCAGCGAGCGAGCCCGATGAGGATCAGCCCGATCATATATTCGGGATAACTATGCAGAAAAGTAATGGCCAGTATAAACATAAGCACAGGTCCGACTATCCAGTTTAGGAAGAGTGAGGTTCCAAGTACTCTGGTATTGCGAAAGACCTCCGTCATTTTTTCATAGCGGACTTTGGCCAGCGGCGGGTACATCATGAGTATGAGGCCAATGGCAAGTGGCACATTGGTTGTGCCACTTGAAAACAAATTGATAAATCCAGCAGAACCAGGCACAAAATAGCCAATGCCAACACCGATGGCCATTGCCAGAAATATCCACAGTGTCAGATAACGATCCAGGAAGCTCACAGGTTTTCGTTTACGAAGTGCTGTGCATACTTTCTGATCATTTCCCGCACGGCTCTAAACTGCTCCATCACCTCTTCATCGCTTCCTGTAGCTTTTGCAGGATCCGGGAAATTATGGTGCAGTTTGACGGCATTGGATGGGAAGTAGGGGCAACTTTCCTTCGCGTTGTCACATACTGTGATGACGAAGTCGAAGTCGATTCCGGTGTATTCATTCAGGTTATTCGAAGTATGGCCAGAGATATCTATCCCATCCCTTTTCATGATTTCAATGGCTTTGGGGTTTACACCATGCGTTTCAATGCCTGCGCTGTAGATTGTAGCAGCATCGCCTGCGAAATGTCTCAGATAGCCTTCTGCAATCTGACTGCGGCAACTGTTGCCAGTACATAGTACGAGTACTTTTTTCATTTTTATAATTGAAGTTTGGTTTTTGGTATTAGCAACAGCCCGAACCTGGCTCGCATACCTGCGAATCGCCAGCAAGATTGATCAGTTGTATTTTTGTTTTTTCTGTGTTTGTGGCAGGCGCACAGCATTCTTCGCCGCTGTCTGTGGTTCCGCAACGCTCTCCGCGCCCGATGGCTTTACACTGCGTAAAGTCCGGAACCAGGTTGATGATGAGGTTGTCCCCCTCAATGATAAATTCTCCCGGATACATTTGTCTGGTGTCAAAAGCGGAATTGCCGAACTCAATTTTTACCATAGCCAGGGGATTGAGCGGTAACGATTTTTCGACAATTTTTACAATGGACAAAGCCTTGCTGACCTGCATTGCCCTTTCACTGTCTTGTACAGAGGGCTCCCAAAGCTGCATGATCACTTCAGTCCAGGTGTTCATCTTTCCCCCACAGTCGACAGACACAATCGGAGCCTGTTTGATTTCTGTAATGTGATAAGAAGCATCCACCCATTTGCCTTCGGCGTACTGGAACTGTAAGATCAATTCCGGATGTTGCGCTAATGTGCCTTTAAAGGTCTGCCAGTTCATAAATTCTGTATTGTTCATAATATTGCAATTTTACGATTGATATAAGTAAAAAAAGGTTAACAGCAGGTAGTTTCGCCTTTGTAAGAACCTAAAAAGGCACCAAGCTGATCTTCCAGTAATTTCCAGGTTTTAGGGTTGATGCAATAGCAAACACTAACGCCCTCGATAGTGCCCTGTATGATCCCAGCTGTTTTCAGTTCTTTCAGGTGTTGCGAAATGGTTGCTTGTGCCAGGCCGAGTTCGCCTACCAAATCCCCACAAATACAAGTATTTGAGATGATGATCCTTTGCAGAATGGCGATGCGTGCCGGATGAGCGATCGCTTTCAGCAATGTGGAGAGCTGGTTCTGCTCGTCTGTGAATATTTCTGATTTAGTGAGTCCCATAGTTTGTATCGCAATATTACGATATGTTTTTGACATTCGCAAACTTGCCTGGAAATTCTCATCAATTTGTTTTGATCTATATTTAGATTTTCCGTAAAAATACTAAGCAAAGTCTGCCATTAAACGGTGTAAAACAACGCCACTAAAAAGTACCAACTCCAGAACTAAATAAATATTTTTAAATACCGCATCCACTTTTTTGAATTTCTGTGTCTTTAGTAGTAAAGCGCAGAAATAAATGAACAAGGACCGTCTTAGCCAACTATTCGAACTGCAGGTGAGCCAAGGTGCTACCGAGGCTGAGCGTAATGAGCTGCGGGGCCTTATGGCCTTGCAGGAACATGAAGAGCAGCTGAAGGTCTTACTTGCAGAATTATGGGATAAGTATACTGCTGAAGAGCTGGTTTTTAGTGCGGAGGAATCGGCAGCAATGCTGAAACGGGTTTTTGAGGTGGTAGCTGGTACAGCGCAGGGGCTTCCTGCACGGCCAGAGCGAGGCAAACTGCTGAGTTTGTGGCCGAGGTGGCGCCTGGGCGTGGGCGTAGCAGCTGCGGTAGCCACTATTGTTTTTGGCATTTGGTTTTTTAGCCCTTCTCGTCATTCCGGCGCAGGCCGGAACCTCGTACTAGCAGGATCTGACATAGCCCCCGGAAAGAGTGGAGCGACTATCACGCTGGCCAACGGCCAAGTGATCCAACTCGACAGTACTAAGCAAGGCGTAATTGTAGGAGATGCGCTGAAGTATGACGATGGCGAGATCCTGAAACAAGTTCAGGAAGACGACCGCCTTAGTAGCAAAGCGCAAATGCTCACCGCCACCACAGCCAAAGGCCAAACCTATAAGTTTACACTGCCAGACGGAACACACGTATACCTAAACGCAGATTCAAAAATCATTTTTCCTGCACAATTTTCTGGAAAAGAACGCAAAATATTGTTAGAGGGGGAGGCCTACTTCTTGGTAGTTCACAACGAAAAACAACCTTTCCGGGTAGAGAGCAAGGAGCCAGGAGGTGGCAAGCAAACCGTAGAGGATATCGGAACAACGTTCAACATCAATGCCTATGCAGATGAAGGTATCGTAAAAACTACATTAGTAGAAGGGGTTGCTGCGGTGTACGCGGACCTAAGTTCGTCATCGCGAACAAGTGCAGCGGCGAAGCAAGCTCCGATAATCCTGAAGCCCAGTCAGCAATCTAGCCTGAGCGGAGGCCAACTCGAAGTAAGGAGGGTAAACACCGAAGATGTGCTGGCCTGGAAAGATGGCCAGTTCAGGTTCAACAATACGCCGCTTTCGGAGATTTTACGGCAGATAGGCCGTTGGTACAACCTGGAGATCGTATACGAAGACCGGGAAGCGGGCAAAAGAACTTTTACAGGAGTGATCAGGAGAGATTCCAGGCTTTCGGAAATCCTGAGGGTATTTGAGAAAGGTGGCATTCAGTTCCGCGTTGCAGATCCCAGGAAGGCAGGCGGGGCCAAGCGACTGATTGTAATGTAATTAAAGAAACAACTAAACAACAATTCATAACCAGAACAAAAGAATCGCGAACCACAAACAAAGACACATGAAGAGATAAAAAGGACCACCACAGCTTAAAGAGGTTGCTAAGTGAAAAAACCGCTCCGGCGTCGGACCCGGAACGGCTATATCGCTTAGGTAAAACCCGTCCCTTTAGAAAAGAATCCAGTTTTAACCCTCCCGGAAAAATGCCGGGAACAAGCTTATCAAAGATATGCAAATTAACTTATTGCGGGAAGGACGCTATAAACAGCGTTTTATTCCGCACAAATTTATTTTGGTAATGAAAATTACAACGTTTATTCTGTTGGCGTGCTTTATGGAGATTTCGGAGATAGTATCCACCTCTTTTCGGGCCAAAGTGTCCAGTCAATTTTCACCCAACGCTTTCTGGATCCCCTGGACCTGGCGCTAGGTATTTCTGCCTGATAAATGCGCTTAGATAAGCGTTAGTAGCCTCCCCAATTCAATTCTTTATAACTCTGTGTTTAGAATCCAGATTTTACCCTATTTTCAGTACGCTGAGCTTTCTGAAACTGCTCAGCAGACCAGGAATGCAGACCCCATATAAATGATGATTCAAAGCCTTTAAAATCAGTCAAGTGGATACTTTGGCTGAAATTAGTGGACATTTTGCAGCGAAATGGCTGGACAGCGGATTCCGAAATCAGGTGGACAGTATTGCCGAAACCTCCAGTCTTAGTATTGTGACGCTCATTGATCCATTTATTTTGATCAATGGTAAATTCTACTTTTTGGATGTCGACAATGCAATTACAATATCCAGCCGGCGAGTGACATGACCAATGCGATGATGACGGCGGGGGCGAAGCCTTTAATGTAGAAATCTGAGAAAAGCTTGTCGGCAAGTTTGATCATCAATGCAGTGACGACGAGGTGGATCAAAAAGGAAAGAAGTCCGAAAGTGACGATGTTGAGGGGGAAACGCAGGAACCAGCCAAGTGTAGCATTGAGGATCCCGATCACAAGAGCTACAAGTACGGCAGTACCATAATTCTTAATGGTCACTGTTGGGAGGATATAGGTCATGCCCAGGATGACAGCGGCATTGACGAGAAGTTGTATAATAAAGTCCATCGTGTTTTGTTTTAAACTAATTTTTACTTAAGCTGGTTGCTTAAGCTATCACCAGAATGCAAACAGGCGAAAGCTCGCAGACTGGTGACGCTTAAAAGAAGGATTTTATACTAAATCAAATCCTATGTCTTCCCGGAAGTATTTTCCGTCAAAATAAAGTCTTGCTGCATCTGCGGTGGCAGATTGCAGGGCATCAAACTGGTTGTCCTGTAAGCTGGTTACAGCGATCACACGGCCGCCATTGGTCTTGATGACACCGCTTTCTAAAACTGTGCCGGCATGAAACACGACCGACTGACGCACATTGTCGATTCCGGTGATGGTTTTGCCTTTTTCGTAATCGCCGGGATAACCGCCTGCTACAACCATCACGGTTGCTGCGTTTTTAGGGCTAATGCTGAGTTTATAATCTTTCAACTGTTTTTTGGCAGTGGCCATAAACAGCTCTACCAGGTCATTTTCAATACGCGGGATCACACTCTCGGTTTCCGGATCGCCCATGCGGCAGTTGTATTCGATGATCAGCGGCTCATCTCCAACTTTAAACAGGCCGAAAAAGATAAAGCCGGAATAATCGATGCCGTCTTTCTTCAAGCCGTCAATGGTCGGGATGATGATCTTTTGTTCTACTTTGTCTAAAAAGGCCTGGTCTGCAAATGGAACTGGCGATACGGAGCCCATTCCGCCGGTATTCAGACCACTGTCGCCCTGACCGATTTTCTTATAGTCTTTGGCTTCCGGCAGGATCACGTAATTGTCGCCATCCGTCAGGACAAACACGGAAAGTTCGATGCCGGTCAGATATTCTTCAATAACCACCAATGAACCGGCGCTGCCGAATTTACCGCCCAGCATGGCTTGCAGTTCTTCTTTAGCTTCAGCTACAGTCTGACAGATCACCACGCCTTTTCCAGCGGCCAGGCCGTCGGCTTTGAGCACGATGGGCAGACTGTGGTTGTCGAGGTAGGCCAGACCTTCCTGCAGGCTTTCATTGCTGAAGGATTCGGAACCTGGTGTCGGAATGCCATGACGGGCCATGAACTGCTTGGAGAAATCCTTACTGCCTTCCAGAATGGCACCTTCTGATTTAGGGCCGATCACCGGAATTTTGGCCAGGGACTCATCCGCCAGGAAAAAATCATGGATGCCACGGACCAGCGGCTCTTCCGGACCAACGACCACCAGCTCGATATTTTCTTTGAGTACCAATGCTTTTACCGCCTCAAAATCATTAGGGTTTAGGTTGATGTTTTTGCCATAAGCACCTGTACCACCATTACCGGGTGCGATAAAAAGTTGTGCGCAAGCGGCCGACTGGCTGATCTTCCAGGCGAAAGCACTTTCTCTTCCTCCTGATCCTAATACTAATATATTCATTTGTAAATGCGATTTAATTGTTGGTCTATGCGGGCAAATATACCGCTTTAACCAAATTATTTACAGCTAAATTGAAGTAATAAGCGGAATGAGATTTCTGTATGTAAAAGATTAAAATTAGATTTGCCCCCGATCATGAGACATATCGTAACGTTATCGCTGGTATTTTTTAGCCTTACCCACCTTGCAAAAGCAGAGCGGGTAGAGGGGCTAAGGCTATTGACGGAACGCTATTGCAACAAGCACCAGGTAAGTATTGATTCGGTTTCGGTGAATTCTGACCAGACTGATGACCAGGTACATCCTTTCTTCCTGACCTATAGTGAACTCAGTGCGATCGGCCTTTCTTCTGAACTGCGTGTGATGAAGTACCGGGCTTATAACAATGTCATTGCCGACCTGACCATACGGGCAAAGCCGAAGAATAATAGTCCTTAGTTGTGTAGATGACACCCGCCAGGGGATTGTAAATGACTGACAATGTGACCTAAGGTTACATTGGTCTGGTTGTTGTACCTCGAAATCACAATTAATAAGAAGCACATTACCAATAAAACACAATCATAAAGCATGTTAGGATTTTTAGCCAAGTTATTTGGAAGCAAATCAGAAAGAGATATAAAGGCATTACAGCCTATAGTTGTCAAAATCAATGAAGAATACGCAAAACTGTCGGTGCTCAGCAATGACGAGCTGCGTAACAAAACGGTATATTTTAAAGAAGTAATTGCCAAAGCCCTGACCGAGATCGATGAGAAGATCAACGGACTGAAAGCTGAAGCAGAGAACCAGGAACTTTCACTGGCAGAAAAAACAGCCTTATACGATCAGATCGATGCCCTTGGCAAAGACCGAGATAAGGAACTGGAAGTGGTTTTACAGGAAATACTGCCTTCAGCATTTGCTGTAGTGAAGGAAACTTCGAGAAGGTTCTCTGAGAATGCCTTCCTGGAAGTAACTGCCACACAGTTTGATCGCGATTATGCCGCACGCAAGAAGAATGTAACCATCCAGGGCGATAAAGCACTTTGGGCCAATAAATGGGATGCTGCCGGAACAGAAGTGGCCTGGAACATGGTCCACTATGATGTACAGCTGATCGGTGGTATGGTATTGCACAGCGGTAAGATTGCCGAGATGGCAACTGGTGAGGGTAAAACCCTTGTGAGTACCCTGCCGGCATATCTGAATGCTTTGGCCGGACAAGGTGTACACATCGTAACCGTGAATGATTACCTGGCACGACGTGACTCGGAATGGAACGGTCCTTTGTTTGAATTCCATGGCATTAAAGTAGATTGTATCGATAAGCATGAGCCGAACTCCCAGGAGCGCAGGGATGCTTACCTGGCCGACATTACTTATGGTACCAACAACGAGTTTGGTTTCGATTACCTGCGCGATAACATGTCGCAGACCCCCGACCAGCTGGTACAGCGCAAGCTGCACTTTGCAATGGTGGATGAGGTCGATTCCGTACTGATCGATGATGCACGTACACCATTGATCATCTCTGGCCCGGTACCTTTCGGTGACCAGCATGAATTCCATGAGCTGAAACCACGCATCGAACGCCTGGTGAATGCCCAAAAAGAATATGTAAGCAAGGCTTTGAATGAGGCCAAGAAAATGATCAATGACGGTAAAGCCGGTCCCGATGAGGGCGAAGGTGGTCTAGCACTCTTACGTGCACACCGCGGTTTGCCTAAAAATAAGGCCCTGATCAAGTTTTTGAGCGAAGGCAGCGTAAAGCAGACCTTATTGAAAACGGAAAACTATTACATGGCTGATCAGTCGAAGAACATGCCTAAGGTAGATGCCGAACTGTTCTTCCACATTGATGAGAAAAACAACCAGGTGGAACTGACCGAGAAAGGGATCGAGCTGATCACCAAATCGGGTGAGGACCATAATTTCTTCGTATTGCCTGATGTGGGTACAGAGATCGCGGAGATTGAAAAATCGTCGCTGACCGCTGAAGAGAAAATTGCACAGAAGGATGCCCTGATGCGTGATTATTCGATCAAGGCAGAAAGAATCCACTCGGTAAACCAGTTGCTGAAAGCTTATACCTTGTTTGAGATCGATGTGGAATACATTATCGATGAAGGTAAAATTAAGATCGTAGATGAGCAGACAGGCCGTATCATGGATGGCCGCCGTTATTCTGATGGACTGCACCAGGCGATTGAAGCAAAAGAGAATGTGAAAGTAGAAGATGCTTCACAAACTTATGCAACAGTGACCTTGCAGAACTTCTTCCGGATGTACCACAAACTTTGCGGTATGACGGGTACGGCAACTACGGAGGCTGGCGAGTTCTGGTCGATCTATAAATTGGATGTGGTAGAGATCCCGACCAACAGGGTGATCTCCAGAAAAGACCAACAGGATTATGTGTACCGTACGGTGCGTGAAAAATACAATGCAGTAGCGGAAGAGATCGTGAAACTGACAGAAGCGGGCAGACCGGTATTGGTAGGTACGACTTCAGTAGAGATCTCCGAATTGCTGAGCCGAATGCTGAAACTGAGGGGCATCAAACACAATGTGCTGAATGCCAAGATGCACCAGAAAGAGGCAGACATCGTAGCGGAAGCAGGTCAGGCAGGACAGGTAACCATCGCGACCAACATGGCTGGCCGTGGTACGGATATCAAGTTGGGCCCTGGCGTGAAAGAAGCCGGTGGTCTGGCCATCGTAGGTACAGAGCGTCATGAGTCTCGCCGTGTAGACAGACAGTTGCGCGGTCGTGCCGGTCGTCAGGGAGATCCGGGTTCATCCCAGTTCTTCGTTTCACTGGAAGACAATCTGATGCGTTTGTTCGGTTCTGAAAGGATTTCCAACATCATGGTGAGAATGGGTATCGAGGATGGTGAAGTGATCCAGCACTCGATGATCACCAAATCTATAGAGCGTGCACAGAAGAAAGTAGAGGAGAACAACTTCGGGATCCGTAAGCGTTTGCTGGAGTATGATGATGTGATGAACTCACAGCGTTCGGTGATCTATGCAAAACGTAAAAATGCGCTGTTTGGCGAACGTCTGGATGTAGACATGAGCAATATGGTGTTTGACGTGGCAGAAGACATTGTGACTGAATATAAAGAAGAAGGCAATTACGAAGGCTTTAAGCTGGAAGTGATCAAGAACTTCTCTGCAGATACGACCATTGATGAAGCAGAGTTCAACTCCAGGAACATCCACCACCTGACCGACAAGTTGTTTGAAGAGGTGAGTGCATTCTACGCCAGGAAATCAGATGCGATCATCAGTCAGGCCATGCCGGTACTGACGCAGGTATTTGAAGAACGTGGTGAGCAGATCGAACAGATCATCGTTCCTTTTACAGATGGACTGCGCCATGTACAGGTTCCGGTAAGTTTGAAAAAAGCAATTGAGAACCACGGACGTGAGGTGACCAAATCTTTTGAGAAAACAATCGTGCTGGCACTGATTGACGAGTCATGGAAAGAGCATTTGCGCGAGATGGACGAGTTGAAGCAATCGGTACAGAATGCGGTATACGAGCAGAAAGATCCTTTGATCATCTATAAGATGGAGGCTTTCAACCTGTTCAAAAATATGCTGAACGCAGTAAACAAAGAAGTGGTGAGCTTCCTGTATAAAGGAGGTATCCCGGTGCAGACTGACCCAAACGACGTGAGGGAAGCACAGGCCCCAAGGCCGGCTCCCAGCAAGTTGAAGATGTCGAAGCCTGAGTTTACACAATCGAGCAGCACAGGTATGCCGGAAATGGAAGATACCCGCGAAGCGCAGCCTCAGCAACCGATCCGCAAGGATGTAGTGATTGGAAGAAATGAGCCTTGTCCATGTGGCAGCGGTAAAAAATATAAAAACTGCCATGGTGCAGGATTGTAAACGAAACTGATTTTAATGAGAAGCTTATTCACTGGTGTATTGATCTGTTGTGCTATTGGCCTGTCTGCACAGACCAAAGGCCTGGTCACGGTACTGAAAGATCCGATGATTGACAGTTTGATCGCGAAAAGAATAGCTTTAAATACCAGTACTAAGATCGTTGCAGGTCCGGCCGCGGCCAGACCTGCAACCATTGTTTCCTCCATGGGCTACCGTGTGCAGGTATTTTACGGTTCAGACCGCAGACAGGTCTACAGCCAGCAAGCAAAGTTCAGTAGCCAGTATCCTTCGCTAAATACTTACATTACTTATAAGGAACCTAATTATTACCTGCGTGTGGGAGATTTCAGGACCCGTTTGGAGGCACAGCGCCTTCTGAATGAACTGAGGCCCAGCTTTCCTACCCTGTTTATTTTTAGAGAAAAGATTAACGCCCCTAACTTAGATTACAATGATTAATAAAGATCAAATCCAGGCCCTGTCAGGCGAGATATTTGAGCAGGTAGTAGGCTACCGCCAGCACCTCCATGCGAATCCCGAACTTTCTTTTCATGAGTTTGAGACTTCTGCCTATATCAAGAAACAATTGACGGAATGGGGGATCCCTTATACAGAAATGGCGAATACTGGTGTGGTTGGACTGATCAGCGGTGAGCTTCCTTCGGACCAGGTCATCGCATTGCGTGCGGATATGGACGCACTGCCCATCCTGGAGGCCAACGAGAAACCTTATACTTCCAAAAATACCGGAGTAATGCATGCCTGCGGCCATGATGTACACAGCTCTTCCCTATTGGGTACGGCGTACATTTTGAACAGCCTGAAGGCAGATTTTGGCGGTACGGTAAAACTGATCTTCCAGCCGGCAGAAGAACTGCTGCCAGGTGGTGCAAGCATCATGATCAAAGAGGGGGTACTGGAAGACCCGACACCCCAGGCCATTGTAGGCCAACACGTAATGCCATTGATCGAGACCGGTAAAGTCGGTTTCCGTCCGGGCATCTATATGGCTTCTACAGATGAACTTTATGTAACGGTACACGGAAAAGGCGGACATGGTGCGCAGCCGCACCAGAACATCGATCCGGTGCTGATTGCTTCCCATATCATCATCGCACTACAGCAGATTGTGAGCAGAAATGCCGATCCGCGTCTGCCATCTGTGCTTTCCTTCGGAAAGGTACAGGCAAACGGGGCTACCAATATCATTCCGAACGAAGTAAAGATCGAGGGAACTTTCAGAACCCTGAATGAGGAATGGCGTAAAGAGGCGAAACGCCTGATGAAGAAAATGGCCGAGGGTATTGCTGAAAGCATGGGCGGAAGCTGCGATTTCAGGATCATGGACGGATATCCCTTCCTGATCAATGAGCCGGTACTGACCGATAATGCGCGTGCCTTCGCTGAGGATTACCTTGGCAAGGAAAATGTAATAGACCTGGACATCTGGATGGCGGCGGAAGATTTTGCCTATTATTCGCAGGTGACCAATGCTTGTTTCTACAGGCTGGGTACTGGGAATGCGGCTAAAGGCACGACGTATTCCGTACATACGCCAAACTTTGATGTGGATGAGGATGCGTTGAGAACGTCTACAGGTTTAATGGCGTACATTGCGCTGAAACAATTGGGGAACTAAGCGAATTCATGAGCAGGGGACTGGTATTTGCGGTATTGATGATGGTATACCTTTGCGGGTACACACAGGAAATCAAGCGCTTCAATCCGGATACCCTGGAGACGATTCAGCTGGATTCTGTGGTAAATATCAAAGCCCAGAAATTTGGGACGGAAACCTTCATCAATGCCATCATTACAGATAACAGCTTTTATCAGGCATTCCGGAACATGAAGAAATACGGCTTTACGGCCGAGAACCGGATTTATACCTACGACAAAAAGAATAAAGTAGACGGCAGGATCTACCGCAAGATCAAACACCATGCTTCCGGCCCTAAAAAGATGGAATACCTTGTGAAACAGGATACCGGGAAAGTCTATAAAAAGAACGGAAAATACCAATTGTACACCATTGAGATGTTTGATTACATCTTTATGAATGCCTACCAGACCGATTTCGTAGCTGATGCCCCGATGATCGCAGGCAAAGCTGAAGACAGCAACCAGGGTTACAAAGACAAGCTGAAGACCCTTATTTTTTCTCCCGGAAAACCGATTAGAGGACTGCCCTTCATCGGCAGTAAGACGGAAATCTTCACGGCCAATATGCGCCAATACTATGACTATGCCTACCATAGCGGGACCTATCTGGATTCGATTCCGGTATATCGTTTTAAGGTGACAGTGAAACCCGATCTGAGCAACAGCACCAAAGATGGACTGATGATCAAGGAACTGACGACCATTTTCGATAAGCGGACGTTTGAGATCCTGGGCAGGTATGTAGACATGAAATACAGTAATATGCTGTTTGATTTTGATGTACAGATGAACATCGAAACCAGTTATTTTGAGGGAGAGAAACTCCCTGTAAAAATCAGTTACCAGGGCAACTGGGACTATCCTTTTAAGAAAGAAGAGCGCGCCAGCTTTTTGGTACTCCATAAGGACTACCACCTTGAAAAGGGCAAGTAATTTCCCTAACTTCGTAAAATAAATGATCAACCAGGATACCATAAACAAAATCATGGAGACCGCCCGTATTGAGGAGGTCGTAGGCGATTTTGTGTCCTTAAAAAAACGCGGAACCAGTTTAATCGGCAATTGTCCATTTCACAATGAAAAGACACCGTCCTTTAACGTATCGGTTACCAAGGGCATCTATAAATGCTTTGGCTGCGGCAAAGGTGGGGATTCGGTCCATTTCATCATGGACCACGAGAAGTATTCCTATCCTGAAGCCCTGAAATTCCTGGCCAGGAAGTACAATATCGAAGTGGAGGAGACGGTACAGTCGCCCCAGAACATAGAAGCACAAAATGCCAGGGAAAGCCTGTATATCGTTTCAGAGTATGCTGCGGATTTCTTTGCCAATGAACTCTGGACCGGCGATCAGGGCCGCGCGATCGGGCTAAGCTATTTCAAGGAGCGGGGATTCCGGGAAGACATCCTGAAGAAATTCCAGCTGGGTTATTCACCGGATGTCTGGGACGCACTGATCCAGAGTTCAGTAGGCGCCGGACATAAGGAAGAATACCTGGAAAAGACCGGTCTGGCCATCAGGAACGATAAGGGCAAGACCTATGACCGTTTCAGAGGCAGGGTCATGTTCCCGATCCATAACTTTACCGGCAGGGTAATCGGCTTTGGCGGAAGGACGCTGAAGACCGATAAGAATGTACCGAAATACGTCAATTCACCGGAGAGTGACATTTACCATAAGTCCAATGTGCTTTATGGTCTGTTCCATGCGAAGCGTGCGATCCGGGAGACCGACAACTGCTACCTGGTAGAGGGCTATGCCGATGTGCTGGCTGTACACCAGGCAGGCATAGAAAATGTGGTGGCCTCATCGGGAACTTCACTCACGACAGAGCAGATCAGGCTGATCAGCCGCTTCACGCAGAATGTAACCATTTTATATGATGGCGATGCTGCGGGGATCAAAGCTTCCCTGAGGGGGTTGGATATGATACTGGAAGAAGGGCTGAATGTAAAGGTGGTTTCCTTTCCGGACGGTCATGATCCCGATTCCTACATGCACCATGTTGGCGCAGGGGAGTTTAAGAAATACATTGAGAACAAGCGTAAGGACTTCATCCTGTATAAGGCGGAAATCCTCTTGCAAGATGCCGGGACTGACCCGATCAAACGGGCCGGCATCATCAGGGATATCGTAGAGAGTATCGCGAAAATCCCGGATGACATTAAGGCGGCCATTTTCATCAGGGAATGCAGCAATTTGCTGCAGCTGGAGGAAAGGATCCTGCTGTCGGAACTGAACAAGATCAGGGCTGCGAAGTTCAAGAAAGCAAGTAACCATACCCAAAACAATACAGGAACGGCTCCGGCATCAGGCTATCAGCAGGCGAGTCCATACGGCGATATGCCGCCGGACAACCTTTTTGAAAATCCGGACCCCTCTGCAGGACTGGCTCCGCAGGAGCATACCACAGCAGAACAGGTAGAAACGGACGAGATCCAGGAACAGGAGATCGTGAGGCTATTGCTGGCCTTTGGGCATGAATTGGTGAACTGGGACCAGATCGACAACATGTATATTGGTTCCTTTATCATACAGAATTTATCAGATGTCAGTTTTGAAGATGCCCTTTGCAAGCGGATCATTGACACCTATCGCGATGAGATCGAAAATGGACACCTGCCCGTAGCCAGTCAGTTCATCAATGGACAGGACCGTGAGCTTGCTAACCTGGCGATTACTTTGTCGACCTCCCCATATTCCTTAAGTGAAAACTGGTACAACAAGCACCAGATCTATGTGCGGGATGAGACGGTGAACCTGAAGGCGACGATCCTGGGTGGAATCTTTCACCTGAAAAAACGCAAGGTAGACCGGATGCTGATCGGGATCCTCCAGGAGATCAAGACGGAAAAAGATCCGGTAAACCAGGAAATCCTGATGCAGCGGTATTCCTTTGTAAAGGGAGTGGAACGGGAAATTTCTAAATTCCTGGGTTCGGTAATTTTAAAATAGCAAAATGGCAAGTCACAATGATCTGGGCACGAGGGGCGAGGATATCGCAAAGGAATACCTGGAAAACCTGGGTTACCGGGTATTGCGCATGAACTGGAAATATGGAAGGGCAGAGGTGGATGTGATTGCACATCACCGGGATACCCTGGTATTTGTAGAAGTGAAGACCCGGAGTTCTGTCGATTATGGTCTGCCCGAAGATTTCGTAAATACCAAAAAAGAGCGTCAACTGGAGTATGCAGCCAATGAATACATTGAGGACAGCAACTACCAGGGAGAGATCCGCTTCGATATAATTGCAATTGTATTTGAAAATAAGCACATTTATAAAATAAATCACATAGAAGATGCATTCTGGCCTAATTAAAAAAATCAAATTTTCATTTGTGGCGCTTTGCCTGTTATTGAGTAGTCTTTTCATCAGTTCCTGTAAGGATGAAGCCTCGGCTTCGGCATTTGGCTTTAAACTGCCGGAACAGAGCCAGCGTTTTGGTCTTGGTGAAGAAATCAAGGTAGAACTGGATGTACCGAAAGGTGCTGCGATTGGTGGCGTCAGCTACCTGGTAGATGGGAAGGAAGTTGGTACCAGTGCCGATGCAAAACCATTTATGCTGAAGACCACAGGTCTGGCAGTGGGCTTTAAAGTCATCAGCGCCGTCATCTCCAATGGGGACGAAAAAGATACCCTGAGTGTGAATGTTGAGTTGAAATCCGGCCTTAGTCCGGCACTCTACGGTTACACGATTCAGAAAACACATCCGCATGATACGAGTTCCTATACGCAGGGACTGGAATATCACGGTGGCAGACTGTTGGAGAGCACAGGTCAGGATGGCCATTCGACTTTGAGGTGGGTAAATATTGCGACAGGCAAGGCTGAACAACGGATCGACCTCGAGAAACAGTATTTCGGAGAAGGGGCTACACTGGTAGATGATAAAGTAGTGATGCTGACCTATAAGCACAACATGGGTTTTATATATGATGCCAAAAGCTTTAAACAGCTGGGCACTTTCCCTTATTCTACCACCCGGGACGGCTGGGGTCTGTGCTATGACGGGAAGCAGCTGATCATGAGTGATGGTACAAACCGGCTTTACTTCATGGATAAGAACACCTATAAAGATGAACATGCCATTGATGTATATGACAACAACGGCCCGGTAGATTCCATCAACGAGATGGAATACATTGACGGGAAAATCTATGCCAATGTGTATACTAAGAACTATATTGTGGTGATCGATCCACTGTCGGGAATTGTAGAGAAAAAGATAGACCTGAGTGGATTGTTGCCTGCCGGGTATTTTACCAATGATGTTGACATTGCAAATAACGTATTGAACGGCATCGCCTGGGATGCAGCGGGAAAACGCCTGTTCATCACCGGCAAGAAATGGCCACACTTGTTTGAAATCAGCCTGGTGCCGAAAAAATAGACATAAAAAAAGCCTCCCGGTCTTTCCGGGAGGCTTTTTTCGTTTATATTATTTTGCCTTTGCAGTAACTGCTGCAGGGTCACTGAGGTAACCGCTGAAAGAAATGGATTGTCTGTTGTTGTTGATGACATTGAGCATGGCATAACCCGTAGTACCGATATTGAGGGTAAGACGCTGTCCGTCTTTCACATCTTTAGGGTTAATGGTGATGATCCAGTTGCCTTTTTTCTTCTGCTCTACTTTATACGTAAAGTCCTTAGACTTGAACCTGATGCCGGCATCGTCCGGATTCATGGTCGCGGTATATGCCCTTCCGTAGTAAGGGAGGTAAGCAACCACACTGTCTTTGGTGACCTTAAGGTCGTACATGGAGCCGCTCAGCTGGATATTGCCTCCGCCCTGTCCGCCCGGCATTTTGCTCAGGATGGCATTGAGATCGGCATTGGCCAGTGGCTGCGCGCTTGTTGCATTAAAAGTGAAGGTCTTTGAATCGACCAGTTTGGTGGTCGTTTCTTTATCTGTTTGTGCAGATGCCTGAACCGCAGTAAAGACTGCTGCCAGCATTAAAAATCTTTTAAGCGTTTTCATATTGTTCCTTTTTATAGTTGATCATTCTAATATACGTAGAAATAAATATTTATACTACTGTTTTAGAACAAATTAACTCAGCAAAGGTTTAATATGAAAACGCTGGATTCTGTCATATTTTCGTTATCTCCAAGCCTTATATTGGTTGATCAGTCCGTTGGTAGAGCCATCGTGGGAAGAAACAGCTGCATCGCCTTCCAGTTCAGGAAGAATGCTTTTCGCCAGTTGCTTGCCCAGTTCCACACCCCATTGATCGAAACTGAAGATGTTCCAGATGATGCCCTGTACAAAGATTTTATGTTCGTAGAAGGCAATCAGGCTGCCCAGGCTGAAAGGTGTTACCTTTTTCAGGAGGATGGAGTTGGTAGGCCTGTTGCCCTCAAACACTTTGAAAGGTGCCAGTAATTCTATTTCTTCGTCGGTCTTGCCATCTTTTTTGAGTTCGGCAACTACCTGTTCTTTGGTCTTGCCGTTCATCAGGGCTTCCGTTTGTGCAAAGAAATTGGACAACAGGATCGGATGGTGTTCGCCGATCGGGTTCAGGCTCTGTGCAGGAGCAATGAAATCACAAGGGATCAATCTTGTGCCCTGGTGGATCAATTGGTAAAAGGCATGCTGGCCATTGGTGCCTGGCTCACCCCAGATGATCGGTCCGGTTTCGTAGCTGATGTCTTTCCCGTTTCTATCTACGTGCTTCCCGTTGCTTTCCATATCTCCCTGTTGGAAGTAAGCTGCAAAGCGGTGCATGTACTGGTCGTAAGGAAGGATGGCCTGTGTTTCTGCATCAAAGAAATTGATGTACCAAATGCCGATCAGTCCGAGGATGACCGGAATATTGATCTCAAATTCTGCGGTTTCGAAATGCTGGTCAGCAGCGTGCGCGCCTGCAAGTAACTGCTTGAAATTGTCGAAGCCTACGCTCAAGGCTATTGGTAGGCCAATGGCGCTCCACAGGGAGTAGCGGCCACCTACCCAGTCCCAGAACTCAAACATATTCTCGGTATCGATACCGAAGGCTGAGACATCTTTGGCATTGGTAGACAAGGCTGCGAAATGCTTCGCAATATCTTCTTTGGAAGCACCGCTATTCAAAAACCAGTCCCTTGCGGAATTGGCATTGGTCATGGTTTCCTGTGTAGTAAAGGTTTTGGAGGCCACAAGGAATAAAGTCGTCTCCGGATCCACTGTTTTCAGTGTCTCTGCAATGTGCGTTCCATCGATATTGGATACGAAGTGCATGTTCAGGTGGTTCTTGTAGGCTTTCAGGGCTTCGGTGACCATGACCGGGCCAAGGTCGGAGCCGCCGATACCAATATTTACCACATCAGTAATCGCTTTACCGGTATATCCCTTCCATTCCCCGGAGATCACAGCATTGCTGAATTTTTCCATCTTGGCCTGTACGGCATGTACGTCAGTCACCACGTTTTTGCCCTCTACCAGGATCTCTCCGTTGGCTGGTTCACGTAAAGCCACGTGCAGTACCTGGCGTCCTTCGGTCTGGTTGATCTTTTCTCCGCTGAACATGGCCTTGATGGCCTCATCCAGCTTGCATTCCCTGGCCAGCTGGATCAGCAGGGCTATGGTGGTATCGTCGATCCTGTTCTTGGAATAATCGACCAGGATGTCTTCAAATAAAAGGGAGAACTTCTCAAAACGGCCTTCATCTTCCAGGAATAATTGTTTCAGGTCTTTCTCATTGATGCTGATGAAATGGTCAGCGAGGTATTTATAAGCAGCGGTTTCTGTAAAATTTACTGTAGGTAACATATATCGAAGTATCTAAGTGTTTCGGTAAATGTAATGGTTTATTTTATTTGATGAAATTCAATTATAATATTTATCAAAAGCTTTTTTTCTCTAAGTTTGTCGTT
Organism: Pedobacter sp. GR22-6; assembly: GCF_037402555.1. Taxonomy (NCBI): domain Bacteria; kingdom Pseudomonadati; phylum Bacteroidota; class Sphingobacteriia; order Sphingobacteriales; family Sphingobacteriaceae; genus Pedobacter; species Pedobacter sp. GR22-6. The sequence goes on from NZ_JBBEUC010000003.1 coordinate 233,732, forward strand.
ATGACAAAAGAACAAATTCAGGATTTAAGGGACAGAGTAGCGTCGCTGAGGAGGTATCTTTGACGTCGAAAACCGACTGGAAGATATCCGCATAGAGCAGGAGATGACGTTGCAGCCTAATTTTTGGGACGATCCCAAAAAGGCTGAGCAGCACATCGCCGGCATCAATTCTAAAAAAGTGTGGACAGATGGCTGGCAACAGGCCAATGCACTGCTGGAAGATACACAGGTGCTGTTTGATTTTTGGCTGAGCGGTGATGCCAGTGAAGAAGAAATGCAGGAGCAGTATGACCTTTGCGTAACTGCTGTGGAAGCCCTGGAGCTAAAAAACATGCTCAAAACCAAGGAAGACCAATTGCCCGCAGTGATGCAGATCACCGCAGGTGCAGGTGGTACGGAAAGCTGCGACTGGGCCTATATGCTGATGCGTATGTACCTGATGTGGGCTGAAAAAAATGGATATAAAGTGACCGAGCAGGATTACCAGGAAGGAGAGGTGGCCGGGATCAAATCTGTGACGATAGAGATCTCCGGAGAATTTGCCTATGGCTACCTGAAGGGAGAAAATGGTGTACACCGGTTGGTGAGGATTTCCCCCTTTGATTCCAATGCCCGGAGACATACTTCATTCGCTTCTGTTTATGTATACCCCTTGGTGGATGATACCATAGAGATTGAAGTGAAAGATTCGGAGATTGAATTTGAAACCTTCCGTTCAGGCGGCGCGGGCGGACAGAACGTAAACAAAGTGGAGACGGCGGTACGTTTGTATCATAAACCTTCAGGGATCATCATCAAGAACCAGGAGTCGCGCTCCCAGTTGCAAAATAAGGAGAATGCAATCCGCTTGCTGAAATCACAATTGTATGAAGCTGAAATGCGTAAGCGTATGGAAGCAACTGCAGCAATTGAAGGCAACAAAAAGAAAATTGAATGGGGATCCCAGATCAGGAGTTATGTCCTGGACGACCGAAGGGTAAAAGATCACCGGACCAATTACCAGACCTCTAATCCGCAGGCTGTGCTGGACGGAGACATTAACGATTTTTTAAAAGCTTATTTAATGGAATTCTAAGATGAAAAACCTGACCACTTTGCTCATGATACTGTTAACTGTAAATGGCCTTCGTGGTCAGGAGATCATTAAATTATATCCGGGGACGATTCCCGGATCAAAGCCTGCCCCGGCAAGCTATGTAGAGGATGCCCCTGTGGGTAAAGACGGTGTAACCCGCGTGGCGAAGGTTTCTGTTCCCACAATGGAGGTATTTTACCCGGAAAAAGGTAAAGCAAATGGTACAGCAGTGATCATTTGTCCGGGTGGTGGCTATGGGATTCTGGCGATCAACCACGAAGGTTATGATGTGGCGAAGCGGTTTAATGCGATCGGCGTAACTGCTTTTGTGCTGAAATACCGCTTGCCAAGCGACGAGATCATGATGGATAAATCCTTTGGCCCGCTGATGGATGCAGAGCAGGCGATTTACCTGCTGAGGAGGGATGCCGCCAAATGGAAAATCAATAAAGACAAGATTGGCATCATGGGTTTCTCTGCAGGAGGGCACCTGGCCTCGACGCTTACTGTACATTATGGAGACCAGAAAATAGAAAATAAGGAGCAGCTGAGCCTGCGGCCTGATTTCTCCATGCTGATCTATCCTGTGATTTCCTTCATAGACTCCCCGCATACGGGCTCAGCAAAAAACCTGGCAGGTGCGGAAGCCACGCAGGCACAGAAGGAATATTTTTCAAATGACCGTCACGTAACGCCACAGACTCCACCAACATTTTTGGTACATGCCAATGACGACGGAGCAGTGCCGGTGCAAAACAGTATCCTTTTTAACCAGGCGCTGGTCAGGAACAAAGTCAAAGCAGAAATGCATTTATACCAGGGTGGCGGGCATGGGTTCGGACTTCGCAACAAGACGACTACTGACGACTGGTTTGAACGCCTGAGCAATTGGATGAAGGCCAATCAATTCTTATAGATCTGGATTGGCCAGGATTTCCTGCAGTTCTTTTAGTTCTTCTACTTTTTCTGTAGAACCCAGGTTTTCATAAGCAGAGATCAGGTTGCGGATGACGCGCCTGATGATTTCTACATTGCTGCAGGGAGCGTAGAACCCAGGCAGAGGGTCGAGGTTCAATTGACGCAGAAACTGGTCGACATCATGTTTGCCAAAGATGGCGCCTTTATTGAAGGCATTGATGTAAAACAAGACACCAAACTCCTGCTCATCGCGTTTACTTTCATCAATATATCCCAGGATAAAATGCTGTGGCAGGTTGACGCCATACACGGGGATGTCGAGCTTTTGGGCCAGTGTAGCATAAAGGATAGCCAGGGAAATCTGATTGCCTTTTTTGCTTTCGATCACCTGATTGATGTAAGAGTTTTGCGGATCGTGGTGGTTTTTGGTATTTCCGCTAAAGCCATAAATGTTGTAAAACACATGATTGATCAGCTTGATCTTCTCGATGGAGCTCATTTCATATTGAAGCCCCAGCCAGATCTCCCGCTTGATCTCTTCGATCTGTAAGATGATCTTTTCTTCGTCGAGATCGGGATATTGATAGCGGTTGACTACCAGTGCACCCTGTAGCAGATCGAAGGCGCCGCTCTGGTACCAGAGGTTCAGGTCTTCCTTTACATTGCTGAACTGGATTTTGTGGACAATGTTTTCTATGCGTTGCTGCAATAGGGAATCCAGGGATTGCTCCCAGGCATTTTCCAGGTAATCGATGACTTCGTTGCCATAGCCCAGAAGGCGTTCCTCCACATGATGAAAGACTTCCTGGTCAGGATCGTCCAGTAATTTTACTAAAGCGCTTATTTCTTTAATGTTTTCCATTAAACATACAACTTTGAATGCCTATTTTTGTGGGTATGATCTTTAACTTTATCAGTGATTATCTGAAGCATCGCTTGACCTCAAAAAGCAGACACGGTACACATTCCCCATTCGTTTACAAACTTACCGATGAGGTAATTTACGATTTTGGTGCCAAAAAAGAGTATAAAAGCATCGAGAATCAAAGAAAAAAACTTTTTAATGACGATTCGCTGATTACAGTAACTGATCTGGGAGCCGGGTCGCAGCTGAACAAAAACCGGACAAAAAAAGTAAGTCAGATCGCTAAGAATGCATTGAAAAATCCGAGACTGGCGCAACTGATCTACAGACTGGCCAAAGATAACCACCCGAAACACATTATTGAACTGGGCACTTGCCTGGGTATTACGACTTCCTATCTATCAAGGGCATGTCCGGAAGCCGATATCATCACGGTAGAAGGTTGCCCGGAGACGGCAAAAGTCGCTTATCGTAATTTCCGTGAACTGGATCTGGAAAATGTAGAACTCAGGGTCGGGAATTTTGATGTGCTGTTTCCGGAGATCATCGCCGAAGCAGAGCGATTGGATTTTGTGTATATAGATGGCAATCACCGTAAGCAGGCAACACTGGATTATTTTAACTGGTGCCTGGAGAAAGTTCATGAGGGAAGCCTGCTGATCTTTGACGACATCTACTGGAGCGGTGGGATGAAGGAGGCCTGGGAGGAGATTAAAAATCATCCCCGCGTAACCGTAACGGTTGATCTGTTCTGGATCGGCCTGGTCTATTTTAAAAAGGGGCAGGCGAAAGAACATTTTAAGATCAAGTATTAAAACATCCGATAGGATTGAGGTGACTAAAAGGCCTCAGCAAGACTGATGTAGAAGCCGGTCTGGCGTTTCTCATTCGCACGCTTTTCGCCAATGCCATAATCTACACGTACACTTAGTCCTTTTTCAGGATCGAAGAAATAGCGGCCACCGGCGCCATAAGAAGGCTTAAAGCGTTCCAGGGCAAGTTCGCCATTATCGAATACCTGTCCGCCGCCACCGAATACCGCCAGTCCGAAGCGGTTGTTATACCTGTAACGCAGTTCAGCTTGAGCAGCGAGCAGGTTGCGGTCCCGGAACCGGCCGGTATAGTATCCGCGCATCATTTCGTCGTTGCCCAGTTGCTGTAACAGGTAGAAAGGAGTATTGTGGCCTTGAACGGTATTGTAAATCCCATTGACACCCAGAACAAATTTTGGCGATAGGGACCAGAAATTGCGGATGCTGGCTTTGATGAGGCTGCCTGTGAAGTTGTCGCCCCCCCAGATGTCCGGCGCATACTGATAAGAGATCCTGGCCATCATGCCTTTGGTCGTGTAGTTATTGGAATTCCTGGTGTCGTAAGTCTGGGAGATGCCTGCGTAGAGTAAGGAACCGCCGATACGGTGGATGATGCCTGGGTCTGTACTGAATATGCCACCGTCTATCTTGTCGTTGAAATGATAGGTTTCGAAGCCGACGGAGAAGCCGGTGTACATTTTGGGCCAGAAGCGCTTCTCTACTTCAATTACTGCCTTTACCGAACCCTGTACCAGCCGGTCGGCATCTGCCTCAGCAGTTTCATTGCCAATGCCGTAAAAATCGAAGGGCATTTTTTTGAAGCGCAGTTCCGTTATGTAATGGTGTTTATTCTTTTTAGTCCAGATATCGCTTTTGAGCGAGATGTTGTACTGGCTCTTGGTAGAAACAGATACAATGCCTGAAAAATTTGAGCTCCTGTTGCCCAGATCTTTTCGGTCGAGGTAAGTAGAGTACAATATTCCGGCTCCAAATTCAAGACCTATTTCCTGTGAGTACCTTAAAATAGGCACCGGCATGAAACTCGCTCTGCGGGAAGAATCTGTTTTGTTGGATAGGTAGCGATCGATAAACTTGTTTTGTCCCAGCACATTCGCAGCTATCAAAACCAAAGTAGCGCACAGCGAAATTCTCTTCATAGGCCTAAAATAGTAGAAAGTTTTAATTATTCGTTCAGCTAAGCAAGTTTGAGGCCATTATTTTCCCCTTTGTATGGTCTACAGACTTAAAGGAGTCTTTACAAATGTGGAATGATGTAATTTTATGCTATTTTTGCCGCAACAAAATTTTAGAGCAAGATGAGTACAACAAGAGGACCTATATCTCAGTTTATGGAGCGTAATTACCTCCACTTTAATGCGGCAGCTATGATGGATGCGGCAAAAGGATACGAAACACATTTGGATGAAGGTGGAAAGATGATGATTACACTGGCCGGAGCGATGAGTACAGCTGAGCTGGGTATTTCATTGGCCGAGATGATCCGTCAGGATAAAGTAGCGATCATTTCATGTACCGGAGCCAATTTGGAAGAAGACATCATGAACCTTGTTGCGCACTCGCACTATAAAAGAGTTCCTAATTACCGTGATTTGAGTCCGCAGGACGAATGGGATTTGTTGGAAAACCACTATAACCGTGTTACGGATACCTGTATTCCCGAAGAAGAGGCATTCCGCAGGTTGCAAAAGCACATCCATAAGATCTGGAAAGATGCCGACAATGCAGGAGAACGCTATTTTCCGCATGAGTTCATGTACAAGATGTTACTGAGCGGCGATCTGGAGCAATATTATGAGATCGACCCTAAAAATTCATGGATGCTTGCTGCAGCTGAAAAGAACCTGCCGATCGTAGTACCTGGATGGGAAGATTCTACAATGGGCAATATCTTTGCTTCTTATGTCATGAAATCAGAGCTGAAAGCCACGACAATGAAAAGCGGAATAGAATATATGGGCTGGCTGGCCGACTGGTATATTGCCAACAGCGGAGGTAAAGGAATCGGTTTCTTCCAGATTGGTGGAGGGATTGCCGGAGATTTTCCGATCTGTGTGGTTCCGATGCTTTATCAGGATATGGAGATGGAAAACATTCCGTTCTGGAGTTATTTCTGTCAGATCTCTGATTCAACCACATCTTATGGATCTTACTCAGGGGCAGTTCCAAATGAGAAGATCACCTGGGGTAAACTGGACATTCATACCCCTAAATTCATTGTGGAATCTGACGCAACAATTGTAGCGCCATTGATGTTTGCATGGATATTAAAAATGTAATTTAAATAAACAAATCCCGACCGGGATTTAGTGACAAATGGAGATCAGCAGTTTTTAGAAAAATTGCTGATTTTCTTCGTTTAAAGCATAAAAAACGAACTATTTAGATTGATTATAAATTGTATTTACTGTCACATATTTGTCATTGGTACGTTAATAAATTTTACTTTTGTGGACGTTTTGGTGGAGGACCTAAGTTCAAACATCCATTACGGTTTATAAGTTTTTTAAAAAATAGCATAAAATACTCATTATGAGGGATATCTCATTGATCGTTAGAAGAGTTTGGAAGTCGGCATTCATGTTTACGGCTCTATCTGTTTTAATCGTTTCTGCAACACAGGCACAAGATGTAGCTGAGGGCCGAAAACTATTTAAGGACAATTGCGGTTCTTGTCACACATTAGACCGTAACAGTACAGGTCCTGCACTGACACCTAAGCTGACTGAGCTTGACGAAGCATTTGCCATCAAATGGATCAGGAACTGGAAAGCATTAGTTGCTTCCGGTGATCAGCAAGCTATTGAGGCTGCAAAGTTCTCTCCTGCGGAGATGACTACGTTCCCGCGCTTAACTGATGATCAGATCAAAAACATCATTGCTTATGCTAAAGCAGGTGAGCCTAAGAAAGAAGGTGCTGATCCGAAGAATGCTGGAGAATCAGCTTCAGAGGGTTTCTCTGACTTCTCTATAGCAGGTATCGCTGCGATCATCCTGATCTCTATCGTTGTATTGGTAGTGTTGGGTCGCGCGATCAAAATGCTGGAAGGCCTGATCCTGAAAAAACAAGGCGTTGAATTGCCTGAAGAGGTGCCTTTCAGTACCGGAATCAAACGCTTGTTCAAAAACAAGAAATTCGTTTTCTTCTTTATTCTTTGTATCATCATTACATTGGTAACCTATGGCTGGATGGGAATGTGGAATACAGGTGTGCATACAGGTTATCAACCGGTACAGCCGATCAAGTTTTCTCACGAACTGCATGCGGGCACCAATAAGATAGACTGTCAGTACTGCCATACCGGTGCATTCAAATCTAAAAACTCGACCATTCCTTCTATGAATGTTTGTATGAACTGTCACAAGTCGGTACAGGCTACAGAGAAATATGACGGAGAGATCTCTCCTGAGATCCAGAAGATCTATAACGCTGTTGGTTATGATCCTGCCACCATGAGTTATGATAAATCAAAAGAAAAACCAGTGGAGTGGGTACGTGTACACAACCTTCCTGATTTTGCTTACTTCAACCACTCTCAGCACGTAGTTGTTGGTGAGGCTGCAATCAGAAAAGAAAGAGGTCTGAAACCAGAAGAACCGGTATGTTTTGCATGTCATGGTCCGGTTGATACGATGGAAGAGATTTATCAATATTCTCCACTGACTATGAAATGGTGTATCAACTGTCACAAAAATGCTGAGCTGGATACTAAAGGCAATGCGTTCTACGACAAAGTGATCGAAGCCCATGAGAAGATCAAAAAAGGCGAGAAAATTACGCCGGCTGCATTGGGTGGTTTAGAGTGTGGTAAGTGCCACTATTAATTAGAGTTTAATAACAAGAACGTTCGATAAACAGTAATATAGCTTAAATGGAAAGCAATAAAAAATACTGGAAAGGCTTAGAAGAGTATAAAAACACTCCGGATTTTGTTGAAAACAACAAGAACGAATTTGCTGAGCCCCTTCCAATTGAAGATGTTTTAAATGAAGCAGGATTAAGTACAGTTACGCCACGTCGCGACTTTCTAAAAGCTTTGGGCTTTGGATTGGGCGCTGTGACCTTAGCTGCATGCCAGACAGCTCCTGTTCATAAATCAATTCCTTACCTGATCAAACCAGAGGAAGTAGTGCCGGGTATCCCTAACTACTATGTCTCGAGTTTCAATGGTCAGAGTATCCTGGTTAAAACAAGAGAAGGCCGTCCGATCAAAATTGAACCAAACCCAAATGCAGGTGTGTTCAATTGCGGTACAGACGCACAGGCTCAGGCTTCAGTTTTGGATTTATACGATGTTTCTAAACTGAAATCACCTGTATTGGACAAGGCAGAAGTAAGCTGGTCGAAGATCGACAGCTATGTGAAGGCTGAATTGAATAAGGTACAGGCTTCAGGTAAAAAGATCCGTATCGTTTCTTCTTCGATAAGCAGCCCTTCTACTAAAGCCGTAATTGCTGATTTTACAACAGCCTATCCAAACACGAAACATGTTCAGTATGATGCCATTTCTTATACCGGTATCATCAAAGCGAACGAGAACAGTTTCGGTAAGGCAGTTATTCCTAAATACAATTTTGATAAAGCAGACCTGATCGTAAGTTTTGGTGCTGACTTTTTGGGTACCTGGGTGAGCGGTGAAGAATTTACTGCTCAATATGTATCTAACAGGGATGCAAAATCACTGAAAGCAGGGAAAATGTCACGTCACTTCCAGTTCGAAGCTGGTATGAGTTTGACAGGTACCAATGCAGATACACGTGTACCAGTTAAGTTATCTGAAGAAGGACCGGCATTGATCACCTTATATAATGCCATTACAGGCAGTGCTTTGGCAGGTGGTACATTGCCAAACAATGTTACTGCAGATAAAGCTTTGAAACTGGTAGCTAAAGAACTGATCCAAAATAAAGGAAAAGGCTTAGTCGTTTCAGGCTCAAATGACGTGTCGACCCAGATCCTGGTGAATGCCATCAACTCTGCGATCGGAAGTTATGGTACAACGATTGACCTTGACAACCCGAATAAACGTTATTCAGGTAATGATGCAGAATTTGCTGAGTTCGTTAATGAAATGAACAGATCTGAAGTTGGCGCTGTTTTCTTCCTGAACAGTAATCCTGGTTACGACGCAGTGAACACCAAAGCATTTGCTGATGGACTGGCGAAAGTAGGATTAAAAGTTTCTTTCTCAGACAGAAATGATGAAACTGCTTCTGCTTGTAATGTAATTGCCATCAACCACAACTATTTGGAATCATGGGGTGATGCAAATGCTTACGAAGGATCTTATTCCATTGTCCAGCCAACGATCAATCCGGTATTCAACTCCCGTCAGGCAGAAGAAAGCTTGTTGATCTGGTCTGATGCACCAGTTAAAGAATACTACCAGTATGTGCGCAACAACTGGGAGAAAAATATCCTTCCTGCTTTAGGTAAAAGCTGGAAAGACTTGTTACAGACCGGAGTTTTTACAGCTGCTGCTAAACCAGCAGGTGCTTACACATTTGGTATGTCACTGGCTGCTGTAGTTCCTTCTATCTTGAACAACAGTAAAGCTCTGGCTAAAGACATTGAATTGCAGGTTTACGAAAGTATCCCAATGCGTGATGGCAGACATGCCAACAATGCCTTCCTTCAGGAGTTACCTGATCCGGTATCTAAAGTAACCTGGGATAACTACATTGCCCTTGGACCTAAATATGCTGAGCAATTGGGTTTCAAAGAATTTGATATTGTAACTGTAAAAGACGATAAGGGTTATAGCATCGACTTACCTGTGCTGATTCAGCCGGGTCAGGCTAAAGGTACTGCTTCTATCGCCTTGGGTTACGGACGTACAAAATCCGGTAAATGCGGTGACGGTGTTGGTCAGAATGCTTATCCATTTGTAAGCTTCAATAACGGGACCAGCAAATATGCCACTACGGTGAAATTATCCGGAACGGGCAGAAGAGAAGAGTTGGCGCAGACTCAAACTCACCACTCTTTCGAAGGCCGTAACATCATCCGTGAAGCTACTTTCGCTGAATATAAAAAGAATCCGGCAGCTGGTTCGGGCAACGACCACGCTAAACATAAGACTTACGATCTATGGGATAAATACGAAAAACCAGGTAACAACTGGGTAATGGCAATCGATCTGAATGCTTGTACCGGTTGTGGTTCTTGCGTAGTAGCCTGTAACGTAGAAAACAACATTCCTGTAGTAGGTAAAGAAGAAGTACGTAAGCGCAGAGAGATGCACTGGATTCGTATTGACCGTTATTATAGCTTCAATCAGGAGTCAGACGGTCATGATGAACATGCTGCACACGGTGCACATGGACACGGAAGTGCAATCAATGCAGTAACTAAAGAAAAAGAAATTGCTCACCTGAACGAAAATCAGATGGACAATGTATCTGTAGTTCACCAGCCAATGCTTTGTCAGCACTGCGACCACGCACCTTGTGAGACGGTATGTCCGGTATTGGCAACAGTACACTCTTCGGATGGTCTGAACCATATGGCTTATAACCGTTGCGTAGGTACACGTTACTGTGCGAACAACTGTCCATATAAAGTACGTCGTTTCAACTGGTTCAACTACTGGAACGATTCACGTTTCGATAACTACCTGAACAATGAGTTTACTCAGTTGGTACTGAACCCTGATGTAACCACACGTTCAAGAGGTGTTATGGAGAAATGTTCAATGTGTATCCAAAGGATCCAGGCAGGTAAGCTGCAGGCTAAAATTGAGAAACGCCCATTGAAAGATGGCGACATCAAAATGGCATGTCAGGAAGTTTGTTCTGCAAATGCAATCATCTTTGGTGATGGCAACGATCCTAACTCAGAAGTATCAAAAGCATTGCGTAGTGAGCGTATCTACTATGTTTTGGAAGAGATCAACGTACAACCGGGTATAGGTTATATGACAAAAATTAGAAATACAGATACAACAGTACAAGCGTAAGCTGATATTAAAGAAAATAAATTATGTCAGGACATAACGAATCAATATTAAGAGAACCACTAATCACCGGCACAGATATCACGTATGCAAAGATTACGGATGATATTTTGATGCCAGTAGAGAACAAGCCGAACAGGGCGTGGTGGATTGGATTTATACTTTCACTTTGCGGTGCCTCGCTTTGGGTAGTAGCAGTAGGCTACACCTTCTGGTTTGGTATCGGGGCCTGGGGTCTGAACAAAACTGTAGGCTGGGCCTGGGATATCACCGGTTTCGTATGGTGGGTAGGTATCGGTCACGCAGGAACGCTAATTTCTGCAGTACTATTACTCTTCCGTCAGAACTGGCGGAATTCCATTAACCGCTCCGCAGAGGCGATGACAATCTTCGCCGTTATTTGTGCGGCCACCTACGTAGTATCCCACATGGGAAGGCCTTGGCTGGCTTACTGGGTACTTCCATTGCCGAATCAGTTCGGATCACTTTGGGTGAACTTTAACTCTCCACTTGTTTGGGATATGTTTGCGATCTCCACTTACTTCTCTGTATCACTGTTGTTTTGGTATACAGGTCTTTTACCTGATATCGCAACCATCCGTGACCGTGCAACCGGTTTGAGACGAAGAATCTATTCTATCTTCTCTTTCGGCTGGAATGGTAACGTAAAAACATGGCAGAGATTTGAGGCAGTATCATTGATCCTTGCCGGTATCTCTACGCCATTGGTACTATCTGTACACACGATTGTATCCATGGACTTTGCTACCTCGGTAATTCCGGGATGGCATACCACGATCTTCCCTCCATATTTCGTTGCGGGGGCGATCTTCTCAGGATTTGCGATGGTATTGACACTATTGCTGGTAGCACGTAAGGTGCTGGGGCTGGAAAACTACATCACGATGTTCCACATTGAATCGATGAACAAAATCATCATTCTTACCGGATCTATTGTGGGTGTGGCATACATCACAGAGTTTTTCATTGCCTGGTACTCAGGTTCCGAATATGAGCAGTATGCATTCATTAACCGTTCGACCGGTCCTTACTGGTGGGCATACTGGATGATGATGACTTGTAACGTAATCTCTCCACAGTTGTTGTGGTTCAAGAAAATTCGTTTGAGCATTCCTGCTACCTGGATCCTGTCTATCGTGGTGAACATCGGTATGTGGTTTGAGCGTTTTGTAATTATCGTGACTTCATTGCACCGTGATTACATCCCTTCAAGCTGGACTATGTTTACGCCAACATGGGTTGACGTGAGCGTCTTTGTAGGATCAATTGGCGTATTCTTTACGCTGTTCCTATTGTTCCTAAGGGTATTGCCTTCTATCGCAATTGCAGAGGTGAAAATCATCCTGAAGAGTGCGAGTGAGCAAGCTAAATTGAAGCAGATTAAAGAAGGTCATTTAGACAAAGAACACGTAAAAGAATACGTAGAGTCTTTGGAAAAATTTGATAGTGTTAAACAAGAAGAATACGCAAAAATATAACAATGAGTAATATCAAATATATTTTAGGCAGTTTTGGTGACCCTGATGAATTGATGCACGGCATCGAGACATTGCAGGAAAATAACATTAAAATCTATGATGTTTATACACCAATGCCTATTCACGGCATCGAAGCTAAATTAGGGATTAAGAGATCCAGATTAGATATACTTGCATTCTTTTGCGGTATCACGGGAACTGCATCTGCGTTTGCGCTGATCTATCTGACTTCAGTTGTTGACTGGAGAAATAACATCGGTGGTAAACCAGCATTGGCCTTACCGGATTTCATTCCGATTATGTTTGAGCTGACGATCTTGTTCACAGCATTTAGTTTGGTAGGTGCTTATTATGCCTCTACACATTTGTTCCCGGGAAGAGCGCCTAGAGTGATGGACCTGAGGGCAACTGATGACAGGTTTATTATAGCTATCGACGCACAGCAGCATGTTGAGCACACAAAAATTGATGGTTTATTAAAAGATGCAGGTGCTTTGGAAGTGAAGCACAATGAAAGGAAGTATGTTAGCTATGAATAAGAATAGAGTAGTTGTAGCCTCGTTTTGTATCCTTGCCAGTGCTGTGGTATTCTCAGCATGCAAAGATAAACAGAGTACAGGCCTGGAGTATGCAAGGAACATGTATGATCCCCTTGCCCTTAATCCTGATCAGCCAGTTTCTACTACAAATGAGCTTTTGAAAAGTTTTAACGGACATACAGCTCAGACACCTCCTAAGAATACTGCCCCGGTAGGGTTTATTGAAGAGGATATTTATCCGAATACGAAAGAGGGATATGAAGCAGCAGGTGTGAATCTGGTCAATCCAATGGAAATGACAGAGGCCAATTTGAAAAAAGGTCAGCACTTATACAAAGTAATGTGCGCGATCTGTCACGGAGAAAAAGGAGATGGACAAGGTCACCTGGTAAAAATTGAAAAATTCAGTGGTGTACCTTCATTTCATGATCCGGAGAAAACTTCATCCAGAGGTGGTCTGATGAAAGATTTATCGGCAGGAAAGATTTATCACACCATCAAATACGGCGTAAACATGATGGGATCTTATGCCTCTCAGTTGTCACCGGACGAAAGATGGAAAGTGGTATTGTACGTACAGGAATTACAAAAAGCAAAATAGTAAAGAAGAAATGGGAACTCATAATTATAATTTAACTGAGCAGTTTGAGTTTACAGGTAAGGCAAAAACTTTAAGCATTATCGGTATTGTTATCGGTCTTGTGGCTATAGGTTTTGGCTTTTCTCAGGAGGCGCTTCATGAGCGTACTTTTGCGAACCTGTTATTAATGGCTTATTACTTCGCTTGTGTTTGCATGTCGGGCGCATTCTTTTTAGCTGTTCAATTTGTAGCTCAAGCAGGATGGTCTGCTTCAATACTACGTGTACCTCAGGCAATGGCCAAAACCCTGCCTATCGCAGTGGTGATCCTGATCCTGGTGATTGGCGCTGGTTTATACACACATAACTTATATCATCACTGGAATGCTCCCGGCCTTACTAATCCGGAAGATCCAAACTATGATAAACTGATCGACGGTAAGTCGGCTTTCCTGAACGTACCCTTTTTCATGGCACGTCAGGTAATTTTCCTGGGTGTCTATTCAATGTTTGCTTTATTATTGGCAAGGTTGTCTAACAACGAAGATTTAGAAGGAGGATTAGATTCTTACAGAAAAAGTTTCAAATACTCTTGTATATTCCTGGTGATTTATGGTTTTACAACGCCAATATTTGCGTTTGATACCGTAATGTCTCTGGAAGCACACTGGTTCTCTACGATGTTTGGCTGGTACAATTTCGCAGCAATGTGGGTGAGCAGTCTGGCTACAATTGCTATCATCATCATTTTGTTGAGAAAAGCAGGATACATGAGCTGGGTAAACAACAGTCACCTGCACAACCTTGGACAGTTTATCTTTGGATTCTCTATTTTCTGGACTTATGTTTGGTTCGCTCAGTTTATGCTGATCTACTATGCAAACATTCCGGAAGAGACCGTATACTTCTATAAAAGATGGGAAAATTACGAGTTCTGGTGGTACCTGAACCTTGTGTTGAACTTCTTATCTCCAGTATTGCTGTTGATGGACAGGGACAACAAAAGACAAGAAAACATATTATTAACCGTATCTATTGTTGTATTGTGCGGACACTGGGTAGATTACTACCAGATGATCATGCCAGGTACAGTGGATGAGCACAACGGATTTGGAATTATTGAGATCGGTACTGCTTTAGGTTTTGTAGGATTGTTTACCTTTACCGTGTTGAGCGCACTGAGCAAGAAACCGTTAATTGCGAAGAACCATCCGTTCTTACAGGAAAGTTTAAACCACCATTTGTAATTGGTGGACAGCATAAAATAAATAATAGTATAGTAGAAGTACAGTGTTACTACTTTTAAGGAAATGAGTTTAAGAAAATTTATAAGTAATAAAACAATAGCGGCACTAGCAGTGGGTGTATCTGCATTTGCAAGTACAAGAGCATTTGCGCAAGAAGCTGCCGCTGCGACCGCTGAGAAACCTGTGGACATGGGACCGGTTTATAAAACCGTTATTTTTTACACCATGGCCTTCCTGCTGCTTTGCTTGTTCGTAGCAATCATCGGTAAAGCGTTGAAGGTATATGAACTGACCCGTGAGGCTCAGGATAAACCTAAAGGAATCAATTGGAATACCATCAACGGTGTTTTATTTGCCTTGTTCCTGATCGTGGGATTATATGGTGTCTATTGGGAATATACAGTCCATGGAAAGATGATCCTTCCTGAAGCAGCTTCTGAGCATGGTAAGAAGATCGATCAGATGTTCAATATTACATTGATCATTACGACAATTGTATTTATCCTTACTCACATTGTTTTATTTACTTTTGCTTATATCTATAAGTATACTGGAAAGAGAAAAGCATATTACTATCCTCACAACAATGCGCTGGAGCGTATCTGGACTATTATTCCGGCTTTAGTTTTAACTGTATTGGTATTGATGGGATTCCTGACCTGGAGGTCTATCTTCTATAAGATCCCTGATCCTAAAAACCCTCCGCTTAGCATTGAGATCACATCTTCTCAGTTTGCCTGGGCAATCCGCTACGCCGGTGCAGATGGAGTTGTGGGTTTGAAAAACTATAAACTGATCACTTCTGATAATGCCTTGGGTATTGACTTCAATGATAAAAATACCTTGGACGACCAATTGGCAGAAGAGATGGTGATTCCGGTAAATAAGCCAGTTCGCCTGATCCTGACCAGTAAAGATGTATTGCACAGTTTTTATATGCCGCACTTTAGGGTACAGTTGAATACAGTGCCGGGTATGACCTCTTACTTTGAGTTCACACCGACCATCACTACTGAAGAGATGAAGGTAAAGACCAATGATCCTAAATTCGAGTACCTGTTCCTTTGTGCAAAAATTTGTGGTGAAGGTCACTACAAAATGCAGAGAAAAGTAAGGGTTGTTTCGCAGAGCGAGTACGATACCTGGGTAAAAGCACTGCCGACTTATTTAACTGACGATTTGAGAAAGCAATTTAACATGCCTGTAACTGCTCCTGCTACGGCAGCACCTGCCGATACAGCAGCAAAAGATACTTCTGCAGTTAAGACCAATCAAATAGCTTTAAAAAAATAATAATACTGGAATAGCACATTATGTCAACTATATCATTACACGATACACATAACCACGATAGCCATGATGATCATGGACATCACAAAGAGACTTTTTTCACGAAGTACATCTTTAGCCAGGATCACAAAATGATCGCTAAGCAGTTCCTGATAACTGGTATTATCATGGCTGTAATCGCAATGGGCCTATCCATATTGTTCCGTTTGCAACTGGCATGGCCAGATAAGAGCTTCCCATTTCTGGAGACATTTTTAGGTAAATGGGCAGAAGGAGGAAGGATTAAACCTGATTTCTACCTGGCTTTGGTAACTATACACGGTACCATCATGGTATTCTTTGTACTGACAGCTGGATTAAGTGGTACTTTTAGTAATTTACTGATTCCACTTCAGATTGGTGCGAGGGATATGGCTTCTCCTTTTCTGAACATGCTTTCTTACTGGTTCTTCTTTTCTGCCTGTGTGATCATGATGTGTTCATTCTTCATTCAGACAGGTCCTGCAAGTGCTGGATGGACCGTATATCCTCCATTGTCCGCTTTACCTACAGCGATTAGCGGTTCAGGTCTGGGTATGACGATGTGGTTGATCAGTATGGTACTTTTCGTAGCATCTTCATTGATGGGCGGTATTAACTATGTGAGCACAGTATTGAATATGCGTACAAAAGGAATGGATCTTTGGAAAATGCCTTTGACAATCTGGGCGTTTTTCCTGACTGCAATCCTTGGTATTTTATCATTCCCGGTATTGGTAGCGGGTGTGGTACTATTGGTATTTGACCGTAGTTTTGGAACAAGTTTCTATTTATCTGATATCGTAATGGGTACACAGGTATTGCCAAATCAAGGTGGATCGCCAATTCTGTGGCAACACTTGTTCTGGTTCCTTGGTCACCCAGAGGTATATATTGTAATCATGCCTGCATTAGGTATTTCATCTGAGGTTATTTCAGTAAACTCAAGAAAACCTATCTTCGGTTACCATGCGATGATCTATTCATTGATTGGTATCACGATACTTTCATTTATCGTGTGGGGTCACCACATGTTTGTTACGGGTATGAACCCTTTATTAGGAGGTGTGTTTATGATCACTACATTGATCATTGCGGTACCTTCAGCAGTAAAGACTTTCAACTATCTGGCTACCTTATGGAGAGGTAACATTAAGTTCACTCCTGCCATGTTGTTTGCAATAGGTTTGGTTTCCTTCTTTATTTCTGGTGGTTTGACCGGTATCTTTTTGGGTAACGCATCTTTAGATATCAACTTGCACGACACTTATTTCGTGGTAGCCCACTTCCACCTGGTAATGGGATCTGCTGCGATTTTTGGTATGCTTGCCGGGGTTTATCACTGGTTCCCTAAAATGTTTGGAAGGATGATGAGCAGTAAGTTGGGCTATTTGCACTTTTGGTTAACTTTCATTGGTGCTTACCTCGTATTTTTCCCACTTCACTTCCTGGGCCTTGATGGTGTTCCGCGTAGGTACTATGCTTTCACAGAGTTTGAATTTATGCAAAAATGGCTTACGGTAAACGTATTTGTAACATGGGCTGCAATTTTCGCAGCACTTGCACAAGTTGCTTTCCTTTGGAACTTCTTTTATTCGATATTCAGAGGTAAAAAAGCCCCTCAGAATCCATGGGGAGCAAATACTTTGGAATGGACTACACCAGTAGAGCATTTGCATGGAAACTGGCCAGGGGAAATTCCAACAGTATACCGTTGGCCATATGATTACAGCAAGCCAGGCGCAGAAGAAGATTTTATTCCGCAAACTGTACCTTTCTCTCAAACTATGAGCTCAAACATGCCGCATGATTTTGAGGGCGATGCTGAGGCGGAACGCATACAGAGAGAATGGGATGAGCAGGAAGCTGCTGACAAAAAAAGTAAATTAGACTAGCTTATAGTTTATTATATCATGGGGTATCTGCAGTAGGTAAATACTTACAACAGATACCTCATTTTTTTTAAATCAAGACACGATATGGTTCCTAAATCTGAACAAAGATTTATCAGGCTAAACCTCATTACGATCATAGTTACCTTATTGCTGATCCTGGCAGGGGGAATTGTTCGTAGTACAGGTTCTGGTATGGGATGTCCGGATTGGCCTAAATGTTTTGATCAATATATACCTCCTACACACGCTTCACAGCTTCCTGCGGATTATAAGGAAAAATATGTAGCACAGCGTGTAGCAAAAAACGAGCGGTTCGCTAAGACGCTGGACAGGATGGGTAAGGCTCATCTGGCAGATAGCATCAGACACGATCAGTCGATTTTACTTCCGGAAACTTTTAATGTAGCGAAGACCTGGACTGAATATATCAACAGGTTGATGGGGGCTATAACCGGGTTCCTGCTGTTGGGGCTTACGGTTTATTCCTTTACTTACCGAAGATCTGCAATACGAATTGTCATTTTGAGTTTTATTAACCTATTTGTTGTAGCCTTTCAGGCCTGGTTGGGTTCTATTGTTGTATCTACCAATCTGATGCCCTGGATTGTAACGGTTCATATGCTTCTGGCGCTGGTGATCCTTGCAATTTTGGTGTATACCTATAATTACGCTAAGCAATTGAATGCATCAAGTACGGTAATCATGTCGAAATTGAGCGGGCTGAAAGTATTGATTTTACTGGCAGTATTAGGAAGCATTGTGCAGATCACGCTCGGAACAGAGGTAAGAGAAGCGATAGATGCAATTGCTAAAAACATGCAGTATACTGGTAGGGGGACCTGGGTTGATCATGTAGGTGAAAATTTCAGTTACCACCGGGACCTGGCCATTTTTATATTGGTATTGAATGTGATCATTTATAAACTTGTAAAAGATCGCTTCAATGGTAAGGCAACTGCCCTTCTTGTAGCCAATGGCATTGCCATCACTTTGTTAATTCAACTTGCCAGCGGTGTATTATTATCTAACTTTGCACTACCGCCTTACGCTCAGGCATTACATATTTTATTTTCGACACTGCTGTTTAGTTTGCAATATTACCTCTATCTACTGGTTTATAGAACGGACACTTATCAGCAAAGTCATTAACAATATTCAATTTGAAACAGTTTTTAGCAGATTTCTCTAAACTTATAAAATTCAGACTCACCTTCCTGGTGGTGTTTTCGGCATCGATTACTTTTTTAATCGGTTCGAAAGTCTCTATCGAAGGTGGGCCTGCCCCAGATATCAACTGGACAAATTGGTTGATCCTTATTGTGGGTGGTTTTCTGGTAACATCAGCAGCCAATTGCTTTAATGAAGTAATAGAAGTGGATCTGGATAAATTGATGAGCAGAACCAAAGACCGTCCGATGCCTGCTGGTCACATGACAACTGGTCAGGGTCTGGTTTCGGGTTTAGTGATGGGGATATTAGGCACCTGGTTATTGGGCAGGCTCAACATCGAAACGGGATTGCTTTCCGTTTTCTCGATCTTTCTGTACGCATTTGCTTATACACCTTTGAAGAGGAAATCGCCGATTGCAGTTTTTGTTGGCGCGATCCCCGGAGCATTACCCCCTTTAATTGGCTACGTAGCAGCTCATGGTCGTATTGATGGCATTGCGGTTATTCTTTTCCTTGTTCAGTTTGTCTGGCAGTTTCCGCATTTCTGGTCGATCGCATGGGTGCTGGATGATGATTATAAAAAAGCGGGGTTCAGGTTGCTGCCTACCACAAAACGAGATAAGATCAGTGCTTTTATTACTTTCCTGAGTACACTGGTCTTAGTTCCGGTCAGTCTATTGCCGACGTTTTATGGTTTTGGTGGTTATTATATTGCTGGTGTTTCCCTGGCGGCGGGACTGGTATTTGCCTGGCTGGCCTTTAAAATGTGGATGAATATGGATTTGGCGAGCGCAAGGAAGGTAATGTTCTGTTCCTTCTTTTATCTGCCGCTCGTTCAATTGGTTTTATTATTTGATTTTATAGCAAAATAAATTATGGTACATACTTTAAATAAAGAAGAATTGAATTTTGGCGCAGAGCCAGATACCAAACCGAAGAAGTTTATCATGTGGTTGTTTGTGGTCTCCTCTACGATCATGTTTGGTGGCTGGACGAGTTTTTATATCGTGTTTGCGGCTTCAAAAGGTAAAGGTCACGGCTTAGTATTGCCCGATGCTTTTATGTACAGTACAGCAATATTACTTGCGAGCAGTATCTGTCTTTTCCTGGCATCCAGAGCTTCAAAATCGGGTGAGATCAGCCTATCAAGAGCTTTGCTGTTTGGTACGTTGGCGCTGGGACTGGCATTTGGATATATGCAGTTTGATGCATGGTCTGCAATGGTGAATACAGGAGCTGTACTGACCAATAACAATGCGGCGATATCACTGATTTATATTGTATCAGGATTTCACTTATTGCACATTTTTGCAGGTCTATGCATCGTTACCAATGCCCTTTTGGGCACTTATAAAGATATGTCTGTAGAGAAGCGTAAATACCGGATGGATATTGCTTCTATATTTTGGCATTTTATAGATATATTATGGATATATCTGTATGTTTTTTTACTTTTGAACAGTTAGATTTTTTAACAAACTATTACTATTTACAAAATGAGTTCATTATCACAATTAGATCAGGTAAAAACTACTCCATGGAGTGGAGGCCGCTCGCCGTGGTCAGTAGAGTACGGTAAAATAATGATGTGGTTTTTCCTGCTTTCTGATGCATTTACTTTTTCATCTTTATTGGTCTACTATGGGGCACAGCGTTTCAGTAAAATGACATGGCCTGATCCTGATTTGGTATTTCAATCCATCCCAGGTATAGCCGATGGGGGGTATCCACTCGTATTTGTGGGTATTATGACCTTTATCCTGATCATGAGTTCTGTAACAATGGTATTGGCTGTTGAGGCTGGTCACAGACGTTCTAAAAGAGAAGTGATCTGGTGGATGGTAGCTACAATCATAGGCGGTTTTATGTTCCTGGGTTGTCAGGCAGCAGAGTGGACCCATTTGTTCCATGAAGGATTTGGTTGGGGTAAGATTCCTAATATGGAAACACTTCACCATTTATTTGATGGGGATGTATCTACGGTATCGGCATTGCAGTTTTCTAACTTGTTCTTTACCATCACAGGTTTCCACGGTTTTCACGTATTCAGTGGTGTGATCATCAATATCATTATTTTATGCATGACGATCAACGGAACATTTGAAAAACGCGGTCACTACTTAATGATAGAAAAAGTAGGTCTTTACTGGCACTTTGTTGATTTGGTGTGGGTATTTGTATTTACCTTCTTCTACCTGGTTTAATCATTATAAAAAAGAAATATTATGTCAGAAATACATACAGAACACGGACACGAAGCGCATGGCGAACATGCTGGCTTAGATAAGAAAAAGATTTGGCAGGTATTCGGTATCCTGTTGCTAATTACTGTAATCGAGTTTATCATCGCTTTATGGGTAATTCCGGGAAAACATATGTCTCAGCATATCGGTAACTATGTTTACATCGTTTTAACATTATTGAAAGCTTATTACATTGTTGCATACTTTATGCACCTGAAATATGAGAAGTTGGGACTGCAGCTATCTCTAACCGTTTCATTCGTCTTCATCATTTACTTTATTGTGTTGATGCTGATTGAAGGTGGATATTTACATTTACACATGCCTTTGGTTTAATGAAGGGCACTTCAATAAAAAAAGTTTTAATCCTGGTCACCATATTAGCGGTACCAGGATTTTTATATTATTTACTACAGGACCAGGGTAAAAACCGCTATAAACCTTTGCCTTTTTTCGGTAAGAAAGAAGTAGGCAGGACCTTTCATTCTGTGCGTGGTAAACTCATCCCTGACACCATATACCACAAAGTGAGCGATTTTCAGCTCGTTAATCAAATTGGGGATACTGTAAGTTGGGAGAACTATAAAGGTAAGATCATTGTCCTGAACGTATTTTATACCAGAAGTAATGATACGCTGGTTAGTTTCGCGAATAAAGCAATGCGGGTTTTTGATGCTACTTATGCGAAAAATAAGGCAGTTGGCTTTATTGGAATTACCATTGATCCAGTAAACGACACACAGGAAGTGCTGGCCAAATATGCAGGTAAACTGGTTGCAGAGCCGGGTAAGTGGGATTTACTGACCGGAGACAGTACAAAATTATACGATTTGCTGAACAATGGTTTGATCATAGATGCGCGTCGGGAGCCTATAAATGGTCAACTTAAATTTGTCTATAGCAATATGTTTGTGTTGATCGATACTCAGCGTCGCATCAGAGGTTACTATGAGGCCACCAGTCAGGAAGCCTTATCTAAACTTGATGATGAGATCAAGGTGTTGCTTGCTGAGGAATTGAGAAATACCAAAGACGGAAGGTAAACTTCCATAATGATTTGAATTATGAATGATAAGTTCTTTTTACGTTTAATCTGGATTGTTACAGCAGTTGTTTTGCTTGTTGTGATTGCACTTAAATTGGTGCCACCACCGCAAAACAAACCCTCATTTATTTATTTACTGCCACATTTGATCGGAGGAATCAATGCGGTTTGTTCCGTTTTACTCATCGTTTCTTTGATCTTTATCAGGAAGAAGAACATACAGGCGCACAAAGTTACCAATGTGATCACTTTTATCTTGTCTGCGATATTTTTGGTGTTTTACATTCTCTTTCATCTATATGAGAAGGATACCAAGTTCGGCGATTTAGATCATAACGGAATGCTGGACGTAGCAGAACTTGCAGCTGTTGGTGCCACGAGGTATATATACTTCTTTATTCTAGCAACACATATTATTCTTGCTGTTGTTGTATTGCCTTTAATCCTGATTAGCTTCTTGAGGGGATTCAGTATGGAAGTAGAGCGACATAGGAAGATTGTCCGCTGGGCTTATCCCGTCTGGCTATATGTAGCTGTAACTGGTGTGATTGTATATCTGATGATTTCCCCTTACTATAATTTCTAGGAGATTGCTTTGTTCGTTGCCGAAATGATGTCAAATTGATTTGTTGAAATCAGTGGCAAATGTTATTTTGAATTTGGGATAGATAAAATCAAAATAATTAGACATTTAATGTTAATTTAGTAATATATACTTATTGCTAACTCAAGCGTTCAGCTTCCCACAAAGAATGATGAGTCCCAAAAATTCTATAGAATCAATCATTACCGGACAAGATTTGTTGCTGCTCATAGAGCAGGGGGATAAGGATATATTCACAGATTTTTACTCCTCAAATTTTAGAAAATTAATCCTGGTATCTGACCGCTATGTCAGGGATATCGCCGCTGCTGAAGAAATTGTACAGGATATATTTCTGAAAATATGGGAAGATAAAGCCGTACTTGAAACAATCAAATCCATAAAGGCCTATTTATATCGTAGTGTGGTGAACTCTTCCATAAATTACATCAACCGCCAGAAGAGTTTGGAAAGACATCATTTGCATATTGCGGAGCAGTTGTCTGACGAATTAATTGATTCAGAAGATGAACGTAATAAGTTGATTGTGCTTTTATACCAGGAGATCGAGTTTTTGCCTGAGAAATGCCAATTGGTTTTTAAATTGAGCAGGCTTGAGGGGTTAAAATATCGGGATATAGCGGCAAAACTTGATCTTTCGGAAAAAACCGTGGAGAATCACATGGGAAATGCACTTAGAATTTTACGGTCACGCGTTTTAAAACGGATCGAGGACAAATCTTCCTCACAAAAGACTACATATTTGTATATGTTAAGCGCATTTCTGTACTAGAGAATGCCTTTTTGCGAAATAAAGACATTTATATTATTTTTTTTGAAATTAGACTAGGGGTTTTTTCTTTTCTATTTGTCGTCTAACAAAACCAAGCCAATTGCAAGACGATTTACTATTCCAAAAAATCATCCTAAGGCATCTGAATGCTCCTGAGGATAAAACATTAGTTCAAGAAGTAGAAGCCATGAGGGCTGTATCTGGGGACCATGAAAAGCTCTTTCAGGATACCAAACGCATCTGGGAAGCTGCTGCAGAAACCAAGCGTTTACGCGGTCTGGACCTTGATCGTGCTATCGGAAAATTTAAGAATCAACTTGGTTCAGATGACCAATATAAGGTACGTAAATGGTTTAGCTGGCCTCGTCTGGCAGCGGCAGCGGTAATTCTTTGCGCCTTCGGTATCTGGGCTTATCAGGAAAACTCCGAGATCCGCTATCTGGTCAAAGAAACAAACGCAAAGATAGACTCTGTTGTATTGAATGACGGCACCAAAATCATGCTTGCTGAAAATACCACAATCAATTATCCAGAGCGCTTTGAAGACGATGGACGAAAGGTTACCCTTGTTAAAGGAAAGGCCTTCTTCTCGGTGGCCAGAGATACCAGTCGTCCTTTTGCGATTGCCATCAGGCAGTCGTTAGTAACCGTGCTGGGTACTTCTTTTAATATCAATTACTCAGATACGACGATTGAACTGAGTGTGAAGAGCGGCAAGGTCATGTTTACTCCGAATGAGAAAAGCAAGCCAGCTATTTTGGTCGCGAATGAAGGAATCAACTACAATTATACCGCGAATACTTTAAAAGCTGGGGACGGCTACAATGCGAATTCCTGGATCACAAAGGAACTGCATTTTATAGATATGCCTCTTGACGAAGTCTGTAGAGAGTTAAGTGGCTACTACGGTGTGCAGATAATTTTAGAAGATAAAGTGCACAGTCAGAAAAAATTCAACGCAAACTTCAGAGATGTAACGCTGAAGGAGGCATTAAATGTACTGAAGCAAACGTACTCAGTTAAAATACAACAAGAAAACCAAATTATCATTATCAAGAGCTTATAATAAACCTAAACCAACACTAATTATTATTTATGGAGAAAAACTACAAAAAGCACGTACGGAGACTTAAATATTGCCTTAAGGCAGTGTTTCTCGTTACGATTTTTTCTGTCTCCCTGTTAAGAGCAGAAGGTGTGCAGCCGCTTACATTTAAGGAAGAGAGACTGGAAAGTTACCTTAAGAAAATAGAGCTTGCTTACCAGGTAAGCTTTGTTTATGACGCTACTCAAATTAATAAATCGATGACCATCGATGCACCACAGCGATTGGTTTCGATCAACTCGGACCTTGCTCCTTTGAAAGAGAAAGGAATCAACTACAACATTGTTGGTAAACAAGTGATTTTGAAAAAGGCTGAGATTCAGTTGCCTGTAGTACGCGACATCACTGTGAAGGGACAAATAACCTTTGCAGTTGATAAATTACCCTTTCCGGGAGTAAACGTAAGGGAAAAAGGTGTAAACAGCAATGGGGTGACTTCAAGTTCCAATGGAGAGTACCAGATTAGGGTAAAAGACGGAGCTACCTTAATCTTTGCCTACATCGGGTATAAAACCCAGGAGATTCCTGTAAGTGGCCGTAACGTGATCAACCTGGCGATGGAAGAAGATGAAAGTCAGTTGAAAGAAGTAAATATTGTATCGACAGGATTCCAGAATATTCAAAAGAAGTTGTTTACCGGAGCAGCAACAAGTATTAGTGGTACTGATGTAAAGCAGGACGGTGTGATTGACATTAGCCGTATGCTGGAAGGTAGGGTAGCAGGTGTTTCTGTACAGAACGTGTCAGGTACATTTGGAACTGCCCCTAAAATTCGTGTAAGGGGAGCAACATCCATTTCAGGCGAGAATAAACCATTATGGGTAGTAGATGGGGTGGTATTGGAGGATGTCGTAAACATTTCAAATGATCAGCTATCCAGCGGCGATGCGACCACAATCCTCGGATCCTCTGTTGCCGGAATCAACGCTGATGATATCGAAAGTTTCAATATCTTAAAAGATGCTTCCGCTACAGCTTTATATGGCGCTCGGGCGATGAATGGTGTAGTAGTAATTACTACTAAGAAAGGCCGTGCAGGAAATACTAATGTCAGCTATAGCGGCAACTTCTCTACCTTTTTGAAGCCTACATATAGCACGTTTAATATCATGAATTCGGCAGACCAAATGTCTCTTTATGCAGAGGTATACCGCAAAGGTGGATTGTCTCCGAATATTGTGAATGGTCCAACGGGTGGGGTATTTGCAAAAATGTACGACCAAATCAACAGTTTTGATGCAACTAGCGGACAGTTTGGTGTGGCAAATACACCGGAAGGCCGTGCCGCATTTCTGAAACAATATGCAACCGCTAATACAGATTGGTTTGACGTATTATTCAGAAACTCATTTGTGCAGGAACATTCTGTGAGTATTACTTCTGGTTCAGATAAATCGCAACACTATTTTTCTGTAGGCTACTATAATGATAATGGATGGACTGTTGCAGACAATGCCAAACGTTATACTATGAACCTTAGAGGTGATTATAAACTCTCCGAAAAGTTATCTCTAGGAATTTTGGGCACAGGCGCACTGAGAAAACAGCGAGTCCCGGGAACCCTTGGTCGTACCAGTAATGTGGTTGAGGGCAAGTATACGCGCGATTTTGATATCAATCCATTCAGCTATGCTTTGAATACAAGCCGTACGATGCGGGCTTACGATGAAAATGGCAATTATGAATATTTTAAACGCAACTATGCACCATTCAATATTCTTGAAGAACTGGAAAATAACTATATAGACCTAGATATGGCTGATCTGAAGCTTCAGGGAGAGTTAAATTATAAATTCCTGAAGAATTTTGAATTTAGGTCTGTCGGAGCGTTACGGTATGTAAAGACCACAAGAGAACACAAAATCACCGAATACTCTAATATGGCAAATGCCTACCGTTTTGCGCCAAACTCAACCATTGCCGACTTGAATGAGTATTTATACAATGACCCAGACCGTCCGGAAATCATCGACAAGGAAATTGTACTGCCTCAAGGAGGATTTTATAACCGTAACGATGATAATCTGATGAGTTACGATGTAAGGGCTCAGATAAATTATAAACAGACTTTTGGGAAGCATGATGTGAGCGGTATCATCGGTCATCAAACTAAATTTGCTGATCGCCAGAATAGCTTTAGCAACGGATATGGTTATCAGTATGATAAAGGTGGCAGACCATTTACTGATTACCGCATCATTAAGATGTTGCTTGAAGGAAATTATAATTACTTCGGCATGAATCAATTTTATGACCGTTTCTCAGCTTTCTTTGCCAATGGTACCTATGCGTACGATTCAAAATACATCATTAACGGTACTGTAAGGTATGATGGCAGTAACCGCATGGGCAGTTCCGCTACTGCAAGATGGCTGCCTACCTGGACCATCAGTGGAGCCTGGAATGCAGATGAGGAAGATTTTATTAGAGAAATCAAGGAAATCAGCTTCCTTAAAATTCGTGGTACTTATGGCTTGACAGCAAGTATGGGTAGTGCGACTAACTCGGCGATTGTGTTATCCAACAGCACCACACTTCGCCCGAGGTTATCAGAAGTAGAGCCCAGAATTGTGTTGACCAGTTTACAGAATTCGGAACTTACCTGGGAAAAGCAATACGAAACCAATCTGGGTTTTGACCTGGGATTACTGCAGAGCCGCTTGACCCTTTCAGCAGACTTTTACAGAAGAAATGGTTTTGATCTGATCGGTCCTGTTCGTACTTCCGGAATTGGGGGGGAAGCAACGAAAGATGCTAACTATGCGGACATGAGGTCTGAAGGTGTCGATTTCACACTCGGAGCTACGCCCTGGAAAACTGCCAACTTCAGCTGGACAACCAATTTTGTCTTTGGTTATAATAAAAACAGAATCTTGAACCTGAAGAACCTGCCCAGAATATACGATCTTATTATTCCTGAAGGGGGACCATATCAAGGAGGTGCACAGCGTGGACTTTATTCTATTGACTTCAGAGGCTTAAATGCATTAGGTATACCAACCTTTATCGACGAATCCGGCAAAGAAGCCAATAGTGTGTATGTACAAAGTACCTCTCCTATGTATCTTAAATATGAAGGACCGGTAGACCCTCCTTACAATGGTGGTTTTAATAATACCTTTAAATACAAAGACCTGACGGTGTACATAGGTATTTCTTATCAGGCAGGGAATAAAATAAGGTTAAATAATGCCTATTCTGTAAGATACTATGACAGTGATGCTATGCCGAGAGAATTCTTGGATCGATGGACACTTCCAGGCGACGAAAGCAATACGAATGTTCCATCTGTGGCCGATTACTTAGTCCGTAGTAAAGACTTGAATGGAATCTACCCATATACAGCATACAACTTTTCTACCGATCGGGTTGCCGACGGTTCATTTGTGAGGTTGAAGCAAATTTCAATGATGTATAATCTACCAGCCAAATTTGGTAAATCTATGGGCGTGAAAAATGTTTCATTGAAATTGCAGGCCAACAACGTATGGTTGATCTATGCTGATAAAAAACTAAAAGGTCAGGATCCTGAATTTTTTGGTTCCGGGGGTGTAGCATTGCCAGTACCGAGACAGATTACCATGGCCCTTAAAGTTGGATTTTAATTAGAAATAGACATGAAAAAATATACACTATACCTTTTTGTACTGCTTGCATCAGTGAATGCAGGTTGCAATAAATATTTAAATCAGTCTCCGGATCAAAGGACCACCCTGAACACTCCTCAGAAAGTGTCGGAGTTGTTGGTCACGGCTTATCCAAGGGGAAATTATTATTTGCTTAGCGAATCAATGTCCGATATCGCAAGCTTTACAAGTTTGTCTGGTATTGATTTTCCGGTGAACCAAAACGGATATTTCTGGACAGACGTTCAGGATATACAGCAAGATAGTCCTACTTATTATTGGAATGCCTGCTACACCGCCATCGCCGCAGCTAATCAAGCGCTGGATGCTATTGCAAAAGCGGATGATCCTCAGCGATACGTTGGACAGAAGGGTGAAGCGCTGTTAGCACGGGCCTATGCACATTTTATGCTGGTAACCTTCTATTCAAGGGCCTATGATCCGGCCACTGCGGAAACCGATCCGGGAATACCCTATGTGACAGAACCCGAAACTGTCGTGTTTAAAAATTACGATCGTAAAACTGTCGCCTACGTTTACCAGCAAATAGAGAAAGATTTTCTGGATGGAATTCCACTGATCAACGACAGTTACTCAGTTCCGGCTTTTCATTTTACACGCAAAGCAGCTTATGCATTTGCAACCCGCTTCTATTTGTTTAGAAAAGATGCAGCGAAGACGATCGAATTTGCTAACCTTGCCTTTCCGGCCAATAATTTTGCTGCCAATGTGAGGCCTTGGAAATCCTATGCAAATTTCAATGTAGAGCAATTGGAGACTGCTTATTCCAATGCAGCGAATCCTGGGAACCTGCTCATTGCTGAAACGGTTTCCCGTGTAGGTAGAAACTATAAAAGACCAATCTATTCTGTGAATCAGACCAGGTTAAATGGTATCCTCACACCGGTTGGAGTAAACTTAAGCGCCTATAAAATTTATTCCAACTCTTCTACCTTCTATTATGTATTGAAGTTTGTAGAGCACTTTGTGCGTACCAGTATCAATGCAACTACAGGAACAGGATATACTATGGTGCCATTGCTCACCACAGAAGAAGTGTGGCTTAACCGTGCAGAAGCTTATATTATGCAAGGTAAATATGCAGAGGCGCTTACTGATATGAACGGTTTCATCAGCACAAGAGTTACTGCCTATGTACCAGCTACACACAATCTTACAGAGACCAGGATAAAAACCTTCTATGAGGAGATGACAACGGATACCAAACAGGCATATATCTATGCATTACTTGCGCTAAAAAAAGCAGAATTTGTACATGAAGGCATGCGCTGGATGGATATAGTACGGCATAAGCTTCCTGTTGTGCATGAAGATGCACAGGGCAAGACTTATACTCTGGAGCCAGATGATAAACGCAAGTTATGGCAATTGCCTGCAGAAGTGGCCCTGTCCGGTGTTCCACAAAACCCTCGTTAACCTTAACTGAAAGAAAGATGAAAAATATATATATCCTAACATTTGCAGTGTTGCTCTTCGCTGGGTTAAGCTGCAAAAAGTCAGAGAACCTCAACCGGGAAATTGTAGGCTTAGGGGGTGATACCTGGGAGCAGGGTACGCTCGATCAATGGTTGAACGTCAATTTTACTCAACCCTACAATATCAGTGTGAAATACCGGTGGGACGGTACAGAGTATGATAATGCAAAAACATTGATACCACCCAGAATCGAAAGGGTTCAACCTCTTATGGAAATGGTTCGTGCTGCATGGATTGATCCATATGCAGCACAGGTAGGTGAGAATTTCATAAAGAAATATGCACCCAAAAATTATGTGTTGGTGGGTAGTCTTCAGTACAATCCAGGTGGAAGTGTTACACTGGGAGAGGCAGAGGGTGGCATTAAAGTGACGCTATTTAATGTAAATAACTTCTCAAAGACCGACAGAGCGATTGCTAAACGTGTACTTAAAACCATTCATCATGAATTTACTCACATCCTTCATCAGACCATAAGTTACCAGAAAGAGTTTCCTCAGGTTACGCCTGCTGGTTACACTGCAGATTGGAACAATACGACATTGGCCACCGCGTACGCAGGAGGTTTTATTTCCCAGTATGCACAGGCAGCACCAAATGAAGATTTTGCTGAGATGACTTCCATCATGCTTACTGAAGGTAAGGCTGGCTATGAAGCAATTGTCAAAGGAATGACTGCTACTGCCCAAACCTCTATCCGTATGAAGGAAGATATGGTAGTTACCTATTTTAAACAAACGTATGGCATCGATTTCTATACCTTGCAGAACCGTGTGCAAGCAGCGTTGAATCAAAGTTCTCCATCGCAGCCCAACACGTATCTTGGATTCGGCACTACTTTACCATATACAGCGCTACATGGTATTTCCGGTGACGTAGCTGGACAGTCTGCGGACTTCGTTACGGTGTTTAATGCTGCAAAAACCGGCTTAGCGGCCTTAAATCCAAGTCCGGGAAGAGTCCTGTTGAATTTTTCATTGTTGTATACTGCTGCCAATCAGGTTACACTTCGGATCAATTACAACAATGCTGCAGGCGCTTCAGTTGTAGCAAACTTCACGTATAACCTTTCTACTGATGCAAATGGTGCTGTCAGTTTTGTGCTTTCAGCGAGTGATGCCAACGCAGTGGTGATCGCGCCAAGCATAACGGCATTGACCAACTATCTGACACAGAATAAGTTTGTGTACAAGTGGTATTATAGTTCGGATTTTAAATCTGAATATATTGGCTTGCAGAAGTCGACAGATGCTAATTCATACTTCTTTGGTGTTTATGGAAATTAATTATTAAGATGATGAAGAAATTATTATATATAGCACTGGTGATAACAGGTTTTGTTTCCAGCTGCAAAAAAGATACTGACCCCATTTTTGATGATCCTGACAGCCGGCTATCAGCTGAATTGGCAAAAGATCAGGCTATACTTCTATCCGCTGCAGATGGGTGGAAAGCCACTATTTATCCTAAAGGGGGGAAAGGTTTTTCTTATTATTTCAAGTTTACTGCGGAGGGCAAAGTGACCATGATGTCTGATTTTAACAGTACTACGGCTTCTGCAACAGCGGAGAGCACCTACCGTTTGAAGGCTTTGCAACGTCCTACCTTGATTTTCGACACCTATAATTATGTGCATCTTGCTGCAGATCCAGACGCTTCTATCAGTGGGGGAGGTGCCAGTACAGCTACAGGACTTGCATCAGATTTTGAATTCGCTTTTACGGAAGTTGTAGGGGATACTGTCAAATTTCTGGGTACGTTTAATAAGAACGTGATGAAGATGGTCAAACTATCTGCTGCCGAATCCCAAAGCATCTTAGCTGGCGGATTAAAAACCATGATCGATGCAAATGCACTCTATCTGACCAATAATAAATATCCTTATATTCCATTTTCAGATGGTGTAAAAGGCGCAATAGCTATTGATGCTAATGCAAAAACTGTCAAGCTAAACTATGTGGATAGCAAAGAAGTAAGTCAGACTCAATCCACTACATTTGCTTTTGGTATTAATAAAATTTATCTCAATACATTTTTAACTTATGGAAATCTTTCATTTAATGAAATGACCTGGGATGCTGTTGCCAAAACCTATTATGTAATGTCCGGCGCTACCAGAATTAATCTGTTGAATTCGCCCACACCGATTACTCCGCTTTCACTAATGTTTGGTTTTCCTTCTACTTTTACTTACAGAAAGATAACCATACCTTCAACCGGCTTGCCTGCAGGAGTCACCTCCGGGTTTAATGCGGTATACGCTTCGATGGTGAGTTTGTTTTCGGGTACGGGAAGAACAATCACCTCTACAAGTTTGACTTTAAATAGTAACAATACACTTACCGTTGATGTGGTTTATGCCACTACATCATCTTTTACTGCGAGTGCATCCTTTACTTACAGCAGGGTTGGAGATACCTTTACATTAAGTGCTCCGGTTTACAATGGGAACTGGAATACAAGGGCAACTCAGGTGGCTCCGTTGCAAAATTATTTGTTATCAGGACCATTTAGAGTTGATTGGGTCAGCTCTTCCAATCCATCTAATACCAGTACAATGGGAGGCTTTTATCGTACGGCAGACGCCTCATCATTCTTTTACGGAACCATGTAGTTCAGCTAGATATTCATTTTGTAAGCCCCGCTTTTTACAGCGGGGCTTCATCATTTCTGAAAATCATCCATCTCATAATTGATACTTCATCATTCCCAAGCTTTCCGTATATTTGCTGCATGAAAAAGATAGCATATATCTTCCTATTCACGCTCTTGTTGTCAGTAACTACTGTACAGTCTTCCAATGCGCAATGTGCCATGTGCACTGTTAGTGCAGAACAAAGTGTAAAGAATGGCAATACTCAGGGTAAAGGACTCAATGCCGGCATCCTGTATTTATTGGCTATTCCTTATCTTCTTATATCTGGTATGGGGATCTTGTGGTATGTCAAGTACCGTAAAAAATCAACTGGATATGCCGAAAACTTCTAAGCTTTATGCCATTGTAAAGGGCAAATGCCCACAATGTCGCAGGGGCGATATCTTTACGGGAAGCCTCTACGGATTCAACATCCAGCGAACCAATGAAATCTGCCCGCATTGCGGACAGCGGTTCGAAATCGAACCGGGTTATTTCTATGCGGCCATGTATGTGAGTTATGCAATGAACTGTGCAGAGATGATTGCGCTGGGAATTGCAACTTATGTATTATCCGGCGGAAATCTGGAATTTGAGTCCCTCTGGCTTTACCTGACCGTGATTTTTACGGGCTGTTTACTTTTGGCACCCATCAACTATCGTTATTCCCGTGTGATTTTATTACATTGGCTCTCACCTAAAATAAAATATAAAGCCGAATACGATCGATCATGATTCAGTCAGACACGCTTACCTTCATCAAAGACGTAGCGGAACACAATAACCGCGAATGGTTTGCAGATAATAAAGACCGTTACGAAACTGCAAAAACCGATGTTCTTGCCCTGGTCGAACAGCTGATCCCTAAGCTGGCAGCGATTGACCCTGAATTTTCTATAGATACCCCTGCCAAAAAATGCCTGATGCGCATTTACAGGGATGTACGTTTCAGTAAGAACAAAGATCCCTATAAAAACAACTACGGCATTTCCTTTAATACAAAATCAAAAGGAATACCCGATCCGGGATATTACCTGCACATCCAGCCAGGGGAAAGTTTCTTTGCGGCCGGCTTCTGGATGCCGGAAGCACCTGTGTTAAAAAAAGTGAGGGAAGAGATCGATTACAATACTTCCGAATTTCTGGACATCATTCAGGCTAAAAGCTTCCAGGGGTTATTCGAGTTAGAGCAAACGGACAAACTGAAGAATGCGCCTAAGGGCTATGATGTAGGTCATCCGCAGATTGAATTGCTCAAGTTAAAAAGCTTTATCGCGGTTACGCCGTTGAAGGACCAGGATTTCCTGAAGCCAGCTATTGTCAGCCAGTTGAGCAAGGCTTTTGAAAGTGTATATCCCTTTGTTCAATTTTTGCGCAATGCCGTTGTGCAGTAACCAGCAACCACAAAACCATACATACAAATGAAGAGAATCAGTTTATTTTTATCTATCGGATTATTGGCAAGTGCTTTCAGCTCCTGCGTGATCCTGTCGCCAAAAAAATATAAAGGACTCCTGGCTACTCAGGATTCACTGAACCGCGGATGGAACGAGTCTCAGATGATGAACGGCAACCTGGAAAGCCTGATCGCCAAACTTCGTAAAGATACCACAGGACTGAGCAGTGCCCTGAACGACCTCCGAAACCAGTACTCAGATATGAACAGCAATTATGAAAAGTTGCGCAGCAACAGTTCATCTGAGATTAAAAAGTTATCCGGCGATCTCCAGAAACGTGAGCAGCGCTTAAAAGAAGTAGAGGAAATCCTGCGCAAACGTGACGAAGCGACCAACCAGTTGAAAGAAAAACTACAACAGGCCCTACTGGGCTTCACGAAAAATGGCCTCACCGTAGAGATCAGAAATGGGAAGGTATACGTTTCCCTGATGGACAAATTATTGTTTCCTTCCGGAAGTATCGTCATTGATGAGAAAGGTAAGCAGGCACTTAGCCAACTGGCAGAGGTGCTGAAACAACAACCTGAAATCAACATTGCGGTAGAGGGACATACCGATTCGCAGAAGATCAACAACCTCGGACAGATTAAAGACAACTGGGACCTGAGTGTACTGAGGTCAACTTCAGTAGTTCGCTACCTTACCGAAGTCAGTAAAGTGGAAGCCGTACGCATGACGGCCACTGGTAAAGGTGAATTCCAGCCATTGGCTCCTAATACCAATGCGGAGAGCAGAAGTAAAAACCGCAGGATTGAAATTGTACTTTCTCCTAAACTGGACGAACTATATGACCTGATCAAGCAGTAAGCGATCTGACATTATTCTAAAAATGCCCTGCTCATTTTCATGAGCAGGGCATTTTTTATTGAGGCCATTAGGCTACATATTCCATTAGGGTTCGAAACGATACCACCTGGTTTTCAAAGTTTGCACCTACATCAGATCTTAGGGCAGGGGCAAAGTTCTCCAGGTAATTGTTGTAATTGTCCAGGTTTTCTGAAACGTACTGTGCACAATAAGTTACACCTTCGTTAGGCGAATCCAAAACCTTCAGCAGGCGGTAAGAAACAAACATCTCTGTGGCCATCACCTGTGGGATGTGGACATCCAGCATCCATTGCAGCCAGCGTTCAGCGGCAGCATCTTCTATGATTGAGGTTACATTGTATAATAACATGTTGCAAAGATAGGAACTTATGTGCCAATATTATCGCCGCGAAGTTTCCTGAAGCGTTTTCTTGCTTCTGTGGTAAACATGCTGCCAGGGTGTTCATTGATCAGCTTTTGATAAAGTATCTTAGCCTGTTCAGTATCTTTCAGGTTGTTTTCCAGGAGATCAGCCAGGGTAAATAAGGCATCGTCGGCCCAGATGCTGCTGCTTTGCTGCTCAGTAAGTTCCTTCAACATCTTCACCGCATTGGGAATGTCGCCATTCTTTACATAGATTCTCGATTTGGCCATTAAAATATCATCCAGCAAACTGTTATTGGGAAAGGCAATAGCAATGCTGTCCAGTTTGTTCAGTGCCTGTGGAAAACGGTTTCTGAACTGCAGCATCTCTGCATCAGCGTACATCTTCAGGGCATTGCTGTCGAGCGTCGATTGCAGATTGTCTGAGATCAACAGGCTCAGGTTCAATGCATCGTTGGCGATGAGTTGGGATGTAGAGGCCTTCAATACATCCGCCTGCGATTTTGCATAGGCAAAGTTTCCCTGGTAAAAGGAAAGACGTGCCGCACGGTAGTGTGCTTCGTTCGCCACAGGTTGTCCTTCAAATTGTTTGGCTACCTGCTCGTATACCAGGAAGGCTTCCCAGGGCTGTTGAGTGAGGATATAAATATCTCCCAGATCCAGTTTCATTTCACCCAGGTCGGCATTACTGATGCCAGAAATGCTTAAAGCTGATTCCAGGGATTGTTCGGCCTGGCCCAGCTCGTTGAGGTAATAAGCCTGTAACTTAGCCAGCTTTTTCAAGGCAAAGACTGTCTGCGCGGTTTTGCCGTATTCATTGAGGATAGATTGATAGCTGGCTGCCAACCCTGCTATCGCTTGTTTATCGTATTGCCCGGAAATCACCAGTTGGTATTGGGCATCGATCATTTCCACCTTCGCAGGCAGAAACCAGGGGTTTTCTTTTCCCTTAATGATGAGGTATTCAAAGGCCTTGATCGCAGTGCTATAGGCCTTATTTGCGATGAATGTGTTGGCTGTGTTGAACAGGATTGCTCCGTCATCTTTGATGCGTTTGTCCTGGGCAATCAACTGCCTGAGTGCCATCTCATACTCTTGTTGCTGAAGGTATTGCCAGATCAATAGCCGGGTATAGATTTCCATCTGGGGTTCCTTCTGGATCTTTTTCAACAGTGCAGTTTGTAAAAGCAGGTAATCAGATTTGTCTTCAAATACGGTAGAGAGCACACTTTCTGCCTGTGGCAATAGCTCCGGGCTCTCCCCCAGGGCATTGATGTACTCCTGGATCAGCATGTTTTTGTCTTTTTTAAACCGATAGATGCTCAGGAGCTCATAAGTAAAAAGCTTCTCGTTGTTCATGATTTTCCTCCCCTGCAGAAAGGTGGCTATTGCCATATCATAAGCCTGGAAACCATAAAACTGATTGGCCACTTCCCTGATCTTAAACTCATCTGCCGGCAGCTTGTTCAGGGACTCTGCATAAAGTTTGTTGGCCTGTTCGGTCTGCCCTTTTTCCTGGTATACCCTGGCCAGTGCAAGCGGGTATTGCAGACTTTTGGGAGCGGCCTTTATCTGTTTTTTGATGTTCTTCTCTAGTTCTTCATACTTTTTGAGTTTGATCATTGAAAGTACATAGAGTTCAAAATGGCTATCATTCTTCGAAGTACTGAACAATTGCTCAAAAAGTTCTGCTGCTTCCTGAAATTTGCCCTGTTGGTAATATTGGAAGGCCAGTGCCTCGTTTATATTGTCCTGAGCGGCGCAAAATATAGGAGGCAGACAGCACAACAGGATCAGGATTATTTTTCTCATGGCAGGCTCATTCTCTCTTTGTTCCTAAAATAGCAAATTGAAATGCGTATTCTAAATGTTACTCGCAAATTGTTTTCATATTTGCGAAATTATCTATTTTAAGCCTAAACGAGGGCAAATCGATAAAGTAACAATATTGGTGTATAGCCTGCTTACACTAATGGGGTTGCGTAGCTTTGTAGCGGAGAATGATATGACTGAATATAAAAGATACTTCCTGTTGTTGCTGTGTACTTTTGCCTTTGCCTGCAAGCAAAATAATGTGCTGCGCATCATGCCTGTCCAAGATTTCTTCAAATCTCAGGACAAGGTAGGTTACAGGGTCTCTCCTGACGGGAAAAACCTTTCTTACCTTAAGCTTGAAGGAAAGAACCAGAATTTATATATAGAAGACATCGTTACCGGTAAGGACAAAAAGATCACGCGGCTGAAAGAAAAAAACATCAGTTTCTATTTTTGGGTAAGCAACAACGATCTGATCTATTACAAGGATATCGAGGCCTCACCGAGCGAGTCAGATATTTTTATCATCAACAAAGAAGGTAAAAACGAACGTCAGCTGACCAATAATGAGAAAAGTAAGATCAGGGTACTGGACGATCAATTGATTGATGACAAATACCTCCTGGTATCTTCCAACAAGCGTGATTCTACCGTATTCGATGTATACCGCCTGAACGTCCGCAATGGCGCAATGGAAATGGCTGCCCGCAATCCTGGCAACATTACCAACTGGATGACAGATGCAGAAGGAAAGTTGCGTCTGGCGACCAGCAGCGACGGGGTCAATGAAACCGTGTTGTACCGGGAAAATGAGGGACAGTCTTTCCGTCCGCTGATCACGAACAATTTCAAGACGACTTTCCGACCGGTGGCCTTCGCCCATAACCAGCCCAATATCATTTATGCAATATCCGATGTAAACCGCGATAAAAGTGCCCTGGTCGAAGTAGATTGCAATACAGGCAGGGAACTGAAAGTTCTTTATGGCAATGACAGTATCAACATTACAGATGCACAGTATTCGAGAAAAAAGCAACGCCTGTCTTTTGTGGTTTTTGAGACCTGGAAAAAAGAAAAGCACTACCTGGATGATTCTGCAAAAGCTTTATATACCAAACTGGATCAGTTGCTGCCAAAGACAGAAACCAGGATCATGGACCGGGATAAAGCAGAAACTACTTTTCTGGTCAGGACTTTTACCGACCGCAATCCTGGGTCTTATTACCTGTATTTCTCGGAAACCGGGAAACTCAGGAAGCTGAGTGATTTTAACTCTGCGATTAATGAAGAGGAAATGTGTGAAATGAAACCCATTTCCTTTCAGTCGAGGGATGGATTAACAATTCATGGCTACCTGACCTTGCCGCTGAACATTAAAGCAGAAAACCTGCCTGTAGTGGTATTGCCGCATGATGGTCCTGTGGGCCGGAATTTGTGGGGCTATAATCCTGAAGTGCAGTTCCTCGCCAATAGGGGATATGCTGTATTCCAGGTCAATTACCGGGGTTCTACCGGATATGGCAAGAATTTTATGGCCGCTGGCTTCAAGCAATGGGGCTGTAAGATTCAGGGGGATATCAACGATGGGGTAAAGTGGCTGATCAGCAAAAAAATTGCAGATCCGAAACGTATCGCGATCTACGGTACCGGTTTTGGCGGGCAGATCGCATTGACCGGATTGTATTCATCGAAAACGACCTATGCCTGTGCAGCATCCAATTCGGGAGTGATCAATCTCTTTACCTACCTGAAGTCCGTTCCTCCATACCTCAAGCCGAGTTTGCAGATGTTCTATGAGATCATCGGCAATCCCCTGACTGATGTCGATAAGATGCGCCAGTCTTCACCGCTGTTCCAGGTCGACAAGATCAATGCACCGGTATTCATCACCCAGAACATCAAAGACCCTAATATCAATTCAGGAGAGACAATCCAATTTGTGAAAAATCTGCAAAAACGAAATATTAACGTAACTTACCTTGAAGTGGAGGGTGACACCTTCCGCGGTAAGAACGAGGAAAACAGACAGCAGTATTATACTGCCCTGGAGCAGTTCTTGGAAGCGAACCTGAAAAAGAAATAATTCATGCCTTCAGAGAAGAAAAGCGGATACCGTAAGAATTTTTCGTTGATCATGACCTTCATCCTTATGATGCTGGTGCTTTTTGCGTTTTCACTGATCCTTGCCTACCGCTTCAGTACCAAATTTATCGAAAATGAATTTGTATCTGAAAAGGTCAATGTGCTGGAACAGAGCATTAAACCATATAACGATTTCTTTCAGAAGAAGCTGCCTGAGGTTTCGTACTACAACGGTTACCTGGACTCTGCCACTGCTTCGAGCTTTGTGGATACGGTGCTGTTGGAATATCCTTTTGTCTCCCGGGTGATCTTTTACGATTCGGAAGTGAGAAATACCCCCGTAAGTGACGGATTGAATACTGGTAAGTTTTCCTTTGGCCCCAAAAGTATTTACCAGTTCGGAACACTGATTCCTTCAGATTCGATCGAGCTATTTACCCAGGAAAATACGCATAATTTTATCGTGGGGGATGATTTCAATGCACTGGCCCTTAAGTTGGCCTCCTACATCGAAAGTCTGGATACGGCACATGTACCCAGTCAGGAAGAGTTGTTCAGCAATTTCAGTAATGTGCGGGCCAATAAGATTACCTACCTGAACATTCCAAGGATCGAAGATTTGAAGATCTACAAGGCGATGATGCGCCGGAAACTCAATCCACAGCCCGTTTATCAGCAAGACATGTTGTCTTTTCATCTGGACCCCTATAAGCTCAGGATCATCAATTCAAGGCCACTCCTGTATCAGTATATCAAGATAGAACCGCTCACTTACGATCCGCTGGATACTTCGTCAGATGGGTACATGACCACAGAGATTACCCTGCCGGGTCCTTTTTCAGATTACAAACTGTACTTTATTTCTGCAAAGTCTTTCATTGATAAGGAAATCCTGAATTATTTCCTGCCAATCGCTCTCGGAATTCTGCTTTTCTACAGCATCGTGGTGCTGGTGGCGGTGCTTATCTATAGAAACCTCAACATCAATCAGAAGATGTTCAAACTTCAGTATGATTTCATGAACAACCTCACGCATGAGTTCAAAACACCGGTCAGCGTGATCAAGATTGCAGGCAACAACATTAAAAGCGCAGCCAGCCTTACAGAACGGGAATTGAAAATGTATGGGAAAATCCTGGATGAGGAAGCTGATAAACTCAATGGTTTGATGAATAAACTGCTGGCTTTTACCCAGATTGAGAATAAAGCGATAGAACTGAACCAGGACAAGATCAATATGGTTGATTTCATAGAAAGTACAGTGGAGTCGCACCGCCTGAAACATCCGGACTTTGATTTTACTTTCGAGGTGACGGGCTTCAGGGCCTTTGTTACGGATCCGGTGCTATTGGGCAGTCTGTTTGATAACCTGGCAGAGAATGCTTATAAATATTCACCCCCGGAACGTAAGAAGCTGCACATCAGTGCCCGGCTGATTAAAGGACGTGTGGTCTTCCGTTTTACCGATCAGGGCATCGGTATCCCTGCTTCAGAAATTAATAATATATTTAAGAAATTTTTCCGTATCCAGAACCAATACAACCAGAATGGCAGCGTGGGACTGGGTTTGGCGTTCTGTAAGGAGCTCGTTAATTTTATGGGCGGTGAGATCAGTGTGAGGAGTAAAGTAAATAAAGGAACTGAATTTAAGATTGTACTACCATATAATGAATAAAAGTTATGTCTAAGGGAATTAAAATATTAATAGTTGAAGACGATGAGAATTTGCGTTTTCTAGTGGTACATCGCCTGAAGGCGGAAGGGTATGAGGTGTCGGAAGTAGGGGACGGGGAAACTGCGGAACAGACGATCATGACAGATAAACCCGATATCGTGTTATTGGATTGGATGCTTCCCGGAAAACAGGGAGCAGACGTCTGCGAATCTGTGCGCAAACACGGCTTTGAAAACCTGATCATCATGATGACCGCTAAAGCCCAGGATGTAGACAAGATAGATGCCTATAATTTCGGCGTTTCTGATTACGTAACCAAACCTTTCAATATGGATGTGCTGGTCGCTATGCTGGACAGTAAAGTGAAATTCCTGCTCAACAATGACCGATCGGAAATCCACCGTTTTGGAAATATGGAGCACCATCCGAATATCCACACCTTGTTCCGTGATGGTAAGAAAATAGAATTAACGATTCTCGAAAACAGGATTTTGTTGTATTTCCTGAGAAACCCCAACAAGGTGATCAATCGCGATGAACTGATGTTGGTGGTTTGGGGTTACAATTCTGATGTGAATACCCGTACCCTGGATATGCACATCGTTCGCCTCCGTAAAAAGATCGAGCTGAATCCTGACAATCCGCAATTACTACAAACCGTAAGGGGAGTAGGATACCGTTTCAATCCTGCTTAGAACAATAAAGAAATCCATCCGAAAAGGAGGAGCATCAGGTACTGCAGCAACATAGTCCCATCCAGAAAGAAGAAGTAATAATACTCATTTTTCTGGATGTTGGATTTAAAGATCAACCATCCTGTCAGCGCCAGCGTCAAAGTGGTTGCCGTTACATCGGCATAAGTAGCCTGCCTAAATACCAACAGCAAGCCGAGGTATCCGATCAGCAGGAACTGACAAAAGATATAGGCTTTCTTCTCTCCCAACATTACCGGAATTGTTTTTAAGGCGTAGAGCTTATCCTGGAAAAGGTCTCTGATGTCGAAAGGGACAGTAATTGCCGCAACAAATAGGAACCGCTTAGCCACCAGCAGCAAGGTTTCTGCGGACGAAACATTGATTTGATAACTGCGTTCCAGTTCTACAATGGGCAGAAGGACACAGCTGACCGACCAGACCAGGGCAATCAAAAATAACTTGATGCCGGGAATGTTTCGCAGTCCAATCTTTTGCTGATTCAGGGTCAGGAAGGGTACGTTATA
Organism: Pedobacter sp. GR22-6; assembly: GCF_037402555.1. NCBI lineage: Bacteria > Pseudomonadati > Bacteroidota > Sphingobacteriia > Sphingobacteriales > Sphingobacteriaceae > Pedobacter > Pedobacter sp. GR22-6. The sequence continues at coordinate 275,579 of NZ_JBBEUC010000003.1, forward strand.
GCCCACTGCCAACAGTCCTGTAAAGATCATCAGTACCTTTGACTCTATGCTCAGGTACCACAGTCCCAAAGGGATCAGACAAAGTATGGAGATCAGGGTGATGGAAATGATGAGCCTGTGATGTCCAAAGATCCAGCGGACCCGGAGGTAGGGCGACTTTTCCGGATTTACGGGTTTCGACAGCAACATGCTGAAGTTGTAAAGACCAATAGTAGCGAAAAACAGGAAGGCAAGAATATAAGGATCCGGGTTGACCTGCAACAGGTGGTAAGTCACCAATCCCTGTGCAACCGCACAGATCGCAATAAATACATTGCTGAAAAGCAGAAAATCAAGTATGGAAAGGAGTATCCTTTTAAGCATTTGCAGCAGCGGCTTTTGATCAGGCCCGCCTCAATTCAAATATCGTGATTTCCGGTAAAATTCCAACCCTCCCCGGATAGCCTAAAAATCCATAGCCTACGTTCACGTAGAGTTGCTGGTTTTGCTCCTGATAAAGTCCTGCCCATTCCTTATAAATGTACTGTACAGGGCTCCACTGAAAATTGTCCAGTCTAACGCCAAACTGCATGCCATGGGTATGTCCGCTGAACATAGCGTCGATCTGAGGATATTCCTGAAGTACCTGACCACGCCAGTGTGACGGATCGTGCGAAAGCAATAGTTTCACCGGAAGATCATCGGTATTTTTTACGGCTTCTTCCATGCGTCCATATCTTGGGAAACGGCCCATACCCCAGTTTTCAATTCCCAGAATGCCAATTTCTTCCCCGCTTACCTTTAGTCTGCGGTTTTCGTTCATGAGCAGGTCCCAGCCCATCAGCTTGTGGGTTTTGATCACATCTTGTAGGTTCTTCGCTTTCGCTGCGGAGGGTTCGCGTCCATAAAAATAATCTCCGTAGTCGTGGTTCCCCAGCACTGAATACACACCCAAAGGTGCTTTCACTTTACTGAAAATATCCTGATAATCCCGCATTTCGGTGGCTACGTTATTCACGATATCACCGGTAAAGAAGATCAGGTCAGGCTTTTCTGCCAGGAGCATCTCCACTCCGCCAAGCACAGCCTTCTTGTTGTAAAAGCTACCTGAATGTACATCGGAAATTTGTCCCAGGGTCATCCCTTCAAATGCCTTTGGCAGGTTAGGCAGGATCAGTTTGCGCCTTCTCACCTGGTAATCGTAAGCACCTGAAGTGATACCCCAGGTCAGTGAAGTGAGGGGAATCGCAGCTGTGATCAGCCCGGCCTTTACAATGAAAGATGAGCGGCTGATGGGTTCGCCCATTGGAGCATTGCTTAAAGCAGTTGCTGGACTGGAAGGCCTCGCATCATCCCTGTTCCTGCTGATCCGGCTTAGTTTAATGATGCCCCTACGTAGGTCGTCGATCAATAGAAAAGGCAACATTACCAGTTTGCAGGCTACAGTAAGGAAGAATGCAACCAGGATGATAGAACGAAGTGTAAGGTACAAAGGCGCATAGATAGAGGCGAATACAGCAATTACCAGGAACGCAGTGTAGCTCCACCAGGCAATACTGAACCATTTTTTAGTGCCTGGTTTCCAATTCTTAAATACGGAAAGGATTGCTTTAAAACAATAGTAGTCGAAAGCAAGTAGAAAAACGGAAAGGAATATCAATAAGGGTAAACGGCCCATGTAAGATGCTTTTTAAATTATAGGGTTATCTGAAATCAATATCGTCCTCGTCTTCGAAATCGCCGCTAAACAGACTGTCAAACATATCGGAGAAGCCAAAGCCGCCGTCCAGGTATTTTTTGTTCAATTGCGAATGTTCTGCCAGGCCGTGCAGTACAAACTCCATGAGTAGCAAAGTCTGATTTTCGCTCAGTTTGGAATGGAATTTCTTAATCAGGTCATACAGTCCGGGTACTTCCATCAGGGCCTTCTTGTATTTTACGGCGGTCAGTGCATCTGAGAGGTCAAGGGTGTTGCCTTCGGTAAACCACTCAGTGACGGCGGTATAAGGATTGGCCGTTTTGCTTTTCTTCGCCTTCTCAGGATCCGGGAAATAACGAGCGAACAAGCTCTTGATCGCTTTCCCGATGAGGATGTTGGCTACTTTCGCCGGCCCCTCCAGTTCACCTTCATACACCAGTTCGATTTTGCCTGTTACTGCCGGGATGATTCCCGTCAGGTCAGATAAACGTACGAATGTGTTTTTCTCTTTATTGATGAGCATCCGGCGTTCTGCGGTGCTGATGAGGTTTTCATAGGCAGATATGGTCAGCCTTGCGGAAACCCCGGATTTTTGATCGATAAACTCACTTTTCCTTGCTTCGAAAGCGACTTGCTCTACCAGGTCTTTCAGCAGACCATCAGCTTCTATAAGCCTTTGTTCCTCTGTCAATCTGGCCTCCTGGAAAGTAATTTTACGGGAGATCTTTATGCTCTTTGGATAGTGGGTGAGGATCTGACTTTCTATTCGGTCTTTCAATGGGGTTACAATGGAGCCCCTATTGGTATAATCTTCCGGATTGGCGGTAAATACAAACTGGATATCGAGGGGCAGGCGTAATTTGAAACCCCTGATCTGGATGTCCTTTTCCTGGAGCATGTTGAATAAAGCCACCTGGATGCGTGCCTGCAGATCGGGCAGCTCATTGATCACAAATATGCTGCGGTGTGCTCTGGGTATCAGTCCGAAGTGGATCACCCGCTCATCATTGTAAGTGAGTTTTAATGTGGCAGCCTTAATCGGGTCTACATCACCGATGAGGTCAGCTACGGTTACATCCGGCGTTGCCAGTTTTTCCGTATACCTTTCCGATCGGTGCTGCCAGCTGATGGGTGTATTGTCGCCGTGGATCCTGATCTCGTGTTGTGCATACCAGGAGATCGGGTTTAGTGGATCATCGAAGATCTCGCTGCCGGATACGTAAGGGATGTATTCATCCAGCAGGTTGACCATCAGTCTGGCAATCCTGGTTTTTGCCTGTCCGCGCAGGCCCAGTAACAGAATGTTGTGTCTGGACAGGATCGCTGTTTGCAGTTCGGGGATGACAGTTTCATCATACCCAAGAATGCCTTCAAAACCCGCTTCCTTGTTTTGAAGCTGTTTGATGAGGTTTTTGCGGAGTTCTTCCTTTACGGATAACGAGGTATAATTGCTGGCTTTTAATTCGCCTAATGTTTTTATATTGATGTGGTCCATGTAGCTATTGAGGTTATCGTACCGTCTTTCTTCTGTTCTTAATATAGTCTTCAAATATATATTCACCCAGGCCGCTGAGAGAGCTATAAAACGCCCTGCCCCCATTGATCTGGGTAAATTCCCGCACAAATTGCTGCAGGTAGGGGTCTTGTGCAATCATGAAAGTGGTGATCGGGATGTTGAGCCTTTTGCACTGCGCCGCCATATTCAGTGTCTTGTTGATCACTTTCCTGTCCAGCCCCATGCTGTTCTTGTAATAGCGGCCATTTTCCTTCAGGCAGGTGGGTTTGCCATCCGTGATCATAAAGATTTGCTTATTGTGGGTTTTTCTGCGCCTCAGGAGGTCTGTCGCAAGTTCCAGTCCGGCAAAGGTATTAGTATGGTAAGGTCCAACCTGTAAATAGGGTAAATCCTTGATGCTGATGGGCCAGGCATCGTTCCCAAATACTACGATGTCCAGGGTATCTTTTGGATACCTTGTCTTGATGAGTTCAGCTAGTGCCATCGCGACCTTTTTCGCTGGTGTGATGCGGTCTTCTCCGTAAAGAATCATAGAATGGGAAATGTCGATCATCAGCACCGTAGAAGTTAATGTCTTATAATCCTTTTCTTCTACTTCGAGGTCGCGTTCGGTAAGTGTAAAATTACCGATTCCATGATTGATTTGTGCATTCTGTATCGAAGCAGTCATATCAATCTGATCCAGGCTGTCGCCAAAGGAAAACTCTCTTCTATCAGCATTTTTTTCTTCACCCAGGCCCGAAATATTGGTATTGTGATTGCCCCGACCAGCTTTTTTCAGCTTGCCAAAAATTTCTTCCAGTGCAGATTTTCGGATGGTCTGTTCTGTTTTTGCAGTAATCTGCTGGTTACCTTTATCATCTTCTTTGATATAACCTTTTTCTTTGAGCTCGTCTATAAAATCGCCCATCCCGTAATCGTTGTTGGTGAATTTATATTGCTTGTCGAGCTCGTTCATCCATGCCAGTGCTTCCCCGGCATCGCCTGCAGTATAGTTCAGCAATTGGGTGAACAATTTCAGCAACTCATCAAATCCTCCTTTTGGCAGATCATCTGGTTGAAAACTGGAAAAATGGAAACCTCTCATATGTTTAAGATAAACGACTGATCGAAGGTAAAAGTTTGAAGTGCCAGTAATGTTATCCGCTTGTCAAAATACTGGCTATTTGGGGTTTCCTTTTGCCAGGGCACGTTCTGCACGTTTTACAGCCAATCGTTCCCGCCATTGTGCATAAGGTGCTTTGAAGGCCATTTTCAGGACACTGTCCACGCCGCCTTTGATGGCCAGGTTAAATACGCTCTGAGCTTTACGCGTCAGTGAAGCATCCCATGCCCTCAAACTGAGCGAGAAGGAACCGTCCAGGTATTTCATCCAATGCCACATTCCGGTAGGCATGAACAGCGTGTCGCCATGTTCCAGAAATACTTCGTAGCCTTCAACACCTTTCAGCGCAGGGAATTTTTCAAAATCCGGATTGGCTACATCATAATCTTCCAGTGCATAGGTCGCATTTGGGATGCAGTACAGCCGTTCTTTCCATTTATTGTCGAACAGGATGATGTGTTTTCTCCCGCCAAAATGCGTATGGAATAAATGGGGCAGATCGATATCATAATGTAAGAAGGTCACTGAATTTGATCCGCCAAAAAACATGGCCGGCATGCTTTCTATGAAGCCACCCATCAGGTCTTTAGGGATCACAATGTCATTAATGAGGTCCGGATGATGCTTGAAAAGGTTAAAAAAGAAAATGCGCAGTTCTGTCGGTTCCCTTTTGATCAGGTCGAGGTAATCCCCAAACTTCATTTCGGCAACCGAAGCATTGATCGGTTTAGAGGGATCAGCTTTCGAGTTGTCCATCAGGCTCACTTTAAGCTCTCCGCCAATTTGCTTCAGGTAATCCGTAGTCCATTTTTCTCTTGCCGGCCATGACTTCGTCAGGCCTTTGATGATCAGCGGACGCCGGGCATCCAGGTAATTTTTCTTAAAATCAGCAGGGCTAATGTGTTCAACGGTATCTACCGGCTTTAAAATAAAGCTCATAATTGTCTTGATAAAGTACCCGTAAATAACTTTAATGCCAATTACCGACCTTATTTAAAACAAATGTAAATTAAAAAGTAGCCAGTCGCAAATGCGGGGAAGAGTATTAGTATGGCTTCCCGTTTGCCAATGCTTTATTTGCCCTATTTATAGCCAGCTTTTCTTTCCAGCTCATGTACGTCTCCCTGAAATTTCCTTTCATGAAATCGTCAAACTTACGCTGCAGTGTCAGGTTGTATAAACTCCTGGCCTTCACTCCCCAGGATGTGTCCCAGGCCCTCAAACTGATGGAAAATGAGCCGTCCAGGTATTTCATCCAGTGCCAGTATCCAGTTGGCATGAACAGGGTATCGCCATGCTCCAGGAAGGCCTCTACGCCTTTTACACCCTTCAGTGCGGGAAACTGGTCAAAATCCGGATCTTCTACGTCATAGTCCTCCAGGGCGTAGGTGGCATAGGGAATTTGGTATAGCCGCTCTTTCCATTTGTTTTCAAATAGGATCACGTGTTTACGGCCGTTGAAATGGGTATGGAAAATATGAGCAAGGTCAATGTCGTAATGTAGGAAGGTAACGGAGCCTTTTCCACCAAAAAACATGTTGGGATAGCTGTCGAGGAAACCTCCCATGAGTTCTTTGGGCGCACGGTAGTCTTCCAGTAATTTAGGGGCATGCTTAATCGGGTCAAATAAGAAGATCCTCAGGTCAGTTGGTGTATTTCTGATGAGTTCAATGTAATCTTCAAACTTCATCTCAGCGGCGGAGGCGTTAATGGGTTTGGAAGGGTCAGCTTTAGCACTATCGTACAGCGGCACAGTCTTATCACCCACCGCTGATTTCATATAATCCAGATCCCATTTGCCATACGCGGGCCAGTTTTTAGCCATGTTTCTAATGATCAGTGGCTTGCGCGTCTTCAGATAATTCTTTTCAAAATCTGCTTTCGTAATGTCATCAACGATGTCAATTGGAGATAAGTCAAATTTCCTCATGTTAATACAGTGTTAATCAGAGGCAAAATTATAGAAAACAAAAAACCGGAGCTAGTGCTCCGGTTAAAAATTAAAAAAGGCTGACAAAAGTGTGGAAATAGTCAGTTTTTTCAATTCCCTTTCATTACTGGTATGTTTAATTAGGCATTAAAACCGTGTCAATTACATGGATTACTCCATTTTTTTGCATTACATTGGCGATGGTGACTGTAGCCGTTCCACCCTTTTCATCTTTGATCATGAGCTTTTTGCCTTCCATCCAGGCCCATAATTTACCGCCTTGTACGGTAGTCAGTTCTGCTTTTCCTTTACCTGCTTTGATGGCCGCTGCTATTGATTTTGCATCCATCTTACCCGCCACTACGTGATAGGTCAGGATTTTGGTCAATGTCGCTTTGTTCTCAGGTTTAACCAGTGTTTCTACCGTTCCGGAAGGTAGCTTGGCAAAGGCAGCATTCGTAGGGGCAAATACAGTGAAGGGACCCGCAGATTTTAAGGTTTCTACCAATCCGGCAGCCTTTACCGCCGCAACCAATGTGGTGTGGTCTTTCGAGTTTACTGCATTATCTACAATGTCCTTTGTAGGATACATGGCTGCTCCTCCAACCATAGGATTTTTTTGAGCAAAGGCTGCTGGGCTAAATGCCATACCCACCAGTGTAAGGCAGGATAAAATGATGTTTTTCATAGATAGATGTATTTTATTTGTTTTTCAAAAGGCACTTACGGGAAAAAAATAAGGCTGGTTTGAAAATTTGTAAATAAGTTTTAAAATGAGTTAAATACCTGAATTCTTGTAATTACTACGCTATTTGGAATGTTCATCACTATGGGGCATAGCCTTTGAGTTTTCAGCAGTATACCTAAAACATCTACCCATGAAAAACGCCATTGAATTCAACCAGGAAATTTGCAGCTTCAAAGACAACCTCAGAAATTTTGCTTTGTCATTTACCAAGGACGCTGACGATGCAGATGACCTCGTCCAGGAAACCTTTCTAAAAGCGATCCGTTATGCTTCAAAATTTCAGGAAGGTACCAATCTGAAAGCCTGGCTTTATATGATCCTGAAAAACACATTCATCAACAACTATCGCCGCAATGCCAAAGTAAGGTCTGTGTTCACAGAAAATCTTGACAACAGTCCGAATAAACTGCTTGGACAGCCAACGACCAACCGTGGCGTCCATAAATTTGTTCAGGAAGACATCAATGGTGCGCTGAGCAGACTTCCCAGAGAAAACGCTGTTCCTTTTCTCCGGTATTTTGAAGGCTACAAATATTATGAGATCGCTACTGAACTGAATATTCCGATCGGTACAGTAAAAACAAGGATCCATGTGGCCAGGAAGATGCTGAAACGTGATCTGAAGATGTATCATGACCAGTTTAGCAGCGCGCTTTAGCAGCGCCAAGATTACCGTATTTATACGCCTCTTTTGATGGTTCAAATGGGTTATATTTGTATAGACCGAAACTTCCTAATAAGAATCGGAATCCATTATGAGCAGACCAAATGCTGATTTGTTGAATGAAAGATTAAAATTCTTTAATCTTGGCAAATCGGTAAGAGCTTGTCCAAAAACTACTTGATCTGCACGTGTAAATACGTGTTTTGCTCCTGTGAGTAAACCTTGGACCGTGCTGACCTGTTGCATAACGATTTATTTAAATAAATTTACAGAGATGAAACCATGGTGTTTCTTCGTAGAAAGGATTCAAATATATTATGCTGAATATAGTGATTGCTGATGATCATTCGATCGTACGTGATGGGCTGAGAACATTATTGGAGAAACAAGGAAATCTCAATATCGTGGCAGAGTGCTTAAATGGAATGGAAGTTATTGAACTTGCGGAAAGCGGGCTGAAAATTGATGTCGTGCTTTCAGATCTCAATATGCCTGTCCTTAGTGGAATGGAACTCATTACAGCACTTCAGGAGCGGTTTCCCGAAATTAAGATTGTTATCCTTTCTATGATCGACGACCTGAAAACGGTAAAGGAGACATTCAGAAAAGGTGCTTCAGCGTATATTCTTAAAACGGTGGATATCAATGAACTGATCTTTACCCTGAACCGGGTGCAATTGGGCCTGAACTATGTTTGTACCGGGCTGATCCAAAAGTTGATCGAAGAAACTGGAAATTCTTCTGAATTAGCCGCTTCGGTGCAAAATGGCTTTAGTTCCCGCGAATTGGAGATACTCAGATTGATAGCAGAAGGTTTTACAAACAATGAAATTTCCGACAAGCTATTTTTGAGTAAAAGGACTGTAGAGGGGCACCGTCAGAGTTTACTGGAAAAGACTGGCTCCAGGAATACTGCGACGCTCATCCGATATGCAGTCACAGCAGGATTATTATGAAAACCGTTTAGGGAGCATTATATAGAAAGTGCTGCCGGAATTGGCCTGACTTTCAAACCAGATCTGCCCTTCATGTAGATCTACTATTTTTTTGATGATGGACATCCCCAAGCCTACTGTTTCTTCTCCTTTTAATCCTTCGCGCCTTGCCCGCGTATATTTTTCAAAAACGTAGGGTTTTAGTTCTTCAGGGATTCCTATTCCTGTGTCGCTCACTACAATACGCACCTGTTCAGTTTGATCTTCTACCTGTACCGATATTGTCCCATAGTCGGGAGTAAATTTAATGGCGTTGGAAATGAGGTTGTTCACTACCTGTATCAGTTTCAAGGTATCTGCTACCATAAAAATCCGCTTCTCATTACTTAAAAATGTAACCTGCTTCTTGATGAGATCTGAGGCATTTTGGTAATTCTCAACGACCTGCCGGATTTCCCGGATCACATCAAATCTTTCTTTCCTCAATTCCAGTTCCGCCGACTCGCTGAACTCCTCTGTCACTACACTGCGTATAAAATCTACATTACGCTTACAGATGTTCTTTATGGAGTCTATGATTTTTTGTTGATTCGTCAGAGGTGATCCGGCATGAATAGCCGAGGTCAGCATGGCGATCATGCCTATGGAGCCTTTCAGGTCATGGGTAAGAATTTCCAGACTCGAGTTTTTCTTGGCGTTGATGCGTTCCGCATAAAGGATATTCTTTCTGTTGGTGGTTACATCGCAGGCAATCCCGGCAATCTCGCTTGCAGAGATGGAGTACATTTTCAATTGTATGTACCTTAGTGATTGCCCGGGAGCTCGCATTCTGAATTCAAAACCTGAAACTTGTCCTTCCCGCAGCAATTCCTGGTAGGCTTCATGTACATAGTGCCTGTCATCAGGATGGATGCTGTCGAACAATAATTTAGTGTTATACAGCCCCGGCGAAAGACCGGTAACCTTTTCTGCTGCTGCCCCTACATAAATAAAACTCCTGTCAATATGGTCAAAAATAAAATACAGGTCCTCGGCCAGTTCGCCGATCCTTTGAAATGTATCGGTTGTAACGTTGCGTTTCATCATACAATACAACACCAGAATACCAAAAATGTTCTTCTGAGTTTATATTTAGTGGCCCCTCAGTTAACTACAACTGGAGATTTAAGGCCTGGTTAAACCCGGGTTCCGTCAATGCTTCTGGCCTTTGTTGATTTTAAACAAATGCAAAACCTGTGGAAAGAGGGCCTGAAAACTTTCTTCGACACCACTTTTAGATCCTGGAAAGGTTAGCACCAGCGTTGATCCGATAAATCCGGCAACTCCCCTGGATAACATCGCGTAAGGCATGCGTTCCTGACCATACCGCCTTGCAGTCTCCATGATGCCCTCGATAGGACGTTCGATCAAGGGGCCAATAGCCTCCGGGGTAACATCGCGGGGCGAAAGACCTGTACCTCCGGTAAATATCAGGAGCTGATGTTCCGCTGAACACAACTGCAGCGCCTTTTCGCGTATTGCAGAGATCTCATCAGGTAATACTTCATAAGTCTGGGTCTCTATGCCAAACTGCTCGAGTAGGGCAATCAGGGTCCTGCCCGAGGTATCCGCAGCATTACCTTCGAATATGGAATCTGAACAGACCACAACTGCTGCTTTGAGTTCTGGGAAAGCAGTATTTTTAAGATCGGATTTACCGCCTGTTTTTTTCACTAGCCTGATCTGCTGAATTTCTACCGCCTTATCAATTGGCTTTAGCATATCATACATAGTCAGTGCCGTAATGGATGCACCATGCATGGCCTCCACTTCCACCCCGGTTTTATAGATGGTATGGACCTCCACGCTGATGATGATATTAAGTCCCTCGATCTCATAGCTGATTGAGGTATACTCAATCGGAAGGGGATGGCAGTCGGGGATCAGGTCACTGGTTTTTTTGACCCCCAATAAGCCCGCCGCCCGGGCAAATTCAAACACATCTCCTTTAGGGATTTTTCTTTGCTGGATCGCTGCTATGGTTTCCGGTCTGGAAACTTTTACAACAGCTGTTGCGATTGCGATCCTCAGACTGCTCGATTTTTGTGTGATGTTTACCATGTCACTTGTTTTCCTTCCATTGATGGCTCTGGTCTTCAAATATTTCTTTGCCCCATATTGGAAGCTCTGCTTTTATCCTTTCCACAATTTCAGTACAGGCCGCTATTGCCGCTTCGCGATGTGAAGAAGAACTGAATACAAAGAGGCAGATTTCTCCAGCCCCTACCATGCCTAGACTGTGGTGCACATGCATGCAGTGGAGCGGATACTTTTCAAAAATATCTTCCCTGATTTGCTGCATCTTTTCCAGGGCCAGTTCTTCAAAAGCAATGTAGCTGATGGCTTCAACAAACTTGTCTCCAACCTCGTCTCTCCTGACCTGGCCCATAAAAATGCTGTGGCCACCGATAGCTGTTTTTGTGCTGTGCCTGGAAATGCTTTCCGCTATAAACGCCGGACTTATCGGGCCTTGTACAAATATGTTCTTTACTTTTTTATCGCTCATAGGATACCATTCAATTGATTCCTCCATTTTACAATTCCGCCTTTGAGGCTATATATTTTCTTGGTTGCCCCATATTTTTGCTGCAATGCTTCAGCAGCGGCAACGCTCCGGATACCATGCTGACAAATAAGTACAATGTTTTCAGCTTCCACATTGCTGTCTAGAAAGTCTGCAAATCCGGACATAGGGATTTTGCTAAAAACTCCATCATCCAGCGCGGGCATTTCGTAGTTTTCCCGTACATCAATCAACAAAACTGAACTGTTACCTTGCATCGCATTTAATTGCTGGGCGTCAATTTCCAGGTAATCCTGTGGTAGTTCACAGCTGCTGCTGTCGTTATTTTGATTCAAAAAGTCTTTTTCAGTTGCTGGCATTTCGTAATCGGAATTAGGACTGAGGCTGATGATATATTGTGCCTGATTGAGTAAGTTGTAGTGAAGCAATTGGTTTAGGAGGGCTTCTCCAATGCCACTAATCAACTTAATGGTTTCTGAAGCGGCCATTGTGCCAAGAATACCCGGCAGGACACCCAGGACACCGCTTTCGGCACAATTCGGTATCTCTCCTGGCAGAGGAGGAATAGGGAAGATGTCCCTGTAATTCGTGCGCTGCTCTTTTGGGCCTGCGTTAAATATGGCCAATTGTCCTTCATATCCGGAAACTGCCGCAAAAACTAAAGGCTTAGCCAGCAAGGCACAGGCATCATTGATCAGGTATCTTGACTCAAAATTATCTGTGCCGTCAAGAATGATGTCATATTTTTTTAGGAGCTCCAGTATATTGTCTCGGCGAATCCGGAATGGGTGCGTTGCAATGCTGATCTCCGGATTCATTGCTTTCAGTTTCCTGCCGGCGACATCTGCTTTCAGTTCACCTACATCCTCAGTGCTGTATAAGATCTGGCGGTGGAGGTTAGACAGTGCAATGGTGTCATCATCTGCAATGCCGACATGCCCTATTCCCGCGGCAACCAGGTATTGCAGGGCCGGACATCCTAAGCCTCCTGCTCCAATGACCAGCACTTTAGCCTGAGATAGGCGCTGTTGCCCGCCCTCACCAAAACCATCCAGTATGGTTTGTCTATTGTATCTTTCTGACATCTTTTATCCTCCTGAAAATGGCGGCATGATTGCTATCTGATCGGAATTCGATAGATCTGGATTTCCCTGCACCATCTGCTTGTTCAGGGCCAGCTTATATTTTATCGTTCCCAGTAAGGGAAAGGTAGTTTCAAGGTGATGTTTCAGTTGTTCGATATTACTGATGTCCTTAAGCTCCAAATGTTGGTTTTCAATGAATTCAGAAATCTTTCCGAAGCTGATGATCTCAATTTTCATATGCTAATTTACCCTTAAAATGCTGATTTTATGCAATCCCTTTACAAATCTTCTGCCTGTCGCTTTGTCGGCAGGCACGAGCAGTGCGATATTGCCCTTTTCCGCTTTTTGGGGTTCCGTATCGAAGCTCTTCAATACCAGTATGTTGTTGTCGCTGCTGGAATTGAATACCTCATTCCACGACAAGACCACTTTGTAGCCATCCGTAGCCGTACAGACCAAATAATATTCACTGAGTGATTTTGGACTATCTGAGGTGGTCTCCAGTCCTGATAACAGTTCTTTTAAGGGTACTGCGGTAATATTTTTGATGCTGCTTTTACGCTGCATCAAATGGTTGTAGATGGTGATGCTATCCATTTTAACAGATGGGAAGCCGGCAAGGGAGCTAAGGTTAACCGTCATGGTTTTTTTCAGTTCTCCTTCTACAGTAAACTCTTTGCTCTCCTGTGCTTTGACGGAGAGGGCAGAAAGAAACAGGAAAGTAAGGAAATATTTCATCTTAAGCATGAGTAAATAATAGTTTGTAAGCTGCAAGGGCCAATACGCCCGCCAATACATTTTTCAGCACAGTTTGCGGGAATTTCAAAGCGCCGAAATAGGCGCCACAGATCCCGCCGAGGAAAGCAACCCCTACATAAGCCAGCATGTGACCGTTAAATGCAAACCCTTTGGTCAACTGGCCGGCAAGTCCTGCTACCGAGTTGACAAATATGAAAGCTGCACTGATGGCTGCAGTCTGCTTTTGGTCGGTCCATTTTAAGAGTAAAAGGATCGGGGAGAGTATGATGCCCCCGCCAATGCCAATCATGCCTGAAAGCAATCCAATGATACCACCTACGGCCAGAGAGAGGGGAAGACTGGTTGCTTTGAAATCCTTAGGGTCTGTATTTTTAAAAAACAGAAAGCGCACAACCGGTATCAGCAGCAATGCACCCAGGATTTTTTTATATGCTGAACTTTCAATCGCCATCATACCCCCAATGAAGGATAGTGGGATAGAGGCGAGCGCAAAAGGCCAGAAGGTCTTCCACCTGAAATGGCCGCCGCGGTAAAACTGTATAAAAGAAGTAGAAGAGACAAAAAGGTTCAACAATAATGCAGTAGGCTTCATGATTGCAGGTGATACGGCAAATATAGCCATCAACGCAAGATAGCCACTGGCGCCGCCATGGCCCACTGAGGCGTATAAAAATGCGACGGTAAACAGAAGACAGTAAAAAAGGATGAAATGTTCTTGCATCGTATTTATAGGGGTAGCAGTATTACACTAACCGGTTCCCCGGCCATAACTAGTTCTTGCATTTCGGTTAAGCAGATGAGACAATTTGCTTGTGCAAATGAGCTGAGCCTGAATGATTCCTGCGCGTCTAAAGGAGTTGCCTCGCCATTAGCATAACTTCCCTTAAGAAAATGTGTCAGGCCTGCTGTTTTTTGATAATCGCGACCGAGCTTCGCAGGAAGCTCAGTTGCGCTGTTTTTCTGTTGTGACAACTGCTTGAGCGCCGGGAGCACATAGTTGTAATAACAACTCAAAACAGAGGCCGGATTGCCTGGCAAGCCGAAGATCAGCTTAGATCCCTTCGTGCCAAAAAATAAGGGTTTACCAGGTTTTTGTTTTACCTTATGGAAGACCTGCTGCACAGCGCAGCGCTGGCTGGCTTCAGTGACAAAATCATAGTCTCCTACACTTACACCACCGGTCATCAGCACCACATCGCTATCTATCAATGCACGTTGGAGCAGTTCCGTGATCAGATCAGGATGGTCATCCGCTTCGAATAGCGCGACCTCAAGGATCCCTTCTGCTTTAAGCGCAGCTCCGAGCGAATAGGAACTTGATTCGTAAACCTGTCCGAATTTTAACGCTGTTCCTGGTTTTTGTAATTCCTTGCCAGTAACAATGATCGAAACTTTTGGCAAAGGGAAAATTTTCAGCTCAGTGGTACCGATCCCTGCAAGAAATCCGATGGCTGCAGGACTGAGCAATGTCCCTTTCTTCATCGCCAGTTGAGTGGCCTTGATTTCCGCACCCTGAGCACGTACATTAGCTCCCTTTTGCAGGTTCTTGTCCTGCACAATGATCCGGTCATTTTCCAGGACCACTTTTTCCTGCATCACCACTGTATCGGCTCCTTCGGGTAAGGGTGCACCCGTAAAGATGCGGCAGGTTTCGCCTTGTTGAATGGAAATGGGAAGCGCAGTTCCCGCAGCCATTTCGCCAACCACGACAAGTGCTTTGTCCATGTCTTCAAATTTCAGTGCATAGCCGTCCATAGAAGACTGTCGGAATGCAGGAATATCACAGCTTGCATGTATATCTTCCGCAAGTGTCAACCCACCTGCATTTTCCAGCCGCATAGTCATGGGTTCTAGCTGTATTGTGTTTTTGTAGATGAGGCTTTTCGCCTCGGCAACTGTGATCATGCGCTATATTATCCTCCAATGGTAATCATACTTCTGTTATTGATCGTATCCGCATCCAGCTGCTCAAAATGGGTGCCTAATTGTCCACCCAGTTCCTTTTTCTTATCCCATATGGAAGCCCTGATCAGGGGGAGTACATCCTCCTGATTCCTCAATGCAGTCAACAGATCGGTTTCCCCATCACTGAACAAACAGTTTTTAAGCTTACCATCGGCTGTCAGTCTCATGCGGTTGCAGGTGCTACAGAAAGGAGCAGTCATGGTACTGATGATGGCAAATGAACCCTCATGTCCGGGGATCATAAAACGTTTAGCCGTGTCATTGGGCTCGCCTGATACAGGGATCACCGTAAAATCTTTTGCGATAATGGAGAGGATTTCTTCCAGTGAACACATTTTGTTGCTCGTCCATTTATTGCCGCTAAAGGGCATAAATTCTATGAACCTGATCTGTATCGGATTATGCCGCGTCCATTCGATAAAATCACTGATCTCCCCGTCATTGAGGCCTTTCATGACGACCATGTTGATCTTGACCCCAATTTTGTGTTGCAGCAGCAGTTCAATATTGCTGCGAACCTGATGAAAGAGGTCCCGGCGTGTGATGAGCAGGAATTTTTCCGGCTGCAGGGTATCCAGACTGATGTTTATATTTTTAATCCCGGCCTGGATCAGGCTGGGCAGTAATTCGGCAATGCGCGTCCCGTTGGTGGTAATCACCAGCTCTACTGGGAGCTCGCCTAGTGCAGTGATGATCTGTGCTGCGTCCTTACGGACCAGAGGTTCCCCACCTGTCAGCCTGATCTTTTTTACACCCTGTGCTACGAAGATTTTGGCAAGTTCCAGGATCTCATGCGTCTGCATAAGCCTGGAAGCGGGCGTGAAATCATATTCCTCTTCCGGCATGCAATAGAAACAACGAAAGTTGCAGTTATCTGTAAGTGATATCCGCAAATAGTCGTGTAGCCTTCCAAAAGAGTCAGTGATCATTTTCGATGGATTAATTTTGTGTAATCGGCCTCGGTGTCTATATCGATGTGGCCTAGCTCAAATGTAACGATTTGTGTGTCATTTGGATGCAGTTTTAGCAGATTCTTTGCGCCTGGTTCGCCGTTTATGGCAAGAAGATGATCGAAATATGCATTGCTGAACAGTACCGGGCTACCTTGTGTTTGGGCATAGCCGCTGGCAATGATGTTTTTTGTACCCGCAGCTTTTGCACTAACCAGTGCGTTGATCACCCCCGGGCTCAGGAAGACCTGATCTGTTGCCGCGATGACCACACCATCCAGGTTTGGCTCCGCTTCCAGCAAAGCCGTTAAGCCCCTGCTGATGCTGGTCGACATGCCTTCCTGCCAACGTTCATTGACCAAATAATTAAGATCTGGACGAGGGCTCATCCTGGGCATCATATCTGCCTTATCGCCCAGCACCACCAATACAGGTTTGCAGGACGAATTCAGTGCAGCTTCAGTGGCGCGTTCCAGTAGTGTTTTACCTTCATAAATGAGCAGTTGTTTTGGTCTGCCCAGCCTGCTGGAGCTACCTGCCGCCAAGATTATAATTCCAGTGCCCATTAGGTTTTTCCATTTTCGTAAACATGTATGGGCGCTTTTTTTTCCTTCAGAAATTGGGCCGATGCACCCGTAAATACGGATTTGATCTCCGCTACGATCGCAATGGCAATTTCCTCTGCAGTTTCTGCACCAATGTCAAGCCCTATAGGGCCATAGACACGCCCGCTATGTTCCCTTGTATTTCGGTTCAGCTCGTCCAGCATACGGACCAGTTTCTTTTTCGGTCCCAGGGAGCCAATATAGGCTGCTCTGGTATCGAGCAGTGCGTTGAGCAGGGCCAGGTCATAATTATAATTGTGGGTCATCAATACGAAAGCAGTCTGCTCATCAATGGGAGTTTGGGCCAGTGCCTGTTCTGGCTTTGCGATCAGTATCCTGTTGGCATTCGGAAAACGCTGTGCCGAGGCATGACTGGGCCGTCCATCAACCACCGTCACTTCCCAACCAAGCAAGTAGGCGATTTCGGCCAATGGTTGTGCGTCATTT
Source organism: Pedobacter sp. GR22-6 (assembly GCF_037402555.1). Lineage (NCBI taxonomy): Bacteria > Pseudomonadati > Bacteroidota > Sphingobacteriia > Sphingobacteriales > Sphingobacteriaceae > Pedobacter > Pedobacter sp. GR22-6. The sequence continues at coordinate 292,529 of NZ_JBBEUC010000003.1, forward strand.
CCTGCACCTGCAATAACCAGGGATATCACTGGCCGCACAAACTCCAGAAAAGCCTCGGATTTTCCATGAGGAGAAGGATAGGTGTAAAAGCCGGAAGATTTACTTCGGTAAACTTCTTGCGCATCACTGATCAGAGCTTCGTTCCGGGCCTTTAGGAGAGATTCTCCTTCGCGGTAGACCATATAGGTGCCTGCCTGTTCCCTGCTGTTCAGGGAAAACAGCGTGGCCAGTACCGCATCCTCACGTCGCGACTGTAATTTGCTCAACATCCGGATAGGATTGAATTCTTCCTCTTCCTTGATGGGTTCAAAAAGAATGTAAACAATACCATTGCAGCCCAGTTGTACGCCAATCCTGGCATCTTCTTCATCAGTAGTGTCGTAGGTAATCAACTTATTTTCCTGTTGAACAATAGCAGAAAGGGCTTTCCTCAATGCATCGCCTTCCAGGCACCCTCCACTGATGGCTCCTGTTAAAGTGCCGTCTTCAGTGATGAGCATCCTCGCACCTGGTCTGCGGTAAGAAGAGCCTTCTACCTTCACAACTGTGGCAAGGGCGGTTTTCTTACCTTCTTTTTGTGCCTGATGGTAAGCTTTAAGTATATCGGCAGTTTCTTTCATTACTTTAATTTTCTTTAGCCTCCCAACTGGTTAGTTTCAAAGTTAGCAATTAGGCTTGTTATCCTTCTCAATACATTTAAATCCACGCTTAGTTTTAGTTCATGCGCATAGCTGGATAAAATCTTATATTTATGCAATGAATATTGCTTTTCGCCTTGCCTTTTTCTTTACCTTATTGCAACTGACAGTTTCAGGTCAGGATTTAAGGAAGGAAATACCTGCTCATGATCCGGTGATGATCCGGCAGGACAGCACTTACTACCTTTTTACTACCGGTAGGGGGATCAGCGTATGGTCTTCCAGGGACAGAGAACACTGGAAGGCTGAAAAACGGGTCTTTGATACAGCGCCTAAATGGGCGCTGGATTCGGTGAAAGGTTTCAATAACCACATCTGGGCACCGGATGTTTCTTTTTATAACGGAAAGTATTATCTCTATTATTCGGTTTCCATGTTTGGTAAAAACACTTCCTGCATTGGACTGGCTACAAATACGACGCTTCATCCCGATGATCCGGCTTACCAATGGATTGATCAGGGCCTGGTGATCCAGTCTGTTCCCGGACATACCAATTGGAATGCCATAGATCCTAATCTGATATTGGGGAAGGATGGTACACCTTACCTGGCCTTCGGCTCTTTTTGGGAGGGCATCAAGATGGTACGCCTGAAAAAAGATGGAAGACAGCCAGATGAGCCGCTGGATCAACTACAGACCCTCGCCAGGCGGGCAAAGACGGTTTCCGGAAATCCCATAGAAGCTCCTTTTATCTTCAGGAAAGGCAACTATTACTACCTTTTTTCTTCCATCGATTACTGTTGTAAAGGGGCCGAAAGCACCTATAAGATGATCGTGGGCCGCTCTGAAAATGTATTGGGCCCTTATCTGGATGCAGCCGGACTTCCATTGAAAGAAGGAGGGGGGACGTTGCTCCTGCAAGGTAATGGCGACTGGCATGGTGTAGGGCATAACGCAGTATGTACTTTTGAGGGGCAAGATTACCTGGTTTTCCATGGTTATGATGCTCAGGATGGGGGCAGGGCGAAGCTGCTGCTCCGCCCATTGAAATGGGAAAAGGGCTGGCCTAAATCGGAAAGTCTTTAAGCCTTTTGCGCAGGACTGCTTTTTTATTTATACCGCTTTAATCTTTTTAGCGTTTTAATTGTCATAGAGTTATCTATCACAGATATAAACTTCATGCCATGAAAACTTCAATCAAGGTGATTTCCTCTTTTATAGCGCTGCTGCTCTTTACAGTTTTGTTTTCTTCTTTTCAGAAAGAGAAAGCTGCAGCACTAAAGTTTGCCTTTCCTTATAGAAAAGCTGGGCTGACCGATCGGCAGGCTGCTGCACATCTCCTCAGCAGGTTTACTTATGGTGCGAAGGAAGGGGATATAGACCTGGTCGTAAAGACAGGTCTGGAGAAATGGTTTCAGCAACAACTGGATGGCCGCCAAAAGGATGAGGGGCTGGATAAAAAACTTATGGAATATACCGACATCAACCTCAGCAATTCAGAGGTGGAAAATAAATATCCACGACAGGCCAGGGTATTGCGTTTGGCCATTAAGGACGGGGCAATCAATAAAGATTCAGTAAATAAAGGCGATCAGAAAGCCTACCGCAAGCAATTACAGGATTATATGGAAGCCAATGGCCTGAAGCCAGAAGCAGAATTGATAAGACAATTCATCAATCAGAAAATCTTAAGGGCTGCCTATACAAATAACCAGTTGAGGGAACTGTTGACCGATTTCTGGTTCAACCATTTCAATGTGTCCCTGACCAAAAATCAGTGTGCCTCTTTTGTGCCTGCCTTTGAGCGGGATGTGATCCGTCCGAACGTTACAGGCAAGTTTCAGACCTTACTTATGGCTACTGCTAAATCACCGGCCATGCTCATTTACCTGGATAATTTTACGAGTACAGGCGAGCAGGGTGCGACCATGGATATGGACATGCAGATGATGGGCGAAAAGTTGAAACCCGCAGCCATCAACCGATTGAAACAATTGCAAAACAATAAAAAGAAAAGCGGTGGGCTGAACGAAAACTATGCCCGTGAAGTCATGGAACTACATACACTTGGTGTAGACGGCGGTTATTCACAGAGCGATGTGACCCAGGCTGCCAGGGTGCTTACAGGCTGGACGCTAGCGCCTATGGGAGCAGAAGGTTATGGCGCGGCAATGGAAAAGGTAATCGAAAAGGTGGGTGTTGCCAACCTGGAAAAGCGGGGTTTTGTTAGGGAGGGAGATTTTCTTTTTGTACCAACACGCCATGATAATGGAGAAAAAAAGGTACTAGGTAAAAAATTTGCTGCCGGTGGTGGCTATCAGGAGGGTGTTGAACTGTTGAGCATGCTGGCACACCATCAGAGCACAGCGAAGTTCATCTCCCGTAAACTGGCTGTACGCTTTGTAAATGACAATCCTGCGCCTAAACTTATAGATAAAATGGCTAAGGTATTCATCAGTAGTGACGGCAACATTGAACAGGTAATGATTGCAATGGTCTCTGCCCCGGAATTCTGGACTGCAGATGCGCTGAGAGAAAAAACCAAATCACCTTTTGAGCTGGCCATGAGTGCTGTTCGCAGCCTCAATGCGGAAATTACACAGCCCTATCAGCTCTTCAGCTGGATCAATAAAATGGGACAGAAAATGTACTATTATCAGGCCCCTACCGGCTTTCCTGACAGGGGACAGTATTGGATCAATACGGGTTCATTGCTGAACCGCATGAACTTTGGTCTGGCACTGGCATCGCAACGGATCCCTGGAGTACAGGTCAACCTTAGCGCGCTGAATGATAACCATGAACCGGAAAGTGCAGAGGCGGCTTTGGCAACCTATGGCAAAATGATCATGCCGGAGCGGAACCTGCAGGAGACGATAAAGCGGTTGAAGCCGATGCTAAACGATCCGGACCTGGTGACGAAAGTGCAGAATGCTGCAGCAAAAGCACCTGTACCACAGCCGGAAAGCACAATGACCGCAGAGGGGGATATGATGATGATGGGCGCTGCGGTTCCAAAAAGGGAGAACCCGAAAAAGAATGCTGGTAATGTGCAGCTGGCGGGCGGCAACAATAGCATGCTGGCACAAGTAGTAGGCGTCATTATCGGGTCGCCTGAATTTCAACGGAAATAAGACATTTAAATAGAAAGCCATGACTTCAAGAAGAGGATTTTTAAAAGCAGGCGGACTCGCCTTGTTTGGCATCGGTCTGGGGGGTGTTCCTGGATTCCTGATGGATGCCGTTGCTGGTACCCAACCTTTGGGTTTGTTCAAAAGAAGAAAGATTTTGGTTTGTATCTTCCAGCGCGGTGCAATGGATGGGCTGGCTGCAGTTACCCCTTTTACCGACGAATACCTCAAGGCCGCAAGACCGACCTTATTTATGTCGGCGGCCAAAAGTACCCCTGGCAAATCACTGATCGATCTGGACGGCCGTTTTGGCCTGCACCCTTCGATGGCGGGTTTTGAAAGCGTGTTCCGCGACAAACGCCTGGGGATCGTTCATGGTATCGGTTCGCCGAATACCACACGTTCCCATTTCGATGCGCAGGATTATATGGAATCGGGTACGCCTTTTAAGAAGGGAACTGAAAGCGGCTGGCTCAACCGTGCAGTCGGGCTGCTGGGACACGATGCGGCAACGCCTTTTCAAGGCGTAAGCCTTACCTCTTCTTTGCCGAGGGCTTTTTATGGCAATAATCCGGCTGTGGCAATCAGCAATCTTCAGGACTTCAACATCCAGATGCGGGGCAATGTCAGGGGTGCCAATCTTGCCGCAAAAAGTTTTGAGGACCTGTACGATCAGACCTCTTCGGGTCTCCTGAAAGAAACGGGAAAAGAGAGTTTTGATGCCATTAAAATGCTGCAGAAAACCGATACTAAAAATTATAAACCCGCTAACAATGCGGTTTACCCCAATACAAGCCTCGGCAATTCACTGAAGCAGATCGCTCAGCTGATCAAGATGGACGTCGGCATGGAAGTGGCCTTTGCAGAGTCGGGAGGATGGGATACGCATTTCAATCAGGGTGCAGATACCGGCATTTTTGCCAGGAATGTAAACGACCTGAGTCAAAGCATCATGGCCTTTTGGAGCGATATGGGTACCCTGCAGGATGATGTGACCGTGATGACCATGACGGAATTTGGACGTACAGTGAAACAAAATGGTACCGGTGGTACCGACCATGGCAGGGCTTCCTGTAATTTTATCCTGGGGAATGGCGTAAAAGGCGGGCAGGTACATGGTTTGGTAAACCCTTTGTCTGTAGAGAACCTGGAGGATGGCCGGGACCTGGCTGTGACTACAGATTTCAGGAGCGTTTTCAGCGAAGTGGCAGATAAGCATCTGAATATTTACAATGACAAGGTACTCTTTCCAGACTGGGATGGTAAAAAAATTGGCGTAATGGCGTAGATTTGCGTAATGAGGAGCACTTTTTTCAGTTTATTTATTTCCGTAATCTTACTGTCCTGTCAGGCTCCGGCTACGAAAACGGCGGTGCTGACCGACAGCGCACAGATGTCCTGTAGTGCCGATATGCCTAAAAGATATGGGCCTTTTCCGGATTCTGTGATCGAGCAGATGAAACCAAAAAGACTGATTTCAAAAAAAGGAATGAAATATATTCCCTCCGGTACCTTCAGGATGGGGGCCAGCGACAATGAAGGCCGGGAAGATGAATACCCTGTCAGGGAGATGAAGGTAAAGGGGTTTTGGATCGATGAAACTGAGGTAACCAATGCCCAGTTTGCAGCTTTTGTGAAAGCGACAGGATACGTTACCCAGGCGGAGCAGAAGCCGGACTGGGAAGAAATAAAAAAGCAAGTGCCCCCGGGTACGCCGAAGCCAGCAGAGGAGCTGCTTCAGGCCGCATCCTTAACTTTCTCACCGCCGCAGCAGGCGGTCGACCTGAATGATGTCTCACAATGGTGGCGCTGGACTCCGGGTGCCAACTGGAAGCATCCGCAGGGACCTGCAAGCACAATTAATGGTAAGGACAATTATCCTGTCACACAGGTTTCCTGGACGGATGCCAGGGCTTATGCAGATTGGGCTGGAAAAAGGCTTCCTACGGAAGCGGAATGGGAATTTGCAGCAAGGGGCGGACTAAAAGACAAAAAATATCCATGGGGTGATGAAGATCCGCTCGTTGGGAAGGCCAAAGCAAATACTTGGCAGGGCAGCTTTCCTTATTCAGATACCAAGGCCGATGGTTTCGGCAGTGCTGCGGCTGTCAGGTCATTTGAACCCAACGGCTACGGCTTATACGATATGGCAGGAAATGTATGGGAATGGACCGCAGACTGGTACAATGATCAGGAAAAGACGGTAAGAGGAGGCTCATTCATGTGCCATTCTTCCTATTGTAAGGGCTATAGGGTAACTGCCAGAATGAAATCGACTATAGATACAGGATTGGAGAATACCGGCTTCCGCTGTGTGGCCAACTGATATTCTCCTTACGCTGATTTCCCTATGGTAATCGATCAAAATCGATCATGGGATGTACTTTTCCTGAAGGCTTCCTTTCCAATCCGGTACCCATTGGGGTAAAATCATCGAAGAAACCACAGTTTTTCAGGTAGAAAGCATCCTTTTCAGCACCACCCGCATAATCTTTCCGGTAATTGACCCTGGCCGTATTATCGGCCGAAAAATTTGCAGCAGTGACTTCGTGCCAGTTGCCCTCCGCATCGATAGCCCATTGGTTTTGGTACATGGCCTTGCGGCTCTGGTCGCCCGTTTGTGGGGAAAAGCATTCTAAAAAGGAATGAAGCCCTTTGAGGTAAGTGGCCGACTGTGGCCGCTCAAAACTGGCCACCAATTGCCACTTGTCTTTTTCCAGGTCTTTGAAATAGGCAGTGTAAGTAGTCGATTTCTTCAACTGGTTGGGCTGTGCGCGGATCAGAAAGGCATAACGTTTTCCAGCCTTCCAGGGATAGACCATATAGCTCTGTCCTCCGGAACCTTCATTGCCGAATTCCCCTGTTTTGGTATCAGGGCCTTTTTTCAGCATGAGCACTTTCATGTTGTCAGGAATTTCCTTAGGGTTGTCTGTTTGGAACGGGCTCCAAATGGAAAACAGGACCCGGCGTTCCGTAGCTGAATTGCTCTGCATCCCAAAATAGCCACCGCTGAAGCCATTGGCCATATAGTAAGTTCCCAGGATATCCTGACCTTCAGGAACAATGATCTCATTATAGAACCACTCGGTTTTAGATGCCGCTGCGGCAGGGATTGTATAATTGAGATGCACCGAAGGCCCCCTATGGCCCCAGTAAAAGAAATTCCCTTCATTGTCCTTGACATAGCTGGCTCCTTTCTCCAGAGCGGAACCGCTTACGATCAGGTCTGAGACCTCCGCATATACCTCAGCTGTTCTGGATAGCCCGCGAATCTCCAGTTTGACGTAGCCTGCTTTTCTGATTTGGATACTGCCTATAGGCACTACTTTCCATTCCTGGTTTTCCAGTTCCTTGTGGAGCGTAGCTCCGGGAGCCACAATGCTAATTTTGCTTTTTCCTCCCGGGACCCGAAGCTTCAGGGAGAGGTCAGCCTGGCCAGAGGCCTCTGTTCTGAAATAGAGCGTGATGATGTCTGTGGCGGCCGACCAATTGCTGATGCCGTTATTCTTGAGGCGGGCCGTTGCATTTTTACTGAGCCAGGCATTGCCACCTAAGGGGAGGCTGATGCTTGATGCTTCATCTTTCGGACTGGCGATAAGACTGAAGCTGAGCAGGAGCTGAAAGGTCAGGAATAAGAGGTAATAATTTCTTTTCATGTTCATTTGTTGCTAGTGTATTTCAGTGCTGAATTTAGCAATAGAACATGGAAGCAGCGAATCTCAAAGCCCTCAAACTTCGCGCAACCGTTTGCGTGATCTTATTGGTGGTCTTCCTGCGTCAGGAAGAATTCAGAGGCAATATAGTCTGCGAATAGCTTTCCTTCTGCACTAAGGATCAGGTATTCATCCTGTCGAATTACCCATTGCCGTTCAATAAAGATCTTACTGTTGCGGATCGTGTCCTCGAGATAAATTTTGCCGTATTCTGTCAGAATCTTCTGGAGACTGATGCCCCACATGGTTCGTACTGCAGTCATCACATACTCATTAAAACGGTCATGCTGGTTCAGTTCTTCTATACCCTCTGCCAGCTCGCCAATTTGCAGTTTGCTCAGGTAGGCTGCATTGTTAGCGATGTTGTGAAAGCGCGTTTGTCCATCAAAGCCATGTGCAGAGGGGCCGATGCCGAGGTAGGGAACCCCTCTCCAGTAATTGGTATTGTGTACGGCATATTTGCCGGGTTTGCTGTAATTGGAAATTTCATAATGCTCAAATCCAGCGGCGTTTAGTTTTTCGATCAGCATGCCGAACTGGGCAGCACTTTGTTCATCATTTACGGGTGGTTGCTGCCCGCGTTTGATCGCGCTTGCCAGGGCAGTTCTGGGCTCCACGGTAAGCGAATAGCCCGAGATGTGGGGCACTTCAAATTCCAGCGCGCGGTTGATGTTGCTGAGCCACTTACTATCCGTTAGTAAGGGGTAACCATAGATAAGGTCTATGCTCAGGTTTTCGAAGCCTGCATCCTGGCTTCTCTTGATGCAGTCCTCTGCTTCATTGGCGTTATGTGCCCTGTTCATCCAACGCAGGTCTTCATCAAAAAAAGATTGGATCCCAATGCTGAAGCGGTTGACGGGTAATTGCCGGAGTTCTGAAATCTTCCTGGCATCCAGGTCATCCGGATTGGCCTCAATGGTGATTTCTGCGGCAGAGTCGACAGTGTAATGTCTGGTGATGGTCTCAAAGATTTGCTGAAAATGTCTTGTGGAAAGGACGGAAGGTGTACCCCCGCCAAAGTAAACAGTACCCACTTGATCTTGAATGCGGCTTTTTTTCAATACGAGTTCTTTGCAGATCGCAGCGGTCATTTCGTCGATATACTTCATCGACGTGCTGAAATGAAAATCGCAATAGCTACAGGCTTTTTTACAAAATGGGACATGTATATAAATTCCGGACATAGGAGGAGGGTACTGTAAATAACGAATTCTTGCTCGATAATGACGAATTCTTATGCCAAAGGTACGGTTAAAAAATCGGCATGGAAAAAAAGACGAGTGGCATAGTTGTTGATTTGCCAGATAAAAAGTAATTGAACTAATTTTTAAACCAAATACTATGAACAAGCAAAATATGTAACGCAGGATCTATACCCAATTCAGTGCCGCCCTATATTCAATCATCCCTATTAAATAAATGCGCTCAGTGAAAAGAAACATCATCTACATGGCGATGTTGGCAATTGTTGTGATCTGTATTGCAATGATGCCAATCATCAAGGTTCCCATCTCTACCTCAGCCCGAGGATTCATCAGGTCTGTTACCGAAAACACCAAGATCATGTCAGTGGTCAGTGGAAGGGTAATCAAGTCCAATCTAAAAAACAACAACCAGTATGTCAAAGCCGGAGATACTTTGCTCATCATTACATCGGAGCATTTGGGAGCGAAAAGACAGCTCCAAAATGGTTTGAACGTAGATTATGAAGCTCAGTTTTCAGATCTTTCCAAATTGGTGAAAAAGGATTTCAAAAATCTTTCTACCGGTCAGTACCAGAAAGAAGTCGCGGCTTTACATGAAAAGGTCGCCGAACTGACCGCGCAGCTAGACTTATCGCGCAAGGATCTTTCCCGGGCTAAAGTCCTGTTTGGGCAGGGTGTAATCCCCCAGGCGGAATACGATAAGACTTTCTTTACCTACCAAAATTTAAAAAGCCAGGTCAGTTCCACAGAGGAACAGCAGATGGCGCAGTGGCAGGCCCAGAAGCGGGAAGTCCAGCGGCAGTTGACCACCATTAAAAACGACATCTCCCAGTTGAATATCGAAGGGGAAAATTATGTCATCAAAGCACCGATTTCCGGCCGGCTGGTGAACCTCTCCGGTTTGCAGCAGGGCAATTATGTGATTCAGGGGCAGAGCATCGTAGAGGTCTCTGCAGACGACAACCTGATAGCAGAATGTACTGTCTCTCCTAATGACGTGGGTTTGATCAAAAAAGGACAGAAAGTCAAGTACCAGATGGATACCTACAATTACAACCAATGGGGTATGGCAGAGGGTAAAGTCCTGGACATCGATCAAAACCTCGTCATCGCCGAAAACAACGAGAGTTTTTTCCGGGTGAAATGCAGCGTAGATCAGTCATTCCTGGAACTCAGAAATGGGTATAAAGGACAAATTCAAAAAGGTAGCACCTACACCGCACGCTTTTATCTTTTAGACCGAACGTTATGGCAATTGCTCTTCGACAGAGTAGACGATTGGTTTAACCCCAACCTTATCTAACCAAACATGAAAAACGGAACTTTAATTAAACAGCACGACATTCAAGATTGTGGTGCAGCCTGCCTGTCGTCTGTCGCGGCGCATTATGGGCTGAACCTGCCTATCGCCAGGATACGGCAAATCTGCCATACAGATACCAGAGGCACGAATGTACTGGGAATGATCCAAGGCCTCAATGAAATGGGATTTAATGCCAAAGGGGTAAAAGGTGGTCTGGATGCATTGGCCCAGATTCCCCTGCCGGCCATTGCACATGTTGTCGTGATGCAGCAGTTGCACCATTACATCGTGATTTACAAAGTAGACAAAACGCATGTCCACGTCATGGACCCTGCCCGCGGGAAGATGGAGAAATACAGCCTGGAAGAATTTGGCAAAATCTGGACTGGGGTCATGATCCTACTGGAGCCAAATGAGTACTTCGAACAAAGGAATGAAAAAGTCGGAGTCTATGGCCGTTTTTGGAATCTGGTGCAGCCTCATAAATCAGTGGTTTTACAAGCAGTAGTGGGTGCGGTGATCTATACTGTTCTAGGCTTGTCTACTTCCCTGTATATAGAAAAAATTACCGATTATGTATTGATCGATGGCAATCTCCGCCTGCTCAACCTGCTCTCTATCGGGATGATCCTGATCCTGCTGTTCCAGATTTTTATCGGAGCCATGAAAAGCATCCTGGTTTTGGAGACAGGACAGCGCATAGATAAATACCTGATCCTGGGCTATTACAAACACATACTTACGCTCCCTCAAAGGTTTTTCGATACGATGAAGGTCGGAGAGATCATTTCCAGGGTCAATGATGCTGTAAAGATCAGGACCTTCATCAATGACGTCTCCATCCAGATCGTGGTCAATATCTTTATCGTGATCTTTTCTTTTGCCCTCATGTTCAGTTACTACTGGAAACTGGCCCTGGTACTGGCATTGGTCATTCCCTTTTATTTCGGGGTATACTGGATTGTAAACAGACTCAATAGGAAAGTAGAAAGAAAGCTCATGGAGGATGGAGCCGAACTGGAATCCCACCTGGTAGAATCCCTAAATTCCGTGAAGACCATCAAGCAGTTTGGTATAGAAACCTTCGCCAATAATAAAACAGACAACCGCTTTAGTACGCTCCTGAAAACAGTATATAAATCGGTCATGAACAGTTTGTTCTCTGGCAGTGCAGCCGAGTTTCTTTCGCGTGTCTTTACCATCATCCTGTTGTGGGTGGGATCAAAATACGTTATTGAAAGGATTATTACACCTGGAGAACTGCTTTCTTTTTATGCCCTGATCGGGTACTTCACCAGTCCTGTAACCGAGTTGATCGGGATGAACAAGACCATTCAGAATGCGATCATTGCCTCTGACCGTTTGTTTGAGATCATGGATCTAGAGCGGGAGGAGCTCACCGACAAACTCGACCTGCTTGCCGCTAACGTGGGCGACATTACTTTCAGTAACGTGTCTTTCAGTTATGGTTCAAGGGTCGATGTCTTTAATGATTTTAGTTGTGCCTTTAAAAGAGGGGAGACTACCGCAATTGTAGGGGAGAGCGGCTCGGGGAAAACCACCATTGCCGCATTGATGCAAAACCTTTACCCCCTAAAAAAAGGTAAAATCCTGATCGGACAATACGATCTGAATTACATCTCCAATCATTCGCTCCGCCAGATCGTTTCTGTAGTTCCCCAGCAAATAGATTTGTTTTCGGGAAATGTCATTGACAACATTGCGCTCGGTGAAGATTTCCCGGATGTGCAGCGGATCCTAGACGTCACCAAAAGCCTTGGTATTTTACCGTTCATAGAAAAACTACCCAGCGGATTTCAGACCTACCTGGGTGAAAACGGGGCGATGCTTTCAGGTGGACAGAAGCAGCGCATCGCGATTGCCAGGGCATTGTATAAGAATCCTGAGATCCTGATCCTCGACGAAGCAACCTCTTCCCTGGACACCGAGTCTGAACAGATCATCCAAAAAACGCTGTCGGATTTTAAGTTGGCGGGTAAGACTATGATCGTCATCGCGCACCGCTTGAGCACCATTGCAAATGCCGACCAGATCTTAGTGCTCAAGGAGGGTAAGGTGGTTGAGCAAGGCAACCATCAGGAATTATTAGCAAAAGATTCCGTGTACAGGAGCATGTGGGAAAAACAAACACTAGCATTGGAGGTATAGATGAGGTTTAGAATTTGTGTTTGTCTGCCAGCATTACTTTTGGTCATGTCACTTACGGCCTCTGCCCAGGAAAAATGGTCATTATCACGCTGCATTGAGTATGCTTATGAGAACAATCTGGAAGTCATGAGCAGCAAAGTGAACAATGGGGTTAAAGTTGTGGAACTTAAAATGGCGAGAAATGAGCGCCTGCCTGATCTCAATTCCTATATGAACATGTATTCCAAATTTGGTCAGGCACAGGATGTTTTTGGTACCACGAGAAGGAACGACAATTTAAATGCTGAAGCCGGTTTCAGTTCAGATGTATTGATCTATAACCATAGTAAACTGCAGAATGAAGTGAAGCGGGCAGATCTCCTGGTTGAGGTCAGTGAAGAAGAACTGGCTTCCATCAAAAGAAACATTGCCATGAAAGTGATCGAGGGGTATCTGTCTATCCAGTTGAATAAAGAGATTGCCCGGGCGGTAGACAGTTCTGCTTTCTATGCAAACCTGCAATATGAAAAGGCAGTAAAGACAACACAGGCAGGGACTACGGCACTTACGGTGCAGTATGAAGCACAGGCCAATCTGGCGAGGGAAAAGCAAAAACTTCAGAAAGCAAAACAAGACATCGAAAGGGCAAGGATCAGTTTAGCACAGTTGTTGCAAATAGAAAATTCCCGTGCTTTCGATGTGGCAGAGGAAAGCAGTGAACTTTCGGCGCTGTCCCAGACCTTGACTGAAGCGGTCGACAAAACCACTGCTACACATCCGGAAATGAAACGTTTGTCGCTGCTCAGGCAGGCAGCAGAACTCGATCACAAGATCATCAGGGCAGGCCTGTACCCAACGGTCAAAGGAAGTGCCCTGGTGGGAAGCCTCTATTTCAATAGTCTGGTATCAAGCGGGGACATGCTGTTTTTTGATCAGATGAAGAACAATTTCGCACAGCAGGTTGCTGTCACGGTATCCATTCCTATTTTCAATAAAGGCCGGGTCAAAAACCAGATCGCAAAAAATAACCTGGCCCTTAAACAAAACGCCATTGATGTCCTGCAGCGGCAGGCCACGATTAAACAGGAAATTGAGAAAATGTATTTCGACTACCAGGCCTATATGGATCAGTTTAATGCAGCTCAGGATGTACTCAACAGCGCCCGGACTGCACTGAGCTTCACTTCCAAAAGTTTCGATGCAGGCAAGAGTTCTATTTACGACCTCAATGTCTCGCGGAGCAATTACCTGACCGCGGAAAGCGAAATGTTACAGGCCAAATATAATGGCCTTTTCGTATCCAAAATGATCAGATTTTATATCGAACAAAGATTGTAAACCCTATAACTATAACATTATGCAACTTTTTAAGCAAATCGACAGACTAAATTTATTAGATAAACTGGTCTCACAAAAGCGTACAGGTAATCCAGAATGTTTAGCGAGAAGGCTGAATTTGTCCGTATCGAGGTTAGCAAGGATTATAGAATACCTGAGGACTTCCGGGGCACCGATCCAGTATGATAGGATGCTTCAAACCTATTATTATGAAACCGACTATCGGATCTTCATTCAGGTCAACATGCATCCCCTTACTGAGCTTGATGCCAAAGCTTACAATGCAGGTGCTTATGTGGGACAGGGAGGCTCCATATTTACCAATATCCAAAACCTATTGGGCATCAATAATTTTTTTAAAGTTTTTTGTTAAAAAAAATCCAATAAAAATTGGAATGCTTTTTTTGAGCATTGGGTTAAAATAAATTTGATATAGAAATTAAAAACAACCTAACTATGGAAAATCAATTTATTTACAATGACCTGAGCCAGGAAGAGCTGGTCAGTCTTGAAGGAGGAGTAAGAGACCCTTATGATGCACAGGGTGGATCTGGTGATTATGGGATCAACAGTCCAAACGGATGTATCCCGAATCCCTTTGATAAAATCCTTAAGCCTAACAGTACGTTCTAAAACTGCTTACAATTAACAAATAATCATACCTATGGAAACTTTAGAAATGAAAACACTTGGCATTCAGGAGCTGGATGCAAGGGAAATGCAGGAACTCGAAGGAGGAATCTGGATTGAAGCTGCTGGTCTGGCACTGGCTGTATTCGCATTTGGTTACTCAATTGGAAAAGATCTGGCCGAAGCTGATCGTAGAAATCACTAAACTTTAAAAAATTAAGCACATGAACACAGAATCATTAAACTTAGAAGTATTAGACAATGCTGATTTGATGAGCATTGATGGTGGTAAGATGTCACCTAAATCTGCATTAATTATCGGAGGCTTATTTGTGGTTTCTCCTATTTTGGGCGCCGGAGCTTTGCTTGGCTATTATGTAAACTCTTAAAAATAATTTGATATGGAAACTTTAGAAATGAAAGTGCTTGGTATCCAGGAGCTGGATTCAAGAGAAATGCGTGAACTGGATGGTGGTGTTATCGATCCGGTATCAGTTGCCCTTGGTGCTGCAGCTTTGGGATTGGCACTCTTCCAGTTTGGTTACTCCATCGGAAAAGACCTGGCAGAAGCTGATCGTAGACATTAATCATTAATCAAAAAAAATTAAGACCATGAATACAGAAACATTAAACTTAGAAGTACTGGATCACTCAGAATTGATGGAGATCGAAGGTGGTAAAATGTCGCCAAAATCAGCACTAATCATTGGAGGTTTATTTATTGTGTCCCCTATTTTGGGTGCAGGCGCATTGCTTGGCTACTATGTAAACTCCTAGTTTTAATAAAGATACTTTTTAGTATTGAATACATTTATTTTTCCCGGCGCTCCTGGTTGAGCGTCGGGAAAAACTTAATTATAAGCCTATGAATTTAGTAATCGGATGTTGTCTTTTGGTCATTGGTATTGTGACCCCGCAAAAGCCTTTGAAGTATGCCTTGTTGATCGCCAGTATTTTAGTTATTTCCTATACTTTCTTCCGGCCCTAACTAATACCAGGGATCAGGCTACTTGGTTATTTCTCCATTTAATATTACCTTTGAGTATCATTGGGTTATTGATTTGACCCAGCTTCAAAAAGAAAATATTCAAAGGTTCAATTTAAATTGTTGGGGGCAATGTTGGCTTATAGTTCACTTTCAGATTTCGAACTGACAGACTTGCTGAGAAAGGATGATGCCTCCGCTTTTACTGTAATTTACAACCGCCATTTCGACGCCCTTTACCTGCACGCCTACAAGCGCTTGCAAGATAGGGATGAAGCGCAGGATGTGATCCATGAGCTCTTTGCCCAACTCTGGAACAAAAGAAAAGATTTTCATGTCAGGAGCAGCTTGTCTGCCTACCTCGCTACTGCCGTCCGCAATAAGATCCTGGATGTCATTTCCCATCAGGAGGTAGAATCAAAATATGTCAGTTCCCTACAGGGCTTTTTGGACGAAGGGCATTGCATCACCGATCATCGGGTGAGGGAACGGCAAATGCAGGAACTGATCGAACAGGGAATCGCAGATTTACCCCCGAAAATGCGCGAAGTCTTCGAACTGAGCAGAAAACACCAGCTCAGCCACAAGCAAATCGCCGAGCAATTGAACTTATCAGAACAAACCGTAAGAAAACAAGTGAATAATGCATTGAAAATCCTGCGTGTAAAGCTCGGTTTGATGCTATTTGTAGGTTTGTAATTAATTGTTTTATTTTTTTTCATTTTTTTCTACCCCATGCCTACCCCCTATGCCGTCTATACTTTAAAAGGGGGAATAATTGAGGGCTGAGAATGCCTGTATTTCCATAATCTGGAAAGAAGCTACCAAGAATGAAAGATATAGACGCAAAACAATTGTTAATTAAATACCAGCAGGGGACTTGTACGGAAAACGAACTTGCGCTTTTAGAAAGCTGGTATTTACAATATAAAGAAGAAAAGACCGATCTGAGCGCTGAAATGCTGGAAGAAGCGCGACAGAAAGTATGGGCCTCACTGCCGGTCCACCAGATTAAAAAATCAGTTAGCCTTTGGCCGGTCATGTCAGCTGTAGCTTCTATCGTGATACTGATCACAGTGGGGCTGTTCTTTTTTCGGAATGAACAAGAGCAGCTACCTGTTAGGAGAACCCATCAGGTGGTCAAAATCGTGCCCGGTGGAAATAAGGCAGTGCTAACCCTCGCAGATGGTACTAAAATATCCTTAAACGATGCTGCAAATGGGCAATTGGCGAACCAGTCAGGAATTGTCGTTACAAAAGCGAAAGATGGGCAATTGATCTATACGGTGAATAAAGCTGCGGGTGCCGAAAAACAACTGATCGGCTACAATACCATCAGCACCCCCCGGGGGGGCTTTTACCAGATCAATCTGCCAGATGGAACTAAAGTCTGGCTGAATGCGGCATCCTCATTAAAATATCCTACTGCCTTTACCGGTGGAGAACGTAAGGTAGAACTGACTGGAGAAGGCTATTTCGAAGTAGCACACCAGGCGGAAATGCCATTTAGAGTGGCTACAGGAAGCCAGGTGGTAGAGGTATTGGGCACACATTTCAATATCAACGCCTATGATGACGAAAATGATACGCGCACCACACTGGTGGAGGGCAAGGTAAGGCTTAGTGACGGTGCTGCCTATACTTTATTGAACCCGGGAGAGCAAGGGATTGCTTATAAGGGCAGGTTGAGGAAAACGGAAGTCAATACCGACGACATTATCGCCTGGAAAGAAAATAAGTTTGTTTTTAACAACGAAAAGCTGGGCAGTATCATGAGGCAAATTGCCAGATGGTATGATGTAGAGGTGGTTTGTCCGCCTGAACTGGAAGATATGGAGTTTTCAGGGACAATGCCCAGACATCGTAGTATCAAACAGGCCCTTAAGATCATGGATTTAACCGAAAGCGTTCACTTTAAGTTTGAAGGAAGGAGGATTACTGTGATGCCATAACCTCTACTTACCCAGACAGTAATCCGGAACAAAAAAAATCCAGGAGCGGTTGCGACGCCCCTGAATTGTGATTTACTCATAGAGTAATTGTTCGGGCAGGCTGTTCAAATAAATCAACTTACTAAACATTGGTTCCTAAACCCAAACAAAACAAATGTATGAATTTTTACATGACATTTAAGCGCTGCTTAACAGGCAGTGCCTATGCCAAGATATTATTGAAATTGAAACTGACCTTAATCATATTGATGACTGTAATTCTGCAGGTTAGCGCAACCGGCTATGCTCAGATTACGCTCAAGGAAAAAGGCGCTCCACTCGAACAAATCATACAAAAAATAAGAAAGCAAACCGGCTACGATTTCTTTTACAATGCGGCGATGCTCGCCCGGGCCAATCCGGTGACGTTGAACGTGAATGATGCCTCCGTAAAAGAGGTATTGGACATCTGCTTCAAAGACCAACCACTGAGGTACAGGATTGAGCAGAACACAATTGTGATCCAAAGTATCCCAACTTTCCCTGGAACGCTCGAAAAAGCCCCTATCCTGATCAATGGTAAGGTCCTTGACGAGACAGGTAAGCCCATTCCCGGAGCATCGATCAGGATTAAAGGCTCTGATGGAAGGGCGATAGCCAGCAGTTCCGATGGTACGTTCAGGATCGTGGTGAATACCGAGACAGATGTTCTGGTAATTTCCTATGTAGGCTATAAAACGCAGGAAGTAAAGCTGAGGGCAGGGCAAAACAGCATTACAGTGAACATGGTGCTGGAGGAAAATCAAATGAATGAAGTGGTGATCAGTACAGGTATCTTCAAGAAAGCAGATAAGAGTTTCACCGGGGCTTCTACTACGGTAACCGCTAAAGAACTGGCCCAATTTGGAAATAGAAATTTAATTACCTCTTTACGCAATATAGACCCTTCTTTTAACATCATCGAAAGCAATGCTTTTGGTTCCAATCCAAACCGTTTGCCTGAAATTCAAATACGAGGGAATTCGAGTATCCCTAATGTTGGGGAATTACAAGATGAAACGCGTGTGGGTTTAAATACACCGCTGATTATTTTAGATGGCTTTACCTCCACATTGCAGAAATTGTACGATATGAACGAAAATGAGGTAGAGTCGATCACGATACTTAAAGATGCGGCTGCGACCGCAATTTATGGTTCGAGAGGCTCCAATGGAGTGGTTGTGATCACTACTAAAGCTCCAAAGGCAGGTAAACTCCGCTTAAACTTCCGCTCAGACGTCAATATTGAAGCTCCTGATTTGACCGATTACAGCCTTTTGAAGGCAAGAGAAAAGCTTGATCTGGAATGGAAGGCAGGGTATTACAACAGTGCAAGAGCGGAAACAGATCTTCCTTTGAAAAGGTATTATAACTTTTTGTTAGATGAGGTAAACCGGGGAGTAGAAACGGACTGGATGGCATTGCCATTGAGGAACGGTATAGGTCAAAGACACAACCTGCGCCTGGAAGGTGGGGACCAGGCTTTTCGGTATTCTGCCTCAGCTCAGGTAAACAATATTCAGGGGGTAATGAAAGAATCTGGCCGTAATACCTTCAATGGAAATATCACATTGGCTTATACTTACAAAAATGTAAGATTCAGAAATAACCTTCAGGTTTCGCAGGGCAAGTCTGCGGAATCACCCTATGGTACATTTAGTGATTACAGCAGGATGAATCCCTATTGGAGGGCATATGATGACAAAGGTAAGGTGCTTAAGCTGGTCGGTGATCCCGGTAATACAGATTATAGCAATTACTGGAACCCGCTTCCTACAAACCCTTTATATAACGCTACGCTGAATACCTTTGATAAGTCATCAACTTCAGAGATCATCAACAATACTTCTGTAGAGTGGGATATCGTAAGAGATCTGATTTTGAGGGGGCAGATTGGGCTGACAAAGGGTACTGTACAATATGATAAATTTTTACCTGCTGATCATACCGCCTTCGCCAACTATGGGGTCGATGATGTATTTAGAAAAGGCAGCTACAATTATGGCATTGCCAATAACTTTCAATATGATGCTTCTTTAAACCTTCAGTACTCCAAAACAATTGCAAGTGACCACATCATCACTGCAGGGATGGACCTGAACGTCCGTCAAAATAAAAACTCACGATATAACTTTTTGGCGGAAGGTTTTCCGAATGCAAATTTTGACTTCGTGTCAATGGCTTTGCAATATGCAAAAGACGGGAAGCCAACCGGTTCTGAAAATTTAAGCAGGTCAATCGGTTTCACCAGTAACGTAAATTACATTTATGCCAATCGTTACTTTGTCGATGCTTCACTTCGTGTCGACGGATCTTCACAATTTGGAGCCAACAAAAGATTTGCACCATTCTGGTCTACAGGTATAGGTTGGAATTTACACAGTGAGAATTTTCTTGCCGACAATGAAATTGTCAACCGCCTGAAGCTTCGCGGTTCGGCAGGTATCACCGGTTCTCAGAATTTTAGTGCCTACCAGGCGTTGTCTACCTATCAGTACTATACGGATCAGCGCTATTTTAGCTGGATGGGTTCTTACCTGATGGGCCTGGGCAACGAGGATCTGCAATGGCAGCAGGCGATGAAATATAACGTTGGTATCGACGCGGAGTTCTTGAACAGGCGATTGAAAGTAACAGCAGATTATTACATACAAACGACCAATGACCTCGTTTCTTCAGTAAATTTGCCAGCTTCCAATGGGTTCTCCAGTTACATCGAGAACATCGGCCGCATGAGAAATAAGGGCTATGAACTGAAGGCAACCGGTTTTCTATTAAACGATCCAAAAAGCGTGGTATGGAGTGTGTCCGCAGCATTACTACACAATAGGAACAAAGTTTTGGAAACATCCAAAGCATTAAAGGACGCTCAGGCGGTGACACTCAATGGAACATCTGATCCCGGTATTTTATACATGGAAGGTTATTCGAGTAACGACATCTGGGTGGTACCTTCTTTGGGTATAGACCCAAGTACAGGAAAAGAACTTTATTTAGGTAAAGACGGCTTACCTACCTATACCTGGAAAGCAAGCGATATTGTGGCAGTAGGCTCCACAGATCCTAAGGTATTTGGTAATTTTAGTACGATGGTGCGTTACAAGGACTTTGCGATTAATGCCTCGTTCAGGTATACTGCGGGTGGGCAGCAATACAACCGGACCCTTGTGGATAAAGTAGAGCTGACAAGTTATAAATACAATGTGGATTCACGGGTGTATGATAGCCGTTGGCAGCAACCAGGAGATATCGCAGCTTTCAAAGGCTTATTGGTCACCTCACCAACTTATAAGACTTCTCGTTTTGTTCAGGACGAAAACACATTGATTTGTAACAACATCAATTTTCAGTACGACCTGAGGTCAAAAAATATCCTTCAGAAATTAAGGCTGGAAGCATTGAGCTTCACTGCCAATGTAGCGGAACCCATGTACCTGTCCACTATAAGAAGAGAGAGAGGAACTACTTATCCTTTCTCCAGGCAAATTTCTTTTAGCATCAACGGAACCTTCTAAATATATAGAGAGATGAAAAAAATCAGTTTAATCGTATTGACATTGTTTGGTATAATGTCAACCATTTCCTGCAAGAAATACCTTACAATTGTTCCTAAGACACAAATGCCCCAGGATGTACTTTTCAGCACAGAGGGCGGATTTAAGGATGCACTGACCGGGGTTTATATCCAAATGAAAGACAATAGCTCTTATGGCGGGGCTTTAACACAGACAACTATTGAGCAACTCAGCTCTAGCTGGGATGTAACCAGTAATGCTACAGACCAACGGCTGGGCCTTTTTAACTATACGGATGCTGGTGTACAATCTTCTTTTGAAGCAATTTACGCGCAACAGTATAAAATCATCTCCAGTGTTAATGCAATACTGGGGCAAATTGATTCGAAAAAAGATGTCTTTTCAACACCGGGCTTATATGAACTGGTTAAGTCAGAGGCATTATCCATACGTGCCTATTGCCATTTGGATATCTTGCGTCTTTTCGGCCCCATACCATCTGATCCTTCCAATGGAAATACACTTCCTTATGTAAGGGTTTTATCTACCAGTCCAAATGCGAGGATTCCCTTTGATGAATTTCAGACGCTATTGCTTAAAGATCTTACTGATGCGGAAGCTTTAGTAAAAGACATCGATCCAATTACTAAATATACGCTGGCCCAACTCAGGGCTCCAGGTATCTCTTCAGGTTTTAATCCTACGGATACCTATTTCGCTTATCGTTATCTCAGGATGAATTATTACGCAATTAAAGCTTTACAAGCCAGGGCATATTTATGGTTCAATATGACAGACAAGGCTTATGAAGCTGCAAAATTGGTAATTGAGGCAAAGAATGAAAATGGAACAACTAAATTTCGATTTGGTACTTCTGCAGACTTAACAATCAAAGATTTTGTTTTATCAAGCGAACATGTCTTTGGGTTGTATGATTTTGACATGTTTAATAAGTATACCAGCAGATACAGTACTGGTGTATTGAAAAAAGGATCGGCAGCTACTACCATTACAGCTCAACTTTATGGAACAACCGGAACAGATATTCGTGAAAGCGGGCTATGGGAATTGGTTACGTTGGCAAATGCCAGTAAAGTGTACGTGATTAAGAAGTACCAGGCTATTGATAGTAAACTGGTCACCGCATCTACGGATTTCAAGCAGATCCCAATGCTCAGACTGAGTGAAATGTATTTGATCGCTGCTGAAACAGCTCCTTTTACCGAAGGATTAAATTACTTCAAAAGTTTTAGAACAGCCAGAAACATTGGACAGTTGGTTCTCCCTGCCAATGCAGCAGCATTGAAAACGGAGATTATCAAAGAGTACAGGAAAGAATTTTATGCAGAAGGACAGGGTTTTTTCGCTTATAAAAGATCAAATATTGCAAAAGCAAGTTTTCTTTTTGCCCCTTCTGCTGCAACAATTAATTATCTCGTTCCCCTGCCAAAAACAGAAGCCATTTAATAATCCATAAGAGAGATGAAAACATTAAAGTATTTAGTGATCGTTATGGCTGTCTTTGCTGTAGCATCATGTAAAAAAGACCAATATTATTTATATAATGATGTCGCAAGACTGCAGTTTGGACCTGATCCGGCACGTATCTATCAGACATCTTATAATTTGGCAGATACACTGAAACCTTACACTTTTTATTATGAAGACGCCACTGTAAAAGAAGACACCGTGTTTTTTGACATCTATGCAATTGGTGGGATATCTAAAATCGACAGAACATTCACACTGGCGCAAGAGCAACTGCCGAATGCGCTGAACGCTACTTCCGGGACGCATTACGTGCCATTTACTGATCCTCGGGTGAGCAAATTTTATGTGATTAAAGCCAACACCGTTCACACGAAGGTTCCGGTAATATTATTAAGGGATGCGAGTCTGAAAACCACAACCCCTAAATTAAAATTCAAAGTAGTGGCTGATGCCAATTTTCAGGTAGGCGAAATCAATAACCTGTGGAGAAAAGTTGAATTCACAGATAGGTTAAGCCAGCCTGCTGCCTGGAATGCATCATTTACACAGTATTATTTTGGAAAATATAGTGTGGTCAAGCATCAGTTTATGATCAATACTACCGGAGACAAATGGGATCAAACCTTCATTGAAGCGGTATATGCTGATCTATCCTTATTGCAATATTACATCGCAGTAGTAAAGGCAGCTTTGATCGATTATAATAATGCCCATCCGGGTAATCCACTCAAGGATGAAAATGGTGAACTGGTAATACTTCCTTAACCCTAAAGCAGAAACAATGAAAAATTTATATATCATGCTATTCTCAGGAATGGTTTTACTTTTAGCTTCCTGTGCAAAGGATAAGAGCAATTATGATTATGCACCAAAAGAAAACATAAGCATCACCGGACTTGAACCAAACTATACAGTCATATCAGAAAAAGACCGCCTTGTCATTGACCCCGTTGTATCTACTACTGATCCAGATGCGCAACTGGAATACTTATGGGGTATTTATGAAACGAATGTACAGGGATATGCTCCTGTATTGGACACACTTGCAAAGACAAAAAAACTCGACTACGCAGTTAAGCAGCCCGCAAAAGGTTGGGTTCTGGTGTTGAGGGTGACCAATAAAAATACCAGGTATGCTCAATATTTTACATCAGGCATAAATATCGTTACAGAATTCACAAGAGGCTGGTATGTGGCTAAAGACGACGGCGTTCAAACTGACCTCGATTTATTCCTTACCCCAACCTCATTGGTACCTTCCAGCGTCCGTGAGAATGTTTACAGTTTTGTAAATGGGAATAAAATAGACGGTAAAGCAAAAATCATGAACTTCTTTAGCAGTTATAAATCTATTGTTACGGGTACCTTAGGGAATACAAAAACTTTGGTTTTGGTAACAGATAAGGATATCTCAGCAATGAATATCAATACCCTCAAACCGATAAGGACCTTCAATACGCTGTTTTTTGAGCCGCCGGCGGTGAAATCTCCCGACTATGCTTTTTATGGTTCACAAGCTTATTACGTCATAAACGATGGTCAATGCCATGCGATTTATAACATGTCTTCCAACGATGGACGTTTTGGTGCCAGAAAAATGAAGGACGATCTAAATACCCCTTATCATCTGTCTAAATACTTTATTGGAAGTTCATATAGTGATCCCTACTTTTTTGATGAAACCAGCAGTTCATTCCTCTCCATGTCGATGGGCTATGGGCCTGTAATGACAGCAATAAATGATGAGACAGGGACCACCATGTCCGCAAAAAATAACAATAAAACGGTATTGTTCCTTGGGTTTAAATCTGCGACCTACATTCCTGCGCCAACATATGCCTATAATACCGTTGGATTCGCTGTGTTTCAGGATAAGACAAATCCTGCGTTGAAAATCCTGTCTGAGCTTGCTTGCGTAACCACAAAAATTAAAATAACGAATGATACGCTGAAGACAACTGATAAGATCTATAATGCCACAAATTATACGTTGTTGAATGGTGATGAAAATATCATTTATTTTTCAGTGGGCAACCAGATTTGGAGCCGAAACCTGAGTAGTAAATCTGAAATACTACAATTTACGATCCCAGCGGGAGAAGAATTGACTTTTATTCGCCATAAGAAATATACCGAGACCGGCTACGCATACAATTATGTAATGATCGGGACTAAGTCCGGAGCAAATTACAAAGTTCGCATGTTTAATAAGTCTTCCGGGAGCTTAGAAACGACACCGGCAATTACTTTAGAAGGCAAAGGCATTGTACGTGATGTGATGTACATGTCTCCCACAGTAAATGAAAGTACTTATGGTAGTACCTACTAAAAATACGCAACTGATAACCACACATAAATAAAAAACAATCATGCTTAAACAACTATTTGGAACAGCTGTAATGCTGGGCCTGGCCACTGCTTCGCTTTTTGCGCAGGCACCGGTAGAGATCACCGGAGTTCTGGTCAAGAAAAGAATCACTCCCGTAAAACTATTTAAAGTAGTAGAGGGAAAACCTGTTGAAATTTCCAACACTACCCCTGAAGAGAAGGGGAAATTTGGGTTTATTTTCTATCCGGAATACGAAGGCCTGTATGTGATCGGTACCGGTACTGTAGGCAGTCCCAACGACAACTATAAATTCTATTTTAAAGCAGGTGATAAATTGTCGGTATCTATCCTGGATTCCAGCTATGTACTGACAGGTAAACTGAATTCCAAAGAGAATATTGTACTCACACAATGGCATGACCTGGTGCATCCGATTGAGCACAAATCAATTAATTTCATGAAAACACAAAGTACTTTTGTTGATTTCTTCCCTGTTCTGGAAAGTACTACTGCTAAATCCAAGACCTTTCTGAACGGAAAAGCTACAGGTAATGCCAAATTTGATAAAAATATCAAACAATATATGGCTTGGGACCTGGCCAGTTATGCGACCAATTTCATCAACACCCCGCGCTCTGCCCACCCTGCAGTGGAGGAATACAGCCCTTATTATGCAACCTTAAAAGCTGAAGATTTTGCGCGTAACACCGCAAGTATCTATGCATATCCATGGGGAAGCCGGACGCTTTCCGGCTTGGTAAGTCTCAATTCCAGGCAACAAAACATCAAATACCTGCCGGGTGTAGAAGGATTAAAAAATACATTCGCATTCATCCCTAATGATACCCTTAAAGGGGACGCTCTGCTGGACAGGTTTGCTGGTCTGAAAAGTTATAATGACTACAAAGACATGAACGATGCCTTTGGCAAATATGTGATCACTGCCAGCCAGAAAAAGAAAAATCTGGACATCCTTACCCCATTACTTACGCTTAAACCTGGTGATGCAGCGTATGCATTCGCTTATCCCGACAAAGAGGGGAAAACAGTTTCTATGGCCTCTTTAAAGGGTAAAGTTGTGCTGGTAGATGTATGGGCAACCTGGTGCGGGCCTTGCAGGGCCGAAATCCCTCACCTGAAAAAACTGGAAGAGGAAATGAAAGGCAAAGATGTAGCAATCATCAGCCTGTCTACCGATGCAGTTACCGACAAGGAAAAATGGCTCAAGATGATCAAAGATGAAAACCTTGGCGGTACACAGTTGTTTGCCGGTGGACCAGGAAATGAATTCTCTCAGTATTATAAAGTGAATACCATTCCGCGTTTCCTCGTATTCGATAAAGAAGGGAAAATCGTTACTGTGGATTCGCCCAGGCCATCTAATCCGGCTTTAAAAGCACTGCTTGAAAAGACGCTGGCAGCCAAATAATATATCCAAGAAAGAAGGGTTGAGACATCGGTGTGCTCCATGCTATTGCTCAACCCTTTTATACATGCCAAATATGAAAAAATACCTATTTCTAATTGCAGTTATGCTATTTTTAAGTCGTTTTTCAAACGCACAATCGGATAGTATTCAACTCTCCGGAACGCTCAAGGGATTGGGAAATAACAAAGTATGGATCTCCTATACAGATGCGAAAGGCAAAAGTCAGTATGCAGGTGCAGAAGGTAATGCAGACCATTTTTCCTTGCATTTAGCTGCCGGGCAAACTCCCCTGGCAGCAAGACTGATGATATCCTGGCCAAAAGATCCCGAAGCAAAACCTTCTATGCCGAGTCCACCTTTAAATTTCTTTATCGGGAATAAAGATCTGCGCGCAGAAGGGGATGCCCATGTCCTTTCGGTAGCCAGGGTAACAGGTGATGCTGAAAATAATGCCTATGCTGCTTTAATCCAGCAGACCGCCAAAGGAGAAGCCCGGTATCAGGAACTGCTAAATAGGCTGTCTCAAAAGATGTCTACGGCAGATTCACTAAAAATGCACGAAGAAATCCGCCAGATTTTTAAGGACAGCATGGCTGCCCAGAAGAAATTTATCAACAGTCATCCTGACTTGTTTGCCTCTGTCTTTCTCCTAAGCCGTATGGCAAATATGTATACCGCCGATCAGTATCAGTCGGCCTGGAACGCCCTATCAGGCAAGTATAAAGACACCCCACAGGGAGGGTCCATCACCGCTACATTGCAGAAACTTGCGCCAACTATGGCGGGCACTCCGGTTTTTACTTTTGAACGTACAGATAAAGAGGGCAATAAAGTGAGTCCGGATCTGCTAAAAGGTAAGGACTATCTCCTGGACTTCTGGGGAAGCTGGTGCGGACCATGCAGGGCCAGTCATCCTCACCTCAAAGAACTCTACAGAAAATACCATGCGAAAGGATTTGAGATCATAGCAATAGCCCAGGAAAGGGGAAAAACACTGGACCTATCTAAAGCTAGTTGGCTGAAGGCGATTCAGGAAGACCAGATCAACTGGCTGCACGTGCTCAACCAGGATGGTATTGAAAAGCAGGATCTCGTAAAGACCTTCCATGTGAACGCCTTCCCGACAAAGATCCTGGTAGGTCAGGACGGTAAAATCCTATTGCGGGTAACCGCTAGTGCAACCGACGACATCGATAAAGCATTGGCTAAAATCTATGGCTTTTAAACAATACGACGAAACCTCAACAGATGAAAAAAAATTACCAATCTCCCTTTTTCCTCGTCATGCTCCTGACCATGCTGACCAGGATGTCCTTTGCACAGCAGTCGAAAGAGCTGGCCATTATCCCTTTTGAAGACCATAACGGAACCATTATCCTGACGGTGAAACTAAACGACTTCCCCCGCCCTTTGAAGCTCTTGTTTGATACAGGTGCAGATGGAATGGCGCTGAGTAAATCCCTGGCAGACTCTGTAGGCCTCAAAGTATCGCGTACGCAGAATGCCTCAGTAGTAGGTGGCACCATGGAGATTTCAGTATCCCAGGGCAATACTGTTCATCTGGGAAACTTTGATTTCAAAAACCAGAGCATCGCCATATTCAAAGAGATGCACCGGGAAACTGATGGCATTATCGGCAATACCCTGGCTAAGAATTACATCACCAAAGTAGATTACGATAAGAAAGAGATCAGACTCTACAGCTTTGGCGACTACACCTACGAAAAAGGTGGTACATCAGTACCTTTTACCATTCCTTCCGGAGTGTTCATTTTGCCGGGTACACTCAGTATTACCGCGGATCAACCTCATGCTGGCAGTTTTGTTTTCGATACCGGAGCCTCCTATAGCCTCATTTGTTTCCGGCCATTTGTCAAACAAAACAAGTTACTGGTGAGCGGGTTCCAGTCTGAAAGTCATGGTAGTACGACCAGTATTGGCATCACTACCCCTACCTTCAGCGGAAAGGCGCAATCTTTTTCTTTCGCAGGAATGCCTGCAGTTAAGAACATGTCAGTCACGCTCATGGCAGGTGGCGGACAAAGCGAAAGCTGGAACCCCGGATTTGATGGATCGATAGGTGTGAGGCTCATCAGCCGCTACAATTTCACCATCAACATGGCAAAAAAAGAAATCTATTTCAACCCTAATCAAAGCTATAAAAATGAAAAAATTTAAATTATTGTGCAGCTTTTTACTGGCCGTAATGACCCTATCCCTGAGCGCTCAGGAAGCGCAGTTTAGTAAAGCAAACAGTTGGGCCGAACTTTTGCAACAGGCGAAAAAGGAACACAAGATGGTGTTCATCGATAGCTATTTTGTGGGCTGTCATCCCTGCAAACAAATGGACGATGAGGTGTTTCCACTTCCTCAGGTGGTGAAGCTGATGGGCGAAAATTTCATCAGCGTGAAGATTGATTTTTTAAAGGATGATCTGGGTAAGCAATTGCAGATTAAATACGGCGTTACGGGCTTTCCAACTTTCCTGCTACTGAACAGCGAGGGACAGCTTGTATCCAGATTTTCAGGTTATCAGGAGGCAGATAAATTCCAAAGCAAGCTGAGTGATGCAGTTGCTGCTGCTAAAAAGGGTCAGGTCATGGCCGGTTTCAATGCTGCTTTGGATGTTAATTATCCCGACTTTTACAGGGCGTTTTTTACCGAGAGAAAAGCCATCAATGCAGAAGAACTTTCGGGCTTCCTGAGTGGAAAAGACATGATGAAAGAAGCAGATGCAATGCCTTTTCTGATGAGCCGTTCTCTGAGTCCTGAATGGTCAGATTACCTGTTGAAAAACTACAGGAGATTGGAATCCATGTATGGAAAAGAACTGATAGCCTCGCGCAGAAATGCCATCATTTTTGCTAAACTGAAAAATGCTGTCCCAGTTCGTGATGATGTAAAGTTCGAAGCATTCTTGAATGAGGTAAAGCCTCTTTTCTCCAGCACGGATTGGCCCTATGCCAAATTGGATATCGCGGAGGAGTATTTTTACAGGCAACAAAAAGATCGTAAAGCATTTTTTAGGTATGCAGCCAAAAACTACAATGACGATGACAATAAACTGAGGTATATGGCAATGTACCTTTCGCTTCCGGATGTAGATGCTGAAGAGAAAAAACTATATGCGGAATGGATGAAATTGGTTGTACAAGAAAACTCGAGTTATGCTGTATTGGCTAGCGCGACAAGTATCATGAAAAATCAGGAAGACATGCTGCAGGCAAAACGATATGCCAGATGGGGATTGAAAAAAGCAGCACTAATCAATAAGAGCGATAAAATGTTTCAAAGTGTCCTGGATTAATCAGACCCTAAGCTAATCATTCAAATGCGCGAACAATTAACGATCAACTCAACCAGTATGGGCGACTATATACGGACGCTGCGGCAACAAAAAAAATACTCCCAATATTTTATGGCCAATGCCATAGATATCTCGCAAAACTCCTATTGCCTGCTGGAAAATGGCCGTACCAATCTGAATGTAGAACGTATCGTCCAGATCGCCGCCGTGTTTCAGTTACAGGCGGAGGAATTTTTTGATGGATATTTCAGATATCTGCATAAATCCTAAATGAAGGGTAATTGCTGTTAATATGATAGAAAGAATCTATTGTTGTTGTTAATTTTAAGCTCGATCTTTAATTAACTACAACAATAGATCATCATTAAATGACAACTTTATCATCATCCGTAAGTTTTCCAGTTAAACTTCAAAAATTGCTGCTCATATATCTCGGAATACTCATGTTATGTGTTGCTTCCTGTAAATCACCGGCAGAAGAAACAGTACTTCGAAATACCTCTTTGTTCAGCGGCTTTGAAAAAGCTGGTACATCAAATAAAGGGCTTATCCTGGTCTCCAACAAATCAGGTTGCAGCATGTGCGAATTGTTCGAAGTAGACCTGATGAAGGACCAGAACTATGCGCAACATATTTATAAAGATTTTGTGATCCAGCGTATTGATGAGAATGCAACTGGCAGCAAATGGCTCTCAAGAATACTCAATCGGGGCAGTTTTCCTATTTTTCTCTTTTTTGATACAGAGCGCAAGTTGATCGGGATTGAAATGGGGACGGTGAAGAAGCCTCAGATGGAAAAGCTATTGGAAAAAGTCAGAAAAAAGGAAGTGTGGGTTGACCATTACTATCAACCTGGCGCCGAAAGTAAAATGCAGTCTTCAAGACTTTTGCAATACGTCGGAGGCCTGATTGAAAGCCAGTATTTTTGGGATCAGTATGGCCGTAATAAAGACAGCGTAGCTTTGACGGCAATGCCCGAACCTTTAAATCGCAGCCTGAGTGCCTATCCATCTTTCTATAACCGCTATTTGCTGGCAAAGTATTATAACACGGTAAAGGATGATCAAAAAGCGAGAGAGACCGCACTGGTTGCACTTGCTGTAGAAGATCCATCCGCTTTGTATTTTAATTCAGGACTACGTACTGAAATGAAAATGCTGGTTGACGCCAACTACAATGTCTATAGTGACGCATATATAGGTCTGTCAGATACTGAACAACAACTCGGAAAGATCAAATTTGGGGAACAAAAAACAGTGGATTTCTCCATTAAGAATATCGGTAAGCAAGACCTGATTTTAAATAAGATCATCACAGATTGCGACTGTACGGTTGCAGATTATCCGAAAACCGCCATTAAACCCGGCACAAATGGTATCATACACGTCAACTTCACCGCTAAAAGGTCAGGCGAATTTACACACATGCTGGAAATTGGTGCCAATGCCAGCAACTCTCCGCTACAATTGACCATAAAAGGATTGGTATTGGGCGATTAATCTGAATTATCTAATCTAAAACCATTAATAAAAACAATTATGAAGAAAATGTTTCTTTCTGCATTGCTACTGATCTCTATGGCAGGAGCGGGCAAAGTAGCCGCTCAGCAGGACATTCCCGGTGGACCATGTGGTTATTGGGGAGAAGGTGCCATGGGGGCCAGTTCTATTTATTGCTCCAACTATTTTATCTGTGGCCCAGACCTGATCTGGCATAGGTATGTCTGTCCCCCGGGATTGGATTATAATGAAAATACGGAGACCTGTGACTGGCCGGATCTGATCGTCCACTATTGCGGATGCTACGAAGATTAAAGAAGGAAAATTAGTTTACCGATTATCGGATATGTCAATAACGTGTCCGATAATCTTTTATAGAAAAAGATTTAGAAATGTATAAAAAACTTGTTTTATCAGTATTAATCCTGGCCTTAGGAATTCCCGCCCTCAGCCAGGCTCAGGAAAGTGTCGTGGTCGGCACTTCAAGGGGGAGCGGAATGGCACCTACCAAAGTTTTTTTTCAGAAAGTAGTCCTTTTGCTGGACGCAGAGACCATGAAACCCTTGTCCGGACTCAAATTTTCAATTGCCCGTTCCGGAACCATCATCACCGCAGGTAAGACGAATGAACTGGGTTACGGATTGGTACGATTCGGTATGAACAATTATTATTCGAAGGTTGAAATCAATATGAACGACAACAAATACAAAAATCCTGAATGGAAAGAGGACCGTAATTCAATTGATTATAAACCACTGGATTCCATGATCAACTTTCGTTCTAAAAAGGATGTGGTAGATACTGTAAAAGTCTTGCTGCGTAAAGTTTCAAAGGCAAAGCATTAGACCGCAATGCGCTGGACAAAAATGCTGTTGATTGGTGTTGTTTTCTCCGCCTGTGCAGGAAAAACCTATGCTCAGGAGAAACCTGTAGAACTGAAAACTGTTACCATTTCAGTGCCCAAAAAGGCACTGAAAGAAACGGCCAGGGGAAGCACTTTAGACCTGACCAAAATACCAGATGCTAAATTCTGGACATTGGCAGATGCACTCCAGCAAATTCCGGGTATAGAAGTGGATGAGGCTACCGGTAAGATTACCTACATGGGGAAGGAGGTTGCAGTTCTGCGCGATGGCCTTGCCGTTGCGGGCTTTGATCAGCAGATTGCCAACACCCTGGGTACCGGAAGTGCAGCTGCATATGACAAAATAGAATTGAACCTGTTTGACCTCCGAACGGAGCGGCCCACAGTAAGTTTTGTGGCCACGACTTATCAGAAAGGTTACTTTGGTAATGTGGGAACTGCTTTAGGCAGCAATTCCAGTACCTTTAACGCTTCGTTGTCCCTGAGTAAAAAGAAGCACCTTTTCAACATCATCCCTTTTGCTTCTTTAATGTATGCCCCTAAAAGTAAACAAAACTGGGAAACAGATTATTACCATGAAAATTACCAGGAGTTTAGGAAAACGGAGCAGCAGCGTAACCATTCCGGAAGTACCTCGCTGGGTATCAATGACAGTTATTTTATTGCCCCCGCCCATACTTTAAATACATCCTTTAACTATTCGCTGAACAACAGTGTTTACGACATGCTCAGTACCAATGAGCAGTACCAGGCAGGTGTATTGTCGAGCAAGGCCAACATGCTGCTTAAAAATAGCGGCCCCGCCGCTAAAAACAATGTCATGAAGGCTAATGTAAGCTATGTCTACAAGCCAAAGGCCAGTGCTTATTCCAGCAAGCGTTTTGATGTTTCATTTGAATTGGAACGTAAAAATACCAGTAACGCAACTGATGCCATTTCAACAACCCTTGCCGGTGAATTTAAACCCCATAGCAATTATCAGAGCATCAACAGCGGAGGTGAACGTGGCATGTATGCTTTGACAGGTTATGAATATCGGCACAAGAAAGCAGGGAATTTTGAAGCAGTATTAAAATATTTCAACAGAACGCTGTACAAGGCTTATGACTACATTTATCAAGCGAATGCTGCTGGTGCCGACAGTACCATTTTTCAGGACAACAACATTACTTATAATTATGCGGCCTTTCTGCTCTCCTGGGACCGGGCATTCCGTGATTTTTCCATGCGCATGGTGCTTAAAGAAGATTATAGCCATGATTATATTCAGAACTTAAAAGGCAGGGATAGAGTAGGTTTTATGACTTTTTCACCTTATCTGTCTGTGCTGAGAAATATAAAAACGGGTAGTTTGCGCTTCGAAGCCCAGTATTCACAGCGTCGTCCCGAACTGATGAGTATGTCGACCATCATTAATTACGGAGGCCAATACAGCATCAGCGGGATGCAAACCATAGGTAATCCAGCGCTGAAACCCGCTAAAATACTGGATCTTTCAGGCACTGTGAATACTGTTGTCAGCGATGTCGGGATTGTTGCGACCGGACGGTTTGCCCATACCCTAGATGCAATTTCCCAATACAGGCTTGCGGTAGATAGTACTATTGTTCAGACTTACCGTAACCTTTCGTCATCGGACCAGTATAAAACAGATGTTTCCGTTAACTTTTTTCTGCTGCCCCGACTTACAGGCCAACTGTCGTCCAACCTTAGCTTTGTGAATTTCCACCTCACTGAAAACAAAGTGCAGAAGACCTTGCAATGGGGAGAAGCACTAAGTTTTGGTTATACCCCGTCTCCTAATCTGCGTCTTAAAACCGGGCTGAGCTACAATGGGGGAACTAGCTTTCAATTGAAGATTCCGGCTCGTTTTGGCTCTAATTTTTCTGCGGCCTATGTCCGGGGAAAGCTGAGTTTTTCCTGTTTGATCAGCAATTTTCATCAACCGTATTTCATCAATGAAAACATTGTCAAGGCAGATGGTTATCAGATGCACTCTTACAACAGCAGCCGGAGACTGATTGGCAGTTTCAATGTGTCTTACCGATTTGGTAAAATCAGCCGGAGTAATGACAGCGCAAGGGATATTGTAAAAGATGACATGTAATGATGAGCCGTACCTGTATCCGTCTCCTCTCCGTCTCCTCTCCGTCTCGCGACCGACTAAACGTATGATTTGACGGTGTAGATACGGTGGATGATGGGGAAGGGGAATTCGAGTAGCGGATATCAGCTATAAACCGTAAGTTTGCAGCAATGTGTTTCAAAAGGATAATTCTGGCCATCTCCTTGTTATTTGCCCTGATATCTGATCAGGCAGTTGCGCAGTTGAGCCCGTTTTCAGCTGACACAACTGTGGCGGCAAAGCCTTTTCAACGTCGGTTTGTAAGGGATTCTGCATTTTTGGCGCGACAAAAAATTGTGACAGATTCCATCATGAAGGCCACCTGGCTTTTTCCGGATTCGCTGGTAGACAGGGGAATGATCATCGATAGTATATTGAAAGCCAATACGGTAGGGCGCTCTAACCTGATGCTGCGGTACAAAGATTTTGCAAAGGTTCCGGTCAGTAAATACCGCCTGGGCAAGTTGGTGCCAAAGGGTGAACTCTGGGTTTTGGGAGTGATCGGGCTGCTCCTTGTCCTTTTCGCGGTACTAAAGGTTTCATTTACCAAACAACTGCAGACCATCGTCCAGTCATTTTTTAGCAATAGGGTGTTGAACAACCTCAATAAAGAAGACAACCTCTTTACCTCCTGGCCTTTTTTGCTCTTATTTGTGCAGTTTGGCTTTACAGTCGGAATATTCTTTTACCTCGTCTCGCAGTTCTATCACATCGCCTTCGCCGGTAGTGGTTTTCAGTTTTATCTGAGCGTTTCGGTGTTGATTGTCGTGTTGTATATTCTGAAGATTGTGATTCTACGGGTTCTCGGATACCTTTTTAATGTTCAAAAACCGGTAAGTGAGTATGTGACCATATTATATTTAAGTTATTTTAATCTATCCTTATTGTTTATTCCGTTGGTGATCGCTTTTGCCTTATCTCCCTTAAAATACGGACCTTACTACATTGCAATCTCCCTGATCATTTTGGTGATGGTATTTGTATTTCAGTTTATTAGGGCAGGGGTTAATATTTTATCTCATCATCGATTTTCAAAAGTCTATTTGTTTTTGTACTTTTGTGCCCTCGAAATTTGCCCCATATTAATATTAATCAAGGCCATAGGGTTATAACGCTGTAATTTGTAACATGCAAGAAAAGATAGAAGATAGGTTGCGTAAGGTAAAAAGTATACTAGTAACATTACCAAAGCCAGAAACGGAAAAATCTCCTTATTTTGATTTGGCGAAAAAGTACAATTTGAAAATTGACTTCAGGTCATTTATTCATGTTGAAGGAGTTCCTGCCAGAGATTTCCGGAAGGATAAAATCAACTTAGCAGACTTTACTGCTGTCGTATTTACCAGCAGAAATGCGGTAGATCATTTCTTCAGGATTTGTGAAGAGATGAGGTATGAAGTGCCCGCTGACCTGAAATATTTCTGTATTTCAGAATCTACAGCGCTTTACCTGCAGAAGTACATCCAATACAGAAAACGTAAGATCTTTTTTGGCAAGCAGACCGCGGCTGATCTGGCAGAGGTACTGAAGAAACATGCAGGAGAAAAATTCCTGTACCCATGTTCTGATGTAGCTACAGAGGATACGATGAGCTTTTTGCAGAAGAATGGCTACGATTTCAAATCTGCGGTATTGTTCCGTACGGTAGTGTCTGATCTTTCTGATCTGGCTGAGGTTTTCTATGATGTAATTGCCTTTTTTAGTCCTTCGAGTATCCAGTCTCTTTTCACGAATTTTCCGGAGTTCAAGCAGAACAATACGCGGATTGCGGCTTTCGGGGTAAACACGCATAAAGCGGTAAAAGATGCCGGATTGATCGTAGACATTGCAGCGCCTTCTCCGGAAGCTCCTTCAATGATCATGGCGATAGAAAATTACATTAAGAAGTCTAATAAATAGCTTTCTTTGTCCTGGGAATAAATTTGTTCATTTTGTTCAGCGGTATATTTTTGTGATTAATAATTGTTTATATCAATCAAAATTGATAAAATTGTTACAAAATTGCTCGACTGTCTTATGAAGAACATATATCTATTCTTTTTTCTTATTGTTGCAATGCTTTCCACTGGCTGCGGCCGGGGCGGGCAAGGGGAACTTACGGGGGTGTACAACAAGAAATTCAGGAACAATCGGGTACCTTTAGGTATGGTTTATATCCCACCAGGAAGGACGCTGATCGGCGTTTCTGATGAAGATATTAACAATTCACAGAGCTCACCGAGCAAAATGACCTCTTTTAGTGCCTTTTTCATGGACCAGACGGAGATCACGAATGCGGAATACAGACAGTTTGTAAATTGGGTTCGTGATTCTGTGGCAGTAACGATGTTAGGCCCTTCCGGAGCTCCAGCTTTCTTTAAGCCAGCCCCTCAGGGTGCTCAGGGAGCTGCTTCTTTAGGTGTTTCCAGGAATATCGATTGGAGAAAAGTGGGGGACGGGTCTTTATTGTGGAGCAATAAGAGTGGTGGATTGGGCTCCAAGCTCTCCGATATGTACTATAGCGGTGCAGACGCGATCCCAGGAAGAAATGAGATTGATGTGAGGAGACTCAAATATGCTTATAGCTATGTAAGTACGGACCTTGCTGCTGCCGGCAGAAGGGATTCTTCCAAAAGAAGACAGGATTTTATTGTCACTTATACGGATGTTCCTGATCTGAGTAATCCGAATCAGCATCCATCTATCGCGGTATATCCGGATACTATGGTTTGGAAAGTAGATTATTCTTACTCCCAGAATGACCCAATGGTAAAAACTTATTTTAATCACCCTTCCTATGATGACTATCCGGTGGTGGGAGTCAACTGGGAACAGGCATCTGCTTTTTGTGTTTGGCGCACCCGTTTCTATGAGTCGGTTGCTGTGGCCCGTAAACAGCCGCTCAATTCCAGACCTGAATATATGTTGCCTAGCGACGCTCAATTCGAATATGCTGCACGTGGTGGAAATGTGAAAACGAAATACCCATGGGGCGGTCCTTATGTACGCAATACGAAGGGATGTATGCAAGCCAATTTTAAAGTGGGCCGCGGAAATTATTCTGACGACGGTGGTCTGTATACGGTAAATGTGAAATCGTACTTTCCTAACGACTATGGCCTGTACAATATGGCTGGAAACGTAGCAGAATGGACAATTACTTCGTATAACCAGTCTTCAGCACCGATGTTGCTGGACTTTAATCCAAATTATACCTATACTGCCAAAACGGGGGACAGCAAGTACCTGAAACGTAAGGTGGTCAGGGGCGGTTCCTGGAAGGACATTGGTTTCTTCCTGCAAAACTCTGTAGGTACTTATGAGTACCAGGACCAGGCCAGGTCATATATCGGCTTCAGATGTGTTTCTTCATATCCTGGAACAGATATCTCGTACAAAAACTAATAGAACTTATTTATCATTCGAAAATCCTTTATTTCAGAAAACATGGCAGCAAAGAAAAAATTTGACTTTATGCACTTGGCTATTTCCTTGGGAGCCAGTGTCGTAATTTTGGGCGCATTATTCAAGATTTTACATATAGGCGGCGCCTTTGGTAACCTTGCCATAGGAATTGGTCTGGGTGTAGAGGCATTTCTTTTTGCATTAACCGGATTTATACAGCCCACAAAGGAACCTGCATGGGAGCGTGTTTATCCTGAACTGAGTGACGATTTTAACGGTGAGTTACCTAAAGCGTCTGCAAGGCCAGTTCCGGCTGCTGCACCTGCTTTTTCTTCGACTGCTGCTTTAGATAAGATGCTTGTTGATGCTAAGATCGGTCCTGAGCTGATCGAGAGCCTGGGCAATGGATTACGTACTTTCGGTGATAAGGTAGCTGCGATTTCTAATGTGGCAGATGCCTCTACAGCAACTCAGGAATTCACCAGTAAGGTGAAAACTGCTTCTGTGAGCTTTGATGGATTGAGTGGTGCTTTCGAGAAGGCAACAGCACAATTGGTAGAGATGGGCAACAGCAATGCCGGTGCTTCCGCTTATCACGATCAAGTCAATGCATTGGCGAAAAATCTTTCTGCATTGAACGCAGTATATGAACTGGAACTGCAGGATTCAAGTGCTCACCTGAAATCTATGAACAAGTTCTATCAGAACCTGTCACTGACCATGAACAACTTCAATGAATCGATGGAAGATTCCAAACAATTTAAGGATGAAGTGGGCAAACTGGCTAAGAACCTGGCTTCTTTAAATGCAATCTATGGCAACATGCTGTCTGCGATGAACCAGCCACGCGTATAATTGGAATCAATTAGTTTCATTAATTAAGCAACACAGACCTATTTAAAATGGCCGGAGGAAGAGAGACAACGAGACAGAAGATGATCAATATCATGTATTTGGTATTGTTAGCAATGCTCGCTTTAAACGTATCAGACACCATATTGAATGCTTTTAAGAATTTCAACGATAGTTTGACGAGTTCAAAAACTAACGTGAATACCAGCATCGATCAATTGTTCTCATCGTTTCAAAATACAAAGTTAAAAGATGAACCTGCCCGGGCACAACCCATCTGGGAGAAGGCAAATAAGGCCAAAGCCTATGCCGATGAACTGAACGATTATGTTCAGAAGCTGAAGGACCAGTTTAGTGTAGCCGGAAAAGGAATTGATGAGGAGACCGGCGACCTGGTAGAAAGGGCGAGTTTAGATATCGCGCAAGGCATCATGATCAATCAGAAAGAGGGGGAGAAATTGAAAGTGAAGATCAATGAGACCCGCGAAAAGCTCATCGGATTACTTGATGAAAAAGACCGTGCAGGAGTGACCTTTACCCTTGAGGCAAAGGATGCCGAGAAGAACATCAATGGCAAAAAAAAGTGGGAAGATATTAATTTTGGCGATGGAATGCCTTTGACGGCGGCCAATACGACACTGACAAAAATCCAATCGGATGTGAAAAATGCCGAAGCGGAGATTGTGAAAAAGCTTTTCGGTAACATGGATAAGGCCCTGGTAAACCTGGATCAGTTTGACGCGGTTGCTGTGGCACCCTCTTCATATGTGATTCAAGGACAGCCTTATACTGCGCAGGTGTTTTTAACTGCGAGTGATTCGAGGTCAAACCCTTCCATCACGGTGAATGGTGGTGCGTTGGCGGTTAGAGATGGTAAAGGAACTTATACAGGAAGTACAGGAAGTGTAGGTGTATTCAAATGGCGTGGGGTGATCCGCGTGAAGCAGACTGACGGAACTGTAAAAGAATATCCAACTGCGGAGCAGACTTATCAGGTGGCGAAGCCTTCCGCGACAGTATCGCCGGATAAGATGAATGTAATTTATGCTGGTGTTCCAAATCCATTCTCAGTTTCTGCCGCTGGATTTCCTTTGGAGAGCGTAAAGGCCTCTATTTCGGGAGGTTCTATCTCTGGTGGAAATGGAAAATATACAGTGAATGTAGGCGGAGGTGATGTGGGTAAAACCTTGAGCGTTACAGTTTCTGCGAGTTCAGGTGGTAAAACATTGAACTTAGGTTCACAGCAGTTTAGGGTAAAAGCATTACCTACGCCAAGAGCATACGTAAAGAATAAATCTGGCGGTAACGTGCCTTTGGAATTCCTGGAAAGTGCAGGCGCCATCGACACGCAACTGGAAGATTTTGTATTTGACGTGAAATTCAGGGTAGTCCGTTTTGCGGTTACTTTTATCAATCCTAAATCTGATCCGCTAACCCTGCAAAATAGTGGTGCAGGCTTTAGCACCCAGGTAAAAGGGGCCTTGAATTCTTTGAAACCTAATGCAACTGTTATCTTTAAAGATATTGTTTGCGAAGGACCTGATGGAAGATCTAAAGTATTGGATGGAATTTCATTTGTAGCTAAATAGACGGATTATGAAAAATATTTTAAGCCTGATCGTATTTGTTTTGCTTGGAACTGCCGCTTTTGCACAGGACAGTATTCCTGCTATAAAGGTGGATTCCCTGAAAAAGAAAAAAATCAAAACCCCTCCTAAGGACGGTTTTGTAGTACGTACCGAAATAGATAGCAATATCATGGTTCCTTATGCTGATGTAAGGGAAGAGGATGTATACTATGCGAAACGCATCTGGCGCGAGATCGACCTGAGGGATACGATCAATTCTGTGCTGAACTCCGCCGACTCTAAACTAATCGATGTGCTTTTGCAGGCAATCAAGGATGAGGAACTGACGGTTTATTCCAGTAAGGATACGACAGCAGGGAAACTTCTGGACGATAACGATTCCTTCCGGATTGCGCTGACACCCCTGGAAGCTCTGCAAAGTGCACAGGGTGTAACTGAAGGGGTAATAGATTCAGTAAGTGGAAAAATTGGAGACCCTACCTTGAGAAGATTGAGGTCAGATGAGTTCGTGAAATACAGGATTAAGGAAGATTGGATCCTCGATGTGAAGCGTTCTATTTTTGAACCCAGGATTGTAGGTATTGCACCGATGAAAATGGAAGAAGGAAACTGGAAACCAGTATTTTGGGTATACTATGATGATGCAAGACAACTATTGAGCACAAAACGTCTGGTAAACCCGGGCAATGATGCTTCGACTTTATCCCTGGACGATTTCTTTGTAAGGCGCTTGTTTTCGAGCTATGTGATCAAAGAGACTAACCCGGGCAATAAAAATATCGTAGATATGCTTGGACTAACAGATCCAAAGGACCCAAGAAAGCTATACGAATCGGAACGCATCAAGAAATCGATGTCTGATTTCGAGCAAAGTCTCTGGGAGTACTAGTTATTTAGATTATATTTTCGTCATCTCGACGATAGGA
This sequence comes from Pedobacter sp. GR22-6, assembly GCF_037402555.1. NCBI lineage: Bacteria > Pseudomonadati > Bacteroidota > Sphingobacteriia > Sphingobacteriales > Sphingobacteriaceae > Pedobacter > Pedobacter sp. GR22-6. Next base: position 332,902 of record NZ_JBBEUC010000003.1, read on the forward strand.
AAGATCTCTTGTTTCACGTATTCAAGAGGTCTTTTTTGTTTTTCGTAGCCCGTTAGACTGATCTTATCCGGTAAAATGCTGGAGTAGCGTCTGGACTTGTTTTTTATTCAATACAGCAGAAAGTTCAGCTTCTGTAGCTTCTTTGATCTTCTTCACCGATTTGAACTGTCTTAATAATTTGTCGGCAGTCGTTTTGCCAATGCCGGGAATTTCTTCCAGCTCAGTTTTGAGTGTGCCCTGGTCTCTTTTCTTCCGGTGGAAGGTAATCCCAAAACGGTGGGCTTCATCACGCAGTTGCTGGATGACTTTTAGCGTCTCCGATTTTTTATCCAGATAGAGTGGATAAGAATCGCCGGGATAGTACAGTTCTTCCAGTCTCTTGGCAATGCCGATCACCGTCACCCTGTTTTCTATTCCGAGCTTCTTTAAACTGGACATGGCCGAAGATAGCTGGCCTTTACCACCGTCTATGATGATCAGTTGAGGCAATGTATCCTCTTCCTCGAGCATGCGCTTATAGCGCCGGTAAACAGCCTCTTCCATGGTGGCAAAATCGTTAGGCCCTTCTACGGTTTTTACGTTGAAATGCCGGTAGTCCTTTTTGGAAGGTTTGGCATCTTTAAACACGACAATGGCCGATACCGGGTATTGGCCCTGAAAATTGGAGTTATCGAAACATTCGATGTGTTTGGGCAGCTGGGTAAGCCGCAGATCTTTTTGCATCTGGGTCAGGATCCGGTCGGTCCTGAGGTCTGGGTTCAGCTTTTCGTATTGGTTGAGTTTGTCTTTTTTGAAGAAGAGCACGTTTTTCTGCGAAAGCTCTAATAATTTTTTCTTCTCGCCCAGCTTAGGTACCGTAAATTTAAGGTTGGTATCCAGGAGGGTAATGTCAAAGGGTACGATAATTTCTTTAGAGGTACTGTGGAATTTGGTGCGGAATTCTGTAATGGCAATAGTGAGCAATTCTTCATCGGTTTCATCCAGCCGTTTTTTGATCTCTATGGTTTGTGTCTGGATGATGCTGCCGTTCATCACCTTCAGGTAGTTGACAAAGGCATAGCGCTCATCAGAAGCGATACTGACCACGTCGATATTGGTGATGGCACTATTCACGACAGTAGATTTGCTTTGGTATTTTTCCAGTACCTGGAGTTTTTTTTGGTACTGATGTGCGTACTCAAAATTCAGTTCCTCGGCAGCAGTCTTGATGACTTGCTTGACGTCACGGATGACGTTCCCTATTTTTCCGTTGAGGATGTCTTTGATCTGTTCGATGTTTTCCTCATAGTCCTGTAAGCTTTGGTAGGCCTGGCATGGACCTTTACAATTGCCGATCTGGTACTCCAGGCAAACCTTGAACTTGCCTTCCTCAATATTTTTTGGGGTAAGGGGCAGGTTGCATGTCCGCAGTGGATAAGTTTCCTTGATGAGGTCTAATATGGTGTGCATCATGCCTACTGAGGCATAAGGGCCAAAATAAGTAGAGCCATCTTTGACCATCTTTCGTGTCCAGAATACCCTTGCAAAAGGCTCTTTTTTGATGATGATCCAGGGATAGGTCTTGTCGTCCTTGAGCATGATGTTGTACCTGGGCTGATGCTTTTTGATCAGGCTGTTTTCCAGGAGCCATGCATCGATTTCGGTATCGACAATGGTGAAGGAGATTTTCCGTATCCGGGAGACCAGTACCCTGGTCTTACCGTTCATCTGATTATCTTTATTGAAGTAAGAGCCCACACGGTTACGTAGGTCTTTGGCTTTTCCGATGTAAATGAGTGTACCCTCTATGTCCCAAAACTGGTAAACACCAGGTTTGTGCGGAATATCGGCTACTGCCTTTCTATGATCAAAAGCACTCATTGAATAGGGGGTATTTGTTTAGAAGCCTAGTTTTTCGTCAAGTTCTGTCGCTTGTTCCTGTTGCTGGTAGAGGTTGCAATCGTAGGTAATGGATACCCCGCTTGCCGGAGGCACAAAATCTGCCTGCGATATCTTCAGCTTTGGATTGGCATACACTCTTTTCATAAAACCTGCAAAGATGGGTAATGCCGTCGTGGCACCATCACCCTGTGCTGTACTGGTGAAGTGAAAGGCACGGTCTTCACAGCCGGTCCACACACCAGCAACGAGTTGTGGGCTGATGCCCATAAACCAGCCGTCGGAATTGTTCTGCGTTGTTCCGGTTTTGCCACCTATCGGTGCTTTTACGCCATACCTTCCGGCCAGTCTCCAGCCTGTACCACTGGTTACTACACCTCTGAGCATCCTGGTCATGACAAAGGCGAGTTCTTCGCTCATTGCCGGAACCGGGATCGGTTTTTCTGAATGGAGTACGACCCCATTTTTATCTTCGATTCTCAGGATATATGTCGGTTTCTGGTAGACTCCTTTATTGGCAAATACGCTGTAAGCTCCTACCATGTCGTATACAGATGCATCGAAAGAACCCAGCGCGATAGAAGGGTAGGCGGGTACTTCGGAGCTGATGCCCATCTTTTTTGCGAGTGTAGCTACGGCAGTTGGGCCAACCTGTTTCATCAGGTAAGCAGCAATGTAATTTTGTGAAAGTGCGAGACCTTTCTGTAGCGTTAGGTAGCCTGGTACAGTGCCGCTGGAACGGGGTGTCCAGGGTTTACCACCCGGAACATCGATGGTTACCGGTTCGTTCAATACGGTGAAACATGGCGAATAACCATTGTCTACTGCCACAGCATAAGTGAAAGGTTTTGCGGTAGAGCCCACCTGTCGGGTACCCATTTTCACCTGATCGTATTTGAAGTGTTCGTAGTTGATGCCGCCCACCCAGGCTTTGACATAACCTGTTTGTGGATCCATGGCCATCATGGCATTTCTGAGCAACATTTTATAATATTTTACCGAATCTATAGGCTTCATCAGTGTGTCTACATTTCCCTTCCAAGTGAAGATGGTCAATCGTGTAGCTGTATTGAAGTCTTCCTTGATCTCTGCTTCAGACTTACCTTCCAGTTGCAGTGATTTATAGCGGTCAGAGCGTTTGACGCCCTGTTCGATCTGTGCTTCCTTTCCTTTAAAAGGATTTCTGCCCTTCCAGCTTTTATTAAAAGAGGCCTGGAGGATTTTCATGTATTCTTTTTGAGCTTCTTCTGCATAGGTCTGCATGTCGTAGTTCAGTGTGGTGATGATCCTCAGTCCGTCCCTGTCGAGGTCATATGGTGTACCGTCAGGTTTGGTAATGGAGCGCTCTTCGAAAATTCGTTTGATGTCGTTTTTCAATACCGCACGGAAATATGGAGCTATCCCTTCGTTTACTGTAGCTGCGCTGAATTTCAGGTTCAGCGGTTGATCTTTCTGGCGGTCATATTCGCTCTGGGTAATGAGTTCCTCTTTGAGCATAAGGCCCATAATGGTATTCCTGCGTGCAAGGGCACGGTCGGGATTGCGGGTAGGTGAGTAACGGGTTACGCCTTTCAGGATGCCTACCAGGGTAGCTGCCTGTGGAACGGTCAATCGGTCAGGGGTCGTATTGAAATAAACACGGGCAGCTGATTTGATCCCATAGGACTGATTTCCAAACTCCACCGTGTTAAGGTACATTACAATGATTTCCTCTTTGGTATAGTTTCTTTCCAATTTTACAGCGATGACCCATTCCTGGAATTTCTGCAGGATTCTTTTTGCAAAGTTTTTTTGCCTTCCTTCCTCTGAGAAAAGGTTAAGGGCAAGCTGCTGGGTGATGGTACTTCCACCCTGTTTTTTTCCGATCAAAGCGTATAAGAAGATGGTAAAAGTACGTTTGAAATCAATACCGGAATGTTCTTTAAAGCGGATGTCTTCCGTAGCGATCAGGGCATTGATCACGTTTGGGGAGATCTCCGAATAAGTGACGTTGGACCTGTTCTGTACGAAATAAGTACCCAGTATCCTTCCATCATCGGTCACGATCTCGGAAGCCTGATTGCTCTTAGGGTGTTCAATATCCCTGAAAGAAGGGAGCTCTCCAAACAATCCGAAACCAATGCAGACGATGAACAGACCGAAAATGAGCAGTCCGCCTATCAATATTTTCCAAAGGGTATAATTATACTTTCTAATGTCTTCCTGCGAAAGTGATTTCTTCATTTTAATAGTTGTTTTTATAGAACTCCATATAAGTATTCAGCAATGTCCTGTTTTTGATCAGGTCAAAATTTTCTTTGCTGATGATGAAATTCGTGTAAATGCTAACGGGGACCTTCATGATTTGCTTTAGCTGTGGGGTAATCCCCGAAGCATAAGTTTTTGCGTCTTCAAAATTAGTAAAGTTCCCTACATAAATCAGCTGATCATTGTCAAATTCTTTCAATTGGTGTTTCAGGTTCTCTTCTGCATAGTTGCCACGGTTGAACTGTCCGATGCCAAAACGCGATGAACTTAAGGTCAGAGCGGCATCTGCAACATGGATGACGTAATAATATGTCGTTGATTTTGCGTCTGTAAAAGGGGCAAAAGATTTCTTTTCGGGGACTGCCGGTTTTGGTATTTCGGGTGTTTTTTCAACTGTGTTGGGCTGAAGAGGCTTTTCTTCTGCAATTTTTTGGGGCAGTGTGGTTGTCTTGTTTACCACTATGGCCTTTGGTGTATTGGTTTGTGCAACAACAGGAATTGGGTTGCTGATCTTTGGACTGCTGATGTTATTGAAGGGCGGTTCATTTGGATCGAAATCTGGTAAAGCGATTGTTCTTTTTCTGAAATCTTCCATGTGCGCATTGATGTAGGCAATGTGTTCCTGCACTAGAGGCCGGACCAGTTGGTCATCAGGAAATTGAGTAACGATGGAATTAAAGGCCCTAAGCAGGCTGTCGACAGGACTGGTCCGGCCTATGGCTATGGCTTTCAGGTAGAAAAACTGTGGAGCCAGGTAATTGGCATTTCCCTGTGCAGTAGTCTCATTGACCTGCTGGATGACACCGCTGAAATCCTTTTTAGTGTATTGCTCAAATACGTCGTTGTATTTTTTGTTGGCATTCGCTTCCAGTTCAGATTGCTTCAGGGAGAAAGCAGGGTCCAAAAGGATCTTTGCATATGGGCTATTTGGAAATGCTGTGAGCAGGTTATTTTTATAGGTGTTGGACTTTTCCGGATCAGTTTCTTTATGGATGAGGAATAGGCTATACCATGTTGCTGCCAGGTGGCTGTTGTTGGGGAAGCGGCGAAGCAAGGTTTGGTAAACCAGGTCTGCTTCCTTTTGATCATTCAGTTCCTGGAGATAGAAGCTGGCGATTTCATAATAAGCATCGATGATCTTCTGGTTAGAGCTGTTCATCAGTTCCGGACTTAGAGGAAGGCTTTCGGTGTATTGTTTGATCAATGCATCTTTGTCTTTCGGGGCCGCAGCTACCTGATCCGGACCTGCGGGAAGGCCATTGATAGTGTTGGCCAGCTCCTGGTTGGTTTCCTGGGCCGAACTGCGGATGCTCTGGCGCCAGTTGTTTTCCAGTTTCCTGTTGCCCCAGCGTTTTTTGAAATCAGAGAAACCGAGGCTGACTGCCGTGGGGTTGCTAAAATAAAAGGAACTCTGTGCCTGAAGGCGTGGATTGTTTCCTGCGGTATAACTTGGCTGACCGGCAAAACCTGTATTGGTCTGAGCCTGGCTTTGCGTTTGCACGACAGGACTGGCCAGGGCTTCTATTTTTGCATTGCGTGCTGTCTCCGGTAGTTTGGCGATGGCCTGGAGGCTATCTTGGAGGGCAATTGTTTCATAACGGTCGGTGAGGTACTGCAAGTTGAGGCTTTTTTTCAGGATCAGTTCGTAGCCGGGATAATTTTTGGGTAAGGTATTGACCGTACTGTCGTAGTAGGCTTTTGCTTTTAGGTAATTCTTGAAATACTTGAAATTGAGGTCGGCAATCTTTAGATAAGAAAGCCCTTTTTGGTAGGCATTGACAGTACTGTTCCTGACGGATATGTGATAATATTTTTCAGCCTCTGTGTAGGCCTCATCAGCAGCATAAGTCTCTGCAATCTGAAAATAAACCTGATCATTGTAGTCAAAGTTTTTATCATCTTTCAGTAGTGCGAGGAGCTCCTTTTGTCTGTTGACCTTGGTCCCGTTCAGCAAGGCATTGATCTTGATACGACCGAGATTTGCATTGAAGTACATTTCAAAAGGTGCATTACTTTTAGCAACCTTCCTGTAGCTGGCCATTGCATTTTGAAAGTCTTTGTTTTTCTCATAGAGCTGGGCGAGAATGTAGGTCCACCTGATTTTATGCTGGCTCTGGTTGCTTGCTTTGATTGCATCTTTGAGGTAAGAAACAGCAGCCGTGTCGTTCCCGAGGTAGATGCACATCTGGGCGAGAGTCGCCAGCGGCTCTGCCCGATTTGAAGGTTTTTTGACACTGGGCAGGACATATTCGAGGGAGTCCAGGACCTGATTGGCCTCTTTAATGCGCCTGAGCTGCATGAGACTTCTGGCCTTCCAGTTCAGTGCTTCAAGAAAGCTATTGGGAGTGTTGCGGTATGCTTTGGCTGTATAGTCGAAATATTCTGCAGCATTAAAATAATTACCATTGTAAAAGTTGGCCTTTCCGAGCAGCAGGTAAGATTCGTCAAGGTAGTTGCTATAGCTTTTATCAAGAATGATCACCTGAGCCTTCTTGATAATGTCATCCATAGGTTTCAAGTTCAGGGAGACATTGGCTTCAGAGCGGTCGACTTCGGGGCCGAGGTAGACGGGGAGGACCAGATCGTAATTCTCTACATAGGTTTCAGCCAGCTCGTTTTGGTGGTTGGTCAGGATGACATTGGCATTATAGATATAATTATACCTTGCAGAGAGGTTTTGAAGGCTCCGGCTGGTGGCGTTATCTTTTTGCGAACTGCAGGAGAGGATCATGCAGCTGCATATGCTAAATAATAGTAACTTTAAATTGTTGGCAGCGTAATTGTTCATTTATACAAAAGTATTTTATTCATCTATAACTTCTTAGGAAAACCCGTATTATTTAATTGCAGCATGGCATGACTGATCCAAACGAAAACAAAAGAAATATAAGCAATTTTGCGAAATACTCTGCCATTAGCTTTCAAATGCTGGCTACGATAGGACTGTTTGCCTTCATTGGTTATAAGATCGATGAGCGGAGGGTGGGTAAAGCTCCGCTTTTTACAGCAGGTTTCAGTTTATTGGGGGTGGCAGTGGCCATGTATCAAGTTGTGAAACAGTTAAATAAAAATAAGGACTAGTCAATTAAATCGGGCTAAATCTTTACTTTTGTAAAAAAATTAAATTTGAGCACAGCCCGTTTCACCGTTTATTATGCTTTGTATAGTGCATTGATTGCAGCTATTGCTTACTTTATTCCCCTGATTTTTCCTAATGTGCAGCTCCTGACCGGCAAGTTTTGGGTTATTTATTTTTTCTTTGCGGGCATTACTTATATCGCTTATCTGGGTGCTGATTTTGGCCTGAAACGCAATCCCGAAACGGGAATTATGGCAATTATGGGAGCAATTGCAGTGAAAATGTTTTTTTCAATGGCTTTTGTGCTGATTTACAGCCTAAACAGCAAGGAAAAGGGGATGGTTTTTGTGCTAAATTTTTTTTCTTTATATTTATTGTTCTCCTTCTTTGAAATATACGCTTTGTTACGTAACTTGCGCCACCAAAATAAATAGTAAAAATCTGCGACTAAATGGATTGTAGCCACGTTTTTGAGTTTAAAGTGAAAAGGTTAATTGTTGTTTTTACGCTTTTTTTAGCGTTTTTCTCTGTTTCGTCTCCTGCTTTTGCGCAGACTGACAGTGCGGTTGTTTCTGTTGATACCTTAGTGGCGGATGCGCATGCTTCAGCTGCTGGTCATGAGGCCGCACATGGTGCTGAAAAATTTGAACCTACCAAGGTGATTATGGAGCACATTGCTGATTCACACATGTGGCATTTCTGGGGGCATGTTTCGATGCCGCTTCCGGTAATTGTATATACTCCTGCTGGTTTGGATTTCTTTTCTTCCGGTCATTTTCATCATGGTGAGCATGACTACACCGGAGCTAAGAACACTTATCGTTTGGTGAATGATAAGGTGAAGATTGTAGGTGCAGATGGTCAGGTTGATGAGGCTGCTTCTGCCCGGTTGATGGACTTCTCTATTACGAAGAATGTAGCGGCTATGTTTATTGCCATCGCAGTGATCCTGATTATCTTTATTTCTGTAGCGGGCGCTTATAAAAAACGTGTAGGTAAATCTCCAAAAGGATTACAGTCATTGATCGAGCCGATCATTGTGTTTGTAAGAGATGATATTGCGAAGCCGAATATCGGTCATGACTATGCGAAGTTTATGCCTTACCTGCTGACTACATTTTTCTTCATCTGGATCAATAACCTGTTGGGTTTGATTCCTATCTTCCCGGGAGGGGCTAACGTGACGGGTAATATTTCCCTGACCTTTGTAATGGCTTTGGGTACTTTGCTCATCGTTAATTTAAATGGAAACAAATATTACTGGAAACATATTTTCAGACCGGATGTGCCCTGGTGGTTGTATCCGATTATGATTCCTGTGGAATTGATCGGTATCATTTCTAAGCCTTTCGCTTTGATGATCCGTTTGTTTGCGAACATCACGGCAGGTCACATCATCGTATTGAGTCTGATCTCCCTAATATTTATTTTTGAAACTTTGGCTATTGCGCCTGTATCTGTTGCATTCGTATTGTTTATGGATGTATTGGAGATGCTGGTTGCGTTTTTACAGGCCTTTATTTTTACCCTGCTGACTGCACTGTTTATCGGTATGGCAGTAGAAGAACATCATTAATGAGCAACTATTTTTTACAAATTATATAAATTAAATTAGTTATGGTAGGTTCAATCGCGGCGATAGGTGCCGGTTTAGCAGTAATTGGTGCCGGTATCGGTATCGGTCAAGTTGGTGGAAAAGCAATGGAAGGTATTGCTCGTCAACCTGAGGCTGCATCAAAAATTCAGACTGCAATGATTATCGCTGCTGCCCTTATCGAGGGTGCTGCTTTATTCGGTGTGGTAGTTGCATTACTTGGAAACAATCCAGTTTAGTCAACCTGAAAATTTTAGGTCTTTGGTTCACGATTGGTGGATCAAAGACCTTAATTAAAGAACAATAAGTTTAAAAGTATTATATAAAATGGAATTAGTAACCCCCAGCATTGGATTAGTTTTTTGGACCGCATTGGCATTTATTTGCTTATTGATATTGCTTAAGAAATTTGCATGGAAACCTATCCTGGCTGCAATTCACGAGCGTGAGCAAAGTATTGATGAAGCTTTAAATAAAGCGGAACTGGCTAAAATCGAGATGACACGTCTGACTGCTCAGAACGAGGAGTTGATGAAAGAGGCACGTGAGGAACGTGACCGCATCCTGAAAGAAGCAAAGGCACTTAAAGACAGTATCGTTCATGAAGCTAAAACTCAGGCCCACACTGAGGGAGCTAAGTTGATTGAAAAGGCTAAAATTGAAATTGAGAACCAAAAGAAAGCTGCTTTAGCTGAACTGAAAAACCAGGTTTCAACTTTATCCCTTGAAATTGCAGAACGTGTTTTACGTACCCAGTTGGAAGATAAAGCCAAACAGCAGGATTTAGTTGCAAGTCTTTTAAAAGATGTTGAATTAAACTAACAGGTTTTTGTTGAGCCAGATATAAAAAGAAAATGTCAGAAAATAAAGCAGCATCGAGATACGCCAAATCACTAATAGATCTTTCTACCGAGCAAAATGCTTTGGAGCAGATCAAGGGAGATATGGTTCTTTTAGCACAGGTGATTGACGAGCATTCGGAACTGGAAGCAATTCTTAAAAATCCGATCGTTCCTTTGGATAAAAAAGCAGGGATTTTATCAGATGTTTTTGGCTCCCGGGTTCATGAAGTTACCAAAGCATTTTTAAAACTGATCGTTAGCAAAGGACGTTCGGCCATCATTTTCGGTGCGGCAAAAGCATTCATCGCACAGTACAACGCGATCAAAGGCATTGTTACTGCAGAGGTTACTTCAGCAACTGAACTGACTGAAGCGAACAGGGCTGAGATCACTGCGATAGTAAAAAAGGAGATTGGTGCCAATGAGGTCCTGATCCGTGAGAAAGTAAACACGAACTTGATCGGTGGTTTTATATTGAAAGTAGGCGACAGACAGTTTGACGCAAGTATCTCAAGCGGATTGAATAAACTTAAAAAAGAATTTGCCCAGGGTACTGTTTAGTCCGGGCTGAGCATATATAATAACATAATACTGATTTACAAAAGAAATAATATAAAATTATGGTAGAGGTAAGACCAGACGAAGTATCGGCAATTATCAGGCAACAATTGGCGGGCTTTAAATCAGAAGCAGAACTTGAAGAAGTTGGTACTGTATTGCAGGTGGGCGATGGTATTGCCCGTGTTTATGGTTTAACTAAAGTTCAATCAGGTGAGTTAGTTGAATTTGAGACTGGCTTGCAAGGAATTGTTTTGAACCTTGAAGAAGATAATGTTGGTGTGGTTCTTTTGGGCCCTTCTGACAAGATCAAAGAAGGTGATACGATCAAACGTACTAAGAAGATTGCCTCTATCAAAGTTGGTGAAGGTATGTTGGGTCGTGTGGTAAACACCCTTGGTGAGCCTATCGACGGCAAAGGACCGATTCTTGGCGAGACTTATGAGATGCCAATTGAGCGTAAAGCTCCGGGTGTAATCTATCGTCAGCCGGTAACTGAGCCTCTTCAAACTGGTATCAAAGCGATTGACGGAATGATTCCAATCGGTCGTGGCCAGCGTGAGTTGGTGATCGGTGACCGTCAAATTGGTAAGACTGCGGTTTGTATCGATACCATTATCAACCAAAAAGAATTTTATGAAGCAGGTAACCCTGTATTCTGTATCTATGTAGCTTGCGGACAAAAAGCAAGTACAGTAGCGAACATTGTACGTACTTTAGAAGAAAACGGTGCAATGCCTTATACTGTAGTTGTAGCTGCTTCGGCTGCTGAACCTGCACCGCTTCAATTCTACGCGCCATTCTCTGGTGCTGCGATAGGTGAGTTTTTCCGTGATACAGGAAGACCAGCCCTGATTGTTTATGATGATTTGTCTAAACAGGCTGTGGCTTACCGCGAGGTATCCCTGTTGTTGCGTCGTCCACCGGGCCGTGAAGCTTATCCTGGTGACGTTTTCTACCTGCACAGTCGTTTATTGGAGCGTGCTGCCAAGATCAACTCAAATGACGAGATCGCACAGGCGATGAATGATTTGCCGGAGTCACTTAAAGGAATTGTAAAAGGTGGTGGTTCATTAACTGCTCTACCTATTATCGAAACTCAGGCTGGTGACGTTTCAGCTTACATCCCTACCAACGTAATTTCGATCACTGATGGTCAGATCTTCCTGGAAAGTAACCTGTTCAACTCAGGTATCCGTCCGGCGATCAACGTAGGTATTTCGGTATCACGTGTAGGTGGTAACGCTCAGATCAAATCCATGAAGAAAGTAGCTGGTACTTTGAAATTAGATCAGGCTCAATACCGTGAATTGGAGGCTTTCTCTAAATTTGGTTCTGATTTGGATGCTGCTACGAAGTCTGTACTGGATAAAGGTGCTCGTAACGTGGAGATCCTGAAACAAGGTCAGTTCTCTCCAATGACAGTAGAAAAACAAGTTGCGATCATTTACATCGGTACTAAAAACCTGATGCGTTCGGTTCCTGTAAATAAAGTAAGAGAATTTGAAATAGAATATCTGCAACAGTTGGAACTGCGCCACCCAGATACCTTGAAAGCTTTGAAAGCTGGTAAATTCGATGACCAGATCACAGGAGTATTGGAAACTGTAGCAAAAGAACTTTCAGGTAAATACTAAATAGACATAAGTAAGGAGTACCCGATACTAGAAAAATGGCAAATTTAAAAGAAGTAAGAATCCGTATCGCATCAGTGCAATCTACTCAGCAGATCACTAAAGCCATGAAAATGGTTTCAGCTGCTAAGTTGAAGCGTGCTACCAATGCTATTGTACAATTACGTCCATATGCTACCAAGCTAAAGGAAATCTTAGGAAATCTTTCCGGAAGTCTTGAGGGTTCATCCTCTCCTTTCATCCAGGAACGCGAGCCAAATAAGGTTTTAATTGTGGCTGTTTCTTCTAACCGTGGCCTTGCCGGTGCGTTCAATATGAACGTCATCAAAGTTACCAACAACCTGATCGCTGAAAAATACAGTGAGCAGTACAAAAAAGGTAATGTAAGCATTGTAGCTATCGGTAAGAAATCGCAGGATTTTTATGAAAAACGTGGTTACCGTGTAATTGGTAACAATAATGAGGTTTATTCGGCACTTACTTTCGAGAATGTCACCAAGATCACTGAGTCGATCATGGCGGGTTTTGAAAAGGGAGAATTTGATAAAGTAGAATTGGTGTACAACAGGTTTAAAAATGCCGCGGTGCAGATCCTGACTACTGAACAATTGCTTCCTTTACCAAAGACACAGGAAACGGAACAAAAATCTTCTAAAGCGGCAGCCAGTAACATCGATTATATCCTTGAGCCAGCTCAGGAGGAGATTGTGGAGCAGCTGATCCCTAAGTCGATTAAGATCCAGTTGTACAAAGCTGTATTGGATTCACATGCTTCAGAGCACGGTGCACGTATGACTTCTATGGATAAAGCGACTGAGAACGCCGGAGATTTGCTGAAGGCCTTAAAACTTTCTTACAACCAGGCACGTCAGGCTGCAATTACCACAGAGTTGACAGAGATCGTAAGTGGAGCCGCTGCATTAAACGGATAAAATAACAAAGTAAAAACCTGCACTATTTAATAAAAATACTATTTTTGTGCAGTTAAAAAACAATAATAAGATGGAACAGACACCAAAACACAATACAGAAAGCATGAAAAGGGCTAACGAGACATCAATTTATACATTGATTACCGTTGGGGTTTTAGTCAGCATTTTAGGTGTATACTTGCGTTTTGCCGCTGATTCAACTACTTTGTCTATTGTATCATGGGTAATTTTATTTATCGGTTCTTTTATCGCCTGCAAAGGGGTATTTAAAATATTAGGCGCCTAGAAATAGCATCGCCTCGTTAAGAAGTCCCCATCGGTTTTGATACCGGTGGGGACTTTTTTTGTAACATTTATATACTGAAACCCTTCAAACTAAAAAAATCGAATTTCTGTTAGGTTACTTATTTGAATATCCAGTATTAAGAGTAAATAACTAAATATTAATGCTATGAACAAATATTTAATCTATTGTGTATTCGCAATGGTGGCTTTCGGCTGCAACAGTGAAAAAAAATATGAATCTGCGGATCTTACTACGGAGAATCTGGAAAGTACAGATACTGTACTGACAGAGAAAATCATCAAGACTGCGGATATGCGCTTTAGGGTGAAGGATGTACAGCAAACCAAGGAAAAGCTGAGTTCATCGATTAAGGCAGACGGAGGGACCCTAGCGGAATTTTCCATTCAAAGCAACATTCAGCAAACAGAGAAAGTCAGGTACTCAGCAGATTCTTTACTTGAACTTACCTCCTATAGGACTGAAGGTTATATTACGGCGAAAGTGCCCTCAGACCGACTGGATGAATTTACGAATAAGGTAGCAAAGCTTGCTGTTTTTGTCGATCAACAATCTTTGAAACTAGATGATCAGGGGATCGCCTATCTGGCGAATCAGCTAAAGAATCGAAATAGGGTGGAAGCGGTGGAGCAATTGAACAAACATGCCAATAAGAAAAGTAATAACGTAGAGACGGCTTTGGTGCTGAAAGATGATTATGTCGATAAGAAAGTAGAGAACCTGCTGATCGACAGTAAAGTAAAATACAGCACGATCACCTTAAATTTTTACCAGGACAATACAGTGAAGCGTATGGTAGTAGAGAATGACCGGCTGTCGGACTTCCGGCCAGCATTTTTCACCCGGCTATGGCTGAGCATCCAAACGGGCTGGACTATTTTTGTGGAGCTGATCCTGATCCTCGTTAACCTCTGGGTACTTTTCGTACTTGCCGCCGCCGCTTACTTTATCTACAGACAATATAAGAACAAACCTAAAGCCCTGCCTTTAAAGAGTTAATGTGCGCGCTCATTTTTCCTCTGCCGCTTGTGAAAACATGCGGCAGTTTTTATTTCAGACGCTTTTTATTGTCTTTTGCAAAGGCTTCCCAACCTGAATATGCCTTGCCTTTCCCTGTGGTACTTACTCTCTGAAAAGAATGACATACTGCAACTGCCAAACCGTCCGTCGCATCCAGAAACTCAGGTGTTTCCTTGAAGTTCAGTAACCGCTGAAGCATGGCCGCGACCTGCTCTTTAGTCGTATTGCCATTACCAGTAATAGATTGTTTGATTTTTCTTGGTGCATATTCAGCAATTGGGATGTTTCGGGAAAGCGCTGCTGCCATAGCTGTGCCCTGCGCCCGGCCTAATTTTAGCATGACCTGAATATTTTTTCCATAAAATGGCGCCTCCAAGGCCATCGCATCCGGTTTGAATTCATCCAGTAGGTTAATGGTTTTTTCGAATATGCGCTGCAGTTTCAGGAAGTGGTCATCCAGGTGATCCATCCTGACAATGCCCATCGTGATCAATTCTATTTTACTTCCTTTTTCCAGGATGACACCATACCCCATTATTGAAGTTCCGGGATCTATACCGATGATGATCCGTTCCTTTTTTTCCACCAACATAGCACAATATTAAGCATATTTGCACACAGTAAATTAAAAAGATTGACATCAACTTATAAAAAGACGGTTTCCTATTTGTTGAAGACAACCATTGTCGTGGTTGCTTTTTGGTTTATCTACCATAAGCTGAGTGCTAATGAAAACCTACGGGATTTTACGGGGCTTTTGGAAGGTATTCCAGAAACAGAGATCCTGCTGGTGATCGGCTCAGTGTGTATGCTCATGTTGCTGAACTGGGGTCTGGAAGCTCTGAAGTGGAAGCGCTTGATTGCGCAGGTCGAGAAGATTACTGTTTGGAAGGCAATAGAATCCGTGTTTTGCGGGCTGACCTGGGCGGTATTTACACCGAACAGGATTGGGGAATATGGGGGACGGGTCTTTTTTCTATCACCAAAGCGACGGATTATCGGGGTAGTGGCCATGACAGTGGGCAACATCGGGCAAATGGTGCTGACAAATGTTTTTGGCGCAATAGCGATCTGTTTCTTTATCTACCGCTTTGTGGCTATAGATTATATGCTCTTCTATGTGCTGCTGTTTCTGTCATTCGTGTTTTGTGTATTCTTTCTGGTCTTCTATTTTAATATCAAGTGGCTAAATGGCATTTTGCTGTCGATACGCTTTACCCGTAAGTATAAGAAGTTCTATAGTATATTGGGTAGGTACAGGAAGCGAGAGCTAATGAAGATTTTGTTGTTCTGTCTCGCCAGATATCTGGTCTTCAGTTCGCAATATTTTATTCTGTTTTATTGGTTGATCCCTCAGTTGCATTACCTGGATATTTTAATGATGGTCAGTATTTTATTTTTTGTTCAGTCGACACTTCCTTCTTTGGATCTGTTTGATGTGGGAATCAGGAGTCTGACGGCATCTTATTTTTTTGGATTTATCACCAATCACAGTGTAGCTGTTATTGCTTGTACGGCCAGCATATGGCTCATCAATATCATAATTCCTGCTATATTGGGTTCTTATTTTGTTTTTAAACTTAATTTCTTTGGAAGCGTTCAGCGTAGTTAGTTATATCAGTTCTTTTTTGAGCATACTGTATCTGGTAGTAGTTATTGCATTTATCAGGGGATGGCACCGGCTCCGCAATTTCGAGCGGGATGGCCGACCAGGTGTAACCAAGGTTTCCGTGATCGTTGCAGCCCGAAATGAAGAAGCCATCATTGCCGATACCTTAAATGATCTCATTGCTCAAAACTACGATAGGACACTCACAGAGCTGATCTTTATCGACGATCATTCGACGGATGGTACGGCTGAGGTGGTGCGGCGTTATGCAGATCAAGGCGTGAAGCTAATTCAGTTGAACGAAGACCGTGCATTGAATTCCTACAAGAAAAAGGCCATTCAAACCGCAATTGGGCAATCGACCGGAACATTGATCATTACTACGGACGCAGATTGTCGAATGGGACCGGATTGGTTGTCTACTATAGTCAATTGTTACGAGAGGAATGGATACAAGATGATCTCTTCGCCTGTCGCTTATTTTAAGGAGCAAAGTTTTTTTGAGCGTGCACAGGCCCTCGAATTTTTGTACCTCATTGGCCTTGGTGCTTCGACCATAGGTAACAAAAGGCCCTCTACCTGTAATGGGGCTAATCTCGCTTACGAAAAGGCTGCTTTTTACGAAGTCGGGGGATTTAAAGGAATAGATGACCTGGCTTCTGGCGACGATGAGTTGCTACTGCACAAGATGGCTGCGAAGTATGACAATCACATTGGTTTTCTGAAAAATAGCGATGCGGTAGTTTATACTTATGCTAAGCCCAGTTTGACGGAATTCCTTCAGCAACGTAAGCGCTGGGCCTCAAAAAGTACACGCTACAAAAATAAATCCATCATTGTACTGGGGGTTTGCATCTGGTTGTTTAACCTGAGTATCCTGATGAATCTTGGTATTGGTCTTTTTATGGGTTTTTATCTGAAACTGGGACTTTTACAGTTGTTGATGAAAGTTGTAGTTGAATTCTTTTTCCTTTGGGATGTAACGGGATTTGCCAGGCGGAGATCTCTGTTGTTTTTATTGCCCGTGCTGAACCTGCTCCATATCCTGTATATTGTTTATATTGGCGTTGCAGGAAATTCAGGAAAATACAATTGGAAAGGAAGGATGGTCAGGTAGTGGAAAGCAGCAACAGCCCTTCAAAAAAGATATGGATGCGCTTC
Organism: Pedobacter sp. GR22-6; assembly: GCF_037402555.1. Taxonomy (NCBI): domain Bacteria; kingdom Pseudomonadati; phylum Bacteroidota; class Sphingobacteriia; order Sphingobacteriales; family Sphingobacteriaceae; genus Pedobacter; species Pedobacter sp. GR22-6. Next base: position 349,760 of record NZ_JBBEUC010000003.1, read on the forward strand.
AAGAAAAACAGGCTTGCCTTTGCGGGTCTGGTATTCATTCTATTGCTGATGCTGATGGGAATTTTAGGATACCTGATCGTCCCTGATCAGACGCCTTATGCAAATACAATACATTTACAATTGACCAATAAAAAGCCTGCAAGATCTTTCAAGTTTTTGATCATCAGCCGAAATCCTGCAGTAGAGAAAGTTGGTGTTCTGGAGCTTATGTTGAAGGGACAGGAACCAGATTTTAAAAGTATCCCGATCAGCTCGTACCGGGAGGAAGGGGGCAAAGTATACGCACGCGAATATATTGGCGACGATGAGCAGGCCGAAGAGCAGGTTTATCCGTTATTGGCCGACAACCAGTATAGTCAGACTTTTTGGCTGGGAACAGATGTGCAGGGCAGAGACCTGTTCAGCCGCCTTGTACTCGGCATCCGGGTATCGTTGTCGGTGGGACTGATTGCTGTACTTATTTCCCTTTTTCTAGGGATTAGCCTGGGTGCCATTGCCGGGTATTTTGGAGGTCGGACAGATGCTGGTATCAGCTGGTTTATGAATGTGGTGTGGTCATTGCCCTCACTCTTATTGGTGATTGCAATTTCCTTCGCCTTGGGTAAAGGGTTTTGGCAGATTTTCATCGCGGTAGGCCTTTCTACCTGGGTAGATGTAGCACGACTGGTGCGTGGGCAGGTAATGTCATTAAAAGAAGTAGAATTTGTGGAGGCATCAAAGGCCCTGGGATTTCCAACCTCCAGGATCATTATAAAGCATATACTTCCCAATATAGCCGGCCCGGTACTGGTGGTGGCTTCGGCCAATTTCGCTTCTGCGATCCTATTGGAGACGGGGCTCAGCTTCCTGGGTTTTGGTGCGCAGCCGCCGATGCCAAGCTGGGGTGGAATGATCAAAGAACACTATGGCTATATCGTCATGGACGCAGCTTATCTTGCATTACTACCGGGATTGGCCATTATGTTTACAGTGTATGCATTCAATTTATTGGCCATTGGTCTCAGAGATGCTTTTGATGTCAAATCCCAAAATATTTCAGTTTAATCGGACGTTTGAATTTTATTAACTTTACGGAACTATGTTATTGAACTGTTATCAGAATGAATTTTTAGAAGCTGGATGTGATGAAGCCGGTAGGGGTTGCCTTGCGGGGCCGGTATTTGCCGCGGCAGTCATCCTGCCTCTGGATTTTGTAGCGGGCGAACTCAATGACTCCAAAAAACTGACGCATAAACAACGCTGCAGTCTGCGTGTGGTAATAGAACGCGAGGCTCTGGCCTGGGCAGTGGCTTCAGTTGATAACCACGAGATTGACCAGATCAATATTCTGAATGCTTCATTTCTGGCCATGCACCGGGCGGTAGAACAGTTGAAGATCCAGCCTGGATACCTCAGCATAGATGGTAACCGTTTCAAGGCTTATCCCAACATACCCCATGCCTGTGTGGTGAAGGGGGATGGAAAATACCTGAACATTGCTGCAGCCTCAATCCTGGCAAAAACGCATCGTGACGAGTATATGGAGCAGCTTGCCGGGGAATATCCGCACTACCAATGGCAACAAAACAAAGGTTATCCGACCATTGTACACCGTACGGCCGCACTCGAATATGGTTTATCGCCATTTCACCGTAAAACTTTCAGCATTACAGATCCTCAGTTGGTACTATTTTCCGAAAATCAGGTATAATTCGTATTTTCATAGGATTGAAAGCACTAATCCTTACCAACCGGGTTCCTTTTCCGCCGAACAGCGGATATCCTATAGTAGTTTATAATACTATTAAGGGATTGCTGCGTCTGGGGGTAGAAATTACACTTTTCAGTATCAATACGAATAAACACCGTGTAGATGTGGACGATATCTACGATCCGATATTTGAGCACATCAAATTTCACTCTTTTAGCCTGGATACGGAAGTCAATGTATGGGGAGCTTTCCTGAACATTTTTTCCAATCAATCGTATAACGTCTCAAGGTATTTTGATGAAGAAGCAGCCAGGTTGCTGGAAGAAGTCCTGAAGGAAAATGACTTTGACATCATTCAATTTGAAGGACTGTTTGTAGTCCCTTATCTGGATATCGTAAAGGCCAATAGTAAGGCCAAGCTGATTTACCGTGCGCATAATATCGAATGTGATGTTTGGGAACGGATTGCAATGACCGAAAGTTTCCGACCTAGACGCAGTTACCTCCAGTTCCTGGCGCGCAGGCTAAAAGTTTATGAGACAGAACAGATCAACAGGTTTCATCATGTTTTTGCGATCAGTGAGCAGGATAGACAGAGTATCCTTTGTTTTGGTTGCCAGGTGGGTATAGAGGTACTTCCGGTGGCGCTGGATTTTGAAAAATATATCACCCAGATTGCTGAGCATGGCTTCCCGACCCTGTTTCATTTGGGTGCAATGGATTGGCGGCCCAATAAAGAAGGATTGGAATGGTTTCTGGACGAGATTTGGCCCGATATTGAGAAACTGAACAGTGAACTACGTTTTTATATTGCCGGTAAAAATATGCCACGTGAGTTTTTCGAATACGATTCTGAAAACCTGGTTGTGGAAGGAGAGGTATTTGATGCCGTTGAGTTCATCAACTCGAAATCTATTATGATCGTGCCGTTGTTGTCGGGCAGTGGAATGCGGGTGAAAATTATTGAGGGAATGGCCATGAGTAAATGCATCATTGCGACCAGTATGGCGGCTGAGGGGATCAACTGTGCGCATGGAAAGGATATTCTTATTGCCAATACTGCGGATGAGTTTTACCGATCCATCCTTCAGTGCATTACCAACCCCAATAAATGGCGTGAAATTGGTGAAAATGCACGTAAAACTGTAGAACGTGATCACGACATCTCTGCTGTCTCCAAAAGAATGGTGAATATCTATCAAAAGCTGGTTAGTGCTTAAATTTTACGTACTTTTGGCCACGTTTTATAGATATATCAAATGAAAAATACCGCATTAACAGAAAAACACATCTCTTTAGGAGCCAAAATGGTTCCATTTGCAGGATATAACATGCCCGTTCAGTATGAAGGTATCAACGCCGAACATGCGGTGGTCAGGACCGGAGTCGGTGTTTTTGACGTTAGCCATATGGGCGAATTCATTCTAAAAGGCGAAAATGCATTGGATCTGATCCAGCGTGTGACCAGCAATGATGCCGCTAAACTTTACGATGGGAAAGTTCAATACTCTTGCCTGCCAAATGAAAATGGCGGTATCGTAGATGATTTATTGGTTTATCGCCTGGACGAAAAAAGTTACATGTTGGTAGTCAATGCCTCTAATATAGAAAAGGACTGGAACTGGATTCAGAAATTCAATGATAAAGATGTAGAAATGCACAACATTTCTGACCGTACCTCATTGCTGGCCATTCAGGGGCCAAAGGCAGCAGAAGCATTGCAGTCGTTGACTGAAGTAGACCTGGCTTCTATGGAGTACTATAGTTTTGTGAAAGGGGCTTTTGCAGGTATTGACAATGTGATCATTTCCGCTACCGGATATACCGGAGCTGGCGGTTTTGAGATTTATTTTGACAACGAGCATGCAGATGTGATCTGGAATGCCATTTTTGAAGCTGGAGCCCAGTTTGGAATTAAGCCAATCGGCCTAGGTGCACGTGACACGCTACGTCTGGAAATGGGTTTCTGCTTATACGGCAATGATATTGATGATACAACTTCTCCAATAGAGGCAGGTCTGGGCTGGATTACTAAGTTCACTAAGAAATTCACCAATTCAGAAGCTTTGCTGGCAGAGAAAGAAGCTGGTATGCAACGTAAGCTGGTGGGATTTGAAATGATTGACAGGGGTATTCCTCGTCATGATTACGAGATTGTGGATGCAGAAGGTACAGTAATTGGAAAGGTGACTTCGGGAACGCAGTCCCCCTCATTGCAAAAGGCGATAGGTATGGGGTATGTAAAAAAGGGACTGGACAAAGAAGGTACAGAGATCTTCATCCATATCCGCAATGCCAGGATCAAAGCAAAAATTGTAAAATTCCCATTCTATAAATAAGAGAATTTTGAGAAGTATAGACGTTTGCCTCACTCCGGCGCTGTTGAATCTTTATGAGATTACAAACAGCATTGTTGTCGTAATTGACATATTGAGAGCTACATCTTCTATTGTATACGGAATAGACAATGGTGCTGAAGCCATTATTCCGGTTGCTCATGTAGAAGACTGTCTGGCCTATGCTGATCAGGGTTATCTTTTGGCTGCTGAACGGAACGGAGAGGTAGTCGAAGGCTACGATTTTGGCAACTCTCCTTTCTCTTACACTAAAGAGAAAGTTGGGGGAAAGACTGTAGTCCTGACGACCACAAACGGAACTAAGGCTTTGCATATGGCAAGAGAAAACGCCCATCAGGTAGTGATGGGCGCTTTTCTTAACCTGCAGGCTTTATGTGACTGGCTCAGGGTACAGGACAAGAATGTGCTATTGCTCTGCGCAGGCTGGAAAGACAAATTCAATCTGGAAGACACCCTTTTTGCAGGTGCTGTTGTGGCCAATTTGCGCCAGGACTTTACGCATCTGGATGATTCCTCGGTAGCTGCTGAAGATTTGTACCTGTGTGCAAAATCGGACCTGAGAAAGTACCTGCATAAATCTTCCCATAGCCACAGGCTGGCCCAACTGAATATCGAAGAGGATGTACAATTTTGTTTGCAGCTGGATGTATGCCAGTCTATCCCCGTACTGGAGGGAAATGCCCTGGTTGCATTGCGTGCTTAATCCGTTTTCTTTTTGATACTGAGGATCAGCTCCTGGAGCAAGGGGTTATTTTTAATGGATTTGAGCGTCTCTTCATAAGCCAGCCAATATATGGTCTCGGCCTTTTTGGTATCGAAAGTATTGATCTCACCCATTCCTTTTGGCTCAATCATGACATTGCAAAAAGCAGCTTTCTGTTCCATATCCTTATTGATAGACATGACGCCGGCACGGGCCATTAAACCGGTAATGCCTGTGATTTTGTCGACCGCCCTCAGGTGATTGCAGGAGGAACCAATGATGAAATCGCAGTTGTTCAGCAGGGGCTCCACCGGGAAATTATTCAGCACACCGCCGTCCACATACATTTGTCCGTCGATCATGATTGGCTTAAAAATTCCCGGGATACAACTTGAGGCCTGTATAGTTCTGATGAGTGGACCTTTATCGAAATAGACCAATGTACCCTCACTGAAATTGGTGGTAGCGATTGTTAAGGGGATTTTGAGGCTTTCTATTTTATCCTCAGGGAAGTACTCCCTGAAGAGATTGACCGTGTTTTCCAGGTTCATGAGGCCTAAAGAACCTACGGCGGGCCTGATGAATTTGAGCAGGCGAATCTTCAGGAAAATATTCAAGGCTTCTTCCGGGTCTACACCAGCTGCAAAAAGAGCGCCGGCGATAGAGCCGGCACTGGTACCGGTGATGTGGCTGAATTTGATGCCGGCATTACTGAATGCTTTCAGCACCCCTAAATGGGCAATGCCCCTGATGCCGCCTCCTGACAATACAATTCCGATCCTGGTCATTCGCTTAATTTTTTGGTTTATATCTGGATGCAGTCAGGATTTTCTGGGCATCGTGTTCTTTCATCAGTTGCTGCAGACTAATCTCCTTGTTTTCCTTCATGTATTTACGGACGATCTGCCAGCCCACCCAAACCCCAAGTTTAGGAGCAGATTCATTGCGTTCCCCCAAGCCAGGTGTAAAAGGGCCCTCACTCAGAAACACCTGGATTTTTTGGTAATCGGTGTCATACAGCAGGTTGTTTTCCAGATAATAAGCCCAGATGTCTGACTCGAAGTTTTGGCACCATTCAATTTGTTTTTTGGTGTAGCCTATCTTTACAGAATCGGGGACGTCCTCTGACAATACCTGGTCCATGAAGTAGAGTATTTTCCCATTATGAACCATTTTGGAGAGGAAGCTACGGTCTTCATCACTTTCGGGAAAGAGTTCTTCCCTGGCATAGGTCTCTGCAAGACGGGGTACCATGTATTCCGGGGAAAACCGTCTGGACAAATAGCTGGGGACACTCTGTACAATCGCCTTGTAGAATTTACTGTCCTTTCCAAGGAACATGTCGAGGCCGATCCCCATGTAATCGTCGCCCACTGGTGTTTGGACGGCAAAACCTGAAATGAAGGATATGAACTGTGGGATTTTTGCATCTGGATAATAGTACCTGACGTATTTGAAAGCCTGGGTTAGCTCCTCCTCTTTGTCCGACAAATTCTTGAAAACGCCTTCTGTTTCGTCATTGAGATCTGTGTAAGCCTGGTCTTTATAGAGGGTCTGCAGTATTTCGCTGTTGGTATAGTCGTAATTGCCCACCATCCTGTGGATAAAGTCGTCGTAAAACTTTCCATATTTCCTATTTAAAAACGTGTCGGTCTGAAGCAAATTTTTAGATTTTCCGGCAAAAAGATCACGGTCAAAGCGGGTAATTTTTATAGTCAAATGTACATCACTAACGTCTGGCTTTGTATTTTGCCTGCAGGAGCCCAATGAAAAAAAAAGGGGCATAAAAAGAAAAAATAGATAGCTTTGACGAAGTTTTACGTTATGTCTCATTAGAAACAAATATATAACTAAGTTTATTCAAGCTTCAATCTCAGGTAAAGAAAATATACATATGAAACGAATCATCACCGCGCTGTTGCTGCTCTTTTTTACAGGAAATATTTACGCTCAGGAGAACGTCTTTTCCAAATATGGATTCAAACTGGGGCTTACGGCACACCCTACGGTGGGTTGGGTAAAACCACAGATCGGTAAGAGTAATGGTGTATCCCTTGGCTTTTCTTATGGCGTATTGGGCGATTTCAATTTCGCTGAAAACTATGCTTTTGCAACGGGACTGACCATCACGACGATCAATGGAAAGAGTACGGAAGTGCTGAGTACTCCGGGGCCGGGAGGTTCACAGCAAACGGCGGCGGGACTAAAATACAAACTCCAGTACATAGAGGTTCCCCTGACCCTGAAACTGAAGACCGATAAAATAGGTGACGTGCGCTGGTACGGTCAGTTCGGCCTCTCGAATGACTTCAAAATCGGTGCAAAACTCGGAGGGGATGGTGTGGGGATGGCCGATGGGCTGAATGAAGACATCTCAAACGCTACCAAATTCTATAGGGCAGGGCTAATTTTGGGCGTAGGCGGAGAATTTGAACTGAAGGGAAATACCAGCATCATGGGGGGACTGACCTTAAATAACGGCTTTACCAACATCAGAAAGAACGAAAGCAATACCTTGCGCAACCATTATATTGGCCTCAACTTTGGCGTATTCTTTTAGGTGGAGTTCAAACTTTAGTATCTTTAGCACATGAAAATAGCACTGGCGCAACTCAATTACCACATTGGGAATTTTGAATACAACACCCGGAAAATCATCGCGCAGATCCATGAGGCGAAAACACAAGGCGCAGATCTGGTTGTTTTTGCAGAACTTGCGGTATGTGGATATCCACCGCGTGATTTTTTGGAATTTGCAGAGTTTGTGGACTTGTGTGAGCAGGCTGCAGCCGAAATTGCAAACCATTGCCAGGATATTGCCTGCGTGATCGGCCTTCCCGTGAAAAATGAAGTTTTGGCGGGAAAAGACCTTTATAATGCTGCTTATTTTATAGAAGCTGGGAAAGTGAAAGCGGTAGTTAGAAAAGCTTTACTGCCCAACTATGATGTCTTTGATGAATACCGGTATTTTGAGCCTGGAAGCGAGTTTGAATGTATTGAATTTAAGGGCCTGAAAATTGCGCTGACCATCTGTGAAGACCTGTGGAACATCAATGATAATCCCCTTTACATCGCCAATCCAATGGATGTGCTGATCGCAGAAAAGCCAGACCTGATGATCAATATCGCTGCTTCGCCATTTTCCTATGCCCATGATGATGAGCGTATGGTGGTGCTGGGCGACAATGCAAAAAAATACCAGTTGCCGCTTCTGTATGTCAATCAGGTAGGGGCACAGACAGAATTGATCTTCGATGGAGGCTCCCTGGCTTTTGACAAACAGGGCAATCTATTGGACGAAATGCCTTATTTTGAAGAGGCTTTACGTATCTATGAATTTGAGGATTCAATCATCAAAGGGCACTCACCTAAAGTGCATCAGCCACTGTCTGACATTGAGCAGATCTATTCGGCTTTGATACTGGGTATTCAGGATTATTTTGAGAAATCTGGTTTCAAAAAAGCGGTGCTCGGACTTTCCGGGGGTATAGACTCAGCGGTGGTATGTGCGCTGGCCTGCAGGGCTCTGGGTGCTGAAAATGTGATGGCCGTTCTGATGCCCTCCAAATATTCTTCAGATCATTCGATTAAAGATGCGCTGGACCTGGTCGCTAATTTCGGTTGCCAGCATGAAATAATTGAAATCAAAGACGCGGCTGATGCTTTTGATCAGATGCTTTCGGGACCTTTTGAGGGTTTACCTTTTAATCTGGCTGAGGAAAATATACAGGCAAGGTGCAGGGGGATTGTCGTGATGGCGATGTCCAATAAGTTTGGTTACATTTTACTGAACACCTCTAATAAAAGTGAGTGTGCAGTAGGCTATGGTACGCTCTACGGAGACATGTGTGGTGCGATCGGTGTGATTGGTGATGTCTACAAAACGCAGGTTTATGAACTGGCAAATTACATCAATAAGGATGGAATTGTCATCCCCGAGAACTCGATTGTGAAACCGCCTTCTGCAGAGTTGCGTCCAGGTCAAAAGGATTCAGATTCATTGCCTGATTATGATATGCTGGATAAGATCCTCTATCAATACGTAGAATTGAAACAGAGCTCATCGGCCATCATCTCCCAGGGATATGAAGAAGCGACGGTGAGACGGATCATTAAAATGGTTAATAATGCGGAGTTCAAACGCTACCAGACACCACCAATCCTCAGGGTCTCTGCGAAAGCCTTTGGAATGGGTAGAAGGATGCCTATTGTCGGGAAGTATCTTTCCTAGCCTTTGCCCTGATTTTGGATAGCCGTATCATCACCAGGCAAAGAGAGGCAAAAAGAAGAGCCACGCCAACTGAATTGAGGAGCACCTGTTGGTAGCCCAGTTTTGCTACGTTAATGAAAGGGTAGGGGTAGTGACTGGAGAAATTTCCGGTAACCAGGATCACGCAGACATATAGAAATGGATAAATGAGCCATGACCAGATCAGCTTCCATTCCAGCTCGTCTTTTTTAACAAAAATGATCCAGTATGCCAGGCTGAGCAATGGCATCATGACATGCATCATTTCGTTCGTCAGTTTGCCGAGACCGGTTGGATGGGTAATGGGCCTAAGTAAAATGTTGTAAATTGCGGCTACTACTACCATGTAGACGGTGATTGCAGCGAACACACGGTTTTGGCCAAAAAATATTCCCCAGGTTGATTTCGCTGAGAAAAGCAAAAAGGAAAATGCCACCGTTGCCATGATATTTGTCAATATGGTAAAATAGCTAAAATAGATACCTAGTGTTTGCCATAATGGGAGCTGGCTTCCCTGGATGGTGATGCAGACTTGAAGGATCAAGGCCAGCCATCCAGTCAGTACACTGATACTGAGAAATAGGGATTTGGAAGTTATTTTCATGACGAAGCGGTTTTATCCGGGCGCAGCCACTTTTTGAAAAGTATAAACAGCGCCAAAGCAATTGCGAGGGCGGCACAGAATTTGGCGATCAGGTCTCCGGACCTGACATAAAAAGTAAGGCTGTCGTTTAGATTAATGTCTGCCTTGATCGCAGCCCTGGTCCACCATTTTGTTTGTTGCAGGATATCTCCTTTCTGATTGATGAAGGCCGAGATGCCCGTGTTTGCCGATCTTACTACATAGCGTCTCGTTTCTATAGCACGTAGCTTAGCGTAAAGCAGATGTTGGTCCTTACCACTGGTATTTCCCCACCAGGCATCATTGGTAATGATGGTGATGAACTGCGCACCATTTTTAACCGCCTCGCCAACCCATTCCCCCCAGAGCGATTCATAGCAGATCACCGGTGTAGTGCCAATGCCACTATAAGCATAAAAAACTTCAGGATGTTCCTGCCATCCCCAACCACCGATCGTTCCACCGAAACCCTCAAAAACCGGGGCCAGGATAGAAAGGAGCCCAGGAAAAGGCATTTTTTCTACGCCGGGAACGAGCTTTGATTTATGGTAAAACTGAACATTGGCCGAATTTTCTACCTGCATTGCAGCATTGTAGTGTTGTGTTTTCCCGGCCTCCAGTTTTGTACTTTCAATGCCGGTAATGAGTGTGCCGTTTTTGTATTTGTTGAGGAATTGCTGAGCGGCAAAATAATAACTATTGTCCCTTACCTGATCTTCGTCAGTTTCTGTTGGAATGGCGGTTTCCGGCCAAACAAAATATTCGGTGTTGGATTGAGCTATGGAGTCAGAAAGGCTGATCAGGGTGTTTAATTGTTGAAATCCGCTATAGCCATCAAATTTTGTATAGGGATTGATATTGGGCTGTACTGCAACAACATTGACTGGTACAGATTTTTCCTCATATTGTGCGTACTTGGTCAGCGATAAAGCAATTGGAATGACCAACATCAGTAACCATAATAAAGCAGGACGCCATCTGGCATATCCGGTGGCTGTGCTTTTTATTTTTTTATAGGCTTCAAAAGCTAAAATATTGCTCAGAAGAATCCATAGAGAACCTCCGTATACACCAGTATATTCATACCACTGTGCCAGTTGATGCATCCCGGCAAGTCCATTACCCAATGACATCCATGGAAAAGCCAGGTCCCAGGTTTGGTGCAGGTACTCCATGGCAATGTAGAAGGAGATCAGGCCGGCATAAGCAATCTTCGCATTCGCGACCAGGGCAAGCCTGCTGTAGAGCCAGAAAGCAAAGGTCATCAGCAATGCACCTAATCCAAAAGGGATTAAAGAAACAGGCAGTGCAATCAGTGGAGGGTTAACCGCACTTATGGCATTGTATACCCAATAAATACAGGCCGTATTCCAGATCAGGAAACAGAGACCGGCGGTGAGGAATACCTGTTTGCCATTCTTTTTATGTCCGTTTTTCCGGATTTGTTCAAGGGCCAGCAGCAAAGGTACCATACCTACAAGAAGCAGGGGAGCAGTGTATTCGATAGGCGGCCATGCCAGCCACATTAAAAAAGCACTTAAGACTGCAAGCGAAGCAGGGCGTTTCAGAAAATTCATATCAGGCTGCTATAAGCTGTCGAGTATATCCGCTTTTTTTGCTTCATACTCCTCCTGGGTGATCAGGTGTTTGTCGTAGAGGCTTTTCAGCTTCCTGAGTTTTAGTGTGGTTTCATCTTCCGGTTCTTCTACAGGGGCAGGAATGTTGACCGGGGCAGGGATGCTGACAGGAGCAGAGAAAGCAGGAACTTCTTCTTTCGGTTCAGGTGGATTTGCATTCACTGTAACCGGGGAAGGAGCAGTACGCTTGTCTTCAAGTTCAGCTTTTCTAAGCTGCTCTTTGAAGTTTTCCAGTTGCTCATAAGCAGCCTGGTAGAGTTTGCGGGCTTGTACTTTCGGGATGTACTCAGTTACGATGTTTTCGCCCTGCAGTGGTACGCAAATGAATTTGGAACCAAAGATCTCTTCCTTGAAAGATACCTCTTTAATGCTTTTCCAGGATATGTCCTTAAAGTTCATCGTAATGCCAAAATTACCAGGCTCACAATAGAAGATGCGCTTGTTGCTCACAGCGATGCAATCTGGCAGAAGGTTTACCGCAGGTTTTTTTTGCACCGCCAAATAAATCAATTCTTCGTTGGCCGTTAACATGTCATTGAGTTTCCCCAATACCTTTTCTACTGCCTTTGGATCCTGCTCGTCACTTAAAAATCTATCTATTAATATCATGTTTTCTTGTTAAACTGTTTTTCAAAAGTGCTATTCTTCTTCTGCCGGAGCGTATTTGTTCTTTTTTTTCAGGACTTCCTCTTTTCCGGCAATACAAATTACAAATTCTCCCTTTAATATATTGTTTTCAAAATGTGATTTAATTTCTGAAAGCGAGCCACGTACGGTCTCCTCATAAAGCTTGGTAAGTTCCCTGCTCACGGAAGCTTGCCGGGTGGTGCCCATGTACAGCATAAATTCCTCGAGGGTTTTGAGCAGGCGGTGTGGACTTTCATAGAGTATAATGGTCCGCTCTTCCTCCGCCAGTTTTTTCATACGTGTCTGCCGGCCCTTTTTTACCGGCAGGAAGCCTTCGAAGACAAAAGCGTCTGAAGGAAGACCCGAGTTGACCAACGCCGGTACAAAGGCCGTTGCTCCGGGAAGGCATTCCACCTCCAGCTCCTGCTTGATCGTTTCCCTGACCAGGAAAAATCCCGGATCAGATATGGCGGGTGTACCTGCATCAGAGATCAGGGCTACATTTTTTCCTTCTCTTAAAAACCGGATGATTTCAGCAGTAGCCTGATGTTCATTGTGCTGGTGGTGTGAGTATGCTTTTTTATCGATGCCGAAATGCTTCAACAGCGGAGCGCTGGTACGGGTATCCTCAGCAAGAATGATATCTGCCTCCTTTAGGATCCGGATGGCCCTGAAGGTCATATCTTCAAGATTGCCAATCGGGGTGGGTACAAGAAATAATTTGCCGGCAAAACTCATAACTCTTATTATCTTTGTTTAAAATATAAAATAATGCTGCAAGTTAACTATATCCGCGAAAATAGAGAGAAAGTTTTAGAACGACTGAGTGTCCGTAATTTTAAGCAACCTGAATTGGTTGATGAGATTATCCAGATTGATGAAGAGCGCAGGCAAGTTCAAACTTCGCTGGATAACCTTTCTGCAATTGCAAATGCTGCTGCCAAGCAAATTGGGGAGTTGATGCGCAATGGGAAGAAGGAAGAGGCCGAAGTCCTGAAAACGGAAACTACAGCCAATAAGGACCATCACAAAAAGTTATCAGAGCAGTTGGCAGATCTGGAGCTGCAATTACATAACCATATTGTTCAGTTACCTAACCTACCTCATCACCTGGTAAAAACAGGCAATACCCCGGAGGAGAATGAAACGGTATATGAGCATGGGACGATTGCTGAACTGCCTGAAAATGCTTTGCCACACTGGGAGCTTACCGCTAAATATGACATTATAGATTTTGAACTGGGAACCAAGATTACTGGTGCTGGTTTTCCGGTATATAAAGGAAAAGGAGCGCGTTTGCAAAGGGCCCTGATCAATTTCTTTTTGGATAATGCAACAGAACAAGGTTATAAAGAAATGCAGGTTCCTCATATGGTCAATGAAGCTTCTGCATTTGGAACAGGTCAGTTGCCGGATAAGGAAGGACAGATGTACCATTCTACTGTCGATAACCTTTTCCTGATCCCAACCGCAGAAGTGCCGGTTACCAATCTGTACCGTGACGTCATTTTGAAAGAAGAAGATTTTCCGATAAAAAACACAGCATACACGCCATGTTTCCGCAGAGAAGCGGGTTCATATGGCGCGCATGTACGCGGACTGAACCGTTTGCATCAATTTGATAAAGTAGAGATTGTACAGGTGGTACACCCGGATCAATCTTATGAAGCACTGGAGGGCATGAGTAATTACGTTCAGTCCCTGCTTCAAAAACTGGGTTTGCATTACCGCGTCCTGCGCCTTTGTGGCGGCGACATGGGTTTTGCTGCTGCCATGACCTACGATATGGAGGTCTGGAGCGCAGCCCAACAACGTTGGCTGGAAGTATCTTCAGTATCTAATTTTGAAACCTACCAGAGCAACAGGTTGAAATTGAGGTTTAAGGGGGCATCCGGTAAGACTCAATTGGCGCATACTTTGAACGGAAGTGCTTTGGCCTTGCCACGTATTGTAGCCGCGATCCTGGAAAATAACCAGACAGCGCAGGGAATTAAGGTTCCGGAGGCACTGGTTCCTTACACTGGCTTTGAATATATAGATTAGTCATCTGTCAATAAATAAAAAAAGCTTCCAACCGGAAGCTTTTTTTATTTAAGGGATTAATAAGTAATAGGGGCAATTTTATAAAATCAAGATCAATAGCAAAATGATGATGATGATAGCACCTACAGAAAGGTAAACACCTCCACCCATTGCATTTGCTTCGCGCTTCAGTTCTTTCAACTCTTTACGTAAAGCTTTCTTTTCATCTTTGGATAAATCAGACTTATCCATTGATTTGATTTCTTCTACACGGTCGGTAATCCTCTTCAGCTGAATTTTCTGCTCAGCAGTCATTTCAGTTTTAACTTTTTCTTTTCTGTCTGCGGCGTTAACTGTGTTTGCACTGATGGCTAATGTGAAAATTAGCACCAAAGAGTAAATTACTTTTTTCATATTCTTTTATCTTTAAGTTTAACATCCGATAAATAACAAAAAACCTACCAAAGATCATTTTGGTAGGTTTTCTATAGTTAAAAAGACTGTGTTTTTAAGAACTGTATAGAGTTCTGGTCATAATTTATGATCCCTTGATCTCAAATACTACATTCATAATGTAGTTCAGCTTTATCTTCTTGAAGTCGATCTCTGCTGCATTGCCTGCCATGTCCGCACTTTCCGCTTTCATCATCATCACATTTGCACGGTACATTGGTTGTGGATAAGATTCGTTGTTCACTTCCTGAATATCAATTGCACTACCCAATTTATCGCCTAAAGCCTGAACCAGGTAAGTCGCTTTTTCTCTTGCAGCAAGAAGTGCTTTAACCTTAAGTTCTTTCTTCAATCCCTCAATCTTGGAGTAGTCGTAACTTTCGATGTTGGTAGATGCAATTCCTTTCGCATCGATCTCAGCAAGGATTGCATTCCATTTATTCAGGTCAGCTACTTTCAAACGGTATTGTTTGCTGGCCAAAAAATCAGGGTTTTTCTTTTTTTCTGTAGCCCAGTTATAGCTTGAAAGATTATTGATCGTTAGATTTTCTTTATCCAGACCAGCTTTTTGAACTGCATTATACAACTGATTTTCAAGCGTAGTAATGTCTACTTTTTTCTTGCTGTTGTTGTCTTTAAAATATTCCTTTAAAGAGATACTGAGGTAGATGATATCAGGTGTAACTTCAGTTTCAGCAGAACCACTTACACTGATCTTTTTTCTCAGGTCCACTTGTTGAGCCATCGCACTAACACTCATTAGGGCTAGAAAGGCAAGAGTTAATAACTTTTTCATAATTCTATTTTTCATTGTGTATTTGATAGATAGATGTAATTATCGTACCAATTCCACAATGATAGTATAAATTAATCTTCAACGATCTCATTATTAGGGCCTATTTCTTCTTTGACTTCTTCTTTAAAGTAAGTTTTCTGGAAGAGTAAAATGATCACTACGCCAACAGAAATGGCTGCATCAGCAATATTGAATACCGGTCTGAAGAAAATAAAATCTTCTCCGCCCCATACAGGCAGCCATGCAGGGAAATTGCCCTGCAGGATAGGGAAATAAAACATGTCTACAACCCTGCCATGAAATAAGCCGGCATATCCGTAAATTACCCCATACAACACCGAGTCAATGATATTTCCCAGAGCCCCGGCGAAGATCAGCGCAACGTTCAGGATCAATCCACGGTGATATTTATGCTTGATCAGGTAATGCAGACCATAACCTATACCACCTACTGCAGCAATCCTGAATAATGAGAGTGCCAGTTTGCCGAATTCACCGCCAAATTCCAGTCCAAAGGCCATCCCATTATTTTCTGTAAAATGGATAATGAACCAATTGCCGATGATCTTGAACTCCTGTCCCAGGAACATATTTGTTTTGATCCAGGTCTTCAGTACCTGGTCAGCCAGCAATACCAGGAAGATGATCAATAAAGGTTTAGTATAGCCTTTCATTACGACTGCTTCAGTTTAGCCTCCATGCTCAATGTTGCATGCGGTACCGCACGTAAACGCTCTTTTTGAATCAGTTTGCCCGTTTCCCGGCAAATCCCATAAGTTTTGTTCTCAATCCTAACCAATGCTGCTTCCAGGTTATCTATAAATTTCTTTTGACGTGCAGCCAATTGGTTCAGTTGTTCTTTTTCCATTGTAGCTGAGCCGTCTTCCAAAGTTTTGTAGGCGCCGGAAGTATCTTCTGTGCCATTTGAATTTGGACTGCTTAACGAACTGGTCAAATCAAGAAACTCTTCTCTTGCCATTCTTAGTTTTTCCTGGATCAATTCTTTAAATTCCTGAAGCTCGCTGTCAGAGTACCTTGTTTTTTCTTTTTCCATAATAATTATTGTTGTGCAATCAAAATTTGTAGTTCAACATCATCGATTACTATTTTGTTTCCTGTGTCTAAAGTTTCGGTTAACTGAATATCATCTGCTAAAATTTCCGAGCAAATGTATGTTTTGTTTTGTGCCAGGGCACCGGCAATGAGGTTATGGTTTTGTAAAGTTACCGCAATCCTGTCTGTTACTTCGAAGTTCAGCTCTTTTCTTAAGTTCTGGATCCTGTTGATCAGCTCTCTGGATAAACCTTCCTGTTTGAGCTCATCGGTAATCGTTACATCGAGTGCTACGGTAAGGTTGCCCATATTGGTTACCTGCCAGCCTGGTATGTCTTCTGCCATGATCTCTACATCACTCAACTGGATTTCGTATTTCCCTTCCAATATTGCAATCTGTCCCTCGGCCTCGAGTTGAGCAATCTCATCCTGGCCGAATTCAGCAATTGCCTGTGCAACCGATTTCATATCTTTTCCTGCTTTTTGTCCCAGGGCTTTGAAATTCGGCTTTATTTTCTTGGTAATAAAACCTGCAGTATCGGTAATGTATTCGATGTCCTTAATGTTGGTTTCCGAAAGGATCAGTTCTTTTACCAATTCTACTTTTGCTGCAAATTTGCTGTCCAGTACGGGAATCAGGATTTTGGCCAGGGGCTGGCGCACATTGATGCTTGTTTTCTTACGCAGTGAAAGCACCATCGAAGAAATATCCTGTGCAAGTTTCATCCGCTCATTCAGCTCCGGATCCATCATGCTCTTATCTGCATCAGGAAGTATGGTAAGGTGTACCGATTGGTGTTCATTATTTGTATCGCCGGCAGTCAGGTTGCGGAACAACCAGTCTGCAAAGAAAGGTGCGATCGGCGACATCAATTGCGACAAGCTGGTCAGACAGGTATACAATGTCTCATAAGCTGCTTTTTTGTCAGCAGTCATTTCACCCTTCCAAAAGCGGCGGCGCGAAAGACGGATGTACCAATTGCTCAGGTGTTCATCTACAAAAGATTGGATAGACCTTGCAGCTTTCGTTGGTTCGTATGCCGCGTAGCTTTCGTCTACTTCAGCAATCAGGTTTTGTAAAAGTGAGAGGATCCACCTGTCCAGTTCACTGCGTTCAGAAAGCGGTGTCTGGTTATTGTGATCAATCTCAAATTTATCGATATTGGCATATAGGGCAAAGAAAGCATAGGTATTGTACAAAGTCCCAAAGAACTTGCGGCGCACTTCAGCGATTCCCTCAATGTCGAATTTCAGGTTGTCCCATGGATTGGCGTTGGAGATCATGTACCAGCGCGTAGCATCTGCTCCGTATTCCTCCAGCGTTTTGAAAGGATCAGTGGCATTGCCGAGGCGTTTAGACATTTTCTGTCCGTTTTTATCCAGTACCAGACCATTGGATACGACATTCTTGTAAGCGATCTTATCGAATACCAATGTGCCAATGGCGTGTAAGGTATAGAACCAGCCACGAGTCTGGTCTACGCCTTCTGCGATAAAGTCGGCCGGGAAATCCTGGTTCTCATCAATCTTATCCTTGTTTTCAAAAGGATAGTGCCATTGTGCATAGGGCATGGCACCGGAATCAAACCAAACGTCAATAAGGTCGCTTTCGCGTTTCATTGCTTTGCCTGTAGCTGAAACCAGTATGATCTCATCCACTACATTCTTATGAAGGTCAACGAGGTCATAATTCTCCTCACTCATGTTGCCTATTTCAAAACCTTTGAAAGGATTTTCGGTCATGAAACCTGCCGTGATGGCTTTTTCGATACCGTTATAAAGTTCTTCAACAGAGCCAATGATCAGTTCTTCTTTTTTATCTTCTGTCCTCCAGATTGGAAGGGGAATGCCCCAATAGCGTGAACGGGATAAATTCCAGTCGTTTGCATTTTTCAACCAGTTTCCGAAACGGCCTTCCCCTGTTGCCTTTGGCTTCCAGTTGATGGTTTCGTTCAACTCAAACATCCGGTCTTTTACGTCTGTAACTTTAATGAACCAGGAGTCCAGCGGATAGTACAATAGCGGCTCATCTGTTCTCCAGCTATGCGGGTAGCTGTGCACATATTTTTCCACTTTAAAGGCCTTATTTTCTTCTTTAAGGCGGATTGCAATTTCTACATCGACGGATTTCTCCGGTGCTTCAGTTGCTTCGTAATATTCATTTTTGACATACTTTCCTGCAAGATCACCCACATGGAAGGTAAATTTTCCTTGCATATCTACCAAAGGTACCGGCGTGCCGTTTTCATCCAGCACGAGCATAGGGGGAACTTCCGGCCTGGCTTCCCTGGCCACCCTGGCATCGTCTGCACCAAAAGTAGGGGCAGTATGTACGATACCTGTACCGTCCTCCGTAGTGACGAAATCTCCTGAGATCACCCTAAACGCATTTTCTGGGTTTTGATAGGGTAATACATAGTCCAGGAGCTGTTCGTACCTGATGCCAACCAGGTCTGCACCATTGCATTCCGTTAGGATCTGATAAGGAATTTTTTTATCACCTGCTTTGAAATTTTCAAAATCTTCAGCAGCTGTGCTTTCAAAGTAGATCTTGTTGAATTGTTTGCCTACCAGGTTTTTAGCTAAAACTACATTTACCGGCAGGAATGTGTACTGGTTGAAAGTACGAACCAATACATACTCGATCTTTGGTCCTACAGTCAGCGCCGTATTGGAAGGCAGCGTCCAGGGTGTGGTCGTCCATGCCAGTATGTGAATTTCTCCAAAGCCTTGTAAAAATGCAGGTAATGTTTCTGGCAGTGATTTAAACTGTGCTACAATCGTGGTATCCGTGACATCCCGATAAGCACCAGGCTGGTTCACTTCATGTGAACTCAATCCTGTTCCGGCTTTTGGGGAATAAGGTTGTATGGTATAGCCTTTGTACAGCAGGTCTTTATCATAGATTTGTTTGAGCAGCCACCATACCGATTCCATGTATTTGGATTTATAGGTAATGTATGGATCTTCCATATCTACCCAATAACCCATTTTTTCTGTCAGGTTATTCCAGACATCAGTATAGCGCATCACGGTCTTTTTACAAGCCTCGTTATACTCTTCAATAGAAATGGTTTTACCAATGTCTTCCTTTGTGATGCCCAGTTCTTTCTCTGTACCCAGTTCTACGGGAAGGCCGTGGGTATCCCAGCCAGCTTTTCTTTTAACCTGAAAGCCTTTAATTGTTTTGTAGCGGCAAAAAATATCTTTGATCGCCCTGGCCATCACGTGGTGGATGCCAGGCATTCCGTTTGCAGAAGGCGGTCCCTCGTAAAAAGTAAAAGGGTTTGACTTTGAGCGTGTAGAAATGCTTTTTTCAAAGATGTTCTCCGACTTCCAAAACTCAAGTATTTCTTTCCCTATTTTAGCTAGTTCTAACTGTTTAAATTCCCTATACATCAATCAAGTATCTCCAAAAATTAAGGATGCAAAGTTAAGAGATTAGAATGATAAATTGAAGTGTTGTGGTGGATAACATTAAACAGATTTTACCTTGGTACCCTCAAGCTGCCACATAGTAGTCCAGTTCAGGCCGTCGGATGTGCATTCCCATTTCTGAATGAACTGAGTCCCATTTTCATTAAATTCAATGAATGCACGTTCGGTATCTCCCAAAATTACCCAGTTATCGGGATTGGGCTCAATTTTGTAAGTCCGGGTATAGGCTACGTTTTCAATGTTTTGTGAAGAAAAGGCATGGTGTGAGAAGTCAATCCCTATCAATCCCATACCACTGCGGCGAGCCTCGCCGACGTATCTGCACCAATTATTAACCAATAAAGGCGAGCCTGGCAGCCATTCATAGACTTCCTCCCCGGAAATTTCTGATCCTTCCTGGCTTGTGGTATAATCCCGACCTGTAACTTGCCAACTCCCTACAAAAATGGCTAATTTTTCAGCTTTCTTCTCTGATGATGAATCCATCTCACAATTCAATTACGTTTTATTGTAACTGTCAATGAGATAAACGTAAAATAAATGGATTTGGTTTTATCTATTTATCGATAGGAGAGGTTAAGCCCTTTTCATTGGATATTAATAATTCTATCTGTAGAAAATAATCAAAAACCTTCGCATGCGAAAAGCAAACAGTCTGTTTTGCCGATGCGCAGGACTCACATATATCTTCTGATAAAATTCCATCAGATAAGAGTTCCAGATAAGCATTTCTAAAAGCAGAAAGATCAGTGATGAGCATTTCCTTCGGCGCACAAGGACCTTTTTTTCCGAAATTAGTCAGGTGAATGATTTTTCTTAAAAAGTGAATCTTTTCCGTGTAATAATTTGAACGGTAGATCTTGTTCCTTACATACTGGGCTGTGAGTTCCGCTGCGGTGATCTCCGGCGGCTCGCTCAGGTAAGACTTTTCCTCCAGGATTTGATGATAGAGGCTTATATTTAAAGGAAATCTAAATTCCTGACGTAATGCTTTGTTTAGGGGTTGCGCATCCTCAATCCCCAGGAAGATATTTTCGATTTCCTGATCATCGAGACAGGGTACGTTAGCATATGTATCGGGATTATAGTGAGTTCCGCAAAACCATTTTTGCGTCAGCAGTGTAGATTGACTGATTACTTTTGCATACCTCTTCCAGGTGTGGGAGCGCATGCTCATGACCATTCTAATACTTTTGCGATCTCCAAGATCGTGTACGAAGCCAAAGATGCTTTCAATTAATTGTTCGCGGAACCTGCTCTTGAGTTCCAGCTCACAAAAGCCGTCAATGAAAATTGTAAGGCTTTTTCCGGATTGTTCATAATTCAGGTCTGCGTACTGAATCAGGCTCTCGTTGGGATGAATGCCCAGCAGCGTTTTCACTCGTTCTTCGAACACTATGGTCTGTTCAGTCTTTTCAAACAGGTCCCTTGCAGTTATGAACAATAAAGTAGTGTTATGGTAGCCAGCTAGCTGCTGGTTGCGGATTTGCTCTGCAAGATGGCTCATCAAAATACTTCTGCCATATGCCGGTGGTGAAATGAAGGCGGTAAAGCTGCATTCACTCTGCTGGAATTGCTGCAGGTCTGATGCAGCGAAGTCCCTGCTGATGGTCATCTTGAAAGGGAGTTCAGACCGGCTTTTTATGCCGTTAATTGTATTTGTAGTAATAAAGGATGCTTTGGAATCAATGTCCTGCCAGCCATCATACACCGTATGCCCAGGATGCATGTCCACATATTCTGCGAGTGCGGCCAGAGTGAATTTTGAAAAATTGTGTTGAGAATGCGCAAAACCAAAAATACGTTTGATGGTGGTTTCACTTAGCGTTCTGTGCAATGTCTGGCTGATCTCGACTGCTATTTTTTTGCAATCAGCTGGCGTGACCGACTGAATACATGTCTTTGAGAGAACCAGACTTCTTAGCTCATTGAGTATAGATGCATCATCCATAAGGCATTATATTTAGCGTTACAGCTTACATATACGTAACATTAGGATAAGCGGATTTTAATTTATCCAAAAAATTACCAGTCCTCCCTATAAAATTTACTGGTTTGATTTTTGTTGATCATCTACCATAATTTAAAGATGATGATCAGGATTTTAAAACTTCAGAAAGCAGTTATAGCCTCTATACTAGGTATCCTGGCACTTATCGCCTACAAAATAATGCTGGAACATAAGGTCGAGGCTGCAAATTATGTGCTTTCTGCCGCCGGCATCCTTTTTATGAGCGGAGCCCTCATGTTCCTTTACCCTATATTGTTTTCAAAAAAAGACAAAGAAGGACAGGTGGAACTGGATCCTGAAAAACAGGAACAGATGTCTGTTGAAGAGCCTCCGGTACGATAAGTCTATAGTATCCCGCCCATGTAAGGATCTGTCACAGAATCCCGTCCATTTTCTACATGCCCGGCATACTGCCTGCTGTACATTTCGGTTCCATAAACGGTAACGCTGAAGTCATACCAGCCAAAACTCTTTTCAAGCGAAATCAATAGACTTGTACTGGCACCTGGTTTCAAGCTGATCTTTTGCGGACTGCTGTGATAAGCATTATCTATTACAGAAATCTGGAGTGCTTCCTTTCCGGAATTCCTCAATGCCAGCACGATATTCCCACTGGATTTTTTCTGGAGCAGTCCCCTTTGTTCGTACATGCAGCGGACCTCAAGCATTGGTTCTTCCCGATATCCATTGAACTCCCTGTAAAATCCATTTGGGCCAGTGATGCACAAATTGTAGCGGCCCTGTTCGAAGTCATCGAGTTTGAGCACATCGGTGATCCGGTCTTCCTTGGCAACCGCATAGGCCCATGTTTTACCAGGCTGACCTGAAAAAATGGATTTGGTGTACATATTGAAAGGTGCTCCTGTAGCTGTTAAAGATTTTGATAGTGCCGATTTACCTGAAGCCAGTTCCACCTGGATGGTGTTGCGGTCTGTCCCCAGGCCTGCTTCGGCAAATAGTTGATAGGGCAAGGCGCAGGCCCTGCTCGTACCCTTTTCCTGAAGGGCGGCAAAAGGGGATGCCTGGGCTGAAAATGGATGATGTTGATTGATCTTGGCAATGTCAGCGGCTTGAAGTGCTGCTGGTTTCAACTGTGCAGGCTTATTACGCGCATTTTGTATGCCGATGATCGTAGCTTCTTTTTCCAGCAGTGCAGGTTTGGTATTGGGGACTGCTGCTGCTGGTCGGAATGCCGAACTTAAATCGCCACAGATTGATCTGCGCCAGCTGCTGATCTGACTGCTCCGAATCTGCTTACCGGTTTTTTGACTCAGAAAGTTTTCCAGGAACAGGAGTGATGAAGTATGGTCAAAAACCTGGGAATTGACGAAACCACCCTTGCTCCATGGAGAGGCGATGATCATGGGAACCCGGTAGCCCAATCCGATAGGACTGTCTTTTTTGAGTTCATAATCTGCCGCGACATCGATGTTTTCCGAAACCTTGCCTGCTCCCGGATCTCCGGGACGGGGAACTACATAGGGTGGAATGTGGTCAAAGTAGCCATCATTCTCATCATAGGTCAGTATAAAGATCGTTTTCTTCCAGGTTTCCGGATTTTTTGTGAGGATTTCCAGTGCTTCTGATACATACCAGGTGCCATAAAGCGGCGAACTGGTATGGTCTGAAAACCGTTGAGGAGCTACAAGCCAGGAAACAGTAGGCAGTGTTCCATTGTCCACATCTTTACGAAACTGGTAGAAGATGTCATTTTTAGGGATTTTCACGCTTTGTGCTAATCCCTGGTCGTCTGTAAAATCAAAAGGGGCCAACTCCAGGTAATTGAAAGGCGCCGCTATATTAGTTGCGAAGGCCTTGTCTATCAGGTTCTTTTCGCGTTCGCTGAGTTGGTCATATTTTGCCCTTACTTCAGCGGCACTGAGTTTTGTTTTTCCATGCAGATCGCCGTTCTTTCTGAAATAGGCAGATAGCCGGACGTTGTAGCGTTTCACATATTCAATGGCATTGTCACCATAGTTGCCCAGCCAGTCGTCCACTTCATCACCCTGAATATCGGCAGTCCAGATCTCATTTTGGTAAATTTTCCAGTCGATCCCATTATCTTCCAATAGCTCAGGGAAGGTCTGCCAGTCTACATAAGTGTTTTCCCTGGATTCCGCCTGCGAATTGTTTACTGCTGCTACAGATGTCCCATTGAGTTCAGGGCGGATATTGCCTGTCCAGAAGAAGAGCCTGTTCGGTGTGGTTCCCGTGAGTGAGGAGCAGAAATGATGGTCACAGATGGTAAATGCATCGGCCAGTGCGTAGTAAAAGGGAACATCAGAACGGTCGTAGTAGCCCATGCACATCAGGGATTTTACAGGAACCCACTGGTCGTATTTGCCGTTGTTGCGCGCAGCCACCTGGTCCGACCAGGAGTGGGGCAGGCCGCCCTGCCAGGTGATCTTGGTCTTATTGATGTCTACATGAAAAGGTGCATAAGTGTTGCCTTTCGTATCTTTTTGGAGCCAAACTTTATTTTGATCAGGAAGTGTAAAGGCTCTTGGGTCATTGAAGCCCCGTACACCTTTAAGTTTGCCGAACATATGGTCAAATGAGCGGTTTTCCTGCATCAGGAACACAATATGTTCCGCATCCTTAAAGGTCGTCCCTGGTGCAGCTTCAATGGCCATAGCCTGTTGAATAGACATAGGGATAACATTAGGGAATGCTGCAGCTCCTGATAGTAGTGCTGCTTTTTTGATAAAATCTCTTCTGGAGTCCATATTGGTTCATTGTGTGTGAACCAAATGTAGAGAGATAAACTAACTATTCAAAGCGTTCCATATTAAGTTAAATACCTCATTGGCCTGTAGGTTTTTCGTATTCAGCCTGCCATCGGTAATCAGCACCGGATGAAATTCCGGTCCTGCATTTGTTGCGCCATGGGAACCTTTTATTAAGGTTGCATCCAGCGGGATCACATCCATTACATAGCGGAAACCGGCCTTTTTCCTAAGCAGTTTGTAAGCTGCCCTTGGTTTCGAGGACATGAACATTTCCACCGGATCGTAGCCTGGTTTTTTGTGAATGTCCACACATCTCGCATAGTCGGGTGCCTTGGCATCATCCAGCCAAAAATAATAAGTGAACCAGCTTCCTTCCGCTGCCGTGACTACAAAATCACCTGCCCTGGAATGGTCAATATGCTGTTCTTTTTTCCCTTCTTCATCCAGTACCAATTCAATGCCGGGTGTATCTTTTAATATTTTTCGTACCTGATCTCTTACGGAAGGGTCATTGATATATACATGTGCAATCTGATGATCGGCCACCACGAAAGCTTTCGAAGCTCCCGCATCCAGGAGTTCCAGGCCTCTCTCCACACGGATCTGCAGCAAACCATTTTCCCTGAAAATGCGGTTGAGGTGTACAGGTTTACTTACCGGTGCTATGCCATACTCAGAAAGGATAATGATGTTGGCGCCTTTTTCTTCATAGTAGGTAACCAGGTCTTTCAGCACCACATCGATTTCCTCCAGCTCTTTACCAATCTTTGAAAAGTCATGCCCGAATTTTTGCAGGCAATAATCCAGATGGGGCAGGTAGACCAGCGTAAGGGTCGGATCGTAAAGCCCGTCTGTAACCATTGTGGCGTCAGCGATCCACCGGCTGGATTTGATATTTGCGCCAGGTCCCCAAAACTGAAATAAGGGAAATGTGCCCAGTTTATCCTGTAATACATCCCGGAGCTCCGCAGGCTCTGAATAACAATCGGGCATTTTTCTGCCATCGGCCAGGTAGTTTGGTCTTGGTGTGGCTGAATAGTCGGCATTGGAATACATGTTGTACCACCAGAACATATTGGAGCAGCTGAAAGCTGGGTTTTCTTTTTTGGCTTTGTCCCAGATCTTATCTGCAAGTACCAGCTTGTTAGACTGTTTCCAGAATTTGATTTCCGCATCTGTATGGTCGTACCAGCCATTGCCCACAATGCCATGCTCCGAGGGCCATTTTCCGGTCAGGTAGGTAGATTGTACAGCTGTAGTGACCGCAGGTAGCATAGGAGCTATCGTCGACAGGTTCTTTTCTTTAATATATTTTTCAAGAAATGGGGTATGTTTCCCGATGAGGTTGGAAGATAATCCCACAACGTCTATGACTACTGTTTTTTTCATGCTGTTCACTAGGCTAGTGTTTGGATGACCCAGTTCAGTTCCTTGCTGATGGACTGGGCTATCGGTAATTTCAATTGTTCCGGTAAAACTTCCCAGGTGTAGGTTTCTACTTCCAGGTGATGGGTAAAAGGCTTTGCCTTCTGCAGCGCGAGTAGGGTTACGATATCACTTTGTGTAGAGGCAAGTAGACCAATTTCCTGTATGGAAATGGGTACGTGAAAATGCGCGCGCCATTCTGCTACGTCTTGGTTTTCAACATCCTGTAAGGCCTCAGGAAGATCGGTATACCGCAACAGCGCCTGGTCTTTTTTCCTGGCGACCACCTGGTGCAGGTAAGTTGGCTCATTGAACTGCTCAAAAGCAGTTTTGATATGGGCTTTTTCCTGAGTACCAGTGTCCATGTTTGCCTTCAATGCAGCGCTGATCTGAATTTTACCGACTTTGATGCCCTTTGCCTCCAGCTCTTCCAATACTGCCGCATGGTCTTCATAACCGATGGCAAAGTGGCATACGTCATAGCACAAACAAAGGTGCTGCTGCAGCAGATCTTTGGCTTCTGTTGCAGAAACCTGGAAGGCATCGGCAATCGCCGGGATCCCCAATGGGAGCAAGCTGTCTTCAAACCAAGCGATGAATTCAGTTCCGGTTTCGAGAATCCCATCTGGTTCCGGCTCTATATCAAGGTGCATGATCACTCCAGTTTCTTTAAAAACCTGTACCAGGAATTTGATGACATCGATCACATGCAGTGTTGCTTTATGGGTGGCGGCTTCCAGTTCTTCCGCAGTTTTAAACCAATGCCTGTAGCTCAGGGGAGAAGTCGAGATCCCTCCGTCCATCCCTTCAGGGAGTAGTTGCTGGAGGATCCTGAAAATTCTGAGTGTATAATTTTTCCGGTCTTCTGTCGTCCAATCCGGAGTATGTACATCTTCTTTTACTACCGTTCTGTGAAATTCGCCATAAGGGAAACCGTTCATCGTGAAGACATAAGCATCATTTTCCTTAAGCCATTGTTGGAACAGCACCAGGGAATTTTCGTCTTCCAGTTCGAGGCTTGAAGCGTTTGATAACCTTAGCCCAAGTCCCATCGCTTGTCCGGGGGATACATGTTGTTTGATGAGGGGGAAATTCAGTTTTAGTGCCTCAAAATCTTCTTTCCAGTTTTTGCCCGGGTGTATATTGGTGCAATAGGTCAGATGTCCGGTATTGACTTCCATTTCTGTTTTTTTCTTAATGTTGATGAATGTTTCCTGCTCCTGCCTGCGTGGCATCGTACACGTAAGTGCTGGCCTCAATGAGTAAGGACTGATCCATTTCATGGACTTCTTCGCCACTTCCAATTTCTTTGAGCAGGGTAATGCTCAATAAGCCACCGAGGTGTTCCTGAAACTCGCTTAGCCCCAATAATATTGGCGACTGCAGATCTTTGATCTGGATGTGTGGATTGGAGATGTCGTAGCCCAATTCGATCAGTACTTTCAGGATACGCTGGAGGTCAGTTTCCGCAAGCATGCCTTTCAGGAAAGAATAGGTGCTGTCCAATGCAATACCCATCGCCACAGCTTCTCCATGGAGCACTTCAAAATTGCTGAGCTGTTCCAGTTTATGCGCAGCCCAGTGGCCAAAATCCAGGGGACGGGCCGATCCGCTTTCAAAAGGGTCATCCCCACCGATGTGGTTCAGGTGCAGTTCCGCGCAGCGTTTGATCAGGTAGTTCATGGTTTCCGGATCTCTTTTTACAAGTGCCCCAGTCTGTGTTGCTATCCAGTAAAAGAATTCAGGATCCTTGATCAGCGCAACTTTAATGGCTTCGGAGATTCCTGCGCGATAATCGCGGTCGCTCAGGGTAGAAAGAAAAGTATCGTCATTAAAGACTCCGTTTGGTGGGGCAAAAGTGCCCAGGAAGTTTTTCTTGCCCTTATAATTGATGCCGTTCTTTACACCAATGCCAGAGTCATTCTGTGAAAGTACGGTCGTCGGGATCCTGATGTGCTTGATCCCCCGGTGCGAAACTGCCGCAGCATAGCCAACCAGGTCGAGCACAGCACCACCACCAATGGCAGCGATATAGGAATGCCTGTCGATGCCGTATTGGTTGACTGCCTCCACAATCTGATCGAACAGCTCAGGTTCATTTTTGGCACGCTCACCACCGGGTACGATCAGGATATCCTGGATCAGTTGCATTTCCCTGTGCTGCTCAAAATATCTTTTGATGTTTGTGGTCAGTTCAGGATGCGCATCGGCAACACCCTGGTCGATCACGAAGTATATTTTACGTAAGGAAACTGCAGCTTGCTTTTTAAAGAAATCAGCAAGCCTGGTATTTCTTGGGTCGAATAGCGATGAGGTAAAGAAAATCTTGTACTCAAATTTTACACTAAACGATTGTTCTAAATGACTCATAATATAAAATGTTCCGCTAAGTCACGGCAAAGGCCTTGCTCAGCAATATAGAAACAGGTAATAAAATAACAATAAAGATGGCAACGTGCCAGATGCCGAAGGCACTTGCCCAGGCAGCATTCATCAGGATCAAAGCGATGACACCGCCCTTGACTGCCTTGCCAATATTGGGCCCTACGGGGTTTTGGATCGCTTTCCAAAGTGGCCTGAAAATCATGAAGGCAAAAGCGAGCAGGAAAATCAGTGAGGTTATGATATTGCCCTTGTATATGGCTAAAGCGACGATAGAAGCGATGACAATCAGGTACAGCAGACCGCCAAAATAAAGCATCTTCTTACTTCCTCCGTGAACTTCTCCTCTGCTGATCATCGTGATCGAGGCTATATAAATGATTGGGACCAATGCCAAAAACCACCAGTTCAGCAATTCTGAATTGAGGATGCTCACCCCGAGCAGGAGGTTCAGTCCGCGGCACAGTCCCATATTTAATGGACCAAAGACCGCATGGTGTTTCAGCATCTTGTCGTAGACCAGGCAGCAGATCATAATGCTCGCCGCCAGGTACTGGGATTCTTTGCTGTATAATCCCGCAGCAAAAATGCCGATAAAGAAAAAGATCCCACCGAAAATAGTGGCAGCCTTTTTTGAAATCAACCCACTTGGAATTGGCCGCTCTGGCCTTTCTTTCGCATCCAGTTCCGCGTCAAAGACATCATTCAGGATGATGCCGCCACTATACAAACCTATGGTAGAGATCACCAATAGCATTACAGGGAGCAGAAAATTTCCCTGAACTTGCATATGCTCCGATGCTGAAAAATAATATTTTGGGTCGAAAAAATAGCCGGCAATTGCCATTCCGGCCAATACATCTGCCACGGCCGTCACTACATTGGCCGGCCTCATCAGCCTCAGGTATCCGATTAGTTTATTCACGCCTTTAGGAAATGATGATGGAATTTTTGTCTATTCTTGGTTGTTGCCCACCGCGCAGGATCGAATTGCTCGCAAATTTCTGACTCTGGTCAATGTTTTTTACAGTTACAAAATCGTTCTCGTTGATCTGTCCGCTCTGGCCAAAGGCGGTAATGGCATTGCGATAGGTGACGAGCTCAATGTCTTGTAAGCTGATTCCCGATTGTTTCATCAAAGCCGCAGTTTTTGGAATAGCCAAAGGATCGCTGATGCCCCAGTCGGCCGCTGAATTGATCATGATCCGCTCTGTACCATATTGTTTCACTACCTCCACCATGCGCTCATTGCCCATTTTGGTAAAGGGATAGATGGTAAATGCGGCATAAAAGCCCCTGTCGAGCACCTCTTTTACCGTTTCTTCATTATTATGGTCTATGATGACCATATGCGGTGCAAGTCCATGTTCAATGGCGATGTCCATGCTGCGCTGTGTACCTTTCTTTTTATCGCGGTGCGGTGTGTGTACTTGCACAGGCAGGCCTGCTTCTAAGGCCAGGTCCAACTGAAGGCGGTAATATTTGTCTTCCGCTGCGGTCTGGTCATCAAATCCGATTTCTCCGATTCCCACCACACCTTCTTTAAAGATGAACTGCGGCAGGATCTCCATCACCTGCTCGGCTAGCTTTTCGTTATTGGCTTCCCGGGAATTGAGCCCGATGGTGCAATAATGCTTGATCCCGAACTGCGATGAACGGAACCTTTCCCAGCCGATCAGGCTGCTGTAATAATCCCTGAAACTATCTGCACCGGTACGCGGTTGTCCAAGCCAGAATGCCGGCTCTATCAACGCTACAATACCGGCATCAGCCATGGCCTGGTAGTCATCGGTCGTGCGTGAGGTCATGTGTACATGCGGGTCAAAAAACTTCATCCCGCTGATGTCATTCAAATCAAGAATGGTCTGAATCTTTTCTCCTTCGTTCCGTTCCCGGAAATTCTCGTTACAGCACATAATTCAATGTTATATTTTTTCTTTTGTTTGTTCGATGAGTTGGTAGATTTCAGGAAGCACCGTGCGATGGGCAGCCAGGCGTTCCTGTACATAATCTTCAAGCGTGTCCGACAGGGATTTGTTCAGCCTTTCCTGTAATCCTACGATCAGTTTGACATCCTTTTCTGTAAAGAAAGCTTTTAGTACCAGCTGGTTGAAGGAAGGCTCTGGTAAGTAAGCTGCAGGGTAGGGGTTATGGTACATGATGGCTTCCAGCACAGTGCCAATATTGCTCCGGATTCCTTCTTCGCAGCGGCTGATCCACAATTCAGGATGCTGAAATAAGGGTAGTGCACTGTAGAGCGCAACCTGCTCATTCATCTCTGCTGCTGTAAACAATCCATTGATCTTGTTAAAGTAAGCAGACTGGTCCTGCGCAGGGACCTGCATCAGCAGCCATACACGGCAGAGCCTGTCATGGCTCCAATCGTTAATTTTGAAGCCTGGAAGCAGACGTCCAATTTCGTCGGCCTCTCCAGCTTCGAGGTCAACCAGTGCTTTGGATGCAAACCTCGGCAAATGCGCAAAACTCATGTTAAGCTGAACCGTTTTTTCTTCGGTTTGTATCAGCGCCACCTTGGCTTCCAACCAGGACAGCGCATCCTCAGTTAAGCTGCGCTTGATGATCTTTAGAAACAAGGTATTCAGGCTTTTTATGCCCTCTGTATCTATTAAAAGCATGGTATTATAAATTGATGGCCACAAAATAATTAATGGCAAGTGCGGCACTGATGATCAACAGTCCGAAAAACTCCCTGGTTTTTTCGATGTAAGGTTTAGTCGCTTGCATGCTTTCCACCAGGCTTGGTCTTCTGTATTTGGTGATCCAGTCCCGTACGCCATCTTTTGAAAAAAACAAAATGACTGCGTAAATCAGATAGAAAGATATGGCTCCCAGATAGATATTCGGATAAAATTGGTTAAAAATGGCAAAACCGCAACAAATGGCGGCTACCATGTAGATCGGAACCCATAACCAGGGATCGATGTCATTGAGGTTCAAATACGCGAATACGACGAACGAAATGCAAAACAATGCGTTTAGAATGCTGAGTAGCAGAATCATGAATTTTAATTTGTGTGTGTTGAAATATATGCAAATAAACAGATAAATAACTCGATTTAGCAACTGCTAATGTAAAAATTGAATTATAGAGACATTGTGATCAGGATTTTGTATTTCCATGATACAGATCATTATTGATGCGTAGAAAATTCAGGATTTGTAAACTCGTTCCGGTCCACTGAAAATAAAAAGGGCCGGCATTTTAACAATGCCAGCCCCTTTCGTTAACCTTATAGCAAATTTAGGATTGTAGTCCCGGAACTTCTACTTCTTCGTTTACATCAGCTGTGTAATCTACACCAGGTACTTCGAAACCAAATAAGTTAAAGAAGTCCGTTTTATAACCGGCCAAATCTCCGATTGCAGGCAACGTTTCCGTTGTCGCTTCTGCCCACAATGCAGTAACTTCATTTTGGACATCTTCTCTCATCTCCCAGTCGTCAACCCTTAATCTGCCTTTTTCGTCGGTTTTTACACCTTCAGCAGCATATAAGTTGTCTTTAAACAAGCGGCTGATCTGTTCGATGCAACCTTCATGGATGCCTTTGGCTTTCATGACCTTGTACAATAAAGAGATGTACAATGGGATTACCGGGATCGCTGAGCTCGCCTGCGTCACCAATGCTTTGTTTACAGAAACATAAGCCCTTCCATTGATGTCTTTCAACTGATCTGCAATGGTAAATGCAGTCGCTTCCAGGTGATCTTTAGCGCGGCCAATGGTACCTTTGCGGTATACGGGTTCCGTCAGTTCAGGGCCGATATAAGAATAAGCAACTGTTGTTGCGCCCTCGGCCAGGAGATTTTGCTCTTTTAATGCAGTGATCCACATTTCCCAGTCTTCGCCACCCATTACCTGTATGGTATTGGCAATTTCTTCTTCGTTGGCTGGTTCAATAGATACTGTTGAAACGATGCCTGTGTGGAAATCGACGGTTTTGTCGCTGAATGTTCCTTCAATTGGTTTCAGCACGGAATTGAAAACCTGTCCGGTAGTAGGGTGCACCCTTTTCGGAGAAGCCAGACTGTAAACCACCAGGTCTATCTGTCCAAGGTCAGCCTTGATCAGGTCAATGGTTTTCTGCTTGATCTCATTGGAGAAAGCATCGCCGTTAATACTCTTTGCATACAATCCTGCCTCGTTTGCAAAATTCTCGAAAGCGGCAGTATTGTACCATCCTGGTGAAGCCGGTTTGCCCGGAGCAGAAGGTTTTTCAAAATACACACCTATGGTTGAAGCATTTGATCCAAATGCTGCGGTTATTCTTGAAGCTAACCCAAATCCTGTAGATGCACCAATTACCAATACTTTTTTCGGGCCATCTGTCAATCCCTGGGATTTTACGTAGTTGATTTGTTTCAGCACATTTTGCGCACAGCCTTCAGGATGTGAGGTCAGGCAGATAAAACCACGTGTTCTAGGACTAATAATCATAAATCGTTTTGTTGTTTACTATTAAAAATATGAAATAGAAATTCTAACAAATTTAGAACTTTTATTTGGAACTCATGCAGATATGATGCAACGCTCTCCGGAAAGTTCCTGCCGGCAAAGTTCGTTGTTCAGCGGTACGCTGATCTCTTCTATTTGGCGTTTGTAATTGGCCTTGATTTCTTTGCGGGACTTGGCTTCTATAAAACGCCTGATCTGTTCATTGCCTTCAAGAATGAGTCCGGGTACCTGGGCCGGACGGTTATCCTCATCCTTCGCCACCATAGTAAAGTAACTGGTATTGGTATGCTTCACCTTGTTCGTCTTTACATTTTCTGAAATCACGCGGATACCCACCACCAGGGAGGTCTTGCCTACATAGTTGATGGAAGCCATCAGGGAGACCAATTCGCCTACTTCTACCGGTTCCATAAAATCTACTGCATCTATCGAAGCAGTCACACAATAGTTGCCGGCATGTTTCGCTGCACATACGTAGGCTACTTTATCCATCAGTGAAAGTAATATCCCGCCATGGATCTTGCCGCCAAAGTTGGAATAGGATGGGATCATCAGTTCTGTAAGCACGGTTTGCGAAAAGCTGACGGGTTTGTAGTTGTTCGTATCTGCTGAAATGGAGTTGCTCATTGTAAATGTCAGGAAAATAATAAAGCCTTATAAATTCAACTAAATATAGTCGTATTTTGCATAATTACGATGCTGAATTGATATGCGAAGATTGATAAAGAGTTTTGGTTATGCTTTTTCGGGCAGTGCTTATGCCTTCGGTACGCAACTGAATTTTAAGATCCATTGCCTGGCGCTGGTACTGGTGACCACACTGGGATGGTACCTGGACCTTACGCTGCAGGAATGGTTGTGGATCGCAGGCGTTTCGGGAATGGTTATCGTGGCCGAACTGTTCAATACAGCAATAGAGGTACTTGTAGATCTGGTCTCCCCATCCTACAATGAAAAGGCAAAGATCGTGAAGGATGTTTCTGCAGCCGCTGTGCTGGTCGCGGCCCTGACCGCCGTTGTCGTTGGTCTGATCATCTTCCTCCCAAAATTCTGCTGATCATGTTGCATAAAACCCGGGGCATTGTTTTAAAAACTACCTTATATAGCGAAAGTAGTGTGGTGGTGCAGATTTTTACAGAAAAATTCGGTATTCAGTCTTATATGATCAATGGGGTAAAGAAACCAAGGGCAAAGATCAGAATGAACATGCTGCAGCCGCTGCACCTGGTAGAAATGGTCGTTTACCATAAAACGAACACCACTATACAGCGCATCTCAGAGCTTCGTCCCACACCCATATTCAGTACGATCCCTTATGATATTGTAAAGAGTACCATGGTTATTTTCCTGAATGAAGTGCTGTACAAAAGCATCCGTCAGCAAACGACCGACGAACATCTGTTTGGATTTATTTTCAATGCAGTCTGCTGGCTGGACGAAAGCAGCGCGATGAATGTCAATTTTCACCTGTCTTTTTTATTGAAGCTTTCGCGGTTCCTGGGCTTTGCGCCCAGCACACAAACAAAGAGTGATCAGAGTTATTTCGATCTCCAGGAAGGGGAGTTCAAATCCCGGATCCCTGTACACCCTGATTTTTTAGAGAAGCAGGAAGCTGCGCTTTTTATTTCTTTATTCGAACAGCCGCTGGATCAATTGTCTTCCATCAAAATGGAGAATAAGGTGAGGCGACTCATTTTGGAAAAGATATTGAGGTATTATGAACTGCATACCGCTTCTTTTGGGGAGGTAAGGTCGCACCAGGTATTGGAAGAGGTACTGTCTTAAATTTATCGCAAAAAAAAATACCACCGGATAAGGATGGTATTTCGTGGGAATTACTGGGTTCGAACCAGTGACCCCTACCTTGTCGAGGTAGTGCTCTAAACCAGCTGAGCTAAACTCCCTCAATAAAACGAAGCCTCTCATTTCTGAAAGGCTTTGGTGGGAAATGAGGGGTTCGAACCCCCGACCCCCTCGGTGTAAACGAGGTGCTCTGAACCAGCTGAGCTAATTTCCCTAAGGATTGGCTTTTTTTATTTTAAAACAGCTAAGCCGCTGTTTGTGGTGGGAAATGAGGGGTTCGAACCCCCGACCCCCTCGGTGTAAACGAGGTGCTCTGAACCAGCTGAGCTAATTTCCCATTTTTCGCTTTCTCAAAAGATCCCTTGCTGTTAGGGAGTGCAAATATACGCGTGGTAATTAGAATTGCAAATTATTTTTTAAAAAAAGTACCTTTGCCCTAATTTTAATAGAATGGCCGGAGAAAAAACTGCATTGCACCCAAGGAATAAGCACAGAGAGCGTTACGATTTCCCTCAACTGATCCAGTCGGAACCGCAGTTAAAGGACTTCGTTCAGCTCAATCCTTATGGAGACCAAAGCATCGATTTTTCAAATCCGGCTGCGGTCAGGATGCTGAATAAAGCATTGTTGAAGCATCATTATGGCATCACCCATTGGGATATTCCTGCAAATTACCTTTGTCCGCCGATACCGGGAAGGGCAGACTACATCCATTACCTGGCAGACCTCCTTGCTGAAAGCAATAACGGCAACATTCCGAAAGGCAAGCACATCAAAGGATTGGATATCGGCATTGGCGCAAACGCGGTTTATCCGATCATCGGACATCAGGAGTATGGCTGGTCTTTCCTTGGCTCAGAGGTAGATCCTGGGGCAGTGAAAGCAGCAAAGGCCATCGTTGCAGCGAATCCTGATCTAAGCAATTCGGTTTTCGTTAGCCATCAGGCAAACGGTGCTCAGATTTTTAAGGGAATCCTGAAACCTGGCGAAATGTTCGATTTCAGCCTCTGTAATCCACCTTTCCATGCTTCTGCTGAAGAAGCGCTTTCGGGTAGTCGGCGTAAAGTGCAAAACCTGGGCAAGCAAAAAGGCGGCGATACCCTATTGAATTTCGGCGGACAGCCTAAGGAACTCTGGTGCGAAGGGGGCGAGGTTGGTTTTATCCGAAAAATGATCACAGAAAGCGTGCTTTTCAAATCGCAGTGCTTCTGGTTCAGTAGCCTGGTTTCCAAGAGCAGCAATCTGCCTTTTATTTTCAAAGCATTGGAAAGCGCGGGCCCATATGAAGTAAAACAGGTGGAAATGGCCCAGGGCCAAAAGATCAGCCGCTTTGTGGCCTGGACTTTCTTATCGCCCGAAGAACAGCTGCAATGGGCTGCAAAACGCTGGACTAAACGATAGGAAAGTCGATATATAGTGCAGCTTTTTTATTTTTAAAAGATCCGATCAGATCTCCGGTATCAAAATGCCTGAAATTTAAGGTATCACTTTCTTTAAAACGGTGCTTGACCATGAAATACAAATGAAGGCATTTGATCCAGTTCAATGCGCCCACTTTATCTTTCCAGATTTGCGGGTATACATGTACCTCATTGTCTTCGATCCTAAGTAGGTTCTTTGTCATGAGTTCGCCGACAATTGAGATGATCTGTGCCCGCTGTGCGGCCAGATTCGCATTATTCTGTATTTTCTTCTTGGCGTAAATCATATTTCCCTGGAACTAGTCAAGTCATTTTAATCCAGCAACAGTGGTTCATCATCATCGTCTGTCAGGCTCAGATGGATATTGTCCATGCCAGCGATTCCTTCTATAGAACCCCTGATGTGCGCTGCATTCAGTAACACTTTCTCCAATTGTTTTTCCCTGGCCTTCCACATCTTTTCCATGGCATCCCGCTCGCGTTGGATAGAGAGTTTCATGCTCATGAAACCTTCACGTATGGCTTTCCATTGTTCAGAAAACTCATTGCTCGTCAGGTAATCGTACAGCATGTGCATCTTATCCCCACGGTTTTCCTGTGATTTGCTGGCGCTGTAAAGTTTCATGATGCCATCCCGCAGGATGTAAGAAACGGCTTTTACTTCATCAAAAGAACAGATCCATACCCCATCTTTTTCCCCGAAGCAGTCCATGCCTTTTGGGTAAGCCTGTGTGACGATCACCGCGACATCCACACCCATACTGCGCATGTCTTTTTTCAGTTTCTCAATCCATTCCATGGAGAAGTCCTTGGTTCGCTTGCTTTCATAAATGATCTTGCCGCAGTCCTGTCCAAACTGGTTGCGGATGTGGTGCACGCAATCTGCGCCGCGCACGCCTTTACCCACTTCGGTGATCAGGTCAAATGGGAAAGCATTGCGCAGCAGTTCTTCCAGGATGAGTTCCTGTACTTCGCCCTGCAATTGCATGGAACCCTGTTCGGCTTTGCGTTTCATTTCCTCAGCAAGCTTCTTCTGATCGTCGAGTTGTTTCTCCAGTTCCTTTACCCGCAGCTGGTGTTCCGTTTCCTTGATGTTGTTTTTTTCTGCCTCCTGCTTTCTGATCTGTTCGGTCATCTCGGCACGTTGTTCCTGTAGTTTACGCTGTAGCTGCAGCTCCAGTTCGGCTTCTTTATCTTTCATGGCCTGTTCCTTTTTCAGGAATTCGAGTTCTTTGGCACGGGCAAGCCTTAATTTTTCTTCATTGTCCTTTGCTGCATTGTCCAGCATCTGGAGCTTATTTTCGAAATCTGTTGCAATGCTTTTGCGCAGGCTCTCCTCAAGTGTCTGTTGCAGCTGTCGTTTTTCTTCTGCCAGTTTTTGCTCATAAGCAAGCGCCTGCTGCTTTTGCTGTTGTTCAAAGAGGTTTTCCTGTTGCTTCTGCTGTGCCGCAAACTCCTGTTGCTTTTTCGCAAATTCCTCTTCCTTCTGACGGGTAAAAGAAAGCATTTTTTCTCTAAGGTCTTTTTTGTACTCCTCGGCCATTACCTCTTCGATGGGGAAGGTGTGGGCGCAATTGGGGCATTTGATTTCTGTCGACATACGCAATTAAATTCTTTGTACAAATAAACTCTCTGCAAACTTCATGGATACACTTCTGGGCTCTTCTGTTTCGATCTGTATGCTGAGCGAACCATCGAAGGGCACCACGTCGATGACCCTCAACTGGCTGCCGATGGTGATGCTGAGTTTTTCCAGGTACTGCAGAAAAAGTGTAGAGGTATCTTTTACCGCCGCCACCCTACAAAGTTCTCCCACCTGTAGTTCAGAAAGCAGGGATTTTGCCAGTTCCGGCATTTCCCCATTCGCTTTGGGGATAGGGTCACCATGCGGGTCAAATTCCGGAAAATTTAAAAATTCTTCGAGTTTATCTACGAGCTTGGCAGACTGGATGTGCTCAAGTTGTTCCGCTACTTCGTGGACCTCATCCCAGCTGAAATCCAGCTTTTCATAGAGGAAGGTCTCCCATAACCGATGCTTTCGGAGGATGGCAATGCCGCTTTTACGGCCACTTTCTGTTAGCAGGATCTTGCCGTACTTCTTATAAGTTACCAGTTCTTTTTCCTTCAGTTTCTTCAGCATATCTGTTGCGGTAGCGGGCTTTACACCCAGGTAGGCTGCCATTTCGTTGGTGCCTGCCTCTGGCTTATCCTCATTTTGAAAGCTGAGTTTGAGCAACGCTTTCAGATAGTTTTCTTCTGTGTAAGATAGCATCCTGCAAAAATAGCTTTTATCTAAATGAAATGAACAATAAATAAATATCTAATATTATTTGTTAGGTTAATCTAACTTATATAGTTTTGTGGTGTTGATTTTAAAATTAGATTAATAAAATATATGAGAACTTTTACTTTTATGCTGCTATGGTTATGTTGCACTGCTTCCTTTGCGCAACAGGCAGTGCTGTCCGGAAAGGCTCAGGCCGGGGGAGAAGCCCTTTCTTCCGTGAGCATCACCTTGCTGGACACCCCTCTGGGCCAAAAGACCGATAGCGCTGGTCGCTACCAGTTCCTGCAGCTCCCTGTCGGCACTTACCGTGTACAGGCTTCGGCGGTCGGCTTCCGAAAGCTGACAAAAACTATTATGCTGAAAGAAGAAGGAAACTTTACACTGGATTTCGACCTGAGCAATTTGCAAAACGACTTGAATGAGGTGGTGGTCACGGGTACCTTGAAAGCGGTTAAGCGCCTGGAGAGCCCGGTGCCCGTAGAGGTATATACCCCTGCATTTTTTCGCAAGAACCCAACTCCAAGTATCTTTGAAGCGCTACAGAATGTCAATGGGGTGAGGCCTCAACTGAACTGCAACATTTGTAATACGGGAGACATTCACATCAATGGCCTTGAGGGACCCTATACCATGATCCTGATAGATGGCATGCCGATCGTAAGCAGTCTGTCCAGTGTGTATGGACTTTCGGGAATCCCAAATTCCCTGGTCGAGCAGATTGAAATCGTGAAAGGCCCGGCTTCTTCCCTGTATGGAAGTGAGGCGGTGGGCGGACTCATCAATATCATCACCAAGAAGCCTCAAAATGCGCCTTTATTTTCTGCGGATGTATTTGCGACCAGTTATCAGGAACTGAATGCCGATCTGGGTTTTAAATTCAGGGCGGGGAAAAGCGCAGACGTACTGACAGGGCTCAATTATTTCAAATATGGCAATCCGGTAGACCATAACCACGATAACTTTACGGATGTGACCTTGCAGGACCGCATTTCTTTATTTCAAAAATGGAGCTTCAAAAGAGCAAAGAACAGAATTTTAACCCTGGGCGGGCGCTATGTTTATGAAGACCGCTGGGGCGGGGAAATGCAATGGAACAAATCGTACAGGGGAGGAGACCAGGTGTATGGGGAAAGCATTTTTACCAACAGATGGGAACTGATCGGAAATTACCAGTTGCCGGTCGAGGAGAAAATATTCTTTGCGTTCTCCTACAATGAACACGACCAGGACAGTCGCTATGGCAATACGTCCTATATTGCTGAGCAGAAGATCGGCTTTGGCCAGCTGACCTGGGATAAAAGTATTGGCCGGCACGACCTGCTCTTTGGCGCTGCGCTTCGCTACACCTTTTACGACGACAACACGCCAGCCACCACCGGGATGAACCAGGCGATCAGTAAAAACACCTGGCTCCCTGGCGTATTTGTGCAGGACGAAATCACACTTGCGGCCCAGCATAAATTCCTCGCCGGTTTCCGCTACGATTACAATTCAGTGCATGGCAATATTTTCACACCCCGAATGGCCTATAAGTGGAGCATCAACGAAAATAATGTGCTGCGCCTCAATGCGGGTACGGGTTTCCGGGTAGTCAATATTTTTACAGAAGACCATGCCGCACTCACCGGGGCAAGGGAAGTCAGGGTAAACGGGGAACTGAAACCTGAAAAAACCTATAATGTCAACCTCAATTTCCTGCGAAAAATGTACGCCGGTAATGGCAACTTCTTCGGTGTGGAAGCCTCAGCTTTTTATACCTATTTTAATAACCGGATCATCGGAGATTTTGACTCAAATCCCAATGAGATCATTTATGATAACCTCGATGGGCATGCGGTGAGTAAGGGCTTTAGTGCCAATATAGACCTGAGCTTTAACAATGGGCTTAAGTTTATCATTGGCGGTACTTATCAGGATGTTGCGACGTATGAACACGGAATCAAAAAGCAGCAGATCCTGACCGAGAAATTCTCCGGAACCTGGGCGGTAAGTTATAAAATCAACCCGCTGCACCTGAGCATCGACTATACCGGTAATCTCTACAGTCCGATGAGGTTGCCCTTGCTGAGTGATACCGATCCCCGCAGGGAATATTCAAAAACCTGGAGCATCCAAAATATACAATTGACCTTCGCCGGATTCAAGCAGCTTGAGCTTTACGGTGGTGTGAAGAATCTGCTGAACTGGACGCCCAACCGCGGCAATCCCTTCATCATTGCCAGGGCCAATGACCCTTTTGACAAAAACCTTGAGGTCGATAATCCATACAACCTGAGTTTCGACCCTACTTATGTGTATGGTCCCAACCAAAATATCCGGGGATTTTTTGGCATCCGGTATACCATAAAATAAAATCCAATAGCTTAACTTTATGGCATGATCTATCCATCTACCTACCAGGCAGCAAAGCTCATCGCACATAAAGTTGAGGCTATATTTGCTGATCACCTTGCCGCTGCCCGCGAAAAGGGGGAGGATGATCTGGCGCCATTGCCGAAAGCGAATGTCGTGGAAGCCATTCTGGATGCCACCTTTTGGGCCAGCCTCCGGAAAGAAGAAGGACATTCACCAAAAATATCACTTTCCTATTTACCGCCGCAGCAGGCTGGAAATCCGCTCCTTTTCAAACAGCGCTTGCCGCTAAACCCTGGAACCCTCACTAAACTGGCCC
The DNA here is from genome assembly GCF_037402555.1 of Pedobacter sp. GR22-6. Lineage (NCBI taxonomy): Bacteria > Pseudomonadati > Bacteroidota > Sphingobacteriia > Sphingobacteriales > Sphingobacteriaceae > Pedobacter > Pedobacter sp. GR22-6. Next base: position 390,610 of record NZ_JBBEUC010000003.1, read on the forward strand.
CGGGAATTGAAAGGGCAGGGATTCACCTGGGGATCTGGGAGGAAGAAGGGGAATTGTACATTTGGGGGACTACGGTTAGTATCCCTAATTTTTGCTTTGTAGTAGACGTATCGGAGCCGGCCTTATTGGTGATCAAACACCGCAGGATTTATGGCTTCGGTAAATTTACCAATGTAGCAGTACTCAAAGGAGACCAGGTGAAGATGGTAGACGGCAGCAGCACAAGTGTGCCTGACTGTCCGCCGATTCTCCTCTCCTTGCTCGACCTCACTGCGCCATCCTACTGGAATGATTCGGTCAACGTATTGATCCAGCTCGCGGTGTCTATGCGTGCGCATGGCAGGGGTGGAACCTTGCTGGTGGTACCTAATGAAAATCCAGCCTGGTTGCAGTCGATCATCAAACCGATCCAGTACGCTGTTCAGCCAGCTTTCAATGGTTTGTCTAAGCTATTGCAGCAGGACCGGAAGGAGGCAAGCCAGATTTTTTGGCAAACTGCCTTAAAAAGGGAAGTAGATCATCTTGCAGGTTTAACTGCTGTCGACGGCGCAACGGTAATCAGTAACCAATATGAATTGCTGGCCTTCGGCGCCAAGATTGGCCGGGCAAAAGGAAAAGATAATATTGATGAGCTGGCTTTTTCAGAGCCTATTGCCGGTGGTGGGGCTGTTGTACTGCACCCTGCGAAAGTCGGTGGTACCAGGCATTTGTCTGCTGCTCAGTTTGTGCATGACCAGCGTGATGCCACGGCCCTGGTCGCTTCTCAGGACGGACATTTTACGATCTACACCTGGTCAAGCCTTCAGCAAAAGGTTCAGGCCCACCGGATCGATACGCTCCTGCTCTAGTATTTAATAGCTTTAAGAGAAAAGTATAGCGCCTACGATTACACTTAGAAAAAGTGCAATCATCACAATGCGGTCCGCATTGATCCACTGCTTTCTGGTGATTGGCTTAGCCTGGGATTCTTCCTTTTGCCTTGCAAAAGCCTGAAGAACAGTGAATGATTTGATTAACATAGGTAGATGTTTAATAGGTGCGATAAGCTTAAATCAAAGTACAGGCCAAATGAAAAATAAAATGTTAAAATGTGGAAAACTTTGGTTTTCTGTTAGTTATCCACATTCTTTTGTCTGAATATTGCTCCATATTTGACCTTTTTTACGCCAATTCCTTTCCTGCTGTACAAAATAAGATACGGCTCCTAAAAATTATTTGACTGATAATCAATGCTTTTATACATATCATTTGTTTTTATATAGTACTATGTATTGCATATTACTATATAAAGCACATATCTTTGTGTTATGATAGCAGAAAATACACAAACCCAAATGCGAAAGGGCATACTTGAATATTGTGTGCTCCTGATCATATCCAGAGGCGAGATCTATGCCTCAGATATCATCGCAGAATTGAAATCGGCCAGGTTGCTGGTGGTAGAGGGTACGCTGTATCCCTTGTTGACCCGTCTAAAGAACAATGGCTTACTCGGCTACAACTGGGTAGAATCCAATTCCGGTCCGCCCCGAAAATATTATGTGCTCACTCCTGAAGGCAGGGCGATCCTGAGCCAGTTGGATGGGACCTGGCAGGAGCTTTCCTATGCCATCAATACTTCAAAAAAAGTAGCCGACGATAACCAAAATAAAAACCCTTAAGTCATGAAGAAGACACTCAACATAAATATTGGCAACACCATCGTTCATATCGAGGAGGATGCCTACGAAATGCTCACCATTTACCTCAACGAAGTGAAACAGCACTTCGCCAGAAGTGCCGATGATTTTGAAATTGTGAAGGATATTGAAAACCGCATTGCGGAGATGTTTGCAGAGAAACTCGCTGCCGCACAGAAGCAGGCCATCAGTATGGAAGATGTGCAGGGCGTCATGCAGCAAATGGGATCGGTAAAGGATTTTGAAAATTCCGAAGAAGAAAATGAAACACCGGAACAGCCATTTGTGCCCTTCAGTGGTGTGAAAAAATTGTACCGGGATACAGACCATGGCGTTATTGCAGGCGTGTGTCTGGGACTCAGCCATTACCTCAATATTGATGTCATCTGGATCAGACTCTTTGCCTTAATGAGTGTCTTTCTGGCCGGAGGTGGTATTGTAGCTTATATCGTATTGTGGATCATGGTGCCCCGCGCGCAGAGCCGCTCCGAGAAAATGCAGATGCGCGGACAGGAGACCAATCTCCGTGGCTTTGCCTATAGCCAGATGCAGCCCCTGGTCAATCAGTCTAAAGGTTTTATTGCTGAGGCTGTCCAGTTGCTAGGGAGTTTCCTGTCAGGTACTGGCCGGGTGATCTTTAAAATCTGTGCAGGCCTGATCATCGCTTTCTGTTCTTTCTTTTTGTTGATCCTGATCGGTGGACTTGCTGCCATGCTCGGCTTCTGGGACTCTGACCTCGCCCATTATTTTCCGGTCAATATCGTGAACGAAGAATACCTGACTGCACTTACTTTTGCCAGTTTCATTATTGGCAGTATCCCTTTACTCGCCCTTATCCTATTCTCTATCAGGGTTGCGTTCAATGGAGCGGCAATCAATAAGACACTCTCTTTTGGTTTGTTAATTGTATGGCTGGCCGGTGTGGTGACCGGTGTATTTTACGTGGCCAAAATTTCTACCGAATTCAAAGCAGGTGCAGAGTTTGCCCAGGTTACCGACCTGAAGCCTTATAAAGAGTATACCGTGCAACTGGACAGGGCACGCTTCTTCACCAAAGAAGACAGTCTGCGTTACCGCATAGATGCCAAAGGCAACCGTGGAAGAAAAATTCTGCAGGACCTGGACGATGATTTCAATATGCCAAGCAACCACTGGTTTTACATTGAAAAAAGTGAAGATGGAAGAACTACGCTGAACCAGAGCTTCAAAGCCAGGGGCAAGACTTTCGAAGTAGCACTTAAACATGCTCAGGACATTCAGTACGGATTTTTGCAGGAAGGCGCTGTGCTCAACTTTAGTTCTGCCATGTGGTTTCCGAGGGAAGCAAACTGGCGCGGACAGGAAGTAGAGTTGACCTTAAGGGTTCCCGTAGGTACAGAATTGAAGATAGAAAAGGGGATAGGCCGGTACTTTAATGGCTTCAGGCATTGGGGATGTGATGAAGACTCCAAAGATAACTTTACAGAATGGGTGATGACGGTGGATGGCCTGAAGTGCAAGCATGAGCCAAAACCAGAAGAAAATGAAGAATAACTAAGAAAGGGGCCTCAAGCCCCTTTCTTAGTTATTTAACCGTATACCGATATACGGACCGTGAAACATTTCCGTCTTTATCTATTCCCTCGATCACTGCGCGGTAGGTACCAGCCCCATCCGCATTGTAGAATTCAAGGGTCAGAGGACCGGCAGCTGTCGTATTCACCTTCGGATTCCAGTAAATCGTACTGCGCAGGTCATTGAAATTATAGGTGTTTGCTGCATTTACATATTTGGGTGCATAAAACTCACGTTCCTTGCTGAAGCCTTTAGGCCTTATTTTGAGGATGTTGGGCTCCGGCAGCATTTTCTTGAATTCGGCAAGACTGATTTTGGTGCCCTGAGGTGCTTTCTTGGTGTTTACAACCAGCACGCCATTGGTATTGTACATCCTGTTTACAGTACCTAAGTCGTCCCTTGTAAAAACCTCTACGGATTCTACTTCCGAAGACTGTACGCCAAAGAGACCCGAATAATCGATTGGCATGCCATTCAGGAAAATTTGCACCGGTACACGGCTTCCCTGCTGGTAATCCCTGCTGACATAAAATTTGTCTTCAAAGAAAGTCATTCCTATCGCCATGGTCTGCAGACATTGAACCAGTACATTGCAGCCCTGGAAGCGCTCGCCATCAATTACTGTACTGTTGATGCTGCTCAGTCCGGAGAGTGAAGGGTGGTCGGCATGACTCGGTCTTTTGGCCTTCGCTCCCTGGATCACCACCTCTTTAAGGGTCCTTAAATAGCTGTATTGTTTCTTGCTGTTGCTCAGGTAGGGTGCCAGGGCACTGTCGATGTTTACAATTTCCTCCGCCCAGAAAGTATTTCTGCTGATTGGGGGAGCAGGTTGTGCATCCATCATGATCATCAGATTGGAGCCATTGGCGCTGTATTTTGCATTGATCACCACTTCAGATGAGTCAGGAATGTTGAGGTTTTGAAAATTAAATATGCCGCTTGGACTGGTAATGGTCTCTGCTGCATAGCGGCTCCCTGTTACGGTCAGGCGCAGCGCACCTTTTTTCACCGGCATTCCGGTGCGGTCCCTCAATGTACCCGAAAGCCGCATATCCTGTTCCGGCAGCACCGCGATGGGAGGAAACTTATCCGCCATAATGTCTTTGAAATTGAACCTGCGGAAGCCTTGCGTCAGCATCAGCAGATCCAGGTCCGCGGTTTTCTTTTCGCTGGGTTTATTGAAATAATAATTCGGTTTTTCTACATAGCCTTTGAGCTCAGAGGTCAGCAAAAGGGAACTCAGGATGGTCACTTCATTGTCTTCGTCTACAGGTACTTTTTGTGTATCTATTACCGAGATGGAATAGTCGCCTATAACCGGGCTTGTCGCGGTTTTTGCAGAGACGGTCAGTTTGACCTTTTGTCTTGGCTTGTAAGTCGGCAAGTCTGTTTTCAGGCTTACGTTGACCTGGTTCAGTGAAGCGTTGAAGGCCAGACGTTCGCTCACCGGTTCCCCGCTTTCATCAAAAAGGGTAATCTGTGCGATGCCTGCTGGTAATTTGTCGCGGCTGATTTTGGTACTTGTCACCTGCGAGTTCAAAGTCGTTTTCGCTGCATAATAGATGATCCCTCCATTTGTGCCTACGAGGAACAACACCTTGCCCTTATGGGCTTCAAAGAAAGTGTCGTTGGCTACCAGTTTGAGGTTGATTGCTGCCGGATCTGCATTGTTCACCTGGAGTGTGATTCCCGAAGCTGATGCTTTGGGCAGGTCATAGCTTTTGCTACTGCCATCTTTAAAAGTGATGTTAGCCTTATAAGATTTGCTGCCATCCGGTGTCAGGTAAAAAGAACCCATTCCGATATGCGCCGATTCAAAGCTGCTCAATACAGTTCCCGCATTGTCGGTCAGCGTACCTTTCACGCTGATTCCTGTTCCGGCACTGTTGATTGCCTTAAAGCCAATCCTGGTGGCTACGCCAGTGAGCAGTTCCCCGCCCTCAGGAAAAAACTGTACATCGTAACCCGGTGGGATGGGTTTCAGTTTGAAGAAGGAAGTGACCAGGTCTTTCTCCGTCAGCGCAATTTCGGTGATGAGTTCACCATTGCTGATGGCTTCCGCTTTTTTGACATCTATTTTAACTTTCAGCAATCCATTTTGGTCGGTTGTCCCCTTGCCTTTCATGATGATATCAAAGTTGGAGAGCACCCGCCAATTGACCACCTTATTGGCCTGTACCACATTATCCCTGTTCTTAAATTGAATGAGGGCATCAATGACCTGACTCTTGTCAGTCTGTTGTGTTTTATAGCTAAAATGGGTGTTTACTGCTTTGTCAATGGCTTCACCAATGGTCAAATTCTTACTGAAGAAATAGGCATCGCCAAAATTGGCCATCCAAAGTGTATAGGCCTTTACATAATAATTGCCCTGTACGAAAGTTCCGGGATTCAGCGGGATATTGCCATAGGCAACTCCGTTTTTAACCGGGAGCTTCACCGTTTGTACCAGCGAATCGCGGCTGTTGATCACATCTACATAGACGATCTTGCTCAACAAAGAAGGGAGGTTTTGTTCCATTGTCAGGTAAGCCTTGAACCAGATGGTATCTGCTACGCTGTAATAGGGTTTGTCAAAATGCAGGTATACCTTTTCAACAGGACGCTGGTCAGCCAGTTTTTTACTTTTACCGACGATGTTGTTCAATACAGTACTGTCCTGTTGTGCAGAGGCAGAAACCGAAGCAAAACAGGACAGCAGTAAGAATGCTATGATAAAGTTTGAAAATCTCATTAAATGGATATATGCTTGATCTCGCTAATATATTCATTTATGTATGGACTAGGTGAAATGTAACACATCTTTAACATTTTTTGACAAACATCGTCATCCTGAATTTATTTCAGGATCCCGCACTCGCATGGCGGTATTTCTAGTCCGGGATCCTGAAATAAATTCAGGATGACGATAGTATCAAATGACGATAGTATCAAATGACGATAGTATCAAATGACGATAGTATCAAATGACGCATACAAATAAACACGTTACTTGAATTCGATCACGAAATCTTCCAGTGGCGTACGTACTTTTTTCAGGTTCACCAGCCAGTCGCCGGCAGCATCCCTGTAACCCAGTGGCAATAAAGTGGTGCTGCGCAGTCCTTTTGCCCTTAAGCCCAGCAATTCATCCAGATCGGCAGGATTAAAACCTTCCATTGGTGTTGCATCTACTTTCAGCAATGCCGCTTCTGTAAGGGCTACACCGAAAGCGATATAAGCTTGTTTTGCAGCGTGGTGGAAGTTTTCTTCTTCCGTTTTTGCCGTATACATCCCGATTAGGTTGTTCATGTAATCTGCAGTTGCAGAGTCAGGTACACCGCGTTCAGCGTTGGTACGGGCAAAAACAGCTTTAATCCGCTCTTCCGTATAATTGTCCCATGCGGCGAAGATCAGCAGATGCGAGCAATCGGTAATCTGCGACTGACCAAAAGCAACAGCTTTGATCTTTTCTTTCAGTTCCGGATTGGTCACCACAATCACCTTGAAGGGCTGCAGTCCAGAGGAAGTTGGCGCCAGCTGTGCTGCGGAAATGATTTGATCTACTTTGTCCTGAGCAACGGCTTCACCGTTCATTTTTTTAGTGGCATAGCGCCATTTTAGTCCTTCTATTACACTCATTATTAGTTGTATGTTTATTTCAATATTAAATCTTTATGACAACCGTTATAAAAATAACAGTGTTAGCAAATGTAGAGATGTTAGCGAATACCCAAAAATATATTTATTGCTTATGACTTTTAAATGATGAGATTATTTGTTATGCTTGCATAGCAAACTAATCGCTGTCTTTTTTGTTATGAATATAGCCCCTTAGCGCGCGAAACCATATTAATTCACTAACCAGTATGAAGAAGATTTTATTTAGCATCCTGTTGACAGTACCGGTCCTGGGTTTCTCCCAGTCATTCCAGGTGAACCTCCAGGGACAAAAACAAACTGCAATGGCAGGTGCAGGTACAGGCCTTGCATTAGATGAGGCCGCTATTTTTTTTAACCCCGGAGCGGTCTCCTTCCTGAAGCAGAACGGAATCCAGGGCGGTGCACACGCCATTTTCCTGAAAACAGCTTTTAAAGAAACAGGATCAAATATTACACAGCACAACAAGAACAAAATACCGACACCCTTCCAGGCCTATGCTGTTTTCGGCAATCCTGAAAACCGCCTGAGATTTGGTATCGGTGCGTATACGCCCTTTGGCGGTGCTATGCACTGGAACGAAGACTGGACAGGTAAATATAGTGTGACCTCTCTCGATTTACAGGCCATCTACATCCAGCCCACGCTGAGTTTAAAGTTGACCGACCAGATCGGGATCGGGGGCGGACTGGTGTATTCTATGGGTAAAGTAGACCTGAGAAGGGCCTTACCTTATACCTCAAATGGTCTGCAGACTACTGCGCAACTGAAGGGCGACAGTCATGATTTTGGCTGGAACGCGGGGATCTACATTGAGACACTTTCCGGTCTTACCTTCGGGATCTCACACCGCTCGCAAGTGACGGCGAAAGTAGAAGATGGAGATGCCAATTTCTTCAATGCACCCGCTACGGTGACGGCCTCGCTGCCAAGCAGATTCAATGCGAACCTGCCCCTGCCGGCTACTTCCACCATTGGCGTTGGCTACGCTCCATCAGATAAAACGAAACTGGCACTGGATGTAAACTGGGTCTGGTGGCATACTTACGAAGACCTTACTTTTTATTACGACAACAATACCTCTACACCTTCCGCGAGGAATTACCACGATGCAGCTACTTTCCGCTTAGGGATTCAGAATGAAACCACATCTTTCTTAACCCTCCGTGCCGGTGTTGGTTATGCCTTATCGCCGGTAAGTAAGGGATACGTAACCCCTGAAGTACCCGATGCCGACCGGTTATTGCTGAGTGCGGGTATTGGTCTGAAACCTACAGAAAGATTGGGCATTGATTTTTCTTTCTTGTATGAGAACGTAAAAGCCAGAACAGAAACCAATATTGAGTCCGGATTGAATGGCACTTTCAAAACTGTTGCTTATATTCCCGGAATGTCCTTGTCTTATAAATTTTAATTGACCAACATGAAAACCACTTATTTTTATACAGCAGTGCTGGCGCTGGGAATGCTGTCCCTGGCCTCCTGCAAACCCAATATTGACAGTCCGGAACCAAGTAAGGGCACTGCAGATTTTTCCAGGTATATTGCCGTAGGGAACTCATTGACGGCCGGGTTTGCCGATGGAGGACTTTACCTGGAAGGGCAGCAGAATTCTTATCCCGAGCTGATCGCAGCACAAATGAAAACGGTAGGCGGCGGCGCTTTCAGCACACCTTTGTTTCCGGCAGATAAACCCAATGGTTCAGGCTTTCTCAAGTTGACGGCTGTCACCAACGGTGTACCTACTATCGTTCAGGAAACTTCAAATCTGGCTGTGCGCGGACAAGCTGGTTCGGTTGTCCTCTACACGAAATATACTGGCGATATCAACAACTACGGTGTACCGGGTATCAAACTCGTACATGCAGGCATTGCCAACTATGCTGCTGCAAACCCATACTTTGAGCGGATGCTGACCGGGGAGTACGGAACCAATCCCACTACCTATCTGTCTTTTGTGACCGCCAAACCGTTCACCTTTTTCAGCAACTGGCTGGGCAACAATGATGTGCTGTCTTATGCAACTGCGGGTGCTACAGGAGATGCACCTACACCAAAAGCGACTTTTACTGCGGCTTATACCAATGTGGTCAATGAGCTGACCAAGAACGGTGCGAAAGGAGTACTGGCAACCATTCCTAATGTTACGGCCACTGCTTATTTCCATACCGTGACTTTAAAGACACTGCTTGCAGCAATCAATGCTACGCCAGCGGGTGCGGGTGTAAAAGACATCTACATACAGCCAGGTTCCGGACCGGCGAGAGTAGCTACTGCAGAAGACCTGTTTACCCTGACACTGAGTTCAGCGAATGTGATGGGTAAACCCAATTCCTCAAATATTCCCTATGGCCTGCATCCTTTAAACCCTGTAGAAAGCAAGTATGTGCTGGACAAGGCAGAGATTGCAACAGTAAATGATTTCACTTTATCTTATAATGCTTCTATCAAGAGTATTGCGGATGCCAAGGGCCTGGCACTAATGGACGCTTACGCGTTGCTCAATGAGTATGGGGCAGGAAAAGCAGTCAACGGAATCCCGGTTAGCGCGGCCTTTATCCAGGGCAACCTGTTTTCTCTGGATGGCATACACCTCACGCAATTGGGCTATGCAATTACCGCAAACGCATTTATTAAGGCCATCAATGCCAAATACAATTCCAGCATTCCTACGTTAGATGTGACCAAATATAAAGGGGTAAAACTTCCTTAGTCTTTAAAAAATTAACAACCAAAGCCCTGGAGCATGCGCTTCAGGGCTTTTTTTATGGTCAATCTTCGACCTGGGGCGTAGCTCCTTCGTACCTCGCTATTACCTGGCCCATAAACGGTTACTTTTTACGAACAAGCTACGACCGGGGTATTGAGGAGCTGATAAGGAGTTGTTCCTTTGCTAACTGATAGTTAAGTTTATTCACGATTTATCAATTTTGTGATAGTATGTATAATTCGCATGATATACAGAATGATTCGTGTGCAAGTACTTTTGAAGTTATCCATGCACATTAATCACCATAATAAGAAAATCATGAAAAATCAAACCACTCACCATTTTACTGACATCGACGGTGTCAACATTTTCTATCGCGAGGCCGGAATTAAAACAGCACCGACACTGGTCCTGTTACATGGTTACCCTACTTCATCCCACATGTTCCGGAACCTGATCGATAAATTATCTGACAGGTACCACCTGATCGCCCCGGATTACCCCGGATATGGCAGAAGCGAACAGCCTCCTATAGCGGACTTTGCTTATACTTTTGACAATTTTGCCCATATTATCGAAACGCTGCTCAGCAAGTTGGAAATTTCCAGCTACAGTTTGTACCTGATGGATTACGGAGCTCCGGTTGGATGGAGAATTGCGTCGAAGCATCCCGAAAGGATAGATACTTTGATTGTCCAGAACGGTTGCGCCTACGAAGAGGGGCTGGAGACTTTCTGGGATCCATTTAAGGCCTATTGGAAAGACAGAAATGACAAGGAAGCAGAGCGTACGCTGGCCACTTTCCATGCTCCTGACGGGCTGAAATGGCAATATACACACGGTGTTCCCGACACTTCGCTGATCAGTCCCGACAACTGGGAAATTGACCTGCGTCACCTGGAACGTCCTGAGAACGGACAGATTCAGCTGAACCTGTTTTACGACTATGGTACCAATCCGCCCAATTATCCGAAATGGCAGCAGTACTTTAGAGACCACAATCCGGAGATGCTCATTGTCTATGGCAAGAATGATTATATCTTCCCTGTAAGTGGTGCCGAGGCTTATAAAAAAGATGTTAAAAACCTGGAATACCACTTGTACGACGCCGGGCACTTCGCCCTGGAAAGCAGCGGCGATGAAATGGCTGCAGTGATTAAAGATTTTCTGGATCGTAAAGTAAACCGCTAATACAAAACAATCATAAACAATTCACATCATAGAAATACAATAATGAAAAAGCTCATTTTATCATCTATCATTGCCCTGATAGCATCCTACAGTTTTGCTCAAAAACCGAGTCCGGCATTGTTGAGCCCGACCAACCATACGCTGGTTTTAATTGACTACCAGAGTCAAATGGCATTTGCAGTCAAGAACCAACCCGTGGAACTGCTAAGAAACAATGCTGCGCTTACTGCCGGCGCTTCTAAAATTTTCAACATACCAACTGTAGTTACTACAGTTGCGGCAAAATCATTCAGTGGCCCTGTTTTTCCTGAAATCAACGAATTCTACCCTGCATCCGCTACTACCATTATCGACAGAACGACCATGAATTCCTGGGAAGACCTAAATGCGCATAAAGCGATTACCGGTAAAGGCAAAAAGATTTTAGTAATGGGAGGGCTCTGGACGAGTGTATGTATCGTCGGCCCGGCATTGTCTGCCATTAACGAAGGATATACCGTTTATGTAATTACCGATGCGAGCGGTGATGTATCCAAAGAAGCACACGAACAATCAATTACCAGGATGGTTCAGGCAGGTGCCCGTCCCATTACATCGCTTCAATACTTGCTGGAGCTGCAACGTGATTGGGCGAGATCAGAAACCTATAAAGGAACTACCGATCTGATTAAAAAATATGGCGGCGCGTACGGTATCGGGATCCAATATGCTCAGGAAGTCATCAAACATTAATTGACCAGCTGAAAGAGGCAGCATCCGGTTGCTGCCTCTTTCGATAACAATGTCTCTCATTTTCTACCGTCAATCTCTGTATCCGGCGATGAATATAGACCGCAAGACATTAAACCAATGATAAGAAATATGGAACGAAAACATCCTTTGCCCCCATTTAAGCTAAATGCATTATTGATCCCGCTCCTGCTCGGAACTGCTTGCTTCAATCAGGCCAGGGCGCAGACGTACAAAAAGACAATAGTTGAAGGCGTCGAGATATTCTACAGGGAAGCAGGCGATCCCCAAAAGCCAACAATCCTGTTGCTCCATGGATTCCCCTCATCTTCCCACATGTACCGTAATCTAATCGCATTACTGGCACCAAATTACCATTTAATCGCCCCTGATTATCCGGGTTTTGGTAGGAGTGCTAAGCCTTCACCTGATGCATTTGTCTATACTTTTGACCATTTAGCCTTGGTTATGGAAAAATTTATTGACCAGCTGGGCTTAAAATCCCTGAATTTTTATTTACAGGATTACGGCGGGCCGATTGGCTTCAGGATCATCAAAAACAGGCCTGAACTGGTCAGTTCGATCATCATTCAAAATGCCAATGCCTATCTGGAAGGACTGGGGCCGGATGTTCAGAAAATCGGAGCCTTGGCCGAAGCAAACGATAAGAAAGGTCTGGAAGCGGCAACTTCTTATATGATGTCTTTGGAAGGCATCCGGGAACAATACGTGTTCGGAACAGTACATTCCGAACGGATAAGCCCCGACAGCTATTATATGGATCATTTTATTTTTGAACAGCCCGGAGTCAAGGACATTCAAAAGGTGATTTTTAAAGATTACAGCAATAACTTTCCCAAATACACCGAATGGCAGGAATACCTGCGCAAGCATCAGCCGGAGGTATTGATCACATGGGGTAAAAACGATAAGATTTTCCCCGGCTCAGGTGCTTTGGCTTATAAAAAGGATTTGCCGAACGCAGAAATCCATTTATTTGAGGGAGGACATTTTCTGCTCGAGGAATATCCCCATGAAGTGGCAGACCTCATTCATCGCTTCCTGCAAAAAAAGCATGGCAAATAACCGGATATGTCATCAGTCGGTTTCCGAACTATCTTACTGCAGCTCTCATTGTCGCTATGCGGGCTGCAGGTATCGGCGCAAAGTTTCATGCTCCTGCGTTTTGACGAAGACTACAGTCAGCTGAGGGATTCCAGCAGCAAGCTTTACCACAAATTGAAATTTCTGCCGCTAGCAGGCGGAAAGCGCGCTTACCTGAGTTTTGGTGGCGAGATCAGGCAAGAGTTTGGGGGAAAGATTGATGAAGACTGGCTACAGGATCAAGGTTATAATTATTCTATTCTTCAGCGTTACTCGCTTCATACAGCCATCCATGTGAGTTCCCGGCTTAAGTTTTTTGTCCAGCTGAACAGTGCAGTGGAAGAGGGCAACAAATACGGTCCTGGTCCAACCGATGAAGACCGGCTCAATGTCCAAAACTTATTCGGGGAATATAAATTCTTAAAGGATACCCTGCATCAGCTTTCTTTCCGGCTAGGGCGTCAGGAGATGGATTACGGATCAGGCAGGTTAATTTCTGTTCGGGATGGCAATACGACCCGTCAATATTTCACTGGTACAAAACTATGTTATAGCGCTCCTGATTTTGCCCTGGACGCTTTCGTAATGAATGCAGATGAAGTTCAGTCTGGTCTCTTTGACAACCGCAGCAGCGGGGCTAAACTCTGGGGTGCTTATTCGAATTTTAAATTTCATAATGCAGAACATCTTGACCTTTATTATCTGGGGATCAAGCGCAATCAGGCTCAGTTTGAAGTAGGGAAAGGGCGGGAAGTCAGGCATACGCTCGCCGCGCGGTACTGGAGAAAGGGCAAAGGTTTCGTTTATAACCTTGAAGCGGCCTACCAGTTTGGGACTTTCAGCGAAAAAAACATCAGCGCCTGGACAACGGCCATAGAATTGGGATATACTTTCGAGTATCTTATGTTTAAACCATCTGTAAATCTTAGGAATGATTATGTCTCCGGGGATAGAAAGCTGGCGGACGGAACACTGCAGACCTTTAACCCTTTATACCCGAAAGGTGGCTATTTCGGTTTCAATCCCTTGATCGGCCCCTCCAACCTGATCGACATCCATCCCTATCTCCTACTCATGATTACTGACAGATTATCTGTACAAGCCGACCTGATCTTTAACTGGAGGTATGCCATACAAGATGGGCTGTACAGGCCGGGTGGTACTTTCAATGCTGCCGGATCAGGTTCCAGGCATCACTACATCGGCACCACTCATCTGCTGAGTGCAGATTATCAATTCAACAGACACATTGCCTTGAGTTGCGGGGGGCAATATTTTGCCCTGGGTGATTTTTTAAAAGACATTACACCACACTGGGCGAACGCTAAATATTTTAATGCCCAGTTTTCCTTTAAATTCTAAACAGCAGCTGGTATTTATTGGTATTGATACCCTCCGTAAAAATTTACCGGACTCCAGTCTGGCAGAGCCTTTGGCACTTCTGGAGCAAGATTTTTATATTCGCCGGAGCCGTATATAACTTTACCATTTAAAATCGTAAGCACTGACCTGATGTCTTTAATGTCATTCTCGTCCACATTCAGGTAATCCGCGGATAAAATTGCCAGATCTGCGAGATAGCCCTTTTTAAGCATTCCCCGGTCATGTTCCTGCCGGATGAGCGAGGCACTGCCCTGGGTGTATAATTTTAATGCGGTAATCCTGTCCAGTTGGTTTTCTTTTGCAGCGAATTCCAATCCGCCTACCGACTTCCCGGTAACAAACTGGTAAATCCCCAGCCAGGGGTTGTAACTGGATACCCTCGTTCCGTCAGTCCCACCGCCAACCCTAATGCCCTTTTCCATCATCCTGCGAACGGGAGGGGTATTGAGCGCAGCTTTTTTGCCATATCTGGAGATAAAGCCCTCAGCCTGAAAGGCCATGCGGTCCTGGATAGCTAATCCTCCGCCAAGTAATTTGATCCTGTCCAGATTTTCATCGCTCACTGTTTCCGCATGATCGAAGAACCAGATCAGCCCATTTAGCGGAGTTTCCCTGTCCACTTGCTCAATCACATTCAGGAAGCGGCTGATGCTTTCGTTATAGGTGGCATGCAAGCGAAATGGCCAGCGGTTTTGAACAAGTTTTGATATGACCGCTTTGAGTTGAGTCTCCATTAGTGCGGGGAGTTCCGGGCGTGGTTTGATAAAGTTCTCAAAATCGCCGGCGGAAGCAACCAGGTTTTCCCCGCCACCCTGAACACGATATTCAAGGGTATGATCGTCCGAATGGTTTTCTCCGCTATGTTCGGCGATCTCAACCATATTGATCCACTTGATGTAATCCTGCAGTTCCGTTCCGGGCTTTTGTGCAAAAAGATAATAGGGGAGTCTGACAGTCAGTTCGGCCTTTTTAGAAAGTTCGTCAGTGATGCCATAGTCGTCCGGAAAGTTTTGAAAACCTCCGCCTGCATCCATCACACTGGTAACGCCAAGTGAATTGAGTTCCGAAATAAACTGTTTGGTTGAATTTATTTTCTCTTCCTGCTTCAGCTCAGGAAGTTTTGCGAGTGTTGAATACAGAATAAACGCATTTGGCTCAGCCACCAGTAGTCCCGTTGGCTGGCCATATTGGTCCTTTTGGATCAAACCACCGGCAGGGTTTGGCGTATCGCCTGTAATTCCCAGTTTTAGGATCCCTGCTTTATTCAAAAAAGCCTGGCCATAAAGGTGCAGGATGAAAGCAGGAGTAGTGCCCGTCGCGTCGTTAATTTCTGCTAAAGTAGGGAGTCTTTTCTCCGCAAACTGATACTCACTCCATCCCCCTACAACCCTGACCCACTGATCGGCCGGTGTTCGGGCTGCCTGTTCTCTGAGCATGGTTAAAGCACGTTTGAGCGATTTTACGCCATCCCATCTCAGTTCAGCATTGTAAAATCTGCCACCGCGGATCACATGAAGATGCGAATCATAAATGCCTGGAATGACTGTCTCTCCTTTCGCATCGATCACCTTTGCTTTTGAATTGCTGTATTTCAGGATTTGCTTATTGCTGCCCACCGCAATGATTTTATGGCCAGCAATGGCAAGGGCTTCTGCGGATGGCTGATCCTTGTTCAGCGTAATGACCTTGCCATTGGTAATGATCAGATCTGCCTGCTCTTGTGCATGAATGCTGTAAGGTAAAAGGAAAGCTATAACTAGCAGTATGGTCGATGGTTTCATATTTGTTGTTTTGAGTAAAAGAAAAATGATTGAATGGCTTGCTTTGTCAAATGTAAGGCAGAAGGGTGTCTCGGAAATGAATTTAAGTATCACTTAAATCATATGAGTTATCAATAAATTAATACGCTGTGAAATTCTGCTGATTCCCAAGTCGGGGCGATATCTGATTAATTATTTTTCTGATGACAGTTAGCAATTGCATGATTTTGCTTCAGAATTAATACTCGCGAATTTGGCCATTACAAATCCAGCCCATATGGGTACTAAACAAAAGATCATGAAAAGAAAAGTTTCTATTAAAAAGATGGCCGTTGCCGCTGTAATGCCAGTCATCTTATTGGCCATCCCGGGATCCCTTTCCGCCCAGGCGCCAAAAGTTAAAAATGTAGTATTGGTTCACGGCGCTTTCGCAGATGGTTCTGGTTGGCGGTCCGTTTATACACTGCTCAGCAAAAAAGGCTACAAAGTTACCGTTGTACAAAACCCGCTTACTTCCCTGGAAGATGATGCTGCTACGACCAGACTTGCGCTGGACAAACAAGATGGTCCTACAATACTGGTGGGCCATTCCTACGGTGGCGCCGTGATTACTGAAGCAGGGAACCATCCTAAGGTGGCAGCACTGGTCTATGTGGCTGCGTTCCAGCCGGACAAAGGAGAGACCGTTCTCCAATGGGTGCAGTCTGCTCCTGCTGCTCCTGAAAACGGGGTTCTGCCGCCGGATGAAAAGGGAATAGTGTATTATGATCAGCAAAAGTTCCATGCAGGTTTCTGTGCAGACCTTCCAAAAGAACAAGCGGAATTCCTTTATGCTTCACAAGGGGCCTTCCATGTCAAAGCTTTCGTGACACCGCTGACCGCAGCAGCATGGACGAGCAAGCCCAGTTATGCCGCGCTCTCCACGGAGGATAAAAGTCTTGATCCGGTAATTCAGCGTACGATGTACAAACGTTCAAATACCAAGGTAACCGAGATAAAAGGAAGTCACCTGATATTTGTTTCACAGCCTGAAAAGGTAGCAAAGGTTATTGAGCAGGCTGCTCAGGAACAAAAGTAAAGCAAGCGCATTGCGCTGCACCTGAATAAATGAAATGAGCTCGATATTCCATCGAGCTCATTTGGCAATTTTTTAGCTGAACCTCTCCAAACTAATTCATGCTTTAACCTTGTCTTTTTCTGCTTTTTTCTTCTTTTTAGCGCGTGCCTCAACCTTGATCTCGACAACCTGACCAGGTAGTGCAAGTCCGATAATCTCAACCATGGTGCTGGGCACTGACATCACATCGGGGTAAGCGGTCCTGCCGAGTTTTTTCCTCGCCCGGAAGGCAGATTCCATATCCGTCACGTAAATTGTTTCCTCCACAACAGTATCCATCCCCATATCGAAAGTTTTCAACAGCTTTTCGATGTTTTGGTAGGTTTGCTGCATTTGTGCTTCCATGCCTTCCGCCAGGTTCCCCGATTCATCCGCACCGAGCTGCCCGGAAATCCAGACAGATTTTCCTATTTTTAATGCCTGAGCATAACCATACTCTTTTTCCCAGGGCATACCTAAACCCCTGATTTCTTTAGTCTCCATATTATCGATTTATTTTAAATGTTGAATTTTACAAATGCAATTTAAAGGTATTGGGATCAGCGCAAATTCCCCCGCTTTTCGCGATCAGGCAATTTATAAGTGCTATAAAAAGGATGATATGATTATATTAGCGCTTCCGGAGCTCCGGATTGCCTCCATGGACCACAAAAGCGACTTCATTTCCGATGCACAGCTACTGTCGCAGTTAAAAAGCGGTGAGCGCGCTGCGTTTGACGCCTTGTATCAAAGGTACTGGAAGGACGTATACCGTATTGCATTTAAACGCCTGCAACATGAGGCACATGCCCAGGACATTACCCAGGACATCTTTCTGCTGCTCTGGCAAAAGCGTGCTGAACTGAGAATCGATAACCTACCGGCTTATCTGGCCACATCTGCCCGCAATAAAGTATTCAATCTCCGGGTTAAGGAACAGCGGTTCACCCCAATTACAGAACTGCTTGCGGACGTACGTCAGCATGCTGACCAGACGGATGCCCAGCTGATCAGGGAGGAATTTAAAATCGCCTATACCGCACTGCTCAAAGGCTTGACGCCGGTACAGCAGCAAATATTCGAATTGAAATATTTTGAAGATTTCGATACTGACGAAATCGCAGAGAAATTATCCCTATCTAAAAAAACAGTTCAGAATCAAAATAGTCTCGCGCTTGCCAAACTCCGGTCCTCGCTTGGTTTACTGGCACTGCTCATCCTGATGTATAAAAATTTGTAGCTGAATTCTGCTGAAAACCAGAGATTTTAAGAAAAGATCAATTTTTTTTTAAAAAGATCGGGAAGATAAGGGAAGATCTTTGTCATGTATTAAAAGCCAGGCGCTATTCACCATGGAGAAAGATCATTTTCTAAAAATATTATCAAAAGTACAAGACCGTACAGCAACAGAAGAGGAGGAAAATTTCCTGAGGGCTTACGACCGGATGTTTGAAAAGCAGCCGGATGGCTTGTCGCACCTTTCCCCGGCAGAATTAAAGGCAATGGAAAAAAAGATCAGATCGGGAATAGCCAGGGAAATGGGGGACAGGCCGGTCAGGATATCCCTCATACCTGGAGTCCGTCACTGGTGGCTGGCAGCTTCGCTCGGCATATTGTGCGCTGCCGGGATGATTTTGTACCTGTCCAGGCGCGAGGAGGGAATGATTCGTTATACGGGTAAGGTGCATACGATTTTACCGGGTAATAAGGGAGCAGTATTGATCCTGGGCAATGGAAAGCGCATTGATTTATCTGCTGCGGCCAAAGGTGTCGTTGCTGTACAGGGCAATATGAATATCGCAAAAACCGCATCTGGAATAATCGAATATGTGGCGGCCAATACCGCGCAGCCCGGTGAAAAACCAAGCTGGAACTCCATCGTTACCCCTCGCGGCAGTATCGTTGCCGTCCTGCTGCCTGATGGAAGTAAGGCTTACCTCAACGCGGGTTCATCTTTGCGTTTCCCGGCAGCGTTTACAGATGCCGAGCGGGCGGTGGAACTTTCGGGGGAAGCGGAATTTGAGGTGAGGCATCAGCCATCGCGGCCTTTCGTAGTAAGCTCTGCAGGGCAGAAGGTAGCGGTCTTAGGTACCCACTTTAATGTCAATGCCTATCCTGGTTCCAGGCGTGCCAGGACAACCCTGATCACAGGGAGCATAGCCTTATCCAGCAGCGTTGCGACCAGGATTTTGAAACCCGGTCAGCAGGCAAGTATTGCTGCGGGGAACAGCGATCAGAACATCAGCATCCGGGAGCTCAGCGAGCCGGCTGAGGCCATAGCCTGGAGGAAAGGGATTTTTCACTTTGAGAATTCAAGCATTCAGGAAGTGATGAAAGTATTTAGCCTGTGGTATGATGTAGACATCGTAGTGGAGGCCGACGTGCCTGAGCGATTGTTCTCCGGAGATATTCATAAGACACTCAGCCTGGAGAAAGCCCTGAAACTGCTCAATTACCATCAAGTATATTTTGAAATAAACGGCCGGAGCATCCGGGTCCGTTCCTGATCATCAACTTCCTAAAACTGACCTATTCACTTACTAAACCAACAAACCAACATGAGAAAAGACTACTAAAAAACAAAGCATTCCAGGAAGGGCGGTCAGTGAAAAAAATCTTTTCAAAAAAACCGCAGCGGTACTTCGAACTACCGCCGCGGCAAATGCTGAGCCATCCTTTTCCAGCCAGAAGCTGGAATAAATAATCAATTCGGTCAATTATTCAACTTACAACTCAACATGATCAAAGGTAATGAATTTATAACTCCTTTTGAAAGCTGGCGTATACGCCGGTTTTACAATAAAATATTATTAGTGATGAAACTAACTGCATTTTTGATATTTATCAGTTTGCTTCAGGTAAACGCAGAGAGCTTTAGCCAAATTTCGCTGAATGCCAGGAAAGTTCCATTGGTGAATGTCCTCAGGCAGATCCGGGCACAGACCGGCTATACCTTCTTCTACGAGGATAAAGATGTCAGTGAGCGCATGGTCAATATCCAGGTCTCCAATGTTTCCCTGGACCAGGCGCTTTCCATCTGCCTTAAGGGTACTTCACTGGATTTCGAACTGGTCGAGGATAATGTGGTGATTAAGCCTCGGGAAAAGAGCTTGCTAAATGCGCTATCAGAGATGGTCAGTTTGCCACGAACGGTCAACGGTACGGTCAGCGATGCCAAAGGCCCCATTCCTAATGTCAACGTACGGGTAAAAGGCACGTCGCGGAGTACGGTTACCGATGCCCAGGGGAGATTTCGTCTCGAGCGCTTAGAAAAGGGTGATATCCTGGTATTAACTTGTATAGGGTACAAGACTCAAGAGGTGATCATCAAAGATTCAGACCTGCTTGCCGTTCATATGGATGTAAACATTACCGACCTTGACCAGGTGGTCGTCATGGCTTACGGCAGCATTCGGAAAAAAGACCTTACGGGCTCCGTCTCTGTGATCGACATCAAAGACGTACAGGATGTTCCTTTCAATACCATCGATAATGCATTGGCAGGTAAGGCTTCGGGTGTTCAGATCACCAAGACGGATGGTACCCCTGGCGGGGCAGTGCGGATGCGGATCCGGGGTTCGACTTCGCTGTTAGGCGGAAACGAGCCACTTTACGTGATTGACGGGGTTCCTGTTCAGGTAGGTTCAGCATACCAGGAACCTGGCTACGGTATCAGCAGCCCAATGGGGAATGCCGTCAACAATCCTTTACTCGGCAACGGCGGCTCGACATCTGCGCTTTCCACGGCATTTGTGAACGGCTTGAACACGCTGGGCGGACTCAACGTTGATGATATTGAATCCATCACCATACTTAAGGATGCATCCTCAACGGCTCTTTATGGCTCGAAAGCCGCCAATGGTGTCGTGGTGATCACCACGAAAAAAGGGAAGAGTGACCAGCCGGCACAGTTCTCCGCCAGTTATTCCTCTACCCTTCAAACTGCGCTAAAACCCGATTTGTTAAACGGACCGGAATTTGTCGAGCTTTTTACCGAGTCCGTCCGAAATGCTTCAAACCGCTATAAGAGTTTCAATATCATCCCTGGGGCCTTTATCACCAATCTGTTGGCAAATCCTGCTTCATTTTTTGGAACGGCAAATACCGATTGGATTGATGAGGTTACGCGGCAGCCGATTGCCCACAATGCTGAACTGTCAATGCAGGGCGGAGGCAGCAGCTCCAGGTATTTTACTTCCCTATCCTATAACCAGACCCCGGGAGTGGTCAGGGCAACGGATTTAAATCGCATCTCAGGTAAACTTAATATTGAAAGCGACATCCGCAACCGGCTTAAACTGGTCGCAAATATGCTGCTGGGCTACACCGATCAGAATATAGGTGACGGTGCCTATGCGCAGGCCCTGAGGGCCAGACCAGATCTTGCTCCCTACTCAGCAAGTGGTACCCTCACAGATTTTACCGCTCCGGGAAGTGTCAGGAGATCTCCATTCATGAATCCCCTGGCTTTGCTGACAGCCACTAATAATGCGAAAAAGTTCTCACTGCTTGGCTCTTTTTCCGGGATTTATGATATTACCCGCGACCTGCAGTTTAAAAGTATTGTATCGCTCAATATGTACAGCTATAACCAGAGGCTGTATACACCCAGCTACCTCACTGTAGGCGGATTAGGCTCCGCGACTTATAGCAATGACGGGATAGGCAACAATTCCAACAGCAGGTTTGCAGACTGGCTCCTGGAAAACACGCTCAACTACCGAAAAGAAATCAATGAAAACCACAGTCTGGACCTGCTGATTGGTACCTCCTATGAAACTACGAAAATGAGTATGTTTTCGGTAACAGCGACTGGTTATCCCAATGACAACGTGTTGAATAACTTGTCTTCAGCAATCAGACCGATTTTTACCAAGGGAGATGATCCTGGCAGGCCCCAGGCTTATCTGGTTTCTTTTTTTGCGAGGGCTAATTATGGATATCTCGATAAATACCTGTTTACCTTTACAGGAAGAGCAGATGGCTCTTCTAAATTCGGTGCGGAAAATAAGTTTGGCTATTTTCCTTCTGCTGCCATCGCCTGGAGAGTATCAAAGGAAAACTTCCTGAAAAATGTTTCCTGGATCAGCGATATCAAATTCCGGGGAAGTTATGGTGTAACCGGAAACCAGAACATCGGCGACCAGATGTCGAGGACACTTTACAGTCCATATTCCTATGCGGGACAGAGTGCGCTCATTCCGAACCAGCTGGGAAATGAAACGCTGAAATGGGAAAGCACCCGCTCTACAGATGGCGGAATGGACATTTCCTTATTTAAAGAACGCTTAAGTGTGGTGGTCGATTATTACAGGAAGCAGACAAACGGAGCGCTGATTTCCCTGCCCCTCGCGCCTAGCAGTTCATATGGCTCGATCTTGAGTAACGTGGTGGGCATCAGGAATACCGGTTGGGAGGCCGCCCTTTCAGGCGATATCCTGCGTACGCGCTTTTTCAGGTGGAACGGATCCTTCAACATCACTTTCAATGAGTCAATGGTGACCAAATTGAGTGCCGACGCGAGCTTGTCGCAGATCGGCGACCTTACCGGCCTGAACATGGGGAATACCGCATTGATCGAGGGACGCCCATTGGGCTTGATAACCGGTAAAAATGTGAAAGGACTGATTCGCACTGCAGAAGACCTGGCAGCTTATAAAAAGAAGATGGGTATTTATGCCAACAGGCAGCCCTATGCGTATATGGGGATTGGAGACCCGATTTACGAATTAAACAACGAAAACGCTACCAACGGAAGTCTGCCGAACTATAATGTAATTATCGGAAGTGCAGCGCCAAAATATTTCGGTGGGTTTACCCAGGGTTTTAGCTACAAGAATCTTGATTTACAATTGTATTTCACCTATTCACAGGGCGGAAGCCTGATTTGGGGCGACCATGCCAGCAGCATGCAGTTTTCCAACAATACCAATATGAATGCATCCATTTTGGAGCGATATACGCCCGAGAATCCAAATACCGATCACCCATTGCTATGGTACGGTTCACAATACGACAAATCGAATCTGGATGTATTTAGTTCATCATTTATCAAACTGCGGACCCTTTCGCTGAACTACCGGTTTGTTCCGAATCTCTGGATGAGTAAAGCCGGCATCCGTCAACTGGGTATTTTCGCCACGGCGATGAATGTATTTACGGTCACCCGGTACCCTGGACTGGATCCTGAAGTATCAAATGATCCCTACAGCGTAACCGGCGGGTATATTGATGCGAGTAATTATCCATCGGTACGATCATTTACAATAGGCTTTAAAACTACTTTTTAACCATCCAAACGTATCAAAATGAAGATGAAACTATATATGCTGTTTTTTACCATCGCCTCAGTGCTGAGCAGCTGTAAAAAGCAATTGAACGTTTACCCGACGACCTCAGAAGTTGATGGTAATGTAATCGTAGATAGCAAGAGCGCACAGACCGTTCTCAATGGTGTTTATTACCAGTTTGCCGCCGGAACGCAGGATTATTCCGGAGTACCTGCAACAGGATGGATTACCTATAATGAAGTCATGTATTCTTTCATGGCTGGGACATTGGATTATTCGGGTGGCGGAAGTGAGTTTGAACTGTTTGAAATAGATGACCGCAATTCTGCATCGGATGTGCTCTGGTCTTATAATTATTTGCTGGTCAATGCCGCAAATGGTTTCTTAAAAAACCTGGAGCCTGCTGGTACCATTCCCGAAGGGCGTAAACGAGAGATGCAGGCAGAGGGTATGTTTTTGCGTGCTTTTGCCAATACACAACTGTTGCTCGCTTTTGCGGAATACAAAGACATGAACAGCAAGTACGGCATCTTACTGCGGAAAGAATTTGTTAACGCAAATAACATCAATTTGGCTCAGTCTACCGTAGCGGAGTCCTATGCATTTATTCTGCAGGACCTGGACTTTGCGATATCAAACCTGCCATTGCAAGGCAGTCAGCTTTATTATGCGAACCGCTGGGTTGCCAAATTGCTGAAAGCAAGGCTTTTGATCAACCGTGCTGCTCAGGGAGACTATGCGCAGGTCATCAGTCTGACTGATGATATCATCAAAAACAGCCCATTTGCCCTGGAGAAAAACCAGCGGGATATTTTTTGGACCAAAGGATTTTCCAGTAAGGAAGTGATGATGTCAGTACAACCTTATGCAGATCAGCAATTTAAACTGGTATCCTACCAACAGGGCCTTCATTATACTGGAACGGGATTGATGACTTCACTGTTCCGGGATGATCCACGTCGGGAATGGGTTTATACCGTCGTAGATGATTACTATCTGGGTGAACTCAACGAAGTGACCAAGTATTACTCTGGTAATCCGGATCCCAACCTGGCTACGCCCGTACCAAATGCTGAGAACTGCTACGCCTTTAGGCTAAGTGAGGCCTATCTGTTACAGGCAGAGGCGCTTGCCGTTCAGAATTCTGAGCTCGCTACAGCAAAGAACCTGTTGAAAACTGTGGTAGCGAATGCTGGTCTGAGCAATTTTGCGGAGATTGAGGCTGCGACTTCAGGAGCAGATCTTCAGGTACTGATCGTGAAGGAAGTGATGAAAAATTTCATCTGCGAAAATGGGGTTGACTGGTATGCACTTAGACGTTTGCCTTTTCAGACCCTGAAAAGTATCAGGCCCGCTATACCTGACCAAACGAGGCTTATCCTTCCGGTGCCCTACAGCGAACGTGCGAAAAACATAAAAATCCAGCAGAACCCAGGGTATTAAAGAGGGCCTGAAAATTTTTACACCACAAATATTCAATTAACAAACAGTCATGACCATCAAAAAAAATATATGGGCGGTAGCAGCCTTATTGCTGCCATTTTTATCCAATGCACAAGTCCAATGCACAGTTTCAGGAGAAAGCAAATATGCCAGAGCAAACGACCATGCTTTTTTGTACTATCTGCACAAAGACGGTTTTTATGAAGACACCGTCAAAATCAGCGGGGCTAAGTTTTCTTTCAAGACAGATATAAGAACAGCCCGGGAAGCCCAGCTGCGGATCGATCAGCTGGGTTCGAAAAGCTCCGGGCCCCGTGGCCCGGGAGCCGTCGGCATCTATCTGGAACAAGGAGAGGTCAATGTTTCCGTCGGGGAGCCGATCGGGCTTTCAGTAATCACTGGCGGTGCCGAGAATAAAGTATACGCAGCTTACAGGAAAGCCATGGCTGATCCTGGGGGCGAAGAACAAAAAACAAAGGCGTTTATAGAAGGCCACCGCGAGTCTATGGTCAGCCTGTGGCTGGTCAAAACAATGACTGAAAGGCCATCATTTGAGCTGGCTCAGGTTGAACCCCTATTCCATCTCTTTGCTGAAGATTTGAAGAAGACCACTGTTGGACAAGCCATTGCGAAAGCTATCGAAAAGAAAAAAAATGGAGTCGAGTCGGGCAAAATGGCGCCGCTGTTTGCCTTGCCGGATACCACTGGCAAGATGATCGCAGTCCAGGATTTCCGTAAAGGTTATGTGCTGCTGGATTTCTGGGCAAGCTGGTGCGGGCCTTGCAGAGCAGAGAACCCACATGTGCTGAAGGCCTACAATGCATTTAAGGACAAAGGTTTTACGGTATTTGCCGTATCTCTGGACGAAGCCAAAGATAGAGACAAATGGATTAAAGCGATTAAAGATGACCAGCTTGGCTGGACACAGGTGTCCGATCTCCAGGGCTGGACGAGTGCGGTAGTCGCGCTTTACGGCATAGAGGGAATTCCCCAAAACTACCTGATTGATCCGAGCGGTAAGGTGGTTGCTAAAAACCTCCGCGGAGATGCATTGAGTGAAAAGTTAGCGGAGCTCTTAGGCAAATAGAGAAACGGTCATGATCGTCAATATTTAGAATAAGTGGATATGAACAAAAAAATACTTATTGTCGAAGACGAATTTGCTGTAGGCGGTGCGCTGCCTACAGCATTGCTGCAGGCGGGTTATACCGTGACTGGCATTGCTTCTTCAGTAGAAGCTGCCGGGGAACTGCTGCACAATCATGGGGCAGATCTGGTCATTTTGGATGTTCAGTTAGAGGGAAAGCGGGGAGGTATTGAGTTGGCCAGGAAGCTGAAGCAGCACAATATGGCCTTTATTTATTTATCCGGGAATCCCAGTCAAAAAATACTGGATGAGGCCAAGGCGACAGATCCTTGCGGTTTTTTGGTCAAACCTTACCGTGAGCAGGACCTGCTGGTAACCGTTGACATTGCGATTTACAGGCAGAGGGGTGTTATGGCATCACAATCACAACAAAAAAATCTGCTGGAAAAACAGTTAGCTTACGTTTTTAGTCATACATCAGATGATCAGCAGAAACTGCTGAAAGTTGCCGAGGTGATGCGGGATTTTATCCCTTTTGATCTTATTGTTTCAGGCAGTCAGCCGTCAAATTCCGGCCAGTTTTCTGATTTTGGATATTTACGTACCGGATTTGATGAATATCAGTTTATTGGAGAGCAAGAGTTGATCACGATTTCTGGTCTGAGCGCAGGCAAACTATCAGAGGCAGTTAAAAATAGTTATGAGATGAGCGGTAATGCTGTTCATGAAGGAATCCTGTTAGAAAATTCAACTTCCAGCCCCTTGCAGAAAGTTTGGACCAACTGTTTTAAAATCTCCTCAACGCTCATGATCTCTGTTGTCAATAGCGAAGGATTTACGGTAGATTATGCCTTTCACAACCGTGAACCTTTCCTGTATACAGAAAAACATAAAGCCGCACTAGAAATTCTGAAGCGTTGTTTTAGGGGTACCGCCGTTAAATCCATGCATTCAGCAGTAAAATCACCTGTCCATAATTTCCCCGGTATTATTGGTCAGCATCCCCTTTTGCTTGCCGCATTGGACCTTACCAAGCAAGTTGCGCCTTACAATACCTCCGTGCTGATACTTGGTGAAAGCGGGACTGGAAAAGAAAAGGTTGCACATGCCATTCATGCCCTGTCATCTAGGAAAAGTGGACCTTTTATAGAAGTGAACTGCGGTGCTATCCCAGCTACACTCATAGAATCGGAGTTGTTCGGCCACGAAAAGGGAGCCTTTACCGGCGCCACGGAGAAAAGGAAAGGCAGGTTCGAACAGGCAGATGGTGGCACCGTTTTTCTGGATGAAATAGGAGAATTGCCTTTGGATATGCAGGTTAAACTGTTGCGTGTTTTACAGGAGAAGGAAATTAATTACGTAGGCAGCAATGCCCCGAAAAAGGTAGATTTGCGTATCGTAGCCGCCACCAACCGCAATCTGGAAAAAGAAGTAGCGGCGGGTAATTTCAGGCTTGATCTCTACTATCGGCTTAACGTATTTCCAATAACCTTACCGCCATTGCGGGACAGGAAGAGCGATATCGTTGCTTTGATCATGTTTTTTGCCCACAAGTTTTGCAGGGATTTCAACAAAGAGTTTAATGGCATCTCAGCATCTATGGTCGACAAGATGCTGGCGTATCAATGGCCGGGTAACATTCGCGAGCTGGAGAATGTGATGGAGCGCGCTGTGATACTCAACTGTGGGAATTCCGAATTGGAATTGAAGCAGCACCTTACCGGCACGATGTCAGAACAACCCGAAAAAGCCGGTATTGAAACCCTGGAAGATGTGAAAAACATTCAGCGGAAGACAGAGAAGGTTTACATCATTTCCGTGCTTAAAAAAACAGCAGGCCGGATTCGCGGCAGCAGTGGTGCAGCAGAATTGCTAAACCTTAAGCCAACAACACTGGAATCCAGAATGGCCAAATTGGGCATCAAAAAAGAAGACTATTCCGGACCTGCAGTAAACTGATTGAGGACATTAGCCATAAAGCCACAATCTGCTAATGCGAAACTCCATTTTTTTCAGAGTCCAGGAGCTATGATCTCCGAAAATACTGGAGTGATTTTGTAATTTAAATACAATCCGTCATTTAATTTAGATGTAAGTATTTGATTTTCAATTTGATGAAATATATTTTGTTGAGGCTGTTGATTTTGATGTTTATGGTACATGTTTGACTATACCATTACTCAATGGAGCCTAACAACCCATCGACGGTTAATACCGCAATATTTAAAAACCTTAAACATCCAAGCAATGGTCAATTTAGAATGGTTCAGAACCTTTAAAGTCATTTATGAAGCAGGAACACTCTCTGCGGCAGCACAAGCCCTGTTTATCTCTCAGCCAGGGGCTAGTTTACACTTAAGTTCACTGGAATCTTTTGCCGGTCACCGTCTTTTCGACCGGGATACGCGGAAAATGGTCGCGACGGAACGGGGTACCATGCTCTACAATTTTATCATTGACCATATGAACAAGCTCGAAGAGGCGGAGCAGATTTTTCACCGGAAATCCAAGGCAGAAAAGCCAACGGTGAATATTGGAATGTCCATTGAAATCTTCCAGCATATGCTTGAAGCGCACATATCCGACCTGCCATTCAATCTGGTTACGAAGTTTGGTGATCACAGCCAAATGCTGCAGGAGCTGAACAATGGCACTTTAGACCTGATCCTCACACCACAAAAAGGTACGCAACATAACATTGAATATAAGCCATTCACGAATGAGCGGATTGTACTTGTTTGTGGAAACCAGACAGATACCACAAAATTCGAAGAACTTCTACTGAAGGACGACCGGCCGGCATTGAAGGACTGGTTATCCAGTCAGATTTGGTACACGACTGCATCCGATATGGAGCAGCTCAAACGCTTTTGGTCGGCAAGTTTTGATACTTTACCGAGCTTCAGGCCTAAATGTGTTGTGCCGTCCTTCGGTTCTATATTGCGCTGTTTGTCTAATAACAAGGGGTTCGCAGTAGTACCCGATTTCCTATGCAATCGGGAGATCGCAGCCAAATCGGTCAAGCTGGCCTGGGCGGGCAGTCCAGCGCTGGAAAGCACCCTTTATTTCGGGAAGCGTAAGACTACAGCCTATCCGGAAGAGATCAAATACCTGGAAGAAATCCTGGTTAGGAACTGTTCGCCGCTAACCTGAAAAGGGCAGGCATTATGTGCCCTTTAAGCGCCTGATCTCTTCTTCCAGGGATTGTACATAGCCATTCCTTTCAGCGAATGCCGCTTCTATTTCATCCAGGGTATAACGGGGCGTAATGTGTTGGGGGCAATTCCAATTGAAACCCTTTATTGAAAAAAGGAGCATTCGTTCAGCTTTGTGTTTATAGTCTGCCGGGTCAAGGCGTTGAAAAAGTTCCGGATCTTCCGTGATCTCTACGATCTTTATGTCTGCGAACAACTTGAGCCTGGCCCTTTGCGGATAATCCATTAAAATCAAAGATACTTTAGCGTTATCCGCCGCATTTCCAACAGAGATATATTGCCTGTTGCCACTGAAATCTACCAGTCCGATAGTGGACTCATCGAGCACTTTAATGAAACCTTTTGGTCCGCCCCGATGCTGTATATAAGGGTAGCCTGTTTGGCTGATGCTGGCCATGTAGAAGCTGTCCCTGCTGCTGATAAAATTAATTTCAGCCGCTGTAAGTTCTTCTCCATGATATCCGTTCTCCATCCTTGCATAGGCTGCACGGCTTCCATGCAATTCCTGCAATTTCTTTACCGCGTCGGTAAATGCGATTTGTTCGTAGTTCATCTTGCCAGGTTTTGTTTATTCGTTAATGCCTTTGATCTTTGGGACCGCATCGGGATCGAATTCATACTTGTCACAGCGGTCTTCATACCAGTCGTTGACAAATTGTTCCTGACTTTCCAAATAAGCTTCAATGGCAGGTATGCCTGTTACTTCCTTTTCGCCGTCGACCAATCGCGTGGTCTCAGAATTGTCTGTTATAATGAATTCGTATTTCAAGGGCGTTCTATCTAATCGCTCCTTCCAGCCAGTAATATCATGGCCGGTTTCCGGATAAAATATTTTAATCATTTTGTTCTGTTTAAAATTTTAGTGTTTATTTAAGCGTCGTTTTAATCCATACACGACGGGAAATATAAGCCAGTAGTAATATCAGAAAGATCAAGAAAAACATTGCGACATCCAAATTAATATCGAGTAATCCAATCATCATTAAAGGTCCGCTGCCGTAGCCGGCGAAAAGAATTCCAGTACCTTTAGCTATGGCCTCCATTGGCGATGAATGTGCCGCCGGGAGTTTGAGGATACCGATAAACAGAGGTTGGCTGCAACCAAATCCAATCGACATGACGCCCAGTGCGCATTCCGCAAGCCATAATGGCAAATTCCCCGTCAATACCAGGAGACCGCTAGCCGTTAATCCAAGTGAAAGGTAAAGGATGGTGATAACTTTTTTATCGAGCTGGTAATGGTAGATCAGTAAGCTGGCCAGGAAACCGGGCAGGCCGAAAATGAACAGATCAGTCGCGATATGAAATTCATCCAGCTCATAGCGTGTAGTAAAATAATGACTGATCCAGACAAATACCCCGGAATGAAACACACCTGTTAAATATGCAAAGCTATAGCTATAGCCCCTTTTCCAGTTTGAGGTTGATTTTGTGGGGGTTTTTGATTGAACGGGCCTTATTGCTTCCCAGCGTTCCTGACCCTCTTTATGGAAATAAATAAAGAAAAGCAATGCGGCAAGCGCGCCGGTGGACAGATAGAGGTATCGCCAGCCAATAAAGCCATTTAACCAGCCACCCAAACTGGGGCCGAAAGTCATGCCCGTAGCCAATGCAAAAATGATCAGGACCATGTAATCCAGCGAGCGCTTTCGCTTGTAAGGCCTCAGGGCCAGGGTTAATGCCGATGGAAGCATAATGCCAGTGCCAAAGCCGGTTAATGCCCTAATGGTCAGAAAAAAAGCTGCGGAAGTGGCCGTGCTCAGTATGTAGGCAAACATGCACAACGCAGTAAGTGCATATAAGATGCACTTTCGGAGGTCGACAGCCGGCTTTAGGAAGACCATTGCAGCCGCGGCGATGGCAAAAGGAATTGCAAATGCAGGTACAGCCATGTGTATCAAAGAAGAATTGAAATCTTTTTCCAAGCTGGGGGTTAGCGGAGCGATCAGATAAGCTTGAATCATCAGGAGCATACAGGCCAGGCCCGGAATTAGATCGGGGCCCTGGAAAACTTGATTCATGTAATGGCGTTTCATGCTACAAATTTCGGCTGGGGGAGCCGTGTTTGCATATCATTTTAATGATATATCCTATTACCAAATTGATGCTGTCCGGGTTTATTTTTATAATGACTGTTATCATCAGGATAATGGTAAAAGGCAGCATAAGGTCGCAAATTCGAAATACTTTTGGAAAATACATGCAAAATCAAACCACATACAACTTTATCATGATCTCCGGACTAAAGATCTTTTATCGTGAAGCCGGTCCCAGGGATGCTCCGACCTTACTCTTATTGCATGGCTACCCTTCTTCCTCTTTCATGTTCAGGAACCTGATCAATGATCTGTCTGATCAATACCATCTGATTGCTCCGGATTACCCTGGATTTGGTAAAAGCGAACAGCCCCCAATTGCAGAATTTGACTATACATTTGACAATTTTGCGGCAATTATAGAAGGACTTTTAGATAAGCTGGGTATCGGAAGGTATAGCATTTACCTCATGGACTATGGTGCCCCTATAGGTTATAGGATAGCTGCGAAATATCCTGAAAAAGTAGACAGCCTGATTGTACAAAACGGTTGTGCATACGACGAAGGCCTGGATACATTCTGGGAGCCGATCAAAGCGTACTGGCACGACCGGACTAACAAAGAGGCAGAAGAGATATTACGCAGTTTCCATAGTCAGGAGGGTTTAAAGTGGCAGTACACGCATGGTGTCCCTAACATTTCGGTCGTCAGCCCGGATAATTGGGAGATGGATCTCCGGCACCTGGAAAGACCTGAAAATGACCAGATACAACTCGACCTTTTTTACGATTACAGGACCAACCCTCCAAAATATCCGGAATGGCAGCAATATTTCCGGGATTACAATCCGGAAATGCTGATTGTATACGGTAAGAACGATTACATCTTCCCCTCATCTGTTGCGGAGGCATATAAAAAAGACGTTAAAAATCTTGAATACCATTCATTCGACACCGGGCATTACGCACTGGAGAGCCATGGCATAGAAATCGGGGCAACCATAAAAAATTTCCTGGATCGAAAGCTGCGTCGACAATTATGGCGATAGCACCAATTTAAGGTTAAGCCAATTTCAGATGCTTAATTTCTGAAGGGTTGAATAAAGCACGCAGTGTATGGATTGCCCTTCTCAATCTCGTTTTCACTGTACCCAGCGGTATGTTTAATATCTCAGCAACTTCCATGTGTGTGTAGCCCTGAAAATAGATCAGGTCAAGTACATCTTTTTCAACTCCTTTTAAATGGGCAGTCAGCGTTCTAATGCCGATGAGATCTGGATTCATACTGGTCTGGTAATGTGCAAATTGCCCGACGCTCAGTTCTTCTATCGGCGAACGTTGGGCAGTTTGCAGGTTTGCTTTGCTCCTGGTGTAGTCTATAGCCAGATTTCTGGTCATGGAAATCATCCAGGTAAACAATCTGCCTTTGCTGGTATCATATCTTTCTATGGAATTCCAGATCTTGACGAACACCTCTTGCAATACATCTTCGGCGACTTCATCTGATTTTACGATACGGCTGATGACCCCAAAAAGAGCTGCGGAGTACATTTTATACAGTTTTTTAAAGCTCTTAGGACATCTTGAGCGCAGGCTCTGAATGAGCATTGTCTCGTCATGAATTGGTTGAGTGGTCTCAGTTTCATTCGGTTGAACGGCGGGGCGGATTCTCATAATAGCAGGTGTATATCAATCCCTTACAATTCTGAGTCCAATCCTTGCCATTACAGGTGAATATTCCTACTAGGAGTAAAGATACGTATTAATCATACTGTACCTCACCGGTCACAACCTCCTGATTTTGGCGGCCGATAGCTTAGTCAATTTTACAATTGTTTCTATTAGAAATTTATCTTTTTTCATTTCCCTTGCGATTTCCAATTGATATTCTTGCTTTCCTAGCAGTTTCCCTTCCAATTGTCCTTCTAGCCTTCCTTCCAATTGTCCTTCCAGTTTTCCTTCTAGTTTTCCTTCTAGTTTTCCTTCGTGCTTTGCGCGGTCGAGTAATAATTCTCTGATTCCCATAGTGGTGTTTCTTCTTGTTATTTTATTAAGTTCCTGTTCAAATAGTTTGCTGTTTTCCTGATCTCCAAACCGGATGTGGTAAGTCAAAAAGTTCAAGAGCGCATCGATTTTTTCTTTGGGCATTTTTTTGCTGAGGAGCTGCCGGGCCAATTTCAGTTTCACTTCCAGCAGGAAGGCATCTTTGTTGCCTGAACTCAATTGCCTGCCTTTCAATGCGGCTTTAGCGATCAATAGTACTACGGCAAAAGGATTTTCGCTGGCTGCCAACTGTTCTTCATCCTGTTGCGAGATTTTTAATACGTTATAAGTATAGACCAGGCTGGTACCCATATAAGACATTTGAAATGTATTGCTGCGTGATTTTTTGACAGGCTCTGTGAGTATGGCGAAAGCAGCAATGGGTTTTTCATGCCTATCAAAAATCCTGGAGTGGTAAGTGTACATGCGGCGACTAAAATCTTCCATATACCTGCCCTGTATTTCCAGGTGGATCAACACCCATTCTTCAGTGCCTTCCTTTGTGTACACCCTGACCAGTTTGTCAATGATCCTGGGTTTGTACACATCGTCCTGCGGGGGGAAGAGTTGTTCCAGTTCCTGGTTCAGGAAATCAAATCCCCGGCTAAAATCAAAATGGCTTTCCGCATCGGGGATCATAAAACGGAGAAAATCTTCGAAAAGATCTTCGAGGATCCCTTTATACAGCAGGTCATCTTTTTGATAGCTCTGTTTTTTTTGGGGTTTTTATTGTACAGCGCTTTAGGTTCCTGCAGCCTTTCGTATGCAGGGACCCAGCCGCCTGCGGGCACTGGAAGATGGGCGATATATGTAAGGTAAATGATCATGTTTTTCTGTTGCGAATATAGTCTGGCTTTCGCAAAATGCCAAGCTAAAAGGTAAAATTATTTTTCATAAGTAACTGAAAAACAATATTTTGAAAAATTATACAGGATTTTGTGATGCGAAGAAAAATATTGGTTCGGTGGGATTTGTTGTTGGTTGATTTCAGGGGTTTAATTCTTCTTGCAGGGTTTAAGTTTTCTAAGTATAGTTTAAGCCTGAAGACTTAAACCAATCATAATGATCTTGTTGACCGCATAGAAGAATTCTAAATTAAGGAAGGGGGTGTCATTTAACATGGGCTTAAATTCTTCGCAACATTGTCGCTTTAAGTTTGCATCAGAAACGAATACAAACGATGAAAAAAAATCTACTGAAAACGAAATCTCTTACCCTGGCTGTTGCAGCTTTTGTTGCTTCGGCAGTGGCGATCTCTGCTTGCCGTAAAGACAGGACTACCGGAGGCACAGAGGAACCTGTGGCGATTGACTTAAAAGATTACTCTGTAAACCCTTCCTTAGTGAAAACGATGACCGGGTTTGAGAACCTGAAGATCACTACACTGATCAGCAGTGATGACGTGCTTCCGGAATCGCCTAATTTTATCTTCGGCGCTCAGCCAGATGGAGCAGGTATCCTTAAAAACCCTTCCGGTGATGGCTTTATCATGATCAATAACCATGAAATCCTGCAGTCGGTATCCAGGGTGTACCTGGACAAAAATTTTAAACCGGTAAAAGGGGAATACATCGTGGATTCCGATGGTGGAATGACCCGCCTTTGTTCGGCCACTATGGCTACACCAGAGGAACACGGCTTTGCCCAGAATGTATTCCTGACGGCTGGAGAGAGCGGTGCGGAGTCGATGATCCATGCGATTGATCCTATTGCCCCGGCAGATAAAAAGAACCAGCAGCGTACCTTAAGTGCACTGGGCAGATGGAGTGCTGAAAATGCGGTGCCATTGCCGAAAGGCGCTTATCCTGGCAAAACAGTGATCATGATCGGTGAAGATGAAAGTGACGGACAATTGGCCATGTATGTGTCTAATACCCAGGGCGACCTGAACAGCGGTAAACTGTATGTCATGAAACGTACGAACAACGACCCTGTAGAGACCAATATGAGTAAAGGTCAGGCTTACGACGTGGAGTTTGTAGAATTGACCAATCCTAAAACTTCTACCGGTGCACAGTTGCAGCAACAGACTGTTGATAAAAAAGCACTGATGCTGGCGAGGGTAGAGGACATCGATTATAGAAAAGGCAGCGCTGCGAACGGCCGCGAGCTTTACTTCACGGCGACTGGCGTAAGTCAGGCCGATAAACTTACCCCGGTGAGTGGCAAGACCATGTGGGGCCGCGTGTATAAATTGGTACTGGATGCCAATGACCCGCTGAAAGGAAAGCTGGAAGTGGCTGTAGATGGCCATGACAGTCCTGGAAAAAGCATCGTAAACCCAGATAACCTCTGCGTAACGGAGAACTATGTGTACATCCAGGAAGATGGCGATTCATTTTACTTAAATAACGACCACGACGGTACCATCTGGCAATTCTCAATGGCTGCGAAATCCCTGAAACCGATGCTGCAGATGAACCATAGAAGAACAGATGCGACCTTCAACGCGAAATACAATTCTGTAAACAGTGCACTGCTGAGCAGCTGGGAATATGGTGCCATGTACGACGTTTCGTCGCTGACAGGTATCCCCGACAGTTTTGTGATCAACCTGCACCCGCATACCTGGCAAGATGCCAAATATAGGAATGCCGACGGTGGATCTGCCCGTCTGACCAACAACAGTGAAGGCGGACAAGTGGTGATCGTACGCGGCATCGCAAGATAAATAACCTTTCCCCCTCTAAATCCATCCCTCCCGGCAGATTGCCGTGGAGGGATCTTTGATTATACAATACCATATGAACGGCATTAAGCAGATCAGCATTTTTTTTCTCCTGATCACCAGTACCACACTTTTTGGAATCTATTGCAGCACGAAGTCAGATCCGGCAGGCCCCAGGGTGAAAGCCTCATTTGATGCCGAACTGGCAAAACTTCGGCAAATCGTGGAGGGCGAACTGCGCCCGGCACTGGCTGCAAAAAACGAGGCCGCGCTAAAAAAGAGTTTTTTGCATGCCCGGAGTCAATACAAGCAAGTGGAGTATTACATGGAATATTTCTTCCCGACCACCGCGGTGTTGATCAACGGCGCACCCATCGATGAGATAGAGCTCGGCGAAAATCTCGTGGAGCAGCCTACCGGTTTCCAGGTGATGGAGGAGTTGATCTATGAAGCACCCAATGCGGAAAACCGGCAGCTCCTGGCCAATGAAATCAATAAAATGAAGCTGAACCTGGCACGTGTGGCCCGGTACAATGCGCAATATGAAATCACGGATGAACAGATCTTTGATGCCATGAGGCTGGAGGTGTTCAGGATCACGAGCCTGGGGATTACCGGATTTGATACACCCACGGCATTGCAGTCGCTGCCAGAGGCCGCCGCAGCTTTAAATGGCATTAAGGGCGTATTGTCGTTGTACGGCGCAGAGGAAGGTTTGTCGGCCCGGATCGATATCGCCATATCGGTACTGCATCAGGCCCCTGATTTCAATGCGCTCAATCGCCTGGACTTCATCACGAAGCACCTGCAGCTGATCAGTGCGGATATAGACCAGCTGAGGCGCAAACTTCAGATTTCCCCGGTGTCGGGAAGTTCGGCGATGTCGGACGACGCAATTGGTTTATTTCAGAAAGATGCCCTGGATGTGAAGCGTTTCGTAGGTAACCATACCGAATACCCGACGGAAGAGAAAATTGCGCTTGGTAAATTGCTGTTCAACAGCAAGGTATTGTCTAATGCGGGCAACAGGAGCTGTGCAAGTTGTCACCATGAAAGCAGGGCTTTCACAGATGGGCTGCGTACCGCAAGCGGAATGGATGAGCGGGACAAAAGCAAGTCTATCGCCCTGCTGAGAAATACACCTACACTGCTGTATGCAGGATTTCAGCGCGGCTTTTTCTATGACCTGAAAGCGGGCTCTCTGGAAGACCAGGCCCTGGATGTGGTGCACCATAAACAGGAAATGGATGGCTCGCTGAAAGATGCAGCGTCCAGGATCAATCGGGATTCGGTGTGGACTGCCGCTTTCCGCAAAGCATATGGTACTGCAGCTGCGAAGGCAGATCCCTGGAAGATACAACATGCGCTGGCCACTTACATCCGTTCATTGGCACCTTTCTCTTCTCGGGTAGACCAGTACATGCGGGGAGATCAGCAGCAGCTCAATGAAGAAGAAAAGCGGGGTTTTAACCTGTTTATGGGCAAGGCCAAATGCGGCAGTTGCCATTTCGCCCCCTTATTTAACGGTACACAGTCGCCGATGTTTGCCAAGAGTGAGGCCGAGGTGCTGGGTGTACCCGGAAGGCCCGATACAGCAAAGGCAGTGATCGACAAAGATCAGGGCCGGTATAGCCTGAGCCCCTATCCGCAATACCGCTACGCGTTTAAGACCACTACCTTGCGCAACGTGGCCAGGACGGCGCCCTATATGCACAATGGCGTGTACAAAAGTCTGGAAGAGGTGTTGGATTTTTACAACCGCGGCGGTGGGGCAGGTATCGGCATGAGCCTGGAAAACCAGACCCTGTCGGCGGAGCCCCTGAATTTGAGCAAAAAGGAAATGCAGCAGATCATTGCCTTCCTGAAGGCGCTGGACGATTAGAAGAGGGTGTCCGAAAAGGTGCAATTTACTATTCTATGTTTCTCGTCATCCTGAATTTAGTTCAGGATCCCCGCTTGAGCATGGTTTAAATAGCATGTCCGTAGATCCTGAAATAAATTCAGGATGACGTACGTACCTTTTCGGACATCCTCTAATCGGTTTTCTAATGCTTTAATTTGGCTTTGAAGATTTTCTCCAGCTTTTCCATTTTGGGCAGAATGACCATTTTGCAGTAAGGCTGGCTGCCGTTTCTGTTGAAATAGTCCTGGTGATAGTTTTCTGCCACATAGAAAGGAGCGGCTGCGGCAATCTGTGTTACGATTGGCTTGTCAAAGGCCTTGCTGCTGTTCAGCTCTTTTTTATAGGCTTCGGCCAATTGTTTTTGAGCGGCATTGTGGTAGAAAACTACCGAACGGTATTGTGTGCCTACATCTGCGCCCTGGCGGTTGAGTGTAGTCGGGTCATGACTTTTCCAGAAGACTTCCAGCAGTTCTTCGTATTTGATTTTGGCCGGGTCGTAAGTGACTTCAATCACTTCGGCATGTCCCGTAGTTCCGGTACATACATCATCATAGGATGGATTGGCAACCGTACCGCCTTCATATCCAGACCTGACGGAAGAAACACCATCCAGGCGTTGAAAAAGGGCTTCTGAACACCAGAAGCAACCCATGCCGAAGGTGGCTTTTTCCAGTTTTTTGCTTTGTGCGCCGGCGCCGGTAAAGGACAGCAGTATCAGTGATAATAAGATTAGATTTTTCATGTGTGTGATTTTTTAGCAGGCTGAGCCTCTGTGCTCTTGTAAAACTACGCAGCACAACGGGATTTAGTTTGTAAGCCAAGTGAAACCGGGCCTATTTTACACTCAACTGATAATCCTGGCCGGTTTGGTTGTTGGTAACTTAAGTTTTTTATCTTGAGCTTGTTAATCAAGATAAAAAGATGGTTTTAGCGTTTATTAACAATACTTTCTTAAATTTATCTCATTATTAATCCTTAAATATACTTCTAATGTCAGCACCATATATTCCAAGTTTAGACCTGAGTTCCTACATCAACGGCAATGAGGAACAACGTAAAAAGTTCTCTGACGAACTGGGCCGGGCCTTTAATGACTCTGGTTTCGTGACGATCACCAATCATGGCCTGAGCCAGGAACTGATCGATAAGCTCTACAAAAACATACAGGCGATGTTTGGCCTTTCGAGGGAGCAAAAGCAGCAATACGAAAGGGTAGAACTGGCCGGTCAGCGTGGATATACCAGTCCGGGAAAGGAAACGGCCAAAGGTGCAAAGACAGCTGATCTTAAGGAATTCTGGCAGATCGGTCAGGAAGTGATGGATGCAGATCCGATCAAAAGCCAATATCCCGACAATGAGTTTTTGAAGGAGATCCCGGAATTCAATGAGGTGACGCGGGAGATTTACCAGCGCCTGGAAGCAAACGGCAAGCAACTGCTCCGTGCCATAGCTACTTACCTGGAATTACCGGTGGATTACTTTGATCAGCATGTACACAATGGCAATTCGATCCTGAGGGGAATCCATTATTTTCCGATCGAAGATCCGGATGCACTGCCGGATGATGCGGTACGTGCAGGTGCACATGAAGACATTAACCTGATTACCTTGCTGATCGGTGCCAGTGCTGATGGGCTGGAAGTGCTGACCCGGAGCAATGAATGGCTGCCGATCAAAGCGGGCCATACAGACATTGTGGTGAATGTAGGCGATATGTTGCAAAGGCTGACCAACAACAAATTGAAATCGACCACCCATAGGGTAGTGAACCCGCCTCGTGAACTGATGAAAACTTCACGTTTCTCTGTGCCATTTTTCCTGCACCCGCGTTCGGATATGGACCTGACCTGCCTGGATTCCTGTGTAGATGCGGAACATCCAAAATTATACACGGACATGACGGCCGGTGAGTACCTGGATGAAAGACTGAGGGAGATCGGCCTGAAAAAGATGTAGGCCTATTTCAGACCTTTATCAATCGCCTTATTGATCGCATCCTGTATCCTTCCGCGGATCTTCATGTTGCTCAGTTTATCTGTCACCGTAGGGTGGACACGGTTGGACAGGAACACATAGACCAGGCCGCGGCTGGGATCTACCCATACGCAGGTGCCGGTATAGCCGGTATGTCCGTAGGTCTGTGAAGAAGCCAGTTCTGAAGGATACTTTTTGCTCAGGTCCGGATCCCAGCGGTCGAAGCCAAGCCCCCTTCTGCTGACGTTGGATTGCTTGGTCGTGAAGGTCTCTACAGTTGCCGGGCTAAAGTACTGCGTTCCGCCATAGCTGCCTTTATTGAGCAGCATCTGGTAAATGATGGCAACATCGTTGGCGCTGGCAAAGAGTCCGGCATGACCGGATATGCCTCCCGCAAGTGCTGCTCCCTGGTCGTGTACATAGCCTTCCAATAAGGTTTTCCGGAAATAAGTATCCTGCTCCGTAGGTACGATCTGCTCTTTGCTGAACCGGTTCCTGGGTAGAAATCCGGCAGTCTGCATGCCCAGGGGTTTGTAGAAATTGTCCCAGACGTACTGATCCAGGGGAAGCCCGCTGATGCGTTCAACGATGTCTTTCATCACGTACATGCTGATGTCGCTGTACACGTACTGACCGCGGGTCTTGATGGGAGAGTTCAGCATTTTTGGCCACATGACATCCTTGAAGTAATTCCTGCGGATGTAATAGTTGTCGGCCACCTTAGTTGGGTAGGCCGCGCTTGAATCGCGGCTATAGTCGCTGCTGGTTACAGCATTGTGAAAGGGAATGTAAGGAATGAATCCGGCCTGGTGCAGCATCACCTCCCGCACGCTGATCGCATTCATGGGGCTGGTACGTGCTTTGGGAATGTATGCGCCGATATTGGTGTCGAGATTGAGCTTCTGCTCTTCCACCAGTCGCATGACCGTAGGCGTAGTCGCCGTAGTTTTAGTGAGGGAGGCCAGGTCAAAAATATCGCTTACTTTTTCAGGGAGGCCGCCATAAGTATGGTTGCCATAGGCTTTGTTGAAGATCACTTTGCCATCTTTGGCCACCAGTACCACAGCTCCGGGTGTGGCTTTTGCGTTGATGGCTTCCATGGCAATTTTGTCGATCGCAAGCAGCTCATCAGCATTGACACCGGCATCTTCCGGGAGGGTATATTTGAGCCGGATGGCGCTGGTGCTGAAACCAGAACCAGTGGTATACTTAGCTGAAATGGCAGTATTCAGTTTTTTGCTGAGTCCAATCCCGCCAAAGATGGCCTGGGGGATGACCGCTACTGCCAGGGGAGTACTGTCGCTGCTCCAGATGATCGGTGCCTTCAGTGCATCCAGCGCGCTCAGCCCTTTGGCTTCCCCAAAAACAGCGAGGATCACTTGTTTGCTGCGGGAAAGGCTGAGGATGAAATTGGTATTCCTGGCCTCAGATGCAGCAGCTGAAGGCAGTGTGATGATGATCGTATTGAAATATTTCAGGTCATCTTCCAGGTCGTTCAGGGTAGTTGCGGAGGCATAGTTTGCGGCAGAAAAGGAAGTGATCTTCGTGTATTTGTTGAGCAGACTGTCGAACACCTGCTGCTGGTCAAATCCCAGGCTGACAGCCGCGATATTCCTTTTTTCGAGCTTCATCAAAGGCACAATGGTGTCGTGGTTGTTAAGCAGTACTGCATTTCCGGCGATGGAATTGCTCAGGCTGAGCAGTTGTTGGTTTTGCTGATGACTTTGTGCGCAGGCGGTAAAAGTGAAAAGGGCAAAGAAACTGATGGTGATGATACCAGCAAGGTTATTTTTTCTCATATAAATCTCGATCTCTGTAGGTCTTGTTAGTACAACGTAAAATTAGGGATTTTGGTTGAAGCTTTTGTTAAAGATAGGAAACATCGTTCGGATTGAGGCTTATTTTGCCTAAATTAGCAACCTTTACCGAGGAACATAAATGTCAGATATCATACAACTTTTACCCGATAGCATAGCGAACCAGATCGCCGCAGGAGAGGTCGTGCAACGTCCGGCATCGGCAGTAAAAGAACTTTTGGAAAACGCTATAGATGCAGGGGCTAATAAAATACAACTGATCATCAAGGATGCCGGAAAGGCACTGATCCAGGTGATCGACAATGGTTGCGGCATGAGCGTAACCGACGCACGCATGTGTTTTGAACGTCATGCGACCTCTAAAGTGCGCAAGGCCGAGGACCTTTTTGCCATTCGTACCATGGGATTCCGCGGTGAGGCCATGGCCTCGATCGCAGCGATTGCACAGGTAGAGATGCGGAGTCGCCGTCATGAGGATGAACTGGGGACCAGGATAGAAATAGAGGGTTCGGAAGTGATCCTTCAGGAGCCGGTGGCTACACCCGAAGGAACCAGCATCTGCATCAAAAACCTTTTTTACAATACACCTGCGCGCAGGAATTTCTTGAAGAGCAACCCTGCCGAGATGCGGCACATCATCGATGAATTTCAACGCGTGGCGATGGCCAACCCTTCGGTGTCTTTTACCCTGCACCATGATGGGGCAGAGATCTACAGGCTTCCGGCTTCCGTATTGAAACAACGGATCGTGCACCTCTTTGGCAACAACTACAATGAACGCCTGATCCCTGTAGAGGAAGAGACCAGCATCATCAACCTGAAAGGTTTCATCGGCAAACCACAGTTTGCCAAGAAGACCCGGGGTGAGCAGTTCTTTTTTGTGAACAACAGGTACATCAAAGACCCTTACCTCAATCATGCGGTAAACCGGGCTTATGAAGAACTGCTGGCGGAGGAAAACTTTCCATTGTATGTGCTTTTTATAGACATAGATCCGGCTAAGATCGATGTAAACGTACATCCCACTAAGACGGAGATCAAATACCTGGATGAGAAGTCCATCTATGCGATACTGCATTCGGCCGTTAAGCGTTCCCTGGGTAGGTTCAATATCAGCCCGACGATCGATTTCGATCAGGAGACGGGTTTCAGCAGTATGATCACACCAATGCAGCCGGAAGAGATTGTGCCGCCAAGCATCAGTTTCAATCCTGACTTCAACCCTTTCGCAGGTGATAAGCCAGTATCTACAAGGGATGCTGCTTATGCCTCTTTTACCAAAAATTATGGTGGTGGCGGGGGCATGTCGGCCAGTACCAAGAACTGGGGCTCGCTTTATGAGATTGCGGAACATCAGCCGGCAGCGCAGTCGAGCCTCGATTTGCCTGCTACGCAGAATGACGACGTTTTTGCTCCGGTGCAAAAGCAATTGATGCAGCTGCACAACAGGTACATCATCTCGCAGATCAAATCGGGGCTAATGCTCATCGACCAGCAGGCTGCGCATGAACGGATCCTGTACGAGCGTTTTAGTTTGCATTTGGAGGATAGGAAAGGGGCATCCCAGCAGAGTTTATTCCCGCAGACCGTTACTTTGAGCCCGAATGACTATGAACTGGCCAGAAGTTTGCTTGAGGATATCAAAAGTTTGGGTTTTGAGGTACGGGAATTCGGTAAAAATACCCTGGTAATAGAAGGAATCCCTGTGGATCTGGGCAGCAGCAATATCAATGAAACACAATTGTTTGAACACCTGATCGAAGGCTTTAAGAATTCGCAGCAGGAGTTGAAACTTGATAAAAGAGATGCGCTGGCCAGAAGCATGGCGCGCAACAGTGCGATCAAGAACGGAACTGTGCTGAGCCAAACAGAGATGAATACCCTGATTGAACAACTTTTTGCCTGTAAGACACCTAATTTCAGCATCAGCGGGAAACCCGTGATCCAAACCATAGGGCTCACAGAACTGGATAAGAAATTTGATAAATAAGACGAATGAATAACCTCAATATACCGCCGGTAGTAAAGAACTTATTGATCATCAATGTGCTTTTTTTCGTGGCGACGATCGTATTTAAAAATACGGGGATTGCTGACCTTCGGGATATTTTAGGAGTCTATTATTTCGATTCTTCTCTATTTAAGGTGTGGCAGCTGCTGACTTATATGTTTATGCATGTTAATTTTATGCACCTGTTTTCGAATATGTTTGCATTGTTCATGTTTGGCGGCATGCTGGAGAAAAGGTGGGGTGCAAAGCGATTTTTGAATTATTACCTGATTACAGCGCTAGGTGCTGTAGTTTTACAAATGGGCGTTCAGGCCTATGAGGTTTATCACATTACCGGATCAGCAATAAATAACCCTGTGAATAATCTGCTGAGGACAGACCAATACATCCAGGGCGATATTAACATCCCTAATCTGAGTCAGGTCGATCACGATACGCTGTTGGGCATTTATGGAGGCACTATGATGGGAGCATCTGGAGCTGTATTTGGCGTTCTTGTTGCTTTTGGTATGTTGTATCCTAACATTGAGTTAATGATGCTCTTCTTTCCTGTACCAATTAAAGCGAAGTATTTCGTGATTGGTTACGTGATATTGGAGCTGAGTTCGGGTGTAGCGAGAGTACCCGGTGATTCTGTAGCCCATTTTGCACACCTTGGTGGTGCCTTGATCGGCTTTATACTGGTGAAATTTTGGAAAGATAAAAATAACGATAGATTCTATAAGTATTATGAGTAACAACACTTTTAAAGATTTAAAGCATAAGGTGTTTCAATCAGGTGATCCATCTTATCTTTATATAGGGATCAATACGATCATCTTTGTGGTATTCGCATTGATCAATGTGCCATTTTTTCTTTCAGGCAACGGGGGAAGTGCTTAT
The DNA here is from genome assembly GCF_037402555.1 of Pedobacter sp. GR22-6. Classification (NCBI taxonomy): domain Bacteria; kingdom Pseudomonadati; phylum Bacteroidota; class Sphingobacteriia; order Sphingobacteriales; family Sphingobacteriaceae; genus Pedobacter; species Pedobacter sp. GR22-6. The sequence goes on from NZ_JBBEUC010000003.1 coordinate 434,825, forward strand.
GATGGACTGATCAGGGAATACATGGGCTTCCCTGCTTCTTTGCAACAATTGCCGTATCGTTTTTATACGATATTGACCTACCAATTCTTCCATGAGGGTTTCTTTCATTTGCTGTTCAATATGCTTTGGCTGTTTTGGATGGGCCGGATTTTTCTGGATTTCCTGAAACCACGTCAATTTCATTTCGTATACCTGTGCGGAGGTTTTGCCGGGGCACTGTTGTATTTATTGGCCTACAATGTATTCCCTGTCTTTGCTGCTGTTACTGCGAGCGGCACCGCCACTGTGATCGGTTCTTCTGCTGCGGTGATGGCCATTGTGGTCGCAACAGCAACATTGGTTCCTGATTATAGTTTGCGTTTGTTGCTTCTTGGAGATGTAAAATTGAAGTATCTGGCCATTGCTTATGTGGTATTAGACCTCATTGGTACTGCTTCTCCTGCTGCCGGCGGGAGTTTCGCGCACCTGGGTGGTGCGATCCTGGGTTTTGCCTATATCAAAATGCTGAGAGGAGGTACCGACTGGAGCAATATCTTCAAAAAGAAGCCCAAACTGAGGGTAGTAAAAAACAATACTTCAGGCAAAACTACTGCGCCAAGAAAAAATGTAGATCGGGTAGATCAGCAGGAAATAGATGCCATACTGGATAAAATTTCTAAAACTGGCTACGATAAACTGAGCAGGGAGGAAAAAGAAACCCTATTTAAGGCCAGCAAACATTAGCATGAAGAGATCAAAGCCAACATTCCTGGATAAATTGATGCGCCTGATTGCTGTTTTGCTCGCAATAGCATTGGTGCTCGGTTTTTTGGCTGGACGTTTTGACCCCAGAGATTATAAATACATTCCCTTTTTTGGCCTGGCTTATCCCTTTATGCTAGGCTTAAATGTGCTAATGATCATCTGGTGGTGCATCCGTGGCCGTTGGTCTTTTGCCTGCTCTACACTGATACTGATCCTTCTGGGCTGGTCGGCGCTTAGCGCAACATTTGGTATTTTTGGAAATGAGGGCATTGGGCCTAAAGCGCGTGCTGAGGACATCCGGATGATGACTTACAATGTGCACAGCTTCAAGCCCTATGGTACTGATATCGTTGATTCTGTAAAGGAGCAGATGCTGGATCTCATTCAAAAAGAAAATCCAGATGTCATATGCTTTCAGGAATACTTTACGCGTAGGAAAGGTCCATATGACATCACTGATAGTTTGAAGCGCATTTTGGACACCCGGCATTTTTACTTTGTGCCTTCATCTGACAACAATTATGAAGCGACAGGTCTGGCCATTTTCTCGAAGTATCCGATTGTTAATAAAGGTGTAATCGCGTTTGGCGAAAATTTTGTCGGCAACGGCAGTATCTATGTCGACCTCAAAATAAGGGGACAAAAGCTCAGGGTTTACAACGTACACCTGCAATCGATCTCGTTTGAGAAACAGGATTACAACTATCTGGATAAGGTGACAAAAAAGATGGATGCTGAACTGGTACCTGCAAAGCGAATTGCCAGTATGCTCAAAAGCGCCTTCCTGAAGCGCAGCGCACAGGTAGACATCATGAAGGCACACATGTCGACCTGTGAGATCCCATTTTTGGTAGCCGGAGATTTCAATGACACGCCCGCTTCTTATGCGGTGACGCAAATGACAAAATCGATGAACAGCACCTTCAAAGCCCATGGCAGCGGTTTGGGGCGCACCTATAATGGCAAGTTCCCGAATTTTCAGATCGATTATATCGCCACAACAAAGGACATTAAGGTACACAACTATCGCATCATAGAAGCTCAATTGTCAGATCATTTTCCTGTTCGCAGTGATTTGTCTTTAAATCCCTAAATTTTTTACCTTTACAACATGAATACAGGCTTACAGCTTTACAATACCCTTACGCGTAAAAAAGAACCATTCGAACCGCTCAACGCTCCTAATGTGGGCATGTATGTTTGCGGTCCTACCGTTTACAGTGATGTTCACCTGGGTAATTGTCGTACCTTCATCTCCTTTGATCTGATTTTCCGTTACCTCAAATACAGTGGTTATAAGGTGCGCTATGTGCGCAATATAACCGACGCCGGACACTTGGAAGGCGATAGGGATGAGGGAGATGATAAGTTTGCAAAGCGCGCCAAGCTGGAGCAGCTGGAGCCGATGGAGATCGTACAGAAATACACTCTGGGTTTTCATGACGTGCTGAGGATGTTCAATACCATACCACCAAGTATAGAACCTACGGCTACAGGGCACATCCTCGAACAGATAGAAATGATCAAGGAAATCCTGAGCAATGGTTACGCTTATGAAGCCAATGGCACGGTTTACTTTGACGTAGAAAAATACAGCAAACAATATAATTATACCATCCTGACCAACAGGAATTTGGAAGACATGCTGGCCAATACCAGGGAACTGGGCGGGCAGGATGAAAAACGTGGCCGACTGGATTTTGCCCTCTGGATCAAAGCAAAACCGGAAACGCTGATGCGCTGGCCATCTCCATGGGGTGTGGGTTTCCCGGGCTGGCATATTGAGTGCTCCGCAATGAGTGCCAAATACCTGGGTGATGAATTTGATATCCACGGTGGCGGGATGGACCTTGCCGCTACACACCATACCAATGAGATTGCACAATCGGAAGCCTGCAGCCATAAACAACCGGCCAAGTATTGGATGCATACCAATATGCTGACTGTAAATGGTTCAAGGATGTCTAAAACGGCAGGAAACGGGTTTTTGCCCGGCGAGCTTTTTACAGGTAATCATCCTTTACTGGTTAAGGGTTTTAGTCCGATGACGGTGAAGTTCTTTATGCTGCAGGCGCATTACAGGAGTACGCTTGATTTTTCCAATGAAGCCCTGGATGCCTCTGAGAAAGGTTTCAGAAGGCTGATGAATGCGGTCGCACTTCTGGACAAATTAAAGGTTTCTGAACAGAGTGATTTTGAGATCGCGCCTATCGCAGAAAACTGTGGCAATGCAATGAACGATGATTTCAACAGTCCGGTGGTCATCGCAGAGCTGTTTGAACTGGTAAGGATCATCAATACTGTATACGATGGCAAGGGTGCAATTTCTGCAACTGAACTGAAAAAGTTGAAGAAGGTGATGAATGATTTTGTATTTGAGATTTTCGGTCTGAAAGATGAAGACACTTCCAACACAGAACTGAACTCGGTGCTGGATCTCGTCATTGATATCCGTAAATCTGCCAAGGAAAATAAAGATTATGCAACTTCAGACAAAATCCGCCTGGGCCTCCAGGATATGGGCATACAGCTCAAGGACAGTAAAGAGGGCACCAGCTGGAACAAGATCTGATATTGTGCAATTGTTAATTACTTTTTAACCCAAAAAACACAGCATCTCTTATATTCGCTGTAACTATATCAAATACTATGAATAAATTTCTTTGTACAATCGTTGCTGCATCTATTACGATTGGCGCTTATGCGCAAAAATCTGATGGAAGCACCAAATCCCTGTTGAAAGCTGAAAAGGAATTTGCGGAAAACCTCTCAAAAAATGGTGCCAAGGTAGCATTCAATGAGTATGCTGCAGATAATGGTCTGGTCTTCAGGCCAAATCCTGTAAATGCAAAAACCTATTATGCGACACAAGGTGACACTAAAGACCTGAGTTGGACTCCGGCTTACGCCCGGGTATCCAGGAGTGGTGACTGGGGCTTTACTACCGGTCCTTTCACTTATAAAGGAAAAGAAACCGCTTATGGACAATATTTTTCCGTATGGAAAGCGGCTCCAAATGGCAAATGGGAACTGGTATTGGATCTGGGAACGGAGCACAATAAGCCCCTGAATAAAGTAAGCAATGAATTCATCGAACCAAAGGATTTCTATAAGCCTAAATTCCTCAACGACAGACAGCGCCTTGCCGGTGCAAACATCATTGAGACAACGGAAAAAACCTTGAATGCGACCTTAAAGTCATATGGCGTATCGGCATTTGCCGGATTTATCAATCCGGATGTAAGGATCCTTTTTCCAGGTTATGAGCCGATCATCGGTAAAGATAAGGCCCTGGCTTTCTTCAATAGTATGATCAGCAAAATAGCCTTGAAAACAACTAAGGTTGATAAAGCTGATGGAGGTGACCTGGCTTATTCTTATGGCATTGCTGCGGTAGATTATAAAGCCGACCTCAGGGAAAGCTTCAATTATGTATTCATTTATGAGCGTCAGGCTGACCACAACTGGAACCTGATTGCAACCGTATTTACTCCTGCTGATCGTTAAGATCTTATTGACATTTCGCACATGAAGGGTTTCTTAAAGGAGTATTTAAGGAACCCTTTTTATTTGAAGCTTATGAAAGGACCTTTAGTTTTTATAGTGATGCTGCTCTTTATGACCATACAGGCATCGGCACAGAAATTTGACCTTCAGGGCAACAGGGGTGCCCGGGGTATAATGCCTGAGAATACCATTCCCGGTATGCTCAGGGCTATAGATTTAGGTGTGAATACCCTGACCATGAATGCAGTGATCTCGAAGGATAAGAAAGTGGTGCTCTCCCAGGAGCCTTATTTCAACCATGAATTTAGTACCCGCCCTGATGGGAAGGCCATTACCCTGAAGGATCAGAAGAGCTACAACATTTATAAGATGGATTATGCCGATGTAGCGAAGTTCGACGTAGGAACTAAAGTGCATAGCCGATTTCCTTACCAGGAGAAAATGCCAGTCAGCAAGCCATTGCTGGAGGAAACCCTGGATGCTGTCGAGGCTTATGTGAAAGAACGTAAATTGCCAAAACCGGAATATAGCATAGAGACCAAGACGATTCCGAAAGGAGACAACGAGTTCCAGCCGGAGCCGGCGGAATTTGTAGCGCTGATCATGGAGATTGTGAATGCCAGGAAATTAGCAAAGAGGGTGACCATTCAGTCTTTTGATGTGCGTACACTACAGTACCTGCACGAACACTACCCTAAGGTGAAAACAGCTTTGCTGATCGATGAAAAGATTGACTTTGAAGTAAATGTAGCTGAATTAGGCTTTAAACCGACCGTGTATAGTCCTTATTCCGTTCTCGTAGGAAAAGGCCTGGTAGAGCGCTGTCATGAAGCCGGAGTGAAAATCATTCCCTGGACAGTGAATACCGTAAAGGATATGAAATACCTGATCGAACTTGGGGTTGATGGCGTGGTTACAGATTATCCGAACATCTACAAGAATGTAAAGGAGGACAATTAAAATAGGTTTTGGATGATTTTTTCGATGGAAAGACCTTCTGCTTCTGCACGGTAATTCCGCACAATGCGGTGCCTTAAAATGGCTTCAGCTACAGCTTGCACATCTTCGATGTCGGGAGAATACTTCCCGGATATGGCAGCATGGCATTTGGCACCTACGACCAGGAATTGTGAAGCTCTAGGGCCTGCGCCCCAACTGATGTATTTGTTTACTTCCTCCGTTGCCAATGGCGTATGAGGCCGCGTTTTACTCGCCAGTCTAACCGCATATTCTACAACGTTGTCGGCAATCGGAATATTTCTGACCAGCTTCTGAAAGAATTGGATCTGTTTGGCATCGATGATCTTTCTTAATTCTGTTTGGGTGTTACTGGTGGTATTTTTTACGATGGTGAGCTCCTCTTCAAAAGTCGGGTAGCCCAAATGCACGTTGAACATGAACCGGTCTAGCTGGGCTTCCGGGAGGGGATAAGTACCTTCCTGTTCAATCGGGTTTTGTGTGGCCAGTACAAAGAATGGGTTGGGTAACACATGTCTTTGTCCGGCGGCGGTTACTGCTTTCTCCTGCATCGCTTCCAACAGTGCCGCCTGAGTTTTAGGTGGGGTCCTGTTGATTTCATCAGCGAGAACAATATTGGAGAATATTGGGCCAGGGATGAACTTAAAGTTCCTGTCCTCGCCCAATATCTCTGCGCCGATGATGTCACTTGGCATCAGGTCGGGCGTAAATTGAATTCTATTGAAATTCAGGTCCATTACACCTGAGACAGTTTGTACGAGCAATGTCTTCGCTAGACCGGGTACCCCCACCAACAGGCAATGCCCGTTGCTAAAGATGGAGATGAGGACAGATTTTACAATGGCTTCCTGTCCGATCACTACTTTGCCGATTTCGGCTGTGATGTTTTTGTAGGCCTGGTGTAAAGCGTCTACGGCTTTGATGTCATTCTCAAACTGCATAAGGTTATTTTTTGGCTACAGGGCTAGTCCATAATTTCAATTCATCACAGCTACCATAATCTTCGTCGATCTTAATATAGGTATTTTCCCTTCTTTTCTCAAACCATTCGCTGAGTACACGGGAAATTTTATCCTGCTGTGCAAATTCCTTAAATTTAGCATAGTCCTGTTCCAGATTTGCTTTATGAGGTGCAATCTTAGATTTCAGTAACAGGATTTTGTAACCCTCTTTGCCATCAGGATCTGAGAAAGCAACCGGTTGGGAAATTGCGCCTGTCTTCATGGTGTCAACCACAAGAAATACCTTCGGGTCCAGTTTATCGGCAGGAATGAAAGTAGTCCTGGTAGATCTTCCATCATAAAACATGATCATACCACCATTGTATTGAGATTCTTTATTTCCGGAATACAAAGATGCAGCAGTAGAGAAAGGCAATTTTTTGGCCAGCAAATTTCTGTAGATCGTGTCAGCTTCAAGCTTGATGCGCTCCATACTCGCAGGTGTCGTCTGTGGTTTGATCAGGATATGACGGGCCTGAACCTGCTCACCACGGCGTTCGATCACCTGGAGAAAATGAAAGCCATGTTCTGATTCAAATACCGGGGAAAGTTCACCGGCTTTCAGTTTAAATGCCTGTGCAGTAAATTCTTTCACCATTTGCTGACGGTCAAAGAAGCCAAGGTCACCACCGTCGGGGGCCGAACCCGGATCTTCGGAGTAAGACTTGGCAAGAAATGCGAAATCTTCACCGCTTTTAACCCTCAGTCTGAGTGCTTCAATTTTATCTTTGAATTTTTGTTTCTCTGCGGCAGTCAGTTTAGGATACAGCACAATTTCACCCACTTCAAATTCAGTAGGGATATCCGGCAGACTGTCTTTCGCATAGGATTCAAAATAGCGTTTCACTTCCAGTGGGGTGACATTTACGTTTTCTGTGATCTTTTGCTGCATTTTGTTGGAGATCAGTTGCTCCTTAATGTCAGGTCTGATCTCATCCTTGTATTGCAATACGGATCTGTTCAGGAAACCTTCCAATCGCTCCTGTCCACCAGCTCTTTGGATCATGTTGCGCATACGCTTATCTACCTCTTCATCAATCTGTGGCTCTTCTACCATAATGGAGTCGATCTCCGCCTGTTGTTTCAGGAGTTTCTGGGTCAGCATTTGCTGAAGGATGTAACACTTAAATTTAGGGTCATCAGGATTTCCCTGGTTCAGGAACTGTGCATATTGCTGGTTGAGCTCCGACAATAAAATGATGTTGTTACCTAAAACAGCTACTACTTTGTCTATGTTCTTTTTAGGACCTTGAGCTTGTGTGTTGAAAAACAAGCAGATCAGTCCGCTTGCGATCAAATAAAATTTCCTCATTCTATGGTTGTTCAATTGTATTCTTTATTTGCAAATTTAACATTATCTGTACGAATGGCTGTATTTATAATTTAGCCAGTTTCTTCAATTCATCCTGGTAGCGCTTTATAGGGAAACGTTTCCTTAATGCCGTTACCCAGTCTTCTTCCATTTTCCGTTGATAATCTGCGATCACCTGTCCCCTTGCTTCCTCAAAAGACATTGTTCCATAAGCACTTCTATGTTGATCATAAAAGTTCCTCAGTTGATGTTCATCGTTTTGAGCCCGCTCCCAGATTTTTTTCTCCGAGATGTTGAACATCAGAACTGCCTCCTTGTATTCATTCATGATGAAACTATATTCTGCGCTGGTTTTTGAAATCCTTTTTTGTGCACGAAGCGCAGCTTCATAGTTCTCAATTTCACGCAGGTAACTCGTGTCTCTATCCATTCCTGCCTCCCGCGCATCCAATACCTTCAGCTTAAAATCAATATAAAGGTTAAGACAAGTTTCCAGTTCGCTGTAGGTTGCATTGGCATTACCAGCATGGTTCCGTTTAAAAAACCACATGAATTCCTTATTGCTTATGGCCTTTCCATTCACTACAGCCACATGCTGTGCATAGGCAGCGTTAACAAAAAGGGAAAGCATCACGACACAGCAAACTTTTCTCACAAAAGATCTTTGGTATTAATTTTTAAGGCATAAAAGTAATAAATAAAGGCACTATAATGAGATATTTAACTAATTTTAACAGAAAAAAGATTTCCTACAAAACAAGCATTGATGGCGAACGAACTGACAACTAGCGGAGATGGACTGCGTTTATTTTTTACAGACGATGTGTATCTGGTAAAGGAAGCTGAATCTCAGCAGATTCCGGATAGTTTGCCGATAGAACCAGTTCAGGCGAAGGTCGCAGCAACCGTTGCAGCAGCTCCGCCGGAGTACAAATTCCTTGGCAACAACAAACGTAATATCCTCATCCTGGTCAATGATCCATTGCATGAAGTGAGTGACGAAAAGGGGAGGGAGCTCTTGAGAAAGATTGTTAAATCTGTAAACCTGAGTGCCAATGATTTTGCCTTGCTCAACTACCATCAATACCCTGACAGCAGTTATACACAGCTGATGGCTCATTTTACCAGTACCATCGTGTTTGCTTTTGGTGTGTCATCACAACAGTTGGGCCTGCCTGTACACCCTGAGAATGTAGTGGTGAGAGAAGGGGAGGTGATGCTGATTTTCTCTGCTGAACTGAAACGCCTGGAGGCTGATATGGAAGGAAAGAAAGCTTTGTGGGGAAGTCTAAAGAAACTCGGATTATGATACCAGAACTTGTATTCGCAACGAACAACAATTATAAAACCAAAGAAATCAGTGCTTTGCTGGAAGGTCAGTACAAGGTGCTCAACCTGAGTGATATCGGCTGTACAGTTGATATACCTGAAACAGGAAGTACCTTTGCAGAAAATGCCACACTAAAAAGTCGCTATGTGGTAGAAAATTACGGAATCGACTGTTTTGCTGACGACAGTGGCCTGGAGATCGAAGCGCTTAACAATGAGCCGGGAATCTATTCCGCACGTTATTCCGGTAATAAAAATGACCAGGAAAATCTGGAGCTGGTACTGGAAAAAATGAAAGGCCTCAGCAACCGGAAAGCCAATTTCAGAACGGTAGTTTCCCTGATAAAAGATGGACAGGTCTATCTATTTGAGGGACTCATTTATGGTACGATCAGGCGGACACCCAGTGGTGAGCAGGGCTTTGGTTATGATCCGATATTCGAGCCTTTAGGCTACGATCTCACTTTTGCCGAAATGAGCATGGCTGAAAAAAACGCGATCAGTCACCGGGCATTGGCCATGCAAAAACTTATTGCTTTTTTGAAGGTGCAGGCTGCAGCTTCTCAATCAGGCTATCAGCCTTTGCGGTATCTAAAGATTTCTTGAGTATTTGCTGCACTGCCGGAGCTTCCTTGCTAATTAGAGAATCTGCTTTTTTTACGGTGGTTGTGGCCGCAGGCACAACTTTTTTGAGCGCATCGGTTGCTTGTTTCTTCAGAGCGCCCGGACTAAGGGGAAGTTTAGCTTCGGAAACTGTCTTTGGGATTTTTTGAGCAACTGGTTTCTTTGCTGCAGGTGTTTTTGCAGTCGGTTTGGGTTTTGGCTTCCCATTGATCACTTCTTTCTTGGATAAAGGCCTCAGTTCGGGTTTCCAGATGAAGCCCGTGAGTATGATGTCTTCCTTCAGTTCACCCATCGGGGTTCTCGCCCCCTCAGGATTTTTGATGGCAGAAAGCTTAGTAATCTTCTTGTTCTTGAAGAGTATTTTGATCCTGCTGCTCACCGTCTGGTTCATGTCGGTATAAGCGCTATCCTTATTCATATTGTAGTACACACTCTCAGCATTGCCATCGACAAATACATTACTGATTTCACCGTTGGTGAAGAATGCAGTGATCAGTTTTCCCTTGACCTGGTTAAACTTGGCGGAATCTGAATTTACATTCACCAGGAAACTGTTGCGTAGGGTCTGCATCGTATGCAGTTTTTTGTTCCGGAGTCTGAGGTAAATCGTATCACCGGTTTGCTGGGAATTCTGCGACCAGAGAATGGGTTTCCCATACCACCTCAATGTGGAGTCGGCACTCGTGTAAAACAAGGAATCGGCTACAGCCTGCATGTTTGACTTGAATACACGGACGTTGTGGTATGCCTTGATGATTCGGGTTCTAATGGTGTCTGCGGGGCTGGTGATGGTCGTATCCTTCAGGATACTATCTTTGAGTCCGGGCTTTTTCAAGGCTGCTTTAACGGCTGGTTTTAATGCATTTGATGCCCCCTTCGCCTGGCTTAAAGCTTTACGTGCCAACGTATCTGTTTTCTTTTGCAGGCTGTCTGTTTTCCTGACTAACGAATCTGTTTTCAGCAGGTTAGCTTTTTGAGTGAGGCTGTCCGGTACCTTCAGCGGAATGCTGTCAAGAGCTGTTGTGGTTTTGCTCAGGCTGTCGGGAGCAAGTACTGTTTTATCCTTGTCTCTTTTTCGCTTTCGTTCTGCTTTGTCCGGCTTCGACGGATTTTTTTCAGGTTCCTTTGTTTTTGGTTTTAGCGATAAGGAATCAGTAAGGGGGGTAACTGGTACTGTCGGTTTTGGGACAGCAGGTTCCTTGGGTTCTTCATCCGCAAGCTCATTGTCTTTGCTTAAGACCGGGGAAGCAATCAGAACCAGTTTTTTCTGTAGTACTTTTTGCGTTTCGAGGGTGTCTGCTCCCAACCATAGTGTATCCAGGCGCATTTTCCCATTTATTTTAACGGAATCTGCGGTTCCGAGTCCTACATAAGGATTTTTAGTGACCAGCGCACGCTCATCGGCCCGGTAGTAAAATCCGAGCTGTCCGTACATGACCGTTTTGTCTGAAGTATCACGGAAGACGATGTTTCTTACTGCTTTTCCTATCCCCTTGATGCCATCATAATAAAGACTGTCGCCTTTTAGTGAACGTGCGCCGTTAGTGTAGAGGTTTTTTTTGCCAAAAAATGCATATTCTGTTTTGGTATTGTAGGCCCCATTTTCAGTATAGAGGTTATCTTCCTTGCCTTTAATATCTGTAGGGCCGTAGAAGTAAACGAGATTACTTTTGGTATTGTAACGAAGCGTATCTGAAGTGATCCTGACCTGCGGAGTAACTGCCACCACGTCGAACCTAAAATAGGCATCATCACTGGAGGATAAATAAAAACCTCTTTTACTGGTGATGGTTACATCCTTATTCACAATTTTTCCGCCATCTACATAGGTGCCGATTTTTGTTCCCGTGTTGTAGTCAAGGATATTTGTTGTTAGTATCGAGCTGCGGTCGATCATCCTCACATTACTGGTCAGGTGGGCAATCTTCGTATTTCCATCATAGGTGAGGTGATCTGAATAGATGTTGATCGTATCTCCCTGGTTGATGTGTACATTGCTGAAAGCTTCAAATATGTTTCGTTCGGTATAAAACAATGCACTATCGCAGGAGAGGGTCGCTCCCTGGTGTTCAAATATTGGTTTTTTAAGGTGTGTAGCATTGGAACTCTTTACCATACTGCCACTTTCATTGTCCTTTAAAACAATCTTTACCTTCTGCTGCGCAATAAGGCTAAATGGCAATGCCATTAATATAAACAAAAAGCGTATTTTCTGCACTTTACAAAGTTAGTTGTTATTTTTGAAAGATGTTACCTCTTCAAAGTTTTAAGGACTTCATTGCCCAAAATATGCTCTTCGCAGTTGGCGATACCATTCTGCTTGCGGTAAGCGGAGGTAAGGATTCTGTGCTGATGGCGCATTTTTTCAAAGCTGCAGGTTATCGCTTTGGCATTGCACATTGCAATTTCAACCTGAGGGCCGACGAGTCCCAAAGGGATGAAAGTTTTGTACGGATGCTGGCGGCTACCCTGGATGTCCCTTTTCATGTAACGCATTTTAAGACCAAAGATTATGCCGCTGTCCATAAGGTTTCTACACAGATGGCTGCACGTAACCTCCGCTACGATTGGTTTGAGGAAGCCAGGGTAGCATATGGCTATGCAGCAATAGCCTTGGCGCAGCATCAGGACGACGCCATTGAAACCCTGCTGCTGAACCTTACACGTGGGACAGGTATCGCCGGTCTGCACGGAATTTTGCCAAAAAGAGGACACCTGATCCGTCCCTTGTTGTTTTTGTCGCGGGGAGAGATTGAAACACTCATCGAATCGGAACGCATCGACTATGTAGAGGACAGCAGCAACCTGAGCAGCTTTTACGCCCGAAACCGGATCAGGCTGAAGGTCGTTCCTGAGCTCAAGCAGCTAAACCCCAATCTGGAAGAAACTTTTACACACAATATCAGACGTTTTGCTGAGACAGAACAAGTTTTGCAGGATGTGGTCTCTTCGCTCCGGGATAACTTGTTCAGATCGCATGGACAGGATAGCCACATTTCCGTCAGGGAAATCAAGAAGCTACAGCCCCAACATTTGCTGCTTTTCGAACTATTAAGGCCCTACGGATTCTCTGAGCACGTCTGTACAGAATTGCTGGAAGGACTGCACAAACAAAGTGGTACATCTTATTATAGTACTACACACCGGATTACCGTCAATAGAGAAGACCTTATTCTGAGTTCAAGACAGCGGGATACGGTGCCCGCGCACACTTTTATTCATGGTCATGAGGAGGTGTTGAAACTTGGCGACCAGGAACTTGGGCTAAGTTATTCTGCAGTTCCTTATTTCGAAAAAGATTCAAATAAGGCCTTTGTAGACGAAGGTTTGCTGATTTATCCATTGATACTGCGTACGCGTCAGTCTGGCGACCAGTTTATCCCGCTGGGCATGAAACAAAAGAAAAAGCTTAGCGATTTTTTCATTGATGAAAAAGTACCATTGGGTGAAAAAGACCGTATTCCCTTACTGATCAACGGAAATGGAGAGCTGATCTGGGTTGCGGGCATGCGGCAGGACAACCGTTATAAAGTGACAGTGGGAACTAAAAAAATTGCAATCTTTGAATTAAAAACACGGCCATGACCTGAATGCAATTAAAAAACGAGTAACTTTATTTCAAAATCAGACCAAATGGGAAACCGCTACGCATTTTTTGAAAAACAATACATTGGCAGGGATTACATCCGCATCTGTATCCGGCTGGTGATGGCCGCATTCTGTTTTGCAGCTTATGTATATGAGCGCGACCGTGACAATACACAGGATTTATTCCTCGTCGTTGGTTTTGGTATCATCGGCGTTTCCATTGCGCTTTTGTTTCTGATCCAGTACAAGACAACCGTCGACAATAAGCGGATTATTATTGATGGACTTTGGTCAGCAAAGCGGGTGGAGATCGACCTAAACACAATTAAAACTGTAAGAAAGGATACTTATAGTAATTATTTCTTCAATAATCCTGTCTATAATCTGCATCGAAAAGGCAGCATCCGGTTTTACTCTTCCGGTAAAGATGTTGTCGTACTGACCGATAATGATGGCTTTCAGTATTACATTGGCACACAGCGACCGAACGAGATGTACCTGGTCATCCAGGCAGAAATGAAAGCTTAGCTAAATAATTGCATTGGTTTAACACAAAGCTCGTTTTAAGTGCGGTTATTTGCATCGTAAAACAAAATTAATGAAGATAGGTATTGTTTGTTACCCTACCTTTGGCGGTAGTGGCGTTGTGGCTACTGAACTAGGTAAAGCACTGGCTGATGAGGGCCATCAAGTGCATTTCATCACATATAGTCAGCCTGCCCGGCTCGACTTTTTCTCCGAAAATTTATTCTATCACGAAGTATCTGTAAGGGATTATCCTTTGTTCGACTATGCGCCTTACGAATCTGCTTTGGCCAGTAAACTGGTAGATGTGGTGCGTTTTGAACAGCTTGATATTCTGCATGTGCATTACGCCATTCCGCATGCTTCGGCTGCTTTTATGGCCAAGCAAATTCTGGAAACTTATGGAATCAACATTCCCTTTGTCACTACGCTGCATGGTACCGATATTACACTGGTAGGTAAGGATCCGACCTATAAGCCGGTCGTTACTTTTTCTATTAATAAATCTGATGGTGTAACTACGGTTTCCCAAAGTTTAAAGGACGATACGGAAAACCATTTCAGGATCACCAACGAAATTAAGGTAATCCCCAATTTTATAGATTTCAATCGCTTCAGTCTGAAGCCAAAGGATCACTTTAAAAAAGCAATAGCACCCAACAATGAACGGATCCTGATCCACACCTCCAATTTCCGCAAAGTGAAAAACACTGCTGATGTGATCAGGATGTTCCAGAAAATACAGCAGGTAATCCCCTCTAAACTCTTGATGGTAGGAGATGGACCTGAACGTTCTGCCGATGAAAAACTTTGCCGTAGTCTGAATATCTGTGAGCATGTGCGCTTCCTGGGGAAACAGGATGCAATAGAAGAGATTCTTTCTGTGTCTGATTTGTTCCTGATGCCTTCGGAATCGGAAAGTTTCGGACTGGCGGCCCTGGAGGCAATGGCCTGCAAAGTGCCTGCAATTACTTCTAATGCGGGAGGCTTACCGGAATTAAATATAGATGGTTTCTGCGGTTATATGAGTAATGTAGGGGATGTAGACGATATGGCGGAAAAAGCCATATCTATTTTGAAGGACGATGCAGTGCTTGCTCAGTTCAAAGAGAATGCACTGACCAGGGCCAAGGATTTTGACCTGAAGAAAATCCTTCCTGAATATGTTAATTATTATAATCAGGTCATTGCCTCGCAACTGAAGTTGAAGGAGGTTTAGTGTGCAATGAGCTTAAAAATAAAGGCCTTTGGAAAACGTATTTCCAAAGGCCTTTATTTTTTAAAGGTAAATGATTACTTAGTCGCCGTGAACACCAGGCATACCGGTGCTCCTACCTCAATTCTTTTGCCTGTGTCTTTCAGGCTTCCGTTGTTCATGTCCCGCTCGAAAATGACAATGTTGTTGGTATATTGGTGACCGACCAGCAGGTATTTCCCGCTCGGGTCGATTACAAAATTCCTCGGGCCTTTTCCTCCTGTACTGACGATCCCTCTTTTACTGAGCAAACCACCCTTTTCAACGGCGAAAATCGTGATTTTGTTTTCGGAGCCTCTGTTGCTTGCATAGAGAAACTTACCATCTGGCGAGAGTTGGATATGTGCCGCTCCATTTTCACCGCTGAATCCCTCTTCCGTAATTTTAGTGGTTTGGATCTTTTCCAATGAGCCATCGTGATAACGGAATACCGTAACGCCAGCAAATAGCTCATCTATCAGATAAGCATACTTTCCATCCTTACTGAAGGTCAGGATCCGTGGTCCGGAACCGGGTTCCACAGCAACACTGTCATGCGGGAGCAGGACATCGCTGGCTGAGCCCTTCTGATAGGCATAGACATGCACTTTGTCTGTACCCAGATCGTTAATCACTACATATTTGCCATCTGGTGTAAACTGTGCCATATGAACATGCGGAGCACTTTGACGATCCTTGTTTATGCTGCTTCCAGTGTGTTGTAAGGTCTGCTTCAGCGGACTGATTGAGCCATCTGCTTTCAGCCCAAATACGGATGCACTGCCTCCGGAGTAGTTGGCAGAGATCACATGTTTGCCATCTGTGATGATGAAACAGGGATCTGCGCCAGTGGCTTGCTTGTTCAACAATTTTAGACTGCCCAAAGAGGGGTCATAACTGAAAGCACTTACTGTACTGTTCTTACCGCTTTCATTCACGCTATAGATGAACTTTTGATCGGGACTTACAGCAAGGTAACTAGGGTTTTCTATTCCTTTATTGACCTGCTTTAGTTTAAAGGCTGCAGTTTCTATATTGAACTGATAAACATAAATCCCTTCACTTCCACCCGGTTTCGTATAGGTACCTACGATGAGATTCATTTCTTTTTGTTGAGCACAGCTATTTAATGTCAACAGAATCAAGGGTAAAAGGAAGGTCTTTTTCATGCTGTATTTATTGGATAAGGTGTTTGATCTGAATCAGTTCATGTTCCTCCAGGAAGCGCCATCTGCCGCGTGGCAAATCTTTTTTGGTAAGGTTTCCATAAACTACGCGGTCCAGTTTCACGACGTCATAGCCCAGGTGTTCGAAGATACGGCGTACGATCCTGTTTTTTCCACTGTGGATCTGGATGCCGATCTCACGTTTAGATGCGCCGGCAACATAAGAGACCGAATCTGGTTTAATGATCCCATCTTCCAGTTCCAGTCCGAACTGGATCTTGTTCATGTCTCCCTGGCTCAAACTTCTGTTTAATTCTACATGATAGATTTTGGTGATGCCGTTTCTTGGATGTGAAAGTTTATCGGCCAGATCGCCGTCATTGGTCATCAATAACAGACCTGTGGTATTTCTATCAAGGCGCCCTACCGGATAAATACGTTCCCGACTTGCTTTTTCTACCAGCTGCATGACAGTTTTTCGTTCCTGTGGATCGTCTGTAGTTGTGATGTAATCTTTAGGTTTGTTCAGTAATACGTAAATCCTTTTTTCGCGTTTCAGTAATTCGCCATTGTAGCGGATTTCATCTTTAAAAGGATCTACTTTTTGTCCCAGTTCAGAAACCACTTCACCGTTTACAGATACCACACCCGCAGCGATCAGTTCATCAGCTTTACGGCGTGAACAGATACCCGAATTGGCAATGTAGCGGTTCAGACGAATCAGTCCGTCGTCTTTCTGTACTGGATTTTTCCTTCCACGCATGGTAGGGCCGTTATCTATGCGCTCACCTCTGTCCTGGAAAGAAGGCTTAGAATCATCTCTTTTTCTAAATGGACGGCTATCTGTACTTCTGGATACACCACCTTTTTTATCGTCGAATTTCCTAAAAGGCTGGTCGCCTTTGGAACCGAAATTGTCTTTTTTGATATAGCTGCGTTTTTCGCCAGCTGGTACATCCCTTGAACTGCCTTCTTTAAATGCACGGGATTGTCTCGGTTTGAAATCGTTATTGTCAGCAGATCTGGCTGCTCTTGGTTTATAATCGCCTTCCGGGTTTCTTGAAGTTCTCGGTTTGAAGTCCCTGTCGCCTTCAGTCCGTGGTCTGAAGCTTTTGGAATCTCCATCTCTGCTACCCCGGGGTTTAAAATCTTTTCTGTCTCCTTCTCTTGGCTTGAAGTCTTTTCTGTCGCCCTCTCTGGGTTTGAAATCCCTGCTATCTCCGTCTCTCGGTGTTCTTGGCTTAAAATCCTTCGTGCCTCCAAACTTTTTATCCTTTCCCTCTTTATCATCAAACTTGCTTTTTCCTTTGTAGGAACTATCTGTTCCACTTGGTCTTCTGCCTGTTGTGCTTCGGTTTCCCGGTTTGGACTTGTCATCCCGACTGTTCCTGTTATTGTCTTTTGTCATGATACGCTATTAACCGCAAAATTAAGCGGGCAGCAAATTTAGTTAAAAATGCGGTCAATCACAATTTTAACTCATTGGTTTACATATTTATTGTATATCAACAGAACAAAGCCAACCCTGCTTTAACCAGCATGTTCGCAACTGATCTTATAATATTTACCGTATGGGTCTTGCTCTATCTCTGCTTCGTACAAGCCCTTCTTAAACCTTCTTAAGGCCGGGGGGTATAGCAAGGCCCTATCAACGCTTTACCAATGCCCTACAAGTGCGGGGCTCATGTGGGGCTGTCCTATGTTGGAATAAGGTTACAATTTGTAACTTTATTTAGGAACAAACGAGGCGTCGCACGGTTCGCCTGGAGATGGATCCGATGGCGTTGTGCCCCTAAAGTGATCAGGAGCCTTTACATTTACGAGGGCTATTAAATTGCTAAAATTTAGCTAAAATCACCCTTTTAAAATCTGGCCTGAGGTATGCTTAAAGGGCGTTTTTAGAAGGTTATTTTGCAATAGCTTGATAATTAGGCTTATATGTTGTATGTTTGCAGCCGTTTTATATTGTTAACCAAAAAAAGGAGGAAAATGATAAAGAAACACATAATAACATGTACGGTAATCATTGCATTACTGGTTATGGCAAAAGTGTTTGCTTACAACATGCCCCAAGCAGCAGAAAGTCTTTCAAAAAAGGACAAAACCAAAACAACAGATACAACAAAAACACCACCACCACAAACAGTAGCTAAGCCAGCATCTCTTATGGCAAAGCTCAACTTCGCAGAAGAATCACTACCACTAGGGGATGCCCGGGTAGAACGTAAGATGAAAAAGGTCCTTGCTGCATTCAATCATAGTAAAATACAGACCAATAAACTGCACGCAAAAGCTGCAGAGTGGTTTCCTGTGATAGAGCCGATTCTGGCCGCTTATGGTATACCGGAAGACTTTAAGTACGTTCCTCTGGTAGAATCGGGATTACAAGGCGGAACTTCGCCCAAAGGCGCATCAGGTTTCTGGCAGTTTATGCCGGGCACCGCACGCAATTATGGCTTGAAAGTCAATTCGCGGGTAGACGAACGTAAAAATTTGCGAAAATCGACGATCGCTGCCGCAAAATACATCAAAGAACTTTATGGGATCTTCGACAGCTGGACGCTGGTTGCCGCTGCCTACAATGTTGGGGACACTCACATGAAAAGGCAGATCAACCGACAAAATCAGGACAATTATTTTAAGATGAAACTGAACAGTGAAACTGCCGGTTACGTCTATAAACTGATTTCCATGAAGGCGATCGTACAGGATCCGGTACGTTATGGCTATAGGGCGCCAAGGGCACTCCTGGCTTATAACGCCGAAAGGGCTGCGAATGCAGCCGCTGCATCAGCAGAATAACAATAAGAGAAAAAAGACTGCAATAATAATGGGGAAAGCCGTTCCAATTTTGGGACGGCTTTTTGATTTTGTGCTAATTTTACTAATTTAAGCCTCCTATGGCATTGATGGAACTTCTGATTACAAACATGAAATACAGCGCAGGGGAAACGGTGTTGCTGACTTTCGAGGTCCTAAATGGCGATAAGCCCGATTATATGGCTGGGCAGTTCCTCACGCTCGTATTTAATATCAGTGGTCGGGAAGTCCGCAGGTCTTATTCGTTGTGCAGTTCACCCGATGCAGATGAACTGCTTTCCATTGCCATTAAGCGTGTGGAGAATGGAGAAATCTCCCGCTTGCTTCACCACAATACTTCAGTCGGAGACATTTTGTATGCAATGCCACCTAACGGGCAGTTTACCTATGAACCGGTTACAAGTCTGGCAAGGACTGTCGTGCTTTTCGGTGCAGGGGTAGGAATCACACCACTGTTTTCTATATTAAAGACTGCCTTGCTGAGAGAAAAATATTCAAAGCTGGTATTGGTTTACAGCAGCAGGTCGGTGGCTGAGACCTTGTTTTATGAGGAGCTTAACGATTTGCAGGTTCAATATCCCGATCGGTTTAAGATCATTTTTGTTTCCAGTGGAGCGAAAAATCTGTTGATGGCCAGGCTAAATGTTTTTCTGATCGAGAAGATCGTGAAAGAAGAAGTGTCCTTTGAACCGAAAGATGCATTGTTCTACACCTGCGGACCGATTGATTATATGGTAACCTGTCGCATTAAATTGCTGGAAATGGGTTTCGACCTGACTCAGATCAGGCGGGAAACCTTCGTGCTGCCGGAAGATGAAGTGGATGATGACGACATGACAGAGAAAGTGCCTCGGGATACCAATACCTATTCGGTTTTGCTGGATTATCGGGGACAGCAGCATCTGTTGCAGGTACCCTATGACAGGACCATCCTCCAGGTGGCCCTGGACCAGCGGATCAATATCCCTTATAGCTGCCGCTCTGGTATCTGCAGTACCTGTACCGCCAGTTGTACCAAAGGTCATGTGCACATGGATTATAATGAAGTGCTGACAGATGATGAGGTGGAAGCAGGCCGGGTACTGGTGTGTACAGGACATCCCACAGAAAATGGGACTACGATCGTTTGGTAAGCCAAACATATCGGTGTAATATCTGTTCTGTAATTCAGTAAAATAAGGTGGTTATTCCTGATAATGATTTATCTTTGCAGATTGAAAAATTGTTATCTTAAAATTTAGATCGCAATATCGTTTTTATATAAAATATGAGCAAAAATACCGTTGATCTCGGCGAGCAAAAAGATGTAGAAGTATATGGGGCCCGGGTACATAACCTTAAAAATATAGATGTTTCCTTTCCGAGAAATCAGCTGGTGGTGATCACTGGACTGAGCGGTAGTGGTAAATCTTCTCTTGCATTTGACACAATTTATGCAGAGGGACAACGCCGGTATATGGAGACCTTTAGTGCCTATTCCCGTCAGTTTATGGGGGGGATGGAACGTCCGGATGTGGACAAGGTTTCAGGGCTGAGCCCGGTCATTGCCATTGAGCAAAAAACCACCAGTAAGAACCCGCGTTCTACAGTAGGTACCATCACAGAAATTTATGATTTCATGCGTTTGCTGTACGCACGTGCGGCTGATGCTTTCTCCTACAATACAGGAGAGAAAATGGAACGCATGAGTGAAGACCAAATCCTGGGCAATATCTTCAATAAATACAGTGACATTGCGGTCAATATTCTCGCACCCGTAGTAAAAGGCCGTAAAGGACATTACCGTGAACTTTTTGAACAAATCCGGAAGCAGGGTTATGTAAAAGTACGTATCGACGGAGAAATTCAGGACATTACCCCGAAGATGCAGGTAGACCGTTACAAGATCCATGACATTGAGATCGTGGTGGACAGGCTACTGGTGGACCGCAAGGATGTGAAGCGTTTGCAGGATTCTTTACAGACCGCCATGAGACTGGGAAAGGGAATCATTAAGATCAGCGATAAAGAAAACAATGTCTCTCATTTCAGCCGCTTCCTAATGTGCCCGACTACGGGCATTTCCTACGATGAGCCACAGCCGAATAGTTTCTCTTTCAACTCTCCTTATGGAGCTTGTGAGAACTGTGATGGTTTGGGTTATATTTTTGTAGTGGATAAGGAATCGGTGATGCCCAACCTAAAACTGAGCATCATGAATGGCGGACTGGCACCCTTGGGTGAATACCGGGAAATCTGGATGTTCCAGGTTTTAAAAGCCCTGGCAAAGAAGTACAGTTTTTCTTTATCGACCCCACTGGAGAAATTAACGGAAGAGCAGATCAGCATCTTATTGAACGGTACACCCGAATTATTGAGTGTAGCTGTAGAGTATAATAAATGGAATGTTCAGAACTATCAGATCACCTTCGACGGTATTATTAAATTGCTCGAAGAGCAGCAGGAGCGTAAGGGTGAAGGTGCAGTAGACGATATGGAAAATTTCCGTAAGTTGAAAACCTGTCCGGTTTGTAATGGTGCAAGATTGAAGAAAGAAAGTCTGCATTTCAAAATCGACGGGAAGAACATCTTTGAACTGGCAGAGATGGACATCAACAGTCTGCAGCAATGGTATGTAGATGTGGAGAGCAGGCTCAGCGAAAGACAGAATACGATTGCTAAAGAGATACTTAAAGAGATCAGGGCGCGCCTGGGTTTCCTGACCGATGTTGGCCTGACCTATCTAACCTTAGACCGTACTGCCCGTACTTTATCTGGTGGTGAAGCGCAGCGGATCAGATTGGCTACCCAGATCGGTTCCCAGCTGATGAACGTGATGTACATCTTAGATGAGCCAAGTATTGGCTTACATCAGCGCGACAATGAGCGCCTCATCAATGCGTTAAAAAATCTCCGGGATCTCGGAAATACCGTTTTGGTGGTTGAGCATGATAAAGACATGATCCTGGAAGCAGACCATGTGATAGACGTGGGGCCGGCCGCTGGTGTGCACGGCGGACAGATTGTAGCACAGGGTACGCCTGCTGATATCCTGAAATCGGATACGCTGACCGCAGCCTACCTGAATGGACGTAAGGGAATAGAAGTCCCTAAAAAGAGAAGAAAAGGGAACGGACATAAATTGTCGATCATCAAAGCCACCGGACATAACCTGAAAGAGGTTTCTGTAGATTTTCCTTTGGGCAAGTTCATTGCTGTAACAGGCGTATCGGGCAGTGGTAAATCGAGCTTGATCACAGAAACTTTATATCCAATATTGAACCATCATTTCTTCAGGGCAAAGAAACATCCGCTGCCTTATGAAAAAATCAATGGATTGAAAGAAATAGATAAAGTCATAGAGATAGATCAGGCGCCGATCGGCCGTACCCCACGGTCTAATCCATCTACTTATACCGGGGTATTTTCAGACATTAGAAACCTGTATGTACAATTGCCAGAGGCAAAGATACGGGGCTATAAGCCCGGACGTTTTTCTTTCAATGTGAAGGGCGGCCGCTGCGAAACGTGTCAGGGAGGGGGAATGAAAGTTATTGAAATGAATTTCCTGCCGGATGTACAGGTGCCTTGTGAAGAATGTGGGGGTAAACGCTACAACAGGGAGACCCTAGAGGTGCGTTACCGTGGTAAGTCCATCAGCGATGTGCTGGACATGAGCATAGAAGATGCCTGTGATTTCTTTGAGAATATGCCTGCGATCTACCGCAAAATCAGGACACTAAAGGATGTGGGTTTAGGTTATATTACTTTGGGACAGTCCTCAACTACATTGTCTGGAGGAGAAGCACAGCGCGTAAAACTCGCAACGGAATTGTCGAAGAAAGATACTGGAAGTACATTTTACATTCTAGATGAACCCACTACCGGTTTGCATTTTGAAGACATCAGCGTATTGCTGGGGGTACTGAATGAACTGGTAGAGAAGGGCAATACGGTACTCGTCATAGAGCACAATCTGGATGTGGTGAAGGTGGCAGATTGGGTCATTGATCTGGGTGAAGAAGGTGGTGCTGGTGGTGGAAGGATCATTTTCGAAGGTACTCCTGAGGGTTTGGTTCAGAATCCGATCAGTCTGACCGGGAAGTTCCTGAAGAAAGAAATGGGATTGTAAACATAAGCAAATGCAAAGGTCAATTAATGATTTTCTACCCGATGGCTCTGCCCCTCAAGAAGTGGTAGCGACTCCGGGAATGAATTCTGGAGGAGATTATCTATTGATCGGCAAGGCTGATGTGAAACAGTTGTTGAAAGTCCGCGCAGCCTTTAGCCATAAGGGTACTTATGGTCATGCTTTGATTATTGCAGGCGCGCCTGCTACGATGGGCGCAGCATTACTGTGTGCCAAGGCATGCCTTTACGGTGGTGCCGGACTCACGACAGCGGCCATTCCGGAAAGTGGTTTACAGGCTTTGAATACTACTGTTCCGGAAGTGATGTACACAGAACGGGCAGCATTGCTGCAAAAAGATGCACTGGAAAGGTATACCTCTATTGCGATAGGCCCCGGATGGAAACAGGGAATGGGCTATTCCGACTCGGATATTCAGCTCATGCGGATCTTGATCGAGCGTAAGTTACCAGTACTGGCTGATGCCGACGCCTTAAATTTCTTCTCAGAAAACAAAAGCGATCTGGATAAGCTGCCAAAGCATAGTGTCCTAACGCCTCATATGAAAGAATTTGACCGCCTTTTTGGTGTGCATGCAGACTGGTGGTCGCGACTAAAGACCTTACGAAAACAGGCCATGGAAAGTGAGATTGTGATAGTTCTGAAAAATCAATACACTTTTATAGCAGATCAACAGGGCAAAATATACATCAATACTACCGGTGGACCAGCAATGGCGCAAGGAGGAATGGGAGATGTACTTACAGGTCTGATTGTATCTTTTATTGCCCAGGGATATGAGCCTGAAAATGCAGCAATTGTGGCCTGTTACTTACATGGTTCTGCAGGAGATGAGTTGGCTGAAGAAAGGTTCAATGTAACTGCTTCCGCAGTAGCGGAGCGAGTGCCTAGATCACGTTTCCTGCTACAATCATTTGCTCCATAGTAGGGCTTGGGCTTCCGCCGCGTTGCTCTAATGTCACTGCAAAGGTTTGTGCTGAAGCAATATCCTTCATATTTTTCAGGATCCCACTGTGTGCTGTTTCGATATCGAAAACACCGAGATCAACTGGTTTGCCATTGACCAAAGCCCAGAGTTGATACTGATGGTTTTTATCGTTTACCGGCAAATGTAATTTAGAATTGTCCATCATCACATGATTTCCTGTTACATGCCAGTAAACCACCATTTTCGCAGTGGGATCCATAGCGGTTCCGGCGAGTTTCACAGTTTTCCAGTTAGGATCATTCGTCATGTCGACTATCTTCTGCAGATCAGCATTGTCCTGTTTGATGTAGTTGACAGTACTTGTAAACTGCTCTTTCTCCATACTGAGACTAGCGATTTCATTTCGTGCATCGCCGAGTTCATTGTGCGCAGAGAACAATGCAATCACAGATACAATTAATAGGGCAATACAAGCAACCAGTGCTAGCCGAAGGGTCCTTATTTTAGATTCGTAATTGGGCTGGAGCGGAATTACCCTGGCCTGTTCGGCATCTGGTGTAATTGGTTCCTGGATAGGTTTGAACTTAGTAATGTCGGCCAGGATCTTTTGATCCAGACCTGCTGTCGGTTGCACTGCCCGTGCCACAGCATACTTTTCCATGGCAATTTCAATAGCTTCAATTTCCTGTTTTACTGCAGGATATTGTGCTGCCATTGCCTGAACTTCAACTTCCTCCTGGTCATTTAACTGACCGAGAACGTAGAGCTCAAGTATGCCGGATTCAATATATGCGCTTTCTTCTTCCACTTTAATTAAAATGTTTTCTTAACTCCATGATCGCCATGCGGATACGCGTTTTGACGGTTCCCAATGGTAAATTTAATTCCTCTGCAGCTTCTACGTGTGTATATCCTTTAAAATACACCATGTCGAGGACCTTATTAAGATCGGGTTTGAGTGCTGTAACCATTTCTTTTAATCCCAGAACATCGGCATTAAAAGTCACCTCTCGCTGCGTGTCAATGAAATCTACGTTATTTTCTATGTCTTGGTTTTTGGTAGAATTTTTAAAATCTTTAGAGCGTAACTTATCAATAGAAAGGTTTCTGGCGATGTTCATCATCCAGGTAAACAGACGACCTTTACTGCTATCATAGCTATCTGCTGAATTCCATATTTTGATGAAAGTTTCCTGTAAAAGATCTTCTGCTACTTCGGTTTGCTGGATCACTCTGGAGATTACACCCAATAAGGCACCTGAGTACATGTCGTACAGTGCCTGAATAGCCATGGTATCCTGTGATTTCAGTTTACGGATGAGCTCTTCTTCGGAGAGTGATATTTTTTTTGTCGGTGCCAATGAATTGCTAATATACAGAAACAACAACAAGAACAAAGCGATATTTGTTTTTTTGTGCTGATTGCAGCAAGTAAGAATGAAATGAACAGGATGGACTAATATCCTGTTTGTTAGAAATCAAAAAGATGTTTTTCTGCATGGTACGAAGAACGAACCAATGGTCCGCTTTCCACGTATTTTAAACCTTTCGCCATACCAGCCTCTTTGTATTTAGCGAACTGGTCGGGGTGGATCCAGTCGATGACCGGATGATGATTACGCGTAGGTTGCAGGTATTGCCCTAATGTCAGGATATGTACTCCGTTAGCCACAAGGTCGTCCATTGCTTCAAGTACGTCTTCTTCGGTTTCTCCGAGGCCGAGCATGATGCCCGTTTTGGTACGCAGACCAAATTCAGAAATGCGTTTTAACGCTTCAAGACTGCGGTCATATTTAGCTTGAATCCGTACTTGTTTAGTTAGGCGTTTCACCGTTTCCATGTTGTGGGAAACCACTTCTGGTCTTTCTTCCAATACACGGTACAGATTATCCCACTGACCTTTAAAATCAGGGATAAGGGTCTCAAGTGTAGTTTCCGGGCTTTCCCTGCGTATAGCCTGTAAGGTCTCTGCCCAAATAATGGAGCCACCATCTTTAAGATCATCACGGTCTACAGAGGTAATTACACAGTGTTTAACCTGCATCAGTTTTACGGAATTGGCTACACGGTTGGGTTCGTCGGTATCTACTGCAAGAGGTCTTCCTGTAGCCACTGCGCAGAAAGAGCAGGATCGGGTACAGATGTTGCCGAGGATCATGAAGGTTGCCGTACCGGCTCCCCAACATTCACCCATATTCGGGCAATTGCCACTTTCACAAATGGTGTGCAGCTTGTGGGTATCTACCAGGCTGCGCACTTGTGCATACTCTTTACCAACAGGAAGCTTTACTCTAAGCCAATCTGGTTTACGTTGAACTGGGTTTTCTGAAACAACCGGAAGTGCGATCATAGTACAAAGTTAAGCAATAGGTTTCAAATGTTAACCAATAGAGCAGAGTTTAGGATCATCCGAAGATCATAAAAACCTTTAGGGCTACAAGTAAACTTTCTTTCCAGTCTTTGCCGACCGCTTTGCGGCTTCCAGAATTCGGACAACTATCAGGTTATTTTCCAGTGAGGAAAGGTCATTTACAGGGGAAATTTCATTGTGGAGCAATGCACTGAGATAACTCAAATAGCTGCTTTGAGATTTCGGCAGCAACGGGGCGGTACTAATCCTGTAATTTTGATCAGACTTATTTTTGATGCGAAGGGTGTTGGCATTGACTGCCTGAATGTAACCTGTCTGACCAAATAGTTCGAGGTCTTTGATGTTGAATGGCCAGTTCCAGGATGCTTCAATGATTCCCGTAGTCTCTGGATATTCGAGCAGGATGGTTGCGTCATCGTCTACATCCGGGTAGGTCGTTTTTTTAATTTGTTTAATTGTTGCGGTTACAGATACCGGTGCTTTACCGTCCATCAACCATGTGAATAGATTAGCTCCATAGCAGCCAAAGTCGATCACAGCTCCTCCTCCATTTTTTACAGGATCAGTGAGCCAGTGTAGGAATTCTTTGCTGACCCCTATTTCTTTGGGGCCACTGTGGCCATCATGGGCTACCATTTTTCTAAGCCCGCCGATCGCATTTTCCTGTTTCACCTTGATGTAGGCTTCCTGGTTACTGGGGTACCAGGTGGTTTCATAATTGGTCAGTACTTTGATGCCATATTGCCTGGCCAACTGGACAATCCTTTCGGCATGCTTTACGGAAACAGCAAGGGGTTTTTCCACCATTACAGGGATGCCACGGGGAGCTGCTGCTTCTACCACTGACAAGTGTTCTGATATCGCATTGAAAGCGAGCACGACGTCGGGTTTACGATTGGCCAATAACTCGTTTAGTGTGGGGAAAAAGATCTCGTCCGGTAATGATGCCCTTTTTTTGAAGCGGGCAATTAAGACCTGATCATTTTCGGCAATGCCAATAATGTTGACTTCACCCTTTACATAGCTGTCCATAATGAGGTTTACATGGTCATGACTTAGGCCGGCCAGTGCGACATTGAGTTTGGATTGCGCTCCTGAAAAAAGACAGAGGAAAGTAAATAATACGAGTAATGTGCTACTTATTTTGAACATCGGTAGGTATATAGGTTAGGATGATTCATTTCATCTGAAATAAATATATAAATTAAAGAATTAGCGCTGAGAATAGAATTTAACATCTCTTAACATTTTGGCACTTAAACCATTTTCCTTATTGCCATTCTATAAGTAAAATAACAAGAGCAAAATGAAGAAATTACTTTTAAGCGCTATTTTATTCATTAGTATGGGTACAATGGCATTTGCACAGCAAGATGTTGCAAAAAAAGTTAAGAAAACACCGGAGGAAAAGGCCAAACACCTGACGGCAGAACTAAATAGTAAGTTGGCACTCACGGCGGATCAGCAATCAAAAATTTATGCAATTAACTTAGAGGGGATCAAAGCGCAAAGGGCCAGCCATCAAAAGGGAGAAAAGAAAGATGGAGCACATGTTAAAACTGAATTACAAAAAAGAGATGCAAAGATCAATGCCCTGCTCACTGATACACAGCGTAAGAATTATGAAACCTGGAAAAATGAAAAGATGAAATCTGCACATAAGAAAGGTAAGAAAAAATTAAAGCAGGGAACTGACAAAGTCTGATTTGACTTTGCGGCAATAGGGTAGATGGAGAAGCGGTCGGTAACGACCGCTTTTTTCTGTATAAAACTTTGTTGTACGGGCTTTGTTAATGGTAGAAAAGAAATATGCCAGAAGGACCTTCCATTGTTATTTTAGCTGAAAAGATGGAGCATCTGAAACACAAGATCGTACTGGAGGCTACTGGCTATGCTGATCTTGATATGGACGCGATTTTCCACAAGAAAATCATGGATATCAAAACCTGGGGCAAGCATTTTTTGATCTGCTTCAATGACTTTAGCATCCGCATACATCTGGGGCTTTTCGGTAGCTACCAATTTCAGGAACCTAAAAAGGTGAATCCTAAAATCGCACTTCATTTTAACGACGATGCTGTATATTTTTATGTTTGTACCGTAAAACGGATAGACGAGCCTTTGGATGAGGTTTATGACTGGTCTGCGGATGTGATGTCCGATCAATGGAATGCTGCGAAGGCGATGAAGAAGCTGAAAAAAATAGAAACAAAGCAGATTTGTGATGCGCTGCTCGATCAGCAGATTTTTAGTGGCGTTGGTAACATTATAAAGAACGAAGTTTTGTATCGTTGTAAAGTACATCCAGAGAGTTTGGTAGGTCAAATCCCGCTTGCAAAGCTAAAAGCTATTGTCAGGGAATGCAGGAGCTACAGTTATGATTTTTTGAACTGGAAGCGGAAAAACGAATTGTCTAAGCATTTCGAAGTGTATGAGCAAAAAGAGGCAAAGAAATCAGGTAAAAAAGTAAGGCGGAAGGATACCGGTAAGGGAAAGCGGAGCAGCTATTTTGTAGAAGAAGAGCAAGTACTGTATGTCTAATATGTTTGCG
Organism: Pedobacter sp. GR22-6; assembly: GCF_037402555.1. NCBI lineage: Bacteria > Pseudomonadati > Bacteroidota > Sphingobacteriia > Sphingobacteriales > Sphingobacteriaceae > Pedobacter > Pedobacter sp. GR22-6. The sequence goes on from NZ_JBBEUC010000003.1 coordinate 463,632, forward strand.
GCATTATAAAGAAATAGTGTTAATTTTAGGGCTCAAAATAGACTATGGCAACTTCAAAAATAACGTATAACGGTAGTTTACGTACTACATCGATTCATGAAAGATCAGGAAATGAGATTATTACTGATGCGCCGGTAGATAATAAAGGTAAAGGAGAAGCCTTCTCACCAACCGATTTATTAGCTACTTCACTGGGTAATTGTATGCTGACCATCGTAGGCATTGCTGCTGAGGAACATGGATTTAATATTGACGGCACAACTTGTGAAATCACCAAGATCATGGCCGAAAACCCAAGAAGGGTATCTGAAATTGTAGTGAATTTCCAATTTCCTGCAAATGACTATTCGGATAAAGATAAGAAGATCATTGAGAGATCCGCCAATACTTGTCCTGTAGCCTACAGTTTACACCCAGACATCAAAAAAACCGTTTCTTTCAATTATTAAGAACCGATAACCTCTGCAACTTCTTCCGCAGAGATATCGCTATGTGAAGCATCTAATACACATTCACCGTCTTTAATCAACAGAATCTGCGGTGATTCATGGTGTACCTGGAAAGTTTCCGCAATCAGTGCTGAAAGTTCACGATAACTGATTAAATCTAAAAAGTAAAGTGAGGTGGCTGGGGGGATTGCCTCCCAGTCCATTTCAAAACGGCGCTTAGCCATAGCACTAACGGAACAACGCGTGCTGTGTTTAAAAATTAAACTGTATCCTGTATTATTTTTTATTTCGCTGATCTGCGAGCTGTCGGTAATATTCTTCCACTGCATCTGATGTCTTTTCTTTAAAAGGGCTTAGCTATGCCTTATCCTCTTCTTCGCTTGCCTTCAGGGTATGAACTGTAAGCAGGGCAAAGACGACTGGAACAAGCTTCTAATATAGCTATGGCAAAAAATACGCCAATCAGTAATATTGCAATCTTCTTCATTCTACTAATTTACAATTTTTTGAAATAAACAAGCATTTTTTATTCTTTAAATGCTTGCTTTTAAATCTGCCATTTTTATCGCCGTAATGGCAGCCTCATCGCCTTTATTCCCATGTTTGCCTCCGGCCCTGTCAATAGCCTGTTGCTGATCATTGGTCGTCAACACGCCAAATATAACGGGTTTACTGTGTTTAATGCTAACATTGGTCACGCCCTGTGCTACTGCGTCGCAAATGAAGTCAAAATGTTTAGTGTCGCCCTGAATTACACAACCCAGACAGATTACTGCATCGAGGTCGGTGTGTTTGCTCAGTAGGATATCGGCCGCGCTAGTCAGTTCGAAACTGCCAGGGACGGCAACAGAAAGTATGTTCTCTTCCGATACACCATTGCTGAGCAGGGTCTGCAATGCGCCATTGTATAAACTTCCAGTGATTTCTGCATTCCATTCAGCCACCGCGATTGCGAATTTATAGGCGCTGCCATTAGGAACAGTAGTGTGGGAAAAGTCGGAGAGGTTTTTTAATTGTGTTGCCATGCTGCAAACTTAGCCAAAGATTGGATATAAAAAAAGACCAGCTGCAAAGCTGGTCTTTTTACTATAGGATTACCGGCCCGTATTTAGTTTACCTGCGCCTTTGCACGTGCGATGTAAGAATCGATCATGGCAGCTTCCTGGCTTTCCGGATATTGTGTTTTAACTTTAGTATACGCCTCTTCTGCGTTTTTAAAGTCTTTCAATTGCTCATATACCAGTCCTAATTTTTTCAGGAACATTGGAGAAGTGAACTTATTGCTGGCTTTATCAGCAGCTTTCTTGTAATAAGTAGCAGCTTGTTTGTAATCTTTTAATTCACTGTAAGCGTCGCCTAATAAACCAAGCGCTAAAGGATCGGCAACAGGACTTCCTGTGTCTGAATATTTCCCTAAAGATTCAACTGCTTTTTTGTATTCGCCTTTACGCAGGTAAATGCCACCAAGGTAAAGATTAGCAAGGTTAGCCGATTTTGTGTTGGCATACTCATCTGCAATCTGCTCAAATCCAGGAAAACCACCTTCACCATTGATCGCTTTGTTGGCCAAAGAATCTACGCCCAGGAAACTCTCTGATTTGTACATCTTGGCAGAGGCTTCTTCAGCTCTGTTTTTTAGATATACATTCTGATACCAAAAGTAAATAGCAACTAATGCTACAATTGCTCCAGCAATGAACAATAAGCTCTTTGAGTTCTCTTGTAAAAAAGGCCCCTTTTTTACTGTTGGATTTATTTCTTTTTCTGTTGTGGACATTTTATTTAAAAAAATTAAGGATTGCAAAAATACGTTTTTACATCAAAGTATCAACCCCTTTTTTGAGTATTTGAATAAAGTTTAATGATCTGAGCGTTAATTAGAAGCATGAGCTGGTTCAATTAATTAAGGCATGATGCTTTTATAGCTTGGAAATTGATCGTTTTAAACGGTAACTTTGAGGGAATCATATGTGGTTAAAAAACATTACACTTCTCAATTTTAAGAATTACGCAGATGCCAGTGTTAGTTTTTCTAAGACGGTAAATGCGTTTGTTGGCAATAACGGAGCCGGTAAAACCAATTTACTGGACGCCATCCACTATTTATGTCTTTGCAAGGGATACTTCAACCCGATTGATAGCCAGCAGATTAAAACGTCTGAGGATCTGTTTCTGATTCAGGGGGATTTCAATCGCGACGAAAGGAACGAGAAAATCACCTGCGGGGTTAAGCGCAATCAAAAGAAGCAGTTTAAACGCAATAAGAAAGAGTACGATAAACTTGCCGACCATATCGGCCTGTTTCCACTAGTGATGATTTCACCATATGATACCAATATCATCACAGATGGTAGTGAAGAGCGGAGACGCTTCATGGATAATGTGATCTCTCAAACAGATGCGCATTACCTGGATGGACTGATCCTCTACAACAAGCACTTGCTAAACAGGAACGCCTTATTGAAGCAGATCGCAGTGACCAGAAGCTATGATCCTTCGCTTTTGGAGATCTATAACGACCAATTGGTGGCTTCCGGGCTGAAGATCTTTGCCAAACGGCAGCAGTTCATGCTGGACTTTATTCCCTTGTTTGATAAGTATTACCAATTTTTAACCGAAGATAAGGAACAGGTCAATCTAGAATACCAGAGCCAACTCGCAGATACTGGTTTTGAGCAATTGTTGTTGAAGTCTATAGAAAAGGATAAATTACTGGAACGTACTACTACCGGAATCCATAAAGACGACCTGATATTTCAGATCAGCGATATGCCTTTGAAGAAGTTTGGTTCGCAGGGACAGCAGAAATCTTTTTTAATTGCCCTAAAGCTCGCACAATATGCTTATCTTCAGAAATATAAAGGCTTTAAGCCTTTGCTGTTGCTCGATGATATTTTTGATAAACTGGACGATAACCGAATGCATAAGTTGATGGAGATGGTTTCTCAGCAGGATTTCGGACAGATTTTTATTACAGATACCGGCAGGGAGAGGGTACTCGCCTTGTTTGAGAAAATCAAAGTACCCCTTACTCTTTTTGAAGTTAATAACGGAGCCATAAACCATGCGTAAACCCAATGACATTACCCTGAAAGAGGGGATCGGAAAACTGCTCAATACCTACCGGCTGAAAAGTAAATTCGATGAGACTTCTGTGGTTGCTTACTGGCCGGATCTGATGGGCAAGGCTGTCGCCAACCGTACAACTCAAATCTATGTATCTCAGCGGAAATTATTCGTAAGGATTGAATCATCAGTTGTGAAGAATGATCTGATGATGGTCAGGACCGGCATCATTCAAAAAATCAATGAACGAGCCGGTGCTGAAGTAATTGTAGATATTGTATTTCTATAGTTCAGTCCTAAAATACTTTGCTGACTAACCAAATGATCAGCGCAATAACAAGTACGACGACTATAATACCGGTCCAGACTCCGGCTTTAAAAATGCCTTCAACCAATTCACAACTTGTTAGTGTTGTGGTCAGGAATGCAATAATGGCTAGGGGGAAATATCTTTTGTATGTCATGGCTTATATTTTTCTTTACCTAACAAAGAAAGTTGCCAATGGTTTTGGGATTTGTCCCCATACCCTGATTACTGTGCCTGCTGCGCGGCTTTAGCCGGAGGCGTTACTTTCAGTAACTCAATTTCAAAGATCAATGTGCTATAAGGTGGGATATCCGCTCCGGCACCACGTTCTCCGTACGCAAGGTTATAAGGGATAAAGAATTTATACTTAGAGCCCGTCTGCATCAATTGTACACCTTCTGTCCAGCCCATGATCACGCCGTTCAATGGCAATGCGAGTGGTTCATTGCGAGAATAAGAACTGTCAAATTCCTTACCGTTTAGCAAACTACCTTTGTAATGAACAAGTACAGTGTCGGTCGCTGCGGGTTTAACGCCAGTTCCTCTTGTCACCACCTGGTATTGTAAACCACTTGGGGTTACCTGTACACCCGGTTGAGTTTTATTCTTTTCTAAAAAGGCTTTTCCCTCGGCAATGTTGGGTGCAAATTTCTTTTGGCTCATTGTTTTGAACAGGTTTGAAATCGCCTGTCTGGAATTTTCCTCAGAGATCAATGGGGTAGTACCCGCGAATGCATCTTTAAGGCCTTTGATCAGCAGATCATAGTTTAATGCAGTCAGTCCTTCATTTTTCATACTGCTGGCCATACCTATTCCGAAAGAATAGCTGGCAGAATCCAGGGAGGATTTAAAAGTTACCGGATTGGGTTTCGCAACTGAGGTCGTCTTTTTTGTTGCTGTCGTCGTTTTTTTTGCAACTGGCTTTTTGGTCTGCGCCAGCACTGCAAGTGAGCAAAGAGGTAGCAGGAGTGTAATGATTGTCTTCTTCATTTGTGTAAAATCAATTTATGCGGAAAGGTACAAACTAAATAAAAAAAAACAAGCACCGTTGAGGGTGCTTGCTTTATATCGTTTTGTGATGACAGGATTAGAAACGTTCGTCAGCGCTAAAGAAGAAATCTCCTTCGATGGCAGCGTTTTCATCTGAATCAGAACCATGAACTGCATTGGCATCGATAGATTTTGCATATTTGTTGCGGATCGTACCTTCAGCTGCTTCTGCAGGATTAGTAGCGCCGATTAAAGTTCTGAAATCTTCAATTGCATTTTCTTTCTCCAGGATTGCAGCTACAATTGGTCCCGATGACATGAATGCTACCAGGTCTTTATAAAAAGGGCGGGCTGCATGTACTTCATAGAATTTGCCTGCAGTTTCAGCAGTCAGCTGCGTATATTTTAATGCGATGATTTTGAAACCCGCAGAGGTGATGTCATTAATAATTGCACCAATATGCCCGTTTGCAACTGCATCAGGCTTGATCATGGTAAAAGTTCTGTTTGTAGCCATTTTTTATTCTAAATTTTCTGCAAAAATACGTTTAATACTGTTAATATTAAAGCTTGAAATATATTAAGCTTCAATTAATCTTTAAATCATTAGCTTTGCCAGGAATATTATGTTGTCTATCTCAGAAATAAAGGAGCTGCTGGCTACGCCGCAAAAGATTGTAATCACAACCCATCATAAACCTGATGGCGACGCAATGGGTTCATCCTTAGGATTATATGCGTATCTAATTCAGTTGGGCCATCACGTTAAAGTGATCACGCCAACAGATTATCCCTACTTTTTGCATTGGTTGCCCAATAACTCTGATGTGATCATTTATACAGAACAGAAAGAGAAGTCGGCAAGCTACGTAGCTGAAGCCTCTATGATTTTCTGCCTGGATTTTAATACATTGAGCAGGATCAATGAATTGGGTGAGCTTGTTCGTGCTTCGAACGCTTATAAGCTGATGATCGACCACCACCTCGAGCCCGAAGATTTTGACGATTATCGCCATTGGAGTATCAATGCCTGTGCTGCGGCGCAATTGGTTTATGAATTTATTGTCAATGAACTCGAAGACGGTCAAATGATGAATAAGGACATTGCTACTTGTCTATATACCGGTATCATGACTGATTCAGGTTCATTCCGGTTTGAATCGGCAACTTCTGCAGTATACAGAATTGCGGCAAGTCTGATCGATCTTGGAGCTGAGCACTGGAGGATCCATCAGTTGGTGTATGATAACGCAACAGAGAACCGCCTTCGGTTTTTGGGGCATTGCATCAGTAACAAATTGGAGATATTAAGGGCATACAATACCGCAATTATCTCTGTAACAAAGGAGGAATTGAATGAATTCAATATCGTAACGGGCGATACGGAAGGAATTGTGAACTATGCCCTCTCTGTAAATGGCATTAAGCTAGCTGCATTTATTATTGAAAGAACTGATAAAGTTAAATTATCTTTGCGCTCCACCGGAGATTTTCCTGCAAATGAGATTTGTAAGAAATACTTTAACGGGGGCGGACATAGAAACGCCGCAGGTGGCGCTTCTGATAAAAATCTGGCAGATACAGTAGAAGAATTTAAAACGATATTAACAGAATATAAAACTCAATTATTACAATAAAAACCACATGAAGAAAGGTATAATTATTCTTTTCGCGGCCACACTTGGATTGGCTGCTTGTAACAACTACAAAAAAGGACCAGGAGGTCTGATGTACCAGATCCATAAGGATGGCGGTAAAGACAAAATCAAAGAAGGTGATATCGTGAAGTTGAACTTTATCCAGAAAAACGAGCGTGATTCTGTAATGTTCAATACTTTTGATATGGAGCAGCCTCAAATCTTCCCTGTAGGTAAAAAAATGTATGCAGGTGATATGAATGATGTACTGTATCTTTTTGGTGAAGGTGACAGTGCTACTTTCAAATTGAACCTGGATACAATGGCTAAATATTCTGGCCAGCCTAAACCACCGGCAAATGCAAAAGATACTTATATCGTATTTACAGTTAAAGTAGAAAAAGTATTGAAGAAAACTGCTGGTGAAGCAGACTCTACTTTCCAAAAGAAAGCTCAGGAGTTCTTCCAGAAAGACTACCAGGCTGATGTAGCTACTAAAAAAGCAGCTGAGGCAGGGAAAATTTCTAAATTCATTGAAGACAACAAATTGAAGGTTCAAACTACAGCTTCAGGTCTGCAGTATGTGATCACTAACCCGGGAAGTGCTGAAAAGCCTGTTTTGGGTGATACGATCATGTTGAACTATACCGGTAAATTGCTGACTAAAAAAGCGGATGGATCTGAGCGTATTTTCGATACTTCTGTAGAGAAAGTAGCGAAAGATGCTAAAATCCACAACCCTATGGCTCAATATGCACCACGTCCTTTCACTATCGGTAATGCAATTCCGGGATTTGACGAAGGTTACCAGTTGATCGGTAAAGGTGGTAAGATCACATTGATCATCCCATCGAAACTGGGTTACGGTGAAGGTGGTCAGCCACAGGCTGGTATCACACCTTTCTCTCCTTTATGTTTTGAAGTGGAGATCGTAGATATCAAAAAACCAAAAGCTGCTCCGGCTGCACCAGTAGCACCTGCTGCTCCTGTTGCCCCTGCAAAATAGTATTCTGGCGACAGAACATCGACATAGAACCCTGTAAGGTATGCGCCTTACAGGGTTTTTTTATTAACTTCGTCCATGCTTTTAACCGATACCCACACGCATCTGTACTACGAAACGGATGAGGAGAAATTAGCGGAGCTGATACAGCGCTGCTTTGACAATAAGGTAGAGCGCTTGTTCCTGCCAAATGTAGACGTAGCTTCCATAGCCAAAATTGAACATTTGGTAAAGAAATATCCTTCTAATTGTTTTGCAATGGCCGGTCTGCATCCCTGCGATGTAAAGGAAGACTATGAACTGGTTCTTGATGAAATCTGCCAGAGCATGGTTGACAGGGACATTTATGCCATTGGGGAAATCGGCATTGATTTACATTGGGACAAAACCACGCTGGATATTCAGAAAGTAGCTTTCAAAGAACAGATCAAATGGGCAAAAGATATGGAATTGCCGATTGTGATCCATTGCCGCGAAGCTTTCGATGAAATATTTGAGGTACTTGAAGCGCAAAAGGGCGCCGATTTGCGTGGCATATTGCATTGTTTTACGGGCAATACCGATCAGGCATTTCAAGCAATTGAACTGGGTTTTCACCTGGGGATAGGAGGGGTTGTTACCTATAAGAAATCCGGACTTGATGAAGTACTAAAGCACATACCACTTGAAAAAATTGTGCTTGAAACAGACTCCCCTTATTTGGCCCCGGTCCCTTTCAGAGGGAAACCCAATGAAAGCAGCTATCTGCTGCATATTGCAGAACGGGTAGCCGAAATCTATCAAATCAGCCTTGAGGAGGTTGCAGAGGTGACAACGGCCAATTCCAGGCATATCTTTAACATTTGAGCATGAACAATATACTGATCATTTATACCGGTGGTACCATTGGGATGGTAAACGATCCTAAGACAGGCGCGTTAATTCCCTTTGACTTTAAGCAAATCCAGCAAAATGTGCCGGAGCTGGAACGGTTGAATTACAATCTTGATGTGTATTCTTTTGATCCAATCATTGATTCTTCGAACATGACACCTGAGATCTGGGGAGATATTGCACAGTTGATCTCAGATAAATATGAAGAGTTTGATGGTTTCGTCATCCTTCACGGCTCTGATACCATGGCTTTCACCGCTTCGGCCCTGAGTTTTATGCTGGAAAATCTGAGCAAGCCGGTAGTCCTAACTGGCTCCCAGTTGCCAATCGGTGAGATTCGAACGGATGCTAAGGAAAATCTGATTACCGCGCTGGAAATAGCTGCGACAAAAAAGAATGGCAAGGCAATGGTGCCGGAAGTATGTATCTATTTTGATTACCAATTGTACCGGGGCAACCGCTCCATTAAGTACAATTCGGAGAAATTTGAAGCTTTTCGCTCCCCCAACTATCCGATTCTCGCAGAAGCAGGTGTAACACTTTCATTTTTCAACAACTACATATTGCCACAGCCCGATAAGGATCTGAAAGTTCATTTGAACCTGAATCCCAACATCGGTGTATTGAAGCTTTATCCGGGAATCTCTCCCCAGGCGGTGAGGGCCATTACGCTATCTTCAGTAGATGCGATCGTTATGGAAACTTTCGGTTCTGGAAATACCACTACGGCAGATTGGTTTACAGATTGTTTGGAAGAGGCCATCCGTAACGGAAAGATCATTGTCGATATTACGCAATGCCAGCGTGGTTCTGTAGAGCTGGGGATGTACCAGACCAGTAAAAAATTGCAGCAAATGGGCGTGTTAAGTGGTTATGATATGACCTTTGAAGCGACAACAACAAAGCTCATGTACCTGATGGGGCAGGGGCTGGATCGCGAAGCAATTTCGAGGCTTATCGAAAAATCACTCCGGGGAGAATTGACTGTTTAAGGTAAAACTTATAGCCCAGGCTTTTTGCTGAGGGATTATAATGTTAATTTTGATGATATAATGCAAGGGATCATGAACATAGAGCAAATTTATACAGGTTGTCTGGCGGAAGCCGCTTATTATATAGAGAGTAATGGGGAGGCTGCGATTATCGACCCTCTTCGTGAGGTAGCTCCTTATTTAAAGAAGGCCTCAAAAGACAATGCAGTGATCAAATATATCTTTGAAACGCATTTTCATGCCGATTTTGTGTCAGGTCATGTAGACCTCGCAGAAAAGTCAGGAGCTGAGATCGTTTATGGCCCCACTGCCAGAACTTCCTTTAAATCACACATTGCCTCCGACGGAGAAACCTTTAAAGTGGGTGACCTTACGATAACTGTATTGCACACACCAGGTCATACTCCGGAGTCGGCAAGCTACCTGTTAAGTGATAAAGATGGGAAGCCTTATTGCGTATTTACCGGAGACACCTTGTTTATAGGAGATGTGGGAAGGCCTGATCTGGCACAACAGGGAGAGTTGACAATGGAAGATATGGCATCTACGCTGTATGATTCTCTCCAAAATAAAATATTACCACTTCCGGATGAAGTATTGGTGTATCCGGCTCATGGTGCAGGTTCTGCTTGTGGCAAGAATATGAGTAAGGAAACTTTTGATACCCTGGGTCATCAGAAGCAAGTAAATTACGCACTGAAGGCGGCTAGCCGTGAACAGTTCATTAAGGAAGTGACAGAGGGGATTTTACCTCCACCTCAATACTTTGCGAAAAATGCAGCCATGAATAAATATGGTTATGATAGTTTTGATGAGGTATATAAAAAGGGACAAAACCCACTATCTCCTGCAGAATTTGAAGCGTTGGCCAACCAGACAGGCGCCGTCATTTTAGATACCCGGGATCCTCAGGTATTTGCCAAATCCTTTATTCCTTCCTCTGTAAATATTGGTTTGAATGGACAGTTTGCTCCATGGGTGGGTGCCTTGATCAGCGATTTGCAGCAACCTTTGCTGCTGGTTGTGGAGACAGGGAAAGAAGAAGAAGCAATTACACGTTTAGCCCGAGTAGGATATGATAATACTATAGGTTACCTGGAAGGTGGCATTGAAGAATGGAAAAATGCAGGTAAAGATCTGGACGAGGTTCGTTCCATCTCAGCGACTGAGTTTGAAACCATCAGTCAATCCGACAATACCTTGAAAGTACTAGACGTGCGCAAGCCGGGAGAGTATGAGGCAGAGCATTTAGAAATGACAATGGCACGCCCATTAGATTACATCAACGAATGGACTTCCGCTTTAAGCCCTAAAGAAACCTATTACATTCATTGTGCTGGTGGTTATCGCTCAATGATTGCCGCCTCTATACTAAAAGCCAGAGGAATAGATCAGGTTGTCGATATCGCTGGAGGTTATGGTGCAATTAAAAATACCGGACTGAAACGTACAGACTTCGCTTGTCCCTCAAAAGCAATGACGGTTTAGTTTGGATCAATTTTTTTATAAGATATACAAGAATCTATTATTTTAACCTGAATGCCGGGAATAAACCAGATCAAACAGCCAATCGCAGCAGATATAGAGGTCTTTGAAGAGAAATTTAAGGATTCAATGCACAGTGACGCTCCATTATTGGACAGGATCACTCATTATATTGTCAAACGAAAGGGAAAGCAAATCCGACCGATGTTTGTGTTTTTTGCTGCAAAGCTATGCGGAGGCATTATTGAGTCGACCCATCGTGGCGCTGCTTTAGTGGAACTGCTGCATACTGCAACTTTAGTGCATGATGATGTAGTGGATAACGCCTATGAACGCCGGGGATTCTTTTCTATCAATGCCCTATGGAAAAACAAGATTGCAGTATTGGTAGGCGATTATTTGCTGGCTAAAGGTTTGCTGCTTTCTGTAAACAACAGCGAGTTCAGGTTATTGCAGATCGTCTCTGAGGCGGTAAAGCAAATGAGCGAGGGTGAACTGTTGCAGATCGAGAAGGTGAGAAAGATGGACATCAGTGAAGAATTATATTTCGAGGTCATCCGTCAGAAGACAGCTTCACTGATTGCATCATGCTGTGCCTGCGGGGCGGCCTCAGCGGGAGCAGATGAAGAAAGCATCGAGAAAATGAGATTATTCGGTGAAAAGGTAGGTATTGCCTTTCAGATAAAAGATGATACCTTCGATTTTGGAACAGATGATGTCGGTAAACCTATTGGCATAGATATAAAGGAGAAAAAGGTAACTCTGCCATTGATTTATGCACTCAACAGGGTAACCAAGACTGAAAAGAGAAGAATCATCAGCCTGGTAAAAAACCACCAGGATGATCCGGTAAAAATTCAGGAAATTATTGATTTCGTTAATGCCAATGAAGGTGTTCATTATGCAAACCAGAAAATGATACAATACCAGCAGGAGGCGTTTGACATCTTATATACTTTTGAAGCAGGGGAGGCCAGAACAGGTCTTGAACAACTGGTCCGGTACACGACGGAACGTAAAAAATAAATTCTCGATGAAAAGGGCATTATTTCTTTTTGGGTTTTTGCTAAGTATGGCAACTGTGAAGGGGCAGGATTTCAGTACGACTTTCAGCAGGATAAATACAGAGGTGTTATCATCCTCTAAAGCTTACCCCAATCTCAAACAAGCTACAGAACTTATCGGACACCGGCTTACCGGTTCAGAAAATGGAGCTAAGGCGGAGGAGTATGCTTTTAAGCTGCTTAAGTCTTACGGATATGATGTGAAATTTCAACCTTTCGAAGTGGAAAGCTGGAATAGGATCAGTAACGAAACCAGTGTTGGAGACAGCACATCGGCACTGAAAAGGATCACTTCCGTTACACTTGCACATTCGCCTGTGAAAGCGGATGTTACAGCAGAATTAGTAGATCTGGGAAACGGCCTGGAAGCGGATTATCAGCAAATGGCAGAAAAGGTTAAGGGTAAGATCGCTTTGGTCTATCTTGGTGTTTTACCTGGCTCTCCTGAAGGGACACCAGCGCTGCACCGCTCAGAGAAAGCAGCTATAGCCGCCAGGTATGGAGCATCGGGAATTGTACTCATAAATGGGGTAAAAGGTGGGGTATTGCTAACCGGTACGGCCTCCGTTACGGGTAAGCTCATCACTATACCGGCGGTTTGCATCGGTTTAGAGAATGGAATGCGCATCAAGGAGAAGCTTTTGAAGCAAGCACAGTTTGCGAGATTAAACATGACTAATTTCTCCGGTTTGATACGCGCCAGAAATGTGATCGCGACGCTTCGGGGCAGCGAATTCCCTGAAGAAAAGATCGTGATTGGCGGGCACCTCGATAGCTGGGACCTTGCTACAGGTGCTATCGACAACGGCATCGGTTCTTTTGCTGTGATCGACATGGCCAGAACTTTCAAAACTTTGGGCCTAAGTAGTAAACGTACTATCGAATTCATCCTGTTTATGGGCGAAGAGCAAGGTCTTTTGGGTTCCAAAGCATATGTTGAGGCAGCCAGGCATTCCAACAAACTTGATCAGATCAGATTTATGCTCAATTACGATATGACCAATGATCCGAAGGGTTTTTCTTCCAGCAGGAAAGAGATGAAAGAATTGTTTGCCGAATGGGGTCAGCAGATCACAAAACTGGATACTGGCTTTAAGAATGTCTTTTTTACTGGTGCATGGCTGCATAGCGACCATCAGCCTTTTATGCTCCAGGGAATTCCTGTTGGCGGTGGGACCGGAGGCAGTTTGCCAAATAACTCGGCACCATTTTACCATTCTAACGGCGATGTATTTAAGTTGGTTGACGAATCTGAACTGAAGAACACCGTACGTTATAGTGCGATGTTACTTTATGCCCTGGCTAACGTAGCAGACATTCCGGTAGCAAGGCAAAGTGAGGATGCGATAAGAGATTTCCTGAAAGAGAATGGGGTGGAAGTTCCTCTAAAAATCGCCGGCGAATGGCGATGGCAGTAACGTCTCTACTATTTTACGTAAGTCCTCGGATCTTGCCGTGTTGACATTTACCAGGTAAAAAGGACGGCTGTTTACAGCACTGTTCCATCTCCATTTCCACTGGTTGGTCGTTTTCATTTCTCCGTCATCGAACCACCAGGCTGCATATATTTTTTCTTGCCCTTTCTGAAGCGTAGCTGTGTAGATTTCTATATCAAGAATGGTTTCTTTGCGGATCAAATTAAATTCGTAGCCACTACCGGTCCAGCAGATCATTGGATTGTGCTCAGGTGCATAAAATGGAGTTGGTTTCAAGTAAATTAACGCCAGATTGTTTTGCAGCTTCGTGACATCTCCGTAAACTGTTTGCTTGGTATAGCCCTTGAGTTGAATGTGCCGATGAGCAACACGCCCTTGCTTGTGGGGCGGACTCAGGTAGGGGCCAAACCATACAACTAAGAGCAAGAGAATTAGCAATGTCGTTTTGTAGCTAAAGGTATGGACAGTGGTTTCAATATCATTCACAGGTGATTTGAACAACCAGTTCAGGAAACGTTCCGCAAATAATGCAAGCGGAAGCATCACGTAGACAACCATACAAATCATTCCTGCAAAATCATGCAGGAAATTTCCCGGCATTATCTTAAAGATCACGATCAGCAGGATGCGAAAATAGTTGGACATGATGTTCAACAAGAGTGTAGAGAGCAGTAACCCACAAATTGGGATAAAGCGCAGGGAAAGTTGATGTTTTTTTTCGTAATTCGCCGCAGTGAAAAGCGCGATTAATAACGACAAATGCAACATATTTAGTCCTGCACAAGCTTGATCAATGTAGAATTCGAATTTGCCAATAATTATCAGGTTACCAACTGATTTGACGGGCATTCCAGCGAAGGTCATGGTTTTTGCGACGATGTCGCTTAACCACAACCTAAGAGGAAAGCCGAGCGTGTCACCAAGGAACTTAAAAATCGGGGAGAGAATTACCATCACAAAAGTGATGATCAGGCTGAGCTTCCCAATAAAGTTTTCAAATAGCAACGATAAGCTAAATAGCAACATGAAATATAGTGTCGTCCGCGTAGGCAAAAGGATCGCTAAAGTTGTAAAGATCAGCGCGGGTATAAAAAACCGACGGCTGTATTTTGACTCCTCAACACGTATTGCGTAGCCGAGTACGATTATCCCAACCATGACTACCAGATTCATTAAAAAGTCAATTTTTTCAGATAACCGTTCCTGTGTAAAATGTAAGCCATAGTCGTGATGGCAAGAATGATTAACATCCATTCTTCCGGCTCTGGCGCGGCACCAGAAGAATTCATGCTTGCATTTTGCAAACTTTTTTTACTTTCATCAATTCCAAATCGCTCATAATCCCTTTGTGTTTCAAGCACAACCAGACTGGACACCGGACTGGCAATGAAAGCTTCATCGGCGGTTTTAATGAGTTCTTCCCTGTCATAGTCATTGGCGAAATACGTAGTTGCCATCCGTTTAAGAATATCATTATATGCAAATAATCTCAATAGATGATCCGGTGTATTGGCTTTTACGGTCGTCGAAGCAGTTTCTTTTTTTGTAATTGCCAGTTGTGCCGAAGGTATACATACCAAGGTGTCTGTTTCGGGCGCTTCTTCAAATACTTTTGCTTTTAATGAATTAATCAATTTCTCCTGACTTCCCCCATTGTATCTAAATGCGCGAAACTCTTTTAGTGTTTTGAGGTAAGGATTTGACGAAGTTTCCAATTCATAAAGCTGAACTGACGGTTTTGTTGCAAAGAAGTTAGATAGTTTATTACCAAATTCAGTTCCCTTTAGGTCATCAAGATTGGGAGACAGCTCGCTGCTTTTAGTAATCACAAGTGCAAGGGAAGGCTCCGCTATTTTGTAGAAGGGGAAGAGACTGAAGTTTTGCTTATTCAATTCCTTAAACTGCGCTTCCAGATTTTCTTCGGTCAGTACGGTTAACTGGTTATTGTATACGTAAACTTTTTTGTTCTTAAGCTGTCTCCATATATTCTGAAATTCTGGAAAGGACCAGCTGTTGTTGATGTCTAAATAAATCGTTTCGGGATTAAAGGACCGTTTGATGGGCCTGGCATCCTGTAGACTATAGGAGATTCCCGCAAACTGGAATGAATTTCTCGATAGCGGTACCTCGTCCATCGTGATGTTCCATTGATCTATATAATCCCGCTCCAGAGCATAGGTCTTATTCTCTTTTTGTTTCAAATCGCTCTGCAGGTTTTTTACTTCGCTGGAAAGCGTCATTTCAATTGCCTCTTCGGCTCCATCAAAACTGGGTCCGTCAAACCATATGTTTTCATAAATCAAACTTTTGCCGGTTTTTTTGAGCGGACTTGTTACACCAATTCTGAATTTCCTGTTTTCTTTATTACTGCAGGGGAAGACCCTTACGCTTAAGGTATTACCTTCCTGCCAATGCAGTACTGAGGGGTCTCTTCTTTCCACGCCCACTATAGCTTTGTAGGCACTGTCCGCCTTGCCTTTTGTGGTCAGCCTGGATGTGGCTTCCCTTCCGTTTATCCATAGTGAAAGCGAAGATGCCACAGCGCCTTCGGGAAGGTGAAATGTATAGATGGCTTCCTGTTCACTTGCCCAGGTCCGGAGGTCGTTATTTTGTATCGTCAGTGTTTTCTCAGTATAGGCCATTCTAAACTCCGGGTATATGCGTATGTTGGTCACAATGCTTTGGGTTTTTAGATAATCCCCCGACCAAAGCCGCTCTTGTGCCAGGTGTCGGGAATTGTAACTTGCCTTCAGAATTTTTATTTTATCTTCCGGATCCATTCTGGATTTCCCTATCAATAACTCAGCTATCATGACGAGTGGGTCATGCTGTTTGGGCTCGTCAAAGCCCGATCCCTCAAAATCCCCCCAGAACCAATTGCGGTTTTCCTTTGGGGTGGTGTAGACTAAATCTGCTTTAAGGAATCTTTCTGTGATGAAGTTATGTGGTATTTCGCGCGAAACAAGCACCCATTCCGGAAGATTGTTTTTATGAAGCGTATTTTGATTTTGTATACGCCGGATACAGTCGTTTATTCCTTTCCATTGGTATACGAATAGTACTGTAACGACTAATGGTACGACTATACCTAATCCAAGCAGGTACTTTGCGCTTGGGTATTCGCGCAACATACGGCTCAGCAAGCTTATCGTCAGGATCAGCAAAAAGAGCGGAATGAAGGCGTGAAGGGATAGGCCGATAAAGACAACAGCGAGTATGCCAATCGCGTATATAGGAACTAAATAGATCGCGTAGTAAGCAAAGACGACTGTAGCGATTCCCAGAATAAATACCATGATATGGTTCATCTGTCTCGAGAGGTATTGTCGGATGGAAGTTGCGACTATCGCAGCACAGGATAGAAACAATAAAATACACAACCAATCGCTGGAACGCTCAAACAGGTTCATCTCCTTGTTGAGCGCAAAGGCACTGATAAACCACAGGACTAAGAGGTGTGAAGTATAAATGATGCTTCCCTTACGAAATGCCCAACCATGGTTTGATATCGTTTTCAAGAATACCAGTACAGTATAAAACACCGTTATGGAGTAGCAAAAAAATAGCGAAGAATATTTTACTTCACTGTAGCGCAGAACATCTTCTATTAACAGCATCACCGAGGAGATGACAATGGCCAATATGCCCAAACAATTGAGCGTGTCGGCAGTTAGTGTAGAGTTTCGTTTAAATAAGGCTGAAGTTATCATAGTTTGTATGTTGAAAGAACTTTGTGATTCAAAGTATATGGTTAAAAAAAATTATTGCTTCTGCTGTTTGATTAAATTTTCAAGTGCCTGAAGATGCCTGATGAAAGCAGCCCGGCCCAGTTCTGAGGCGGCATAAGTAGTATTCGGCTTTCTGCCCAGGAATGACTTGTGTACGGTGATGTATTCCTCTTTCTCCAGGGCTTTGAGGTGAGAGGCGAGGTTGCCATCTGTTACGTTCAGCAATTCCTTTAGGGAGTTGAAGTCGTAATTCTCATTGGCCACCAATACACTCATGATCTGCAGGCGTATCCGGTTCTCGAAAGCTTTATCGAAATGTTCCAGTACTGATCTCACCTGTCGTATTTAAAATGCATAATTGAACCATAGATGATGTGCAGGATGCCAAATCCGATAGACCAGAAGATGATACCATATCCTGGATATAAAGCGCCAATAAGACCCAATATGATTTCCATAATCCCTAACCATTTTACATCTTCGAAAGTATAGTGGCTGGCCGCTACGAGCGCGAGGCCGTAAAATAGCAAACTCGCAGGGGCAATGATGCCATAGTATCCCCTGAGCATGAGAATAAGGATGAAAATGCCACCCGTTACCAGTGGTATTGCCATGTTCAACAGTAATTTCTTACTACTCGGATTCCAGACATTCTGATTTTTTCTGGCTGCTTTTCTCAGGGTTAATATGAAACCGGAGATCAGTGAAAGCAATAAAACTGCGAGGGCAATAAAAAATAACTGTAGGATTGTACCCTCGTCTGAAACATAGTAGTCTCTTGACTGTAGAGAAAAACCTTTACCGTAGACCGTTCTGTAACCCAACCATGCGCCAATAAGCGCATAGATACCAGCCAGTATCCCTGAAAGCCCACTCAGAGAGATAAACTTTGCAGAACGTTCCATCAGGTTTCTGATAGAATTGAGTTCGGTATAGATTTCTTTGTCTTCCATAAAAGTACTTTGATGTTCAAAGTAATGAAATAGTTTTTACACCTGCAATAGCTATTGATAATTATTTGTCTTCCGCCTCATTTCAAACACCCCTATTATTTAACATTGGCCTAACATAGCAAGCGTAATTTTGTGGGCAAATGGGAGAGTTCGGGATGTATTTAGATTTTACAGACGAAGCATTAATGAATTTAATCAGTAACGGTGAATCGAAAGCGCTGGAAGCACTTTTCAATCGTCACTATAAATCGCTTTGTCAATTTTGCGTGGTTTATACCAAAGACTATGAAGCAGCCGAAGAAATCATCGCTGATCTTTTTATTAAAATATGGGATGGAAGATTGGGGGAGCCAATCTTAAACGTAAAGGCTTACCTTTTTGCTGCTGCACGCAATTTGTCCCTAAATCATCTGCAAAAGAAAAAAGCGCCGGTCACTTCTATCGAAGAACTTCCTGAAACACATCTTTTTCAGGATCTGAATACCCCCTTCCGGATCCTTTCGGGACGAGAATCCTCTACGGAGATACTGCGTTTAATTGATCGCCTGCCGGATAGACAGCGGGAGATCTTGCTGATGAGCAGGATTGACCAAATGGACAAGCAAAAAATTGCAGCAGTCCTGGCAATCTCTGTGAGAACGGTAGAAACTACACTTTACCAGTCTCTTCGTGAACTTCGGAGAATGCTCAACGATTCTCCGAATGTCAATTTGGGGCATTAACAATTTATTAACGCAAGCTTAACCGGATACGCTACGTAATCAATTCCAATATCCTGTCTTTACAGATAGAGACAAACAATGGAAGATTACAGATATCAATTAATAGTTGCCTATTTCGAAAAGACCATCACCGATGATGAGCTAACGGAATTGCAGATCTGGTTGGAACAACATGCCGATCATCAGGAGCAATTTCGTGAAACCATGCAAATTCTTGAAGCATCACGCTTATATTTTAAGACTACAAGGCCGGCCGCTGCCAGCTGGAATACAATCAATGCGCACATTCAGAAAGAAATGCCCCAGAAGCCAGAAAGGAAGCTAAACTGGCTTGCATATGCAGCTACCTTACTGATGGTTTCCGGTTCCGCAATCTGGTGGCTTGTACATCAGTCTGTGAAACCAATGGAGCCGATCACCTATTCCGTAATTTCAAATCCGGAAGGAAGGCAATCTAAAATACTTTTGCCGGACAGTTCTGTGGTCTATTTAGCTGGTGGTAGCAAGATCAGGTATGCAAAGAATTTCAGGGGAAAACAGCGTACTGTGTCACTGAATGGCGAAGCTTTTTTCGATGTAAGGCACCGAAAGCGGCCATTTGTCATCAAGAGTGGAGAAATTACGACAGTAGTATTGGGTACTTCATTTAACGTCAAAGCTTTTCGGGCAGACCACAAGGTCACGGTAACTGTGAATACCGGCAAAGTAGGGGTCATGAGTACTATTGGCGGAAAAAAAACTTTGCTGAAGTACTTGTTACCCAATCAGCAGCTTGAAGTAAATGCAATCAATGGCCGCTATGTCTTCACTGAGGCTAATGCACATCATGTGAGTGCATGGATCAAGAACCATTTTGTATTCGATAATACACCGCTTTATGAGGTGCTTGCCACATTAGAACATAGGTATGGTGTAAATATAACCCTTATGGATAAGGAAGTTGGGAATGAAAGAATCACTGCCAAGTTCAGAAACCTGCCTTTTAAGCAGGTCATGCAGGAATTAGTAATCTTGTCCAGACTTAACTATCAGGAAAAAGACGGACAGTTTTTTATGTACGAAAGCAACAGCAAATAGGAGGAAAAATAATGGAATAGAGCTACTTCAGGTAATTAGAAAAGCCCGGAATTGCTGGTAACAATCCCAGGCATCAGTTCAAAAATTTAAACTCGGAATAAGTAAGTATAAACAAAGTAAATATATGAAAAAGTTATGGTTATTGACCATACTGGTGCTTTTACAGATGTCTTTAAACATTTTTAAAGCCCAGGCGCAAGTAAATGTTGACCGTGTGATTCCTTTCAGTGCGCAAGGAATTACACTCAAAGAAGCTTTCCAGCAATTGGAAAAATCAGGAGGACTTTCCGTCAATTATAACAATACGAAATTAAACGACAAACGGGTATTGACTGTCAGTAAAGCAGATAGAAGTATCAAAGAAATCCTGGACCTGCTGCTGAGCGGAACCCCCTTTACCTTCAGAAGGGGAAATGGCAACAACATCCTATTGGTTGAGAAGCCAGTTCCCAGCGGAAAAATCACCGGAAAGGTCGTTGACGAATCGGGAGCCCCGCTACCGGGAGCAATGGTCAGGATCACTTCCCTGGGTTTATCCAGACAGACGGAAGAAAATGGTAGCTATACATTATACGTGGTACCCGGAACTTACACATTGGAGATCAGCTTCATTTCCTATGAAAAATTCATCGCTCAAAATGTGCAGGTCCAGGCGAACAGTACAGCCCTGATCAACGCGAAAATGGTGCCTTCCAACAATTCACTTTCTGAGGTAGTGGTTACTGCACTGGGTATTAAAAGAGAAGAACGCTCACTGGGTTATGCGGTCACCAAAATAGACAGCACACAATTGACCGATGCGATTTCCAGCAACTGGACAGATGCCCTCTCAGGTAAAGTGGCTGGTCTGAACCTGGTCCGTAATGGTGGCCCGGCCGGATCAAACAAGATCATTCTGCGGGGTGAAAATAACCTGACCGGTGATAATGAGGCCCTGATCGTCATTGATGGCGTAGTGGCTTCCAGCAGTTCAAGACGTACCGCTGCTACTGGCGGCGGGGTGTACGGCACTTCCGGAGATATCATGCCGGCCGATTTTGGTAGTGGTTTAAATGACTTAAATCCTGATGATATAGAAAATGTGACGGTACTTAAAGGACCGGCAGCTTCCGCATTATACGGACAAAGAGGGGCAAACGGAGCCATCATCATCACCACAAAATCTGCGACGAAAAACAGAAAGGGAATGGGGATTACTTTTACCTCAAACAGTGTATGGGAAGATGTAAACCGCGGACCGGAAAGGCAACAGGAATTTGGAGCCGGTACTTTCGGGGTTTCTTACTTCTCTTACGGGGCTACAGCAGATGGGCCAAGTACAAATGCAACCAGTTCAACATGGGGTCCTGCGTTTAGCAACGGCGGGATGTTTTACCAGTTTGATCCTGTGACCAAGACAAGGGGGGTAGACAGGACACCATGGGTGGCCTACGAAGATCCGATTGATGCATTTTTTACTACCGGATTTGAATCTACCAATACCGTCAGCTTGGATGGAACTTATAAGAAAGTTGGTCTGCGCCTGTCCGCCAGTCACGGAGACAACGAATGGATTGTGCCAAACACAGGATTGGACAGGACCAGTGTGTCACTGAATGCGAATACCAACCTGACAAAAAAACTAAGCATCAACCTCAAAGCACAGTACAGCAACAGACATAGTGATAACCTGCCTGCTACAGGTTATGGCAACCAATCGCTGATGTATTGGTTTATGTTTGCCCAACCCAATGTGAATGTCGACTGGTATAGGGATTACTGGGCTCCTGGCAAGGAATTCCAACAATTGATCAATATCACTACCACCAATCCTGAAAGTCCATATGCCATTTCCGAGCAATACATCAATGCCCAGCGCAGAAATGGATTATTAGGTAACATTCAGGCCAATTACAATTTCACTAAGGAATTGAGTTTAATGGCCCGTGCATCAATGGACTTGAACAAAGATATCCGTGAAACACGACGTCCATGGGATGCTTCCGGAAATAAATTTGCCCAGGGCTCTTACCGGGTAGGAAATATCCGGTCCTATGAGGTGAATGCCGATTTCATGTTGAAATACAATAAACAGTTCAATAAAGACCTGCAGCTGACTGCCACCGCAGGAGGTAGCCAAATGCGAAATGTGTACAACAGGCTGGAAGCGCGCGCAGATGGATTGGTGATTCCGAATATTTACAGGCTGGATAACAACCAGAACCCTTTGGTCTATGCGCCTGATACTGCCAGGTACAGAATTAACAGTTTTTATGCCGCGGCTTCATTTGCCTATAAAAACTACCTGTTCTTAGACATCACCGGCCGTCAGGATTGGAACAGTACCCTGGCAACCCTCACAAGAACGGATAATGTAGGCTTTTTCTATCCTTCTGCCAGTGTCGCTTTCATTGCTTCTGACTATTGGAAACTCCCTAAAGCAGTAAGCTTTGCCAAACTGAGGGCATCAATTGCACAGGTGGGAAGCGGTAGTACCATACCTTACAGAACAGAGTACAATTACCTGTATGCATCAGATGGTATCTATCCGGATAGCGCAATGAACAATCCAAGGACCTTGCCGAACCCGAATTTGAAGCCATTGATCACCACTACAGTTGAGCTGGGCCTAGATTTGAAATTGTTTAAAAACCGGTTAAATTTCGACCTGGCTGTATACTCAGGCAACACTAAGAACCAGATATTAAACCGCATTGTAGATAAATCTACCGGTTACAATGTACAGGTAGTGAACATCGGTCGCGTAGATAATAAAGGTATTGAGCTGGCAGTAAATGCTACTCCTGTTCAGAGCAGGAATTTCAAATGGACCACTTATGGAACTTTCTCTGCCAATAGAAATACGATCAAAGAACTGGCAGATAGCTCCCTGGTACTGCGTACTGGCGCTTTAGGTGGTGGTCAGGTCGTAGCAAACGTCGGCGGCAGCATGGGAGATTTATATGGCAGGGGTTACTTAAGGTCACCTGATGGGCAGATTGTTTACAATCCAACTACTGGGGTAGCCTTAGAAAATCCTGATCTCCTGTACCTTGGCAACACGATGCCTAAGTTCAAACTCAGTTTCGGAACAGGCTTCACCTATAAAAATTACAGCTTAAATGTGTTGTTCGATGCCCAGCTCGGCGCGGTAGGCCATTCACTTACTTTCTCCAGGATGGCTTCACTGGGCAAGCATAAGGTGACTTTGCCAGGAAGGTACAATGGGGTCATCGGAGATGGTGTGCTTCAGAACGCCGATGGTACTTATAGAAAAAATGATGTAATCGCTACTGATATTGCGGCTTACTACGAATCAATTTACGGCAGTGGACAGGCAGAGGGAAGTATTTTCAGAACTGATTACCTCAAATTCAGGGAAGCGAATATTGGCTATGCCTTTAATAAAAGATTCCTGCAAAAAATGGGGATGAGCAAGGCAACGCTAAGTGTGTATGGACGTAACTTGTTCATTTGGTCGCCATGGCCGGTTTTCGATCCTGAGTTCGGAACATTAGCAGGTTCAGATATTGTTCAGGGTTTTGAAACAGGTCAATTGCCATCAACCAGAACAATAGGGGTACGTTTAGTTGTGGGCATTTAATCTTAAAAAATTATGAAAAATAATAAAAATACGATTGTATATATACTCTTGACAGTGTTGGGGCTATCCGCACTCTCTTGTACAAAGGATTTTACGGAAGTCAATACAGATCCAATCGGTGAGCGCAGTACAGAAGCACATCAGCTATTGGCTCCGGCCTTGGTGAATATTCTGAGCACCAATATGTCACGTAACTGGAGTTTCAACAATCAGTTGATGCAGGTTACCGTAGAGATCAACGACTCAGAGGGTAGGGTGTTCAGGTATGATGTCAGAAGGACCTGGGCCGATTATACCTGGAACAATTGGTATGTAAACATCACCGACCTCAAAGACATCTACAAGATCTCCAGCCAGCCGGAAAGCATGAATAAATCCTATCAGGGAATTTCTTTAATTGCGCAGACCTGGGCTTATTCACTGCTTACAGATACTTATGGAGATGTACCTTATTCTGAGGCCAATAACGGTAAGGAAGGCAATATGCAGCCTGCCTTTGATCAGCAAAAGGACATCTATGCAGATATGTTTAAAAAACTCGAGGCAGCTAATGAGCTTTTGAAAGAAGGAACGGCCATTGTGGCCACAAGCGACCCGGTTTATAAGGGTGACATCTCAAAATGGAGAAGATTTGGCAATTCACTTTACCTCAGGTTATTGCTGCGTGCATCAGGGAAAGCAGAAGTCAGGTCAACTGTAACAGCTAAAATGAAGGAGATGGTAGATACCAATCCTGCAAATTATCCGGTGATGGAAAACAATACGCATACGGCCAAAATCTTATGGAATGGAACAAACAGCAGTACCGCTGTTTATTCTTCACCACTTATGGTAGGTATTCGCGCCGTCGATTTTAGAAGTATGCCGATCTGTGATTTCTTTCTGGGCAAGCTGGTGGCCTGGGAAGATCCAAGGGTGCAGCCGAGCCTGGGTACCGGAGGGGTACCACGCTTTGGCATCGACAGGGGAGCCGACGGCTATGTTGGTGTGCCAAGTGGTTATTCGCCAGGTTCAGGTGTCGTCATACAGGCGCATTTCAATTCGGATGCAGAGAGTAAATTTACCTTACAAACAGATCCGAATACAGGAATCATCATGAACTGTGCAGAGGTCAGTTTTATCCTGGCTGAAGCTGCAGCGAAAGGTTGGATCAGCGGTGCAGCGGAAAACTATTATTATAAAGGTATGGCCGATGCTATCAATTATTGGATGCCCACTTACATTTCAAGTCCGACTGATGCCAGGTTCACAACTTACGTCAATGATGCAAATTTAAAGTGGGATGCCAGCCTGCCTTTGGAGTCTTCTGCTATGGGCAGCAAAAGCCAGATGGAGATGATACACATCCAGAAATACTATGCCATGTTTTTGGTGGATTTTCAGCAATGGTTTGAATATAGAAGAACAGGACATCCCATTCTGCCAAAAGGACCAGGTCTGGCCAATGGAGGTAAAATGCCTGCAAGGCTAAATTACCCGCTGGTTACACAATCTACAAATCCCAGCAGCTACAAAGCGGCGATTGCTGCGCAAGGTCCGGATGACATCAACACCCTGGTTTGGTGGCAAAAACCCTAATTCTTATTTATTCATAAAAATATCATGAAAAAGATTTTAAAAAAACATATACTGATGGTTGGGGCCTTTGTGCTCATTCTGGCTGCATGTAAGCGGGATAGTGATTATGTGATGAGCACCCCTAGTCCTTATATCTCCAATTTAGATTTAAGAAAGCTCTATAAAGGAAAAGATGTTGTCCTGACCAAAAATGTAACCCGGGAAGCAACTGTCGTAAAGGGTCAGGTGACCTCGGATCATTCCGGAAATAACCTGCCGGCCGGACTATTGTTCATCCAGAATCTGAGAATGGTAGGCAGTGGTATAGATTCATTACGCGGAATCGCAATCAACATTGGTGCTGCAGCTGCCAGTTACAAACCAGGTGACTCTGTACACGTCATCATAGAAGGGAGCGTTTTAAAACGTGTCAACGGCATCCTGCAGATCGCAGATGTTCCTGCTTCCAATGTAACTAAGGTAGCCTCCAACATCAAGCCCTTCGTTACCCCTATTTCTGCAGTAAGCATGTTGGCCAAGCCAGAGAATTTCGAAGGTTGCTTCGGTGTCATTTATAACTGTAATTTTGAACCTAATATCGGTGTAGAAACCATTGAAGGGGTAAAAACACTGAATGAAGGCTCGGGCGATATGCAAATGAATATCAATGCTACAGCGGGATTCAAATCCGAACTGCTGCCCTGGTCTGCCAATGTTCAGGGAATCGTCATTCCATCAGCAAGTACCGGAGTTCCGCAGATCTGGCCAAGGGTGAAAGAGGATTTTATAGCGACCAGTATCGTAGTCGATCCAAATATTCCACTGGGACCTAATCCGGCAATCATAACCGGCTACTTTGCAAACCCCTCTGGTACCGATGCCAACTATGAATACATACAGTTCATGGCTACACAGGATCTGGATTTCAGACAAAAACCCTTCAGCGTATATACAACTAACAACGCAGGCGCTTCTACACCCACAGGTCTTCCAATGAATGGATGGAACACAGGAGGGCTGCGTACCTATAAATTTAACCTCACCAAAGGTACGGTAGCTAAGGGCAAATTCTTTTACGTAGGTGGATATAAACAGATATCTGGCGTCACTTCAACCGACATCAGTCAGGCCAATTGGGTGGTAAGTAAGCTGTATAATGATAATGACGGAGACGATGGAATTGGCGATAAAACAGCTAACTTGTTGGCCAATAGTGGAAACGCAGCGGGTGTTGCTATTTTTAAAACCACCACTGTGGGCTTAACTACAGAACCATCAGACGTGATCTTTTTTGCCGGCGGCGGAACGATTTATGGCAGTGGTGTAGGATATTCGATCACCACTAATGATTTTTATAAACCAATGAACGGAAGTACAGCTCAGCCATTTTACACACAGGGGACCAACACCTCAAAATTTGCAGTGCCTGTAGACAGTGAGTTTAGCTACCTCGGTGGCGTGTACAGTATTGGCACCAAGACCTGGACCACTAAGCGGGCACATAAAACCCTGCCGGTTCCTAAGGCGGCATTGCTGCCGGTAATTGAAGAAATGCCAGGGGTCACAAAAATTACAAATTAAACCAGTTCCCCTAAAAGAGTAGATGAATTATTTTTAATACCATACACATGAACAGAAAATCATTCTTGCAGAGTTTAGGCTTCATTGCCGGAAGTGCATTCATCAGTCTGCAGACTGATGCTTTCTCTAAACTACGCCGCAATAAAACCATCAGCGGAAAAGTAACAGATAAAAATAAAGGGGTAGCCAATGTGGTGATCTCCGACGGTTTCTCTGTGGTCCGTACCGATAGCAAAGGGCAGTATACCATCACCCTCAATGATAAAGCAACCAATCTATTTATGAGTACCCCTTCAGGGTATGAATTTAAAACCAATGCAAATATCGCCAGACAGTATGAAGCATTGGGCAGTCGTAACGAATACGATTTTACACTCACACGTCTGAAGAAGAACGACAATAAACATAATTTTATCGTCTGGGCCGATCCTCAGGTACGTACGAAAGATGATGTGAAACAAATGATGGAAACTTCCGTTCCCGATACCATTGCACAGATCAAGGCATTAGGGCCAGATGCCCTGGTACATGGAATCACAGTGGGAGATATCGCCTGGGATTTCCTGGAGTTTTTTGACGATTACAATAAAGCGGTTGCACAAATGGGCATACCATTCTTCCAGGCCCTCGGTAACCACGATATGGATTACAGGCAAGGTGGCGACGAGACTTCTGATAAGACATTTAAAGAATTCTTCGGTCCAACCTACTACTCTTTCAACCGTGGCAAAGCGCATTACGTAGTTCTTGACGATGTGAGGTACCTGGGATCTGAACGTCTTTATGATGGATACATCACCGAAGAGCAGATCGCCTGGTTGGCAAAAGACCTGCAATACGTAGATAAGGATGCCTTGCTGATCATCAACCTGCACATTCCTTTGCACAATGGTGTGAAAAACAATGCCGACTTCTATAAAATCCTGGAGGGCTTTAAAAATGTACATGTAATGTCTGGTCATACACACTATAATGTAAATAACATCAGCAACGGTGTTTTTGAACACAATCACGGTGCCGTATGCGGTGCCTGGTGGTCGGAAAACATTTGTTCCGATGGAACGCCGAGAGGTTACGGTGTCTATACCGTAGATGGAAACCAGCTGGAATGGTTCTACAAACCCACAGGTTTGCCTAAGGAACACCAAATGAGCATTTACATCGATAAACTGACCAATCAAAATCGCTTATTGGTCAATGTCTGGAACTGGGATCCGGAATGGAAAGTAGAGTACAGTCTGGATGGAAAACCAATGGGCCTACTGCAGCAGCAGACCGGAGCTGATCCGGATGCAGTGAGGTTCAATGCAAAAGGGAAGCCGGCCAAAGGTCGCGCTTTTACCAAGCCTACGCAAACAGACCACCTCTTTATGGCACATTTTAAACCGGAAGTAAAGACCGTAAAAATTACCGTCACAGACCGTTTTGGTGCGGTACATAGCAAAGAGCAGAGCATCTAGTTTCTGCTGAGCACAACAAAAAGAGGGCTTTCCGCAAGGGAGCCCTCTTTTTGTTAAGCCTAATTGCAGGGCGTACAAACTAAGCGTAAGCTGCGGATATTTTTCTGGTAACCATACAGGATGAGCGGTTGATGTACGGGTTTTCCTCATAAGATTCTTTCCCGAGTCTACGGAGGGTTTTATAATGAGAGACCAGCGCATCGCTGAAAGTGATGCTTTCAATATAAGGCAGGTTAAATTCCAATGCCGTCTGCTTCACGATCTTTCCAATCTCCGGATAATGAATGTGACAGATCTTAGGGAAAAGGTGATGTTCAATCTGACGGTTCAACCCTCCGCAAAAGAAGGCTGCAATGCCGCTATTTGCAGAGAAATTGGCTGTAGTCCGCATCTGGTGCTCCGCCCAGGCTTCTTCCACATTTCCCTCTTCATTGGGGAGCGGGAAGCTGGTGCCTTCCACCACATGTGCCAGTTGAAATACCAATCCCAATACCAGGCCCTGCGCAAATTGCATCGCCAGGAAACCAATGATGAACTGCCACCAGGTGATGTCCATAACAAGCAGTGGCAGCACAATAAACAGAAAGTAATAGATCCCCTTATAGAAAAACAGGTTGAAATACTCGACCTTAGGGTGAACAACAACATGTTCGCCGATCTTTTTCTGGAAAAACTTTTTGTAGTCTTTTCTGAATACCCAGGAAAGCATAGACAGGCTATACAGTGCAAAGGCGTAAAAGTGCTGATAGCGCTGAATTTTATTTACGGTTTCCGATTCGGAAAAGCGGATCAGCCCGGGAGCTACGTCGATGTCTTCATCATGACCGGCAATGTTCGTATAAGTATGGTGTACTACATTGTGACAAATGTTCCATACATATGGACTGGCACCAATAAGACTGAAAATCAGGCTTCCCGTGTTATTAATTGCAGCGTGTTTTGAAAATGATTTGTGAATGGCATCGTGACAGATGTTGAAACCTACAAAGGCACCCGACATGCCGAGGATGATCCCAAGGATGAGCTTGATGTAGAGATCGAAACCACCAAAGAGGATCAATAAATAGGTGCCGGAGAGTATGCCGAGAAAAAAGGCAGCCTTGAACCACATGGCCGGAGAGGCATGGGTTGAGAGGGCATTGTCAATAAAGTAGGTATCTACACGTTTCCTGACTGTGGCATAAAAAGTGGACTTGTTGACATTGGTAAACTTGACTTTTTTAGCCATGAAGTGATTTTTGTAAGGTATTGACTTAAAAGTCGATGGATAATTGCTAATGTACCATATTTTAAGCGGTATCACTCATCTGGTGCATTATTATTCAATTACGAGAATATGAACCTAATGGTTTTCCATTCCCATTGGTATAGGGATAGTCCGATTCATTAAATTGATGGTCTGTTCAGAAGGTAAAATGATCTTAAGCCAATGAGCCTGTAAAAGTTTTAAATAAAATACCTATTTTTACAGCCCCTTATGGAACAGATAAAAACATCATTTGATTTTGAAAAGCCTTTGGCTGAGTTGGTTCAGCAAATTGAAAAGGTCAAACAAGTTGCCGATAAAACAAAAGTAGATATGTCTGCTACACTAACAGAACTGGAAGAAAAGGTTGCACAAACACAGCAATCCTTGTACAGTAACCTTACGGGCTGGCAAAAGGTTCAGATGTCCAGGCATCCGGAAAGACCACAGACACTGGACTACATCAGTCTGATCTGTGATGATTTCATAGAAATGCACGGCGACAGAACAGTGAAGGATGATAAGGCCATTATTGGAGGTTTCGCGACTATTGATGGGCAAACCGTTATGGTCATCGGTCATCAGAAAGGTAAAAACACCAAAGAACGTCAGTACCGCAACTTTGGGATGGCAAATCCTGAAGGCTACAGAAAAGCACTGCGTCTGATGCGCCTGGCAGAAAAGTTCAATAAACCTGTAATTTCTTTTATCGATACCATGGGTGCTTACCCGGGCTTAGAGGCAGAAGAACGTGGGCAGGGTGAGGCCATTGCGCGTAACTTATTGGAAATGTCGGTATTAAAAGTGCCTATCATTTGCCTCGTAGTAGGTGAAGGTGCATCTGGAGGTGCATTGGGCATTGGTATCGGCGATAAAGTATACATGCTGGAACATACCTGGTATTCTGTGATCTCGCCTGAGTCTTGTTCATCCATTTTATGGAGGAGCTGGGATTATAAGGAAAGAGCGGCAGAGTGCTTAAAGCTGACTTCAGATGACATGTACAATAACAAACTGATCGACGGCATCATTAAAGAACCACTTGGCGGAGCTCATCAAAACCCCGAGGAAATGGCCGCAACAGTAAAAGCGCAGATACTGAAAGATCTTAAAGAGCTTAAAAAAGAGAAAACAGATAAAATGATCGCTGCAAGGATTGATAAATTCTGTGCGATGGGCGTGGTTAATGAATAATTAAGCCCAATATAGCATCCAAAAAAGAAGCCTCCGAAATTATTTAATTTCGGAGGCTTCTTTTTTTATACCCATTTTTTCATGCAGGATATAATAGTATACCAGCGCAGCTCTTTATAAAACTGCGCTGATGATGATTACTTAATTCGGTGCGAAGTACCTGGAGAATCTGGATTCCAGGGCTGCAAATTCTGCATTCAAACTTTCAGTCAGTTTAGTCTGCTTGTGTTCGGCTGTAGTCCTGGCCATTTGGTTCAGGAACGACATGCCCAATTGCACATTCTGACCGCCTACAAACTTATTTTTGCTCTGCGAAACATCAGCCAGGTAAGTAAGCTCTTTCTTGATGTAAGCTGCAGACTTTTCAATCAGTTCATTGGCTTTCTTGGTCTCATTTAAATAATACAGGTTTTCTGCCATGAAATAAACACCCATCATAGAGCGGAGACCATAAAAGCGGTCAGGCATCACTTCGAAATAGCGGTCAGCTACCTTTTTGGCTTCTGCAGTCTTTCCTTCTCTCAATAAACCCGTGATGGCATTATTGAATACATTAGTGAAAATAGAGATGTCATCTGAAGACTGTGTATCCAGATATCTGGCATTTTTTACATTACCCCATACAAACTTGTTCATTAGGTTATTGTATAAGGCAGGGGTATTGATCAGTTCAGTTTTCGTTGCGGTATCTGTTTTCAAAGGAATCAGGCGCAAGGCAAGCCCTTCATTGTACAGGTAATTGTCCAGCCCATTGTACTGATCTGAAGGTACTGTACTTGCAAAATAAATTGGACGTTTCCAGTTGTTGTGCGCCAGGATGTCCAGCATGGCCAGTGTACCTTTAGTCACATAGTTCTTATTGAAGGTCCATTGCAGTTCAGGTGCAATCTTCGCAGAGTCTGCTGCAGCAACTACATTGTTTTTGATTACATCCGCTTTATTAACAGTCAATTTGAAATTCTTTGTAGGAATAAAGTTCACCCGTTTGCCACCCTCCAGCGGAAGTTTGTCTTCATCATTGTCGGAAAGCAAGAGGTCTACAATGTTTTTCAATTCTACTGAACCCGCAATTTTATAATCCTGGTAGTACATTACGTCCCTTACCCCCTGAACGTATTGAGATTCATTCATAGACAGTGGGAGAGGAGCCGAGCCGTTTTGAACCCGCTTCATGCCGTTAATGTACCAATCGGTATCAAATAAACTCAGGTTGACCAGACGGATATCAGGTCTGATGTTCTCCACCTCTTGTGCATACCAAAGCGGGTAAGTATCATTGTCACCATAGGTGAAAAGGATCGCATTTGGGGCACAGGACTGCAGGTAATCGATCGCAATGTCGCGCGCTACAAATTTGGTAGAACGGTCATGGTCATCCCATCCCTGGGCGGCCATGATCACTGGCGCTGCAAACAAGCCGATTACTGTAGCCAATACAGCGGCAGTAGCTGGTGTCAGTTTTTTAAAGATCCATTCCCTGATGGCCAATACACCGAAGCCCACCCAAATGGCAAAGGCATAGAAGGAACCTGCATATGCATAATCACGCTCCCTCGGTTCCAAAGGTTTCTGGTTCAGGTAAAGCACGATGGCGATACCGGTAAAGAAGAAAAGTAAAGCCACAATTCCTGCATCCTTCTGATTGCGTTTGAAGTGCCAGATTGCACCCATCAATCCGATGATCAAAGGCAGGAAGAAAAAGCGGTTATAAGCATTGCTGTCGGTAATAGAAGGTGGCAGATGACTTTGATCACCCAAACGGATGGCATCAATTGGTTTTACCCCACTGAGCCACTGGCCTTCGTAAATACTCCCTTGTCCCTGGTCGTCGTTCTGGCGGCCTACAAAGTTCCACATGAAATACCTCATGTACATTTGTCCAATCTGGTAGCTGAAGAAGAAGCCGATATTGTCAATCAGGTTGGGGAAATGCGTATCGTCAAATCCCATCATGTCTTTATAGTACCCAACATGCCTTGCGTCGTCGCTGTACATACGTGGGAAAGGTGTAGTCCTGTCGTATACGGTCTCGGTTTTTGTACCTGCAACCTCATATTTCTCAGCACCTTTTCTGTATAAAGTTTTTCCTTCTTTATATTCTGTAGGTTGTGAATTGTAATTGGGACCAAACAGCAATGGGCGGTCTCCGTATTGTTCCCTGTTCAGGTAACCGAGGAAGGAGAATGCATTGTCGGGATCACTGTTGTTCAGGTTAGGGTCTGCTTTTGCACGGATAATGATCATGGCAAAAGAACCGTATCCAAAAATGATCAGCACGGTAGAAAGTAAAGCCAGATTGAGGATTTTCTTTTGATGTTTGATCGAATAGCGGATGCCCCACACTAAAGCACCAATCAGAATGATCGCGAAGAAGATTACACCAGTACCAAAGCCCATACCCAGGGTGTTGACAAAGAACAAGTCGAAGTAGGCGCCAAACGAAACCAGGTATTGGATGATACCATATTGAATGACAGCCAGAATCAATATACCAACCAGACCCGCTTTAATGGTACCGGAAGTCGTTGGGTTTTTAGTTTTCTTAAAGTAATAGACAAAAGCGATGGCAGGGATGGTCAGTAAGTTCAATAAGTGGATACCGATCGATAAGCCCATAATATAGGCAATGAACAAAAGCCATCTGTCGGCCCTTGGTTCATCGGCCACAGCTTCCCATTTCAAAATGGCCCAGAATACGATGGCCGTAAATAAAGAGGAAAGTGCATATACCTCTGATTCTACAGCAGAGAACCAGAAACTGTCGGAAAATGTATAGGCCAATGCCCCAACCAGTCCTGCGCCCATGATGGTGATCAGGTTGGCTTTGCTGACTTCTTCAGCTTGCTGAACCAGTACTTTCTTAGCCAGTGCTGTGATTGTCCAGAAGAGGAACAATATGGTTGCAGCACTTGCAATTGCAGAACCTACGTTCATGAAATAAGCTACTTTACTGAGGTCACCAAAAGCAAAAAGCGAAAAGAAGCGCTGGATCATCAGGAATAGCGGCGCCCCAGGCTGGTGGACCACCTGCATTTTTAATGCAGAAGCAATGAACTCACCACAATCCCAGAAACTTACAGAAGGCTCTAATGTTAAGATATAAGTTAATGTGGCGACGGCAAAGCAAAGCCAGCCGGTAATGTTATTAATCTTTGAATAATTCATTTGTTTATTAAGTAGTTTTAATCATAAGGCTACTAAAGCGCAGCCGAAAATAAAGAATAAGATTGATAATCGGTAAAGTAATGCGGAGTTTAACACTTTTTGGGCTACCATCTCCATACCACCTTCGTACCTGAGTTGTACCTGCTTCGCAAAAAGGTACCTGTTTTGCGAAGCAGGTACAACTCAGGTATGCATCAGCTGCGCTTCAGGCGAAGAAAGGGGAGCAATGGTCTTTGGTTGGCTCCGTCCCTCTTCCGTCATTCCTCCGTCTTCGCTCCGACTATTTGTACAAATAGTCGGAGAAAGCATGGAGTCTGATGGCTGGAGGAAAGTTAAGTACCACGGCGCTTCAATGCCGATAGGAAATAGTTCCGTTCCGGGAGCGGAATAACCCCAGGCCTTTGTTGAGTATAGGTTGACTGAAAAATTTTTAAAAAAAGTTTAAATTTTAATTTGCTGATTCTCTGTGAATAATTGATTTCTGGCGCTGGAAATGGAAAAATATTTTGATTTTTTTTGCGCCTGCATTTGCAGAATTCAAAAAACTGCGTACATTTGCATTCCAATTCGGAAGCAACGTTGCTAAAGAAAAGGAAGATTGTCCGATAGTATAAGGGTAGTACAACGGTTTTTGGTACCGTTTGTCTTGGTTCGAATCCAGGTCGGACAACAAATCATATTCGGATTGTGAATTAAACTCCACAATCCGATTTTTTTTAACCAGTATTGAAATTGTTCAATAATGCCATTGCAATTCAACCCAGTTAAACTTTTTGCCGGTAGCGGGACAAAAGATTTGGCGCAAAAAATTGCCGAAAGTTACGGCAAGGCTCTTGGTAGTGTAACCCTCAGTAAATTTAGCGATGGTGAATTTCAGCCTTCATATGATGAAACGGTAAGGGGATGTGATGTGTTCCTAATCCAGTCAACCTATCAGCCCTCAGATAACCTGATGGAATTGTTGTTGCTGATTGATGCTGCGAAAAGGGCTTCGGCGCATTACATTACTGCTGTTGTACCTTATTATGGTTTAGCCAGACAGGACAGAAAAGATAAGCCAAGGGTGGCAATAGGCGCAAAACTGGTAGCCAATTTATTGAAATCTGCCGGTATCCACCGGATCATGACAATGGACCTTCATGCAGCGCAGATCCAGGGCTTTTTTGACATTCCTGTAGATCACCTGGATGGTTCAGTAATTTTCGTTCCTTATATCAAAAGTTTAGGTTTAGAAAACCTGACCATTGCTTCACCAGATATGGGTGGCTCTTACAGGGCACGTACTTTTGCTAAGTTTTTCAATGCTGAAGTGGTGATTTGCGACAAAAGACGTAAACGCGCCAATGAAATTGAATCCATGTCGATCATCGGAGATGTAAAAGGGATGGATATCGTGTTGATCGATGACATCTGCGATACTGCCGGTACCCTGGCTAAAGCT
This sequence comes from Pedobacter sp. GR22-6, assembly GCF_037402555.1. NCBI lineage: Bacteria > Pseudomonadati > Bacteroidota > Sphingobacteriia > Sphingobacteriales > Sphingobacteriaceae > Pedobacter > Pedobacter sp. GR22-6. The sequence continues at coordinate 498,641 of NZ_JBBEUC010000003.1, forward strand.
GCGGCTTTGATCATGGAAAAAGGAGCGAAAAGTGTAAGGGCAGTTTGTACGCACCCGGTATTGTCCGGTAAGGCTTATGAGACTGTAGAGAATTCAGCCTTGACGGAACTGATCGTAACTGATACCATTCCATTGAAGCAGGAGAGTTCGAAGATCAGGGTGTTGAGTACCGCACCTCTATTTGCGAAGGCAATAGCTAATGTAAATGAGCACGGGTCAATCAGTGACCTGTTTACTGTTTAATACAAATAAATAATATATAACCGATGGGGGCTTAAACCTCTGTCACAAATTCAAAAAAAATGAAAACAGTCGCAATTAGCGGTTCTACAAGAGAGAACGTAGGGAAACGCGATGCCAAAGAGCTTCGCTATGAAGGTAAAGTTCCTGCGGTATTGTATGGTGGTACAGAGCAATCACACTTTGCAGTAGTTGCAACGGAACTTAAGGATGCAATTTATTCTCCTGAAGCAAGCTTTGTTGAGATTTCTTTAAACGGTGTTAAAACTAACGCCATCATCAAAGAATTACAATTTCACCCATTAACTGACCAATTGTTGCACGTAGATTTTCTTCAGTTGTTTGACGACAAAGAAATCTTGATGGAAATCCCTGTTAAATTGACCGGAACTTCTCCAGGTGTTAAAATGGGTGGTAAACTGGTTCAGAAATTACGTAAACTTCGTGTGAGATCTTTACCTAAAGACATGCCTCAGGCAGTTGAAGTAAGTATCGCAAAATTAGAAGTTGGTAACTTATTCCGTGTACGTGACCTGGAAAAAGGTGCTTACACAGTAACAAACACTCCAGAAGATACCATCGTTTCTGTAGGTATGTCTAGAGCATTGAAACAAGCTGAACAACAAGCAGGTAAAAAATAATTTATCCGCTTCAGCATAAAAAGCAGCACCCATCACCGGTGCTGCTTTTTTTTTGAAGCAATGTGCGAAAGCTCAATTCAAATTAACTGTTATCTTTGCAGCATCATGAAATATCTAATCGTTGGTTTAGGAAATATAGGGCCTGAGTATGTAAATACAAGGCACAATATCGGGTTTAATATCGCGGATGAACTTGTGGCACAACTTGGCGGGAGCTTTTCCAACCTGCGCCTGGCCTATTACTCAGAGGTATCTTTTAAAGGAAAGAAACTACATGTGATCAAACCAACTACCTATATGAACCTCAGCGGTAAAGCAGTGAATTATTGGATGCATGAACTGCGCATTCCTATAGAAAACGTGCTGGTTATTGTAGATGATCTGGCCCTGCCTTTAGGTAAGCTAAGGCTAAAGCTTCAGGGCAGCAGCGCAGGGCATAATGGCTTGAAAAGTATCGAAGGCCTTTGTGGCGGACAAGGATATCCGCGTCTGCGATTTGGGGTGAGCGACAACTTTCCTAAAGGAAGGCAGGTCGATTATGTACTGGCTCCCTTTGATAAAGAAGAGCAACCTGAGCTTCCTGCTTTGATAGACAGAAGTGTGGAACTCATTAAAAGTTTCGTTACAGTGGGGCCGGCCCACACCATGACTGCTTTTAATAAGTAGTGTCTGTATACTTGCTGATCTTTTGATGAAGGAGTTCCAGTTCAAAAGGTTTACTCATTACGTCCGTTGCGCCTGCATCCATTGCAGTCTTTTTATCATTGTCCATCACTGCTGCTGAAAAAGTGATGATCGGGATGCGCTCTTTTCCTGGTACTTCGCCTTCCCTGATGAGCTTGATGGCATCCAATCCATTCATAACAGGCATAAAAGTATCCATCAGGATGATGTCGTAATCATTTTCTTTGAGTTTATCTATCGCATCTTTTCCGTTTTCCACTACATCGGCATCAATTTGCCAGTCTTTCAGGATCTTAATGATCAGGAATTTATTGATTGGATTATCTTCGGCGACCAGTACCCGGACATGTCCGAGCGGACTAAGGGTTTGAGCTTTTGGCTTGACTACAGGTGCCATTTCTTTGACAACCTCATACCAGTTGGTGAAACAAAATGTACTTCCTTTGTGCTCTTCACTAAATACTTCAAGGAGGCCACCTTTTAGCTTTGAGAGGTTCTTGACTATGGACAGGCCAAGACCCGTTCCGCCAAATTTTATGGTCGTTTGTTCATCTGCCTGTTCGAAAGTTTCAAAGATTTTTTCTATGTTTTCCTGCGCAATGCCAATCCCGGTATCAATCACCGAAAATCTGATCCGGATGTTATTCCCCTTACTGCTCAGGATCTCCACTTTCAGGGTAACACTGCCACTGGAAGTAAACTTAATGGCATTGCCGATGAGGTTCATCAGGATTTGGTTCAGTCGCAATGAATCAGCCATGATGTGCTGAGGCAGCTCGGGATCCAGTTCAGTCCTGAGTTCCAGTTTTTTTTCTTTGGCGCGGATGCGCAAGAGGTTGACCACAGCGTCGCACATGCCGATGATGTCGGTTTCAGCTCTGTTTATCCGGAATTTTCCGGATTCTATTTTGGATAAGTCGAGAATGTCATTGATTACGCCAAGCAGGGAGTTTGAAGAGATTTCCAGCAGATTGATCATCTCTTTCTGTTCCTGTGTAAGGCTGGTACGTTCCAGCAGGTGTGCGATACCAATGATCCCGTTGATGGGGGTCCGGATCTCGTGGCTCATATTGGCCAGGAAATTCTCCTTGATCCTTTTTCCCTGTTCTGCCTGTTCTTTGGCCTTGATCAGTTCCTTCTGATAGGCTTCTAATTCTTTGTTCTTTTTTTTGAGTTCCCTTTGGTTCCTGACAAATTGTATGAAAGAGTCCACTTTCGCGGATGTTACAAAAGGGTCCAATGGTTTGTAAAGGTAATCGACCGCTCCTGTATTGAGCCCTTTTACTGCATATTTGGTTTCTTTTGAAATGGCAGTCACGAATATGATCAGGATGTCTTTGGTCCTTGGATTGCTTTTTAGGATTTCCACCAGTTCAAAACCGTCCATTTCAGGCATTTGTACATCTACCAACGCAATGGCGATGTCCATTTCCCAGGAAATGCGCAGCGCTTCATTTGGATTTGTAGTGCTGATGAGGTTGATATCATTCCGCTGGAGCAAAGCTTCCAGTGCAACGATGTTTTCCGGTCGGTCATCAACAATTAATACATTAATCTTTTCCATTGGTAGCGAGTTTGTCAGTTTTTATAAAGCCTAAGCTATTTTTTGGTAAATGTTGTTTTTTTTATCGATTACTTTAAATCTCCCCAGCTCCGCGCTGCGTAATGTTTCTTTAGAGCCAAGACACAGAAAGCCGAAATTAGCCAGGCTATTGTAGAAGAGTTCGATCACTTTTTTTTGCAGTTCGGGATTGAAATAGATCAGTACATTGCGACAGGAGATCACCTGGAACTCGTTGAACACTCCGTCTGAAGCAAGATTGTGAACTGAAAACAGCACATTCTTTTTTAGGGAATGGTTGATCACAACAGCATCGTACTTAGCTGTATAGTAGTCAGAAAGCGTATGTTTGACACCAGTTTTAGTATAGTTTTCAGCATATTGCTTCATTTTTTGAGGATCGTAAATCCCATTTCTGGCATAGTCCAAAACCTCGGAATTGATATCTGTACCGTAAAAGAAACAGCGGTCGTAGAGGTTTTCTTCAGAAAAGAGTATGGCAAAAGAATAGAGTTCCTCTCCCGTGGAACAACCTGCATTCCAGACCTTGATGCGTTGGTAAGACCTAAGGTATGGTATGATATTAAGTGCAACTGATTGGTAAAATTGGGGGTCTCTGAACATTTCCGTCACATTTACAGTAACCTCAATCAGGAATGATTCAAAGTAATCGTGGTCATTGGTCAGTAAAGTACGTAAATCAAATAGATTTAGTTTTTGCAATTGCATAATTCTTGTCACTCTTCGCTTTAATGACGCAGGTGAGTAGTCCTGGAAATCGAAACCATGAATCTGTTTGATTAACTCAACGAGTTCAGATAATTGTTCGTAAGTGATGTTTTCTGGGGATGAATCGTTCATATACTAACCTGAATTATTAGCTTAACCATACCCTAAGCATAGATAATAACTTGTCCATATCCACAGGTTTGGAGATGTAGTCACTCGCCCCTGCTTCTATACATTTTTCACGGTCATTTTTCATTGCCTTGGCAGTGAGTGCGATGATGGGCAGTTTATTGAAACGTTTGTCTGCCCTGATTGCCCTTGTTGCTTCATATCCGTCCATCTCCGGCATCATGATGTCCATGAGCACAAGGTCAATTTGTTCAGCATCATTTAACCGCTCGATGGCTTCACGGCCATTGTTGGCAATGACGATGTTCATGTCGTACAGTTGCAAAGCACTGGACAAGGCAAAAATATTCCTCATGTCGTCATCTGTAATGAGTATGGTCTTATTCTTTAATGCTTTTTCTATCGTAGAGAAATTGCCTTTTGGAACTGATGGGGTAGCAGGTTTTAGTTCTGCCTGCTTGAGTTTGTTCATGAAAAGACTCACCTCATCGATCAGCCTGTCGTTGGATTTGTTGGATTTGAGGACCATCGCCTCCGTATAACGCATGATATGTGCCATTTTCTCGTCATCCAATTCCATTGCAGTGTTGATGATCACTGGAACATGCACCATGGCCGGTTGGGATTTGATCATGTCCAGCAGCTCGAAGCCGGAAATATCGGGCAGTTTAAGGTCCAGTATGATGCAATCGAAAGTATGGGCCTTTAACAAATCAAGGGCTTGTTTTCCGGTGAAGGCCTGCCTGACTTCCACACCTTTTTCCGTTAGTTGCTCTGTCAGAACAGTGCTGTGCAATTCCTGATCTTCGACTAAAAGTACCGTGTTGAAGTCATATTTGGCATGTGCGGAACTCAACAGGTTGAAGGCCTCGTCTAACTGGTCTTTTTCTATCGGTTTTTTGAGGAAACCGATGGCACCTTCTTTTTTTGCTTTACTTTCCTTCTCGTTGCCAGCCGACATCATGTGTACAGGGATGTGCTTCGTGCGTGGATCGGACTTCAATTTTTTAAGTATGGTCCAGCCGTCCATAACTGGCAGCATGATGTCCAATACAATAGCATCCGGAAGTTCAGAGAAGGCCAACTCAAGTCCTACGTCTCCGCTATGTGCAAGTATGGGTTTGAACCCTCTTTCCAGTGCATAATCATTCAGTACGTCAGCAAATACGATGTCGTCTTCTACGATGAGCAGGGTTTGTGTCCCGTTGTCTTGTTTTTCAATGCTGACAGGAGTGGACTGAACTGGTTTTTCCTCTGTAAAGCTTGCCTGTTCAGGGTTTTCCTTTGGTTCTGCAGTTGCTTCAATATGTTTTTCAGGGATAAAAAGGGTAAAAGTGCTTCCTACGTTCGCTTCACTTTGTACCTGAATTTCACCTCCAAGGATGTAAGCAAGCTCTTTACTTATGGAGAGGCCAAGTCCTGTACCACCATATTTTCTGCTGGTAGAGCCATCTGCCTGTTGAAATGCCTCGAATATCAGCTTTTGTTTATCGGCAGGAATCCCTATCCCGGAATCCTGTACAGAAATGGAGATGATCTGCGCTGAGGTATCTTTTAACTGGTCTGCAAAATAAGTTGTATCTGGAGCTGCGTTGCTGATTTTAAGGGTAATCTCTCCATGTTCCGGAGTAAATTTAAAGGCATTGGAAAGCAGGTTTTTAACGATCTGCTCCAGGCGTGCCTGATCGGTTAAGATGCTTTCAGGGAGCGCTTCGTCCAGCAAGGTATGGAACTTGATCTTCTTACTTCTTGCCAGTTCGCTGAACAGTGCTTCCATGTCGTTCCTGACCACAACAGGTTTTAGCGGCTCTATGCTGAGGTCTATTTTTCCAGACTCTATTTTTGACAAGTCGAGGATGTCATTGATCAATGTAAGCAGATCTGTTCCCGCATTGTGTATCACGCCGGCGTACTTGATCTGGTCTTCATTCAGATTTTCCGGTCGGTTTTCTTTTAAGATCCTGGCCAGGATAAGGATACTGTTCAGGGGAGTTCTTAACTCATGACTCATATTGGCCAGGAATTCAGACTTATATTTGCTGGACATTTCCAGTTCCTCAGCTTTAAGGCTCATGGCTTCACGTGCCTGGTTGACCAGGATATTGCGTTCTTCCAGCAGTTGGGCTTTTTCTTCCAGCTCGGCATTGGTTTGCCTTAACTCCTCCTGTTGCACACGAAGTTCTTCTTCAGAAGCCTGAAGTTGTTCAGATTTATAAACCAGCTCTTCATTGGTGGTGCGGAGTTCTTCCTGCTGACTTTGCAATTCTTCAGACTGTTGTTGAGTCTCCTCAAATAATGCCTGTAACTGAACACGTGCAATCGCACTATTGACGGCCACACCGATACTTTCTGATATGGCATTTAGCAACAGCATGGTTTTTTCCTCGGGCTCCTGATACAAACCAAACTCCAGTACGGCCAGGGTCTGGTTTTGGAAAAGGATGGGAATGAGAAAAAGGTGGCTTGGAACCACGTCGCCGAGTCCTGAACTGATCTTCAGGTAGTCCTTTGGAATATTGGTCAGCAACTTTATTTTCTTCTCTGCCGCGGTTTGGCCGATCAGTCCTTCTCCATACTCATATTGAGTTTGACCTCCCTTTTTAGGGGTATAGGCATAGCCCCCGCTATACTTGAAAGATTTCCCCCCGTTGTTGACGAGGAACATGGCGCCTACAGATGCATGGATGTGTTCGCTCATGGAAGACGTGATGTTGGCAGAGAGTTCCTCAATCTCCTGTTCCCCCCGTGTGGATTCTATGATGGCGGTGGCGCTTGCCAGCAGCCAGTTCTTAAATTCATTTTCGGCAGAGATTACAGCCAAACGCTCGTTGGATTCCCTGATCTGTAGCTCTGTTTCTTTTTGCTGATCGAATGTGCGCTTGATGTAGGAAAACAAAAATAGAATGAGGCAAAATATAATCCCGGCACTCAGTAAGACCACCCATTCGCTTTGAGCACTGCTGTCCAATGTAGCCTTTTTCCTCGTGGCCAACAGCTTATATTCTACATCGATGATCTTTCCGGAAATCGCGAGTATCCTGTTCTTATAAAACTGTCCTTTACCTTTCATGACCCGGCTTGCTGCAGCAGCCTGACCCTGGGTGTCGTTTAGCTTTAGTACTTCCTGCATTTCTTCTACCTTAGCATGTGCGTAGAAGTCCAGCGAGTCAATCCTTTCCTCCTGTTCGGGATTGTCTGAAACAATTTCCTTGAGATTCTGGACCGTTGGTAATATTTTAGCTGAGTTTTTATTGTAAGGTGCCAGGTATGTTCTTTCACCGGAAAGAATGAATCCCCTGATTCCTGTTTCTGAATTTAAAACGTAAGTTTCTACATCTTTTGCGATGTTGATGACATCGTAGGTATGACTTTGCCAATTGGTGCTGTCATTTAATTTTTCAATACTCAGGTGGGAGGTAATGGCAGAAACCAGGACAAATAGCAATGAGATGCCAAATCCTGTCAATACCTGCTGCTTAAAGGACAGTTTAAACATAATAAAAGGTAAGTAAGAAATTAATTACAATATTAACATTAATATCTTATTTGCGTGTTTTTGTTTAGCTTTTATAGCAGATTTAACACAGGTCCTGAAGACAGTGCGCATAGGTAGCGCCTATTGGAATACTCTTGTTTTCAATCCACACCTGTGTCCGGTCGAATTTGCTGATTTTGCTCCTCGCGATGATGAAGGTCCTGTGCGTCCTTATAAATTGGTTAGGAGGGAGGAGCAACTGCATTTCATTGAGTGTCACCCTTGTACTCAGTGTTTTTTTGTCGGAGAGGTGGATTTGTGTGTAATTTCCTGAAGCTTCGAAATAGCTGATGTCTTCCAGCAGCACTTTAATCTGCTCATAACCGTCTTTGATGAAAATGAACTTGCTTTCAGGAAGGTCTTTCCTGTTTCTCAGGTTGTATAATTCCAATGCTTTGTTGCAGGCTTTCAAAAAGCGGGAGAGTGGAAATGGTTTCAAGAGATAGTCTAATGCATCCAGTTCAAAACTCTTCACCGCATGTTCAGAATAAGCAGTGGTAAATACCACCATAGGTGGCATATTCAGGCTTTTTAAGAAGTCAATCCCACTGATATCCGGCATTTTAATGTCCAGGAAAATGAGGTCAACCTTGTTTTGTTGCAGATAGACAATGGCATCGAATGCATTAGTAAAAGTGGCTTTCAATTCGATAAAAGGCACTTTAGCGGCGTGTGCTGTTACCACGTCCAGGGCGATGGGTTCGTCGTCTATTGCGATGGCAATCATTGGCTCAAATTAGGGTTTTTCTGTCAGATTCAAAGTCAGATGTATAAAAAATTCCTTAGCATTTTGTCGGATGATCAGTTCGTGCTGATCTGGATACAGCAATGATAACCGTTGCTTGACATTTTGCAGGCCAATGCCACTTTGAAGTCGCTCGGGATCGTGCTCTGAATGTACATGGAGGCTATTGTGTACATCGAAATATAACGTTTGCTCGGCAATCTGCAGTGTGATCTTGATGTGTGAGGGATTGTTTAAGCTAATGCCATGCTTGAATGCATTTTCTACAAAAGGAATGAGGAGCATGGGGGTGATGAGCAGCAGTCCCTCGTAGGAGTCGACCTGTGTTTCGATACGGATTCCGCTGCTTGTAGCGGTTCTTAGCTTTTGTAGCGCAATATAATTATTGAGGTAATCGATGTCTCTGGTCAGGAGTATTTTATCCTCGGTATTTTCCTGGAGCATGAATCGCATCATATCCCCCAGTTTCTGGATGCCCTCTGCCGTGCGTTCGGAGTTTTCCTGCAATGCAGTTCCATAGAGGGTATTGAGTGCATTGAACAGGAAATGTGGATTGATCTGTGATTTGAGAAAATTAAGGTTTGCATCTGATTTTCCAAGTTCGGTTTTCAGATTGATGATTTCTTCTGTCTTTTGCAGGCTCCGGTTTTTGTAGGTCTGCCATGCAAAAGGCGTGACAAATATCATGAGGCTGAGGAAGTTGCCGAGACTTGCTATGGTCATGTATTGCTCCTCCCGTGCGCCAGCTACCAGTTGCTTTATTGAAAGGGAGTTCATGCCGGAATAGACCCCAATATTACCATCCATAAACCCATTACCTGATCTGGACAATAGCACCAGGAGAACGAGCAATAAAGAAGTAAAGATCCCCAGTGAAAACATCCTGAAGAAATAGGCACTGAATTTCCATTTTCTGTCGAAGACTGCCGGGATCATCACGCGCAATGCATATAAATAAATCAGCATGGCTGTAGGTACCACCAGGATCAGGTACAATTTGATGGTTGGATGTACATTTAGAAAATATGCCGCGGATACGGCCAGGATCCAGGCGCTCAGGAGAAAACCGGTTTCTTCTTCCAGACCATTTCTTGTGTTTCTTGAGTTTCCGGATAGCAATATAAATAGAGTCTTCAATGCCAGTAGTGCAGCCCAGTATACATTGATGATGCCGATGAGGATTGCAGCAAATATCAGGAAGTAAACCGGTAAAATATTTTTTGCAGCTCCCTCTTTCTTGTTCAGTTCAGGCTCGACGTGGAAATGGAGGAAAAGATAGCAGATGTAGATGACCAGGTGATTGAACAGGATTGGAATAAAGCGTTCGCCGATAAGGGTGAAGCTGTATTGCAAGACGCCGTTGACGGTGGCTGACTGGCTGATCGATGAATTGAAGGGGATGAGTATTTGATCGAATATGGAAAAAATGAATGCGATGACGACAAATGTGGTGACGATCCAAAATTCAATGCTGAGTTCTTTATGCTTCATGCCTTTAAGAGGTTTATTGGTAATTATCTTCTTTTATTTACTGCAATACTACGCACAGCAGAAGTGTCAAAAATAAAAATGTGATGAAAGCCTGAAAAAATGTGACGAATTATCATTTATTTTTGCAAAATGACTGTATACGGAATACCAAATTGCAATACTGTAAAAAAAGCAACCAGCTGGTTGACGGAGCATGGCCTTGACTTTGAATTTCATGATTTTAAAAAAAAGGGAATTACCGCGGAGCAATTGGCCGGCTGGTGTGAAGTTTTTGGCTGGGAAAATGTATTGAATAAGAAAGGGACCACCTGGAGAAAACTATCGGCCGGGGAGCAGGCAGCTGTATGCGATCAAAATAGTGCGATTGCCGTATTGCTGCAACATACCAGCGCGATCAAGAGGCCGATTGTAGAGGTCGATGGAAAAGCAGTGCTGATCAGTTTTAACGAGGAGGCCTATCAGGCTGAGTTGAGTAAGCCTTAGCTGACCTAAGAGGCTGTTAAAGTTTGTTAAATAATGATGGCCCTTGCAGTTGGAGTTTATCTTTGAGTATGTTCAAAAAGATGATCTTCCTGTTGCTGTCTGTTTTGCCGCTGTTTGCAGCAGCCCAACAGGTGTTTTCTGGTAAGGTGTACGACCTGAATGATAAAAAAATGCCCTTGCCTAATGCTCTGGTGAGAAATTTGAGTACTGGTAAATCGACAATGAGCCAGGCGCAGGGCAATTTTTCCCTTCCTGCCAAGGTTGGAGAGCTGATCGAGGTTTCTTTCGTGGGCTATCACACCGACACGCTTTATCTCATCAATCTGTCAGCCAGGACGATTTACCTGCCTGCAAATTCGACCCGTTTAAAAGAGGTAGCTATTTTAGGTGCAAAAGTGAACCCACTTGTGCTGTCGCCGGATCCGGAGGCCAGGGTTTTCAAGCGCTTTGAAAATGATGCGTTGAATGGAAAGGGAAATAATGACAGGGTAGGGGGCTTGAAATTCAATTTAGGCTACGGCAAGTACAAGCGAAAGCAGGAAAAGTTGGAAGCTGATGAAGAAAGGGATTTTTATGAGGCGGAGATCAATCAAACATTTACAGCGGAGTATGTCAGTAAGCTGACTAAATTAAAAGGAGATGATCTTAAGAACTTTATGAGTATTTACAGGCCATCTGCATTATTAGTCGGGGGACAGCGTCCGTTTAACTACGACTTTTATACCGTAAAGGCCTATCATACCTGGCTGAAGCTGCCAGAAGCGGAACGTAAACTACAGGCGATTCCGAAACTTAAGAATAATTAATAATCCCGTTACATTGACGATGGATTTCTGGGGTTTTTATACCTTTAGTGATCAAACTTTTAACCTACATCAAATATGTTCAATAAGTCTATTTTACTAGGGGCATTGTTATTTGCCTTTGGCCTTTCTGCCATGGCTCAGCAAACAGGTGCAGTCGCCGGGAAATACGATGCCCATGCTGCATTCAGCCCATTATTTTATACACAGAATGGCAATGAGTATCGTTCTGCAAATGGCTATCCAGGTCCAAAATATTGGCAGAATAAAGTAGATTACTCGATTACAGCAAATTTAGATGAGGCTGCCAATAAGGTAAGCGGCACGGTAACGATAACTTACAAAAACAATAGCCCGGACAAATTGCCCTTTCTGTGGTTGCAATTGGACCAAAACCTGTTTGCCCCTGAATCGAGGGGCAACTCACTGATTGCCGCTGGTAGCCGTTATGGTGCACGTGGCGAGAAGTTGGAAGGCGGATATAAAATAGAGGGACTGTCTGTAGTTCAAAAACTGAAGCCTGTTAAGTTTACCTCGCTAATAGAGGATACCAGGATGCAGATCAGGTTAGCTGAACCATTGGCTGCGAATGGAGACGTGGTTACTATTAAAATGAATTTTGCCTTTGTTGTGCCTGTGAATGGTTCAGACCGGATGGGGCACCTGACTACTAAAAACGGGGAGATTTTCTCTATTGCGCAATGGTTTCCGAGAATGTGTGTGTATGACGATGTATTGGGCTGGAATACTTTGCCTTATTGGGGTGCAGGTGAATTCTATTGTGAATATGGCGATATCGATTTTTCCATAACCGCACCTGCAAGTCACATTGTAATGGGCTCAGGGGAGTTATTGAACCCGCAGGAAGTATTTACCCCTACACAGCTTCAAAGATGGAATGCCGCAAAATCCAGTGATCAAACCATTGCGATACGTTCGGAATCTGAAGTAAATGATCCTAAGTCGCGCCCGGCAAAAGACAAATTGACCTGGAAATATAAAATCAAAAATACAAGGGATGCTGCATGGGGTTCTTCGAAGGCATTTGTACTGGACGCAGCCCGGATCAATCTACCTAGCGGTAAAAAGGCATTGGCAGTAGCCGCACATCCGGTTGAAAGTAATGGTAAAGATGGTTATGGAAGGGCGGCCGAATACGTTAAAGCTTCTATTGAACATTATTCGAACAAATGGTTTGAATATCCTTATCCGATGGCCATCAATGTAGCCAGTAACGTGGGGGGAATGGAATATCCCGGAATTGTATTTTGCGGCTGGAAAGCGAAGAATGAGAGCGCATGGGGAGTAATTGACCATGAATTCGGGCATACCTGGTTTCCGATGATCGTAGGTAGCAATGAACGTAAATATGGATGGATGGACGAAGGATTCAATACCTTTATCAACGGGATTTCCAGCGCCGAATTCAATAAAGGAGAATATAAGCAACAGCCGGAAGATATGCACAAGGTTGCGGAATACCTGCAGAATCCTGGTCTGGAATATATTATGTTGACTCCAGATGCCATGAAGGAAAGAAATATCGGTGTGAACCTGTATAGCAAGCCCGGATGGGGATTGGACATTCTGAGGAATGAAGTGTTGGGAGCTGATCGCTTTGATTATGCCTTTAAAAATTACATTGAGCAATGGGCATTCAAGCACCCGACACCTTTTGATTTCTTTCGTTCGATGGAGAACGCTGCCGGGGAAGACCTTTCCTGGTTTTGGAGAGGTTGGTTTTTGGAGAACTGGAAGATGGATCAGGCCATTAATGGTGTGACTGAAACAAAACGGGATGGAAAAAGCGTTTACAACATCACAATTGCAAATCTGGAGCAGATGCCAATGCCTGTAATTCTGGAAGTAACTCGGAAAAGTGGTAAAAAAGAGATCATCAGACTGCCGGTTGATATTTGGATGAGGAATACGCAATGGACAATTCCCTATGTTTCCGATGAAGAAATTACGGCTGTGGTGCTGGATCCGGCAAAAGTGCTCCCTGATGTAAACAGCAGCAACAACAGTTGGAAAAAGAATTAAATATTCTTTTAATTGGCAAAAAGCCCCTGTCGATGGTCGACAGGGGCTTTTTGCTGGTATTATTTATAAAAACTCTGTTTTAATTTTTCAGCATCTATTGTGCTTGCAGATGGTGTTTCATCCAGCCGGATCTGCCAGCCCTTTTGGTTCAATAGTTTGATCTCTACTTTAGCGACGGAGAGGTCTTTTCCTTTGATGGCCTGTTTAAAAATGACAGGCGCTTTGGGTTCGATATTTGAGGAAGTATGGAACAAGATTTCCAACCTGAACTTGGGCCATATTTGAATATCAGCCAATTGAGCCGAGTAGATTTTTTGGGCGGTACCTACAGGGATGATGCCCAGAAATTCACCTTTAAATTTGTTGTCTTTCTCTGTACTCAGGCTAAGCGGCAGCTGGAATGAAGTCTCATTCACCAGGTAGAAGTGCACTACGGAATTGCTGTGTTGGTCGGTAACAATCCCAAGGTATACACCATCGGTGATGAACTCTTTTTCAGGTATACTGGGTCTGGTCCTGACAGCAGTGGTCTCGTCTTCAGAAATTTCTCCATGTACCAAAGTAACCTTCGCGGCCAGTACGGGAATTTCAAAGTCATTGGCATCTGTGACGCCAATCGTATCTTTATCTATAATTCTGGTGATATAGCCTTCCAGGTTTTCATCCACGAAGCGGACGAAGTCTCCTAATTTATAATTCATTTGTCGATCTGTTTAACACTAATCAAATTTAGTTATTATTTTTGCCCTATGGCGGAGCAGGAGCAAAAAAACAATCCATTGCATGGGAAAACACTAGAGTTTGTCCTAAAACAACTCGTATGGCACTATGGCTGGGAAGAATTGGGTATGCTGGTTAAGATCGCCTGTTTCAATAATAATCCCACGATGAATTCCAGTCTCAAATTCTTACGTAAAACAGATTGGGCCAGGAAAAAAGTGGAGAAACTCTACCTCAACACTTTTCATTAAAGGCAGGCATTCAGGACATCCTTCTTTTTTAAAGTTAAGTTTGCTGAATGTTAATTTTATTATTTAAATTTGTTTTAACTAAATTCAGTCAGATGAATCTCAGGGCTTTAAGTGGGATTCATGTATTGAGATATTATAACCTAAATTTTATTGTATAAGACACCATCCGGAAGAATATGGGTTTTTCTGTTTGGTGGAGAGAACGAAGGCGTATAGGATATGCCTGATTATAATTGATAGGATAATAGTAAATTAATATATAGTGCTTTCGATGAACGAACCTGCTGCTGAATATGTACATACTGCATTGCCTTTCCCTACCATTTCGGGAAAGAAGACGATTGAGGTTTGTCGTTTCGACAGTTTTTCTAAATATTATGCTTTTGAATCCCATCGGCACAAGTTCGATATTGTAATCTGGGCTACACGTGGCCTGGGTGCCCAGTGCATAGACTATGTGGAATATGAAATGCTTCCGGGAAGGTTGTTTTTTGTTCGGGGAGGCCAGGCTCATCAGTTGAAGCAATATGCTGAAGATGGCTGGGTGATTCTGCTGAATGAAGAGGCCTTAAGAAATTTAAACGCTTCATTGCTGGATAATTTTTACCGCAGACCTTACCTGGATCTAAAAGAGCTTTCCTGTGAAACTTTTATGGGGTTATTTAGTTTATTGCAATTGGAAATGCGACAACAGGAGCCAAATGTGATGATGATTACCAACCTGCTAAATGGAATGTTGCTGTGTGCAGATCAGCGGAGTTCTTTTTTAAGTGCTATTGGTGGGGCGGACGACCGCTTTTCGATGATCAAGCGTCTGAAAGCATTGATTGAAAAAGATTATAAACGTCATAAGGATCCTGACTTTTATTACGATGCCATTGGGCTGCCCGGCCGCAGGATCAATAACATTACGAAATCTATTTTGGGTAAAACCGTGTACGATTTGATTCAGGATCGCTTATTGTTGGAGAGCAAGAGCTTGCTTAGTGGTACTTCGCTTACGGTGAAGGAAATTGCGGCAGAGCTTGAGTTTAATAGTCAGGGCTACTTTTGCCGGTTTTTTAAAAAAATGACTGGCATTACAGCGCTTGATTACCGTGCATTTTCGCATTCGGAGAATTTGGGGAGGCTCTAAAGTGCAATACTTAGGCCCTAAAGTATAACGATTCTTGATAAGCATGTTTTACATTTGCGCAGGTTTTTGGCCGGGCCATATTGGTTTTGATGAGCTGGAAATTTAGAAAACGATTAATAATCAATTATTATAAAGACTTTGTCGTTCTTTTTTTTGATTAGAATGATAAAATTTAGGGAAGTTAATAAGTAATAGGGCGATCCGGATGGATGCCCTATTTTTTTGTGCCTTAATAATTTTGTGTTAACCCCTTGATTTATAAAATGTATTGTCTTACCTTTGCAGTCCCTTATTGAGGGGTAAAGTTTTTAAACATTAATAGAAAAACAAAAAAGAAACAATGCCAACCATTCAACAATTAGTTAGAAAAGGTAGAGTAGCACTGGAGTTCAAGAGTAAGTCTCCGGCGTTGGACAGCTGTCCACAGCGAAGAGGTGTATGTACACGTGTATATACTACTACCCCTAAAAAACCAAACTCAGCAATGCGTAAAGTAGCGCGTGTACGTTTAACCAATGGTAAAGAGGTTAACGCGTACATCCCTGGAGAAGGTCACAACTTGCAGGAGCACTCGATCGTATTGATCCGTGGTGGTCGTGTTAAAGATTTGCCAGGTGTACGTTACCACATCATCCGTGGAGCATTGGATACTTCTGGTGTTGCTGGTCGTAACCAACGTCGTTCGAAATATGGTACTAAACGTCCTAAGCCAGGACAAGTAGCTGCGGCACCAACAAAAGGTAAAAAGAAATAATTAGGAGGAAAGAAAAATGAGAAAGTCAAAACCAAAAAAGAGAATTATCCTTCCTGATCCTAAGTTCAATGATGTTCAGGTAACCAGATTTGTGAACAATATGATGTACGATGGAAAGAAATCCATCGCATATGATATTTTCTATAACGCTGTTGAGCTGGCTGAGAAAAAAGCTGGTGAAAATGGCTTAGAAGTATGGAAACGTGCTTTAGCTAATGTAATGCCTGCTGTAGAGGTTAAGTCACGCCGTGTAGGTGGTGCTAACTTCCAGGTGCCTACAGAAGTAAGACCAGACCGTAAGATTGCTTTAGGTATGAAATGGTTGATTTCTTACGCTCGTAAACGCGGTGAAAAAACAATGAAAGAGAAATTAGCAGGTGAAATTGTTTCAGCAGCTAAAGGTGAAGGTGCAGCAGTTAAGAAAAAAGAAGATACGCATAAAATGGCTGAAGCCAACAAAGCGTTCTCTCACTTCCGTTTCTAATCATACAGAATCATAGAAAATGTCAAGAGATTTAAAATACACAAGAAACATTGGAATTGCAGCTCACATTGATGCAGGTAAAACTACAACAACTGAGCGTATCCTTTATTATGCTGGTGTTAGTCATAAAATTGGTGAGGTGCACGAAGGTGCAGCTACAATGGACTGGATGGCACAAGAGCAGGAGCGTGGTATCACGATCACTTCTGCGGCTACTACTGTAAACTGGAAATACAGAGGAGATAACTACCACATCAACATCATTGATACACCGGGACACGTTGATTTTACCGTAGAGGTAAATCGTTCATTGCGCGTATTGGATGGTCTGGTATTCCTTTTCTCTGCAGTTGATGGTGTTGAGCCTCAGTCTGAAACCAACTGGAGACTGGCAAACAACTACAATGTAGCCCGTATCGGTTTCGTTAACAAAATGGACCGTTCCGGAGCTGACTTCCTGAAAGTTGTTGGGCAGGTTAAGAGCATGTTGGGTAGCAATGCAGTTCCGCTGCAATTGCCTATCGGTGCTGAAGACAGCTTCAAAGGTGTAGTTGATTTGATCAACAACCGTGGTATCGTATGGAATGAGCACGATAAAGGTATGACCTTTACTGAAGTTCCAATTCCTGAAGATATGCTGGACGAAGTTGCTGAGTGGAGAGAGAAATTGCTGGAATCTGTGGCTGATTATGATGAGACTTTGATGGAGAAATTCTTCGAAGATCCTAATTCGATCACAGAGCGTGAAATCTTAGACGCTTTGCGTGCAGCTGTATTGGATGCTAAAATTGTACCTATGGTTTGTGGTTCATCTTTCAAAAACAAAGGTGTACAGACCATGCTTGACTATGTGATGGAATTATTGCCTTCACCAATGGATTCAGAAGGTATTGTTGGAACTAATCCAGAGACAGGAGCAGAGGAATTGCGTAAGCCAGATGAAAAAGAGCCGTTTGCAGCTTTGGCATTCAAAATTGCGACAGATCCTTTTGTTGGACGTTTATGCTTTATCCGTGTTTATTCAGGTAACCTTGAAGCAGGTTCTTATATTTACAACGCACGTTCTGAAAACAAAGAGCGTATCTCACGTATCTTCCAGATGCATGCGAACAAGCAAAACCCAATTCCTAACGTAGGTGCTGGTGATATTGCTGCGGTTGTAGGTTTTAAAGACATCAAAACAGGAGATACACTTTGTGAAGAGAAAAATCCGATCGTTTTGGAATCTATGGTGTTCCCTGAGCCAGTTATTGGTTTGGCAATTGAGCCTAAAACTCAAGCTGATATCGATAAATTGGGTATGGGCTTATCTAAATTGGCCGAAGAAGACCCTACATTCAGGGTTCAGACAGACGAGGAAACTGGTCAGACTGTAATTTCTGGTATGGGTGAGCTTCACTTAGATATCTTGATTGACCGCTTGAAACGTGAGTTTAAAGTTGAAGTTAATCAGGGAGCTCCACAGGTAGCTTATAAAGAGGCGATCTTTGGATCTACTCAGCACCGTGAAACGTATAAAAAACAATCTGGTGGTCGTGGTAAATTCGCCGACATTCAGGTGGTAATTTCTCCAATTGATTCAGATTTTGAAAAAGGTGGTTTGCAGTTTGTAAATGAAATCACTGGTGGATCTATTCCTCGTGAATTTATCCCATCTGTTGAGAAAGGTTTTGCTGCAGCAATGGCGAATGGTGTATTGGCTGGTTATCCACTTCCTGATATGAAAGTTCGTTTGATCGATGGTTCATTCCACGCAGTCGATTCAGATGCTTTGTCATTTGAACTTGCAGCAAGAATGGCTTATCGTGAAGCCTTGCCAAAATGTAAGCCTACATTGATGGAGCCAATCATGAAAATCGAGATCCTGACCCCAGAAGAAAATATGGGTGATGTTATCGGTGATATGAACCGTCGTCGTGGCCAGCTTTTGGGTATGGATACACGTAATGGTTCTCAGGTGATCAAAGCAACAGTGCCTCTTTCTGAGATGTTTGGTTATGTAACTCAGTTGCGTACCATCACTTCGGGTCGTGCGACTTCAACTATGGAGTTTGATCACTATGAAGCAGCGCCTAAAAACGTTCAGGATGAAGTTATTGCCAAATCAAAAGGCAGAATTAAATCTGTAGATTAAAAAATAAAATCGGCAGCCGGTTATTAATAGCTCTAACCGGCCGCCTCAATTAAATAAATATCATGAGCCAAAGAATCAGAATCAAATTAAAATCTTACGATTACAATCTGGTAGATAAATCTGCTGAGAAAATCGTAAAGACTGTTAAACCTACGGGTGCAGTGGTAAGCGGACCTATCCCTTTGCCTACAGAAAAGAAAATCTTCACTGTTTTGCGTTCACCACACGTGAACAAAAAAGCACGTGAGCAGTTTCAATTGTGCGCATACAAACGTTTGTTAGATATTTATAGTTCTAACTCTAAAACAGTTGATGCCTTGATGAAACTTGAATTGCCTAGCGGTGTTGAAGTAGAAATCAAAGTATAACTTTATAGTTGACGTTAAACAAAAATGCCTGTCTGGATTTCCAGACAGGCATTTTTGTTTAACCTGAATTTTGTTATTTATTTCCCCCGGCTTCTGATCTCTTCCAGTTTATTGCGTTCATCTTGTAATTCACGTGCGAGTTTTTTCTCTTTTTCATTGGCCTTTACTTTGTAAGCCTGATATTCCTGGGCAATCTCTTCATAAAGTGTGCTGCGGTACCTGGCCTCGTGGATATGTTTTGCCGATCTTAGTATAATAAAGGTGAGTACAAGGGCAAGTCCAAGAATTAAGCCCCATACCATCAAATTATAGTTGGATTTAGTAAAGGAAATTCCTAGAAAACTGATTTCGTTAATCCGTGCATTTGAATTCGCAAGTGAAGAGGTGGTTCCCGAAATGTTCTTTTTTAGGGTGTCAATTTCCTTTTCCTGGAGATTTATCTTTTTTCTGACCTCCTTCAACTGCTGTTGGGTGCTATTGAGTGAATCCCGGACACTTTGCCAGAAGGAAGAGAGCCGATTAGGGTTAACTAATTTGTAGCCATTCAAAGTCTTGGATTTGGAGAGTAGGACCTGGTATTGTCCCCTAAGGCTCGGATCTGTATTTGTTGTGTCAGCAACCTGAGCATGAGCGTAGAACTGAATTAAAAAAAGTGCAAGAATCAGGAATAGATTTTTTTTCATGTTCAAATAGTTTACGTCTAATTTAACATTCATTATTTAATTTTATTGTGTTTTGTGGAGAGATAGTATATTTGCAAGGCATGTCGGTATTACTCTTTACAATCATCGTCCTGGCCGGGGCATTTCTGGCCGGTCTTGTCGGGTCTTTAACCGGTTTAGGTGGTGGAGTTGTGATCATTCCCTTGCTGACGCTCGTTCTTGGTGTGGACATCCATTATGCGATCGGCGCTTCTATCATTTCGGTAATCGCGACTTCTTCAGGTTCCGCGGCAGCGTATGTTAAAGAGGGGATTACGAATATTCGTATAGGGATGTTTTTGGAGATTGCGACTACAGTCAGCGCGATTATCGGTGCTGTGATTACAGTCTTCATTGATCCTGGTTATATCGCAGTGATATTTGGGTTGATCCTTTTGTTTTCGGCGATGATGATGATCCGGAAGAAGGTAGACCGTTCGGATAATGATACTTCAGGGAAAATAGCCGTATTTTTTAAGCTCAATGGCGCTTATCCGACAGAAAACGGGCAGAAAAAATATGCAGTTCATAATGTTGTAGGCGGTTTTTTAATGATGTTCATTGCGGGTATCATTTCAGGTCTGTTGGGTATAGGATCTGGTGCATTGAAAGTCATCGCTATGGATAATATTATGAGAATTCCGTTTAAGGTTTCTACTACGACCAGTAATTTCATGATGGGGGTGACTGCGGCTGCCAGTGCGATCGTTTATCTTCATCGTGGACAGATTGATCCTGGAATAGCCATGCCGGTCACAGTAGGCGTATTGTTGGGTGCAACTATAGGGTCCAAGATATTGGTGAGGACCAAGACAGATAAATTAAAAATAGTTTTTGCTGTAGTGGTGACATTTCTTGCAATTCAGATGATTTATAATGGTTTAACGGGTAGGTTATGAGTAAAGGTAACAGGAACTTTTTGGCAGACAAGGACATTCAGTTGATCCTGGGTACCTTGCTGCGGGTAGGTGTGATTTCTTCCATGAGCGTAGTGTTCTTGGGAGGAGTAATTTATCTGATATCCAATTCCTCAGCTGTGGTAGACTACAATGAATTTGACCCGGGAAAATCGGGTTTATCCTCCATCGTTGCAATTTTTGCTGGCTTGAAGCATTTGGACGGTGCGGCGATCATTCAATTTGGTACTTTACTACTTATTTTTACACCTATTTTAAGGGTAGTTTTTTCTGTTTTTAGTTTTCTTATCGAGAAGGATTATCTGTATGTGCTCATTGGTTTGTTTGTTTTGTCTGTGATCCTTTTCAGTCTGAGTAATAAGTTGGCGGGTTAAATTCAGTTTGAAGGTCTATTAACCGCCGTCAAAAATAATTTGCAGTTATTTGAAAAAATAATGAGCTAACTATTTGAAAATTAAGATTTCTTTCCTATTTTTGCCGTCCCTTAACGGGGATGTATATCCACCTTGAACGAAGCCCTACTGCTTCGATGGGTGTTAAATTAAATTAGAAAATGTCAGGTATTATTGGAAAAAAAGTAGGAATGACCAGCATTTTCGACGCCGATGGAAAGAACATTCCATGTACGGTGATCGAAGCTGGACCTTGTGTAGTTACACAGGTAAAGACCGCAGAGAAAGACGGTTACGTTTCAGTTCAGTTAGGTTTCGACGAAGCCAAAGAAAAGAACACCACTCAGCCTTTGAAAGGCCACTTTGCAAAAGCGAACACTACCCCAAAGCGCAAATTAGTTGAATTTGAGCCATTTGAGGAATCTTTGAGTTTAGGTGATACCGTTACGGTAAGTATCTTTGCTGAAGGTGATTTTGTGGATGTAGTTGGTACGTCAAAAGGTAAAGGTTTCCAGGGTGTTGTAAAACGTCATGGTTTCGGTGGTGTTGGAGGTCAAACTCACGGACAGCACAACAGGATGCGTGCTCCAGGTTCACTGGGTGCTGCTTCTTATCCTTCACGTGTATTTAAAGGCATGCGTATGGCGGGTAGAATGGGTGGAGACAGAGTGAAAGTTCAGAACTTACAGGTTTTGAAAGTTTATGCTGATCAAAATCTTGTTGTAGTTAGTGGTTCCATTCCAGGAGCTAAGGGTTCTTACGTAATCTTAGATAAGTAAGCAGATGGAAGTTAAAGTATTAAACATTTCAGGAAAAGAGACAGGTGCCAAGGTGCAACTTCCTGAGTCGGTATTTGGCATATCGCCTGTTGACCACGCAATTTACTTAGATGTAAAGCAATATCTGGCTAATCAACGTCAGGGAACGCACAAGTCTAAACAACGTAATGAGATTGCAGGTTCAACCCGTAAACTATATAAACAAAAAGGTACTGGTGGTGCTCGTGCCGGAAGTATTAAATCTCCATTGTTCAATGGTGGTGGTCGCGTGTTTGGTCCTCAGCCGCGTGATTATAGTTTTAAACTGAATAAAAAATTGAAAGTATTGGCTCGTAAGTCTGCATTGTCTTACAAAGCACAGGATCAGAACATCGTTGTTTTGGAAGATTTCACTTTTGATTCAATCAAAACTAAAAACTACATCAATTTAGTTAGCGCTTTGAATTTGGCTGGCGAAAAGACATTGTTGGTTTTACCTTCACAAAATAACAATATCTATTTATCAAGCAGAAACATTCAGAAAGCGAAAGTAATCACTGCAGATCAATTGAATACTTATGATGTATTGAATTGCGGTAAGCTTTTGTTAACTGCTGATTCTCTTAAAACATTGGAGGAGGCATTTGCCAAGTAATATGGAACTTTTAAAAAAACCGATATTAACAGAAAAAGCTTCTGCATTAACAGAGAAGTCTAACCGCTTTACCTTTAAAGTAGATCATAAAGCGAATAAACTGCAGATCAAGCAAGTTATCGAGAAGATGTATGGCGTTAACGTTTTAGCTATCAATACAATGGTAGTTGACGGTAAAGTTAAATCTAGAAATACTAAAGGCGGATTAGTTACTGGTCGCAGCCCGAAATACAAAAAAGCTATTGTAACGCTTAAAGCAGGCGAGACTATAGATTATTACGCGAACATTTAATAAGAATTGAATATTTTATAAACTATGGGCTTAAGAAAATTTAAACCAGTTACTCCGGGAACCCGCTTTAGAGTAGGTGCCAGTTTTACGGAGATTACAGCAACCAAGCCCGAAAAATCATTGGTTGTATCTTCTAAGAAATCGGGAGGACGTAACAATACAGGAAAGATGACTATGCGCTACATGGGTGGTGGTCACAAAAAATCTTACCGTTTGATTGACTTTAAACGTGAGAAATTTGATATTCCTGCAACAGTAGCAACTGTTGAGTACGATCCAAACCGTACAGCACGTATCGCATTATTACATTATGCGGATGGTGAGAAGCGTTATATTATTGCTCCCGAAGGGTTGCAAGTAGGGCAAAAAGTAGTGTCAGGTGATACTGCTACTCCAGAGGTAGGAAATACCTTGAAATTGTCTAACATCCCATTGGGATCGATCATTCACAACGTGGAAATTCATCCAGGTCGTGGTGCTCAGTTAGCACGTAGCGCTGGTGCTTATGCACAACTTGCTGCACGTGATGGTAAATATGCTACTTTGAAGATGCCTTCAGGTGAGACAAGATTGATCTTGACTGCTTGTTTGGCAACAATCGGAGCTGTTTCTAACTCTGATCATGCAAATGAGGTATTAGGTAAAGCAGGACGTAGCCGTTGGTTAGGTCGTCGTCCGAGAACACGTCCGGTAGCGATGAACCCTGTCGATCACCCAATGGGTGGTGGTGAGGGTCGCTCATCAGGAGGTCAGCCTCGGTCAAGGAACGGTATGTATGCCAAAGGCTTCAAAACCCGTACACTTAAAAAATACTCAAATCGTTTCATCATAGAGAAAAGGAAGAAATAATGGCTCGTTCGATAAAAAAAGGACCTTATATTGACCATAACGTAGAGAAGAAAGTAGTATCTATGAATGATTCAGGCAAAAAGTCTGTCATTAAAACTTGGTCACGCAGATCAATGATCTCACCAGATTTTGTGGGTCATACATTTGCAGTACACAACGGTAATAAATTTATACCGGTATACGTAACAGAAAACATGGTTGGTCATAAGCTGGGAGAGTTTGCTCCAACCAGAACATTTAGGGGTCACTCTGAAAAGAAAAAATAATTAAGAGATGGAAGCAGTAGCGAAATTAAACAATTGTCCAACCTCACCACGTAAGATGCGTTTGGTTGTAGATCTTATCAGAGGTGAGCGTGTTGAGAAAGCTTTACATATTTTAAAGTTCACCAATAAAGATGCAGCAATAAGAGTTGAGAAACTATTATTATCAGCTATCAAAAACTGGGAGACTAAAAATGAAGGTTCTCGCCCTGAAGAAAACCAATTATACGTGAAAACGATAATGGTAGGCGGTGGCCGTCAGTTGAAAAGACTGAGACCAGCTCCTCAAGGACGCGGTTACAGAATACGTAAACGTTCAAACCACGTGACTTTGATAGTAGATAGTAAAAACGTTGAAACTCAAACTAATTAACAGAAATGGGACAAAAAGCACATCCAATAGGTAACAGGTTAGGAATCATCAAAGGTTGGGATTCTAACTGGTTCGGTGGCAACAACTATGCTGATAAATTAGTTGAGGACGAGAAAATAAGGAAATACCTTTCTGCACGTATCGCTAAAGGCGGCGTAGCTAAAGTGGTAATCGAGCGTACTTTGAAACGCATTACTGTTACAATCCACACGGCTCGTCCGGGTATTGTAATTGGTAAAGCGGGTCAGGAAGTTGACAAGATCAAAGAAGAGTTGAAAAAATTGACTAAAAAGGAAATTCAAATCAACATTTTTGAGATCAAACGTCCTGAGCTTGATGCACAATTAGTAGCAGAAGGTGTTGCCAAACAATTAGAGGCAAGGATCTCATTCCGTAGAGCAATGAAATCTACTATTGCATCGACAATGCGTATGGGCGCAGAAGGTATCAAAATTATGACTTCAGGTCGTTTAGGTGGTGCTGAGATGGCTCGTAGCGAACAGTATAAAGAAGGAAGAATTCCTTTGCATACTTTCCGTGCTGACATTGACTATGCATTAGCTGAGGCTTTAACTACCTACGGTAAAATAGGTGTTAAAGTTTGGATCTGCAAAGGCGAGGTTTACGGTAAACGTGATCTTTCTCCAAACATCGGTGCAACGAGCAATGCTCCAGGCAAAGGTGGCAGACCAGAAGGTGCATTCGCAGGAGGCAGAGACAGAGATAACCGTGGCGGTGGCGACAGAAGAAACGATAACCGCGGTGGTGGTAATCGTGGCGGAAGAGGTCCTGGTCAAGGCGGTCCTGGAGCAGGAAGAGATAATAGAGGTGGAAATACTCAAAACAGAGGTCCTCGTAAATAATTAGTTAACAGATCGTTTAACGATAATATTAGAATAAAATGTTACAGCCAAAAAGAACGAAGTTCAGAAAGATGCAAAAGGGCAGAATGAAAGGTTTAGCAACTCGTGGTGCTGAATTGTCATTCGGGTCTTTCGGGATTAAATCTTTAGAGTCGACCTGGATTACCAGTCGTCAGATAGAGGCAGCCCGTATTGCGGTAACTCGTTTCATGAAACGTGAAGGCCAGGTGTGGATTAGGATATTCCCGGACAAACCGGTAACTAAAAAACCAGCTGAGGTACGTATGGGTAAAGGTAAGGGTGCTCCTGAATATTGGGTAGCCGTAGTTAGACCCGGACGCATTATTTTTGAAGCCGAAGGTGTTCCTTTAGAAGTTGCTAAAGAAGCAATGAGATTGGCCGCTCAAAAATTACCTATCCAAACAAAATTTGTAGTACGTAGAGATTACGTAGAAGCATAGAAAGTTTTGGGTTGAATGTTGTAAGTAACTTGTTATTACAACCTCTAGACCCGCAACATAAAAATTAATAAAATGAAGAACTCAGAAATAACAGGGCTTTCACAAGAAGAACTAGTAGCCAGGATTGCAGAAGAAACTGAAAACTTAGTAAAGTTGAAATTTGCGCACACAATATCGGCTATTGAAAATCCTTCCCGCATACGTAAAGTAAGAAGAGATATCGCCCGATTAAACACTGAAGTGACTAAGCGTAAAGCTGAGTCTGCTACTGAAACTAAATAACTTTAGAGTCGAAATGGAAAGACAATTAAGAAAAACAAGAACCGGGTTGGTGGTAAGCAACAAGATGGATAAATCTATTGTTGTAGCGGTAGAGCGTAAAGTGAAACACCCGATCTATGGTAAGTTTGTTAAGAAAACTACCAAATTTATGGCTCATGACGAGAAAAACGATTGCGGTATTGGTGATACAGTACTGATCATGGAGACTCGTCCGCTGAGTAAAAACAAGAACTGGAGATTAGTGGAAATTTTAGAAAGGGCTAAATAACATGGTACAACAGGAATCAAGATTAAACGTAGCCGATAATAGCGGCGCAAAAGAAGTATTGGTTATCCGTGTACTTGGTGGTACTGGAAAGAGATATGCTTCTATTGGTGACAAAATCGTTGTTACCGTTAAAAGTGCATTGCCTTCCGGAAACATTAAGAAAGGAACAGTTTCTAAAGCAGTTGTTGTAAGAACAAAGAAAGAGATCAGACGTAAAGATGGTTCTTACATCCGTTTCGACGACAATGCAGCAGTATTATTAAATGCACAAGATGAGCCGCGCGGTACACGTATTTTTGGCCCGGTAGCGAGAGAACTGCGTGAAAAACAATTCATGAAAATTGTATCATTAGCACCGGAGGTATTATAAAATGAAAAATAAAGTAACTACACCAAAAGTAAAGATCCGTAAAGGAGATTTAGTAAAGGTTATAGCCGGCGATTCGAAAGGTCAGCAAGGTACAGTGCTTTCAGTATTAGCTACTAAAAGCAGAATCCTGGTTGAGGGCGTTAACCTTGTATCAAAACATACAAAACCAAATGCTGCTACACCAAACGGTGGTATCATAAAAAAAGAAGCTGCTCTTCATATTTCTAACGTGGCGTTGATCGATCCTAAATCAGGTAACATCACTCGCGTTGGCAGAAAGCTTAACGCTGATGGGAAATTAGTTAGGGTATCTAAAAAATCAGGAGAGGAGATCAAATAATGGCTTACGTACCAAGATTAAAAAGTAAATATAAAGAGGAGATTGTAACTGCACTTAAAGATAAGTTCAATTACAAAAGCGTAATGCAAGTTCCTAAGTTGGAGAAAATTTCTATCAACCAAGGTGTTGGTCGTTTCTCTGTTACTGACAAGAAAATTATGGACAGCTCTATTTTAGAGATGACAACCATTTCTGGTCAGCAGGCAGTTGGCGCTAAGTCTAAAAAAGATATCTCTAACTTCAAGTTGCGTAAAGGTATGCCAGTTGGTGTACGTGTAACTTTACGTGATAACAACATGTATGAGTTTTTAGATCGTTTAATTTCCGTAGCTTTGCCACGTATCCGTGATTTCAAAGGTATCAATGATAAAGGTTTTGATGGAAAAGGTAACTACACATTAGGTGTTACTGAACAAATCATCTTCCCTGAGATCAACATCGATAAAATCAATAAGATTTTAGGAATGGATATTACATTTGTAACATCTGCTACTACAGACGTTGAAGCATTGGAATTGTTAAAACAATTTGGGTTACCATTTAAAAATCAAAAAACAGAGCAATAATGGCAAAAGAAGGTGTAAAAGCTCGCGAAATTAAGCGTCAGAAATTGGTTGCTAAATATGCAGAGAAACGTGCAGAATTAAAAGCAGCTGGTGATTATGAAGGATTAGACAAGTTACCTAAGAACTCTTCAGCAGTTCGTTTGCACAACCGTTGCAAATTGACAGGTCGTCCTCGTGGTTATATGCGTACTTTCGGTATATCAAGGGTATTGTTCCGTGATATGGCTTTAGCAGGTAAAATACCTGGAGTAAGAAAAGCAAGCTGGTAGTCCCAGCTTTCTTTTGTGCTTGAGGGGTCTTCCCTCAAGCTCTAATAAAAATTTTAACCGATGGCAGGTCGCCCCGAATAGGTCGGGAAGGAAACCACTATCACAACTATATAAAAAATGAATACAGATCCAATAGCAGATTATCTTACAAGGGTAAGAAATGCCATCAAGGCAAATCACAGAATTGTAGAGATTCCTGCGTCTAACCTTAAAAAGGAAATTACTAAAGTACTTTTTGACAAAGGTTACATTGCTAACTACAAATTTGAGGATACTACAGCTCAGGGAACAATTAAGATTGCATTAAAATACAATGCCATCACAAAAATCCCGGCTATCCGCACATTAGTACGTATCAGCAAACCAGGCTTAAGGCAATATGCCGGTGTTGAAAATATGCCAAGAGTATTAAACGGTTTAGGTATCGCAATTTTATCTACATCTAAGGGTGTTATGACTGATAAAGAAGCTGCTAAACTTAACATTGGTGGCGAAGTTTTGTGTCACGTTTATTAATTAAAGGAGGATAGCAAAATGTCAAGAATAGGAAAAGCCCCAATTACTGTGCCTGCTGGTGTTACCATTACTGTTTCTAAAGAGAATGTAGTAACTGTAAAAGGACCAAAAGGAGAGTTAACTCAAGCAGTAGATTCAGATATCACTGTAAGTCAAGAAGACGGCGTACTTACTGTACAACGTCCATCAGAGCAAAAAAGACATAAAGCGTTACATGGTTTGTACCGTTCATTGTTGAATAATATGGTTGTTGGTGTAACAGAAGGTTATAAAATACAACAAGAATTGGTAGGTGTGGGTTACCGTGCTACTAACCAGGGAAATACTTTGGATCTTGTTTTAGGTTATTCTCACCACTATGTATTCCAATTACCGGAAGAAATTAAAGTAACAACAACTTCAGAAAAAGGTCAGACTCCTAAGATCATTTTAGAGAGTATCGATAAACAATTGATTGGTCAGGTAGCAGCGAAGATTCGTTCGTTACGTACTCCAGAGCCTTATAAAGGTAAAGGTATCAAGTTTGTAGGCGAAGTGTTAAGAAGAAAAGCAGGTAAATCGGCTTCTAAAAAATAATCATCATGGCAGGGAAAAAATTATCTCGTAGAGATCGTATAAAAAAAGGAATCAGAAAAAGATTAACAGGTTCTGAAAGCCGTCCACGTTTATCGGTTTATAGAAGCAATAAAGGAATTTATGCTCAAATCATTAACGACGTAACCGGCAATACAATTGTATCGGCTTCATCTTTATCTAAAGACTTTGCTGGTACCGGTAGCAAATCTGAGCAGTCAGTGGCTGTTGGTAAATTGGTTGCTGAGAAAGCAATAGCAGCAGGTGTTAAAGAAGTTGTTTTCGATAGAAATGGCTACTTATACCATGGACGTGTTAAATCGTTGGCAGAAGGTGCTCGCGAAGCTGGTTTAGTATTTTAATCTGAAAATAGGATAAGAATGTCAACTATCAATATAAAAAGAGTTAAGACTAGCGAGATCGAATTGAAAGATCGTTTAGTTAGCATACAACGCGTTGCCAAAGTAACTAAAGGTGGACGTACTTTCAGCTTCTCAGCCATTGTGGTTGTGGGCGACGAGAACGGAATCGTAGGTTATGGATTGGGTAAAGCGAAAGAGGTTACAGAAGCCATCGCTAAAGGCGTGGATGATGCTAAGAAGAATTTGGTTAAAGTTCCATTGTTGAACGGTACTGTTCCTCATGAGCAAATTGGTAAATTCTCTGGTGGTTTTGTCCTGATTAAGCCAGCGGCTGTCGGTACCGGAGTTATTGCCGGTGGTGCAATGCGTGCGGTGTTGGAAAGTGCTGGAGTACATAACGTATTGGCAAAATCAAAAGGTTCTTCAAATCCACACAACGTGGTTAAAGCAACTGTTGATGCATTGACAAAGATGCGTGATGCTTATACAGTAGCTCAGCAACGTGGCGTAGATTTAAATAAAGTTTTTAACGGATAATATTATGGCGAAGATCAAAATAACCCAGATAAAAAGCATTATCGACAGAAGCGAGCGCCAAAAGAGAACAATGCAGGCTTTAGGTTTAACTAAAATGAACCAAAGTGTAGAGGTTGAAGCAACATCTGCCATTATCGGAATGGTAAGGAAAGTTAACCACTTGGTTGCTATCGAGAATTTATAATGACTAAAGGTTGTAAATGTAGTTTATATAATTACATTTGCAACCTTTGTATATTGTTTAACCGTTGTCCCTGATTAGTGAAAGCGAAGGGCAACACAATAAGTTTCAAAAAATGAACTTAAGTAATTTAAAACCTGCAGCAGGTTCTACAAAAAATAGTAAAAGGATTGGTCGTGGTACTGGTTCTGGTCGTGGTGGTACTTCCACTCGTGGTCATAAAGGTGCTGGATCCCGTTCTGGACACAAAACCAAAATTGGTTTCGAAGGTGGTCAAATGCCATTACAACGTCGTGTACCTAAAGTTGGTTTCAAACCTATCAACCGTGTTGAATATGTTGGTGTTAACTTAGATGTTCTACAAGGTTTGGCAGAAAGATTTGAATTGACTTCGATAGATTTTGCAACACTTCAGGAACATGGCCTGGCGTCTAAGAACGACTTAGTGAAAGTTCTTGCACGTGGCGAGGTTAAATCTAAATTAGAAGTTAAAGCCCATGCTTTTTCTGCAGCTGCACAAAAAGCTATCGAAGCTGTTGGAGGCTCAATCGAAAAATTGTAATTAATGAAGAAGCTGTTTACTACTTTAAGTAATATTTGGAAAATTCAAGAATTAAAAGAGCGTATAGTATTTACGCTCATGATTCTTTTGATATATAGATTTGTTTCTCACGTGGTTTTGCCAGGTGTAGATGCAACTCTTTTAGGCGATAATGAAAAGTCAGGCCTTTTGGGTCTATTGGATATGTTTGCCGGAGGATCATTTTCCCGTGTGTCTATTTTGGCACTGGGAGTTATGCCTTATATTTCTGCGTCAATCGTAGTTCAGCTACTGGGAATTGCAGTACCTTCATTTCAGAAGATGCAAAAGGAAGGCGAAAGTGGTAGAAAAAAGCTGAATCAGATTACCCGTTATCTTACCGTAGCAATTACTGCTGTTCAGGCAGTTGGCTATGTGAAGACTCAGGTTCCCCAACAAGCGATCGTAATTGATCACACACTTTTCTTTGTGCTTGCTACCTTTGTTTTGGCAGCTGGAACTTTATTTGTGATGTGGCTTGGTGAGAAGATTACAGACAAAGGTATCGGTAATGGTATTTCATTGATCATTATGGTAGGTATCATTGCCAGGCTTCCTGTTGCGCTTTATCAGGAGGGAACCTCCAGAATAGCAGGTGAAGGTGGTCCGGTGGCCCTGGTCATCGAGATCGTTGCGCTGTTTGCAGTTGTAATGTTTACCATTATGATTGTTCAGGGAGTGCGCAAAGTGCCTGTTCAATATGCTAAACGTATTGTTGGAAACAGGCAGTTTGGCGGAGTTAGACAGTATATTCCATTGAAGGTTAATGCAGCTGGCGTAATGCCGATCATCTTCGCTCAGGCGTTGATGTTCATCCCGGCAACACTTACGCAGTTTTTCCCTTCATTACAGAATACCTGGCTTACGCAATTTAGTGATTACACTTCATTGGCTTACAGTCTGACATTTGCTTTCCTGATCATTGCATTTACATTTTTCTATACGGCTATAACTGTCAATCCAACCCAAATGTCGGATGATATGAAAAAGAATGGTGGATTTATTCCTGGAATTAAACCTGGATTAGCTACTTCGTCGTTCATTGATGACGTGATTTCAAAAATCACTTTTCCTGGAGCGGTGTTTTTGGCGATCATCGCTATTCTTCCATCCATAGCTGTGAAATTTGGGATAAAATCAGAGTTCGCTCATTTTTATGGTGGAACGTCACTTTTGATTTTGGTAGGCGTTGTATTGGATACCTTGCAACAGATTGAAAGTTATTTGTTGATGCGTCATTATGACGGCTTAATGAAGACTGGTCGTGTTACTGGAAGGTCTGGCATTCCTGCTCCTGCGAGCGGTAGCAATGCTGTGATTTAATAAATATTAATGTCCAAAATCTATTACAAATCTCTTGAGGAGATAGAGCTGATCAGAGAGAGTTCCTTATTGGTTTCCAGAACTCTTGCGGAAGTAGCTAAGGTGATCAATCCAGGGATTACAACTAAGTCACTAAATAAATTGGCCGAGACCTTTATTCAAGATCATGGAGCGGTCCCGGCCTTTTTAAATTACAATGGTTTTCCATATTCCTTGTGTATATCTCCGAATGAACAGGTAGTTCATGGTTTTCCAAGCGACTATGTAATTCAGGAGGGAGATCTTATTTCTGTGGATTGTGGTGTGATCAAGAATAATTATTTTGGCGATTCAGCGTATACATTCTCGATTGGCGAAATAAGTGAAGAGAAGAAAAAGTTGGTTGAAGTCACCCAGGAATGTCTTCAACGGGCCATTGATAAGGCTATCGTTGGATCCAGGATCGGAGACGTGGGATTCGCTGTTCAGGATTTAGCAGAGCGTAATGGATTTGGGGTAGTTAGGGAGCTTGTAGGACACGGTGTAGGCGTAAAGTTGCATGAGAAGCCTGAGGTTCCTAATTACGGTAAGCGAGGTAGCGGTATTAAGTTGGAAGAAGGAATGGTGATCGCTATTGAGCCAATGATTAATGCTGGTACTGCCAGTGTTAAATTTTGGTCAGATGGTTGGACCGTTACCAGTAAGGATAATAGACCGTCTGCGCATTTTGAGCATACAGTGGCTGTAAAAAAGGGGAGGGCAGATGTTTTATCGACCTTTTCATTAATAGAAGAAGTTTTAATAGAAAAAAAGTAAATAATTAAAATTTTTTATTTAATTTTGCAACCCTGTTTAATAGCAGCTAATTAAGTAAAAATCAATATTATATGGCTAAACAAGCCTCAATTGAACAAGACGGTGTAATAAAAGAAGCGTTGTCCAATGCAATGTTTCGGGTTGAACTCGAAAACGGTCATGAGATAATCGCACATATTTCGGGAAAAATGAGGATGCACTACATCAAAATTTTACCGGGAGACAAAGTAAAATTAGAGATGTCGCCTTACGATTTATCAAAAGGCAGGATTACTTATAGATATAAATAAAATGAAAGTTAGGTCATCAATTAAAAAACGTAGCGCTGATTGTAAGGTTATTCGTCGTAAAGGTAAACTTTACGTAATCAACAAGAAAAACCCTAAATTTAAGCAACGTCAAGGTTAATTAAAATTTAGATTTTAGGTTTACGAATTCTTATTGGATTATACAGGACGTGAGTTCTTTAATCGTAATCGTAAATCCAAGGTCGTGAATCAAAATCGCTAAATACAAATATGGCAAGGATATCAGGTATAGATTTACCAAGAAACAAGAGAGGCGAAATCGGATTAACTTATATCTTCGGAATAGGTAGATCAACTGCTCAGCGTATATTGACTGAAGCAGGTATCGATTTGAGCAAAAAAGTACAGGACTGGTCTGATGATGAATTATCAGCAATCCGTACCATCATCAACGATGGCGTTAAAGTGGAAGGTGCTTTACGTTCTGAAGTTCAACTGAACATTAAACGTTTAATGGACATTGGTTGTTACCGTGGTTTGCGTCACAGGAAAGGTTTGCCAGTGCGTGGTCAACGTACTAAAAACAATTCTCGTACACGTAAAGGAAAGAGAAAAACAGTTGCAAACAAGAAAAAAGCTACTAAATAAAATTAGTACTGAATAATAATTATGGCTAAGAGTAAAAAAGTTACCAAAAAGCGTATTGTTGTTATAGAGCCTGTTGGTCAGGCACACATCAATGCTACTTTTAACAATATCATTGTTACTTTGACAAATAACAATGGTCAAACTATATCATGGTCTTCTGCAGGTAAAATGGGTTTCAAGGGTTCTAAAAAGAATACTCCATATGCTGCTGGACAAGCTGCATCTGATTGCGGTAAGGTAGCGTTTGACTTAGGTCTGCGTAAAGTAGAGGTTTTTGTTAAAGGACCGGGTTCGGGCCGTGAATCAGCAATCAGAACATTGCAGGTTTCAGGTATCGAAGTTACCTCGATCAAAGATATTACACCGCTTCCACACAATGGATGTCGTCCTCCTAAGAAGAGAAGAGTTTAATTTATTAATTTTTAAAGCTAAGAGTCTGCAGCTACAGGTTGCATGATACTTTAAAACAAAAAGCAATGGCAAGATATACAGGACCAAAGTCCAAAATCGCGCGTAAATTCAGAGAGCCTATTTTTGGCCCTGACAAAGTATTAGATAGAAAAAATTACCCTCCTGGGCAACACGGTGCCTCAAAAAGGAGAGGAAAGCAATCAGAGTACGCAGTACAGTTGATGGAAAAACAAAAAGTTAAATATACTTATGGTGTATTGGAGCGTCAGTTCCGCAACTTGTTTACCAAAGCATCTTCGAGAGAAGGTATTACTGGTGATAACTTATTGCAATTATTAGAAGCTCGTTTAGACAACACAGTTTACAGATTAGGTATTGCTACTACACGTTCAGCTGCGCGGCAGTTAGTTAGCCATAAACACGTAACAGTTAACGGTGAAGTAGTGAATATTCCTTCATACCAATTGAAAGCTGGTGATGTTGTAGCCGTTCGCGAGAAATCTAAAACTCTGGAAGCTATCACTAATTCTGTTGCAGGAAGAGTAATCAATAAATTCAATTGGTTAGATTGGAATGCGAATGAATTGACCGGTAAGTTCTTAGCTTATCCGAATCGTGATGAGATTCCTGAGAATATCAAAGAGAACCTTATAGTAGAGTTATACTCGAAGTAATATATTCAATTAGTTGCCTTTTTAGGCAACTAATTTTTTTACGTTACATAATTTTAATAACGATCTAAAAACATTATAAATGGCAATTTTAGCATTTCAGAAACCCGATAAGGTAATCATGCAGAAATCAACAGATTTCGATGGTATATTTGAATTTCGTCCTTTAGAGCCCGGTTTCGGTGTAACAATTGGTAATGCCCTGAGAAGAATTTTACTTTCTTCTTTAGAAGGTTATGCCATTACAAGTATACGTTTTTCTGGTGTATCTCATGAATTTTCTACAATGAAAGGTGTTGTAGAGGATCTTACTGAAATCATTCTGAACTTGAAACAAGTTCGTTTCAAGAAAGTTGGTGATTCAGGCGATTCTGAGAAAGTTTTTATCGTAGTAAACGGACAGGAACAATTTGTTGCTGGTGACATCACAAAATTCTCTAACAATTTTGAGGTACTTAATCCTGACTTCGTAATTTGTAATATGGAGAAATCAGTTACCTTAGAAGTGGAATTGACCATTAATAAGGGACGTGGTTATGTACCAGCAGAAGAAAATAAAGTTAATGATGCTGTCGTTGGTGTGATTGCAATCGATTCGATTTTCACGCCAATGAAAAATGTGAAATATACGATCGAAAACTATCGTGTTGAGCAAAAGACAGATTATGAAAAATTAATACTGGATATTTCTACGGATGGATCCATCCACCCGGAGGAAGCATTGAAAGAGGCTGCAAAAATTTTAATCCAGCACTTCATGTTATTCTCTGATGAGAATTTGGTATTGGAGTCTCAAGCTAAAGAAGAAACTAAAGAAGTGGATGAGGAAATCCTGCACATGCGGAAGATCTTAAAAACTGAATTGGTTGATTTAGATTTATCTGTTCGTGCGTTAAACTGCCTTAAAGCAGCTGACATACGTACTTTAGCTGATCTTGTTTCTTATGATGTTGCTGATATGTTGAAATTCAGAAACTTCGGTAAGAAATCTTTAACAGAGATCCAGGAGCTTGTTAAATCTAAGAGTTTATCATTTGGCATGAACTTGTCGAAATTTAAATTAGACGAAGAGTAACAGCTAATTATATAGCACAAATAACATATTGTTAATAGTGTATAAATCCCTCAGATTAAATTCAAAGAGACGGTATACACTGAATAAATTCAAAAATGAGACACGGTAAAAAAGTAAACCACTTAGGAAGAACAGATTCACATCGTAAAGCGATGCTGGCAAATATGGCTTCTTCGTTAATTAAACACAAAAGGATTTCAACTACTTTAGCTAAGGCAAAAGCATTGCGTATGTACGTTGAGCCTATCATCACCAAATCAAAAAATGATACTACGCATTCACGTCGTATTGTGTTTAGTTATTTGCAAGACAAGGAGACCGTTACTGAGTTATTCCGTGATGTGGCAGCTAAAGTTGCGAATCGTCCCGGAGGTTACACAAGAATCATTAAGTTAAACAACCGTTTGGGTGATAATGCTGAAATGGCATTGATCGAGTTGGTTGATTACAATGAGGTTTACGGTAAAGAGGCTGATGCAGCTGAGAAGAAAACCACCCGTCGTGGAAGAAGCAAAGCTAAAAAATCAGATGCTCCTGTTGCTACTGCAACTGAAGAGGTTGTTGTTGAGGAAGAAGCGACTGAAGCACCGTCGGCTGAAGAATCTAAAGAAGACAAGGGAGAATAATTATTTATTTTTCTTAAGGAAAGGCCCTGTTCATTTATGGATAGGGCCTTTTTTCAATTTCTACTTTTCTGTTTTTAAGATTTCTAGCACTAAATAAATATGTCCAACCAGTTACAACTTACTATATTCCGAGATCACATACTGAACAGCATCTCAACTCGGACCTTTGTTAAAGCTTCCCTCGGAAATTATCAAGGAAACGTTAAAGAGCTAAAAAATATATACGTCCGTCAAGTCGTTATCAAGCGCAACGATATGCTATCATTTACCTATCGTTATAAAACCAGGGATATCGTTAAGAATTTTCAGATAGCTGAGGGAGTAGACTTAATGGTGGCCCTTATGAGTAACGATTTTAGGATTTGTACTGTTTTTTCATTTGCGCAGGAATTTATTCTTGAACTGAATAAGCAGGGTGTCCTATCTGTTCGTGAACGCAAGTCTGACCCAAAACCTATAGTTGATCTTTTGCATGATAAAGAAAAAAAGAGAATCATAAATGCAACGGGGAAATCTTACTTAACGGACTTGAGAATTTCGGATTCAACAGGGAAGGTATACAAAAATGCGCAAGATAAATATCGGCAAATCAATCAGTATATCGAGATTATAAATAGCTTGATTAAGGGTTTGCCAGAAGGATCGATTAGGCAAGTAGCTGATATGGGATCAGGCAAAGGTTATTTGACATTTGCCCTATATGACTATTTGCGTAATGTTGTTCAATTGGAAGCAAAGGTTACTGGAATAGAATATCGCCAGGACTTGGTTGACTTGTGCAGTGATATTGCGACACGTTCTTCATTCAATGATTTGAAGTTTGTGCAGGGGATTATTGAAAATTATGAATTGGAATCTATTGATTTGTTGATTGCTTTACATGCCTGTGATACAGCTACCGACGACGCTATTATAAAAGGCATTCAAGCAGGAGCTAAATTAATTGTAGTTGCTCCTTGCTGTCATAAACAAATTAGAAGGGAAATGGAAAAGAACAAGGTGAAAAATGATGTATCCTTTATGACCAAGCATGGCATTTTTCTGGAACGACAAGCAGAGATGATTACAGATGGAATTCGCTCCCTGATTCTAGAATATTTCGGCTATAAGACGAAGGTATTTGAATTTATATCAGACGTGCATACCCCTAAAAATGTACTGATCGTAGGTACGAAGAGCGGTATTTCGGATCAACGCAAGTCCGATATATTGATTGAAATTTTAAAGATAAAGCAGTATTTTGGAATTGGCACTCATCATTTAGAAAAAATAATGCCATGTTAGCTTATCGATTTCTGTCATAGTGTCACATTTTGGCTAACCAATTCGGACAGTTTTAAGCCTGTTATCTGGCTCCGCCGCTATTTTTTCTGCCAAAACCCTATTGGCACATTGCTTGTTAAACAGTTGTAAATTAAAAAGATTTTATAACATATAGATAGATAAATAGCATGTCAAAAATTATTGGTATAGACTTAGGAACAACAAACTCTTGCGTAGCCGTAATGGAAGGTAACGAACCTGTAGTTATAGCCAACAGTGAGGGTAAACGTACTACGCCATCCATTGTTGCTTTTGCAGAGAATGGTGAGCGTAAAGTTGGAGAGCCTGCAAAACGCCAGGCAATCACTAACCCAACAAAAACAATTTCGTCCATTAAAAGATTTATGGGAAGCAGTTTTGCTGAAGTTTCTAAAGAAGCATCGCGCGTTCCATACAAAGTTGTAAAAGGCGATAACAACACTCCTCGTGTGGAGATTGACGACCGTAAATATACTCCTCAGGAAATATCTGCAATGATTTTGCAGAAAATGAAAAAAACTGCTGAAGATTTCCTTGGTCATGAAGTTACTGAAGCTGTGATTACCGTTCCAGCTTACTTTAATGATGCACAACGTCAGGCAACAAAAGAAGCGGGTGAAATTGCGGGATTGAATGTTAAACGTATCATCAATGAGCCGACTGCCGCTGCTTTAGCTTATGGTCTGGATAAGGCACATAAAGACATGAAAATTGTTGTGTTTGACTGTGGTGGTGGTACTCATGATGTGTCTGTATTGGAATTGGGTGATGGTGTATTTGAAGTGAAATCTACGGATGGTGATACGCACCTTGGTGGAGATGACTTTGACCACATTATTATCGATTGGTTGGCCAATGAATTCAAAACTGAGAACGGTATGGATTTACATCAGGATCCAATGGCATTGCAACGTTTGAAGGAAGCTGCTGAAAAAGCAAAAATTGAATTATCAAGCACAACTTCTACAGAAATCAACTTGCCTTATATCACTGCTGATGCAAGTGGACCTAAACATTTGGTTCGCACATTGAGCCGTGCTAAGTTTGAGCAGCTGGCTGCAGATTTGATTAAACGTACAATCGAGCCTTGTAAATCTGCGTTGAAAAATGCTGGTTTGAAAACTTCTGATATTGATGAGATTATTTTGGTAGGTGGTTCAACCAGGATTCCTGCAATTCAGGACGCTGTAAAAGCCTTTTTCGGCAAAGAACCTTCTAAAGGCGTTAATCCTGATGAGGTTGTAGCTATTGGTGCTGCAATTCAAGGTGGTGTATTAACCGGAGAAGTTAAAGATGTATTGTTACTTGATGTTACTCCTCTATCTTTGGGTATTGAGACTATGGGTGGCGTGATGACGAAATTAATCGAAGCAAATACGACCATTCCTTCTAAGAAAGCAGAGACTTTTTCAACTGCTGCTGATAACCAGCCTTCAGTAGAAATTCATATTTTGCAAGGAGAGCGTCCGATGGCTGCTCAAAACCGTACAATTGGTCGTTTTATTCTTGATGGTATTCCACCAGCTCCACGCGGAGTTCCTCAGGTAGAAGTTGCTTTTGATATTGATGCAAATGGTATCCTACATGTATCTGCTAAAGATAAGGCAACAGGAAAAGAGCAAAAAATCCGTATTGAAGCATCATCAGGTTTAACAGATGATGAGATCAAAAGGATGAAAGAAGAAGCAGAGCAAAATGCAGAAGCTGACAAAGCAGCTAAGGAAGAAGCAGAAAAGATTAATGGAGCTGATGCTTTAATCTTCTCTACAGAGAAGCAATTAAAAGAGTTTGGCGATAAGATTTCTGCAGATAAAAAAGCACCTATCGAAGCTGGTTTAGCTAAATTGAAAGATGCTCATGCTTCTAGAAACTTTGCTGATATTGATGCTGCACAGGCAGAACTTCAAAATGCATGGAATGCAGCCTCAGAAGATATGTACAAAGCAGGTCAGGATGGTGCACAACCAGAAGGTGCAGCCGGAGCAGGCGATGCGCAAGGATCAGATGCTGGTGACAATGTTACAGACGTTGATTTTGAAGAAGTGAAAGACGATAACAAGTAATCATCTTCAAGTATACAATAGCATACAAAATAAAAAGGCCCTGGATGATCATCCAGGGCCTTTTTATTTAGAACTTAATTCCAAAGACTAGTTGGATAAATTCCATTTTTTACCAATTGGTCAATGCTGTTTTGTACAAAAGGTTTGTCTTCTTTATAAGTAACGCCAAACCATTGGCTATCCGTTGGAATTACCTTAAAGCTTGCTGTATTGGTTTTTACCAGATTTTCACCAATTAGTGGAATGAAGAATTCTGCTTTTGGTTTGTCTTTATTTTCCAGCGCAAATACCCTGAACATTTCTTCAGTTAATTTGAATACGGCAGGTGTGAAGCCCCAAAAATTCATAGAAACAGGGGTGTCATATTCCAGAGGATATTCAACTCCATTTTCCTCATAAACGATTGTTTCTCCTTTTTTATAGACCTGGGTACGTTCTGTAATGTCTTCGAGGTAACCTGCATCATTAGTTTTGCAAACGCCACGTGATACGGAGCCAAAATCAGACAACGTTTTTCCGATTTGATAACCGACGATGGAGTAGTTGCTGTCGTTTGCTTCAGTTGTTAGGAAGTGGACCATTTTTTGGAAAGCATCAAATCCGTAGTAATCATCTGCATTAATTACGCAGAAAGGTTCTTTGATGGCATTTCTTCCTGAAAGGATGGCGTGAGCAGTACCCCAGGGTTTTTCGCGATAAATCTCTTCTTCGATTCCAAATTGTTTCAGGTCGAAATTTTGAAAAACATAGTCGGTTTCAATTTTTCCTTTGAGTTTGGCATCAAAAATTGCCTTAAAATCTTCCAGGAATTCTTCTTTAATGATAAAAACAACTTTACCAAAACCAGCTTTTATTGCATCGTATATGGAATAGTCAATGATTGTTTCACCGTTCGGGCCAAAGCCATCAATTTGTTTC
This sequence comes from Pedobacter sp. GR22-6, assembly GCF_037402555.1. Taxonomy (NCBI): domain Bacteria; kingdom Pseudomonadati; phylum Bacteroidota; class Sphingobacteriia; order Sphingobacteriales; family Sphingobacteriaceae; genus Pedobacter; species Pedobacter sp. GR22-6. The sequence continues at coordinate 539,019 of NZ_JBBEUC010000003.1, forward strand.
ATGCTGCCATAGCGACTCGCCATACCAGCTGCTAGTATTAATAAGGTTGGTTTCATGTAGCGAAAATAGTGATTCAGTTTATATTCAAGGTAAAAACTTAGGACTGTTTGTTGTATTTGAAATCGTGGTCTTTTTCGATATTCAGCAGGGAATGATAAATCAAGCTGATTACATTATCCACATCTTCTTTATGGATCATTTCTACTGTGGTATGCATGTATCGTAAAGGTAGAGAGATCAGTGCAGAAGGTACCCCGCCGTTGGAATAAGCAAAGGCATCTGTGTCTGTACCGGTAGATCTCGATGAAGCCTGACGCTGGAAAGGAATGTTATTTTTCTCCGCAGTTTGAATCAATAGTTTGTTTAGATTGGTCTGTACGGCAGGCGCATAAGAAACAACCGGCCCTTTTCCGCAGGCCAAATCTCCCTGAGTGATCTTATTGATCATTGGCGTAGAGGTGTCATGGGTCACATCTGTGATGATGGCCACATTGGGTTTGATCCTGTGCGCAATCATCTCAGCTCCTCTTAAGCCGATTTCTTCCTGCACAGAATTCACAATGTATAATCCAAATGGAAGTTTCTTTTTATTCTCCCTGAGTAATCTTGCAACTTCTGCGATCATGAAACCGCCAGCTCTATTGTCGAGGGCTCGTCCTACGTAATAACGGTCATTCAAAACCATAAACTCATCCTCGTAAGTAATCACACAACCAACGTGGATGCCTAGCTTTTCTACTTCTTCCTTTGAAGTGCAACCACAATCCAGGAAAATGTTTTTAAGCGCAGGTGCCTCTTCTTTTTCCCCTCCACTGCGTGTGTGGATAGCAGGCCAGCCGAAAACAGCCTTAACCAGGCCTTTGTCAGTATGGATATTTACTCTTTTGGAAGGAGCGATCTGGTGATCAGAGCCCCCATTACGGATGACGTATATCAATCCATCTGAAGTGATGTAATTGACAAACCAGGAAATCTCATCAGCATGGGCTTCGATCACTACCTTGAATTCTGCTTCAGGATTGATTACACCTACAGCAGTACCATAGTTGTCGATGAAGCTTTCGTCGATATAAGGTTTCAAATAGTCGAGCCATAATTTTTGACCTGGATATTCGAATCCGGTAGGGGAAGGGTTGTTGATATATTTTTCAAAAAATTCCAGTGATTTTTTATTTACAACGGGAACGTGTTCCTGTTTATCGTCTTTTTTCTTTGTCATTTTTTAATTTATAATTCTAAACAAATATAGAAACTAAGGGCTAAGCGCCAAGTGAATTGTCAAGTTGTAACTCCATAATGACAAAATCAATTCCGTGTTTTTGTGATGTCAGATTTGTCTTTAGAAAGCCAAATTTAGCGTAGAAATCTACTGCAGATACCCGGGCATTACACCAGATTTTGCTGCCGCCCATGTCGCGGACGTGATCAATGATGTGACTGAGTAATACTGAGCCAAAGCCCTGGCCTTGTGCACTGCTGATGGTTGCAAATTTCCTGAACTGGTAATCGTTTTCCACATGAAAAAGCGAAACTACGGATACCAACTGATCATCAGCGAATAATCCAAAGTGCATTCCTTCAGCATCGTTATCCAACTTCACAGCTTCCATGGGCAGGTTTGGATACATGGCCTCGTGTCGGATTCTCCAGGTAAGGTCATCTCTGATCTGTTCAATGTGAACGACTGACATAAGCTAAACTTTTAATTTTTTTCGATAGAAATAGTAGATGCAGATATTGAGCAGGATTACTGTGCTGATGCCAGCACAAAAGAAAGGCCACTGTCCTTTTTCCCATAACCAGAGCCCCATCGCGGAACCAAAGGCCGCACCGACAAAGCTCACCGACATGAATACGGTATTCAAACGGTTTCGGGCTTCTGGTAAGATTGCATAAATCCTTGTTTGATTCGTCACGTGAATGGCCTGTTGACCGATATCTATCAGGATAATACCTATTACAAATAAATACAGATGGTTTCCTGTGAAGTAAAATGTTCCTATGCTGAGTAACTGGAGCGCAAGTCCGATGATCAGGTTTTTCCGTGGATTCATTCCGCCGCTTAACTTTCCCACTAAGGGGGCGGCTAAAGCACCCGCTGCTCCGGCAATCCCAAATAATCCGATTTGTAGTGTTTGTAGATTAAATGGTGGATTGGCAAGAAACAGGACCATGGTAGTCCAAAACGCACTCAATGTGGCAAAGGCCAGAAAATTGATCAACGATGCTTCCCTTAGTACGGGTTCAGTTTTGATGTAATGCCCCATTGATGCCACCAGTTGAGCGTAAGTACCTTTAAATGAAGGATGACTTGTTGGAAATCTTTTGGCCATTAGAAACAACAATAAGGTGCAAATTGCGGCTGCCATAAAATACACCGAGCGCCATCCCCAGATGAAGCCGATGCTACCACTTACTGCCCTCGAGGCTAAAATGCCGATAAGCAGTCCGCTCATAATGATTCCTATAGTCTGGCCACGGTCTTCATCAGTACTTAAATTGGCGGCCATGGGCAAGATCAATTGTGGTACTACAGAACAGGCGCCAATGAATACACATGCGATCTGCAATAGAAAAAAGGAATGTGAAAAACCTGCCAGCAGCAATGACATAACAGCCATTCCTGTAATTAACAGGATTTGTCTGCGTCTCTCGAACATGTCACCCAGGGGTACGATCAAAAATAGGCCCAGCGCATAGCCTGCCTGTGTCAGGTAGCTGATCTTTCCTGCATGACTTTCTGTAAGTCCAAATTCCCGGGCCACGAGGATTACCAATGGTTGGCAATAGTAAATATTGGCCACAATTAAGCCTGTACAAAAGGCCATCAAAAGTACGTCGGTGCGGTTCAATTTCATTATAGTGGAATATTGCCGTGCTTTTTGCGCGGGAGGTTAACGACCTTGTTTTCCAGCATCTTGAATGCTTTGATCAGCTTTGTCCTGGTTTGTGCCGGTTCAATAACCTCATCTATGAAGCCTCTTTCCGCTGCTCGGTATGGATTGGCAAATATTTCAGAATACAGACGTTCCTTTTCTAACCATTTTTCTTCCGGATTTTCAGCGGTGCTGATCTCTTTCTTGAAGATGATTTCTGCCGCACCTTTTGCACCCATAACTGCTATTTCTGCGCTTGGCCAGGCATAGTTGAGGTCGGCACCTATGTGTTTAGAGTTCATGACATCATAGGCACCACCATAAGCTTTCCTTGTGATCACGGTGATTCTCGGTACCGTAGCTTCGCTAAAAGCATACAGTAGTTTTGCTCCGTTAGTGATGATGCCATTCCATTCCTGATCTGTTCCTGGCAGAAACCCGGGAACATCTTCAAAGACCAATAGGGGGATATTGAAGCAATCGCAAAAACGAACAAACCTCGCAGCCTTAACTGAGGCGTGATTGTCCAGCACACCAGCGAGGTAAGCAGGCTGATTGGCCACAATACCAATGCTTCTGCCCGCCAATCTGGCGAAGCCCACTACGATGTTCTCTGCGTAATCTTTATGGACCTCCAGGAAACTGTCTGCATCAGAAACTTCGCTGATGACAGACCTTACATCGTATGGCTGGTTGGCATTTTCCGGCATGATGGAATTCAGTGCGACCCGGTCCTCATCACTTGCTGCATAAGGTAAAGCGGAAGGGATCTCCTCGCAGTTCTGGGGCACATAACTCAGCAACCTTTTGACATGATCTATGGCCTCCAACTCGTTTGCACAGGCGAAATGCGTAACTCCGGATTTAGTGGCATGAGTATTTGCCCCGCCCAGTTCTTCGGCGGTCACTTCCTCATGCGTTACTGTTTTGACCACATTTGGTCCGGTTACGAACATGTAAGAAGTATGTTCTACCATCAGGGTAAAATCGGTAATTGCCGGAGAGTAGACTGCACCGCCCGCACAGGGTCCCATGATGGCCGATAGTTGAGGAATCACTCCCGATGCCTGTACATTCCGGTAGAAGATATCGGCATAACCGCCAAGGGAAACTACACCTTCCTGGATCCGTGCACCCCCACTATCATTGAGTCCGATCAGGGGTGCACCATTTTTCATTGCCATTTCCATGATCTTACAGATCTTCTCCGCATGGGTTTCTGAGAGGGAACCACCGAAAACCGTGAAGTCTTGAGAGAAAACATATACCAATCTGCCGGCGATGGTTCCGTAGCCGGTAATTACACCATCACCGGGATATTTTTCTTTCTCCATGCCAAAATCGGTGCTTCTGTGGGTAACCAGCATTCCAATCTCCTCGAAGGAATTTTCGTCCAGCAGAAAGTGCAGGCGTTCGCGGGCAGTTAATTTACCTTTTTGGTGCTGACTGGCGATTCTGGCTTCTCCGCCGCCGAGCTGCGCTATTTTAATTTTATCCTGAAGTGTGGTGATCTTGTTCTTCATATCAAGTCTTTTAACAATCAAAAATTACCAGCGGTATTGAAGGCGCGTGGTAAATACATCATCTTTGAGGTCGTCAATGTATTGCGGCAATAATGTAGGGTCATTCACGACATGTTCATTGTATACCGTCAGTTTTAACCTTGAGTTGATCAGGTAGGTGAGGCCATAACCTAATGTACTGAACTTGATGTCCCCCGCTGTAGTATTGCTATTTGCAGCGCCAATTTCGTGTTCATGGATATCCTTATTGGGATCGTATACATCGTAGCCCACCAGTGCCGTTAATTTTGTTTTGGCAATCTTTTGTGTCAGCCATAGATAGTATCCGGCGAAAGAGCGTAAGTAGAGATCAGTAGCCGGTTGCGCCGAAAAGCTGGTGCTGGCCACGGGACCTGTAATGGATGAAGATGCGGCTACGCCCGGCTGTGTACCACCAATATATTCCATTTTCAATGAAGTCGCACCGAAGCTGTTATCATATTGGAGCTGCAGGTTGGCACCAAAATAATTCCTTTTGGCATACCAGTTTACATTGTCCGGGCTAGTGTTTTTCTTGTAGACATTTCCTTCCAGACTGTAAAAACTCTCCGTATCACTGCGTACAGAGCCCCGGTAAAAAGAGCCTCCAAAGCCGATGTGCAGTTTTTTGTTGGCCAGGCTATCAAATTTGAAGGCCAGGTTGCCCACAATGTCTTTCTTAGAATCATAGTCACGGGCTGCATGTCCGCTTCCATTAATCGCGGCGATCTCAGCGGTTAGGAATTTGGCAATCTTGTGTGGCCTATAACTGATCATTGCACCCAGATCACGTTCTCTGGGCATCAGCGTTTGAAACACCCTGGCACGTTCAGGAAAATCCCTGTAGCCTGAGGAATATACGATGGAATAGCCAAAGGGGCGGTTAAACAATCCCGCAGTAAACAGCAGGTCTTTGGAGTTTTCCTGATGGAACTGAATAAAGGCATCCATCAGCTGGACGCCGTTTTGTGTGGCATCAATCTGGAATACGATGCTCGAGAATTTATCTGCACGGTCTATTTTCAACCTTCCGCGTCTGATGATGAAGCGCTCGTCGGAGTTTTTGGCCCAGTCGCCACCAGAGAAAGAAGAGATCCCGGAAGACTGCGCCCTTTGGTATTGGGTCTGCAAATAGCCTGTGATGGCAATCTCGTGAGCATCATAGGAAGAGGGGGCGTTATTGTTTTGTGCACTTAGCACCCATGGGCAGCACAGCACCAGGCAGAGTAAAATTTGCTTCATTTAAGTTCGACATTCGTTGATGGGACTAAATTACGCTTATTGGGAGAGTTTTCTATAAACAGATGGGCATATTTTAACGAATAGGAGCGAGAATCCCAGAGGGGCAACAACTAAATTACATTTTTTTTACAACTTAATTTGCTGATAAGGGCTCTTTAACGTTATTTTTGAAAACAACAAAGAAAAATACAAATGTTCCTGAGGAAATATCGTGTACTTCTGGTGATTGCTTTCTTAGGTGTTTTTACATCGAAGATGGTCATTTCCGGTGCGCCTGTATTTTTCAGCCACATCGATAAAGAGATCATGAATTCCGTGATCATGCAGATCGAAGCGGAGCACAGTGCCGATGGTGATGCCGGTAAAGCCAAAGTGAAGCTTTGTGACTACAAGATCGATTTGCATTACGACTATAACATGCTTTTCGTACGCAGCGAGTATGGCCTCAAAAATAGTTTCATCGAGCACTTCAAGCGATATGTAGATCCATATCACCCTTCTGTTCCCACGCCTCCTCCTAACCACTGCTAATTTAATCAAGGCATTTCCATTTCCTTCATTTGAAGGTCTGGCTATGCAATTTTTAAGAATTAGTTGAATACATTAAAACATAGTTTTATGCAAAGTGGAAACTCAGTCTTTTCAAGACTGGATGTGAAGAAATATATATTAAAAAAGAACCTGAAGCGCGATTTACCCTCAAGTATCGTGGTGTTTTTGGTCGCCCTACCATTATGTCTGGGGATAGCCCTGGCCTCAGGTGCCCCTTTATTTGCCGGTCTGGTCACAGGTATTGTCGGGGGTATTGTTGTAGCCAGCATTAGCGGTTCTCAACTGAGTGTCAGCGGCCCTGCCGCAGGTCTTACAGCGATCGTATTGGCAGCAATTACCCAGTTGGGTACGTACGAGACCTTTTTATTGGCAGTAGTACTGGCCGGTGGGATACAGTTGATCCTGGGCTTACTAAAAGGCGGTACGATTGGAAATTATTTCCCGTCGAGCGTAATCGAGGGCATGCTTGCAGCGATCGGTCTTACCCTTATTCTTAAACAATTTCCACACGCTTTGGGAGTAGATTCAGATTTTTTCGGTGATGAGAGCTTTTTTCAGTCCGATAACGAAAATACTTTTTCTGCAATTGGAAATGCCTTGAGTCATCTTAGTCTGGCAGCCATTGTCATCAGTGGGCTGTCTATCCTGGTGCTGATCGTCTGGCCGAAACTTAAAAAAGTCAGCATGATCCCTGCCCCGCTTGTGGTGGTGGTATTGGGCACTGTATTGGCACTTGTCTTCCAGGGGACAAGCTATTCCCTTGATGCCAAGCATCTGGTAGAGATTCCGGTGGTCAATAGCTTTTCAGAATTCACAGCTTTATTTGCTACGCCAAACTTTTCGGCTATTGGCGACAGCAAGGTATGGGTTGTAGCGCTCACGATTGCTATCGTTGCAAGTTTGGAGACCCTGCTCAGTATCGAAGCAGTGGACAAGATAGATCCGATAAAAAGGGTAACACCGACCAATAGGGAGCTGATGGCTCAGGGCGCGGGAAATATGCTTAGCGGCCTGGTAGGTGGTTTGCCCCTTACTTCAGTAATCGTGCGGAGTTCTGCGAACGTCAATGCTGGTGGCCGTACCAAAATGTCGGCTATTTTTCATGGGGTCTGGTTATTGTTGTCCCTGCTTTTTATTCCCGGGCTGATCAATATGATCCCTTTAGCCTGTTTGGCAGCGATCTTATTGGTGACTGGCTATAAACTTACCAGGATAGCCTTGTTCAAGCACATGTACCATAAAGGATGGGACCAGTTTGTTCCATTTGTGGTCACCATCATCGCAGTTTTACTGACCGATTTATTGAAGGGTGTGGCTGTCGGTATGTTGGTCTCTATATTTTACCTGCTGCGTACCAATATGCGGAACCCATACTTTTACAAGATCCAGGAAGAAGGCAATAAAAAGAACATCAGAATTAAGCTGGCAGAAGAAGTATCTTTCCTGAATAAGGCGGCCATTCAGGTTGTCCTTACCAACATCCCTAAAGAGACCAATGTCATTATTGATGGCAGCAATTCCCGGTATATCGATCCGGATGTGCTCGAAACCATCTTTAATTACAAGCACAATGCCTACACTAAGGGTATTATTGTAAGTTTAGAAAATATTAAGGAACAGTATACTGTGCCAAAATTGAATAATAAAGTTATAGAAGAAATCAATAGATAAAATATTATGTGCGCAAAATTAGAAAAACCACAAACAGAACAAATTACATACGAAGGATTATTACAAGGCAATAAAGATTGGGTAGCGGCAACCCTCCAGGAAGATCCTGAATTTTTCGACAGGTTATCTGCCGGCCAGAAACCACCTGTACTTTGGATAGGTTGCTCAGATAGCAGGGTGCCTGCAAACCAGATCACCAATACCATGCCTGGAGATATCTTCGTGCATAGAAACATTGCAAATGTGGTGACGCATACAGACATGAATTTGCTGAGCGTATTGGATTATTCGGTCAATGTGCTTAAAGTAAAGCACATCATCGTTTGCGGTCACTATGGCTGCGGTGGTGTGAATGCAGCACTTGGAGACAAGCAAGTTGGTCTGATCGACAATTGGTTGAGAAATATCAAAGACGTATACCGGACACATGAGCGTGAGTTGGCCACCATCAAAGATACTCAGCGCAAGTTTGACCGTCTCGTCGAATTGAATGCCATAGAAGGTGCGGCGAATGTCATGAGTACCTCTATCGTACAGAATGCCTGGGCTTCTGGTCAGGAACTGTCGGTTAATGCCTGGGTATACAGTTTGAAAACCGGATTGATCACTGACCTGAAAGTTAGTGCTTCCAATGCGGACGACATCTCTCCTGTGTTTAAGATGCATGTAGATAAGTAATATTGGCAGATACTTTTAACTCAAAACTCCCGGTACACCTACCGGGAGTTTTTTTATGCCCTGCAGCACTTATATTTGCTTCATGAAGTTTGCCGTTTACAGTTCCAGATATTTTATCAGCATAGGATTGCTGATGTTGGCCTGTTTCACCGGAACAGCCATCTTCATATCGGATAAGCTGGGCCAGCAAACCGATCGGATCAGTGCTGATGTAGCGACCAAGGTCTACCAATTGAAGTCCAATATCATGAAAGGCGAGTTCAATGGCTTTGTGAGCGGGATCCATCAGGCAGGACTGATTGTTGATTATACGCCCTCGACCTCCAGTTTGCTGAAAAACAAAGCGCTGCTGGAAGCGCAATTGCTCAACCGGCCAAAGGTTCAGCATGGCTGGTATGCCATCCGGCAGAACGACAAAACCAGTTATCAGTCCTTCAGTAAAGAAAAAAATAGCTTTTATTACCGCAGCACACCAGGATACCTGAAATCGTGGGCCGACAGCCTGTTCCAACAGCAGGCAAAGCAGTTCAACAGTAAATTGATCAAAGTAGCAGATACACTTCACTGGCTGGCATCAGCATCCTATCAATTGCCGGATGCTGCAGTTGTTCTTCTGGGTATGGACATCAACCTGCGCAAGCTCCAGCATTACCTGCAGAGTGTAGATACGATCGGCAGAGCATCTGCATTCATTGCTGATGAACATGGTTATTACATTACCGGGCCGGAAGAACAGTTGATCGGAACAAAAATAAAAGAATCATTAAGTGCTCATTCAGGCACTACCAGGCTTGCAGATAGCATCAGTACCTATGAAATCACCAATTCGAGCTACCTGCAGGTGCCTGTGTTGAGATTTTATACGCCTTTGTCTATCGCTGGCATGAAATGGACAATGGTCATCGATACGCCATTGCTCACCGTAGACGAAGATGTAAAGGTCATCGAAAAATATGTGATGATCTTATTCATCCTCACGGCGATCCTCATTCTAGTCCTGATTGCCTGGTTTCAGGCCAAATGGCAGAAAGAGTTTATGCTGCGTCAGCAGGCAGAACTGAAACGTAAGGAGCTTGTTCTGGAAAAGCAGGAGCTCAATCTCGTTGCCGAACGGCAACAAAAAGAAAATGCCTTATTGCAGCTCAACAGTCTTAAGCAAAAGGTCAACCCGCATTTTCTGTTCAATTCCCTGAGTTCACTGAACGGTCTCATTGCCCGAGATCCCGAGCTGGCCAAATCCTTTGTACTCAAATTATCCAGGGTATACCGGTATGTACTCGAGTCCTATCCCAACGGACTGGCCAGTGTGGAAGATGAACTCGGCTTTGTCAGGGAATACTTCTTTCTCCTCAAAATCCGGTTTGGTGATGCACTGGCCCCGCTGGAAGTAGCTATCCCGGAGGAAATACAGGCCGACAGCATTCCTTTCATGAGCTTGCAGACATTGATCGAAAATGCAGTGAAGCACAACGTACTTTCCAAAACCAGGCCCCTCCAGATCACCATTCAGTATCTAGATGATTACATCGTGGTCAGGAATAACCTGCAGTTGCGAAATGACGTCAGCGATTCCGGCAAACAGGGACTCAACTACCTGAGGAGCACCTATGCTTACTTCAATAATCAGGAACTCCAATGCGGGATATCCGGAGACCATTACATCTGTTACCTGCCTGTGCTCAAATTAACTGAACCTTAATCAGGACATCATACTGAGTTCATCTTAAAAAATTCACTCCTGAATACTGCGGGTTCAGTCGGCAAATCTGCTGGTTCACTCTGCAACGTTTCCTAATCCGCCAATTATCAGGCATTTTGGAACATGATTTTGACTAAGACTTCATTAATTTCGTTTGCAATCTTCATTTCTGCAATCGCCGTTCAGGGCCAAATTCCAAAGAAACTTCCCAAAACCAGCCCTGTAAAACTGACTGCAGACACATTGAAAAAGAAAGCAGATTCCACCGCACAGAAAGAACTCAAAAATTATACTGATTTACTAAAAAAAGCCATCACCTCGCCCGGATTGTTTAAAGTACACCAGGTGGAGACAGACTATTATTTCGAATTGCCTTTGAAGCTGATGGAGAAGGATTTCCTGGTGGTCAACAAGCTTTCCTCTGTACCACTGGCACTTAATGAATCCGGATTGAACAAGGGGATGAACTTCGAAAATAAAGTGATCCGTTTTTCCCGCAATAAACTGGCAAAAACCATCTGGGTCAAAACCATCGTGCCACAGGTACAGTCTGCCCCTGGAGATGCCATCACACGTTCTGTTAAGGACAATTTTACCGGTTCGGTGATCGAATCTTTCAAGATCGAAGCATACAGTCCTGATTCTTCTGCAGTGGTCATCAAAGTCAACAAAGTATTCGATGGAACCGAAAAGAGCTTCAATGACGTCTTTACCGATATTGGCCTGGGTACTTCTCCCAAAACTGCCCTCTCGGCCATAGAACGCATCAAGAGCTTTCCGCAAAATATTGTGGTTAGATCCTTGATGAGCACCAGGGTTACTGAAGGACAAAACAGCATTCCCATCAGTGTGAATGTGACTACTAACCTGCTCCTGCTTCCCGAACTGCCCATGCAGCCCCGCTTTGCAGATGCCCGTGTTGGCTTTTTTAGTACACCGAGGTGGTATTTCTCCGACGAACAGCATAAAATGGAAAGCCGTGAACTGATCACCCGCTGGAGGATGGAACCCAGGCCTGAAGACCGGGAACGTTACCTCAAAGGCGAACTGGTAGAGCCGGTAAAACCCATTATCTTTTATATAGATCCTGCTACACCGAAGCAATGGAGAAAACAGATCATCGCAGGGGTGTTCGACTGGCAGAAGGCATTTGAACAGGCTGGCTTCAAGAATGCCATCCAGGCGCGGGAAGTAACAGATACGGCAGATTACGACGGTGATGATATCCGTTACTCGGAGATCACTTATGCCGCTTCTCCGAAGTCCAATGCCATGGGCCCGGCAGTGGTAGACCCCCGTTCCGGAGAAATCCTGGAGTCTGACGTGATCTGGTGGCACAATGTGATGACTTCCGTTCAATACTGGATGCGCATACAGACCGGCATCATTGATCCCGAGGTGCGTGGCAATAAGATGTCCGACGACAAGATGGGGCATGCCATCCGCTTCGTTTCTTCCCATGAAATCGGGCATACGCTGGGATTGAAACACAACATGGGCTCTTCAGCAGCATTTCCCGTAGACTCCCTGAGGTCGCCATCGTTTACCAACAGGATGGGGGGCACAGCACCATCAATTATGGATTACGCCCGTTTTAACTATGTAGCGCAGCCCGAAGATAAAGTGACCAGCATCACGCCGCAGATCGGGCTGTACGATAAATATGCCATTGCATGGGGTTATCGTTGGTTGCCCCTCTCAGATCCGCATGCTGAAATCCCAGTATTGAGAAAATGGATCGAGGAACACCAGAATGATCCTTTATATCATTATGGCGAACAGCAAAGCAGTATGAATGTGGTAGATCCACGGGCACAGTCGGAAGACCTGGGAGATGATGCGATGAAAGCCAGCAGGTATGGCCTTGCCAACCTGAAACGCCTCATTCCACAGATCGCAAGCTGGTCGGCCAGTTCAGGGGAAGATTATTACCAGACAGGAAAGCTCTATATGGCAGCACTGGGACAGTGGCAGACCTATGCCGAACATGTGACTGCCAATATCGGAGGTTATTATCTCGAAAACCCTGTGAGCGGCGACGGTAAAAAAGCGTATACTCCTGTGCCAAAAAGATTACAACAAAATGCCCTGGAATACCTGAAAACGGAAGTATTCTATATGCCTGAATGGCTTTTTGATCAGCAATTGCTGAGCAAGACTTTCCCGGTTAAGGATACACCGCTGGGGCCTTTTGAATATGCACCTTATAACCTCAGGAGGGAATTCCAGTACGGTCTGTTGTACAGCCTGACCAGTGATGAGCGTCTGCTCAGGATGCTGGAGATGGAACTGTTGTATGGCCGGGATTCCGTATATACAGCATCCGGAATGCTCAGGGAAGTGCGCAATTCGGTATTCGATAAAACGCTAAAGGGAAAATCGCTGAGTATTACCGACCGGATGCTGCAGCAAAATTATGTCGATGTCATGCTGGTTAGTACCGATAAGCTCCTGGAGAAAGTCACAAAGAAAAGCCTGATCGCAGTGCAGCCGGGCAATTTGCCGCAAACCTGCGATCTGGGCATCCTGCCGGAACTGAGGAACATCCATGTGAGCTCCATGGGCCGTACTTCCGATGTGGCAGCGTTGAAGAGGGCCGAGCTGATGCAGGTATTGAAGTTGCTGCAAAACCATCAGGGCCGGGGAGATGAAGCCACAAGGGGCCATTACCAGGATTTGATCCTGCGCATCAGTCAGAGTCTAAAAATCAATTAATTATATAAGCGTAAAACAATCAAACTATATTTAGATATGAATAAACCACTACTTTTATTCCTGTTCCTGCTGGCGATGAGCTTCGCAGGTTATGGTCAGAAAAGCACCACCATTACCGGAAAGGTGTCGGGTCCGGATGGACAACCGATTCCGGGTGCTTCCGTTTTTGTGGATCAGGCTACCATCGGGGAGCAGACGGGCGTCCCTGGTGTGATCCAAAATTCTGTGATCGGAACCGTTACCGACACCGAAGGAAAGTTCAGCCTGACTGTACCTCAAGGTACAAAAACACTCAGGGTCAGTTACCTGGGCTACAGTTCTGTTTCTGTCAATATTGAGAATAGAACCCAGGTCAATGTCCGCATGGAGAATAGCGACAATGCCTTGAACGAGGTAGTTGTCAATGGTTATACCAATATCTCCAAGCGGAAAAACACAACAGCGACATCGCTTGTTGCGTACGATAAAATTCGTCAGAATGGTGTTTCCGGTGTGGACCAGATGTTACAGGGACAGATTGCAGGTGTCAATGTCACCAACATCAGCGGTGGCCCGGGTTCGGCACCCAAAATCAGGATCCGTGGTACTGCTTCCTTAAACGGAGGCCAGGACCCTTTATGGGTATTGGACGGAATTCCGCTGGAAGGGACCAACCTGCCGGCTATTTATGATAAAGACAATATCGATCAACTGCGCAACCTTCCCATAGCGGGATTAAATCCGGATGACATTGCCGAAATTACCATTCTTAAAGATGCCGCAGCAACCGCGATCTATGGAGCCAGAGCTTCGAATGGTGTGATTGTCATTACCACCAAAAAAGGAAAAAAGGGGCCAACCTCCATTAGTTTCAATGCCAGCACCTTTGTGGCTGAGCGTCCCGATTTTGATAAGCTGAACCTCATGAATGCTTCAGAAAAAGTCGATTTTGAGCTGGCATTGGCGGGCCGTTCAGATTTGTCGTACAGGGGCAACCAGGGATCGATAGCCAGGATATTGAACAGCAACAACGAATTGGCCAACTACCGTGCAAACGGTTTCTCTGCGCTTAACCCTGTCACGCAGAATGCCATCAACAGCCTCAGGCAAAACAATACCAACTGGAGAAATGAAATTTATCAGGCTGCGGTAAACCAGCAATATGGATTGAGCCTTTCCGGTGGAAATGATGCGGCCAATTATTATTTTTCTTCCGGTTACTATAACGAACAAGGTACCACAAAAGGTACTGGTCTGGAAAAGTACAACATTACCTTAAAAACAGATTTTAAGATCTCTCCGAAAATTACAGCAGGCGCTGCGTTATTTGGTTCTAAAACCCATCGCAAAAGTTACCTGACGGAGATCGATGCGCGCACCAGTCCCTCTAACTATTCCAGGAACGTAAATCCTTACCAGACCGTAAGAGATGCCAATGGCAATTACGCCTATGATCAGGATATTTTCGGCACCAGTAATTTTAGCGGAGATGTCTATATCCCTTTTAATGCCATTGAGGAGCGGGAAAATACACGCTATGGCTTAGACAACAGCAGCTTGAAAGGCGTCTTCGATTTCAACTACCAGGTATATAGCGACCTGAAATTTAGTACTCAGTTGGGGCTGCAGTTTGAAGAAACCGGAGCGGAACGTTACATGGGTGTAAATTCTTATGCAGGACGTAAGCTAAGGGAGTCTACCAGGTATTACAACTCCACGACTAAAAAGTATGAATACTTCCTTCCTGTGGGCGGAGCCATTCAAAATGATAAGAGCTCACTTTTCCAGTACAACTGGAAGATGATTGCCGAATACAATAAGGTAATTGCGGAAAAGCATGAAATTGAAGCAGTTGTAGGAACCGAATTGAGAAGGAATAAGAATACCGATCTGACGACCAGGGGATTTGGTTTCAATGAAAGGACCCTGACCAATCAGAACATCTTATTTCCAAATGCCGACTTTGCCAATGCAGAAAGCTTCCGTGCGTACAAAAAGGGAATGGTAGAGAATGCCTTCGCATCCATTTATGGAACACTGTCCTATACCTATGACCGTAAATATACCCTATACGGAAGTATCCGTTACGATGGTTCAGACCTCTTTGGTGTAGATCCTAAATACAGGTACCTGCCCATCTATTCAGTTTCCGGAGCCTGGAACGCAAAAGAAGAGCATTTCATTAAAAATGTTGACGTGATTTCCAATCTCCGTCTGCGCGCTTCTTACGGTTTGCAGGGCAACATCGACAAAAATACCTCACCAAAAATTATCGGCCGTTATGAAGATGTCACCATTCTGCCGGGCGGAACAGAGACCGGTGTCGTCGTGACCAGTCCTCCGAACGAAAAATTGAGGTGGGAGAAAACATCGACCTTCAATGCCGGTCTGGAATTGGGCTTGTTTAAAAATGCTTTGCAGGTGACGGTAGATTATTACAATCGCTATGGTAAAGACCTGATCGGTTCGGAGGCGCTGCAACTTGAAAACGGCTTTGAATTTACCAACTCCAATTTCGCGAGGATCAGGAATAAAGGTCTGGAACTGAATATTTCTACGAGAAACATCAATACAGACCAGTTCAACTGGTCTACAGATTTCAACATCAGTCACAATAAAAGCGAGGTGCTGCGTGAAAAAGCGCCTGCCGGACAGCGTACCCCATCCAGGGAAGGACTTCCTGTCAATTCATTGTTTGTGTTGAAAACTGCTGGTCTGGATGAAAATGGTTTGCCATTGTTCGCCAGGAATGGTCAGTTATTGAAGTTGGAGGAATTTTACCAATTGTATGATCCCTATGCAGATTTCTTTCCTGGCGAAGCTGCAGAAACCAGGCTTACTGCCGATGGCTTCAAGGACCTATATACGTATATCGGTGACCGTGATCCCAAATTTACCGGAGGTTTAACGAACCGCTTCCGCCTGGGTAATTTTGATCTGGCGGTGACGGCTATATTTAACCTCAATCAATGGGTAATGGCAAATGCGCCATACAACCCGGCTACTTTTGACCGCGGTCAGAACTATTCCAAAGACCTGTTGAATGTACTGACACCCGGCAATGGCAGCCAGCTGCCAGCGATCTTTGGAAAAGACACTTACGACGACAGGTGGATGGCCTATTACTGGCTGAACAACGGAGATCCGGTGTCCTCTTTCAGAAACCTGGATATCTACGCTAAAAAGATGAGTTACGTCCGCATCAACAGCATGCGGATGGGATACAGCCTGCCAGCTGCTCTGGCGAAGCGGATCAAAGCAAGCAGCATCAGGTTCAGCGTAGAAGCCAGAAACCCTTTTGTGTTTGGTTCTGATTACAAAGGATATTTCGATCCTGAAACTTATGGTAACATTTATGCACAGCCAATTACGAAGAGCATTTCTTTTGGCCTGAATGCAACATTTTAAGCTTAAATACAGATGAATAAGATCATAAAATTAACAGCCGTCCTCCTTGTCGTACTTTCGGCCAGCAGCTGTAAGAAATATTTGGATATTGAGCCTGTTGGACGGGTGATCCCTAAAACGATAGAAGATTTCAGGGGGATGCTGACTTCAGCTTACAATGGCTTCCCGGTTCATAAGTCTTTATTGGCCGTGCGTACAGATGAATTGCTGCTGGATGAATATGGCACCAATTTCCCTGCCTATAAAGACATTTACACCTGGAACGACAATGCATCCGATGGCTTGACCACGCCAATTCCCTATGTTTCCTTTTACACGGTAATCTTCAACGCAAACCATGTCATTGCAGAAGTGGAAAAAGAAGCAGGAAGCACTGCGGAGACGGCGCAACTGAAAGGAGAGGCCTACCTGCTGCGGGCTTATGCACATTTTGAGCTGCTGAACCTATATGCAAAACCTTATAATGCAAGCACTGCCGCTACAGATCGCGGGATTGTATTGTCGCTGGCCATCGATCTGGAGCAAAATTACAAGCCGGCTACTGTTGCAGAAGTGTATGCCCAGGTGCTTGCAGATATCGCTGCGGGTCAGCAATTGCTGAACGTGACCAGTTTCGAGGCAGGATTCAACTATCGTTTTACCAAACGTGCGGCAGCAGCATTTGCTGCCCGGGTCTATGAGTTTAAAGGAGATTGGGCAAATGCGCTGGCATCCAGTCAGCAGGCACTGGCTTTGAAGAGTGACCTGGAAGACCTGAATGTTACAGGAGCATTGTTACCAAACAATTACCGCTCGAAAGAAAACATCATGTCTATGGAAAACGCCTTTAATGCAGGCATTACCAATTCATCGATGATCTCAGGTCATTTGCTGGGCATCTACAACCAGGCTAATGACCTGCGCTACCCACTTTATTTTGGAAGGTCATTTGGCAATACCGTTTCCCTCAAAGGCGGGTCGAACGATAAGAAGATCTCCTTCCGGAATGGAGAATTGTATCTGATCCAGGCCGAAGCTGCCCTGCAGAGCGACAATATGGCTCTGGCGCTGAAAAGCCTGCTCGATCTAAAAGTGAAACGTTTGAAACCAGCTTATTACCAGACAGAAGCCACACGCATTTCTGCTTTGGCCAAGGCAGCTTTACTTCAGGAAATCCTGAATGAGCGCGAAAGAGAGCTGGCACTGGAAGGCCACAGGTGGTATGACCTCAGGAGGTATGGGCAACCTGAACTGGTACACAGTTTTGAGGATGGCAGTACCTATACCCTGCAAAAAAATGATCCAAAATATACGTTGAGGTTCCCTGCTGAGGCAAGGGCCAACAACCCAAATCTTCAATAACACATCCTGATTTCCCTGAATTGAGGGGCTGCTGAAAAGCAGCCCCTTTTTATTTACTTTTGTAATCAAGCAATTATAGGGATGACTGCATTGATTATCGAAGATGAAGAACTGGCGGCTGATACCTTGCGTAGTATGCTGCTGCACATCAACCCCAATATCCAGGTACTGGATGTACTGGGGACAGTAGAGGCTGCGGTAAACTGGCTGCGCCGTAATAAGGCCGATCTGCTGTTTATGGATATCCATCTGGGCGATGGGGAGAGCTTTCAGATTTTCAGACAGGTAACTGTTGAAAGCCCTGTGATCTTTACAACGGCATACGACCAGTATACGCTCAAAGCCTTTAAAAACCAGGGCATCGATTACCTGCTGAAGCCCTTTGACGAAGAAGATGTCAGGGCTGCACTGGCCAAGCTGAACACGATCCGCAAAATGCCGGATGCCCTGCTTCCGCTACTGCAGTCGGGCAGTATCAGCGGAAATCAGCGCAACCGGTTTATGGTCAAGTCCGGGAAGCTGATCAAGACGGTGCAGGCAGAAGATGTGGCTTATTTTATGGCCGAGGACAAATACCTTTTCCTGGTCACCAGGGAGGGACACAATTACATCATTGCAGAAACCATCGGAAGCCTCGAACCCAGGTTAGATCCCGCAGATTTCTTCCGCATCAACCGGAAGTTCATCATCAATATCCATGCGATCCGGGAAATGTACAAACTGTCCCGCAACAGGGTCAGGATCCTGCTTTCGCCCGCACCGGCCGAAGGACTGGAAGTGGTGGTGAGCGAAGAGCGTGCCGAAGCTTTCAAGAACTGGCTCGATCAGTAAGCATAAAAAAAGCTCCTGAGTTCAGGAGCTTTCTTTATTTAATCATTTGCTAAAAAAGGATAGCGGTAATCTTTAGGTGGATCAAAAGTTTCTTTGATCGTTCTTGGAGATACCCAGCGTAACAAGTTGATCATCGATCCGGCTTTGTCGTTGGTACCCGAACCTCTGGCACCACCAAATGGCTGCTGGCCCACTACGGCGCCAGTACATTTGTCGTTGATGTAGAAGTTACCAGCCGAATTTCTCAGCGCCTGTGTCGCTTTCTCAATTGCGTAACGGTCCTGGGCAATCACAGCACCGGTGAGGGCATAGATCGAAGTCGTATCAATGGTGGTCAGGATGCTGTCGAAATCTGCATCATCATATACATAGATCGTCAGTACCGGACCAAAAAGCTCTTCGCACATGGTCGTGTATTTAGGATCAGTGACCAGCAATACCGTAGGTTCTACAAAATAACCTTTAGATTTATCGTAATTGCCACCGGCAATCACCTCCACACTACTGTCGGCTTTCGCAGCATCAATGTATTTGGCCAGTTTATCGAAGGACACTTCGCTGATCACGGCGTTGATGAAATTGCCGAAATCTTCTGTTCCGCCCATTTTAAAGGTAGCCAGGTCGCGCAGCATGTATTCTTTTACCTTAGGCCAGATGCTCTTAGCCACATATACCCTTGAAGCAGCAGAACATTTCTGTCCCTGGTACTCAAAAGCCCCGCGGATGATCGCAGTACTGGAAGCTTCTGCTTCCGCCGAACCATGCACCAGGATGAAATCCTTACCGCCGGTTTCGCCCACAATGCGTGGGTAGGTTTTGTATTTATGGATATTGGTACCTATGGTTTTCCAGATGTTCTGGAATACACCAGTAGATCCGGTGAAGTGGATCCCTGCAAAATCAGGATGGTTGAAGACCACTTCGCCCACTTCAGGGCCATCGGCATATACCAGGTTGATCACTCCGTCAGGTAGGCCAGCTTCCCTGAAGATCTGCATCAGCACATTGGCAGAGTAGATCTGGGTATCTGCAGGCTTCCATACCACTACGTTGCCCATCATGGCAGCAGAAGCAGGCAGGTTACCGGCTATCGCCGTAAAGTTGAAAGGCGTCAGCGCAAATACAAATCCTTCCAGCGGACGTTGCTCTACCCTGTTCCATGATCCTTTAGGAGATACAGGAGGTTGTTGTTTATAGATCTCAGCCATATAGCTGACATTGAAACGCAGGAAGTCGATCAGTTCACATGCTGCGTCAATTTCAGCCTGGTAGGCGTTTTTAGACTGCGCCAGCATGGTCGCTGCGTTGAGTTTATAGCGGTACGGACCTGCTACCAGGTCTGCGGCTTTCAGGAATATCGCTGCGCGGTGCTCCCATGCCAGGTTTTCCCAATCGGCCTTTGCTGCCAGAGCAGCATCTATGGCCTGTTTTACATGGCTTTTATCGCCAAAGCTGTACTGACCTAAAACATGTTGGTGGTCGTGCGGAGGAGTAGCGGTTCTTTTATGATCGGTGTGTACTTCCTTGCCGCCGATGTACATCGGTATCTCAATTTGTTGGGAACGGGCATCGGCCAATGCAGCCTTTAAAAGTTCACGTTCTTTACTTCCTGGTGCATAACCCAAAATGGGTTCGTTCACAGGAGTTGGTACGTTAAAAAATCCTTTAAGCATGATATAAATATTATTTGCGCAAAGATAATTCTTATTTTTGAAACCAAATATGATTAAAAACCTGCGTTTGGTCCTGCTGCCTTTTTCCATCCTTTACGGACTGGTACTCCTGATCAGGAATAAGCTGTACGACACAGGTGTATTGAAGTCTGTGGCCTTTGACCTTCCGGTGATCTGTGTAGGCAACCTTGCGGTGGGAGGCTCGGGTAAAACTCCTGTTACAGAATATCTTGTGCGTTTGCTGGAAGGGCGGAAGATTGCCATTCTCAGCCGCGGATACGGCAGGAAGACCCGTGGGTTTATTCTGGCCGACCAAAGGGCCACTGCTGCCCGGATAGGGGACGAACCTTTGCAGTATTACCATAAATTTCCAGAAGTCACCGTTGCGGTATGTGAAGACCGGGTAAAAGGGATCAATCAACTGAAAGATACGCACGACCTGATCATCCTGGACGATGCCTTCCAGCACCGGGCCGTAAGGCCGGGATTCAGCATTTTGCTGTTCGAATACCAGAAATTGCTCCGGCCCCAGTTCCTCTTGCCGGCTGGTAACCTCAGGGAATATTTTGCCGCCTACAAACGTGCAGATCTGTTGCTCATGACCAAGGTGCCCCAGGCACTTTCTTCAGAAGCACAGGCGGTTTGTCGTGCAAAGTTCAAAAGCGCCGGTTCCGCCACCTTCTTTTCCGGCCTTGCTTATCAGGAACTGCAGCATTTATTTAAGGACGAAAAACTGGAACTGAACAGCCTTAACGCCGACACCCGGCTGTACCTCATCACCGGAATTGCCAATCCAGCACCCTTGTTCGATCATTTGAAGCAGCGGGTAAAAACCATCAGGCACTATGATTTTCCGGACCATTACGACTTCAGTCCGAAGGACCTGCAGCGCGTCCTTACCGACTATAAAAATGATCCTTCAGAAAGAAAGCTCATCATCACAACAGAAAAGGATGCACAGCGTTTACTAGATGATGCATTAAAAGCATTACTTTTGGATTTACCTGTGTTTTATCTGCCCATAAAAATTGCATTGCATGCCGCAGATCAGCACTCATTTGACTCAAAGATTTTAGACTATGTTTCAAGCACTACACGAAACCGTTGAATATATCAAACGTAAAACCAGTAATTTCCAACCGGAGATCGGCATTGTGCTGGGCACCGGACTGGGCGGACTGGTGAAGGACATCGAGGTTGAATTTCAGCTCATGTACTCCAATATTCCCAACTTCCCGATCTCTACACTGGAATTTCATTCCGGTAAACTCATCTTTGGCAAGCTGCAGGGCAAGAATGTAGTGGCCATGCAGGGCCGCCTGCACTACTACGAAGGTTACAGTATGCAGCAGATCACCTTCCCGATCCGCACCATGAAAGCCCTGGGGATTGCCCATCTTTTTGTATCGAATGCAGCCGGTTCACTGAACCCCGATTTCAAGAAGGGCGACCTGATGGTCATCAGCGACCACATCAACCTTCAGCCGGAAAGCCCGCTGCGGGGCAGTAATGATTCAGATATGGGACCGCGGTTCCCCGACATGAGCCAGCCCTACAACCGTAAACTGATCCAGCAGGCATTGGAGATCGCAAAATCAGAAAACATCAATTGCCATCAGGGCGTATACATCGCCGTTACCGGACCAAATCTGGAAACCAAAGCAGAATACAAATACCTCCGTATCATCGGGGGAGATGCCGTAGGAATGAGCACCGTACCGGAAGTCATTGTGGCCAACCACATGAGCATCCCTGTTTTCGCCATCTCCGTACTTACGGATGAAGGTTTCCCTGAAGTGCTGGAGCCCGTAAGCCTGGAGGAGATCCTGGAAACTGCAAAAGCAGCAGAACCCAAAATGACAAAAATACTGAGCCAGTTAATATCTACCATCTAATGTACAGACACCTCGCCTTCTTTATTTTTAGCTTACTGATCCTCTGTGCCAGCAGCTCCTCCGCGCAGGACCTGAAGACTACCGTGAAGCAAAATAAGGAAATGGACTCATTGCGGAAAGAAGAGGAAGAAGGAAAGGATTCTATCATTTTCACCTCCAGGTTTATCCGCTACACGACTTTAAAACTGACGAAGGACAGCATCCAGACCATGCCGCTGGATACTACGCTGGAAGGTTTCCATAATTTCAACATCCTGGTACAGCCCCGCCGCCCTACACAGGGACTGGGAAATCTTGGTCTGCCGGCCCTGCCTTTGTTGTTCGAACCGGTGAAGACCATTGGCTTCGAAGCGGGTTTCCATACGCTGGAGCAATATGCCATGACGCAGGACGACGTCAGGTATTACCAGGCACGTACGCCCTTCACCAGCCTATACTATGTGAGTGCAGGAGAGGCCGAACAGGTGCTCAAGATCATTCACTCTCAAAACATCAAAAAGAACCTGAACGTAGGGGCCAATTTCAACAGGATCGGTGCCAATGGTTATTATGCGAGGCAAAGGGGAGACGACCTCAACGGTGCCCTGTTTACCTGGTACGAATCTCCCGGGAAGCGGTACAACCTCTGGGCAAGTGCAGTTTTCAATACCATGAAGGCCTATGAGAACGGCTCTATTGTAAATGACAGCATTTTCACGGCGCAAACAGCGAGCATCAATAAAATGTCGGAGGCCGTGCGCCTGAGCAATTCCAGGCGTATCTACCGGCAGAATTCAGTGATGCTCAAGCAAACCTATTTTGTGGGCCGTATAGACAGTCTGGACCAGGAGATCACCAAGAAAATCCTGCCGACAAACCGGGTCACCTATACTTTTAAGTACAATACCAATTCCTATGCCTTCCAGAAGGACCAGTTACTGGCAAATGAAAAACTTTTCCCGGTTGGCCGTGGAGATGCCTCTTATACCAACGACAGTACACATTACAGCCAGGTACAGAATGAGTTCATCTATAGCTTTTTCCTCAGGGCGAAGTCCAGTTCGCTGATCAAAAATGAGCTGAAACTGGATGCGGGGATCCGCCATGATTTTTACAACTACAACCAGGTGTCGCTTTATAAGAACAGGCAGAAGTTTTACGACTATTCTTCCAGCTTTCAGAACATCACCCTCCTGGGGACTGCGGGATACCGTTTCTCCAACAGGATCGATCTGAATGTAGACCTGCAGCAGATTTTCCAGGGCAGGAATACCGGCGACTTTCTTTACGAAGCCAAAAGTAATGTCCTCTTGAGCAAGTCAGTGGGCAGGATCGTATTGGGTGCCTATTTCCAGAATAAATCGCCAGAGGAAGTTTTCTCCAGGTACGTGGGCAACCATTATGAGTGGAGGGGAGATGCTTTGAATGCTGGCTTCGACCGGACAAAAACCATCAATGCCTCTTTCAGCTACCTCAACGACAAGCTGGGGCTTGATGCGACTGCAAAATATTTTCTGACCGATAAGTACCTGTATTTTGAACAGGCAGATTCCAATTCCATCCGCCCGGCACAGTTGGGCAGCACGGTCAACCTGCTGCAGCTTTCTTTGGGTAAGCGCTTCAGGTTTGGCAAGTTTACCCTGGACAGTTACCTTGTTTACCAGAAAACTGACAATGCCAATATCCTGCGTACACCAGAGTTCTATACTTTCAACAGTTTCTATCTCGACCAGACCTTTTTCAAAGTGCTCAAAACCAATGTTGGTTTCGACATCCGTTACAATACACCTTATTATGCCTATTCGTATTCTGTGCCTGCCGGACAGTTTTATGTCGATGAAGCCAAAAGGCGTTATGCCGGTGAACCGGTCGTGGATGTTTGGGTGAAGGCAAGTCTGCGCAGGGCCAATGTTTTCGTCAAATGTGACTATGTCAACCAGGGCCTGTTTTCAGGAGGGTATTACACGGTAAACCATTATCCGATGCCAGACCGTTTGTTGTTTAAGTTTGGCGTGAGCTGGAATTTCTACGATTAAGTCTTCTGCGGTTTCTTTTTAGCGGCCGGAAACAATACATTGTTCAGGATCAGGCGGTAGCCTGGTGAATTGGGATGCAGGTTGAGGTCTGTCGGCGGATCACCTACAGCATGCTGATAATCTTCAGGATCATGTCCGCCATAGAAAGTAAACTGGCCTTTGCCGATTTCACCGTTCAGGTACCTGACTTCTTCTGCCCCTTTGTTTTCTCCAAGTACAGTTACGCTGGGTTTCACGAGGCGCTTTCTAAAGGCTGTGGTCTGGCCCATAAAGCCTTTGATCACCTTGTCGTGGTTTTGTGTCAGCATGGTCGGCACCAGGTCCCATTTGGCAGAAAAGTCAAAGAGGGTAAAAAAATCATTGCTTTGCGACAGTGCGCGTGTCTGGGTCACATCAATATCGGAAAACTCATAATTGGCCGGATTCACATCCAGTCTGAAATCTTTAAAGGCAAAGGTGCGGGCAAAATTGAGCTTAGCCTGGGCCTGCGGATCGGCCGCATCCCCGTCAAACATGCTTTCGCAGATATCCACCCCTTCAGCGCTCAATGCGATGTCAAAACTATCCGTACCCGAGCACATGGCAAAGAGAAAACCACCCCCCGCACAGAATTCACTGATGCGTTTGGCCACTGCGAGCTTCATCTGAGATACTTTGCTAAAGCCGTTTCTTTTGGCAGTAGCTTCCTGGTTCTTCACATCCTCCCGGTACCAGGTCGCATTCCGAAAGGAGCTCCAAAAGCGGCCATACTGACCCGTAAAATCTTCGTGATGCAGGTGGAGCCAGTCGTAGCCCGAAAGTTTATCCTTCAGTACATCGTCGTCATACACCACCTCGTAAGGGATTTCTGCGTAGGTCAGCACCATGGTCACTGCATCGTCCCAGGGCAGTTTGCTCTTGGGTGAGTAGACCGCTATCTTCGGTGCTTTCTCCAGCTTCACCATTTCCATATTTACCTGCGGGTCGCTGATCTCATTGAGGATGGCCGTTACTTTGCCATCGGCAAGTACCTGGTAAGAAACACCCCTGGTCTTGCATTCATCTTCTATGCCTTTGTTGTACCCGATCAGGAAACTGCCGCCCCTGTAGTTGAGGAGCCAGCTCACATCAGCATTTTGTTTGATGCCCCAATAGGCAATGCCATAGGCCTTCAGGTGGTTTTTCTGGTCTTCATCCATGAAGATCAGTATGGAAGAAGCCTTTACTGCCAGTGTGAAGACCAATAAAAAACAGAGCAGAATGGATCTTTTTAGCATCATAGTTCGCATATTGGGTGTTTACGAATGTAAGAAAAAGGGCGCATATTGCATATGATTACAAATTTAGCTAAGTTTGGCATTTACTAAAATATCACATGAGCAAAGCAATAATCAAAACAGATAAAGGCGACATGACTGTTCAGTTTTACGATCAGGATGCCCCAAATACAGTTGCTAACTTTAAAAAATTAGCTAACGAAGGTTTTTATAATGGTGTTACCTTTCACCGCGTGATCCCTAATTTCGTCATTCAGGGCGGAGATCCTACCGGAACAGGCGCAGGTGGCCCGGGTTATAAAATCGATTGTGAGCTGACAGGAGAAAACCAATACCATGACCGTGGTGTATTGTCTATGGCACATGCCGGCCGCAACACTGGTGGATCGCAGTTCTTCATCTGCCACAGCAGGGACAATACTGCGCATTTGGACAGAAACCACACTGTGTTTGGTAAAGTAGTAGAAAATGTTGACGTAGTAGACAGCATCAGACAAGGAGACAAAATTACAAGTATAGAAGTAATCGAAGATTAATATGAACTTAAGAGGAATCGTAGCTGTATCCGGAAGGCCAGGACTGTTTAAATTAGTTGGACAGAATAAAGGCGGATATGTTTTGGAGAGCCTGGATGCTCAGAAAGTTAAAATTGTAGCAAACATCACTACAACCAAACTGGCTTCATTGGAAGACATCACCATTTATGGAGAAGATGACGACCTGAAACTGGTAGACGTAATGGCGAATATTGCTGCTTCAGGCAATGTTCCGGATGCGAAAGCAGATGGACAGGTACTCAGGAAATTTTTCCTTGAGGTAGCTCCTGCACATGATCAGGAAAAGGTATATGCTTCTGATATGAAAAAGATCGTAAGCTGGTACCATTTGTTGAAAGACCTTCCTTTATTTACAGAAACGGCACCTGATGCCATTGCCCAGGATGCACCTAAAGTAGAGGACAAGGTAGAGAAAAAGCCAAAAGCGACACCGAAACCGGCAAATGCGAAGGCAACCAGCAAAGCTACTGCCCCAGCTAAAAAAGCAAGCATGACGAGTAAGAAAGGCGTATAATTTAAAAATACGATTGCAAATAACATAAGGAAAGCCCTGGCATTTTGCCGGGGCTTTTTTGTTTACAAAGCGCAATTTTTTACATAGGAGTAGATTTACAATGAAAAATACAGGGACAGTCAAGGCTGGGTTAAGGTCTGCGGCATAGCTGAATGATAGCTGCGATAGGTTTGGTATATGCCGGGATAAAACAAACATCAGTCAAACATAACGGAGATATAGGGCAGATACCTTTCAGATGCGGGCGCATCCCTAATTCCCGTTTATTGTATATCGTTCTGTTTATTCGTCATTTTCTGAAATAGCGCAGGAAGATGTCCTGAATTCAGATTAAAATGTTGTTTTTCAGTTGTTTGGTGATGTGGCACTAAATTGGCGATACCATCAGATTAAACTCACATATTATGGACTTACAGTTAAATAACAAAAAAGCGTTAATAACCGGTTCTACCGCCGGGATAGGCTATGCCATCGCACTCCAGTTGGCAAAGGAAGGTGCAGAGGTCGTGTTAAATGGGCGCACGCAGCAGCGGGTAGATCAAGCGGTAGCACAGATCAAAGCAGACAGTGGAAATGATCAGATAAGTGGCATCGTTGCTGATTTTAGCGATGCCGAATCCATTAAAAATCTGATCGGCGAGCTGCCTGAGGTAGACATCTTGATCAATAATGTAGCCATTTTTGAACCCAAAGCTTTTGCGGACATCACTGACGAAGACTGGCTGCGCTTTTATGAGATCAATGTGCTGAGCGGCATCCGTTTGTCCAGGGCATACTTTGGTAAAATGCTGGCGAATGGCTGGGGCAGGATCATTTTTATCTCCAGCGAGTCTGCTATACAGATCCCTGAAGAAATGATACATTACGGGATGACCAAAACTGCACAGCTCGCAGTAGCGCGTGGCCTTGCTGAACTTACCAGGGGTTCTGCGGTCACTGTAAACTCTGTGCTTCCGGGGCCAACATTATCAGAGGGTGTTGGTGGGTTTATAGAAAATCTGGCCAAAGATCAAAGCAAAACCACTACAGAGGTAGAGGCAGACTTCTTTAAAACGATTCGTCCAACTTCCATCATTCAGCGTTTCCTTAGTACAGATGAAGTGGCAAATATGGTTACTTATCTGGCGAGTCCCCTGGCCTCAGCTACGAACGGTGCCGCCATCAGGGCTGAGGGAGGTTTATTGAAGGGAGCGGTTTGATGTCTTTCTAAAGCCCAATTTGGAAGGAGCATAAAAAAAGCGGGTGGAATCATTACGATCACACCCGCTTATCTAAATTAACGCTCTCAATATATTATACGCTTATAAAGTTGATATATTGTGAGCGAAGTATTTTTTTTAGAGTTTTTCTATTTCTTCGGCTGAAAGCTCGGTGAACTTTACGATCAGTTCCAATGGCTGACCGTCAGCCTTCATTTTTCGGGCAATTTCTAATTTTCCTTCAATTTTGCCGTCCTGCTTTGCGGTTTCCAAAGCCGAGTAATTGTCCCATTTTTGTTTTACACTTGCATCATATTTCATGCGCTCCTCCTTTGTTAGGTTGCTGTATTCAGCGATGTCAAACATTTTTTTGAATATCGGTTTTCTCAAATAAGCTGGCATCTTGTCCATTTGAGTGATGTATTTCAGGACATGCAGCCACTTGTCGAGATCCGAATCCAGATCTTTTCCTGTCTTTACAAAGTTACGCAATTGGATGTAAGTGTGCCTTAGCTTGTCATAGAAAATTTTCCCGGTATCCGGTCTGTAAAAGCAAACATCAAAAAGGTATTCCTTATCTGAAGGATCGATATCGAAGTCCTCCAATATGGCGATAAGATATACTTCTTTAAGGTCGTAATTCCATTCTTTCATTTTGCCTCTGGGTGCCTGTTCTGTTACAAGCCTGGAACTGTAGTAGATACTTCTCTCTTTAACTTATAGACCCCTCATCTTTGGCGATGCCGTGATGTTCGTTTTTGTTGTATATCAGGTCGACAATATTTTTTCTGCCTCGTAGTACCTGGTTGAGAAAGTCGATAAGGAGGTCTTTATTTGGGTCTGAGCCGAAGATTTTTTTGAATGCGATGTCATTGAGCGGGTCGATGTAACGTTTGATTTCCATAAACAATTGAATTGGTTATGGCGAATAGAGCCAGATTTGGGGAAACTGACTAAATGCAGGTAGAAAAATTTTATTAGACCAGATCAATATAATTATCGCTTCTAAAAATATATATGCATTGGAAACTACATTTGCTTTTGATTCTTCATTAGAAGTAAGCTCTGTAAAAGTATCGGCATTGATAGTTAAAGACCTCAAAAAACTAAAACGCTATATAACTTCAGGCAATCCATATACCACGAAACTCACACCCGATGAGGCATTCCAAATTTCAAGTGTATCAATGGATCAGCAAATAAAAGAAGGTAATTTATCATTTGTTGTTAATTAATCGGGAGACCCCAATCTTGTTGGCATTATACAGGTTGTGCCACCAACAACGCAGTGGTTGTAAAATGTCTCAGAATGTATAAATCCGTTACTATTAGCGTTTTGGTAATAATAAAGTGTACTCCTGTTTTTAGAATTGGTTAGCTTTTTAAAGTTTTTCTATTTCTTCGGCTGAAAGCTCGGTGAACTCCGTGATTTTTTCTATGGAAAAATCTTTAATTTTCATTTTACGGGCAATTTCCAGCGCTTTTCTATGTTCGCCCTCAATTTTTCCGTCCTGCTTTGCGGTTTCCAAAGCCGAGTAATTGTCCCATTTTTGTTTTACACTTGCATTGTAATACATACGTCCTTCCTTTGTTAGGTTGTGTACTTTGTTCCAGAGCAGCAAAATTAATTAAATCTATAAAGTTATCGTCCAGACGTCCATGAAATATTTCGGTTGTTTCCTGGCAAGTCCATCATTGCGAGGTACCCATGAAACAAGTTCAGGGCAGGCTGAGCAATCTCAAATTTCGACACCGTTACTTAAGTCTTTCCATTCCGGATTCATTTGATTAATCATATTGAGCTTGCTTTGTCTGTTTCCTCCCTTAATTCGTTTTTCTTCGTCTATTGCTTCTTGAATCGAGTCAAAGAAATGAAAATATACAAGCTTATTTATCCGATAACGGGAAGTGAAACTTCCAGGATATCGGCTGTTTTGATGGTCAAAGACCCGCTGCCTCAAATCTGAGGTGACACCGACATATATTACTGTATTGTACTTGTTGGTCATTAAGTAGACCCATCCTCCTTTTTCCATTACCATCTAGATGTTGAAATGGAGATTGCTTCGTGCCTCGCAATGACGTTGAATGCGATGTCATTGAGCGGATCGATGTAACGTTTGATTTCCATAAAGAATTGAATTGGTTATGGCGAATAGAGCCAGATTTGGGGAAACTGACTAAATGCAGGTAGAAAAATTTTATTAGACTTGCTAGGCCTATAGGCAGATATTCCATCAGGTTTTTTCTTCTTTTTTTATTATTTTCGTCATATGCGGTCTAAGTACTATAGTTATAGTGATGCTCAGCTTGCTGAATTGACCCTTCAGCAGGACGACTATGCCTATAAAGAACTGTATGAACGTTACTGGCCGCAGTTGTTTTCTTTTGCGCGCAGGCTGCTGAGAGATGAAGAAGATGCGAAGGATGTGATCCAGGAAACGTTCATTAAGCTCCATACAAAATTGAGCAGCATTGAGGTAGAGCAGTCGGTCCGGTCTTATTTGTACCGGAGTGTGCGCAATGCGATCATTGACCGGGCCAAGCATGATAAGATCAAGGGCAACTATATTGAAGGCATCAGACAATATATGGAGGCGGGGTATGAACATGCGGACGCTCAATTGCAGCTGAAAGAATTGAGTGCATTGATAGAAAGTGAGATTGAGAAATTGCCGCCGAAAATGCGTGCTATTTTTGAGCTGAGCCGGAAGCAGTACATGAGCCATAAGGAAATCGCAGAGGAAGTAGGCATTGATGAAAAGACGGTGAAGAAGCAGTTGTCCAATGCGATCATCAGGCTGCGCTCCAGGCTCGGTTGCTTTTTCTGGCTCCAGATCATGAGCCTGGTTCTTTGGATAAACCGAAGTTGAGTTTGTTTTAAAAAAAAATGCTACCGGTCTACTACCATTGCTATAGTTAGTCGTTCTCTCTATAAAATGGCGAAAAATAACATTAGAAAATGACTGAAGCAGAAATCAAAGATTTGGTAGAAAGGTACTCCAGGGCAGCATGTACTGGGGAGGAGGCCGCTATCGTTGAGGGTTGGTTCAATGACTTTGCCAGAAAAACGGTTGATGACAAGCCTGCGCCAGACTTTGAACGGATCGGGCCGGAACTCTGGGCACGGATCAAACCGCAGCCTGCAAGTCGGAAACTTCATGTGGATTTAAAATATATGGTGGCTGTAGCCGCTGCGGTAGCAACCATTGTCTTTGGCGTTTGGTTTTTCAGCCCTTCTCGTCATGGTGATAATGGCCGTCATCCTGAACTTGTTTCAGGATCTGACATAGCCCCAGGAAAGAATGGTGCTACCATCACCCTTTCTACTGGCGAGGTGATCCGGTTGAGCGAAGCGAAGAAAGGTGTAATCATAGACCCTACATCATTAACCTATGATGATGGTAGTGAGATTGCTTCGGAAGCTGCGCAACCTCGCAATGACGGCCGTGACGGGCAATCCCGCAATGACGGCCGTGGCGGGCAATCCCGCAATGACGGCCGTGGCGGCGGGACTGGTTTCAGTCTGAAGACTGAAACCGTAGTGCAAATGACTGCAACTACCACCAAAGGCCAGACCTATGAATTTACCCTTCCCGATGGTACGCACATCTTCCTGAACGCAGATTCAAAAATCACCTTCCCTTCACAATTTTCTGGGAAAGAACGCAAAATTTTGCTTGAAGGCGAGGCTTACTTCGTGGTAAAACACGACGAAAAACAGCCTTTTCGGGTAGCAAGTGTAGGTTTAGATGGTAAGCAACAAATTGTAGAAGATATCGGAACAGAATTCAATATCAATGCGTACCGGGATGAAGCCAGTATAAAGACTACACTGGTGGAAGGTAGTGCGCGGGTGAATGAAACGATGCTCAGCCCCAACCAGCAAGCGACAAACAGGGGAGGTGCCATCAAACTGAGCCAGGTAAATGCGGCAGATGTCGCAGCCTGGAAGAACAACAAGTTTATTTTTGATAACGATGACATCCGGTACATCATGAGGCAAGTGTCCCGGTGGTACAATGTAGAAGTGATCTACAAGGAAGTTCCCAACACAAAATTTGGCGGTACGGTATCACGCTTTGACAACATATCCAGTGTACTGGGTATATTAGAAGCAGCAGGAGGCGTCACTTTCAAGCTCGAAGGAAGGAGGGTGTATGTTGGCCGCTAAATTATCAAACACCAAGAACGCATTTAATCTCCCTATAGATAAAGCAATGAAGAATTATAAACCATTAAGGTGGAGGTTTCGGCAATACTGTCCACCTGATTTCGGAATCCGCTGTCCAGCCATTTCGCTGCAAAATGTCCACTAATTTCAGCCAAAGTATCCACTTGACTGATTTTAAAGGCTTTGAATCATCATTTATATGGGGTCTGCATTCCTGGTCTGCTGAGCAGTTTCAGAAAGCTCAGCGTACTGAAAATAGGGTAAAATCTGGATTCTAAACACAGAGTTATAAAGAATTGAATTGGGGAGGCTACTAACGCTTATCTAAGCGCATTTATCAGGCAGAAATACCTAGCGCCAGGTCCAGGGGATCCAGAAAGCGTTGGGTGAAAATTGACTGGACACTTTGGCCCGAAAAGAGGTGGATACTATCTCCGAAATCTCCAGTATGGCTCTATGATGAGGTTAAAAAAGAGCATGTGCTGATCGTCGTGCTGATGGCAATTCTGATATTTCTATCGGTTTTGCTGCCTGATCCGGAAGAGACGGCGAGCTATTTATTGAAGCAGATGATCCCGCTGGTATTGATCGCTCTGTCGGTATTTATACTGGTGCTGGGGCTGGCCTTTTGGCTGGTACAGCGCTTTTGGGAGGCAATGGGATTGCCGGAATTGGGGGAGATGGTTTTACAGTTTAACGGGATGCGGTTATGGTTACAGTTAGGGTTTTATTTTGCGTGTTTTGCGCTGGTCTTGGCTACTGGGGTTGGGGTTTTAATGGCGGTGTTGTAGGGCATGAGGAACAAGAGATTACTTCCTTGCCTCGCAATGAGGGCACAGGAGAAGAAAGAAGAAGGCAAGGGGCATATGCTGTCGTCCGCGCAGCGCAAAAAGAGATTGGAGTTCAGGAAATTGGCCAGAATACTGGTCCGCGGGTTGATCAGTATGGGGCCTTTGTTGGCATCAAAAGGCTTCCATGGTGTGCTGCTTTCGTTTCTTGGGTATTTCGGGAAGCAGGTTATGCAGCGCCAAGGACAGCATGGAGTCCCTCGCTCTTTCCTGCCAAGAGGAAAGTTAAAGCAGCAGGACGAGGAATGGTAATGGGATTGTATTACCCTTCTCTTGGTCGCATTGGGCATTGTGGGATCGTAATGGGGCTGAGGGGTGATTTTTGTGTCACCGTTGAGGGAAATACGGGAGCAACAGGGCAGCGCGAGGGGCAGGGGGTATGGCGCAAGACGCGGCATAAGCGGACGATCCATTGTTATGCGGATTGGTTGTGACTGGATGCGCAAGTCTGAAGACTTGCGCTAGTGAGATTGCTTCGTGCCTCGCAATGACGGCCGAGGGAACTCGCAATGGCGGCAGTGGCTGCGTTGCAAATAAAAAAATAAATCATAAATAGAAAATATGGGAAAATCAGCGAATGGGATTTTTGGAAATTTCCACGGGAGAATAGGGAACACGGTGTATTATACACGGAAGGGCAAGCAGGTGGCACGGAAGATTGGCATCAACAACAGGCCTCCGAGTTTAAAGCAGCTATATTGCCGGCAAAGGCTGCAAGTGTTGAGCGCTTTTTTTAAGCCAATAAAGGCTTACCTGGAGCTGGGCTTTGGCCAATCGGTGCGGGGTACGGAGATGTCGCCTTACAATGCTGCGGTGAAATATAACCTAAATAACGCAACGCAGGGGGAGTACCCCAATGTGAGGATGGATTATGAAAAGGTAGTGCTGAGCAGAGGTTCCCTAAGCCCGGCTCTAAATGCTTCGGTTTTGAAAGAAGCAGAGGGACTGAGGTTCAGTTGGGACCCAGGGTTTATCCACTACCAGAACAGGTACGATTCGGCCATGCTGCTCCTTTATTTTCCTGAACAGGAACAGGCCATTTGTTTGCTCAATGAAGCGCAGCGACAGACCGGGACAGCATTTGTTCCCCTTGCAGCACAGCAACTGAACAGGGAGGTACATCTATACATCGCTTTTGCCGGGCAGGGCAATCAGGCCGTCAGCGACAGTGTGTATGTCGGGGCTTTTAATTTATGGAACGATTCTGTTTTGCAGGAAATCAGCTAAGCCAATTACTTCTACATTTCCTTTGATGGTGTAATGGTCAGACCCGGAATAAATGAGGAACTTATTCTGTTTGTGCCGCTGTCCTGTAATAGCTATACTGCCATTTACTCGAGAGTTGACTGATGATATTTTCTATTACAAATCCTTCCCAACTGGCTCCAAGTGCCGGATGGCCGAGTAAATCTTCAAAATCTGAGATGTTTAACAGTTTGTGTAGAATATGCGATTTAACATTTCAAAATATGATTCTTCAGCTAGATCATAAATAGGTGAAAAGTATGTAATTTGAAAGTTCAACTTTCAGATTGCAAGAAAAATGGCCAAAAAGTATGTAATCTGAAAGTTGAACTTTCAAATTACATACTTTTTGGATTACCAGAAGACGGTATAGAGTGCGGTAAGAATCCCCATGATTAGAATGGAGCCCAGGGCAAAACCGGTACTGATCCTGAACATGGAAGTGTCTACTACAATGTCCTGATCGGAAGCGAGCTTTTGCGGTTTGCTCAAACTGATGACCACCATCAGGATTACAATGACCACGAAATCTATCGCCATGCGGTCCAGGAATGGATAATCCGGGAATGCGCCGTTAGTCCATACGGGAAGGAACTTCAGGACTGTGGAAAGCGGTATGGTGACCAGTGCTCCGGTCATGGCTGCAGCTGCGGTGGTGCGTTTCCAATAGAAACCCAGTAGGAAAATGGCCAGCACGCCGGGCGAGATGAAACCCACATATTCCTGGATGAATTGGTAGGCCTGGTCCAGCGAACGCAGGGACGGAGTTACAATGGCCGCTATGACCATGGAGATGACTACTGCCCAGCGGCCTACCCTGACCAGCTTACGGTCTGAGGCATCCTTATTGAAATATTTTTTATAAATGTCCAGCGAGAAGATGGTGGAGATGCTATTCGCTTTACCCGCCAAGGAAGCCACAATGGCTGCGGTCAGCGCGGCGAAAGCGATACCTTTCAGGCCAGGCGGCAGCAGGTTCATCAGCGTAGGATAGGCATGGTCAGGTTTGATGACACCTGCTTCGGACATTTCTGCCTGGAACAGTCCTTTATTGTGCAATACATACATCACAATGCCTGGCAATACCGCAATGACGGGAACCAATAGTTTTAAAAAGGCCGCAAATAGGATCCCTTTACGTGCTGTATTCAGGTCTGCGCCCAAGGCCCGCTGTACAATATACTGGTTGCAGCCCCAATAAGCGAGGTTGTTGATGAGCATACCGCCTATGATCACTGAAAATCCAGGGAGCTCTTTGTAATATTTGTTGGAGGAATCGAAGATCATGTGGAAATGCTCAGGGGCTTCGTTCCGCAGCACCGAGAGTCCCTTGAAGATGTCTTTCCCAAAGCCATACTCCTGGGACAGTAATGAAAGGGCCAGGTAAGTGGTGATGAGGCCACCGAAAATGAGGACGAGCACCTGTACAACATCGGTATACCCAATGACTTTCATGCCACCCAGCGTCACGACCATGGAGAAGATGCTGAGCCCTACAATGCACCATTCGAAACTGAGTGAGGAAATGGAGGAAATGGCCAGGGCCCCAAGGTAAATGATGGAAGTGAGGTTTACGAAGACATATACCAGCAGCCAGAATACGGCCATGATGGTGCTGACTTTGTCGTTGTACCGCTTGGACAGGAACTGCGGCATGGTGAAGATCCTATTTTTCAGGTAGACGGGAATGATGAATACCGCGACCAGGATGAGGGTAGCTGCGGACATCCATTCATAGGAAGCAATGGCCAGCCCAAGGGCGAAACCGGAGCCCGACATGCCGATGAAGTGCTCGGCAGAGATATTGGAGGCAATGAGTGAGGCACCAATGGCCCACCAGGTCAGTGAGCCCTCGGCAAGGAAAAAATCCTTGGAACTCATGTCACTGGATTTCTTTTTGTGGTAGATGTAATAGCCGTATGAAGATATGGCTATGAAATACACAAAAAATACAATGTAGTCTGCGGTTTGTAGGTGGTTCATATCGGTTTTAGTTTCCAATCATCTGTTTACGGTATTTTTTATGCATTTCGATGGCAGTTTTTACCGGGTCGCCCGAAGGATTTACGAAATAGTCCTTGCGCTGGTTTACCCATTTCCATTCCCATTCCCGGATCTCTTTATCGAAAGCCTTAAGGTCTACCGTTGTTCCGGCACCAAGTGCCTGTGTCGCCTTCGCGAAGAACTGCTGCCAGCGGGGTTTATAAAAATCGTTGAGCAGTCCGCTCCATTGCCGGCAGGCGTATTCGTGCAGAGGGTTATTCGCATCGCCCCATAAGGTGATGAGGTCTTTGGCGTTCATCTCGTACAGTTGTTTTTCTTCGTTGTTTTCGCCCCATTTTCTGGCATCGGCTACCCAGGGACCCAGTAAGAAATCTTTTCTGGTGGCCAGGAGCTTGTCCATGTCTTCGATGAGGGCAATGAACTTTGTGGATTCTGCTTTGAATGTGGCCAGGTCTTTCTGGCGGTAGGCTGCTACAAAACGTCTTTGTAGGGGAAGTGCATAATTGGCCAAAACCTGCCTGCTGAGGTCTACAAGATCGTACTGGTAACCGTCGCTGCTTTTGCTGCTTGCTGCAGCGAGGATCAGTTCGTCCCAGGCCGGGAGCAAATCCTGCATGTGGTAATTGAGTTTGGTATTCGTCCAGCGTGTAACCGAGTCCAGGGTAGGCCTGGCCTGTACAATGGATTCGGCACCGTCACGGATGTATTTGTCGGCGGGCACCTGGTAAACGGTCTTTCTCAAAATGTCCCAGGCTTTCAGGGCATGCACATCTTTGTTGCCGTAGCGGTTCCGGACGAAGTCTGGTAGCCATTGGTCCAGTTCTATGGCGGTATTGCGCCAGATGTTGGCGGTCATGAGTTCGTACATCACCGGGTTTTGCTCTATGCCTTCCATCGTGAGGCCAATGCCTTTCAGGTTGCCGCTTTTGGGGTCATTTAGGGCTTCGGCAGGGGCTTTTGCCACGACGTCCATACGGCCGAAGAGGTTGGTATTGCCCCCGAAATTGTGCAGCATGTTCCAGATCCAGGGCTTGCCATAGAAGGCGGAAGTGCGTTTCCAGACCGGCTCTATCTCTGTAGCCAGGTCCAGTAAGATCATTTTGTCGTTGGGCACCGCTTTCAATAGGGCCTCCGTTTGTGCTTCTTTCCAAAACTTGCGGTCACTGTAAAACAGCCAGCCCTGCATGACCCAGATGGCATCCGGATCGGCTTGTTTCATCCCATCATATACCCTGGCGCTGAGTCGGCCCAGGAACTCCGGATCGTCCGATGGAGGTTCATTTTCATTGAAGGTATCTGCAGAATACAGGTGATCGGTACCCAGCATTTCAGTTTGTTTGATGAGGAATCGCTTACCGATCTCCGCAAACATAGGGTCTTCGGCATCGAGGATATAGGTATCGGCAAAGCCGTTGTTCCAGTTGGTGGCCTTCAGTTTGGCATTGGGGAATTTTTTGGCAAATGAGGCCGGTACGTGCCCGGTGAATGCTGGAAGTACGGGTTTCATGCCGAGTGCACGCTGGCGACCGAGGATTTTTTTCTGCAGTTCGAAATGGCTTTTCATCCAGGATACTGGCAGGGGACCGCCCCAGCTGTCCATATTGCCCATCCAAAACCAGCCAAAATAGGCTGGCCCGGTAAAGAAACCTTTCAGGTCTTCATCGCTGAAGCCCATTTCTTTGTACAAGAGGTACCATGTGTATTCTTCTCCGGTGATGGCCAGCGGCATGTTCAGGCCATGCAGGGCCATCCAGTCAATTTCTTTTTCCCAGCGCTGCCAGTCCCACCAGCTCATGCTGTAGTTGAATGTGCAGTAGTTGAGGTAATAGCGGTATTCGTAGGGGGTAACTTTCCTTACTTTGGCAGGAACTACAGGTAGCACTTTGGGCAGGTTGAGGTTGGTGCCGTTCCAGGTCACCTGGCAATGGGCATACTCGGTCAGGTAGTGGTACAGCGCGGATGCAATGGACACCCCGTTGCTGCCCCTGAGCACGATCTTGCCTCCTTTGCTTTCGACTTCAAAGACATCTTTGCCATTTTCAGGAGCAATGCTTTCCGTTGTAAAGGAGCTGCGGTGCTGTGGTACGGTTCTGGTAATTAATGCCTCAGAAGATTCGAGGCCGGACTGGGCCTTTATGGGGTTCAGTGCAAAAAAGCAGAGGGCAAGGGCTAGATAGAAGCTAGGTTTGATTGTCATTCGTCTATATTTTTAAAAACCATTTTTTATTGTAGAGTACTTGTAAGAGCTTCAGTTGCAGGACCAGCACGGCAGTCCAGAGCAGCGCCGGTTGCCAATCGGCCGGTACTTGCCGGATGAGTCCGCCAAAAATGAACTGGGCCGTCGATTCAAAATTGACCAGTCCATGTGCAGCCATATAGATCAGAATGGAATTGGTACCGATCCATAGGAAGGGCTTCGTCCATTTCTGAAATCCGGAAAGGTCAATAATATAATAAAATAAGCTAAAAAGCAAGATGCTCCATCCGCCTGCAAAGAGGACGAAAGAACTTGTCCACATGCTCTTGTTGATGGGAAAGAAGCTATTCCAGGCGAGTCCGGCAGCCAAAAGGAGGAGTCCGGAGAGGGCCATGAGCCATGCTTTTTTCTTTGGAGGGTAGGCAGGAGCATCCCATTTGAGCAGTTGGCCGGTAAAGATACCCAGCATTGCTGAACAGACCGCAGGTATGGTACTGAGCAGTCCTTCGGGATCGTAGAATTTACGGTGCAGTTTGCCTGGCAGGAAGAGCTGATCGATATAGGCAGAAAGGTTGCCTTCTGGTGTGAGCATGCCCGCACCATGCCCGGGAACGGGAATGAGCAGCATGGCCGCGCAATAGCCCAGCAGTATGGCGCTGAACCAGATCAGCTGTGCGCGGAAGGAAAAGTTAAGGTAAATGACTGCAGCAAAAAAAGTAGCCAGGGCAATGCGGCCCAGCACACTGGCGAAACGGGTTTGTTCGTAACCCTGCCATTGGAAAAGGCCATTGACCACCATACCCAGAAGGATCAGGATCAGCGTTCTTTTGATGAGGGCCCGGTACAATTTCTTTTTCGCTGAGGTTTTGTCAGCGGAATTTGTTTCCTGGAAATACTTATGGTAAGAGAAAGGCATGGATACACCCGATATGAAAATGAACAATGGAAAGATCATATCGTAGAAGCTGAACCCATTCCATGGGCTGTGGTGCAGCTGGTTGCTGATGCCGATCAGCAGGCGTTCCAATCCGGACAGGCTTTGGTCTGTTGCAATGGTCCAGTCGGTAGGGTTGCGGACGAGCCGGTGTTTATTCATGATGGCATTGGCCAGGCCATGAAAAATGCCTTCTCCGCTGATGATCCAGAACATGTCGAAACCACGCAGGGCATCTAAAGAAAGGAGTCTCCTGTTCATAGCGGTTTTGTATCTTGTATATTTGGTTGTTGAAAAGGTATTCCAATATGAAGAAAATTCCCCGGAATCATGTGCTTCCGGGGAATTTGTTCTGAATGTTTCTGTCGGTGCCTATTGGTAGCCGTCGTTTTGTGTCAGTTTTGGGTTCAGTACCCTTGCACTGGCTGGTATCGGCATCAAACGTCTTCTTACGTCGTTGTTTGTTTTAAAGCCCCAAGCCGCTTCGTATTTTCCAAAACGGATCATGTCATTTCTATGCCAGCACTCCCATGCAAATTCCCTGCAGCGTTCTTTATAGATATCCTCCAAAGTAACGCTGGTCCAGGCCGCTGTGGTTGTACGTACCGCCCTTAACTGGTTCACTAAGCCTAAAGCAGTTTGTCCATTGGTAGGGGTAGCGCCGCGCAATATGGCTTCTGCTTTCATCAATAAGATGTCGGAATACCTAAACATTGGAAAATCATTGTTTTGGTTCCTGTTGGAAGAGGTACTGTCGCAATAGAATTTATTGTTGCGGTAACCCATGTTCCAGGCGATTTCATCATTACCTGCATCAAAAGGTCTGCTTGCATCACGTAAGGTGACGTTTGGTGTGATGTCTACCTGATAAGTGATTGGCGTAGCACCATCTGCTCCGGTATAGAACTGGTCGTATCCTTTTTTAGTGGTTGCTACGTTGACAGGCGCTCCGGAATGCAGGAATTGCAAACCTTTGATCCATTGTGCATTTCGCTTGTCATTGGCATCATTGAAATTGGCATAGAATACAGGTAGTGTACTCATTGGTGCACTTGGTGTATGTTTTAAGCTGAATTTTGCTTGTAAAGAACGTGGTAAGGAATACCTGGCAAAGAACAGATAGCCATTGGAAAAGCCCGGATCGAACGGTAAAGCGAAGATAAACTCTTTAATCTGGGGTCCATTGTCTATGAAAAACATCTTTTTATAGTCTGATTCCAGTGCAAAGGGGCTGCCTGTTGCGGTAATAATGGCATCGCATTGTGCTACGGCATCGTTGTAACGTTGTGTGCCTGTGTATACTTCTGCATTCAGGTACATTTTGGCCAATATTGCGTTTGCAGTGTATTTGGTAGGACGGCCATATGTAGCTGCGCCTACTACTGAGCTCAGGTTGGGCAGCACTTCCTTAAGTTCAGCCTCGATAAAGTTAAAGACCTGCAGTCTGGATTTTGTTTCAGGAGGTGTGACATCGCCGAAGGTGGTCACGATTGGAATATTGCCCCAGAGGTCCATCATCATGAAAAAGGCGAGTGCACGGGTAGCTCTTACTTCCGCTAAAGCCGTAGTTTTAGCGGCGGATTCCGGCGCGTCTTTTAGCAAGTATAAACTTTGGTTGGCTTTACTGATTGTACTGGAAAGCCATCCCCAGCCACTGCTCACATGCCCGTTGTCCGGGTCCCAGGTATGTTTATGGTGTTGCTCGTACCTTCCGCCATCATACCAGTTGCCTCCCCTTGCAGGCATGATCGACTCATCGGTACTGAGTGACTGCAGGAAGAAATAGTCTGTGGTAATTCCCTGGCGCAGTTGCACGTACACTTGTCCGGTCAACTGTATGAAATGTTGATCTGTTTGTGGGAATGTTTCAGGAGTAAGCTGTGTCTTTACTTCTAAATCCAGTTTGTGACAGGATGTCAAAGTCGCCATCGATAAAATCGCTCCCGCAGCTATGTTGATAAGATTTTTCATCTTCGTACTGATTAATTAAATGATACATTCAAACCGAACAGGAATGTCCTGGTTTTTGGGTAAAAGTTATTGGTATCTACACCGGGTGCGATACCGCCCTGATTGATCTCCGGGTCAATACCTTTGTATCCGGTAATGACGAATAAGTTATTCGCTGTCGTATACAGACGTAATGAGCGAACTCCCGGAATCAGGTTTTTCTTGAAAGTATAGCCCAGGGTCGCATTGTCCAAACGCAGGTAACTGCCGTTTTCCAGGAAACGGGAAGAGTATTTATAAGAGTTGAAATCGGCAGTGGATTCATTCTCTACTTCTACAGGTATGTTGGTGAACTGAGCAGTATTGGGGCGGAAAAGGTCTGCCCGGGTTACGTTCATGATCTTGTTGCCCAGAACTGCCCTCATAAATACGCTGAGGTCGAAGTTCTTGTAACTCACATTGTTTGTCCAGCCAATTAAAGCCTTAGGCTGGGCGCTACCCAGTACATAATAGTCCGTTTTATTGAGTAAGCCTTGTGTTTTGATATTTCCCGCAGCATCATAATATTGAGAAACCCCGTTTGCGTCTTTACCGGCATATTTGAAAGTAAAGAAGGTTCCTATCGGCTGTCCGGGAGATAGGATCTGCAATGTTGCACCGCTTTGTCCGGCACCATCAGGTTGCACTACAAGTCTGTCATCGATCTTGAACTCGCTGTCGGAAAGTGTAAGTACTTTGTTGACGTTATGCGCCAGGTTAATTCCTGTAGTCCAGCTGAAATTGGCAGTGCTGACCGGTGTGCCATTCAGCACAATTTCCACACCTTTATTGCTGAGTTTGCCGACATTGGCGGTTAGCTGTCCTGAAGGATAAAGGTTTTGATCGACGTCAAAAGCAATGATCAGGTCGGTTGTTTTCTTATTGTACCAATCCAATGAACCACCCAGTCGTCCTTTTAGTATGCTGAAGTCCATACCTACGTTTGTGGTGGCTGTTTTTTCCCAACGCAGGTTGGGGTTTTCATTTTGAATTGCGCCGTACGCACCTTCTCTGGGAGCTCCGTTGTAATAAAACTGTCCTACTGCCCCGTAGATGAGTTTTGTAGTTAGTG
Organism: Pedobacter sp. GR22-6; assembly: GCF_037402555.1. Lineage (NCBI taxonomy): Bacteria > Pseudomonadati > Bacteroidota > Sphingobacteriia > Sphingobacteriales > Sphingobacteriaceae > Pedobacter > Pedobacter sp. GR22-6. The sequence goes on from NZ_JBBEUC010000003.1 coordinate 581,124, forward strand.
GCGCAAATCCCAATGAGTTACCCGCGATACCATAACTTCCGCGCAGTTTTAATGTACTGATCAGACTTTGATTTTTCAGGAAATTTTCCTGGTCAATGTTCCAGCCTGCACCTACAGATGGGAAGTAACCCCATTTTTGGTTGTTGCCGAAGACGTTTGAGCCATCTCTACGAATAGATCCCTGTAACAGGTATTTATTTTTGTAGTTATAGTTTACCCTTGCAAAATCAGAAATCAACAATATTTCCTGGTACAGGTATTCCGGACCGTAGTTTACCCGGAAATCTGAAATTGCATAAGGATTTCCAAGACTTAAATTGTTGTAACTAACGTCGTTTATAGGGAAGTTGGTAGATGAGGTCTGTAAGCCATCATTGTTTAATGACTGCTGGTAAGAATATCCAACTACCGCATTGATGTCGTGGTCACCAAACTTCCTGTTCCAGGTCAGATAAGTCTCGATGATCTTATTGGTATTTTGGTAAGCATTCCTTAAGGCCAGCCCATTTGCACCTACCAATGAAACAAAGGATGGGTTTGCGGGAGGGTCAGGTGTATTTCTCACGTTATTGTACCTGGAGGTGTAAATGCTGTTGTAGAAAGCTCCATAGACCGTTTGGGTGTTCTGGTAAGATGCAGCAACATCATAAGTAAAGCCAAAAGGCAGTTTAAGGTTCGCCGTAAAGGTTCCCAGTATGTTTTTTGTTTTCAGGTTCTCTGTAGCATTCTCCAACATCGAAACCGGATTGTAGTAGCTCGTCTGGATCAGGTTGTCGAAATAAGAACCATCAGGGTTTTTAACCGGTGATGTAGGCAAATAGGTGAGCATCTGGGAAAGTACCGTGTTGCGGTAGGGTACCAGATCGGCATCACTGATGGAGTTGCTCAGGTTCAATCCGAGTTTTAATTTATCGTTGAGAGCTTTTTGCTCCAGACCTATACGACCGATGAATCGGTCCAGTTCGCTGGTCCTTACGATACCTTGTTGCTTGAAATAGTTTAAGCTCGCATTGTAGGTGGTTTTTTCGCTACCACCGCTTAATGAGATGTTGTGGTTGTAAGATATCGCATTTTTCCGCTGCACTTCATTTTGCCAGTCTGTGTTTGCACCCTGATCATTTGCCGGTGTGAGTGCCGAGTTGTTTTTGGCAAGGAAAGCTTTGAGCTGGTTGGCATCCATCATCTCATACTGGTTAGATACATTCTCCACACCAAAATAGGTGCTGTATGCCAACTGAGTAGCGCCGGCTGAACCGCGTTTGGTGGTGACCATGATCACGCCGTTCGCAGCCCTGTTGCCATAGATTGCTGCTGCAGCAGCATCTTTCAATACATCAATAGAAGCGATGTCGTCTGGTGCCAGTAGCGAAATGTCTGCGCCGGGTACGCCGTCTATCACGAATAAAGGCGATTGTGCACCTTCACGCAGGGTAGAAGCACCACGCATGACGATGGCCGCGTTCCTGTTCGGATCGCCACTGCGGCTGATGTTCAGGCCCGGTACTTTACCTTGAAGCATCTGGCCTACGTCACTAATGGCGCCTTTGTTCAGGTCATCACCTTTCACACTGGAAATGGAACTGACCAGGGCCTTTTTAGTGCTTTTACCGTAACCTACCACGACTACGTCGGAGAGGCTGGTACTGGATGTGCTCAGGCTTACATTATAAGTTGCGGCATCAGTAACGGTTACTTCTTTTGGATCGAAGCCCAATGAACTGATGACCAGGATATCTCCTTTTTTTGCAGTGATACTGAAAGTACCATCAGGTCCCGTAGGTGCAGCTTTTTTAGTCCCTTTTACGGCAACAGAGGCACCCGGAAGTGCCAGGTTTTGCTCGTCTAATACCTTTCCACTGATCTTTTTCTCGGTTTGTGCCATGGCTATGTTAGATAGCAGGCAGCTCATTAAGAGTAGCATACACACGAAGCTACGCTGTAACAGTGCATAATTAAATCTCATAATTGGGTAAGTTTAGTTTCATAACTGATTGGTTTAATAATATTTGGTGTACTGTTGCGGGATTTAAAATTTGAGGGTCAGGGGCAGGTATTTCGCCACCAGATCCTGGTAATAAGGCCTCAGTTCTTCCCAACTTTTCTGGTTCGGGTTTTTGGAATAGAGGTCATAGGGATTGAAGAGATTTACCCATTTGAACATTTCATGATCTTTCTCATTCATTAAATGTGTGTAAGCATTTTCTCTGTGCTGCGAGTAGAAAGAGTGATAGCGCAGCATATACAGTCCAGGCTCCGGAATGTAATCCTTCATCATGTGGTAGACATACTCATCATGTCCCCATGACATGTGTACATTGTCCAGCCCACAGTTTTCTGTATATACGCCCAATTTGGACTGGTAGATTTCTGACTTAAAATCAGGGTTCGCGGCAAAGAATTCCGGGTATACGATCTTATCTGAATATGCGCAGCCCACAGGGAAAGTATCACCTACTACGGCCCACTGCGGTTCTCCGAACAAACACAGGACTTTGCCCATGTCGTGGATCAATCCGACGAGTACCATCCAGTCGGGATGGCCATCGTTGCGGATGGCTTCCGAAGTCTGCAGCAGGTGCTGCATCTGATCGAGGTCTGTATCCGGGTCAGAGTCGTCTACCAGCTCATTCAGAAAATCGAAGGCATCCCAGATCGGCATTTCCTTTTTGTCGAACTTCAGGTAGTCGGCCTTCTTCTGCAATACGAAATCGTAGGTCTGGTAAGTATGGTTGAGCCGGTAAAATTCCTTTACCCCATCCTTTACATTTTCTTCATAGTTTCTGAAGGCCTCTTCCTTTTTATCCTTGTTGATTGCTGCCGGATCGGGGTAGCGGTTCAGTACATCTTCTTCCCATTCATCGAGGTTATGTAATGGGCTGTTCTGATCCTCAGCGGAGTTGATTTGGTTCGTGCTCATTAGATTTACAATTAATCTTAATTAGACAATTTGGCTAGTTTGTAAGTCTAAAGTTGTAGTTTTGATTAGTTAGATTTTCATATCTGACCCAATTTATTTACTTAACCGATTAAGTAATAATCGACTTTTATTGACCTAAACCACCAAATAATTGCTTGTAAAATGGCGAATGTTACCATTAAAATACTGGCTGAGCAACTGAACCTGTCTACCGCGGCTGTGTCAAAAGCATTAAGGGACAGCCATGAGATCAGTCCCCTCACCAAGCAGCGCGTACTCGATTTAGCAGCCAGTTTAAACTATGTTCCGCATCCGTATGCAGGCAGTTTAAGGGAGCGGAAAAGCAAGACAATTGCAGTGGTTTTACCCGAAGTGGCCGACAGTTTTTTTTCCCTGGCCCTGAATGGTATTGAAGAGGTCGCGATTGAAAAAGGTTACCATGCCCTGATCTACCTGACGCATGAAAGTTTTGAGCGGGAACAAGCTATTCTGAAAGACCTGGAGTCGGGCCGGGTAGACGGTGTCATCATGTCGGTGTCTATGAAAACCAACACCTTTGAGCACATCAAGCGCCTACAGCAGCGCATCCCCATGGTGTTTTTCGACAGGGTCTGTGAGGAGATAGATACTGCGAAAATCACAACCAATGATTACGAATGCGGTTATACCGCCACGCAGCACCTGATCGACAGGGGCTGCAAAAAAATAGCCCTGTTGTCTGTATCCGATTCCCTGTCCATCAGTTCGCAGCGCATGAAAGGCTACCAGCAGGCCTTGCTGGACAATGGCAGGGCCGACGACGCGCCCCGCATTGTTGCCTGCAGTGACGATGAGGCCACAAACTATGCCTTGATGATGGAACTGCTCCGCTCTGAAGACCGGCCGGATGGGATCGTCGCGACGGTGAGTAAAATGACTACCGAGATCTACCTCGCCTGCATGGAACTGAAAATCAATATTCCTGAAGACATCAAAGTGGTGTGTTTCTCCAATGATGCTTCGGCGCCGATCCTGAATCCTGCACTGACGACCATCACACAGCCGGCATTTGAAATGGGTAAGCTGGCAGCCACACTGATGTTCAAAGCACTTCAAAAGAAATATTTCCTGCTATCTGACCAAAGTGCTGTCATTCCCTCAGAACTGCGGATCCGTAGCTCTACCGGGCATTGACCTGATGTTACGTAATCGATTAAGTAAATAAATAAGAAGCAGCCTGCGGGATTAAAAGGTAAAATTCCCATTTTCGGGATCAACCAAATCTAAATTCCATTGAAGAAGGTAACCTGCTTCCTTATCCTTTGCTTATGTGCTGGCCTGCTGAATGCCTCAGCGCAGCAGACAAAGCTCCTGCAATATGTACAGCCCATGTCTGGAACTGCGGCGAGTACCACCATCTCTGCGTTGAAACATGGGGAGGATGGCTCGGAGAAATATGCGAATACCATTCCCGCAGTTGGAAGTCCATTTGGCATGACCCAATGGAGCCCCCAGACCAGGCTTAGCGAAGCGAAATGCCTGCCGCCCTATTATTATAAAGACAGTCTGTTGAATGGGTTCAGGGCAACGCATTGGATCAGTGGATCCTGCACACAGGATTATGGAAGTTTTACTTTTATGCCCATCACCGGCAAACTGCAGACCAGGGCTTCGTTGTATGCCAGTCCTTTTTCACATGCAACAGAGATCAGCACGCCTGCTTATTACAGGGTAGGGCTGCCCAGGTACCAGCTGCAGGCAGAAATAACGGCCACAGCACGCTGTGCCATGTTGCAGTTTACGATGGAAAAGGCCGATAGCCTCTATTTGCTGATCAGTCCCAACAGCGATGAAAACGAGGGTTACATTAAAATAGATTACGAGAAGGGCGAAGTGTACGGTTATAACCCGGTGCACCGCATCTACCAGGGATGGGGCAAATCTGCCGGCTTCAGTGGTTATTTCGTGATGAAGGTAGAACGCCTGTTTCAAAAGGGAGGTACTTTTAGTGAAGGAAATGTATTTAATACAGATAGTATTGCGCGGCTTAAAGATATAGGTGCATACCTGGGCTTCAGGTTGCAAAAGGGAGAACAACTACGGATCCGCGTAGGTACTTCCTTCAGTAGCATTGAAGGCGCCAGGAAAAACCTGGCAGCAGAGATTCCGGACTGGGATTTTGGCAGCTTAAAAGTCAAAAATGAGCAGGTTTGGGAGCAGGCACTAAGCCAGACACTGGTAGAAAGTGCAAAAGAAAAGGATAAAAGGGTATTCTACACCTCGCTGTACCATGTGATGCAACACCCAAGGCTGTATAACGATATTGATGGCAGCTATCCGAGGTTTGCCGGAGATTACCAGCTGAACGTTCTTCCTAAAGGCAATTATTATGACGATTTTTCCATGTGGGACATCTATAGGGCACATTTGCCATTAATGGAAATCCTGAAGCCGAAACTGGTCAATGACTGGGTAAATTCGGTGGTGTTGAAGGGCAGCCAGGGTGGATGGCTGCCCATCTTCCCCTGCTGGAACAACTATACTTCCGCCATGATCGGTGATCATACCACCGCTTTCATATCCTCTGCCTTCAATAAGGGGATCCGTGATTATGATGTCGGCGAAGCCTACCGGCTGATGAGAAAGAATGCTTTTGAGGTAGCAAATGATGCCGACTATAAGAACGGGATGGGTAGGAGGGCACTGAGCTCGTACTTGAAATACGGTTATATTCCGATGCAGGACAGTGTGCCGGAAGCCTTTCATAAAAAAGAGCAGGTGAGCCGTACCCTGGAATATGCTTATGACGATTATGCGCTGGCCCAGGTAGCGCGCAGTCTCGGTAAAACCGAGGATGCACTGCGCCTGACTAAAAGGGCTGGTAATTATAAAAATGTATTTGACCCTAAGGTGAACATGGTGCGCGGCCGTAATGAAGACGGCAGCTGGTATCCGGTATTCAACCCTGATACCCGTGAACCTTACATCACCGAGGGTACCCCCAGACAGTATACATTTTATGTGCCGCAGGATGTACCCGGACTTGCCCGCTTGCTGGGTGGAAGGGCAGGACTGGAGTTGGCCCTGGACAGCCTGTTCAGCAAAAAAGAGTACTGGCATGGCAATGAGCCCGGGCACCAGATCCCTTTTATGTACAACTATACCGGCACTCCATGGAAGAGTTCCCTGAAGGTACATCAGATTCTGGAAGAAGAATATAGCGATGGCCCGGGCGGACTGAGCGGCAACGATGATGCCGGACAGATGTCGGCCTGGTACGTATTTGCGGCAATGGGGTTCTATCCTTTAGATCCCGTGTCAGATCAGTACCTGCTGACAGTTCCATTGTTCAGCCATACCAAGATCCGGCTGGAAAGCGGAAAAGTTTTCGAGCTCATCAGGCATGGAGATTTGCAAAAAACACCGTATATACAGGGGCTCAAGCTGAATGGAAAACCTTATGCCTACACTTACATCCGCTATGCTGACATCCAGACCGGTGGGAAACTGGAATTCTTCCTGTCGGATAAGCCCGGTAAATGGGGCAGTTCAGCGCAATACCAGCCAAAAGGTTTGACACAACGATAAGAACTATGATGAACATCCAAAAAACATACCTGTCGCTTTTCCGCATTTTTCTACTATGTGCGGTACCATTTATGGGTAAGGCCAGTGCAGAGTTTAGCCCGCAAAACGACTATTCCATCAGCGCGTATGGGGCATTAGGAGATGGTAAACACGATGATGCTGCGGCTATCCAGAAAGCAATTGATGCCTGCTCTGCTGCGGGAGGAGGAAGGGTAGTCATCCCCGCTGGAAAAACTTACCTCGCAGGGCCCTTTAAACTCAAGTCCAACGTCGAATTTCATGTTGAAGCCAATGCCAGGGTACTGGCCAATCCCGACGAACAGGTGTATAAGGAAAGTGCTTTCAGGGCAAATGTAGGAGAGGGGACGATCTGGATCGGAGGGGAACGACTGGAAAATGTGACCCTTTCCGGAAGCGGTATTATAGACGGGAATGGGGTTTCCTTTATGGGAGCTGAACTCGAAGATTCCTATGTCCTGAAACCTTTCAATGTTCTGGATCCCCGCCCGCATGTGCTGACCATTATTGGCGGCAGGAACATCAGGATCCATGACCTGACCATCCGCAATTCCGCTTACTGGACGGTACACCTGATCGGTTGTGACGACGTGGTGATAGACAATATTACCTTATTGAACAGCCTTAAAGTGCGCAACAGTGATGGGATTGACCTTGACCACAGTAAAAATGTGCGCATCAGCAATTGCTACATTGAATCGGGGGATGATTGTATTTGTTTGAAAAACAGGCGTGAATATGAAGAGTTCGGTGCCTGCGAAAATATTGTGGTGACGAATTGCACCATGACTTCACGTTCCTGTGCCATCAAGATCGGCTCAGAGAATATGGACAGCATCAATAATGTGCTGATCAGTAATTGTGTGATCACAAAAAGTAACCGCGGAATCGGAATTCAAAACCGTGATGAAGGTACCGTCTCTAACGTGATCTTTTCCAATATCCTGATCGACTCCCATTTGTTCTCGGATGTGTGGTGGGGAAAAGCTGAGCCCATCTACATCACTGCATACCGTCGTGCCAAAGGCAATAACAAAGACGCCAACTGGCGTTTCCCCAAAGGTGCTACAGAAGGAAAGGTAGGGGCTGTGCGCAACATTACTTTTTCCAATGTAAAATGCAGCAGTGAAAATGGGGTGTATGTGAGTGCCGAATCGGCAGATAAGGTATCAGGAATCTTTTTCGATCAGGTGGATTTGCATATTGCCAAGACAACCAGTATTCCCGGAGGCATTTACGACCGGAGGCCTAGTGAAGCCGAAGGATTGGTGAAAAGCAGCATCTCTGGTTTTTACCTGGAAAATGCTACGGGCATCAAAGTGAGAAACAGTTCAGTGACCTGGGGCAAGGAACTTCCTGCCTATTATGGACATGCTCTTTTTAGTCGAAAAGTGACTGAACTGCAATTGCTGAATTTTGAAGGAAATGCTGCCTTCAAGGGCAAAACTGTTGCGATTAAGAACGAGAAATAATCTGTTTACATCAAGCTATATGGTTAAAAAAAGGCCGGAAGCAACTGCTTCCGGCCTTTTTTTATTGGAGCTTTATTTAAGCAGTTTGTCCAGCTGCTGGCGCAGCAGCGGATCAGAAGGGCGGTACGCATCTCCGGAAACGATCTTTCCTGTTGGATCGATCAGGATGAACCTGGGAATGGAATTGATGTTGAACTTTTTGACGAAATCAGTACTGAAATCCTGATCTGACATCAGCTGGATCCCGCCCAGGTTGTGTTCCTTTACATAACTGATCCACTTGGTCTTGTCGACCATGCGGTCTACAGAAAGACTTACAAATTGTACGTTCTTACCTTCGTAGTCATGCTCTACTTTTTGCAGAAAGGGGATTTCGGCTTTGCATGGTCCGCACCAGGTAGCCCATACATCGATATACACATATTTACCCCTGAGTGATTTTAAAGATACCATTTGACCGTTGACATTCGGGAAATTGAAATCCGGAGACATGGCTTTTCCAGTCATCATTTTGTAGTTTGCATATACAGTTTCGATCTCCTTTTTGTATTCCGGATTTGTAGCACTTGCCATAAAGTTCTGATAAGCCTGTTGCTTGGCGGTACTGTCCTTCACCATTTTAAGGATTTCCCCGGTGAACTGGTAGCTGAGGTAATCTTTGATGAAACCTGCAGGAACATCATTGGTGACTACCTTTAGTTTCACAATAGAAGTTCCTGTATAGCCCAGGGTAGTATCTGCCCTGTATTTGGTGTTCCTGAAGTAAGTGATGTAATTGCCGATCCAGGAGCGGTAGGCTGCCGATCTTTTAAACAAGGCCTCATTGTCCAATTCCGGGTTTTGGTAGACGGTCGCCATCAATGTGTTCCGTTCAGCTGGGGCGAGTGTTTTGACGAAGGCTTTTTTCTGCGCTTCCATCATATAGGTCATGAATTTTGGGTCGGCTTTTTTCTCGGTCAGGATTTTTTCCAGGTTGAGCATTCCCAGGGAATCCATTCCATAGAGTGACACACATTGCCTCAATGCTTCCCTGCTGATGAAATCAATATCTTTTTCTACCAGGCTTTTAAGGGCTGCGCTTTTTTGCTTCTTTGCTTCGGGCAGCATGGCACTTTTGAAGTTTTCCAGTTTTTGCCGGACTTCATCAAGGGGCATCACATAAAATTTGTAAAGATAGCCCCCGTCCTTGCTCATGGGCAGGTATTTGGCCAAAACTTTATTTTTCTCGGGAAGAAGGTCGTCTTTCAATGCAGATTTGCTGATCTGGGCTGAACTCGAATAGCCAATTAGTGCCAGTGCTGCCAGGCTGATTATTTTTTTCATATGATTGGTGTTTTATTTAAAGTTACGTTCCATCCCCGGATTGAATAAAGTTACTCTTACAGGGATTTCAAAAGTATATTTTGGACTATGTGGGGGCAAAGATGCATCTACGCCCTGTGTGTCCGGATTGATGCGCCTGACTTCAGGCATACGTCCCTCTCTGTCCAGGCGCTTCATGTCGAACCAGCGGACACCGCTGTAAGCCAGTTCCCTTCTGCGTTCTGCAAGTACCTTGAGCAATGCATCTTCTCCATTCGCTGCGGTCTGATCCGCGTAACTGGCTGTTTTAATTCTTTTTTTCCTCAGGTCATTGACAATGGCCATGGCTTCATTGAACTTGCCTTCCCTGGCCAGCAGTTCCGCTTTAGTAAGGTACATTTCGGGAAATGTGGTGCCAAAATTGTAGGTTCCGGGGAGTGAAGCACGGCCTAGTCCATTGTTGTTGGTTACGGTTAGAAACTGATACCTGATGTCTGAACTGTCGAAGAAGCTCTTCAGGTCTGCCGAATACAGCATAAAAACCGGACTTCCACTGATCGCCGATCTTTGCCAGAGGACCTCTGGGTTCAGGTCATATACCGGCAATTGTGTATAAGCCGTATAGTTGTTGTAATTGAGCAGCGTATGTGGGGCCAATAAAGCCAGATCGGTATATTCTTTGGCTTTTGGATAATTGGCCATATAAAGGTATACACGGCTCAGCAGACTATAAGCGGCATATTTGCTCACCCTGTAGCGGTTGATGTTACTTTCAGGTAATGCGGGAATGGCAGTGCTCACATCATTAATGATGCCATCAAGAGTCACCTGAACGGATGACCTTGCCGGTACTTTATCAGTGACGTTGATGCTGGTAACCAAGGGCAATCCGGGATCCGTTGCCGCTGTGGCAGGATCGTAAGCTTTTCCAAATACCGTCAGCAGGTTGAGGTAGCAATAGGCACGGACGACTAATGCTTCGGCCTTCACACGCTCTTTTTGCGCAACAGTTCCGTCTGCAGCTTTCATTACTCCATTAATGACCACATTTGTGCTGTAAATGCTGTTGTAAAGTGCTCCCCAGACATCCGGACTGGCATTTTCATTGACAGTGATGATCGGCCTCCAATAATATCCATTGGCTGTAGCAGACTGACTCAGCTGATCGAGTTTATTGAAATTGTCGTCCGCAAAATCCAGGAGATTGATGGGGAATGTTTTGTTCATTGCCGGAGCATTTAGCACACCCTCGTAGTCTGCCAGTTTTTCCGGAATTACAATCCCTTTTGGTTTTACATCCAGGAACTTACTGCAAGCTGAGAAGAGATTGGCAACAAGGATTAAAAGTACAATATATCTGATCTTCATGACATTCATTTTTAAAAATTAGTAGAAAAGGTAAGACTGTAAAAGGGCTGTGTTTCAAGCCTCCTCTGTCCGGTATTCCTATTGATCGCTTCAGGATCAATATCGTTGCCGCTAAAGGTATAGCGGAAAGGATTCTGAGCCTGAAAACGTAGTTGTGTATTGTTTAGCCCGATTTTCTGTAGGAAGGGGGCTTTTGCATTGTAGGTAATTACTATATCCCTCAGGCGAATGTAATCCGCTTTGCGTACGAATTCAGAAGCATACTGATAACCATAAAGTGCATAAGACTGATAGTACCCCGGTGCACTGCTGCTGGCCCTGACATATCCGGGAATGCGGGTTTGCTGCTCATCACCGGTTTTTCTCCAGAAATTATTCGATCCTTCAAGCGGATTGTTGGCAAAAAAGCCGATGTTGTTTGGATTGGGTTGCTCTACGCGCATCACATGACCACCATAATACATGAGCAGGAAAGACAGATCGAAAGCACCGATGCTAAACTGATTGTTAAGGCCTAATGCATATTTTGGCGTAGTAGTGCCGTTATAGATCAGGTCATCTTTGGTTACATCTACCTGGCTGGTACCATAAAAGGCCAGTATTTTTTTGTTGCCTGCCTTGTCCAGCACATAAGGCTGACCGATTTCATTCAGTCCGCCATAGTTGTAACTGAACAATGCCCCCAAGGGAAGCCCTTTTATGGAGTTTGTACCTGAGGTGATCAGTTGAGAATTTGCAAATTCGGTAGCCTTCACTTCGAGCACTTTGTTGTCATTGAACGAAGCCGTGAGCTGCGTACGCCATTGAAATTTACGTTGCTTGATGTTGTTGCTGCTCACCATCAGTTCCAGACCTTGATTTCTAATAGAGGCAGTATTGGCATAATATTCATTGAAGCCGGAAGTGGGATCTGCATCGAAACGCCCAAAGACGTCCTTGGTTTTCTTGACATACCAGTCTACCGATCCGGAGATCCTGTCTTTCAGCAGGCTGTAATCGAGACCCACATTGTAATTTTGTGTTGTCTCCCAGCGCAGGGATTGATTTTCAGGAGTCAGCACACTGTTGTAAGCCAGTGGGACTGTAAGTGAAGTATTCAGGCCCGTAGCCAGAATGAGGAAGGCACCGTTGTTACTGCTCGGCACGTTTCCATTGAAGCCCGTGGCCGCCCTTAACTGCATGCTGGTGATCCAATCCTGCCGCTTGATGAATTCTTCTTCTCCAAGTCTCCAGTTCAGACCTGCCGACCATAGGGGCTTGTTGCGGTATTTTGGATCTACACCAAAGAGGTTCGACTGATCAAAGCGCAGACTTCCTGTGGCCACATACTTACCTTTGAAAATATAAGTGCCCTGCCCGTAAAAGGACATGAACCGCCTGTCTGTCTCGGTCTCACCGAAGTAATTCGTACTCCGGAAAAAGGTGCCGAAACCCACATTTTCAAAAGCTGGCGATGAAACCGCGTTCAAGCCGATCATGTTGATGGGTTTGGTGATCAGCGTTTGTCCGTCATATCCAAAGAACGAAGTTTTATATCCTCTGTTGATGGTGCGTTTTTGCTCTGCACCGAGGATGGCAGAAAAATCATGGTTATTGCCGTCAAACTTGTGGTTTAAATTCAGTTGTCCTCTCAATGTATAATTTGTAATCCGCTGATTGTTCCTGACGAGTATATTGCCCTGTGGCATATTGGTAAACATGGCCTTTCCTGTGGTGGCATTTTTTAATGCTGTAGTATTGAGCAGCACACGGGTATTATAGGCATCCTCATATTGCAACTGGTCCAGGATGACATTCTGATTTTCATAATTACCGCCCAGATCCATGCTCAGCCAGTCTGTGATTTTGGTATTCAGACGTCCCTGAAATTTCACTGAAGATCCTTTGGAAGTGTTTACGTTACTCGAGAGTTCCCGATAGGGATAATACTGCATGTCATATAAGCCCGCAGCCATCAGGTCATCATTTTTCTGTTTAGTGATGGCCCTTCCCAGGTAATCCCTGCCCGGATCGAGGGTCACGGGGAGTGCATTTCCTTGTTCATCTGCCAAATGTTCATAGGGGAAAAAATCCGAGTAAGCAGGGGTATTCCCGCTTCGGTCGAGATAATTGGTATAGGTCCCTTTAAAATCGAAATTAAACCTTTCTGAGAATTTGAAGGTATTGGCCATATTCAACATGAACTGTTCATTTTCCGATTTGCGGTTTACGGGGATTTCATTGATGTAATTCAGTCCCAGCACATAGGTATTCCTTTCGCTTCCTCCGCTTACATCAAAGTTTACGTTTTTTGCCTGCCTTTTCTGGTAAAATAAGTGCTCGTATTCCTTCAGGTTATCGTAAGATCCGAGGCTGCGCAGTTTCTCGTCTACTTGTGCCTGGCTAAGCAGTGGATTGGATACGCTTAATTGCGTCTGGCCGAACAGTATTTGCTCAGCAGGATTCATTTTGTAGTAACCCAGGTCATACAATACAAAGGAAGGTTTTGCCACATTGAAATATTCTTTTTGCAGTTGCACAAATTCACTAGCCGGGGCATATTTCAGGTAACTGAAGTCCGGCTTATTCTGAATTGCATAGGTGCTCCTTAGATTGAAAACAGGTTTTCCGGATTTACCCCGTCTGGTCTCCACAATGATGACACCATTAGATGCCCTGACACCATAAATTGCTGCTGCGGCGGCATCCCTGAGTACGCTCACTGATACAATATCATTTGGATTGATGGTCCGGAGGTCTATTTCAGTAGGAAAACCGTCAATTACGATCAGGGGTTGCTTTACAGCATCAAAGGTGGATACCCCCCGGATTGTCAGTTCACCGGATTGAGAATTGTAGATCAATCCAGGGATTTTACCCTCCAGACTTTCGAGGAAGTTTCCGGTTACGGCAATCCTCTGCTGATATTGCGCTTCGTTCAGGGTAGAAGCAGCCCCGGTCAGTTGATCCTTCTTGATCTTTTGGTAACCTGTGGAGATCATTACTTCGCTCAGTTCTTCATCTTCAGGTTGAATGGCAATGTTCAATACTGGTTTCACAGCTACTTCGAGCGTTTTGTACCCCATATAAGAGATCACCAGAATGGCCTTTTCTTCTACTCCTTTGAAGCCAAAAGTGCCGGCAGCTCCGGTGATCACCAGGCGGTTGGAGTGTTTGATTTTTACGGTAGCCCCGGCCAGAGGCAGGCCTTTTTCGTCCCTGACGGTTCCGGAGACGTCGATTTCACTAAAGACTTCTGTGAGACGGTCCAGGAAAGATTTCTCCCGGCGCTCTACGATGATGTTCTTGTCGCGGATCGTGTAGCTCAAGGCCTGTCCGTAAAAGCTCTCGTTGAGCACTTCTTCAATAGAGGCTTCACTGAAATTCACATCCAGCCTTCTGTTCTGGTCTATTTTGGAATCCGCATAGAAAATACTGTAGCCCGTTTGCCGGGTGATTTCCCTGAACAGTTGTTTGAAGCTGACCTCCTTTCGGCTGAAAGTAATCTTTTGCGCAAAGCTACTTGCGCTCACCTGTATGATGCAAACGATTAATAAAACTGTAGTAATGTTAGCCCGCATAAGCCATTTTCTTTTAGTGTCGCCGCTGATTCGGCTGTCCGCGTTCATTTTCAGCGGGAATTTTTTCAGGTGCAGGTGGTTCCAGCACGAATTCTTAGTACAAAATTTCATACATTTGATTGTTTGGATTTGACTCGAAATGAGATTTTAACGAATAATTGACGAGATGATCTGAACATTTGGCCAGGGGTGTTGGACGCACTCCTGGTTGTGTATCATACTTTCTCCGATTGGTCGGTTATTCCAACATCAGGGGCCTGCTTTCTGGTAAATTTTCTTCATGCTTGATTGGTTTAGTTATTGATTATTTAAGCGGGTTGGTTAGTCCTGCGATGATTTATTAATACATGACGGTTACTTTTTTCCCTGCTACTTTGAAACGGATGCCTTCACTTTCGGCCAATAGCTTGAGTACAGTGGAGATGGTCCCATATTTCGAAATCGTCCCACTGTATGTCTTTTCTGCTTTCTCCTGGCCGTCATATTGTACCTCTACGTCGTACCATCTGGCGATTTTTCTCATCACTGAGGTCAGGCTTTCGTTTTCAAAGTTGAAAATCCCATTTTTCCAGTCAGTGAAAACCTCTGCTTTTACCTCAGCCACGGTGATGCCTGATTTATTGAACTTCGATTGTTGGTTTGGTTTCAGTAGTGTATGCTTGTTGATGCGTACTGAGCCTTCCAGTAGGGTGGTACGGATTGAGGGTTCATCGGTATAGCTGTTGACATTAAAATGCGTACCCAATACTTCCAATTCCTGCAGCCCGCTTTGCACAATAAAAGGATGTGCCTTGTCCTTTGCAATTTCAAAATAGCCCTCACCTGTAAAACTCACGCGGCGTTGGGTCTGCAATGTAAGATTGACAGGATAAGTTAAAGAAGATGCTGCATTCAGCCAGACCATAGATCCGTCTGGCAAGCGTACCTGATAGGTTTCACCTTTGGATGTAGAAAGCGTATTTAATGCCTGAGCATCTTTTCCGGTTCCTTTGATTTCATAAACCAATTGCCCATTTGCGGATTTTGTGATCGTTACGCCAGACTCATTGGCCAGTTCGCCATCTGAAGCCTCAGAAAGTCTGATTTTCTTTCCATTTGCCAGGGTTAAAGTTGCGCCATGTTTGCCCGGAGAGATATCCTTATTGTAGGCGATTTCAACCAGTTCATTGCGGCTCTTGCTAAAGTAAAATAAGCCTGCAGCAAAAATGACCAGCGCAACTGCAGCTGCGATTGCTGGTCTTGTCCAGAGCACCCGGGTTTTCATGGCCGGCTTAACGCCGCTTTCGCCCTTGAGTATCTGCGCTAATACCTGGGCTTGTTGAAGTTCGTCCATTTCATAGGGCCCGGTTTCCTGGTCGTACTCCAGGCCCAGGCGTTCTTCTATTTCAACCTGAAAGACCGGGTTGTCAAAATAACCGAGCAGTTCAGCTTTTTCCAACTCAGACATTGAGGCTTTAAAATAACTGTCTAATAATTGCTGAAGTCTTGAATTGTTTCCCATGCGCATTTGGCCGAATTATTCAGGCCCTTTAATGGTATGACACGGGAGCAGCCATCTTACAGGGTAGTGTTTTTTGAAATATTTGTTAAGTCGTTGTTTTACAGTTGGATTGTTTTTTATTTGTTGAACAGGCTGAGGATAAATAGCGGGTATACAACAGCATGTTTTTTAAAATGCATTCTGATTTTCATCAGTGCCGCTTTCATGTAAGCATTTACCGTTTGGGGGGAGATGTTCATTTCAGCTGCTGCCTCTTCATATTTCAGCCCCTGCTGGTGGCAGAGTTGATAAACCAGGCGCTGCTGAGGGGAGAGTGCTTCAATTGCCTCATTCAGGATGCTGTTGACTTCGTTATATTCCAACTGAAGGATTGTAGATTCATCGCTTTCATCATAAGCTCTGGTGAATTCACTGACTGTTTTGGCCAATTGTAATTGTTGACGGACAATGTTCAAAGAATGGTTGCGTACAAGGCGATTTAAATAACCACCAAAATTTTTTACCTCCCTGAGCTCTTCTCTATTCAGCCAGATCTTTAGAAAGATGTCCTGTACTACTTCTCCTGCACTTTCATCAGAAGCCGTAATCCTTTTACTGAAACTGAAAATGAAACGCTGGTAATGCTTAAAGATTGCAGTGAAGGCACGTTGGTCACCCTCGGCTATTTGAGCCAGCAGTTCAGTTTCATTTTCAAGGAGTTTATGGACCATAATTGCGACCCTATAAAACTAAGGATTTTTGAGGCTGCAACAAAATAGGCAGGCCAAAGGAATGTAATCAGTATTTGATGCCGTATAAATTTATAGGAATAAGTGTTATATTTATGTTTTATAATCCAATATTTAGCTCTTACCTATGAAATCTTTCAAAAATATCCTTGCTGCAATATTGATGTTGCTGCCATTTTGCCTTACTGCACAGGTCACATTTCTAAATCCGAAGCCGGAGGCGGGAAGTATGCTGAAGTTTAGCTATGACCCGAGCGGTACGAAATTGGCAGGCAAAGATGATATAGAATGCTATGCTTATGTCTTTCATCAGACCAAACAACAAATATCTCCTGTGAAATTGATCAGGGAAGGCTCGGTGTATAATGGAACGTTCCAGACCACTGATAGCACCAGCCTGGTTGCTCTGCAGATTTCATCTGATGGCATGATTGACGATAATTCAAAAGGTTATTATATAACAATGTTTAAAAACGGGAAACCTACTGCATATACCCATTTAAGTGAAGCGATATTGCTTGATTACTATGGTGAAAATCTCAGGATGAAGCCCAATTTTGCGAAGGCAAGTCAACTGTATCTACAGGCATTTGGTTTGCAGCCGGACTTGAAAAGAGGTCAGCCCGAATACCGTTATATGGTCAGCTCCTACAATGCTGATCCTGTAAAAGGCGGGGAAATACTGAGGACAAAAATTGCCCAGTTGTCCAGGGCATCCGATGAGCAATCGATGTCGATGCTGAGCAGCTTGTATCACGTAATGAAACAACCGGCTAAAGTTGATTCTGTCAATAACCTGATGCTCGCTAAATTCCCGACGGGATCTTATGCATGGTCTGTGGATTACAATGCAATTATCAGGTTAAAAGATCCGGTGGCTATGGAGCGTAAAGTGATAGATTTCAAAAAGAAATATGGTTATGGCGATAGTAAGGCTGATGCGCAAAAAATGTCCTGGATCTATGAACGACTTGCCGGCGCATATGGAGCCGCCGGAAATTACGATAAGTTTGACCTTTATTCCAGTCAAATTGCCGATAAGGTGAACCGGGCTGCCCTGTATAATAGTATTGCCTGGCCGCTGGCGGAAAAGAACGAAAACTCCGGTTTTGCTGCAAGGATTTCAAAACTATCACTTGATCTTTTGGATGCGGCTAAAGCGGACGAGTATCCAGCATATTTCCAAAACAAAGAAAGCTACCTGGCCAGCTTGAAGCGCAGCCATGCAATGTATGCAGATACCTATGCACTGATCTTGCACAATTTAGGAAATGATAAAGATGCGGTAACTCATCAGGAAAGTGCAATGGAATTTAGCGATGCAGATGGCAATGAGCGTTATGTAATGTATCTGGATCTTTCTGGGAATAAAGAGAAAGCACTTGCACAAGCGGAAGGTTTTCTAAGAGAAGGTAAGGGGACGGAAGCGATGAAAAATCGGTTAAAAGCGCTGTATGAGCTGAACACTTCAACGATGCCATTTGAAACTTATATTGCCAATCTGGAAAAAGCAGCTCATGAAAGAGGGGTAGCAGAATGGAAGAAAAAGATGATCAATATCCCTGCGCCGGCATTTTCCCTGCTCAATATGAAGGGTGAGACTGTGAGTTTAGCCAGCCTGAAAGGTAAAGTCGTGGTGTTGGATTATTGGGCAACCTGGTGCGGACCATGTGTTGCTTCCTTTCCGGGAATGCAAAAAGCGGTGACGAAATATGCGAATAATCCGAATGTGGTATTTCTTTTTATCAATACAAGGCAAACTGAAGGCAATAGGGAGGAACTGGTGCAAAAATTCATTGCCGAAAAGAAATATACCTTCAATGTGTTGTATGACACGAAGAGTAAAAAAGATCCGTCTCAATTTGACCTGATCAATGCCTACGAAGTATCCGGCATACCAACGAAATTCATCATTGATGGCGAAGGGAAAATCCGCTTCAAAGTAGTCGGCTTTTCGGGTTCTGCCGATAGCGTAGTGAAGGAACTGGATACGATGATCAGCCTGGCAAGTGCTAAGCCTTAAAGAAAATACCACATTATTGCGATCACAATGATCGATAAGATGATCGCAATCGTATAGCTCAAACGGTCTTTTTTGGGATCGCTTTTGAATTTGTAGTCTCTTTTATAATCTGATGGTAAACGCATGATGAACTCCTTTCTTTATATAACGATGTGCAATGGTTTCAGTTTCCATAAATTTTATTCATGGTGGTAGGGCTCGCCTTTTAAAATGCTGAAGGCGCGGTAGAGTTGCTCAACAAAGAACAAACGCACCATTTGATGCGAGAAGGTCATGTCTGACAGGGAAATGCTGCCATTCGCACGTTTGTAAACACTTTCGTCGAAACCATAGGGGCCGCCGATTACAAAGACCATATGCTGGATACTACCGATCATCTGCTTGTTGAGGTAATTGGCAAAAGCTATGGAAGTATATTTTTTCCCTTTTTCGTCCATTAGGATGAGTTGATCAGCATTGCTAATCTGCTTTAGGATGAGTTCCGCTTCTTTAGTCTTTTGCTGTGCCTCAGTTAGGTTTTTTGTGTTCTTGATCTCGGGGATCACGACAAGATTGAAACCAATGTAATGCTTCAGTCGGTTCAGGTATTTTTCTATCCCTTCGATCAGGTATCTGTCTTCCGTTTTCCCTACAACGAGTAAAGTGATCTTCATTTTTTTATCTTTATGGCCCCTGCAGGAGGTAACAAATACCGACTGCCATAGTCCAAAAGACCGGGGCAAATGCTTTCAAAAGGATAAAGATAATGGTAAAAACAAAATATAACATCTTAACAGCATACGAAAATAAAGTAAAAGAGCAGCAAACACGGATTGATGGCCTGAAAAAGAAGCTGAATCAGATTTCCTTCTCGAGGCTGGCACTCTTCATTTCGGACATTGCTTTTGTGGCACTGATCATCAATATTGGATTTTCCTGGCTGCTGGGGGTATTGTTATTGATTCCAATCATGCTGTTTTTGTATCAGGTGAAAAGGCAGACTACAGTTCAAAATGAACTGCGCTATGCTGAACAATTGCTTTGGGTGTACCAGAATGAAGTCGATCAGTTGAGTCTGTCTAATAATGGTTACGATCATGGGGGAGCATATGTAGATGATGCTCACCCTTATACTTCTGATTTGGATATTGTGGGGCCAGGTTCGCTTTACGCACAGTTGAACCGCTGTAAAACAGAGGACGGACAGGATTTGCTGGCAAGTAGTTTGAGTAAACCATTTGATGAAATTGAGATCTTTTCAAGACAGGAGGCCATCAGTGAACTAGAAGGATACATTGAACAGACCTTCCATTTCAGGGCAGAGCTGCAGGGGCATGAATCTGGTCAACTTCGGATGATTAAAGCGAAATTGCAGCAGCTGCCACAGCAATTGGTCTTTACAAAAGGGAAATTGCTACAGATATATGTTAAACTGACTCCCTTCCTAATGTTTGGTCTATTGGCTATTGCTGCGGTCTATGATGGGTATTTATGGAAGGTGTTTGGTTTGATGGCCCTTGTCAATGCTGCCCTTACCTTCTTCTACCTGGCACAGATCAATAAGGTATATTATGGCTTTACTGGTAGTTCTAATCTACTGAATGCTTTTTCGGGAGCCATAAAATGGACTGAGGACGTGATGTGGAAGAGTCATTATATCCGCCTTTTATTCGTAAAAGGCCCCGGTGCGGGAAGCTTACAGGTCAGCCGGCAGGTAAAGCAACTGGCCTCTATCATACAAGCGTTTGATGCCAGGCTGAATTTTCTGCTTGCTGCTTTTCTGAACTTATTTCTGCTCTGGGATCTCAAATATTCGATCAGACTGGGAAAGTGGCATGAGGAAGCTTCTGAGGGTTTAATGGGCGGCTTGTACCGCATCAGCCAATTTGAAGAACTCATCTCTTTCGCTACCCTGAAACATAACCAGCCGGACTGGAATTTCCCAACCGTAAGTGAAGACTTTGAATGTAAAGTCAGTCAAATGGGACATCCCCTGATTCCGGAACCGGTGCGGATACTGAATGATTTTGAATTTTCTGAAACTGCAACAGTAGATATTGTGACAGGCTCTAATATGGCGGGTAAAAGTACTTTCCTCCGTACATTGGGGATCAATATGGTGCTTGCTTACGCAGGAGCACCTGTTTGTGCTTCAGCAATGGATCTGTCAATATTTGAGATTTTTTCCTACATGCGGATCAAGGATTCGTTGAACGATCAGACTTCTACTTTTAAAGCTGAACTGAACCGGCTAAAGATGATCCTGAATGCCATCGCTAAAATTCCGAATGCGCTGGTATTGATTGATGAGATGCTCAGAGGTACCAATAGCCGGGATAAATATTTGGGGTCAAAGGTCTTTATTGAGAAGTTGATAGCCCAGCGAACGGCAGCCCTCTTTGCTACTCACGACCTTCAGCTCTCTGAGATGGAAGAGGAGCATAAGCGGACTGTACGCAACTACCATTTTGACATTCAACTGCAAGAGGGAGAGATGAATTTCGATTATAAGTTGAAGCATGGGCCATGCAAGACGTTCAATGCAGCTTTGTTACTGAAAGAGATCGGTTTAACATTAACTTCATAATGGATTCCCATATTGCCGGAATTAAATAGATCTACATGATTAAAGCATCTGATTTTGGTAGTGATTTTTCCTGGGGATTGGCAGTTGCGGCTGCGCAGATAGAGGGGGCTGCCGATACCTACGGCAAAGGACCATCTATATGGGATACCTTTTCCAAACGCTCCGGTAAGATCAAGAAGGGGCATCACACAGGCATGACCTGCGATTTTTACCACCGCTATAAGGAGGATATCGCAATGGTGAAAGCCCTGGGCTTCTCAGTTTTTCGGTTTTCGATCTCATGGTCCCGGGTATTGCCACTAGGTTCAGGAATGGTCAACCGGGAAGGCTTACGTTTTTATCATGAGGTCATAGATACCTGCCTGAAGAATGGCTTGGTTCCTTACATTACGCTATATCACTGGGATCTGCCGGAAGCCCTTGAAGAGGAGGGCGGCTGGACGACCTATGCGGTGAACCATGCTTTCAATGAATTTGTGACGCTATGTGGAAAGGAGTATGGAGATAAAGTAAAAAATTGGATTGTGCTCAACGAGCCTTTCGGCTTTACCTCCCTGGGTTATATGTTGGGCATCCATGCACCAGGTAAGACCGGGCTTTCTAATTTCTTTTCCGCGGTACACCACACGGCAATTGCACAGGCTGACGGAGGAAAAATCCTGCGGGCCGAAGTGCCGCAAGCGTATATTGGCACCACTTATTCGTGTTCAGAAATTATCCCCTATACACAAAGTGAGGCCGATCTCAGGGCGGCAAAGCATGTGGATTGTCTGGTGAACCGTTTATTTATAGAACCTGCTCTAGGTATGGGATATCCGGGAACTGATTGGGAAGTCATGGAGAAGTTTGCAATCCAGCATTCGACCTGGAGGCATACTGAACGGCTGACCTTCGATTTTGATTTCATTGGTTTGCAGAATTATTTCCCCATAACGATCAAGTACAACGCTTTTGTACCCGTCGTACAAGCGTGGGAAGTAAAGGCAAAAAGTAGAAAGAAACCACATACGGCGATGGGCTGGGAAGTAAATGCGGATAGCTTTTACAACATCATCAAACAATTCGCGGCATATCCTGGCGTGCGGAAACTGATGATCACAGAAAATGGGGCGGCCTATATAGATAAATTGCAGGATGGTCAGATACATGATCAGGAGCGTATCAACTATTTCGAAGCATATTTGACTGCACTGCTCAAAGCAAAACGAGAGGGCTTAAACATTTCAGGTTATATGGCCTGGACGTTGATGGATAATTTTGAATGGGCGGAGGGTTTCAATGCACGTTTTGGTTTGGTGCATACCGATTTTAAAACACAACAGCGAACGATCAAAGATTCCGGATATTGGTTTCAGGATTTTTTGAAACACTAATTTTTTTGTATATTGATGATCACGCTTAACACAACTAACCAAAATGGATAAAATCGTAGTTTTTGAAACCTATTATAATCCTATAGAGGCAAGTATCATCAAAGAGCGACTCATAGATAGCGGCATTCAATGTTTTCTTACCGATGAAAATACAATTGCAGTAAACCCACTTTATAATCAGGCACTCGGTGGCGTAAGACTCCATTTGTTTGAACGGGATGTTGCCATTGCAAGAAGTATTCTTCAGGATGAGGATGTACAAATTCCGCTGGCTGAAGAAGTTGCTGAATTTGACGAGACACCCATAAAAATCCCGGATGAGTCCAGAACGGAAGAAGTATGTCCAAATTGTGGCTCGAGGGATGTGGGATACGTACAAGCGACGAAAAACCGGTTTGGCATCTTTACTACAGTTATTTCGATTTTACTGATGGTCTATCCCTTTCGGGCAAAGAAGACTCATCATTGCTTTAATTGTGAATATGAATTTTAAGGCATAAAAAAACTCCCGCTTTAAGGCGGGAGTTTTGATATATATCAATATTAATTATACATTTTTAGCAGCGGCTTCTCTGCGGATGATGTTTAAAGCGCCACCTGCTTTAAACCATTCAATCTGCTGTGCATTGTAACTGTGATTTACACTGATCTCTTCCCTGGTTCCATCTGAATGGTTCAAGACCAATGTCAGGGGCGCATTAGGAGCGAAGGTAGTTAGTCCATTGATGTCAATTACATCATCCTCAAGGATTTTATCGTAATCTTCTTTGTTGGCAAAGGTAAGTCCCAGCATCCCTTGTTTTTTCAGGTTGGTCTCGTGAATACGGGCAAATGATTTAACCAGTACAGCACGTACACCCAGGTGACGAGGTTCCATAGCTGCATGCTCGCGGCTTGATCCTTCACCATAGTTTTCGTCGCCGATGACGATAGAACCTAAACCAGCAGCTTTGTATGCGCGTTGAGTAGCGGGAACCGGACCGTATTCACCTGTCAGGGCATTCTTAACAAAGTCGGTTTTCTCATTGTAATAGTTGACCGCGCCGATCAGCATGTTGTTGGAAATGTTGTCCAGGTGACCGCGGAATTTCAACCATGGGCCAGCCATGGAGATGTGGTCTGTAGTACATTTACCTTTGGCTTTGATCAATAACCTCAAGCCTTTAAGGTCGGTGCCTTCCCATGCAGCAAAAGGATCAAGTAACTGTAACCTGCTTGAGGTAGGGGATACCAAGACCTGAACCCCGGAACCATCTGCCGCAGGCGCCTGAAATCCAGCATCCTCAACAGCATAACCATTTACTGGTAATTCATCGCCTTTTGGTGGGTCTAATTTAACCTGTTCACCTTTATTGTTGGTCAGGGTGTCAGTTAACGGATTGAAGCCCAAATCGCCGGCTATGGCAATCGCAGCAACGATCTCCGGTGAGGTTACAAAGGCAAAAGTATTGGGATTACCATCGGCACGTTTGGCAAAATTTCTGTTGAAGGAGTGTACAATGGTGTTTTTTTCTTGTTTTTCGGCACCAACCCTGTCCCACATACCGATACACGGTCCACAGGCATTGGTAAAGATTGTGGCATTCAGGTCTTCGAAGGTACCTAGTAAGCCATCACGGTCTGCAGTGTAACGAACCTGCTCTGAACCAGGATTGATACCAAAGTCAGCTTTTGTAGTCAGGCCTTTGTCAATCGCTTGTTGCGCGATGGAAGCGGCCCTTGACAAATCCTCATAAGAAGAGTTTGTACATGAGCCGATTAATCCCCATTCCACTTTTAACGGCCATCCGTTTGCTTCAGCAACTTCTTTCATTTTGGAAATCGGAGTAGCTAAATCCGGAGTAAAAGGCCCGTTCAGGTAAGGTTCCAGTTCAGATAAGTTGATTTCGATCAGCTGATCGAAGTATTTTTCAGGCTCTGCATATACTTCAGCATCACCGGTTAGGTGTTCTTTTACTTCATTAGCGGCATCAGCAACATCAGCTCTGTTTGTAGCGCGTAAATAGCGCTCCATGCTTTCATCATAACCGAAAGTAGAAGTGGTAGCGCCAATCTCTGCACCCATGTTGCAGATCGTACCTTTACCCGTACAGCTCATACTGGTCGCACCGTCGCCGAAATACTCAACAATAGCACCCGTACCACCTTTTACAGTTAATATACCGGCAACTTTAAGAATCACATCTTTAGCTGAAGTCCAGCCGTTCAGTTTGCCTGTCAGTTTTACACCAATCAGTTTAGGGAATTTTAGTTCCCATGGCAAGCCTGCCATCACATCACAGGCATCTGCACCGCCTACACCAATAGCCACCATACCCAAACCACCTGCATTAACCGTATGCGAGTCGGTACCGATCATCATCCCGCCAGGGAAAGCATAGTTTTCCAGTACTACCTGGTGAATGATGCCTGCACCTGGTTTCCAGAACCCGATGCCATATTTATTGGACACTGAAGCCAGGAAATCGAATACTTCCTTACTTTCCGTATTTGCCGCAGGTAAATCGATGGCTGCGCCATTTTTGGCGGTGATGAGGTGGTCACAATGTACAGTAGAAGGAACGGCAACTTGAGGTCTGCCAGCCTGCATAAACTGCAATAAAGCCATTTGTGCAGTAGCGTCTTGCATGGCCACACGGTCAGGAGCAAAATCTACATAGTCCGTACCCCTCACATACGCGGTACCTGGATTTTCGTCCCACAGGTGGGTGTAAAGTATTTTTTCTGAAAGTGTTAAGGGTCTGCCTACAACTTTACGGGCCGCTTCTACGCGAGGGCCGAAGTTTGCATACACCTTTTTGATCATTTCTATATCAAAAGCCATGCTTTATTTTTTTAATTATTTATTGTTAGTAATGCTAACTAAATTAAACAATTTTTGACTGAGTTGTTTTTGAGAATTGTCAAATTATGTTATTTAAAACTATTCTATAAAAGCTATTGCATAAAAAAGGCTATCCGGTATGTCGGATAGCCATCAGTATGTTTAGCAAAATATGTAATTATTTGTTGCTTATTGTTTAGTAGAAATCGGGCTGAATTTTGTTAAGTTGATTCCTTCTACTGCTACTTTGTACTCTTCAATGCTTGGAATGCGCCCTAAGATTGAAGAAAGAACAACTACTGGTGTAGAAGCCAACAAAGACTCTCCTTTTTTACCTTCCCGATCTTCCACCACACGACCCTGGAATAAGCGTGTAGAAGTAGCCATTACAGTATCACCTTTAGCTGCTTTTTCTTGATTGCCCATGCATAAGTTACAACCTGGGCGCTCCAGGTACATGATATTCTCATATTCAGTTCTTGCTGTGCCTTTAGGTAGTGCATCGCTGAATTCAAATCCAGAATATTTTTGTAAGTATTCCCAATCGCCTTCTGCTTTTAACTCATCGATGATGTTGTAAGTTGGAGCAGCCACAACCAATGGAGCTTTGAATGATACAGTGCCGGTTTTATGCTCTACATTTCTCAACATTTGAGATACGATTTTCAAGTCATCTTTATGCACCATACAAGAACCTACGAAACCAAGGTCCACTTTTTTATCGCCGCCATAGAAAGTCAAATCTCTGATGGTATCGTGGGTGTATCGTTTCGAAACGTCTGCGTTATTTACGTCCGGATCGGCAATCATTGGTTCTTCAATCAAATCTAAATCAATAACTACTTCCGCATAGTATTTCGCATTATTGTCCGGCATTAATGCTGGCTTAATACCAGTTTTAATTTCTTCGATACGTTTGTTTGCTTTATTGATCAATCCCTGAAGCACTTGGTTATGGTTGTCCATACCTTTGTCTATCATGATTTGAATACGGTGTTTAGCAATTTCTAAAGACTGGATTAAGGTATCATCCTGAGAAATGCAGATAGAAGCCTTTGCTTTCATTTCTGCGGTCCAGTCCGTAAAGGTAAAGGCCTGATCTGCGAGTAATGTACCAATGTGTACCTCGATGATACGGCCCTGGAATACGTTTTCGCCATCAAACTGTTGCAGCATTTGTAATTGTGTGGCATGAACAACATCGCGGAAATCCATGTGCTGTTTCATTTCACCTTTGAAAGTAACTTTTACTGACTCCGGAATTGGCATGGAAGCCTCACCAGTTGCCAATGCTAATGCTACTGTACCGGAATCAGCACCGAAAGCTACACCTTTAGACATACGTGTGTGGGAGTCGCCACCTATAATGATTGCCCATTCATCGATGGTGATGTCATTCAATACTTTGTGAATAACGTCTGTCATTGCATGATATTCTCCTTTAGGGTCACGCGCAGTAATTACGCCAAAGTCATTCATAAATTTCATCAATTTAGGAATGTTTGCTTGTGCTTTTTTGTCCCAAACGGATGCAGTGTGGCAGCCTGATTGATAAGCGCCATCAACAATCGGAGAGATAACTGTAGCAGCCATCGCCTCTAATTCCTGAGCAGTCATTAAGCCTGTAGTATCTTGAGAACCTACAATGTTTACTTCTACACGAACATCAGAACCAGCATGTAAAACCTTACCTGGAGTCAGACCCACAGCATTTCTATTGAATATTTTTTCTGCAGCTGTTAAACCCTGGCCTTCGATAGATACTTCCTTTGCTGGTGCGAACACTGTTGGTGCTTCGATGCCTAAAGTTTTAGCTGCAAAAGTTTGAATTTTTTTACCAAATACGATAGCATAGGAACCCCCGGCTTTGATAAATTCCATTTTTTGAGGGGTCAGTGCTTTTGAAATATCAATGAGCTCCTGATCACCATTGTATAATTTCTGAGTCTTCGTATTGATCGTAAGAACCGTTCCAGTTTCAATAGAATAAACTTCCTCTAAAATTGGCTCATCTTTTTCGTTACGAATAACATGGCCATTCTCATCTGTTTTCTTAACCCAGTTTTTAAGGTCGATACCTATACCACCGGTTACATCAACAGTGGTTAGGAAAATTGGAGAAATACCATTCGTACCTCCAACAATTGGAGCAATATTTACAAATGGAATATATGGGCTGGATTTTTTTCCTGTCCAAAGTGCAACATTGTTAACACCCGACATGCGGGAAGAACCTACACCCATCGTGCCTTTTTCAGCCACCAACATCACACTTTTATCAGGATGTTGTGCTTGCAATGCCTGAATTGCCTCCTGAGCCTCAGGAGTGATCATGCATTTGCCATGCAATTCACGATCTGAACGTGAGTGTGCCTGGTTACCCGGAGACAATAAATCCGTAGAAATATCTCCAATACCAGCGATAAAAGTTACAACTTTGATTTCTTCTGCTACTTCAGGAAGTTTGGTGAAAAATTCAGCATTTGCATAACTCTCTAATATTTCTTTAGCGATCTCATTACCATTGTTGTAAGCACCTTTTAAACGATCTGTATCGGCATCGTACAGGTAAACTTGCGTCTTGAGGACGTCTGCGGCCTTTTTAGCGTTGTCGCCATTGTCAGCCAATGCGATGTCTAATAGAACTTTGATGGATGGCCCACCCTTCATGTGAGACAATAATTCGAAAGCGAAATCTGGCGTAATTTCTGCAACAACTGCTTCGCCTAAGATAATTTCTTTTAGAAATTCTGCTTTTACAGCAGCAGCAGCGGTCGTGCCGGGTAGGGTATTGTATATGAAAAAATTAACAGAATCTTTTCTGTTAAAATTGTTTACACTTTTGATTTGAGTGATGATTTCACTCAATAACTCAGCTCCATCGATAGGTTTAGGGTGAAGACCTTGGGCTTTTCTATCTTCAATCTCCTGGATATAATTGTTATAAATACTCATCTTGGGTTGTTTATTTTCTGCGAAAAGTTTGTGTATCAAAACCGCTATGCGCTTTTCACAAAAAGAATACTGTTTTTAGCGTATCAATTTGTGGTTTTTGAACAAAAAAACAATTTTTTACTCGAAACAAAAGTAGCAAAAAACAACCTTTAAGTCCAATTTAGGCAGGCGATTAAGTAATTTGGAATTATTCTAAACTGCAATTATAAGACTTGTTTTGTACTCGTATTACCGGTGATTTCCTTTATAAAAGATTTTAGCTTATCGGGTCTATTTTTTAGTGTAAATCGACACAAAAAAATCTACCATTTGACTGATGTCGCCATCACTTAGGACTATAGCGCTGAAAATGTAAAACCTTTATCTGTAAAATACTGTAAAAAGCGGGGAAGTGCGTATTCCAACCTATCGAATGCTTTTAAGCTATCGTGAAAAACGACAACTGACCCATTGGTAGTATGTTTAATTGCGTTCCTGTAACATTTTTCAGGTGAAAGGTTGGGGTCAAAATCCCCAGTGATGACATCCCACATGATGATCTGAAGATCAGGTTGTAAATTGCGAAGGGCTTTAATTTGCGTTTTTCGGATACGTCCGTAAGGTGGTCGGAAAAGTTTGGTTTTAGTAAGCTCCTGACATTGAATGAAATTTTCAAGATAGCGCTCATCTGGTGTGGCCCATCCGCTGAGGTGATTGAAGGTATGGTTGCCAATGCTGTGGCCCTCTTCTTTAAGCGCGTCAAAGAGTTTCGGGTATTTTCGGATATTGTCTCCAATACAGAAAAAAGTTGCCTTCGCGTTGAAGCTTTTTAATGTTTTTAGCGCAAAGGCTGTAACATCGGGTATGGGTCCATCGTCAAAGGTCAGATAAATGACTTTATGATCTCTGGATTGGTTCCAGGTAAGCGAGGGATAATACCATTTTAATAAGCGTGGTGATTTTACCAGGTACATGTTCAAAAGTAGTAAAGTTTATAGTAATATTGTGAAACCATTATGAGCAAAGCGCTCCAAAAATTTATGATAAGAACTATCCCTAATAGTAAGATCCAGCGGCTGGCGCTGGTTTCGTGTCTGTTATTTTCCCTTGGTCTTTCACAAAGTACTTCGGCCCAGGAGGTCATTACCATTCAGCAGGCCATAGAAAATACGCTAAATAATAACCTGCAGATCAAGCAGGCCCGGTTAAGTGAAAATTTATCGGATGAAAATTTAAAGCAGTCCAAAGCTTCTCTTTTTCCAACACTGAACGGAAATGGAAGTTACAATGTGAACTTCGGGCGAAGCCTGGATCCTTCCACTCAGTCCTTCAGCAGTCAGCAGTTCTCCTCTTTTAATGGTGGTGTTTCTACAAGTGTGGATCTGTTTCAGGGCTTTCAGAAACTGAACCAGATCAAACAGAACAAACTATTGCTGGATGCAGACAAGACATATACAGAGAAGGTAAAGAACGACCTCGTGCTCCAGGTCATTACTTCCTACATGCAAATCTTATACAACAAGGATTTTTTGGTCGCAGCACGTCAGCAATTGGCAGTGGCCAAGCAGCAACTGACGCAGCAACAGGAATTGCTGGATGTGGGTAACAAGACCTTAGCTGATTTGGCAGAATCTAAGTCGCTTGTAGCTACGGCGGAGCTAGATGTGACAACAGCAGAAAATGCATTAACCATCTCATATATCACGCTCGCACAGTTGATGGACATTCCTTCGGCTACACAATATGAAGTGAAACCACCAGATGTTTCCAGTTTCAATGGAACTGCTGCTGTATACAGTCCTGAGGATGTCTACGGGCAAGCCCTGGCATTGTTTCCAGATATCAAACTGGCATCCATCCGTACAGAAGCAGCTAGAAAAGCTGTTGACCTGGCTAAGGGCAGTTATTACCCAAGTCTATCTTTAGGAGCGGGTTTCAATACCAATTATTCCAGTGGCAGAAAGACCCTGTTGGGGGTAGTGCCTAATGGAGAGCGTGAAATTGGCTATACAGCCAGCGGGGAAAAGGTGATGACAGCAATGTTCACAGAACTCACAGAAACTTATCGCTTTAAAGATCAATTGAAGGATAACTTCGGCCAGAATATTGGGTTTAGTTTGCAGATTCCAATATTCAATGGTTTTAGAACCAGGACAACTGTAAGAAGGGCGAAGATCACGCTGATGCAAAATCAGACTGAGGAGCAGCTGGCAAAGAATAATCTAAATAAAGTGATTTATCAGGCTGTGGCTGATTTAAAGGCTGCCCAAAGTACTTTCGAATCAACCTCAAAAACTTTTGCAGCCAGGAAAGAAGCTTTTTCTGTAATTGAGCAGCGTTATAACGTTGGACTGGTAAATGCGCTCGACTACAGTACTTCGCAAACGAACAAGAATAAAGCTGAGATTGATATGATCCGGGCAAAATATGATCTGCTCTTTAAAGCGAAAGTGATCGACTATTATCTGGGCAAACAGATTGCCTTTTAAGAATAACACATACCATTAAAATAAAGTATACATGAAATTAAAAACCATATTGATCATTGTCGGTGTCCTGATTGCACTCTTGGTGGTCGCAAAACTGACCGGCCTCATTGGTGGGGAAAAAACGGAAAAGGTAACGATAGAAAAAGCGCAGGAAAGAGAAGTAATAGAAACGGTCACAGCTAGCGGAAAGATTCAACCGGAAACGGAAGTGAAGCTGAGTTCCGAAGTGTCGGGTGAGGTAACAGAACTGTTAGTGAAAGAGGGTGATGTTGTTAAGAAAGGACAACTGCTAATTAAGGTGCGTCCGGATGTGTTGAAGTCGGGATACGACCGTGCAGTGGCTTCCAACAGTTCTCAAAGAGCTAGTGTGGCAGGGGCTAAACAAGTACTGGAGCAGAATCAGGCAAACTTTGTGAATGCTGAAGCAACTTATAAACGTAATGTAGAATTGTTTGGTAAAAAAGTGATTTCAGCGTCGGAATTTGATGCCGCAAAGGCAGCTTATCTCACTGCCAAGACCAATTTGGGAAGGGCAAAAGAAGACTATACAGCTTCCAAGTTTCAATTAGCGCAGACGGGAGCGAATGTGCAGGAGGCTGGTGCAAATCTGGCTAAAGCTACAATCTTTGCACCGGTAGACGGTGTAATCTCCAAATTATCTGTGGAACTTGGTGATCGAATCCTTGGGACAGCGCAAATGGCTGGTACAGAGATCATGAGAATTTCCAACCTTTCTTCCATGGAGGTCAACGTAGATGTAAACGAAAATGACATCAACCGTGTAAATGTTGGTGATAAGGCCAATATCGAGGTAGATGCATTCGCAGATAAAAAATTTAAAGGTGTGGTCACAGAGATTGCCAGTTCATCGAAAGATGTGGGTACGACAACGAGTGTAGATCAGGTGACCAATTTCATTGTGAAAGTACGTATCCTGGCAGAATCTTACAGCGGTGTCGAAGGTGGAGCAAAAGACCTTCCGTCTCCTTTCAGGCCGGGCATGTCAGCAACAGTTGATATTGAGAGTGAGTCTGTAAAAGGAATGGCTATTCCAATCCAGTCTGTATTTACTGAAGATAAGAACAAGGCGAAGGACAAACAGGATAAAAACGACAGTGACGAAAATGCAGATAAGCAAAAATCGAAGTTAACTGATAAGACCGTTAAGCAATATGTATGGCTGTTCAATAACGGGGTTGTGAAAAAAGCGGAAGTAACTACAGGTATCCAAAACGACCAATATATCGTTATCAGAACCGGATTGAAAGCTGGACAAGAAGTGGTAACGGGGCCATATTCGGCTATTCAAAACCGTTTAAAAGAAGATATGAAGGTAGAAAAAACCACTAAAGATCAACTCTTTGCTGCCCCTAAATAAAAAGTAAAGAAGATCAGTCATTTTAAATAAGTAAATTGCCCCGGTTTAAAACATTAAACCGGGTTTTTTTATTAAGATACTATGACACCTAAAGTTGCGATGATTGGTGGCGGTAGTTGGGCTACTGCGATCATAAAGATGCTTTCTGATAATTTTACAGCCAAAGAAATTTACTGGTGGATGAGGAGTTCAGAAGCGATCTCGCATATTGGTAAGTACCGGCATAATCCAAATTATTTGAGTTCTGTAGAGATTAGGATTCCTGCAGACCGTATCTCCAGCGATATACAGAAGATCGTTAGCGCAGCAGATTATATCCTTTTGAATGTGCCTGCCGCCTTCCTAAAGGAAACCCTGGCACCTATCACTGCTGATCAGCTCAAAGGAAAGAAGATCATCTCTGCAATCAAGGGTATTGTACCGGATGAAAACCTCATAATTGGAGAGTTTTTGAATCAGAAATATGGAATCCCATTTGAAGATATTGTCGTGATCAGTGGACCTTGCCATGCGGAAGAAGTTGCGCTTGAGAAGCTTTCCTATCTCACTATAGCCTCTATGGATGTTTCCCTGGCAGAGACCTTTGCAGACCTGTTAAATACCCGCTATATTAAAACAAATGTTTCTGACGATATTTTTGGGACTGAATATGCAGCGGTGTTGAAGAACATCTATGCGGTGGCAAGTGGTATCTGTCATGGTGTGGGCTATGGAGATAACTTTCAGGCTGTTCTGATTTCCAATGCTATTCGTGAGATTAAACGATTTGTAGAAGCTGTACATCCTATTTCCAGAGATATTAAAGAGTCTGCTTATCTGGGCGACCTACTTGTAACAGCTTATTCGCAATTTAGCCGAAACCGTACCTTTGGGAATATGATTGGAAAGGGCTATACTGTGAAATCAGCACAGTTAGAAATGAATATGGTTGCGGAAGGGTATTATGCAGTAAAGTGTATGCACCATATCAATAAAAAGTACAAAGTAGATATGCCAATTAGCAGGGCGGTCTATGCCATTCTTTACGAAAAACACGCGCCCCAGATCGAAATGCGCCTACTGACCGAGCAGCTGAATTAGCAAACAAAAGCAATGCAGCACTTGTTCTATTGGCAAACATTAAAGCTATGAAAACAAAATATTTAGCAGGACTGCTGGTGCTGGCAATGAGTGCAACAGTACTCGACGAGGGAAAAGCTCAGGAAAAGAAAAAAGAAACGGTAGGACAGTCTATCGACAAAACAGGAAAAGCAATCGGTAAAACAGCGACTAAAGTAGGAAATAAGACCGCTGAGGTTGCAGTAAAAGGTGGTGCTAAGGTAGTGGACCAGACCTTTAAAGGTAAAATGGCGCCTGATGGTTCCAATGTATATATAGATGGTAAGAACCAGAAATATTATATCAATAAGAAAGGTGCAAAGATCTACTTGAAAGCTTCAGAAATTAAAGACAGGCCTAAACCTTAAATCATAGAAAAGCCCTTTAGCTATGCTAAAGGGCTTTTCTTATTTTGAAATCTTAAAAACTAAGATCTGCGTTTTCTGTCGCTGCTACCTTCGCGTCTGCCAGATCCGCCGCGGTCTTCACGGCTTCTTCCAGAGAAATCTCTAAAACCACCGCCGCTATTTCCGCGTTCCCCACCTTCACGTCTGCCGCTTCCAGCTCTTCTATCGCCATCACGTCTACCAGCATAACCGCCACCGCCTCTTCTTTCGCCACCGCCAAAGCCACCACGGCTACGACCAGCGCCATCACCGTCAGCTGTTTTTTCGATCCTCACTCCACGGTTGTTGAATTCGACACCTTTAAAGTTATTGAATAAAGATTCTACAGTAGCATTTTCTACTTCAAAGAATGAATACACACCTTTCAAGTCGATCTTGCCTATGCTTTTGCCGCTGATCTTTCCGTTATTGCAAACGAAAGAAAGTAAATCGCCACGGGTAAAGTCATCTACTGAACCGAGGTTGATGAACAGGCGTGTGTAACCTTCGCTACTTCTCATACCTCTTTCGCCACGCTCTCCGCGTTCTCCGCGATCGTCTCCTGAAGAGTTCAGGTCCGGTGCGTTTTTATAGTACTCTAAGAAGCGGTTGAATTCTAAGGAAGCAAAACGTTTGATCACTTCTTCTTTGCTCAGTTCGGCAAATTCGTCCATGATGCGTGGGATGTATTGCTCAATCTGTGCTTCGTTCACTTCAACATTATGCACTTTGTGTACCAGGGCAAACAGTTGTTTTTCACAAACATCAAAGCCCGTTGGCAATTCTGCTTTTGTAAACTGTTTTCCTATGATTCTTTCAATCTGACGTATTTTGCCAATCTCTTTAGAGTTGACAATACAGATAGATACACCGGTTTTACCAGCACGTCCGGTACGACCACTACGGTGGGTGTAACTCTCAATTTCATCAGGTAAAGAGTAATTGATTACGTGTGTCACGTTGTTTACGTCAATACCACGGGCGGCAACATCAGTAGCAATTAGCAATTGCATGTTACGGTCCCGGAAGCGTTGCATCACCTTATCGCGTTGTTGTTGCGAAAGGTCTCCGTGCAATGCATCAGCATTGTAACCATCTTTGATGAGGTGCTCCGCTACGTCCTGGGTGTCCAGTTTAGTTTTACAGAAAACTACTGCAAAAATCTCAGGGTTGAAATCGACAATACGTTTTAGTGCTGCGTATTTATCCCTAGCACGTACAGTATAATATTCGTGCTCGATATTTACGTTGCCGGTATTTTTTGTTCCCATGGTAAGCTCTACAGGAGAGTCCATGTAATTTTTAGCTATCCTTCTAACCTCAGGAGGCATAGTAGCAGAGAATAACCATGTTTTTTTGTCATCAGGAGTTGTCGACAAGATGTCGTTGATGTCTTCCTGGAAGCCCATGTTTAACATTTCATCAGCTTCGTCAAGTACTACATACTTCACGTTACTGAAATCTATCGCCTTACGGCCGATAATGTCCAACATGCGGCCCGGTGTAGCCACTACTATTTGTACACCGATCCTAATTTCACGCAGCTGTTGCATAATGTTTGCGCCACCG
Organism: Pedobacter sp. GR22-6; assembly: GCF_037402555.1. Taxonomy (NCBI): domain Bacteria; kingdom Pseudomonadati; phylum Bacteroidota; class Sphingobacteriia; order Sphingobacteriales; family Sphingobacteriaceae; genus Pedobacter; species Pedobacter sp. GR22-6. The sequence goes on from NZ_JBBEUC010000003.1 coordinate 616,197, forward strand.
TAAACGGCAACGACATTAGCACCAGAGATGTTTTTGGAGAAATTTTTGATGTCGCTCGTAATCTGTAAGCACAGCTCTCTCGTAGGGCACAAAATTAGCGCCTGAGGCTTGTTGCTTTTAAAATCGATCAATTCTAACAGAGGTAAACCGAATGCGGCTGTCTTTCCTGTTCCTGTTTGGGCCAAACCAACAAAATCGTTATTGCCCTCTAACAGCACAGGAATACTTTGTTCCTGAATAGGTGTTGGATTTTCGAAACCTAAATCCTTTACGGCATTAACAACGTCATCACTTATCCCCAATTTACTAAATGGGTTTATCATGTAATATAATTTATTAAGCCGCAAAGGTACGGTTAATAATTGGCATTTTATAGAAGTGTAACTAAATAAAAATGAGGCAATTAATTATCTGAGCCTATCTGCAGACCTAAGTAATTGCTCGTCCCGTCTAATTCCACGGTAAGCGAGTGCTGAAAAGATGATGCTCAGAAGTGGCATGAATGCGCCTATCGAAGGTTTTACATCCTCCAGACCACCAGGAAAATCCCGGAAGGTAACGAAGATCCAGGCACAAAGGGCGAGGGTAAGCACAATATTTAGCAGGATGAGATTTTTTTGCAGGCTTCTGTTTTTGAAATTGAAAATGTTGAGTAAACTCAATAAAGCGATAAACAGATTTGCGATCAGTAGTAGTGTAGATGGTCTGGGAACTTCAGGTGCATCGGCAGGTAAGGTTACTGGAGGTAATACCAACAACAATAAAATAGTAAGGCCTGCCAACAGCAGCCAAATCGATTGTATTCTCTGTATCATATCAATTCAATAATTTTAACAAAGATATCAAAAGGCCTAAACTAAGCAATCTGATATATGATTTAAAAAAGATAAATTTGTAGCCTTGAGCACACAACGTTACTTTATAGAATTGTCTTATAACGGCACCGGGTACCATGGCTGGCAGATACAGCCCAATGCCATTACTGTGCAGGAATGCCTGGATAATGCGCTGTCAGTTTATTTCAGACAGCCAGTGGTCACTTTGGGTTGCGGAAGAACGGATTCTGGTGTACACGCCACGCAATTCTACGCACATTTCGATCTCGAAGTTAATCCCGAAAAGAGACCGGACCCCGAGCGTTGCTTAACAGGGATCAATTCCTTACTGCCTTACCAGATTGCTATTAAGCGTGTTTTTGAGGTGCATAACGATGCACATGCGAGGTTTGATGCTACAGCAAGAGCTTATAACTACTACATCCACTTTCATAAAGATCCCTTTAAACTGGAGCGCTCATGGTTATTTAAAGGCGAACTCGATATCAATGCCATGAATGCTGCTGCGGAAAGGTTGATGGATCATACTGACTTTTCTTGTTTCAGTAAATCCAATACACAAACTTTTACCAATAACTGTAAAATTACGGCAGCATATTTTGAGCAAAAAGAGGATGGACTTATATTTACCATACGCGCGGACAGGTTTCTTCGCAACATGGTCCGTGCTATCGTCGGTACATTGGTGCGGATCGGCAAAGGTGAAATTGATATGGAGCAGTTCGAAGCGGTCATTGCCAGTAAAGACCGAAGCAGTGCCGGACAATCCGTGCCTGCCTGTGGTTTGTACCTTGTGAATGTAGTTTACCCCTTTGTAACCTAATCTATGTCTAAAATAACCGGAGATGCCATTAATGTAGGTTTATTGAAAAGAGTTTTTCTGTATGTAAAGCCGTATAGAAATATCTTTGCCTGGTCCATTGTGCTCACAATTTTACTGGCGTTGATCGCACCGGTAAGGCCTTTTCTAATTCAGTACACGCTAGATCAGTATATCATGAAGGATAATTACTCCGGTCTCCTGTCCATGACTATTCTGATGTTGGTAATGCTTGTACTTCAGGCATTGATCCAGTTCAGTCATACTTACCTGACTAATACATTAGGCCAATCCGCTATCCGCGATCTGCGTATTAATGTGTTTAACCATATCACTCAATTGAGACTCAAATATTTCGACAATACACCAATTGGACAACTGATCACCAGGACAGTATCAGATCTGGAAACCATAGCTGAAATCTTTTCTGAGGGGCTTATCGTTATCATAGGGGATATACTGATGGTGATCGTTATCATTGCCGTAATGGTATATAGGGATTGGGCGCTTACGTTGGTCGTATTACTGCCTATGCCTTTACTTATCGTTGCTACTTCTGTATTTCAAAAAGCCATTAAATCAGCCTTTCAGGAAATTCGAACACAGGTGTCCAATCTGAACACTTATCTGCAGGAGCACATTACTGGTATTTCTATTATCCAGTACTTTGCACGTGAGGAGCAGGAGTATCGTAAATTTGTGAAGATCAACGCGCTTTACCGCGATGCAAATATCCGCTCGAACTGGTATTATTCGATCTTTTTTCCGGTGGTTGAAATTATATCGGCCATGTCGCTCGGACTTCTGGTTTGGTATGGAGCAAAAAGCATCCTGGAAAAGCCCATGGAGGTGAGTCCGGGTACAATTGCCGAATTTATACTTTACATCAGTATGCTGTTTCGCCCTATCCGTGAGCTTGCAGATAAATTCAATACCCTACAGATGGGTATGGTGGGGGCAGAACGCGTGTTTAAGGTGCTGGACACAGATGAGGTGACCACTAACGATGGCGTTTTGGCACCAGTGGCTATGAATGGTGCTATTTCTTTTCAAAATGTATGGTTCGCCTATAATGATGAGAATTATGTATTGAAAGATATTTCTTTCCGGGTGGATGCTGGCAAAACCATTGCGCTTGTAGGGGCTACAGGTGCTGGAAAGTCTTCAACAATCAATATTTTGAATCGTTTCTATGAAATCGGTAGAGGGGAAATTTGCATTGACGGAACCCGCATTCAGGATTATGAATTAAACTACCTGCGCAGCAATATAGCTACAGTGCTTCAGGACGTATTCCTCTTCTCAGACACCATCTTCAACAACATCACACTGAACAATCCCGATATCAGTATGGAAGAGGTAGTGGATGCTGCAAAAAAGGTTGGCGCGCATGAATTCATAGAAAGACTTCCCGGCGGATATCACTATAACGTCATGGAAAGAGGGGCGACGCTGTCGGCGGGACAAGCACAACTGATCTCTTTTATCCGTGCACTTGTTTATAATCCGGCCATTCTGGTGTTGGATGAAGCAACATCTTCTGTAGATACGGAAACTGAAATGCTCATCCAGCGTGCCATAGAAAATCTGATGAAGGGACGCACTTCTATCGTCATCGCCCACCGCTTGTCGACAATTCAAAAGGCTGACCAGATTCTGGTTTTGGATAAAGGAGAAATCAAGGAGATGGGAACTCATCAGCAATTGTTGAGATTAAATGGCTACTATAAAAAACTGTACGATTTGCAGTTCAATTCCTCAGGGCTGAAAGTCGATGAAGGGTGAATTTCCGGTAATATAAAATGAATTTTTGATCAGCAGAATGTGGTAGAAAACTGTATTTTGCAGCGCAAACCAAAATTTAGCTCATGAAAAATGCTTTTTTTGCCCTCCTGATCTCTGGTCTTACTCTTTTCAGTTGCGGCCTCAAACAGAATGTAGGTGCTTCTGCTGAAGATAAGGGCTGGAAACAGCTGTTTAATGGAAAGGATATCAACGATTGGTTCGTCAAAATCTATCATCATGAAGTCGGGGAGAACTTTGGAAATACTTTTAGGGTTGAGGATAGCATCATAAAAATACGTTATGATCAATATGACGATTTTAACGATCAGTTCGGCCATTTGTATTATAAAACCCCTTATTCCTATTATCATCTTAAATTTGAATATCGCTTTGTGGGCAAACTGCAAAAAGGTGCGCCAAGTTATACGCTGCTGAATAGCGGTGTAATGTTTCACTCCCAGGATCCCAGGACGATGCTCAAAGAACAGGACTGGCCAATTTCAATTGAAATGCAATTGTTGGCGGGTCTAGGAGACGGTAAACCAAGACCGACTGGAAATATGTGTTCACCTGGTACAAATGTGGTATATCAGGGCAAAATCGCCGCAGATCATTGCATCAATTCGAGTTCAAAAACTTACGATGGTGAGCAATGGGTAAAAGGGGAGCTCATTGTTCTTGGAGATTCATTGATTAAGCACATCATCAATGGTGATACGGTGCTGCAATATTCCAAGCCACAGATAGGTGGTGGTGTAGCTAATGGTTACGATCCCAAGATAAAAGTCGACGGTAAACTACTGAGCAGCGGTTTCATTGCACTGCAAAGCGAAGGTCAGCCAGTAGATTTTAAGAACATCCGGATCAAAGACCTTTCTAAACTGAAAAAATAGTTACACGTTTTCGTCAGCCACAATTATAATATCTTTATCCAATTTTACCGTGTGCAGCACTTTAGTCTTTTCACTATAGACCACAACTTTGTTTTCATCCAGATATTGGACTAGCCGGTAAGGTGTGGATTTCTGGACGTATCTCCATTGGGTATAAAACTGCTCTTCAGTTTTTACCTCTCTGGGTAGGTAAGTAATCACCGCTTCAATATCGATGATGCTGTCTATAAAAAAACGACTGTTTGTGGTCAGTATCTGTTGTGCTTTTTCATCTGTTTTGAATTCCTGGATAACGATTTCGCGAAGTTCCGTTGCCGATTTGCTTGGATTTCTATTAATGATGTCTACAATAAGGTTGTTCACCTCATGTTTAGTTTTAAGGAATTTCTCATTGCCGACATGACTGATGCGAAAATAGATGTTAAGTGGTTTCATGTTGTATAAACATATGGAAATTTTTAGTATTTCTCGCTTTATACAATACAAATAATACCGCTGCGAGTATCCCGGTCAGCCCGGCAATTCCTACAGCATGTCGGGGTCCGAATGCATGTGCTGTCCAGCCGATCAGCAGACTGCCAATTGGGATCATGCCCTGATAGGCCATCACATAGTAGCTGATTGCCCTTCCTCTCATCTCAGGACTTGCGTGCGTCTGTATGTAGGTGTTGATTGCAGAAGTCTGTGCCATCATGCCTAACCCACTTAGACCCATAAAGAATAATGCGAGTAATAGTATTGAAGAGTAGGCCAGAAGGATGAGGCTAAAACCGAAAATGACGCTGGCTATAATTACAATCTTTGTGAGTGGTTTAGCAGATTTCAACTGAGCCAGATACATGGCACTGAGGACAGAACCAAAGCCTGCGGCACTCTCAAACCAACTGAACGTTCCTGCATTTCCTTTGAAGAGGTCTTTTGCAAAGATCGGCATAAGCGTATTGAAAGGAATCACAAAAAGGCTGCTGATTCCGATCATAACCAGCATGCTGCTCAGTTCCTTGTCTCCGGAAATATATTTAAAACCATCTTCCAATTCTGTCCAGATGCTTTTTTGAGAACTGGGGCTGAGGGTAACATTTAGTTTCATCAAAAATAGACAGCCGAGTACAGGGATGTAGCTTAGGAAATTGCCGATAAAACAGAAGTCCTCTCCGAAAGTGCTAAGTATAACGCCAGCAATAGCAGGGCCAATGATTCTTGCCAGATTGGTCATTGTTGAATTGAGTGCGATTGCGTTGGGTAGGTCTGACTTTTCTTCCACCATATCTACCATGAGAGATTGACGGCAGGTTACATCAAATGCATTAATGACCCCCTGAAGTAAGCTTAAAGCAATAATCGCGGGAATACTATAGTATTCGAAAAAAATAATTGCGGCCAATGCTCCTGCCTGTAACATAGAAATGATCTGGGTGATCACCAATATTTTATATTTGTTGTGTCTGTCAATCAGGCTTCCTGCATATGGGGAAAGGAGGAGCGAAGGGATCAGGCTAACGAAAGCAACCGTTCCAAGGAGCATTGCTGATTCGGTAAGCCGATATACCAGCCAGCTAACCGCCGTCTTTTGCATCCAGGTACCTACAAGGGAAATGGATTGTCCATAAAAAAAGAGTTTGAAATTGCGGTATTTTAAAGATCTGAACATGTATTTTGAATTGATGATACAAAAATCGGCATAAAATAGATAGTGGTAAAATTGATTGTTTTAATGATATTGATTAGTTTTAACGATTGATTATTTCGTGTTATGGAGTTTAGGCGATTGGGATATTTCATTAAGGCAGCAGAAATGTTGCATTTTACACATGCGGCAGAAGCTAGTTTTGTGACACAGTCGACGCTTTCCCAGCAGATCAAGCAATTGGAAGAAGAGCTTGGGACGCAATTGTTTGACCGGGTAGGTAAGCAGATTAGGCTGACGGAAGCTGGAAGAGTGTTCTTGAACCATGCCCAACAGGTAATGCGTGATGTGAAAAAGTCTAAAGAGGCAATCAAGGAACTCAACGATATGGTTAGTGGCGAACTGAAGATTGGTGTGACCTATGCCTTCAGTTCGATGTTATTACCCGCCCTGGCTCCATTTAGCGCCAAATATCCCGGAATCAAAATCATTGTGGAATATGGTACTGCTGGTGAATTGGAACAGCAGTTGAAGCTAGCTGATCTGGATGTAATACTCGCGTTTCATGACCAATCAGACAACACAGGACTTGAGATGGAGCCTTTATTTTCTTCCAGAATTATGATGGTTGTTTCAAAAAGGCATCATTTAGCCAGTATGAAAAAGATTTCCCTTTCAGAACTGGGCAAAGTTGAGCTTATTTTGCCAAGTAAAGGCTTCAGCTCACGTGATCTACTCAATCAACTGTTTAGTGAGCGGAATATCAAACCCTTGATAAAGATCGAAATGAATGATGTACACTCACTACTTTCTATGGTAGATGAGGGTCAATGGGCTACCATCATCAACGAAAAGGCAATTCTTACCTGGGAAAACCTGATAGCCATCCTCATTGCTGGGAAAGAATACTACAAACAGGCCTTTGTATTGTGGCAGAAAGGTGTTTATCGCAAACGTTCAGCCACACTCTTTGCCGATGAACTGATCCGGATTCTGCAAGTAAGGAGTGGAGATAAGAAATTGTCTTAATCATATTACGTAATTCTTTGCATTTTTTTTAAAAATGTTCTGGAATGCTAAGCTCTTTTCTCTAAGTTTGCACAAAAAAATAAAGATACATGAGTGTTTTAGTAAATAAAGATTCAAAAGTTATAGTTCAGGGCTTTACAGGAAACGAGGGTACTTATCATGCTTCTCAAATGATCGAGTATGGAACAAACGTTGTTGGCGGTGTTACCCCAGGAAAAGGTGGCCAGACTCACTTGGAAAAACCAGTTTTCAATACTGTGAAGGATGCGGTCGATCAGGCCGGCGCCAATGTATCTATTATTTTCGTTCCCCCAGCTTTTGCTGCAGATGCCATCATGGAAGCTGCTGAAGCTGGAATCAAAGTAATTGTTTGTATCACTGAGGGTATTCCTACAAAGGATATGATCCAGGTGAAAGAATATATATCCGACAAAGACTGCCGTTTGATCGGTCCTAATTGTCCGGGGGTGATCACTGCTGATGAGGCTAAAATTGGTATCATGCCAGGTTTCATCTTCAAAAAAGGTACGGTGGGTGTCGTTTCCAAATCAGGTACACTTACTTATGAAGCCGTAGATCAAGTGGTAAAAGCAGGATTAGGCATCACTACAGCGATTGGTATCGGTGGTGACCCGATCATTGGAACAACTACTAAAGAAGCAGTAGAACTGTTGATGAATGACCCTGAGACAGAAGGTATCATCATGATCGGTGAGATTGGTGGTGGTATGGAAGCTGAAGCAGCACGCTGGATCAAAGAAAATGGTACTAAACCAGTAGTAGGGTTCATAGCTGGACAAACTGCTCCTGCAGGCCGTAGAATGGGGCATGCTGGTGCTATTGTAGGTGGTGCAGAAGATACCGCTGCTGCCAAGATGAAGATCATGGCGGAATGCGGGATTACTGTAGTAGAAAGTCCTGCAGAGATCGGCGCAGCAATGGCTGGATTGTTAAAAAAATAAGAAGACCTTCTTGTATAATGTAAAAGCTCTGGTGATCTGATCATCGGAGCTTTTTTATTTAAGCATGAAAATAAAAAGGGGGGATGAAAACTCATCCCCCCTTCCTGTATTTGAGATAATGGTTCTTATAGCATACCGCCGCATACAGATAATACCTGTCCGGTAATGTATGCACTCATATCGGAAGCCAGGAATAGGCAAGCGTTAGCTACATCTTCCGTGTCTCCAGCTCTTTTCAGGGGGATGCCTTCTTCCCATCCCTGCACCACTTTGGGGTCAAGCACCTCTGTCATTTCTGTACGGATGAAGCCAGGTGCAATCACATTCGTACGAATGTTGCGTGAACCCAGCTCTTTTGCCAACGATTTAGAGAAGCCAATGATTCCCGCTTTGGATGCAGCGTAATTGGCCTGACCAGCATTGCCCTGTACACCAACTACGGAACTCATATTGATAATGGATCCTTTGCGTGCCTTCATCATTACTTTAGAAGCAGCTTTAGATACGTTAAATACAGACTTCAGGTTAACATTGATCACCTCGTCCCAATTCTCTTCGCTCATGCGCATTAAAAGACCATCTTTGGTAATTCCTGCATTGTTCACTACGATATCTAATGCGCCAAAGTCAGCAACAATGTCTGTGATCAGCTGCTCTGCTTCAGCAAATTTTGAAGCATCTGAACGATAGCCTTTTACTTGGGTACCGAAAGCCTGCAATTCTGTCTCCAGTGCCTGGCCTTTTTCTACTGAGGACAGGTAAGTGAATGCAACATTGGCGCCCTGTTCTGCAAATTTCTCGGCAATCTTACGGCCTATTCCTTTCGACGCACCTGTGATCAGCGCTGTTTTTCCTGCTAATAATTTCATCTAATTTGTTAGTATGGTTATCTATATGTTTTTTGTGGCCGGTTCCTGCTGGCTCAGGCAGTGGAAACTTCCCAGTCCCCATATAATATCTGTAGAATCTATTCCTACCACTTCGCGGTCAGGAAATACACTTCGGATGATCTCCAGCGCTTTCTGATCATTCACATCCCGGAAAGTCGGCACGATGACTGCGGCATTGGCAATATAGAAATTGGCATATGAAGCAGGCAAACGGGTATCCTCGTATATTACTGGCGAAGGCATAGGCAATTCAACTATATTTAATGATCTGCCATCCTTTAGACGTAGCGTCTTCAATGTTTCCAGATTTTCCTGCAGCAGATGGTAGTTTTCATCCAGAGGGTTACTTTCTACAACGGTCAGTACAGTATCTTCATTTACAAAACGTGTAATATCATCAATATGTCCGTCGGTATCATCCCCTACAATTCCGTCTCCAAGCCAAAGCACCTGTTCAGCACCATAGAATTCAAGTAAGTATTGTTCGATCTGTTCCTTATTCAGTTCAGGATTTCTATTTTCATTGAGCAGACACGCCGTGGTAGTTAGAATTGTACCTGCACCATTAAATTCCACAGATCCGCCTTCCATCACAATGCCTGGATGGTATACCGGTAGATTGAAATGTTGTGCAATCTTTGTAGGAATGATATCGTCCAGATCGTAAGGTGGATATTTCCCGCCCCACGCATTGTAACCCCAGTCTACTACGGCTTTTTCAGTACCGGACTTGCCCAAGAGAAAGGCGGGTCCATGATCCCGGCACCAGGCATCATTACTCGAATTGAAATGAAACTCAATCTGGCTCAGATCCGCACCGGCTTTTTCTAATTCTGCAATAGCAAAAGCCTTGGTAGCCTCATCGTTGATGTTGATGCGGACTTTTTCTCCCTTAGCTACAACCTTGATAAATTCACAGTAAGGAGCATAGATGGTTTCAATTTTTCCTGGCCATGAAGCCTCTTTATGCGGCCAGCTGAGCCAGGTTGCTTCGTGCCTATCCCATTCTGCGGGAAAGCTATAACCCTTTTTTTTGGGGCTATTGTTGAATATTACTTCGTTAAATGATGACATTCCCTGTTCTTAATCTTCGTCAATATACCTTTTAGTGATTTGCGAATAACTATCTATTCTTCTGTCGCGAAGGAATGGCCAGTGGGTTCTGTAGCTATCAGATTTCGATAAATCCAATTCTACCACCTTTAAAGTTTCTTCATGGTGTGGCGCCTGGTAGATGACAGTTCCAAAAGGATTGGAAACAAATGAACCTCCCCAGAATTCTACACCTGCTTCTTCTCCTACACGATTGATGCTCACGACAGGGATCCCATTGGCTACAGAATGAGAACGTTGTATGGTTTGCCATGCATTATATTGTTCGTTATTGGTCTGTTCATCCTGTGTAGTCGCCCATCCTATAGCGGTAGGATAAACCAGGAAGTCGGCTCCCATTAAGGCAGTGATGCGAGCTGCTTCAGGATACCACTGATCCCAGCAAATTAGCACACCGATTTTTGCATATTTGGTCTTAAATACTTTGTAGCCAAGGTCTCCGGGTGTGAAGTAGAATTTTTCGTAGAATCCAGGATCGTCAGGGATATGCATTTTCCGGTATTTACCGAGATAAGTTCCATCGGCATCCAGTACGGCAGTAGTATTGTGGTAAAGTCCTTCTGCTCGTTTTTCAAAAAGAGAAGCAATAATAACTACTTTCAGTTCAGCAGCTACTTTAGACAAGATGTCTGTTGATGGTCCCGGTATGGATTCCGCCAACTTGAAGTTGTCGTAGTTTTCTTCATCACAAAAATATAAAGAAGTAAAGAGCTCCTGAAGACACACTACCTGTGCACCTTGTGCGGCAATCTCACGGATTTTTACAATCGCTTTATTTAAATTTTCCTGTTTATCACTGGTGCAACTCATCTGCACCAGTCCAACCTGTACTTTCGCCATGCTTTTCTCAACAAATTATTTGCTGCAAAGTTAGCCAAAAAAAATAAATAAGGTTCGGATCCGAGCTATATAGCAGTCAAAATATCCCGGTACTCCTGCTGTAAAGAAAATAAACAAAATGAACAGAGGCAGCCATCATGTTGTTCACTAATGTATTGCATTTCGTTCAGACTAAGCTGAACCACGCTGCATTGGCATTTGGTGTAGGAATTTGCCTTACACTCTATGGGAGAACCACAGCGCTCACAGGATATGATCTCGTGTTTACTCATGCTGGGACAAAGATACATGCTTTTCATGGTATTCACTTTGTTGATCCTCTTTATTACATTACTATTAAAAAAAACGGCCATGAGAACTTTCTTCCCTTTCTTTTGCCTGTTTTTCATCGCTGCAGTGGTTTTGAGCTCCTGCAAGAAAAACAGATCAGATGTTCCCGACCCTACTACTCCCGGGACAGACATTCCTAATTCATTCAGGTACGCAACAACTAAAGACCTTTCGGTGTCTGTTCAGTTGCTGACCAATGACAACAAGCCCATTAAAGGGGCTGTCCTAAGCGTTTCTGATCCCAGTGGGAGCGACAAACTTTTTTTAAAAGCGGTCAGTGATGCCGATGGCTATGTGAGGGGTAAAATTACAGTTCCCTCTTATCTGGACACATTGCTCATCAGCCCCAATTTTGTTGGGCTCATCAACAATGCTAAGGCGTATGTAGGTGGGAAAACTTCCGTTAGCGCGATCTTAGGTGGCACTTTCACTGCTAGTGGTGACATTGTGCCTAATCAGATTCCACCATATACTGGAGACCCTGGCACGATATTGAGCCTCCAAAACAAAAAAGCTGATGTATCAGCCCGGGGACTTCTGACAGTTACTTATGGTTATCCCTCACCTTATACCGCTTCTTCAGATGCCGTAGTAAACAGCAGCACTTACCCCTCGAGTCTTGGTAGACCAAAGTATCTGGAGAACACACCAGATGTCATTGACGCGAGTTTGCTCAATTATGTAAATGCTTCTCTACCAGAAGGTAAGCCCTTGACAACTACTCATCCGGAATACTTGACAACGAATGTTGGTTCAAACATCGTAGTGACGCAGACCAGCGATGTCTGGATTACCTTTGTTTCTGAAGGTGCGGGCTATTTGAACTCACTGGGATATTATGCTTATGATACGGATAATCCTCCGTTATCTGTTACAACAGGAACTTCACTTGGAGGTATTGATAAAGTGACAATGGTCTTCCCAAATGCTTCTGCTTACCAGTCTGGTGGTGGATTGAATTCAGGTGATAAAGTGAAAGTTGGCCGTTTTGAGGCAGGTACGACCATTGCTTTTGTGCTGCTTCAAAATGCATGGACAGGATCGGGAGTATCAACCAGTGGTACTAAATTTTATTCCGAAGCCAAGTTTAATCCTGAAATTGCGAGTACCAGGAAAAAACATTCTGTCATGCTGTATGATAATGTCCATAACTTGTTCCTTTTTGGTTTTGAAGACATCAATAGAGAGCAGAGTTCTGACAATGACTTTAACGACCTTGTCGTTTATGCAACTTCAAATCCAGTGACAGGAATCAGTACAGCTAATGTAGCAACTATCGATAAAGGTGGTGACACGGATGGAGACGGGGTACTTGACGCTCTGGATGATTTCCCTAATGATGCTTCTAAAGCCTATATCACTTATTTCCCATCGCAAAATGGCTACTCTACTCTGGCTTTCGAAGATTTCTGGCCACAGAAAGGGGATTATGACTTGAATGACTTAGTTGTCAATTATCGGTATACTTTCATCTCTAACGCATCAAATGCCGTAACCGAGATGACTGGTGAATACCTTCCTGTCGCGGCAGGTGCAAGCTTTAAAAATGGCTTTGGAGTGCAGTTGCCGGTTGCAGCCTCTAAGGTGGCATCTGTAACAGGGCAGGTACTACAGAGCAACTATATTCAGTTGGCTTCCAATGGCGTAGAGGCTGGGCAAGCCAGAGCTGTCATCATTCCATTTGATAACCATCAAAATCTGTTGAAAAATGCTGATGGTACGGACCAGGTGAATACAAATCCTTCTAAGCCAAAGGTTACGCCAACTAAGGCTACCGTTTTGATTAAGTTTGCGAGTCCTGTTTCTGCTGCTGAAATCGGCAATGCACCTTTCAATCCTTTCCTGATCAGTAGTTTGAGAAGAGAATATGAGATTCATCTTCCCGATAATGTACCTACGGACAAAGCAAACAAGTCCATTCTTGGTACTCAGGACGATGCCAGTAATCAGGGTACAGGGAAATATTATATGAATAAGGAAAATGCACCCTGGGCGATCAGCTTCACAGATACATTTGTTTACCCTATAGAGGGTAGGGCAATTTCAGATGCGTATCTGCGCTTTCTGGATTGGGCCAAGTCGGGAGGTACAGCTTATAAAGATTGGTATACCAATACCGGCTCTGGGTACCGAAATACTTCAAATCTCTACACTAAATAATTGTTTGATATAACAAAAGGGCCGGTTCTTTTTAAGAACCGGCCCTTTTGTTATATCAGCTTTTTCTGAATTAGCCAGAGCAGCTGATGCAACCTTCTTCCATGCTGCAAACAGGACCTTCAACAATTTCCTCAGCACTTTGTGCAATGTGTTCAGGAATTACAGGTTCCATATTTTTACCAGCCTGATTCTCTACCGTAAACTTAACGGCTTGAGAAGCTGCTTGCGTACGCAGATAATACATACCTGTTTTCAGGCCTTTCTTCCATGCATAGAAGTGCATTGAAGTTAGTTTTGATGTGTTTGGAGCATTGATAAACAAGTTCAGGGATTGCGACTGACAGATGTAAGCACCTCTGTCTGCTGCCATGTCAATTATGCTACGCATTTTGATTTCCCAAACGGTTTTGTATAATTCTTTAATGTAGTCAGGGATTTCAGCAATGTCCTGGATAGAACCATTGGCCAGGATAATTCTGTCTTTCATTGCAGGAGTCCACAAGCCTAAAGCGACAAGGTCTTTCAGTAAATGTTTGTTAACCACAATAAACTCACCGCTCAGTACCCTTCTCGTGTAGATATTAGAAGTATAAGGCTCAAAGCATTCATTGTTACCCAAAATTTGTGAGGTCGAAGCAGTAGGCATCGGGGCAACCAGCAAGGAGTTATACACACCATCTTTCACTACTTTTTCACGTAAAGTTTCCCAATCCCATCTTCCGCTATCTGGTTGTACGTTCCAAAGATCAAACTGGAACTTGCCTTTTGATAAAGGAGAGCCTTCAAAAGTTTGATACGGACCATGTTTCACAGCAAGGTCATGGGAAGCAGTCATGGCTGCGAAGTAAATGGTTTCGAAGATCTCTTTGTTCAGAATCCTTGCACCTTCACTTTCGAAGGGTAAGCGCATTAGAATGAACGCATCAGCTAAACCTTGTACACCCAAACCAACTGGTCTGTGACGCATGTTGGAATTTTTTGCTTCTTCAACGGGATAATAATTGTAATCGATGATCTTGTTCAGGTTGACGGTTGCCTGATAAGTAACATCATATAATTTCTGATGATCGAACTCTCCGTTGATCACGTATCTTGGCAATGCCAATGACGCCAGGTTACATACTGCAACTTCGTCTTTAGACGTATATTCTATAATCTCTGTACAGAGGTTGGAACTTTTGATCGTACCCAGGTTTTGCTGGTTAGATTTGCTGTTGGCAGCATCTTTATACAATAAATAAGGCGTACCTGTCTCAATCTGTGAATCCAGGATGGCAAACCAAAGCTCTTGTGCTTTGATGGTTTTGCGCGCACGTCCTTCTTTCTCATAACGTTCATATAAGGCATCGAATTCTTCACCGAAGCAATCTGCCAGTCCAGGCGCTTCATGCGGACAGAACAAACTCCAGTCGCCGTTTTCTTCTACTCTTCTCATGAACAGGTCGCAAACCCAAAGTGCATAAAACAAATCACGGGCACGCAATTCTTCTTTACCATGGTTTTTACGTAAATCCAGGAAGCTCAATACATCTGCATGCCATGGTTCCAGGTAAATGGCAAAAGCACCTTTACGTTTACCTCCACCTTGATCTACATAACGCGCAGTATCATTAAATACTTTAAGCATAGGAACGATACCATTGCTCGTACCATTTGTACCACCGATGTAGGACCCTGTAGCACGTATGTTGTGAATGCTCAAACCAATACCGCCGGCACTTTGTGAGATTTTGGCTGTTTGTTTCAGTGTATCATAGATACCTTCGATGCTATCGTCCTGCATGGTAAGCAGGAAGCAGGATGACATTTGAGGTTTTGGAGTTGCAGCATTGAAAAGGGTAGGTGTCGCATGTGTGAACCAACGCTCACTCATCAGGTTGTAGGTTGCAATTGCACTATCGATATCTTCTTTATGGATACCCACCGCCACGCGCATAAATAAATGTTGCGGACGCTCTACGATTTGTCCGTCTAATTTTAGCAGATAAGATTTTTCCAGGGTTTTAAAACCGAAATAATCAAAGCCAAAATCTCTATCATAAATGATGGTGCTATCTAAAATGTCTGCATTTTTTTCTATAACATTCCATACATCATCAGCAATCAGCGAAGCTGGTTTGCCATTTTTAGGATCTACGTACAGGTATAGCATCTCCATCGTTTTGGAGAATGATTTTGTTGTGTTTTTATGTAAGTTGGAGACAGCTATCCGGGAAGCAAGCAATGCATAGTCAGGATGCTTGGTCGTCAGGGAGGCTGCCGTTTCAGCAGCAAGATTGTCCAGTTCAGAAGTGGTTACCCCATCATAGAGCCCTTCAATTACCTTTTTGGCAACATCTATAGGGTCTACCAATTCAGGGTTAAAACCATAACATAACTTCTCAATGCGGGCAGTTATCTTATCAAATCTCACCGCTTCTTTGCGGCCGTCTCTTTTTAGTACAAACATATTTTCTTAGGTATTTAAGGTGCATATTGAATTTGAGAGCGGCAAATTCAGCATCGGCACCGATGTTAATTATTATTTGTTTTCCTTATTGCTAACCCCAATAAGTATTAAAAGTCATCATCCAGTGAGAAAGCGGAAGCTTTGTCCTCCGTAGAAGTTAGTACACCGCTTTTCTGGTAATCGCCAACTCTTTTCTCAAAGAAGTTTGTTTTACCCTGTAGGGAAATCATCTCCATAAAGTCAAATGGATTTGTGGCATTGTATATTTTGGTGTAACCAAGTTCTTGTACCCATCTGTCAGCCACAAATTCAATGTATTGCGACATCAGTTTGGCATTCATACCAATCAGTGCTACTGGCAGCGCATCTGTAATGAATTCTTTTTCAATCTCTACAGCATCTTTAATAATACCATGGACCTGTTCCTGTGTCAGTTTGGTTTGCAACATGCTGTATAATAAGCAGGCAAACTCACAATGCATACCTTCATCACGTGAAATCAGCTCATTGCTAAATGTTAGTCCGGGCATCAATCCGCGTTTTTTCAACCAGAAGATCGAGCAGAAACTACCGCTGAAGAAGATACCTTCTACGGCAGCGAAGGCTACCAGACGTTCAGCAAAATTACCACCCTCAATCCAGCGCAAAGCCCATTCTGCTTTTTTCTTAACACAAGGTACGGTCTCTACAGCATGGAACAAGCGATCTTTTTCATCAGGGTCTTTGATATAGGTGTCGATCAGGAGAGCGTAAGTTTCAGAGTGGATATTTTCCATCATGATCTGAAAACCATAAAAGCACCTTGCTTCAGGCAACTGAACCTCACTCATGAAATTCACAGCAAGGTTTTCGTTTACAATACCGTCACTGGCAGCAAAAAAAGCAAGGATATGGGAAATGAAATGTCTTTCACCGTCATTCAGGTTGTCCCAGTGCTTTTGATCATCGGATAAATCAATTTCTTCAGCGGTCCAAAAGCTGGCCTCACTCTTCTTATACATCTCCCAAATCGCTGGATATTTAATCGGTAAAAGAACAAAGCGATCTTTGTTTTCCTTTAATAATAACTCTTCTTCTTGCATAAGCCTCTTTTTTGTATTTTGATAGGATAAACTAGAAGATTCTATTCTTAAATCATTACAGACACGGAAACCATACTTATTTACAAGATTAAAAAGACATGAAATCCTCCGGCAACCTTAAGTAATTAAATATTAAACCTTTAAATAAAGACCTGTGTGTGATTTATTAAAGAATCTTATGGAAACAAATATAAAGAGTGATGACTTTTTTAATGCACAAAGTTGTTAACACGATGTGGGATAAGCAGCTGAATCTGATCAGATTTTGGTCATAATCAGGGAGCAAAAAAGCTAATTATTTCTTTTTAAGCGCTTAGGGAAAATTTTTCAATGTTAATAATTTAAAAAAACTGACTTTAAAGATCCTAAAGTTAGGTCTTTATTCGGTTTCGGGCTGGTAGCTGATCTCTACTTTTGCCACACCTTTTCCGTAAATGCCAATTTCTTTTGCAGCAGCTTCAGAAAGGTCTATTTTATATTTTTTGGAATGCGGTCCGCGGTCATTCACTTCCACTTCCACAGATCTTCCGTTCTCTGGATTCGTAACGGTCACTATGGTACCGAATGGAAGACTCAAATGAGCTGCAGTCATTTTAGCACGACGGTAGCGAACGCCGCTGGTGGTCTTACGACCTTCAAATCGCCGGGCATAATAAGTAGCGTAAACTGATTTGGATATGACCTCCGACGCATCGTCATCGTCGTCTGAGGTTTTTAATAGGGTAGGTGTAGCGGATTTTTTAACATTGCTGGCGATAGTGCCGGCTCCCTGATCTCCTGTCGATTCCTGTGCAAAACCCATGAATGACAGTAGCATACCACATAACAATAAACAATACTTCATATATTTACTTTAGTTGGTGAATGCTGCAAACATAAGTAAACAAATCTCGTATCCACAAAAAATGCCCGGCATTTATCACCAGGCATCAGTTGATTGTTGTAAAATGACAAATTATTTCTTGTCGGGTACGAAGCTCATGGAAATTGAGTTCACACAGTTCCTCGTATTCTTCGCTGTAAAGCCTTCACCAATAAATACGTGTCCCAAATGTGCCTTGCAATTGTGGCAAACGATCTCTGTACGCTGACCATCTGCATCTGGAATACGGTCTACTGCACCTTTGATCTCGTCATCAAAACTTGGCCAACCACAGTGCGATTCAAATTTCGATTCTGAGCTGTATAAAGGGGCATTGCAGCGCCTGCAGATATAAGTTCCTTTTTCTTTATTGTTCAGCAGTTTCCCTGTACCAGGATATTCAGTTCCCTTACGTACGATTACATCTTCTTCTTCTTTGGTTAACTTATTCCATTCCATATTCTTTGTGTTTTTTTTAGGGTCTTCTTTTTCTTTCTTTGGTTGCTGTGCACAGGCCACAAAGCCAGTCATCATTAATAAGCCCGCAAGGATCAGTGTTTTGTTCTTCAATCGCTTCATCTCTTTCTGATTTTATACAATATACGCATTATCGAGTGCTATAGTTTAATCAGCAGGTAATCTTAATGTCATTCATGGAGCTTGTTTAGTTTTCTCGAAAGCATCATATTTCAGTTTTAGGGAGGCCCAAAAAGCTTTGTGTTGTGGGAATTTCAACAGCTGCGTCCTCATATTTTCAGCATTCATCTTGAAGGGGAAAATCTGTACTGGGATTTCTGCCTGGCCATGTTCCCGTGCTTCTACTGCCAATACATACAACTCCCTGATTTTATCATCTGTGATCGGAATGCAGCCTACTGTTACACAGTCACCGTGGATGTAGATCTCACTACCAGGTTTTTCCTTGCCACTACGGAGCAGGTCTTCCGCATTTGGGTAGTTGATCCCGAGTGAGAGCTGAAACTTGCTTTCCGGATTGAAAGCTACAATGTGATAAGTGCCTTCCGGTGTCTGCAAATCGCCTTCTTTAACTTTAGGTCCCAGTATCCCGGAATGCCGGCAAAAAGTGTATATCTTGAAAAGGTTGTAATTTTTTTGCTGCTGTCCTTTTGTCCATACTTCCAGCCTTCCTTCCTGTTTATAGGCTGCCAGATAGAGTTGGAAATCACTGCCTGTACCTTCGGTCTTCAACTCGTTCTTCAAGTCTGCCCACTTTTCTTTATAAGCTAGTTTTACACGCTCAAATGTAAGTTGCTTGGCTTTAAAGCCGATTTGCGCGCTACCAGGTAACGCTATTGAAAGTAATGCCATACCTAAAAATAAGCCCTTCATATCCGGCGTCAATTTGTTAAACAAACTTAAGGAAAATGCCTAGCAATTATTTTAAAATTTAGCATCTTTACCCAAATGCGTATGAGCGACTCCTTCAATTTGTTTACCCTGATTGTTTTACTTGGCTGCCTGCTTTTAGGAGTGGGCTTGGCTTGGTTGCTTTATCAAAGGGGGCAGCACCTCGAACCACGTCTCCGCTATGGTCTCGCCATCGTCAGGGCAACCGTGATCAGCCTCATGGCAATGTTGTTGTTCTTCCCCCTGGTTCGGAATGTCTCTTATAACCTGGAAAAGCCGATCATAGTCATTGGACAGGATAACTCTCTTTCTGTGGGCAACATCATGCCGGAAGGTTTCAATCCGAAGCAATATGAAAAAGACCTGAAGCAACTGGCTGAACGCCTGTCTGCTAAATATGAGGTGAAGACCTATCACTTCAGCGATAGCGTAGGAACAGGGTTCGATTTCAATAACCAGGGTAAGCTAAGTAATGGTGTCCGGTTCATCAATCAGCTCAATGATGAGATGCTCAACCGAAATGTAGGTGCCGTAATCTTGGCTTCTGATGGTATTTTCAACCGTGGAGGAAGTCCCGTTTACGAACTGAACAAGTTGAAAGCACCGGTTTATACCATTGCACTTGGCGATACACTGCCAAAGAAAGACCTCATGATTGCTAACATAAACCATAACAGCCTGGTTTATCTGGACAATGACTTTACCATCGAAGTACAGCTTCAGGCCTTTGAAGCAAAAGGGACTGAAAGTACCTTGTCGGTAATCCAGGATGGAAAAATCCTGCACTCAGAGAAGGTTAGCCTGGTTTCGGATGCCTTTGCAAAAAGTTTTCCTATAAAATTGAAAGCCAATAAATTGGGTTTGCAGAAATACACCGTGCAGTTGAGCACGATTCCCAATGAAATTTCAGAAAAGAATAACGTACAGCAGCTTTTTATTGATGTAATTGACGCGAGGCAGAAGGTATTGATTGCCGCTGCCGGACCACACCCCGATATTACCGCATTGAGGCAGGCACTGCAACTGAACCCCCACTATGATGCTAAAGTCCTTTTGGGAGATGAACTCAATGTTGTTAATCCCAATGACTATGGCCTCGTGGTCCTCTATCAATTGCCCGCGGCACAAAATGATGCCCAGGTCTTTTTGAATAAGCTCAAGCAGTCCATCGTACCCGTATGGTATATTCTCGGCGCGCAGAGCAGCCTAAGCAGCTTTAACCAACAACAGAATGAAGTAAACTATTCCGGTGGTAGTCAAACCTTGCAGGAGGCCTTCGCAGAGGTCGATCCCAACTTTACAGCTTTTCATCTGGATCCCGGTGCGGCAAACGTGATGAGTAGTTTCGATCCCTTGGAATCTCCTTTCGGACGCATCGAAGTACGAGCTGATGCCATGGTGGTGCTTCGCCAGCGCATTGGAAAGCTGAAGACCAATTCGCCCCAGCTATTTTTCCTGAATAGCAACGGAAGAAAGAGCGGCTACCTGATCGGAGAAGGGATATGGCGCTGGAAACTTTCGGAAGCCCAGTCTGAACAAAATACGGAGGTCTTCAATACACTGGTTACAAGTAGCGTGCAATACCTCTCAGTAAAGGACGATAAGCGCAAGTTTAAAGTGTATACTGCAAAGACCACTTTTGATGAAAATGAGAATGTAATGATCAATGCAATCCTGTATAATGATAGCTATGTTGCAGTCAATACTGCAGATGTGAGCCTGCAGATCAGGAATGCCGCAGGTAAAAGTTACAATTACCTATTTTCGAAAACAGATTCAGGTTATCAATTAGACGCCGGGGCTTTGCCTGCAGGGCAATACCGTTATATCGCCAACACAACATTGGGTAGTAAAAAATATACTGCCCAAGGTATATTTTATGTGAATGCACTCATTGCAGAGTACCAGCAGACCACTGCGAATCACCAGCTGCTTCATCAGCTTTCTGTCAGCACCAACGGAAAGTCCTATCTGCCCGCGTCACTATTGAAGATCGCTGCTGATATCGAAAATAGTGAGGAAATCAAAACCTTGAGTTATGAAGACCGTAAATATGAAGAGCTGATCAACTTCAAGTGGTTGTTTGCTTTGTTTATGGCTTTGCTGAGCGTAGAATGGTTTCTTAGAAAAAGAAACGGCGAAATCTAGGTACTATGCAGATCAGCACATTAGAAGCCATCGAGGTATTGGGAACCATCGCTTTTGCGATATCAGGTTCTTTTGCCGCTATGCAAAAGCGTCTGGATCCTTTCGGTGTGCTCATCATTGCATTTGTAACCTCCATCGGTGGAGGTACTGTGCGCGACCTTTTATTGGGGGATACACCCGTTTCCTGGATGCGAGATGTGAATTATTGCCTGCTGATCCTGCTCACTTCTGTTGCCACCATTTTTTTTAAGACCTATATCAAGAGGTTCAAGGTTACACTGTTCCTGTTTGACTCGCTCGGTCTGGGTTTATTTACCATGCTAGGTATTCAAAAAGGTATTCTTTTTGGTCTGAGTCCAGGTATCTGCGTAGCGCTGGGTACCATTACCGGCTGTTTTGGAGGCATAATCCGTGATACACTGCTCAATACCATTCCTCTGATCTTTAAAAGGGAGATCTACGCTACTGCCTGTATCATGGGTGGAATCCTGTATTATGCACTGTTGTTTTTCAACCTGAAAGATGATTTGGCACAGGTACTGGTGATGGCTTTTATCTTTGTGCTTAGGATTGTGGTAGTGAGGTATAAACTCACATTGCCCCGTTTTGGATTCTAATCCTTTGGTGTCTCTTCGATGATCACGAAAACATCTTCGTTATCTTTTTTCATGAAGTATTTTTCACGTGCAAATTTTTCTGCAGTGCGCAGATCGGTATTTAGCTCATTCAGATCTTTTTTTACATTGGCAATTTCCCGGGTGTAAAAGTCTTTCTCTTCCTGCAGTTTATTCACTTCTGAGCGATATTCGTATTGTGCGATCACGTCATTCTTATCAAAGAACAGCATCCATACCACAAAAGCGGCAACGCAGAGAAAGTATTTATTCCGGACAAGTTCTAGTAAACGGTTCATATCGTTATGATCTATCATTGAAGCAATCTTGAATCAGATTAATTTCAACGCTGGTAAATGTAAAAAAAACATCCGAAGATCTTAAATCTCCGGATGTTTTAAAAATAAGATTTTCAACTTATCAACATCCCGAACTTGCTTTACCGCATAGCTTTTCGCTACACTCCAGATCGGTGTTTAATAAGTATAAATTATTTTTTTATTGCGTATTTGAAATCTTTACCGATAAAGCGTGCGGCTTCACCTAACTCTTCCTCAATACGTAACAATTGGTTGTATTTTGCAATCCTGTCAGAACGTGAAGCAGAACCAGTCTTGATCTGTCCACAGTTCAGAGCTACAGCAAGATCAGCAATGGTTACATCTTCAGTTTCACCTGAGCGGTGAGACATCACTGATGTATATCCATTGGTTTGTGCCAGAGTAACCGCATTGATGGTTTCAGTTAATGAACCGATCTGGTTTACTTTTACCAGGATAGAGTTTGCAGTATTGGTATCGATACCAGTTTGAAGCCTTTTAACATTGGTAACGAACAAATCGTCACCTACCAACTGAACTTTATCACCTACACGGTCAGTTAGAATTTTCCAGCCTTCCCAGTCATCTTCACCCATACCATCCTCAATAGAAATAATCGGATATTTCTCAGTTAATGAAGCCAGGTATTCAGCTTGTTCCGCACTTGTACGAATCGCACCTTTTTCACCTTCAAATTTAGTATAGTCGTATTTTCCATCTTTATAGAACTCAGAAGCAGCACAATCGAAAGCCAGGCAGATTTGCTCTCCAGGAGTATAACCCGCTTTTTCGATTGCTTTCAGGATGGTTTCCACAGCATCTTCAGTGCCCTCAAAAGTCGGTGCAAAACCACCTTCATCTCCTACTGCAGTAGATAGACCCCTGTCGTGCAGGATCGCTTTCAGGTTGTGGAATACTTCAGTACCCCAGCGTAAAGCTTCGGAGAATGAAGATGCACCTACTGGCATGATCATGAATTCCTGGAATGCGATAGGAGCATCGGAGTGAGAACCACCGTTGACGATGTTCATCATTGGGATAGGCAAAGTGTTGGCATTCACACCACCGATATAGCGGTACAAAGGCTGACGGCTTTCCTGTGCAGCAGCTTTAGCCACGGCCAGGGAAACACCTAGGATCGCATTTGCGCCCAGTTTACCTTTATTTTCTGTTCCGTCCAATTTAATCATCAGGCTGTCGATTGCATTTTGTTCAAATACATCAATACCTTTTAATTCATCAGCGATTTTCTCATTTACATTGGCTACAGCTTTCAATACGCCTTTACCCAGGTAAACTTTTTTATCACCATCTCTTAACTCCACAGCCTCGTGCACACCAGTAGAAGCACCTGAAGGTACAGCAGCACGACCAAGAATTCCATTTTCTGTAATTACATCTACTTCGATAGTAGGGTTGCCGCGGGAGTCAAGGATCTGCCTTGCACGAACATCAATTATTAAACTCATTTTTGTTGGTTTTTATTAGTAAATCAGCCTTAGTGTATAAATTACAATTACTAAGGCAATATCCAAAGTTATAATAAATTTTAAACAACCAACTATTCCCATTTAAAAACTTTAACAGCAACAGCATAGACACCGATTCCCCAGATCACGATGATCAGGATTTGTTGTTTTACATCCCATAAACCTGCACCTTCAAAAGCCACTTTTCTCATGGCATCGTTCAGGTAGGTGAGTGGCAATGCGCGGCTGATTGGTTGCAACCATGTTGGGAAGGCATTGATGGAAAAGAAGGTACCCGAAAGCAAAAACTGTGGCAGGGTGATGATATTTGAAATAGGAGGTATAGTGCTTTCGCTTTTAGCTATCCCCGAAACAATGAAGCCAAAGCCCATGAAGACAATTAGGCCCAGAATTGACAGTAAAAGCATGTTCAGTACCGTAATTGCACCATGTATAAGTGTGAAATGAAAGAAAAAGTGACCTACAAGTATGATAAAGAGTGCACCTAGCAGGGCAAACCCTATCCGGGCAATGCCCTCTCCGAATACAATGCTCGAGCGACGCACGGGAGTAGCAAAAAAACGTTTGATCACCAGGTTCTGACGCAGGCTGAAAAATACAAAAGCTGTTCCAAATACCCCTGTACTCAGGAGTGAGAAGCCCAGCTGACCAGGCAGGATAAAATCAATAGTACGGTATTCTCTTCCTTTAATGGTGCTTTCCTGTAAACGGGCAATCGCGGGAGCAGCATCTGCGCTGTTCAATTGATAGAGCAGGTTGTTCAATACCGATTTGAAGATATTGCCTTTATCCATAGAAGCTGAAGTGTATTGCACATTGGCCAGATAAGCTGGCCTGCCGCTTTCGTTGCGCTGCACGTCGATCATTGCATCTATATTGCCCTTTTCCAATTCTTTTTTTAGTTCTTCTGCCTCTTTGTTCATCAATAAATGAACCACGGAATTTTTCTGAAGTGCCTGGATTATCGGGTTTTGCAGGTCAGATCCTGGAGATACTGCGACTTCCACTTTTACGCCCCCGCCGCCCAGAAAGCCAAAGACCAAAATAAATATCAGTGGAAAGGCCAGGGTAAAGACAACCGCTGAAGGGCTGCGCATGATAGACCGGAAGCTAGCTTTGGCCAGGGCCAGCGTTGCTTTGGTATGACTATATGATGTATTGTTCATGATCCTAATTTATTTATCCTTCACGCCATTCTTTGCCAGTCAGGTTGATGAAGACATCTTCCAGGTTAGCTTTCTTCACTTCTTTCTTCCTTTCAAACCCGCTGCTGACCAACTGATCGATCAGGTTGTCTGGGCTGTCGAGGGCAATGATCTGTCCACGTTCTACAAAAGCCACTCGGTCACAGAGCTGTTCCGCCTCGTCCATATAGTGCGTGGTGATGACTACTGTCGTCCCGTTGTTGCGGATATCGATGATCAGGTCCCAGAGGTTACGCCGGGCCTGGGGATCCAGGCCTGTGGTCGGTTCATCCAGAAAAATGATCTTTGGTGAATTGATGAGTGTCGTTGCAATGGAGAAACGCTGTTTTTGTCCACCGGAAAGTGCCTTATATTTCGCCTTTGCTTTGTCTTGAAGATTCACTTTTTCCAGCATCTCCATGGGCTTGATGTCTACACCATAAAGACCGGAGAACAGTTCCATAAGTTCTACTAGGTTAAGATTAGGATAGTAGCCCGCTGCCTGCAGCTGAACGCCGATGATCCTTTTGATCTTACTGGCTTCAGTATCCACAGAGAAGCCATCTACAAAAATATCACCGGAAGTCTTTTCCCGAAGCGTTTCAATGATTTCAAGTGTAGTGGTCTTTCCCGCCCCGTTGGGACCCAGTAAACCGAAGATTTCATTTTCATAAACTTCAAAACTGATGCCTTGAACGGCTTTAAAGTCTTCGTAATTTTTGACCAGATTTTTTACGCTGATGATAGCGTTAGTTTTATCCATACTGTAAATGTAAGAAGGTTTAGCCGAACAGAAAATGCTACAGGGCTAAACCTTCTAAAATGTCGGTAATATGATAGTAATGAGCTGTTAACCGGTTTACCAGGCTAGCTCGCCTTTGATCATGGTGATGAAATCATCAAACAGGTAACGTGAATCATGAGGACCAGGAGAAGATTCCGGGTGGTATTGTACCGAAAATGCCTTCTTGCCTTTCACACGGATACCCTCGATCGACTGGTCGTTCAGGTTGATGTGTGTGATTTCTACTTTATCAGAATTCCTAACTTCGTCAGGAATTACGCCAAAACCGTGGTTTTGAGATGTTACCTCACAGTGATTTTTGATGATGTTTTTTACCGGGTGATTCAAACCCCTGTGACCGTTGAACATCTTCATTGTGCCGATGCCATTGGCTTCAGCCAGCAATTGATGTCCCAAACAGATACCGAACAGTGGTTTATCAGCGGCCAATACCTCTTTAACTGTCTCGATGGCATAAGGCATAGCAGAAGGATCGCCAGGGCCGTTGGAGATGAAATATCCGTCAGCGCCCCATTTGTCCATTTCTTCGAAAGTAGTTTTGGCCGGAAACACCTGCACATAGATATCCCTGTCATCAAAGTTGCGCAGGATATTTTTCTTGATACCCAGATCAAGGGCAGCAATTTTATAAGTAGCATCCGGAGAGCCATAGAAATAAGGTTCTTTGGTAGATACCTGTGAAGAAAGTTCCAGTCCGTCCATAGAAGGAACTTCGGCCAGTTTCTTTTTTAGTTCTTCCAAGTCGGTGATTTCCGAAGAAATGATGGCATTCATTGCACCTTTATGCCTGATGTGACGTACCAGGGCACGGGTATCAATGTCCGAAATCCCTACAATATTTTCATTCTGGAAATAATCCTGAATAGATTCAGAAGCCTCTTTACGGCTAAAGCCAATGTTGTAGTTTTTACAAACCAGTCCAGCAATCTTAATGCTGCCCGATTCTATTTCTTCCTTGTGGATGCCATAATTTCCAATATGGGCATTGGTAGTTACCATGATCTGTCCGAAATAAGAAGGATCAGTAAAGATCTCCTGATAACCCGTCATACCTGTATTGAAGCAGATCTCTCCGGTTGTAGTACCTATTTTTCCGGCTGCTTTACCATAATATACGGTGCCATCAGCCAGTAACAAGATTGCAGGTAACTTGATGTAATTAGTCATGTAAGTGAATATGAGAAATTATTGTTGTGAAAAACGGAAAAAATGAGGCTTTAGATACAGCTGTGATGCTGTTTTCGCAATTAACAAATGTGCTGTTAAGTAACTCCTTCATTTCGGAGTACAAAGGTACGTCTTTGCAGCTTTGCTATCAAGAGATTTTTTGAAATAAGCTGTAATGTCACAAAAACAATTAAACTCGCTTTATTTCGATTGTAAAAACTAATTTTGCCTCAACAAAACGATAATAACCATGTCTGTAAATAAAGAAGTTAAACGCATCACTACACATATACTTCAGGAAATGAAGCACCGCGGGGAAAAGATCGCGATGCTTACTGCTTATGATTATTCCATGGCAACGATTCTTGATGATGCAGGTCTGGACGTTTTACTGGTGGGCGATTCGGCTTCTAATGTCATGGCCGGACACGAAACTACTTTACCAATTACACTGGACCAAATGATCTACCATGCGCAAAGTGTGGTTCGTGGTGCCAAGCGTGCTTTTGTGGTTGTCGACCTTCCTTTTGGCAGTTACCAGGGCAATTCTAAGGAAGCCCTCAACTCCGCCATTCGCATTATGAAAGAATCAGGAGCGCATGGGGTGAAACTGGAAGGAGGAACCGAGATTGCAGAATCGGTATCGCGTATCATTACTGCAGGGATTCCTGTGATGGGACATCTGGGACTTACCCCACAATCCATCTATAAGTTCGGGACTTATACAGTGAGGGCCAAAGATGAAGCGGAAGCTGATAAATTAAAAACTGATGCCCGGGCTTTACAGGAAGCCGGTTGCTTTGGTGTAGTACTGGAAAAAATCCCGGCAAAACTGGCAAAAGAAGTATCAGAGAGCCTGCACATCCCTACCATCGGTATCGGTGCTGGTCCAGACTGCGACGGACAGGTATTGGTTGTAAATGATATGATCGGACTGACCAAAGGTTTCAAACCGCGCTTCTTACGTCAGTACTTAGATTTATATGAAGGTATCCTGGGTGCTGCTCAGTCTTATATTAAAGACGTTAAATCAAAAGATTTCCCTAACGAAAAGGAGCAGTACTAAATGCCGGTAACAGATAAGGACATTCTCTATGAAGACAACCACCTGATCGCGGTGAAAAAACGCGCGGGTGATATCGTGCAGATCGATGAGACAGGAGATGAACCCCTGGACGAACAAGTCAAGAAGTACCTTGCAGCCAAATACAATAAACCGAACAGTGCCTTTCTAGGCGTGGTTCACCGGCTCGACAGGCCTGTCAGTGGCGTAATCCTCTTCGCTAAAACGAGTAAAGCCTTAGAAAGGATGAATGCCGTGTTCAAGAATCGGGAAGTTAAGAAAACATACTGGGCAGTTGTGCGCAAAAAGCCAGCTAAGGCAGCTGGAACACTCATCCACTGGCTCATCAAAAATCCCCAGAAAAATGTAGTGACACCGTACAATACGGAGGTTCCGGGCAGTCAGCGTTGTGAACTCAGCTACAGGCTGATCGGTGAGTTGAATGGCTATTATCTGATCGAGGTAGATCCCCTAACCGGGCGCTCCCACCAGATCAGGGTACAACTTTCTACTATGGGCTGTCCCATTGTGGGCGACAATAAATATGGTTATCCGCGGGGAAGCCGTAAGGGCAGCATTTGCCTACATGCCCGTCGTTTGCAATTTATTCATCCCGTAAAGAAAGAACCAGTGAATATCTTTGCCAAATTACCGGTAGACGGCTTTTGGGAGAACTTCGAAAACTTCTAGTTACAAGGCACTTTGGAAAGCACGATGGCATCGAACTTGAGTTTCGACCTGTCTTCGAAAGTCATTTTTCCACCTTTTTCTGTGGACTTACCATAGCCTTCATAAAGTTGACCGCCCTTTTTAAGAAATACCACATCTCTTACTGAACGTGTACCTTCCGAATCGAAAAGATATTCTGCAATCAATGTATCGCCCTTCATTTCACCCGCAAGTGTACCTTTATTTTTATCCTTTTCAAACCAGTTGTAATTCAGGTCGCCAGTCACCTCTTCTCCTGCGACTTTTAATTTTAAGACTACGCTGTCCTTGTTATTGACGTATTGATAACAGTCAGTGCTGTTTGCAGCAGGAGGGTTAGTCGCCGTAAATGTGGTGTCTTCTGCAATCAGTTCAGTACTGTCACCTTTGTTGCTATCGGTGTTTTCACTGCTGCAGGCAGTTAATCCAGCAGCCATGGCAAATAATAAAAAGACTCTTTTCATAATGTATTTATATTAGTTGATCATTGCTTCACTGCAATAGTCCTGCCAAATGCCAATAAGTTTTCATCCTGTTTTTTGGAATCTTCGATAATGGCATTACATTTGTACTGTAACAATTAAAATTACAGAATGAACAATTCCAGGTTTGCCATATCCTTACACATTCTTGTTTTGCTGGAAAAGGCAAATGAAGAGTTGATTTCCTCGGATTACCTGGCTGGAAGTATCAATATTAATCCAGTGTTAGTGAGAAAAGAGCTAATCAATTTGAGAAAACATGGCTTCGTAGGTACGAAAGAGGGCAAGAACGGAGGCAGTTACCTGGCAAAACCTGCGGACAGGATTAGCCTGGCTGATGTTTATCTCGCAGTTAGACAGGAGACGCTCCTTGGGATCGCAAAAAATACACCCAATCCAAATTGCCCGGTCGGTAGGGAGATCAACACCCATTTAAACGAACTGTATGAAAGTACAGAACAAGTACTGGTCAGGAGCCTATCGGGCAAGAGCCTGGCCACATTCAGCAGAGAATTCGACTGAATTTTTTTAAATTAAACTGTAACAAATTAAATTACAATATAAAAGTAAGAACATATGAAAACTACATTAATCGGAGCAAGCGGATTTGTAGGAACCGCTATTTTAAATGAATTACTGAGTCGGGGACATGAGGTGACTGCAATTGTGCGTGACGCCAGTAAAATCAGCGTAGAAAGTAAATTGTTAACTGTGAAAGCTGTTGATGTACTGAATACCGTAGCCCTGGCCTCGGCAATAAGTGGAACAGATGCAGTGATCAGCGCTTACAATGCCGGATGGACAAACCCAAATCTGTATGATGATTTTCTGGCAGGGTCGGAGGCAATTCAAAAAGCAGTAAAGGAATCTGGAGTTGCCCGGCTGATCGTGATCGGTGGTGCAGGAAGTTTATACATCAATGGTCAGCAATTGGTAGACGGACCTGAATTCCCTGCGGATTACAAGGCCGGCGCTACTGCAGCGAGAGATTATCTGAATCTTTTGAAAGAAGAGCAAGACCTCAACTGGACTTTCTTTAGTCCGGCGATCGAAATGCATCCCGGGATTACTGCCGGACGTACTGGTCAGTATCGCTTGGGTACGGAAAGCCCGGTATTTAATGAAGAGGGCAGGAGCATACTTTCTGTAGAAGATCTGGCAATGGTGATTGCTGATGAGGTGGAAAGCAATAAGCACCCTAAACAAAGATTCACTGCGGCCTACTAGTAGTTGATATATTTAATGCGAAAGCGGCCAGTTGATTAACCGGCCGCTCTGCATAGAAAAGAATAAAGAATAAAAGCTTACTTGAATCTGTAAGTCAGAGACAATCTAGCGTTTCTAGGCACTTCGTAGATGTATGTGTAGTAAGAAGTATTTGTGTCGGTAGCAGCCGCACCTAAATTAGTAAAGGACCCTTGAGTAAGTAATCTACGGTCAAGTAAGTTGTTTACAAGTAGGGATAGTGAGATTTTTCCTTTTTCATAAGACGCTCCTGCATCAAAGCGATAATAAGCTGGTAATTTCAAAGGTACAGCGATTGAACCTGAATTTCTGCCAATCTGAACCTGATATCCTCCGCTCAGACCAAAGCCGTTAAATATAGAGCCTGGTCTCTTATGGCGATAAGATAACCAGCCATTGGTGATGTGTTTAACAGAACCTGCAACGGATCTTCCAATTAATACTGGATTTGTATCCTCTGTTACTTTAGTGTCGGTAAATGCGTAGTTTAAATTGGCATTTAACCCACTTAAGATTTCTCCAGTAACATCTATTTCAACGCCTTGGAACTGTTGCTCACCTGTCTGAATACGAATATTCGCTGGGTAAAGGGTTCCCACTGGCTGGTCTGGAATCTGCGTACCTGCACGTGGATCTCCACTCAAAACATTGGTCTTAGTGATTTTGTAAACAGCTGCCGTTGTGTTCCATTTGCCATCAAACCATTCTTTCTTCAGACCTAGTTCGATGTTGTTTCCTCTTACAGGTTTGAAAGCGTTGCCTTCGTAATCCTGTCCGCTTTGAGGAAGAAAACTTTGATCATACAACGAGTAAGCCGAGAAGTTACTTGTAATGGAATAACTTAAACCTACCCTTGGACTTAAGGCATTATCAGATACCTGGAATGCTTTTGACCTACCTACTGTTACTGCGTGTGTGTAACGTCCAGCAAGTGTCAAACGTAGTTTTTCTTCCAGCATTCTGATCTCATCCTGAACATACACACCAGTGTAAGTAAGGTTTGTAAGGTATGTGATATTTGCAGGAATTGCTGACCGAATCTGGATGCTTTTAGAACGATCGAAAACAGGAATATTTGCTAAAGCACCGTATGTTGGGTTGTAAATGTTAAAAGCAGCGTTACCTATAAGTTGAAGATCGGGGACTTGCACACTCGCAAAATCACCCCATGTTTTTAGATTCCCAAAATCAATTCCTGTCATTAATCGGTGTGTCACAGCTCCCGTGTGTACATCACCCATAATGCTCAATTGGGCATTTTTATTAATTGCCAACTCTTCACTGATGTTCAGTGCACGTCTCATGTCGCCATTTTTCGCTATTTGAGAAGGCCAGGGTGTACCACCTTCCAAGCCGTATTTTACATAAGCAACCTGACCGTTAATTTTCCAGTTGTTATCCAATCTGTGGTTGAAATATAGGGTCGCGTTATGATCATACATTTTTGCGGGATCAAGGGTTGGATCACCTATAAACAAACTAGGATGAGTGTCCCCTAATCCTTTTGGAGAAAAACCATAGGTACCTAACGCCTGTGCTTCTACGTGCTGAGTAGTATATTCAGCAGTAATTAAGGTATTAGAATCAATTTGGTAGCTGATTACTGGTGCAACAATGTATTTGTCGGTATAATTGTATTTGTTGTAGCTTCCTTTGGTTTGGGCAGCTACATTCAAGCGGAACAACAAGCGTCCGTCCTGAGATAACTTGCCATCCAAATCAACAGCTGCCCGAGCTAGTCCAAAACCACCACCACTTAATGTAGCAGAGCTTTTATTTTCACCCGTAGGTTTTTTAGTCACGATGTTATAGATCCCACCTGGTTCACCGTTGGCCATCATAAAGCCAGAAGGGCCTTTGATAAATTCAACGCGGTCAATTGTCGCAGCATCTTCAGTAAGTGGTCCCCATGGCATTTTCATATTCATTCCATTACGAAACGCAGGAATTGTAGTTCCACGGGTAGAGATGTTCGCATATTGAGCATCCCAGTGACCTGTACGTGTAGTTCCTGATACGTTACGCGTTATACCGTCTACTATATCGAATACTTGTTGGTCTGCCATTAATGCACTACTTACCACACGGATATTCTGTGGGACTTCGATCAGTGGCGACTGCAGGCGTAGGGAAGGGGATACCTTATCTACTTTGTATTTTTTCTTGTTTGCAGAGATGAGTACGTTATCTAGCTGCGACAGATTCTCATTCAATGAGAAATCAGCAACCACAATACCTTTGCCATTAGTGGTGATTTGTTTTTCTTTTGGATAAAGTCCTACTGCCGATACTACGATAGTATAATTGCCGGCAGGAACTTTACGAATTTGGTACTCACCTTCTTCGTCAGATACTGCCTCTAAACTAGTGCCCTTCAACTGAACTGAGACGAAACTAGCTACGCTGCCATCAGAGGTTGTGATCCTACCTCTCACATTCCCAGTTTGTTGGGCATAGAGATTGGTGGTCAAGAAGAGCGCAAATAAAATGTAGAGTATTCGTTTTTGCATATGCTTATTAAGATTTGATTAAAATAACGGCGCAAAATAAAGGAATAACTCTCAATAATCCTAGGTTATTTATAATTGATTTAAATAAAATACAGTTTTTCGACTGAACAGGTGTTCGGCTGAATAAGGGCAAAAAAGGACCTGCGACGCATCTGCTTCGGGTTTTGGTACCTTTTACCCGAAGCAGACCCAGCGCATACCCGAAGCTGGCCCAAAGCTGTCCACTCTATCTTACCTCGCAAATTTTAAAATAGTATAAGAATATGCCGGGAATTCATAAACCGGATTTGTAACTGGTAAATGGATCGTCGTATTTTGTGTTTTGCATTTTTCGGGCTTGTCCGGGCTATTCCTATCATTCAGTTCTCCTGAAAGACTTGCAACTTCAACCAGATCTTTCCTATTTTCAAATTCCTCGAATTGCAGCTTCGTCGGATACGAAATACTAGCTGTATTCACGACATGTAAAATTAGTGTTTTCCCGTCTTCACTGCGACTGGCAGTCACATCCAATCCTCCTGTAATGCTGGTTTTTACCCGTAGAGGCTGGTGTTGTACAGCCTGCATTTGTTGTGCATAGAATGGAGGCATGCCCCAAACCTGATCAGGACTAAAAAAGATTTGGCCCTGGTCCCAATCATTGTCGTTCTGTAAATAAGGCTGTAGCGCATTAGCCGGACTAGAGGTCAGTACAGATTCGTTATGTCTCCTGATCGCATTGAGGTTTGTTGCATGCCCTAGGGCCCGCTGCATGCCATGCTTACTCCCGTTTTCTTCAAATACCGCGACTTTCATCGCACTGGCCGGATCCCATTGTTTAAACCTTTTGAGCATTCCCAGTAATTGTTTCTCTGTTTCTGTTCCCGCACTAGGATCATCTCCGCCAACATGGAGGTCCCAGTAATCGGCTTTTCCATTTAGTTCCCTGAATACGTATTCCATATTCGGCGACTCTGGTCGCCACCATGCAGCATGGATGAATTTAAGATTACTGTCTTTGGCTTTCATTGCCTGTTGAAGGAGTTTAAAGCGCGCTACATATTCTTCATATGCTTTTTTGCTGTCACCATTGAAAATCACTTCTTCATTGCCGATCTCGATATAGCGGACGCCATAAGGTTTAGGGTGACCATTGCTGGCCCGTTTGGCACCCCAAGTGGTATTTACATCGCCATTGAGGTACTCCACCATATCAGCCATATCTTCTGGCGTCTCGTAAATGTTCACTGCGAACGAAGGTGTGATGCCTGTTGCTTCACAGAATTGAAGAAACTCTTCAATGCCAAAACCGTTGGTGGTATAATGGTTCCAGTGGCCACGGTAAGGTGGTCGACGGTCCGGGTCGCCGATCATATTTTTGAATTTGTATTCGGGGGAATTGACCATGGTGCCCGCATAACGCAGAAAAGTGAGTCCTTGTGCTACTAGCATTTTTCCAATATCTGCGCGGATGGGCAGACCTTTAAATTGGTCATCACCACTGCCCATGAGCACCACCTGATCTACCCAAAGTTTGCCTTTTGAAGAGAGGTAAATCGCCAGCTTCGCGTTTTTGTCGGCCTGACTTGCTTTCAGGCTAAAAGGAAATTTTTTCCATGACATGCCGATACCTTTTATTTGTTGTACTGCATAAGTTTTGCTACCGTCTGCACTTTCCAGCGCAATGCTTACAGGACCGGAGAGCTGATGCCCTTTGAGATAAAACCTCCCTTGAAAAACTTGTCCTTTCCTTAGGGCAATGCCCCAACGGTTAAGCCCTCTGTTGGCAATCCCTACACGTCCATTACCACCCTTAAAGCAGATCAGTTGTGTGTTTTTGCCGTTGTAGGCATTTGCGCTATCCAAACGGAAGTCCGCTGTGGCTTTTGCTGAACGGATGATGTCCCAGTTGTAGCTGATTTCTTCTGTATCAGAATTGCTCAGCTTCAGGCTTTCTGTACCGCCATTTCGACTGATGCTCAACTTTCTGAATTCAAGGTCGGAACGCCAGGTTCGCAAGCCGATTTTTCCTTTGAGTAGTGGGTTGCGTTCATCCTTATAGGAAAGGATCGGTTTCCCATTTAGTGAAACCATGATTTCAGTTCCTTTTAGCTCAACTTTTAACCTGTTCCAGGATGTGGCATCTACATTTATCGCTGCTTCTTTGAGGAGTTCGAAATTTTGGAAGTGTTTCCCCATGATCAGCCGACGGCCATTACGGCTCAGGCCAACTTCGTAGGCGTCAAACACATCATTGCCTACACCGGCATTATCCACCCGGAGAAGGATAGCACCACTTTCCCCCTTGCCGGTAAAACGGATGTCGGCCTCTACAATCCCATCAGTAAGCTCTGTGCCTTCATAAATGAGCTTTGCACTTTGATCTGGCTCTACACCGATCTGGTGAATGCCGTTCATGCGTACGGCACTGTGGGTATTTCTGCCTGGAATGATAGAAACTACATCGTTATTGGCCGTCCAGTATCCTGAATATCTGCGCCATTGCTGGAAGTTTACACCAGTGGCGGGTTCTTCAAAGCTTTCTCCGAAGATGCGCTGGTCATAAAAACCGCCATATATCTCATGGTTTACGTCTTCAATATTGCTGCCGTAGAGCAGAGCGCTGAGCCGATTCTCGACCTGGCCTACATTTATGTTAATTACTGAAGGCTGTGCAACGTCTGTCCAGACCTGGTAGCCTTTTCCTTCTCTATTTCCTACGGCATAGTAAGGTATAGCAGTGAAAGACTTGCCACTGCCGGTTTTGCCCTGGATCACATTCACTCCGTTTAGCAGGTCAGGCCGGTAGCTCAACGTCATTGCAGCAGTGGTGTCGATATTCAGTTGAGCTACATTTCCATTGTCGGCGGCTTCAAGACTGTAAATAACAGGTCCGGAGGCAATGGCCACTTTTCCTTTTAAGTCCTTCACTTCTGCATTTGCACTGACGAAACGTGGTTGCATCGGCAATTGGAGCTCCACTTTGTCACCTTTGTTCCATTTCCTGCTGAGCATGGCATAGCCATTTCTCAAAACGAGTTTTTCCGGTTGTCCGTTTACGGTCAGGCTGATGGCCGGATTCAGGTTGGAACGGTAGAGTTCGTAGGGGTTTTCTTTCGCTAATGCCCAGCCCGGAATTCGCAAATTGAGTGTAAAGGCATTGCTGTTTTCCGGTTCCAGCTGCAGGGTCACCCTGCCTTCCCAGGGATAATTTGTTTCCTGTGAGATTCTCAGTTTTTGTTTTCCATTCAGCAGGATTTCTGCCTTGCTGCCAATGAATAAATTTAGGTATACCTGATCTTTCGCTGCTGCAAAAATATAATCGGGCATGGCAGAAACCATTTTCAGGAACATCGGGGGGCAGCAAGGGCAGGAATGCCATTCCCAGCGTGCATGGTCATGCGCGTTCAAGGGATTCTGATAGGTGTATTGCTTGCCGGATAGGGAAACACCAGTCAATATATTATTGTACAGTACCCGTTCAAATTCATCCATATACTTACCTTCGGCAGTCAGTTCATTCATCCGTTGACTGAAAAACCCTGCACCCACAGCGGCACAGGTTTCCAGATAAGCATCAGTAGGCAGGAAATAATCCGGGCCAAACTTTTCATCATTGTGGATGGCACCTACACCTCCCGTGACAAACATACGGCGTCCTGCCATGTTGTCCCAGAGCCGCGTAGCTGTTTGTATGTATTGAGGATCGTGGTTATCCAGTGCTACGGCCACCATACCCGTAGCCAGTAAGGTGGCTCTTACTGCGTGGCCTTCAATGGTCTTCTGCTGAAATACCGAAATGGAATCTTGTGCATAGTCGCCCCAGCTTGGCCGGATGTCAGGGCCATTTCCGCTTTCCCTGAATTTTTGTGCTTTGATCCACTTTTCCGATTTGTCATTGCCCCAGGTCTGCCAGAGCGGGAGGCCTGTATGCCTGCCTCGGTTTTCGATCCAGAATTTTGTCAGGGCGTAATAATCCTGTTCATGAACAGGTACAGCTATTTTCTTTTTCAAATCCGGTTGTTCTCTGTATAGCTGGTAGAGCTTCATCATGGCTTCCTCCGGGCCAGCATGTGCGGGTACGATATTGCGTTTGGGCGCGGGTCCCATTAGTTCCGACATATAATTGGCATACCGTGTCGCAACCTCCAGCAATTTCGTTTTAGCAGTGGCCCGGTAATAATGTACACCCGCTTCGATCAGCATTCCTGCGTTGTAAACGTCATGCTGATAGCGAAGGAAACCTCCATTATCTCCCCAGCGGTGTGCAGGTTCCACCAGGTAAGTATAGGTATTCAGGTAGCCGGAAGGATCTGCTGCCTGGGCTGCTGCAATGCGATCAATATAAGCATCTAAACGAGCCTGCAGGGCGGGATCCGGATATTGTCCGATCAAGTCACCTATGCCTCTGATGCTTTCATAAACCAGGCCGTCGAACCAGGGAAAGCCTGCGTGACGGCCTGTACCTTTTTGTCCAGACGCTACGTCATCAAAATTTGCAAAGGCATTGCTCTCCTCTCTTTCCTTGTCGGAAGCCAGGTGCTTTCCTTCAAACTTGTCCAGCACATCATTGGAAGTAGTCGTACGCCAAAGTTCAAATCTGGGGCTCCAGAATCTATCGCTGATCCTGGTATGTGCGATTGGAGCGAGTTGCCACTGCTCTTTGGTTTCGGTTTTTTTGACTGCGCAGGCCGCAAGAAGGGAAGTGAAGCCGAGTAGTAAGAAAAAATCAGAAGGTTTCATCATCATGTAGTTCATTGATTGTGCAGTCAAATATATAAAAATATCCAACTGGTACGAACTGGTACGATATTTTTATTTTCTAGTGCTAAAAGCGGAAAAAAATTACTTTTGTAACCATTGAAAGCGGTGAAAGAAAACAAATCCAAATATCAGTTAGTAGTGAACCATGTCGTCGACCGGATTCGTTCGGAGGAATACCGCAATGGCGACCGGATTCCGTCCATCAATGATTTCAGGCAACAATACCAGCTCTCGCGTGATACGGTATTTGCCGGTCTGCGTGAATTGATGTCGAAAGGCATCATCAGCGCCAGTCAGGGTGTAGGTTATTTTGTGAACAGCACCGAGATCGGCTCCCGGCGCCACATCTTTCTGCTTTTTAATGAACTGAATGAATTTAAGGAAGACCTATACAACTCCTTTATGGAAGCGGCGGGCAGTTCCGTGAGTGTAGAACTCTATTTTCATAACTACAACCGTAAAGTATTTGAAACCCTTGTCCGGGATGCCAACCATAAATATACCGATTATATCATCATGTCGGGAAAATTTGAAGGCGTTGGGCCTTTGCTGGGAAGTCTTTCCGGCAATGTATACCTGCTGGATCATTTTCATCCGGAACTGATCGGGAAATATTCTGGCGTGTTTCAGAATTTCGAGAAAGACACCTATGAGGCTTTGCGTTCCGGTTTGGAGTTGATCCGTAAGTACCAGCGTATTTTTATGGTACAACGAGAAGAAAAAGAACCTTTGGAACGTTACGATGGATTGCGGCGATTTTGTGAAGAAAATGGATTTTCCCACAACTACATTTCAGGGACCAAAGAACGGCCTATTGATCAGGGTGATGTTTACATAGTGGTGAAGGACCAGGATCTGGTAGCGCTTCTGAAGCAGGCTGCAGTACAGGAGCTGATACCCGGGCTGGACTTCGGGATCATTTCTTACAATGATACTCCTTTAAAAGAGCTGCTGTCAGGAGGGATTACCACCCTGTCTACTGATTTTAAGCTAATGGGAAGAACGATGGCTGGTTTTCTGAGTAGTAAGGAAATCCATACTGTAGAGAATCCCTGGATGCTGAACGTCAGAAAGTCGCTCTAACTTTAAATATTTTTACTATTTTAAAGCTGCAGACTGATTTTTTTTTAAATTTGTTGCAGAAAGAAGTGGTTTCAACATCTCTTTTGCCTGATCAGGCATTGGATTCCAGAAGAAGCCTGAGTTAATATGCTGTACAGTTTCTGCTGTGCTGCACTCAGGCAGCGGTTTCCATAAATCATTGTAAAGATTTAAAAAACAGTTATTTTAAATGAATTTTAGAAGGAGGGTCAGCTATGGCGACCTATAAAGATGGAATTAACGGCCCAATAAAAGGCAAAATAGGAAGCGTCATTGCTTCCTGCTGGAGAGGGATATATTACCTCAAAAGTGTCGCTGAGAAAAGTAGTAAACCCGCTTCTCCTGCGCAGTTGCGGCAACGCGAAGCATTCTCCATGGTGAGTACTTGGCTAAAGCCTTTAAAAACTTTGATTTGGACTGGATTTCAGGCCTTCAACGCAGGAAAAACACCTATGAATGAAGCGATATCATTTGTCATGAAAGCTGCAGTGAGTGTGGAAGCTGAAGAGGTTCGGATCAACTATTCGAGTGTTGTTTTTAGCAGGGGAAATTTATTGCCCTCTACGGTGCAAGAAATATTGGATTTGGGAAATGACGTA
Organism: Pedobacter sp. GR22-6; assembly: GCF_037402555.1. Taxonomy (NCBI): domain Bacteria; kingdom Pseudomonadati; phylum Bacteroidota; class Sphingobacteriia; order Sphingobacteriales; family Sphingobacteriaceae; genus Pedobacter; species Pedobacter sp. GR22-6. The sequence continues at coordinate 655,422 of NZ_JBBEUC010000003.1, forward strand.
CTTCGCATCAAATGGGATAACTTTCGGAATTCTACTTTTTGCAAGGCTGATGACAAGGCTACATTTGTGTTTTATAACCCCGCGAAGGGAGAGTTTGCTACTTTTGAACACATCGCTGACCGTGGCGACAAGATGGTTGATCTTCAATTTCCAGTAAATTACACCGGTGATGTGTTGCACGCGTATATGTATTTTGTGAATGCATCCGGAAATTTGGTAAGTACAACTGTCTATCTGGGAGAATATAAAATTAATTGCTAATAATTTTAGTTTTTTGTTTGGATGTGATCTGAAATTTAGCCAAATTTGTGAGCCAAAGAATTTTGGTTATTCAACAGGAGGATAGATTGTTATGATTGAACTTGTTTATTTTTCAGAAGAAAGCGAAGGAACACCAGCTTACCAGATCATCCAGTTCAACCCTGGTGAGCCCTGGAGTATTGTAGATGGCGATGAGCTGATCGGCTGCATGAAGAAATCTAAGGGCTTCTGGAACCTGTATGCAGTAGCTGCAGTACCGGATGGTCTGGCTACGGGGATCGCAAAGCTGATTGAAACCCAACACTGTTATCAACTTCCGGAAGAAATGAAGATGCGTTGGCCGGATCAGGTTCAGGAGGTGATTGTACAGTCTGATGATCGTTATCTGGTGGTTTGTAAGTCTGATGTCGATTTTAAAAGATTTGAAAAAGTATTCAGGAATTTTATCTGTGAACTGCTGAAGGATGAATGGCCGATCCGGTTCATGGTCTACAATGCTGATATGACCGCGGATTTTGAAGTTTTGCTTAATTGATTAACTTACCCGCATGAACATAAAATCAGGCCACAATCGCAGGCTTCCTGCACATGATGAAAAGCAGATAGAGGAGTTGCTCATTGGGGAGTATCGGGGAGCAAAGATCGAGGAAATGGAATACAGTTATCCAATCAATGATGCACAATTGATGATTGAGTATACGATCAGGCTTTTCGATCATGGCGATCAGACCCGTTTCTTCAGAAAGGTATTTAAGAAAGGCGGTAAGTGGGTTTTGAGTGCTGACTTCAGGACGATGAAGGCGGAGGGTAGCGCAGTTGCGGAGATTGAAGCGATGATAAAAAACTATATGGAGTCCTGAAATTCAAATTGCGCTCTGCTTTTAGACAGAGCGCAATTTGAATTATTTTAGTTTCTTCTCCATTTTCTTAACACCCATGGCATACTGAATGCCACCAAGAATGTGTTTCAGGAACAATGGATCGGTATAAGATTCTTCTACATGGCCCAATCCGGTATAAAATGACCGGCCCCCTTCAAAATCGCGGTACCAGGCTATAGGGTGAGTAGATCCATTAATACCTCCCTTATAACTTTTTTCGTCAAGGTTGATCAATACCCTGATCCCGTTCTGAATGTCTTTATAATTGTACCACTCATCTTTTCTTTTCCAAATTTCGGGCAAATGGGAGGTAGCAATTGTTCTGTTGTTGAGCACGCGGAGTTCCGCTACCTGCTGCGCAGGATGGCTTACGAAATAGGCGCCTGTAAGTTTGCCGTACCAGGGCCAGTCATACTCGGTATCACTTGCTGCATGGATACCGGCATAGCCTCCACCCGCATGAATGTAGTCTTCAAAAGCTTTTTGCTGAGCGTCGTTAAAGATATCTCCAGTGGTGTTCAGAAATACCACAGCTGCGTATTTTTTTAGGTTGGCAGGAGTGATGAGTTCTGAGTTCTTTGTGGTATCCACATCAAAATTGTTTTCCAGACCAAGTTTCTGGATGGCGGCAATGCCTTCATCAATAGATGAGTGGTGGAAGCCCGCTGTTTTGGAAAAAACCAGGATACGCTTCTTTTTTGCAGAAACTGAGCTGCTGAAGCTAAATACCAGCGCAAAGGCCAGGATAAATAGTTTAAAGGATTTAGACATTTTGTGTTATTTTATAGAGCAAGTTAGCAAAAAAAGCGGATTGCTTACAGCCTGATAATTTGTAATATTGTCGTATGAGTTTATCAGAAGAATTGATCATCAGGCAGGCGCGCCAGGATTCGAATACCTGTATTGCAAATCGTGATGTTGCAGGCGTGTCTAAATATTGGTTGCCGGATTTCATCCAGGTGGCTGGTGATGGGAGCCATACCGTAGGTAAGAAGCAGATTATTGCCGACTGGAAGTTTATGTTTTCTCAGAGCAGCCCGGCTTTTGAGCGTTTGCCAGATTTGATCAAGGTCAGTCAAAGTGGTGATTTGGCTTGGGAAACGGGAACCTGGAATTATAAGACGGCCCCTTTCTATGGTAACTATTCCGCCATGTGGCGCAAAGTGAAAGGAAGCTGGTTGACACAATGTGAACTGTATGTATCTCTAAATCCATAGCTCATGGAACAGAAGAAAAAAATAGTTACTTTTTCCAATTTGAGTACGTTGGTGCTGGTCTTGTTTACATTATCTGTGCTCTTTATACCAGAGGTAAAGGGTTGGATGATCGGTAGCCTGATGAAGATTGGATTATTTAAGGCAAATGTTCCGAATGCGGGCAAAGCTGAGGGGAAAGTGCTCAAAATATTGGCTCCTGCCCAGGAAGCGATTTTTGAAGATGGTGCCGGGAAGAGACTGAGTCTGTCGGGCCAGAGAGGCAAAGTGATATTTATCAATTTCTGGGCAACCTGGTGCCCGCCCTGTATTGCTGAGCTACCCTCTGTGGATGCGCTGCGGAAGAAATTGAAGGATAGCAATGTGGTGTTTTTGATGGTAGATGTGGACGGAAAATATGCGGAATCCAATGCTTTTATGAGCGGAAAAGGATTTGAGCTGCCGGTATATGTACCTGCTGGCAATATCCCCAGGGATTATTTTGGAGGTTCAATGCCAACTACTGTTATTCTCGACCGCTCGGGCAATATGGTGTTTCAGCATGTGGGTGCAGCGGATTATAATGATCCACAGGTACTTGAATTTATAAATAAATTGTAGCGGGCTGATTTAATATGGCTATCTTAGTGGCTTAGGACGAGGTATTTAATATTTAGGAATTAACGTAATGGTAAAAATTTTTGTGGGTGGCCTGCCTCCTGATGTATCGGAGATAGACGTCGTGATACAAGTGAGCATATACGGGCAGGTGATCACCATCAAAATTGTAAGGGATAAAGTTACCCGTAAATCTAAAGGTTATGCCTTTTTGGAGATGGCTAATCAGGATGGTGCAGAAAAAGCAGTGGAAGCACTCAACGGCACAAGGTTCAAAGGTAATGTGTTGACAGTAAGGATTGCCGACGAGGCGCCGGCCAAACCAAAGGTGTACCGCAAGGTAGGCCCCGGGACTGCAGTTCCACCCCGGAGGCCAAGAAAGTTTTAAAACTTCAACTCCAGCCCGGCGTAAAAGTTGCGGCTGGCGGCTGCATTGAAATACCTCCCGCCAAAGGCATTGAGGTCATTGCCAAGACTGTATTTTTCATTGAGCAGGTTGTCTGCACCGGCGAAAAAGCCAAGTGTGGCTTTGGTGAGTCTTAGCCCTTTGATACCGGCCTTTGCCTGTAATAGGTGGTAGTCGTTTGCATAGATGCTGTTTGCGTCGTTTAATGGAATACGGTCAGTATAGCTATGTTGTCCGAAAAGATAGAAGCCCTTGGGCAGGCGAAGTTCGGCATTGCTGACGATACCGTTTTCCGGCACTCCTGTGAGTGCATTTCCTGAAAAATCTCCCGCATCATTTACATAGTTCTCGAAACGGAACCGGCTTAGCGTATATGCGGCACTAAGTTGTAGGCCCCTGATTATTCCATTAGTCTTGGGTTTAAAGAGCCAGAAGGACGCGGAACTCTCCAGCCCCCACTGTCGCGTTCCACCGGCATTGATAAAATACTCTGTGTTATTTTCATTCAGACGGCGGACGATCGCACTTTTTAAATGGAAATAGAAGACTGTAAGGTCAATGGCCAATCTATTGTCCATGCCCTGATACCTGATGCCAGTTTCATAGTTCCATCCGTATTCAGGCTGCAGGTCAATATTGATCTGATTATCTGACGCCCTTACCTCGCTGGAGGTGGGGGGCGAATATCCTTTGCTGACAGAAGCCCTTAAGGAAAACTGCTTGCTGAACAGATAAGAAATTGCGGCACGCGGCAGGAATTGCAGGTCAAACCGGTTGGTTTTTTCTGGAATCCTGATGGGTTCGATGCTGCGGTAGCGGTACTGGTAACTGTTTGTGCTGGCAGAGAGTTCAATAAGCAGTTTCTCGAAGAAGTCTGCACTGAATTGCAAAAACGCAAAGTTGGAAATGGCTTTGAGGTCGTCTGATGCCTGCACTGCTGTATATCTACCTGCGTTGTTGTCATAGTTGTCGAAATTGGTGCCGGTCTGCATGCTTTCCATTCCCAGGTTGAACTTCCAGTTGAGATCTTGCTGCGCCTTGGCATATTCCAGATAGGTCCTGATACCCAAAGTAAATTCGTCGCGTTTTTCGTAATTGCTGATGAAAGGGTTTTTAAAATTAGTATAGCTGGTAAAAGCACTTAGGACATGCCTGAAGCCTTTACCAAAGTTCCAGTCATGGGAAAGCCCTGTATAGATGGTTTTACTATAGATACCAGCCTGTTGTTCAATGGCACTTTTTGAGGGGCCTGCGGCGGGTCTGGATGCTTTGGGATTGACCTCATATTGGGCGGCAGTAAGTCCTCCAGGGGTATTGTAATGCAAGTCTGAATAGAGAATGAGCGATTTTAAACTTGCATTTTGTGCATAGCTAAACTGTTGAAAAATTTGAAAGTACTTACGTTCCATGGCGCTGTGGTCGCGATAGCCGTCACTTTGCTGGTAGGCCTGGCTGATGTTAAGCCCATAATTGTCCGAATGATGTTGTAAATGTATGTCTTCACGGAAAGTGCCAAATGTGCCTGCCTGACTCTTTACACTTAGATGAGTACTGTCGTTCTGGAAGGACTGTGGTTGAATGAGAATCACTCCGCCTGAATTGGCACCGAAGATACTGCCCTGAGGACCTTTTAATACCTGGATTTGTGAAATGCCAGATACATCTAATGCATTAAGATAGGTATTTCCACCAGCGTCTGTTAAAGGGAAATCATCGAGATAGATTTTAACATTTCTGACACCAAAAGGTGAGCGGAGTAAACTGCCACGGATGGAGAGGCGGTAACTGCCCGGTGAACGTTCTTCCATGCGTATTCCGGGAATTACATTCATGCTGCCCAATAACGAGGTTGCTGGTTGTTTGTCGAGTTGTTCCTGATCGGCGAGCCCAACGGAGCCAGTGCTGCGCAGGAGCGGCTGACTGGAAAAATAGGGGCGGATGATGACTTCTTGTAATTTTCGGGTGCTGTCTGGCTTGATTTGAGACAAAGCCGAGAGCGCGGTAAACGATAGACAGATACTGAGGAATGTTTTCATTATCAGCAAATCTATCACTTACCGCGTAATATCAAAGTTATTTGGCTTTGTAAATGTTGATCTTATATTGGTAGGTGAGCAGAAAATACCTTTTCAGAATCTGGTCATCACTGGTGCTCACAGAGTTTTCCTGTGCATAGCGATATACCGATATGTTTTGATCAAGCAGGTCGTAGACGGAAATCTTCAACTGTCCACGGTCTTTCTTTAGCATCTGCAGTGTAAGGGCGAGGTTGACAATGTGTGAACTCCTGGGGAAACCTTGCGCAACCTGTGGATTGTAATTGAAGTTGTACTTTGCATCGAGGATTATTTTTTTTGGCCAACGCAAACTGAAATCTGTGCCCAGCGTATGGGTATAGGTACTTATTGCACGAAACTTTACTTTCTTATATTCTGTCAGGGAATTGCTAAAACGGTAGTTGGTATTGATGCTGAGGAGTTCGTTGTAATTGAAATTGATCGACTGACCTACTCCATAATTGTAATTGTACTGATCTCCGCCGTCGGCATTGAGGAAGAACTCACTCCTGCGGGCACTGACATTGAAACTGGTATTCAGTCCTACCTGCCAGTTTTGCGATTTTTTGAATTGTTTCCCTATGCTGCCACTCATGTAGCCGCGAAGCGCATTTTTACTGTTGATGTAGGTATTGGTAGAAGCGCCATTTCCCTCAATCAGGTTGCGCTGGATTACATTGTTCTCCGTTAGGTTGACTGAAGCGTAGGCATTCATGTTGAGCTGTTTGGTATGGATGTATTTATAAAGATTGCCTGAAAACTGATAGTCGCGGCCGGCTTTGAGGTTAGGATTTCCAACGGACTTATATAGCGGGCTATAAACCCTTTCTATCGGCTGCATCTGATAGATCTGCGGCTGTTCCAACCGCTCACTGAAGTTGATGCTGAAACCTGGACCACTAAACTGCAGGGCAGGAAAGAAATTGTAGTGCTGACGTCGGATATCTTTTACCGTACTGTTAAAATGATTGGTTACATCCTGAAACTCCATGCTAAGACCCATACGCACACTATATCGCTTGCCGATCTGATAATTTAGTTGTGGTTTGATGCTCTGGAACATGGTCCTTCTGTTCAGCGCACTACTCTGATCGGGCAGGAACAGGTCGTAGCTATTTGCAGGGATGTTTTTGTCGTAGGTTAGAAGGTCCTCCCTGCTGGTAGAATAGCGGGTGTCGGAACTGAGTTCAGCGCTTAGCTTTTTGCTGATCGGCTGGTTATAGTTTAGGGATATATTGCCTGAGTTGTTGATGGTCTGCTGATCTGCCAGCCGATCTTGTATCGTTGAGGGAAAGCTGCTGTCGTAGGAAGTGATGGCGTTGTAGGAGTAACCAGTTGTTTTGTTTTCATTGAGGTTTAGGGAGTGTTGGACGTTCAATGATTTACCTTTCTTATTCAAGCGGCGATAATAGCTCAAGTTGTGAGAAAAATTGGTGCCATTGGATTGATTCCGGTCGTCGCCGATATTGTCATTTAACCTTGGCACAAAATTGTTCCTGCTGTTGCTGTTGGAATTGCTACTGGAATTGTTGCGTTCAAAATTGATAGAAGGTTCGTAGCGGACCTTGTTGAGGCTATCCGGGTTCCATTCTATGAGTCCACCGATGGCATGTTTGTTTTCCCTGCTTTTCGAGTTGTAGCTTGAATTGGAGCTGAGGATGGTATCGCCCAGCGTTTGCTCATTGATCCCATTGCTGCTATTGATTCTTCCGGTATTGGTATAGAAATAAGTAAGGTTCATCTTCAGCTTGGTACCATAGTCATTATTTAGGTTGAAGCCCCCGGAGGTCACATTCTCCAGTCCGCCCCAACCGCGTCCGCCAAAGGTGCCATCCCATATTTGTGAACCTTCGGAGCGATTGAAGCCGCCCATGGAGTAGAGGTCATCCTGGGAAAAACCGGTTTTACTGAGGTTATTGGTGAGTCCGATCAAACTGATCTGAAGGGTATCTCTGAAACTGCTGAGGATACCTGCTGCTTCATACCGGTCGCGGCTTCCGCCTCCTGCATAGAATTTACCCAAAGTGCTTTTCTTGATTTTGCTTTTGAGTTTGAGGTTGATGATCTTTCCCACTTCGCTTTCCGTCAGTTTGTGGTCCGGATCGTTTTCACGGTCATCGTATACCTGAATTTTGTCGATCATATCGGCATCCAGGTTTCGGGTCGCTACTTTAGGATCTTTACCAAAGAACTGCTTTCCGTCGATGAGGAGCTTGTTGATGGATTTGCCGTTGACCAGGATAGACCCGTCATTATTCACCTGTACACCGGGCAATTTGCGGAGCAGTTCCTCGACAACAGCATTGGGTCTGGTTTTAAAAGCTTCAATGTTGAATTCAACAGTGTCTTTTTTAGTGACAATAGGTGAACGTTCCCCTTTGATGATAACCTCATGTAGGTTGTTGCCACTGAAAAACAATGTCCCCAGGTCTTTGGTTTCTCCTTTATTCAGTTCTAGAATTTTCCGGTAGGTCTGGTAGCCAATATAGGAGATGATCAATTTGGTGGTTCTGTCGGTAGGAATACCGGAAATGTGGAAGCCCCCGTTTTTGTCGCTGAGCGTGTAAGAAACAAGAGAGGTGTCTTTGGCATTAACTACCGCAATGGTGGCATGTTCCAATGGTGCTTTTGTTGCAGAATCTGCCAATAAACCTTTAATAGAAGCTTTGTTTTGTGCTATAGTGCCTGTAGCCAGAAATAGCAATAACAGAGAGGCGATAATTTTCATTTATGTGTGTTTGGTTTTAAATTTGGAAAGCACTGTGTTAAGGTGATTCGTTATTCAATATTAGGTGTTTTTCAGGTAGTTTATTGTTAAATAGTGTTAAACGTTTTGTTGGCTATTTGATGGGAATAGGAGGAGGATGTTACAAATAAACACTGCTAATTTCATCTGTTTATTATATCTTTAGACGATTTTAACTGAGAGGATGTTGATCATCAATATCTGCTTTTATTTCTCATTCATATAACCATATTTATAACAATATGTCACACACATCAAAAATTATCTATACCAAAACAGATGAAGCGCCAATGCTGGCAACTTATTCATTATTGCCAATTGTGCAGGCTTTTACAGCCTCAGCAGGCATTAATGTAGAGACGAGGGATATTTCTTTAGCGGGCAGGATCCTTGCTAATTTCCCGGAGTTTTTAAAAGAAGAGCAAAAGATTGGAGATGCGTTGACAGAATTGGGCCAACTGGCAACTACGCCAGAAGCCAACATTATTAAATTACCTAATATATCTGCATCTATTCCTCAATTGGTAGGTGCAATTACGGAATTACAGGCTCAGGGATATGCTTTGCCTAATTATCCGGATAATGCACAAACAGCTGAGGAAAAAGCCATCAAAGCAAAATATGCTAAAGTCCTCGGTTCAGCAGTGAACCCAGTACTGCGTGAAGGTAATTCTGACCGCAGGGCTCCTAAGGCAGTCAAGAACTACGCTAAAGCCAATCCACATTCGATGGGCAAATGGTCTGCTGATTCTAAAACGAGGGTAGCGAGCATGTCTGAAGGGGATTTCTACGGTTCAGAGAAATCTGTAACTGTCGATGAGGCTACCCAGTTTAAGATAGAGTTTGTAGCTAACGATGGAACTGTGACAGAACTGAAAGGTCTTGCCCCACTGAAAGCAGGTGAAGTAATCGACAGTTCTGCACTGAGTTTGTCAGCCCTGAAAGCTTTTGTTGCCAAAGAAGTTGAAGAGGCTAAAGCAGCTGGCGTATTATTGTCTGCTCATTTGAAAGCAACAATGATGAAAGTGTCTGATCCGATTATTTTCGGTGCAATTGTAGAAGTTTACTTTTCTGATGTATTCACCAAATATGCGGAGCTGTTCGCGTCTTTAAATGTCGATACGAGAAATGGTCTGGGGGATGTGTTTGCTAAAATAGCAGGAACAGCTCAACAGGCAGAAGTGGAAGCAGCTATCGCTGCGGCTATAGAAAATGGTCCGGCTTTGGCGATGGTAAATTCTGATAAAGGAATCACCAATTTGCATGTGCCTTCTGATGTAATCGTAGATGCTTCTATGCCGGCAATGATCCGTACTTCTGGTCAGATGTGGAATAAAGAAGGTAAATCTCAGGATACCATAGCGCTCATCCCAGATCGTTGCTATGCTGGAGTATATACTGCAACAATCGAAGATTGTAAGGAAAATGGAGCTTTCGACGTAACCACAATGGGTTCTGTGCCTAACGTAGGTCTGATGGCACAAAAGGCTGAAGAGTATGGTTCTCATGATAAAACATTCCAGGCCACTGCTAGCGGAACCATCCGCGTGACTGATGCTGAAGGAAAAGTATTTTTTGATCAAAAAGTGGAAACAGGTGATATTTTCCGCATGTGCCAGACTAAGGATGCTCCGATTCAGGACTGGGTGAAACTAGCTGTGAACAGGGCCCGTTTATCAGCTACTCCGGCAGTTTTTTGGCTGGATGAGCAACGTGCGCATGATAGAGAAATCATTGCTAAAGTGAATAAATACCTTGCTGATCATGATACTGCCGGTTTGGATATCCGTATCCTGGCACCAGTAGAAGCGACTAAATTTACCTTGGAAAGAATCCGTAAAGGGGAGGATACGATTTCTGTGACTGGCAACGTATTGCGTGACTACCTGACGGATTTGTTCCCGATTCTGGAATTAGGAACTTCTGCAAAGATGCTTTCTATAGTTCCCCTAATGAACGGTGGTGGTTTATTTGAAACCGGAGCTGGTGGATCAGCGCCTAAGCACATTGAGCAATTCATAGAAGAAGGTTACCTGCGTTGGGATTCACTGGGCGAATTTCTGGCCCTTGCTGTTTCCTTAGAGCATTTGGGACAAACTCAAGACAATGCGAAGGCATTGGTGCTTGCCGAAACTTTAGATGCTGCAACTGAGAAATTTTTGGCAAACGACAAGTCACCTGCACGTAAGGTTGGTCAAATAGACAATAGGGGCTCGCATTTTTATCTGGCACTATATTGGGCACAGAACCTGGCAGCTCAAACTAAGGATGCTGAATTGCAGTCGAGGTTTGCGCCTTTAGCTAAAGTGTTGACCGATAATGAAGAGAAAATCTCTGCTGAACTGATAGGTGCACAAGGCAAACCACAAAATATAGGTGGCTATTATCATCCTAATGATGACCTGGCATTTGCTGCCATGCGCCCAAGTGAGACATTGAATACTGCTTTGGCAGGACTATAAAAAGCCGGCCTTTGAATTTAGCCCATTTGCTAAGCAAATGGGCTTTTTTATTTTTTAAACTCAGGTATTGAATTCTTTGTCAAACAAAACAAATCGCCACTAAGCTAGGTTATACTCCTATAAATTTTACCATCATGACAGCAGACCAAAATCAAAACGGCGAAAAAAGAGCAAACGATAAATTACATCCTACGGATCTTGGGGAGACCAGGGACTTTGACAATTTATCTTATGATAAAGACAAAAATAGCTTCGAATTCGATGTAAAAGGAGAAGAAAAGGATTATGATCATCCGCTTCCATACGATACATCAGCGCCTAACGGAGAAGATAGTATTTCTACTTATGATGAAGCAAATCCCTATGTAGGATCAGAATATGATGATGAAGAACAAGTAGGTGAAAATATGGAAAGCGCAGCAATGCGTATTGAGGATGAGGAAAACCTGGAGCTTGATCCTGAAGATGAGTTGCTGGCCCGTACGCCTGAAGATGACAGGGACGACCTGGATGAAGAAGGCTATCCGCTGAATGACCGTCTGCCTAAATAACTAAGAGTTCACATCGAGGTTGAAGCGCCGGCGCATTTCTTCCAACTTAGGGTTTTTTTCTATCAGGTACTGATATTTCTCAGTATTGGTGTATAACCTGTTGACCACAGTTCGGGCCACCTGTTTTGATTTGATATTGAGTTGAAAGTTCTTCAATCGGGGACGCAGGAAGTTCAGGAAATCGATCAGTTCTTCTTGCAGCTGGATTTCCTGGATTTTATGTTCTACGTGAACGATTATCTCTTCCGGGCTTTCCATTACAGGGTCCGCTCCGGTCAGGAGTGTATATATATTGATTTTATTATCTTCTTTTGCTTTGTTGGCATACTGGTTCCAGTATAGCATCAGCTGCTCATAGGTAAACTGCTCTCTTCCATCGCCGGTAATGTATTTCGGTCCATCATTTTCTTCTTCTTCCTGTCGGCGTTCCAAATCCGTAAGGGAGGGGATTAGAGAAGCTACTTTTGTGGTGGTATTTCCTTTTAAAGCGATCTTACCTGTTGGGGGTGGTGTGGTTAAGGGAATAGGGGCAACAGGGGGAGCTTGTGTGGTAGTTGATTCTACTAATTTTGTTTCTGCTATTGCCGCCGGAATTCCTGAAGATGCAATGGCGGAGGGAGTCACTGGAGGTCCTGCTGAAGGCATAGCGATGCGCTCAACAGAAACGGGATTTGCTGCGGAAACAGAACTTACATTAGTTTTTTTTTTAATCTGATCTTCGTCAGTTACAGAATTTGGATTGGGCTGTGCGAGTTGCAGTACCGATGGGATGTGGCACATTTTGATCAGCGATAGTTCCACCTGAAGGCGTTGGTTTTTGCTGTTTTTATAATTCAGATCGCACTGATTGGCCAGGTTTAAGGCAGTTAAGATAAACGAAACGGGTGTTTGCTGACTCTGAGAAATGTATTTCTGTTTTATATTTTCACTGACTTCCAATAATTTGGTTGTCTGTGGATCCTTAGCTACCAATAGGTTTCTCAAATGGCCTGCTAAACCATTAATGAAGTTATTTCCATCAAATCCATTGTTTAGAATTTCATCAAACAAGATCAACGCATTGCTCACATCAGAGGAAGTGAGGTGCTGCGTAAGTTTGAAATAATAATCGTAGTCAAGGATATTGAGGTTGTCTATGACAGATTTGTAGGTCAGGTTCTTATTTGTGTAGCTAACGATCTGATCAAACATGGACAAGGCATCCCTTAATCCTCCATCGGCCTTTTGGGCGATGATATGAAGTCCATCAGCCTCAACACTAATGTTTTCACGTATTGCAATCTTATTGAGATGTCCGGATATGTCATCCACCTGAATTCTATTGAAATCAAAGATCTGACAGCGGGAAAGTATAGTCGGAAGGATTTTGTGCTTCTCTGTGGTCGCCAATATAAAAATAGCATAAGAAGGGGGCTCTTCCAGTGTTTTCAGAAATGCGTTAAAGGCATTTGCGGAAAGCATGTGCACCTCATCTATAATATAGATTTTATACTTGCCGGCCTGTGGCGGAATGCGTACCTGATCAATAAGACTGCGTATATCGTCAACAGAGTTATTGGAAGCTGCATCCAGTTCATGGAAATTAAACGAATGACCTGTCTGGAACGATATGCAGGACTCGCAGGTCCCGCAGGCTTCCTGTTCAGGCGTGAGGTTCGTACAGTTAATGGTTTTTGCGAGAATCCTTGCGCAAGTGGTTTTTCCTACGCCACGCGGTCCGCAGAAAAGGAAGGCCTGGGCCAGTTGGTTATTCTTGATGGCATTCTTTAGTGTGCCTGTAATGTGGTGCTGACCTACAACCGTTTCAAAGGTGGCAGGACGGTACTTACGGGCTGAAACTATAAAATTTTCCATTCGCCAACGAAAATAGGAATTTTTGTTGAGCTTGAAGTTCAGAACCTTGGAATGTTGAAAATTTAGCCTTAAAATTTGAAATGAATTGGATTTATTTAAAAACGGAGGTCAGTTCTTTTCTGTATTGCGAGGCATTTTTACCTGTGAATTCTTTGAACAATTTGTGGAAGTGACTGAAGTTGTTAAAGCCGCTTTCATAGCTGATGTTTGCAATGCTCGTTTGTTTTTCTGCCAGTAATTTTGATGCATGGACGATCCGGTATTCATTGACGAAGTGAGTAAATGTTTTCTTGGTGATTTTTTTAAAATACCGGCAAAAGGAGGGGGTCGTCATGTTCACCATATCAGCTATTGAGGATAAATTGATCTCTTCCTGGAAATGGTCTTTAACATAGTTGAAGACCATATTGATCCTATCATTGTCCTGAACCTGCATCTCCATAGAAAAGCCTGCTGCGTTCAATATCTTGTAGTCAGTAGCTTTTTCCAGTTCTTTGAGCACACTTAATAGGGTCAGCAGCCGATCAAATGGCAATTGTTCATCCATAAGTTCTATGCGATCCCCCACGGCTGAAATAGTATCCCTATCAAATGCAATTCCGCCCTTTGCCTTATTGAACAAAGAGGAAATAAACCGTGTCTCTTGCAGATCCAGGAATTCATTTCCGAGAAAATCAGGTTTCATTTGGATCACAGTTTCGTTTTTGTTTCCCGTATTGGTATCGGTAAACCCACAGTGTGGAAGGTTACTTCCAATGAGAATGAGGTCGCCATTCGTATAGTAGGATAAATGACTGCCGATCTGTCTTTTTCCCGAGCCACCATTTACAAAAACCATTTCTATTTCCGGATGATAATGCCATAGGTGAGCTTTATTGTTGAGGTTTTCCTGATACTTTGAGTAGTAAAATGAACTACCGAAAGAGGGTTCAATGACTTCAAAACTTGGCTTGGCGTGTTTCATCTTAACCTTAACTTAATTTGGTGAAAATCAATTCTAATATGCTGCATTTTATTGAAAATGACAACTTGAGGGTAATATAGCATATAAATCTGAAAACCGACTAGGAAATTCGCGATAGATCCTGCTGTATTTTTGCTATTGTTAATTAGTCACACACAAATTAAATAATTATAAGATGAAAAGAATATTAAAAATCAGCTTGATCGCAGCGGCGCTGTTCTTGAGTACTGGAGTATATGCAAATGATGGTGATTTTTCATTTACTGTAAAACCATTAACGGAAAAAAAGATTGCATTTTTTAGCGATAAAGCACAAGTGATGGAGCTTTCTATTTCTACAGCAGATCAGGAAGTTCTGTATCAGGAAGAAATCAAAACCAAAAGTGGTGCGACAACTGTATATGATCTGAGTTCACTTCTTGACGGAACTTATACTTTTAAGTTCCAGAGTTCATCTAAATCTATCGAATATCAGGTAGTAATCACCAAAGGTGAAACTGAAGTATCCAGTCCTAAGATTATTGAAAAGTTGCAGCCTGTTTTTACCCGTGATAATAAAATCATTACACTGAACCTCGACAACACACCTACAGGTCCTATCGAAGTGCAGGTATTGGATGAAGAAAATGAAGTGTTGTACACTTATTCTTTCGAAGGCGGAGCAAAATTTGTTAAGAAATTCAATATATCAGAGGTAGAGATTGATTCGCTTACTTTTGTGCTGAAAGCAAAAGATCAGGAATTGAAAGAAGTTGTGCAGGTCAACTAAGAAAATACAAACGTTTAAAAAAAAGACTGTCTAAATGGGCGGTCTTTTTTGTTTGGATGCATTTCCGGTATGGTCGGAATTATATTTTAGGTTGGTAAAATGAATAATCTAAGCATTATTAGTGATTATCTGTTTGATTAATAGAAATTTATTTCTATTTTTGCAACCCGCAATTGTAGCGGATTAATTATAAAATAAATAATAACAATGAATCAGTACGAAACTGTTATCGTTCTAACCCCGTTGTTATCAGAAGAGGTTGCTAAAGAAGCATTAGCTAAATTCAGCAAGATCATCACTGATAGCGGAGCCGAAATTGTTCAAGAGGACAATTGGGGTTTGAGAAAATTAGCGTATCCGATTGAGAAAAAAGCAAGCGGATTCTTTCACCTTACAGAGTACAAATCTTCAGGTGAATTGATTAGTAAATTAGAGTTGGAGCTTAAGCGTGATGAGCGCGTTCTGCGTTTCCTTACTGTAAGATTAGACCGTCACGCGGTTGCTTACAATGAGAAAAAACGTAGTGGTGCTTTCAACAAAAAACCAAAAACGGAGGTTGCAGGATAATGGCTAAAGATCAGATACAATATGTTACCGCTCCAAAAGTGGACGATAACAGAAAGAAATATTGCCGTTTCAAAAAGAACGGAATTAAATATATCGATTACAAAGACGCAAACTTCCTGTTGAAATTTATCAATGATCAAGGTAAATTATTACCTCGCCGTTTAACCGGTACTTCATTGAAATTCCAACGTAAAGTTGCTCAGGCGGTGAAACGTGCACGTCACATCGGTTTGTTACCTTTTGTTGCTGACCAATTAAAATAGGAGCTGAGAGATGGAAATTATTTTAAAACAAGATATCAAATCCCTAGGGGAAAAAGATGATATCGTTTCTGTAAAGCCTGGATACGGCCGTAACTACCTGATCCCACAAGGATTTGCTCAGTTGGCTACTCCTTCAGCTAAAAAAGTATTAGCAGAAAACTTAAAGCAAGCTGCTTTTAAACAAGATAAAATTAAGAAAGATGCTGAAGGTATTGCTGAGCGTTTAACTGAAGTTAAATTATCAATCGGTGCTAAAGCTGGTGAAACAGGTAAAATCTTTGGTGCAGTAAACACCATTATGATTGCTGATGCCTTGAAACAACAAGGTTTCGATGTTGACCGTCGCCGCATCACTTTCGAAACTGAACCTAAGTTTGTTGGCGAATATGTTGCCAACTTAAACTTGCACAAAGAAGTGAAAGTTAAAGTTTCTTTCGAAGTTGTAGCTGAATAAGCTCAATTAGATCATACAGGAAAGCGCCCCATTTGGGGCGCTTTTTTTATTTAAAATTATCCTGATAAGACTTACCTTTGGTCGATGGCAAGACAAAAGAAAACAATACGCTCCGGCTCAAGACCAACTTTGCTTAGAAGGTTAACAGAAATCGCAACAAAAATTTTTATTTGGTTTTTGTTGGTATCTGTTCTGTGGGTCTTGGTTTATCGTTTTGTCAATCCGCCTATTACCTTGCTAATGATCCAACGAAATATGGAGCGCAACTCAGAAGGTAAGAAATCAAGAATGGATAAGAAATGGGTAGATTTCGAGGATATCTCCGATAATATGAAAAGGGCAGCAGTTTCTGCTGAAGATCAATTGTTTTTGAAGCATCTTGGCTTCGATCTTAAAGCAATAGAAAAAGCTTTTGCTGAAAATAAGAATAGTAAAAAAGTAAAGGGCGGAAGTACGATATCTCAACAGACCGCAAAAAATGTATTTCTATGGCCCGGCCGTTCATGGCTGAGAAAAGGATTTGAGGCTTATTTTACGCTGTTGATAGAGTTGTTGTGGAGTAAAGAAAGAATTCTGGAAGTATACCTGAATGTAATTGAAATGGGTGATGGCATTTACGGGGCAGAAGCAGCGGCTCAAAGTTATTTTGGTAAATCCTGTACCAAACTTAGCCGTTCACAGGCAGCGCTCATTGCAGCTTGTTTCCCAAATCCAAGAAGGTGGACACCCAGGAGGCCAACACAGTATATCAAACATAGACAATACTTAATTATGCGAAATATGCGCAGGTTAGGACCGTTGGATTTTTAAAAAGAAGCGCTATAGCAGGTGTGCAAATACTTTTCCGTGCCAGCTATGTTCGAATGGAACTTCCCATTTATCCTCAAATTCTGCTAAAGTTTGCACCATATTATTGAAGACAATAGTTTGTGGGCCTACTGCTTTGATGTTAATGAGAGTTTCAAAATCTTCTTTATTGGTGACAACAATCTTGTCGTCTACTCTGTAAGCCATGTTGAACCTGTTAAAAAGATCAACACCATATTCTTGCTCAATTTCTTTAACGATACGTACAGATGCATCAATAGAACAGCCGGTTACACCCGCCGAAGCCTCATCAACAACAAAGATAATGAAATAGTTGTAGCGTACATCCGCCTTGGCATTCAACTGATGTCCATGGGCTTTCCACTGCAAGGCAAAGTCATTTAGCTTTTTTTGCAGGGACTGTACCTCTTCATTGGAGAAGGCCCGGTCACTTTGATAGACCCAAACTCTGGATTGTGGAGAAAAACTCATAATCAAAAATACAAAATTATTTAACTTAACATCGCTAATTAGTTAACGTGATGAAGAAGTTTACATTGTCCTTAATAATCTTCCTCTGCCTGCCTTTATACTTGTTTTTTACGGCATTCATCTATGTGAATTCTTTAGAAGAGGATGCAGCATATGTACATAAGTTGCTTAATGACCATTATGATGCTGAGCAGGGAGGGATAGCTGTAAAACGTTATGAACTGTCGATTAACAGCACTGGATTTTGCAGATACAAGCGTTATTTTACCAGCGGTAAAGTCGAATACTTTTCCTTTAACCTGCAGAAATTTAAAGATTTAGACTATTTAGGTAACAATAGGAGGGGACTGTTGTTGCTCAATACAAAAGGTGAGGATGTAATTGTGCAAACTTATAAGGATCGAAAAAACGGAGATGTTGATAGCATGTCGACTTTTTTAACTATCCCCCTTAAAGAAGTAGAGCCTGAGGATCTGATTGAGTTAATGAATCGACTGACTAGAATGAATGCGCTTTTATCGACTCAGAAATAGCGTATACGGGAGTCTCCTCGTATCTGGACGCGATGATGATCTCTACATCACCAGCATGTTGTTTAAAGAGGTTTTGGGCAAGCTCAGGGCAATTGTTGTCTTTAGATAGATGTGAAAGCAACAAATGTGTCATGAAAGCTGGTTTGTGCGTATTAAATAAATCCAGTGCCTGTTTGTTGGAGAGATGTCCTTTGCCACCACTGATCCTTCTCTTAAGGAAATATGGATAGGCGCTGCGGGCCAATAACTCATCATCATAATTGGCTTCCAGAAATGCCGCATGGCATTGTTTAAAGTGATGGATCAGTTGATCACATACTATTCCAATATCTGTAAACACACCTACCTGCGTCCCATTATAGCTAATCAAAAAACTATAAGGATCTGATGCATCATGATACTTGGAAAAAGCAGTGATGCTAAGGCTTCCAATTTGCATTGGGAAATCAGAGTTAAGGAACTTAACGAGATCTCTGCGGAGCAGAAAACGGCAGCCTGCTAGAGTTCCCTCCGATATGTAAACGGGTAAATTATATTTTGCGGCTAAATTACAGAGTCCCTTGATGTGATCTGTGTGTTCGTGAGAGATAAATATGGCCTTTACCTTTTGTATCGATAAGCCCAGTCGCAGCATTCTTTTTTCCGTTTCTTTGCATGAAATTCCTGCATCTACAAGTATAGCGTCAGTTTCATTACCTATGTAATAGCAATTTCCATTACTGCCGGAATTTAGAGATGCGATATGGAGCACATTACAAGCCATTCGCCCTTACTGTAATTTCAGCAATGTCTAAAACCTGGACGTTTTGGTCCTGATCTTTTAGTTTGACGCCATCACGCAACATCGTCATGCAAAAAGGACAACCTGCTGCGATAACATGCGGTTGGGTTTCCAATGCTTCCTCTATGCGTTCTATATTGATGTCTTTTAAGCCTTTCTCGGGCTCTTTAAACATCTGGGCTCCACCTGCGCCACAACATAGTCCGTTTGACTTGCATCGCTTCATTTCGACGAGCTGTGCGTCTAATATTTCGAGGGCTTTTCTTGGCGCTTCATATATGCCATTTCCTCGGCCAAGGTAGCAGGGGTCGTGATAGGTGATTTTTTTGCCTTTAAAACTTTCCCCTCCTTCAGCTTTTAATTTGCCGTCGTTGATAAGGCCCTGAATGAGTTGTGTGTGGTGTATTACTTCGTAAGTGCCCCCGAGTCCTGGATACTCATTTTTGATCGTGTTAAAGCAGTGTGGACAGCCTGTCACTATTTTTTTAACATTATAAGCATTCAGTACCTCAATATTGGTCATTGCCTGCATCTGGAAAAGGAATTCATTCCCAGCTCGTTTAGCGGGATCTCCGGTACAGCTCTCTTCTGTACCCAGAACGGCATATTTAATGCCAACATGATGGAGGATTTTGCAGATATCACGTGTAGTTTTTTGTGCCCTTTCATCATAACTTCCTGCACATCCTACCCAGAATAAAATTTCCGGTTCCTCGCCTTTAGCGATTAGCTCCGCCATGGTTGGCACTTCAAAATTCAATTGCTCGCTCATTTTCCGTGTTTCGTTAATTTTCTTTTGCCCAGTTTAAACGGTCGGCTGGTGAATACTTCCAGGGAGCTCCGTTGTTTTCAATATTGCCTAACATGGCACTAATACTGGATGGAGACTGGGATTCTTCCATTACGGCGTACCTTCTCAGTTCCGTAATGATGGCCAGCGGATCAATATTGATCGGGCAGGCTTGTGTACAAGCATTACAACTTGTACAAGCCCATATCTCTTCCCTGCTGATATAAGAGTCAATCAGGGATTTTCCATCGTCAAATCCTTGGCCGGTCTTGTCAATATTCTTTCCTACCTCTTCAAGTCGGTCCCTGGTATCCATCATGATCTTTCTGGGCGAAAGTAGTTTTCCTGTAATGTTTGCAGGACATACCGAGGTACATCTGCCGCATTCTGTGCAGGTATATGCATTCATGAGGTTCACCCAGCTCAAATCATTTACGTCCTTTGCTCCAAATCTTCCAGCCTCTGCTTCTTCAGGTGTAAACGAGGGATCCAACATTGCTTTAACCTCATTGGTTACACTTTTCATATTGCTGAATTCCCCCTTTGGTTCCAGATTGGAAAAATAAGTGTTCGGAAAGGCAAATAGGATGTGAAAGTGCTTTGAGTAAGGTAAATAATTTAGGAAAGCAAAGATACCGATGATGTGGAACCACCAACAGCCACGTTCTATAGCAATCAGACTATTTATATTATCTGGTAATAGATTTTGTAAATACTGGCTAACCGGAAATGCGCCTGCGTTTATGTAATGACCTGCTCCCAATAACTGCAATTTGGCATCTGCCGCATTCATAGTTAGGAATGCCGACATTAAAAGGATCTCGGTGATCAGGATGTAATTGGCATCAGACTTAGGCCATTTGGCCATCTCTACACCGCTAAATCTCTTTAATTTTAGCAGATTTCTTCTGATCAGGAAAATGGCGCAAGCCAACCAGACGCCTAAGGCAAGAAATTCAAAAGAGCCAATCAGGATATCATATAGTAGCCCTAGACCTCCAAATACGCGGTGTGTGCCAAATATTCCGTCGATCATAATCTCCAGGACTTCGAGATTAATGATGACAAAACCGGCATATACAACAAAATGCAGCGCTGCAGGTATTGGGCGGAAAAACATTTTGGTTTGCCCAAATGCTACTTTAAGCATGGTCATCCACCTTTTCCCCGGCTGATCGAACCGGTCAGCAGCTTTTCCCAATTTGATGTTGCGAATAACTTTCTTGAGGTTATAGCCAAACAAGGCGATTGCCGCCGCTGTAACTGCTATAAATAGAATTTGTGACACCATGTTTGAAAATATCGTTTAATCGTAACGCTAAGTTAAAATAAATACATAAAACAAATTACTATGCATGCATAAAAACGGAAAATTTAGATGCTTTTTAAATAAAAATGACTTATTTGAATTTTTTTTCAAAAAAGATTTTGTCTTTCAAAAAAAGAAACTACATTTGCACTCCCAACCGAGGGGAACATGATCAAAACATGTTAAATATAAGATGGTACGGTAGCTCAGTCGGTAGAGCAATGGACTGAAAATCCATGTGTCGCCGGTTCGATCCCGGCCCATACCACTGCAAAAAGCTCCAGATTTATCTGGAGCTTTTTTGTTATCACACCTCCCCAGCATTATCTGATCCCGCTCATTTTATTTAGTGACCTTAGTCACCTTTTGTTTTTCATCCAATTTCCATATTTGCTTGGCATAATCGTTTCATTTATTAGTAGATTGCCCATATGAAAACCATCCTCATTATCGAAGACAATGCTGATATCCGCGAAAGCACGGCGGAAATTCTTGAACTCGCAGGATATGATGTGCTGCAGGCCGATAACGGGAAAGCCGGAGTAGAATTCGCAGTTCGGCAAAAGGCTGACCTTATCTTATGTGACATTATGATGCCCGAACTCGACGGCTACGGTGTGTTGCACATGCTGAGCAAAAACGAAAAGACTGCAGACATTCCATTTATTTTCCTTACAGCTAAAGCCGAACGCATTGATTTTAGAAAAGGTATGGAAATGGGAGCGGACGATTATCTTACCAAACCATTCGATGATATAGAGTTGCTAGCCGCAATAGAAAGCCGACTAGCAAAAAAAGAAAGACTTGAGGCTTATTTTAGCAAAGCTTTAAATAATCTGGAGCATCTTGCTGCTACTGGCAATAATAATGGTGCTAATGAGCTAAAAACACTAATAGCGGCAAGAAAGATCCGGCACATCAAAAAGAAGCAAGTGCTCTATTACGATGGAGATGAACCGATGGGACTTTACTTATTGCTCAGTGGTACCGTAAAGACATTAAAACTAACAGAAGATGGAAGGCAGCTGATGACCGGACTTTATAAACCCGAAGATTATATTGGAATGAATGCAGTCTTATTGGAAGAACCTTTTGCGGAAACAGCAGAAGCTGTAGAAGATTCATCACTCTGTCTTTTACCAAAAGAAGCCATTCTGAGCCTAATCAATAAGTATCCGGAGATCAGTAGGGAATTTATCAGGATTCTTTCCAACGACGTGCGTGAAAAAGAAGAACAATTGATCGAGCTCGCTTATCATTCCGTTAGAAAAAGGCTGGCACAGGTGCTGTTACGCTTACAGCAAAAGGATACAACTGCCCCTCAGTTTAAAATTTCGAGAGACGAACTTGCTGCTATGGCAGGAATGGCAACTGAAACCGTAAGTCGCACGCTCAGTGATTTTAAAGAAGAAGGTCTCATCGAAAAGAAAGGTAGTTACATTGAAATTAAAGACACACACCGCCTTGCAAGAATGAAAAATTAACACTTCGCAAATAAAAATTAAAAAAATAGCCTCAGCGATTTGGAATAAATCTAAATAATCATAACCTTTGCTTTCGATAAGTTTAAAAGGCGACATGCAAACAACCGCGATACCTACAAGCATTCATTTCGAAGAAGTATTTAGCACCATCAACGGAGCCATTTATCAATCCGATAGTGAGAATTGCTGGTATGTAGATTTTGCAGGTAAACTCGCCCGTTTTGACTACCGCAATCTCCTTAAGCTCAAAAAAGCAGTTTATAAGATTGATATTGAGGTGTTGTTGCTGGACAGTACCAAGACGCCTGACCTCGAGATTTTGTTCATTTGTGCATGTGATCATTGCTACGTACTGTCTCTTATACAGATCATTGCATTGAAGGAATTATTGCAGGGAACATTCGTCATGCTGGAACTCAATCACATTATTTACGATAGGCTGAAACGTATAGTGGCCTGATTTGCTTAGAATTAGAATCTTTCCATATTGCTTTTAAATGAAGCAAATGATTTTTATTGCCCTATTTTTGTAAGAGCAAATAGGAATAAAATAATAAGACTATGAAAGATATCATGCGTGCTAAGTGTTTAATCTCATCGGAAATTGAGACACTTATCAATCAACAAATAAAAAAAGAAGCCCATTCATCAGCAATTTACCTGTCAATGGCCTCATGGTGCAACCAACATGGTTACGATTTTTCTTCTGATTATTTCTTTAAGCAGGCAGAAGAGGAGCGTGAACACCAACTGAAATTCTTTAAATATGTACTTGATATGGGTGGAAATGCCATCTCTCCTGAAATCAGTGACATTAAAGCAGAGTACAACTCTTTCCGCGAAGTGTTTGAAGAGGCCCTGGATCAGGAAATTGCTGTTACTCAGTCTATCAAGAACATCGCAGCAAGATGCCACAAAGAGCAAGATTATGTGACCCTTGAATTTTTAAACTGGTTCTTTAGAGAGCAAAGGGAAGAAGAATACAAAGCCCGTCGTGCCCTCGAATTGTTCGACGTGATTGGAGAAGAAGGAACTGGCAGATGGCAGATCGACAAACACGTTGGTGGAATCAGCTATACTGAAGGATAAAATCAAATTTAAGCTTGTCCTCTAAGGACAGGACATTTTTAAAGGTATATATTGCTGCAAATGCAGACCATATATACCTTTTTTCGTATATTGATGTACACGAAGGACATGTCAAAGAAGAAAGATAAGAAGCTCTCTAAGCAGGATAAAAAAGATAAGAAGAAAAAGGACTGTTGTGAGAAGTACCTTAGGGGGAAGCGATGTAAAAACTGTCCGTTGGGATAAGGAATTTAGCCCAGGTGGAAACAGCGTCGGCAACGGGGTTCGTAGCTGTCTTTTTCTCCCAATAACACCTTGGCTTCGCTTGCTGCGGTCCGAAAGGAATACATAGCGGGACTTCCACATCTTACGCAAACAGCATTCACCTTGGTCACGAGTTCAGCAATGGCCATTAAAGCGGGGATTGGGCCAAATGGCTTTCCCTGAAAATCCATATCCAGTCCCGCAACAATCACCCTAATTCCTTTTTCCGCCAGTTTGTTGCAAACTTCTGGAAGGCCGTCGTCAAAGAATTGAGCTTCGTCAATGCCTACAACCTGCGTATCCGCATTCAATAATAAAATTGCCGAAGAAGTTTCAACAGGTGTAGAATGTACCGAATTAAGGTCATGGGATACCACCGCATGTTCATCGTACCTGGTATCTGTCTTTGGTTTGAAGATTTCCACCTTCAGCTTGGCGATCTCAGCCCGTTTCAATCTCCGCAATAATTCCTCTGTTTTACCTGAAAACATTGAGCCGCAAATTACTTCTATGCTGCCGCAAAACTCTCCTCTTCTGTAATTTTGTTCGCTGAATAACATCTGTTCGGGGATACTTAGAGGCAGCTAATATCAGAATTTTGTAGTATTTTTGAATGTTAAGTTACCAACAAAAACTCAGTTTCCGCGTTATAGAACTATGATGAACCAAGAAGATATTTTTAAAAAGATAGGGCAGATTTTAAATGAACTGCAGGACCAGTACGATTTTCTAGCACAAAATCCTCAGCAATTGAATGAATTAGAGCTTGAACTATTCCTTGCAAATGCCAACTTCTTGTCTGACCACGTACAAATCGTCAGAAAAATAAATAGTGCCAGAGCAGTCAAAGAACTGTCCGACTCTACGCAAAGCTTACAGCCACAAGTTAACGCTCCGGTAGATATTGCTTTGCCGGAGGTAAGTAGCAGCACTGAACCTGTTATTCATATTGCTCCGGTTCCGGAACCTAAAGTTGAGGAAGTACAGATGGAACAAATCGAACTGGAAGAGCTGCAGCAGGAAGATGTGCTGGAACACGAACGGGCAAGTTTCGAGTTCATCCTGAAAGAAGAACCACTTTCAGATAGATTTGAATTTGAAGAAAAATCAGTAAATGAAATCTTCGACCGACCTTTGAGTGAAGAAGAACAACGAATTATCGCCGCCAAACAGAGACAGAATGAAGTTGTGCCAGAGCCACCTTCACCTGAGGTTGATCCTGTGTTGCCCATCCAGGCTGAAGCATCCTTCGTTGTAGACAAGCCGGAGGAAAAAGAAGTATCGCTTAAACCGACAGCGCAGCCGATACTGGATAATGTTGAACAGAAGATTGTTCAACCTCCTGTAGCTGCAAATGTAGCTAAACCTACACTAAATGATCTCCTGGCTGCCCGTAATAGTGGCCATGCTACCTTCAACGAAGGAAATAATAAACCTGCCATTACCGATCTTAAGGGAGGCATCAGCCTCAATGAAAAGCTGCTATATATTAAAGACCTTTTCAATGGTTATAACCTTGCCTATTCTGAAGCCATAGATCTGATCAACAAAATGCCTGATTTGAAGACTGCTGATGTGTTTCTGCAAAAGAACTATGCAGAAAAAAACAACTGGGCAACTAAACAACATACGGTAGATAAATTTTATGCTTTATTGGCTCAGCGCTTTCCCGAAGGTTAGATAAAGCCCATCCGGTTTGAATCCAGTTTCAAAAAGATGAATAACAGGATGGTGAAACTCCATAGTGAGGAACCTCCGTAACTAATGAACGGTAAGGGAATGCCAATCACCGGTACTATGCCGATCGCCATTCCGATATTAATGAATACGTGGAAAAACAAGATGCAAGCTACGCAATAGCCATACACCCTGGAGAAGGTTGAGCGTTGGCGTTCAGCAAGATTGATCAGTCGGAGTAATAAGAATACAAATAATCCGATGACTACGAAGGCCCCGGCAAATCCCCATTCTTCTCCTATAGTTGAAAAGATAAAATCTGTACTTTGCGCTGGTACATAACCATATTTGGTCTGAGTACCTTGTAAGAAGCCACGACCAGTCAACTGGCCTGAACCTATTGCAATTTTAGATTGAATCACATTGTAGCCCACTCCCTTTGGATCCATTTTCAATCCGAGGATCAGTTCAATACGGGTACGCTGATGCGGTTTTAAAACCTTCTCATACGCTAACTTCACTACAAATAAATAAGCTATGGCTACTACAGTAACTGCTATTGCCGAGAACATGATCTTTTGCTTACGTCTGTTCTGATAAATAAACATTCCGCCAATGGCAAGAATGACGGGAATCAGGATATACATGGGGACGAGAAAATCGGCAACAAACAATACGATCATGCCTAAAAAGATCAGGAGAAAATAGCCCGAAAGCCCTTCACGGTACATCGGGAACATAAAAGCCAAAAAGACCAATGCCGATCCAGTGTCTGGCTGCATCATGATTAAGAAAAGTGGAATCCCCACAATAAGTGCTGCAAAAGCAATCGAGCGGAAGTCCCGGAATTTCGGACTAAAGCTGCTGATGTAACGCGAAAGGAGTAAGGCAGTCCCAAACTTGGCAAATTCGGAGGGCTGCAATCTGAATCCTCCCGGTAAAGAGATCCAGGCCTGGTTTCCTCCTACATTTCTTCCTACCACTAGTACTGCCAATAGCAGGAATATGGTCACTCCGTATACGATAGGGGAAAATACACTGAAGAATTTGGCATCCAGTAACAGGATAGAAAAGCCCAGTACCATGCCTGCAATAATATATATCAGTTGTTTGCCATAGTTGCTTGCGAAGTTGAATGCAGAACTATCCGCAGAACTGGGTACTGAGGCATAGATGTTCACATAACCAATGGTACAAAGCGCCATGTAGATCAGGATAGTGATCCAGTCTACGTTGAAAAAGAACCTGTTGCTTTGCTGATTGTTCATTATTTCGTAGAAGTGGGCTGTTTATTTAAATTGATCGGTTTTAGGTCGGGATTGACCAAAGCTTCAGGCTTCAAATTGATCGTATCTGGTAATTTTACCGGTTTTGGCTTTGGCTTTCGTGGTTCAGGTAGGACGATTTGTTTCTTCATCCATTCCACTTCTGCCCTTCTACCTCCTGAAACACTATCTTTCAGGTATTTCTCGGTGATATAACTGGCTATAGGCGCTGCGTAAGCGCTACCAAAACCGGCGTTCTCTACGATTACCGCTATGGCAATCTTAGGATTCTCTCTTGGTGCAAAGCCGATGAAAACCGAATGGTTTTTTCCACGTGGGTTTTGTACTGTACCAGTCTTTCCACACATCACTACATCGCTGATTCTGGAAGCGATTGCCGTGCCCCATGGAGCATTTACAGCATCTTGCATTCCATCTATGACGGGTTCAAAATGTCTTGCATCAATGTCTACATAGTTCTTCTTCACATATTCCTTCTTGATGATGTGATTTTTTCCTATCGACTTAACCAGATGCGGTTTGATGTAATAGCCCCTGTTGGCAATTACGGCCATTATATTCGCCATCTGTAAAGGTGTCGCATCCATTTCTCCCTGCCCGATGGCTAGCGAAATGACGTTAGTAAAGCCCCAATATTTATTATGTTTTTCAGAATAATAAGCTGCATCATAAAAGTGTCCGGGCCGTTCAGAAGGCAAATCAATCCCCAATTTCTCTCCCAGTCCCCATTTTTTTACTTTATTGTACCAGTCCTCATACGCAAGCCGCTGATTTTTATATTTACGCTGTGTGATGAGCTTTTGAAAAACGTAACAGGCATAGGTATTGCAAGATCGGGCCAGACCTCGTCTCAGTGCAATGTTGAAATCCTGGTGTTCACACCTGATCTTCTGTCTTCCTGCCATAAAATATCCCGGACAGTAGAAGGTGGTATTCGGGTCGATGACCCCATCCTGAAGCCCAATAAGTGCATCCAAAGGTTTGAATGCGGAACCCGGCGAATAATAGCCCTGTATCGGACGAATGGTCATTGGCCGGTTTGGATTATCATTCAGGTTAATGAGCTTCATGTAGTTATTGCCTTGATTCCTGCCTACCATCAGGTTCGGATCATAGCCCGGACTGCTTACAAAAGCAAGTACTTCTCCTGTAGCAGGCTCTATGGCCACAATACTACCTACTTTGTTGCGCAGAAGTTCTTCACCCAGTTTTTGTAGCCTGGAGTCTAATGAAGAGATTAATTGCTCACCAGATACAGCCGGAGTATCAAATTTACCCTCACTATAACTGCCTTTCGGCACATTGTGTACGTCGTAGAGCATATTTACTACGCCTCGTTCACCCCTTAGGTTTTTCTCGTAAGATTTCTCTATTCCAGACTTTCCGATATAATCTCCTGAACGGTAATAGCCCTCTGACTGTTCAATTTCCTTAGGCGTCACCTCTTTGATATAGCCTACAAAATGACTTGCGATGCTATCTGGATATTGCCTGATGGTTCTGCTCTGCACAAAGAACCCCGGGAATCTGGATAACTGCTCAGATAAAGATTGATAGATTTCAACAGAAAGTTGTTTTTCGATGATGCTTGGCTGGAACCTGGACAAGCGACGTGCTTTTCTAAAGTTTTTATTGAATTTGACTGTATCCACACCAATGATTTTGCACAAAGAAACCGTATCAAATTCTTTTACATCATTTGGGATGGCCATAAGGTCATAAACAGGTTCATTCTGTACCAGGATTTTTTGATTTCTATCGAGAATTACCCCCCTCGCAGGGAAAGTATATATTTTTCGCAATACATTGCTTTCTGCAGAAAGAAAGTACTTATCGCTTGCTACCTGTATATAGAAGAGAGTCCCCAATAAGATTAGGGCCACCACGATGAATAAGCCTTGTATGATGTATTTTCGGTTAAACAGATTGTCCATTAGCGTGCCCTTCTGTTATAAAAGATAAACTCAATCAGCAGGATCACAAATAGCGTAAATACACTGCTTGCCAGGCAGCGCAGAAGGGTGTATACAAACTCCGTAAGCCGGAAAGTTTCCAAAAAAAAGAGTACAAGGTGGTGGGAGAACGTACAAAGTACAGCGTAAAAGAAGAACCATTTAAAGCCCATATTACCCAATGTAGGTTCTGGTTCATCAAAATTGTCCCTGCTCACCGTTACAGCAATAAATGAGATCCTGACGAAAGTCAGCATCACACAGGCGGCAGTATGTACACCCAATGTATCGTAAAATGCATCTAGTGTGAGTCCTGTGATGAAGGCAATCAGGTATAATAATAAATTTGGCGTACTGAAGGGGAGGAGCAACAGAAAGAGAATATATACAAATGGCGTAGCCATATTGTAAAAGCTCATGTTTCTCAGGATCAGGATCTGAAACAAAAGTAGTATAAACCACCGGATTATATTTACGACTACTAATCTACTGTTCATTCGGCAATTTAGCTTCTAATTCTTCTTGTTCCTTTGCAAATTTATTTTTGATCACATACACATATTGTAGTGAACTGAAGTCATTGAATAATTTGACTTCTATGGTTTTGAAATTTTCCCCTTTAGACATGCCCGTATTACTCACTGTACCTACCGGGGTAGCTGCAGGGAAGGTAGAGTAGATAGAAGTCACCACCGTATCGTTTAGGTTCAGTTTAAAATGATTGGGAATTTCCGTGATTTGGGCTATCCTGTAATCAGAATTGCCATCGCCCCATTCCAATGAGCCAATGGCATTGTTCTTTTTAACGCTGACGCTAATTTTTGTTTTCTTGTGTAGCAGCGACATGATGGTAGCCAGATGATCTGAAACATCATGGATATAACCAACCACTCCACGGTTGGGAGATATGACCGGCATACCAGCTTTTAAGCCGTCAAGGCTACCTTTATTGATGGTAATGAAATTATTCCGGTTGGTAATGGAGTTTTTGATCACCCTTGCTGGTAGGTAGGTGTACTGAGGCATACCTGCAGTATCTTTTACCAAGGTTTCTTTAGTTGTGTCTACCAGTTTTAAGTTAAGGATTTCTGTCTTCAATCTGGCGTTTTCTATGGCCAAACTGTCATTTACAGCCCCAAGGTTCATGTATTTCTTCAGTACATTCAGATTATTGTATACATCACCGACTACCTGATTCGTCGAATTGATGGTTACACTGCGCTGATAAGCATTGTTTTTAATGGTTAGGAAAATCCCTATAGAAAAGAAAATAATGAAAAAGAAGAATGCGTTATATCTGTTTATGAAGATCCAAAGGTTACGCATATCTGTTAGTCTTAAGTGGTCAGTTTTAAGTATTAAGTTTTCTAAGAGTCCTTAAAAAGCGGAGCCTTGTGAAAACTTAATACTTTAAAACATAAAACTCTTTTATTGCATTAAAAATTTAAAACCACCTATATTTTTCAGGGCGATACCAGTACCACGTACTACAGCACGGAGCGGATCTTCTGCAACATGGACCGGTAGTTTCGTTTTTGCAGCCACACGCTTATCGAGTCCGCGAAGCAAAGCCCCCCCGCCAGTTAAGTAAATACCAGTCTGGTAGATGTCTGCAGAAAGCTCAGGAGGAGTAATCTCCAAAGCCTTTAAGATCGCCTCTTCAATTTTAGAAATCGATTTATCCAGACAGTGCGCAATTTCAGTATAAGAAACTGTGATCTGTTTCGGTACCCCAGTCATCAAGTCCCTTCCCTGTACTGCAAAATCTGCAGGTGGGTCTGTCAGCTCGGGCAATGCCGCACCTACTTCTATTTTGATCTTCTCCGCAGTACGATCACCGATCATGATGTTGTGCTGGCGGCGGATATAATTTACAATATCAGAATCAAAGTTGTCGCCCGCAACACGGATACTTTGGTCGCATACGATACCGGAAAGGGCGATTACCGCAATTTCTGTAGTACCACCACCGATATCGATGATCATGTTACCCATTGGTTCTTCCACATCAATCCCGATACCCACAGCAGCAGCCATAGGCTCATGGATCAGATAAACTTCTTTTGCACCGGCAATTTCTGCAGAATCCCTCACTGCACGTTTTTCTACCTCAGTAATGCCGGAAGGGATACAGATGACCATCCTTAGTGAAGGGAACATCCAGCCCTTACCGCCGTTCAGCATGCGAATCATTCCTTTGATCATTGCTTCCGCCGCATTGAAGTCTGCAATTACCCCATCTTTCAAAGGACGTACTGTACGGATGTTATCGTGGGTTTTACCCTCCATCTGCATGGCTTGCCTGCCTATCGCTATAATTTTGTTTGTTTGTCTGTCAAAGGCAACAATCGATGGTTCATCAACTACTACTTTATCGTTATGTATGATCAAGGTGTTTGCTGTACCTAAGTCGATAGCAACCTCTTGTGTAAACCAATTAAATAAACCCATTTATAGGTGATAATTTATGATTAAAAATTCTATGTACTATACTAATGTAAAACTACATCTTTTTATTGTATTCAGTGACAAATAAATTAGTGTTTAAAATGTCTGACACCGGTAGTGACCATAGCAATTCCTTTTTCATTTGCCTTATTGATAGAATCTGCATCTTTTATAGATCCACCTGGCTGTAAAACGGCAGTAATTCCTGCTTCAGCAGCGATTTCTACGCAATCAGGGAAGGGGAAAAAGGCATCCGATGCCATTACAGAACCTTTCAGGTCGAAACCAAAAGCGTCCGCTTTCACAATAGCTTGTTTTAAAGCATCTACTCTTGACGTCTGGCCAACACCACTAGATAGTAACTGGTCATTTTTCACGAAAACAATGGTGTTCGACTTGGTGTGTTTTACAATTTTATTGGCAAAGAACAAGTCGTTCAATTCTTGCTCAGTAGGTGCTTTTTCAGTTACGGTGGTCATTTGTTCCGGACCTTCGATTACGAGGTCTTTATCTTGTTCGATCACCCCGTTCAATAAAGTCTTAAATTGCTTGCTGCTCAGCTCTACTTCGTTCCTTTGCAGTATAACGCGGTTCTTCTTAGCGCGGAACAGTTCTACCGCCTCTGGTTCATACGAAGGTGCAATCAAGACTTCAAAAAACAGTTTGTTGATCTCAGTAGCAGTAGCCAGGTCGATCTCGCGGTTTGCAATCAGTACACCGCCAAAAGCAGATACCGGATCACAGGCCAATGCGACATTCCATGCTTCCAGAATGGTCGGTTTGGAAGCCAGGCCACAGGCATTTGTATGTTTTAAAATAGCGAAAGTAGGTGCTTCAAACTCGTCTATCAGCGCTACTGCAGCATCTACATCTACGAGATTATTGTATGAAAGCTCCTTGCCGTTCAGTTTCGTGAACATGGCATCCAAATCACCATAAAACACGCCTTGCTGGTGAGGGTTTTCCCCATATCTCAAAGTTTGCGCTTGCGCAATGCTATGTTTAAATACAGTAAGCGGCTCTTCCGTGTTGAAATAATTGAAGATCGCTGTATCATAGTTTGATGATGTATGGAATGCTTTTTTGGCAAAAGCCTTACGTTGCGCTAAAGTTGTCTCGCCGTTTTGTGCCTCTAGTTGACCTTGTAGTACCGAATAATCATCTTTCGAAGCGAGGATCAACACGTCGTTGAAATTTTTAGCTGCAGCCCTGATCAGCGAAATACCGCCGATGTCAATTTTTTCAATGATTTCTTCTTCAGATCCACCTGCTTTAAGTGTTTCTTCAAACGGATATAAATCCACGATAACCAGATCTATTTCAGGTATCTCATATTGAGCAATCTGTTCCTGATCTGAACCGAGGTTCCTGCGGTTTAAGATACCTCCAAATACTTTAGGGTGTAAAGTCTTTACCCTGCCGCCCAGGATAGAAGGATAGCCGGTGAGGTCTTCCACTGCGGTAACAGGTAAGTTTAAGTCTTTAATGAACTGTTCTGTACCTCCGGTAGAAAACAATTGTACACCTTGCTTTGCAAGCAACTGCACCAATGGCGCTAAGCCATCTTTGTAATAAACTGAAATTAAAGCGTTTTTGATCTTTATAGATTGACTCATCAGAGAAAAATTTTGAGCCGCAAAATTAGGATTTTTTAACTGATAATAATAGTGTGTTTTTGCAAAATCTATTATTTTTTTATCTTTTTGATGATGGTGTCTATCACCCTTGGATAGTGCTGATGCTCAAGCTGCTGTCCCTTGAATTTGACCATTTCCAGATTGTCTTCCTTGTCAATGCGGTATTTGGCCTGATAGATATATTCCCCTTCATCATAGTTTTCATCTACATAATGTATGGTGATTCCACCTTCGGTCTCACCAGCGGCGAGCACTGCATTGTGTACATGGTCGCCATACATGCCCTTTCCTCCGTATTTAGGTAAAATGGCAGGATGGATGTTTACGATCCTGCCTGGGTATTCTGAGATGAGATTTTTTGGAATCAACCATAGGAAGCCAGCCAATACAATCAGATCAATATCGAGATTTTTTAGCATTTCTATGATACTGTCACTGTGGTAAAACTCCTTTCTGTCGAAAATATGAGAAGGAATCTCAAAGTTGTCGGCCCGCTGCAATACATAGGCGTCAGGATTGTTGGTCAATACCAAAGCGATTTCTACCTCTGGACTTCTTTTGTAAAGCTCCATGATTTTTTGAGCATTGGATCCTGATCCTGAGGCAAATATAGCAATACGTTTTTTCATAGCGGTAGACCTTTGTCCCCAAAAATAACATTTTACAGGCTTATTGAAAGTTTTATTAGCGAATTAGCTGCTATTTTTACCTTAACAGGGATTGGGCTGAATAAGGATTAAGAGCAGATTCGTAAGGGATTGCTTGGGTAAAAGGTACCTTTTGCCCAAGCAATCCCGACCAAAGCCCCTGCGAATCCCGAAGCTGGTGGTTTGGAGGCCCGCACTCAAGCTGCGGGATATCTTTAGGTAAGTCGAGAATACTGGCCTTGTTCTGATCTATTGTCTGATAGGGAATTAATTGAAAAATATTTTTCTTATCATTTTGTAATTTAAAAACATAAGTCATATATTTGCAGTCCGAAAAATAGAAAGAATAAGGGTCTTGGCTCTAAAATGAAAATATTAATAACAAAAAATGGCAAATCATAAATCTTCATTAAAAAGAATTAGAACAAACGCAACTAAACGTTTACGTAACAGGTACCAGGCAAAAACAACTCGTACGTTTATCAAAAGATTGCGTGCTGCAGAAGATAAAAAAACTGGCTTAGAATTGCTTCCTAAAGTAGTTTCTATGTTAGATCGTTTGGCTAAAAAGAATGTTATTCACAAAAATAAAGCTGCAAACAACAAATCTAAGTTGACTAAATTTGTTAATGGCTTAAAATAAGAATAGCTTTACAATATTAAAAAGGGATATGCATCGCATATCCCTTTTTTTATGTTTAAAAAATTATTCTTATGAAGTCATATTCGGTGAAACTGGGAATTAAGCTTTGGGCGGAGGCAGATCGGCCCCGTGAAAAGTTGATGCTCAATGGGCGTCGGCACCTTACGGATGCTGAACTCATTGCTATTCTGATCGGTTCTGGAAGCCGGGATGAAACCGCAGTGGAATTGAGCAGGCGGATCCTCGCCTCATGTGACAATGACCTTGATGCGCTAGGTCGGCTTTCTCTCAAGGAGCTCTGCAAATTTAAAGGTGTAGGGGAAGCTAAAGCGATTTCCATCGTCGCCGCGCTCGAACTTGGACGAAGAAGAAAAGATGCTAACACTAAAGAAATGCAGCAAATTTCCAGTTCAGCCGATGCTTTTCGTCTGCTATTGCCCATGTTCGCCGACCTGAACCACGAGGAGTTCTGGATACTCGCACTTAACCAGGCCAATTTTGTGATCGGTAAGTACCTGATCAGCAAGGGTGGACTCGCCGGTACGGTAGCAGATCCAAAGATCATCTTTAAGGTAGCACTGGAAAATAATGCGGCAAATATCATCCTTGCCCATAATCATCCTTCTGGCAACGTGAAGCCGAGTAGTCAGGATATTAATATCACTAAAAAATTAGTAGAAGCTGGCAAAATGTTAGACCTGTTTATATTGGACCACCTGATCATCACCAATAAAAAATATTATAGCTTTGGTGACGAAGGATTAATTTAAACCTATACCGATGCTTGTGAAATTCCCTGTGCAATTTGAATTATTTGGTCAACTATACCATTGGCATTACATTTTTGAATTGTTGGCGTTTTTTACTGGAGTACGACTGTATTACTATCTTAGAAAAGGGATTCATGATCCGATCTCAGATGAGAACCGTCTTTGGATTATGTTGGGAGCTATGTTTGGTGCGTTGATAGGTTCCAGGGTGGTAGCTATTCTGGAGGATCCGGAATCCCTGGCAAATCTGAGTTTCAGTCTGCTCTATCAAAGTAAGACAATCGTGGGCGGATTGCTGGGGGGCTTGTTTGGTGTAGAGCTGATCAAAAAATATATTGGGGTCAACACCGCTTCAGGAGATGTATATGTGATCCCCATCATCGTCGCATTGTTCATTGGACGAATCGGTTGTTTTTCCATGGGGATAGATGAACCGGTATATGGTTTGCCTACAACTTTCTTCCTGGGGATGGATTTAGGCGATGGCATTCGCAGGCATCCTCTGGCACTTTACGAAATGATGTACATGGTACTACTACTGATGATATTCAACGGAATAAGACATAGATCAATGCGGAATGGGGAGCGGTTTAAGCTCTTCATGGTCCTGTACTTTCTTTATCGGTTCTTGATAGAATTCCTCAAACCCTACCATCCTTTATTTCTAGCTTTGAGCAGTATTCATTGGTCTGCTCTGTTTATTTTTCTGTATTATTATAAATTCATCCGCCGAATGGTGCTTTAACGTTACTTATGAAAACCAGAGATTACATTTATTACGATTATACCAAAAGCTTATGTCCCGACTGCCTCCACCTTTGTGATGCGAAGATTGTATTTCAGGATGAAAAGGTCTTTATGCTGAAAAATTGCAGAACGCATGGTGATAGTAAGGTGATGATTGCCGATGACGTGGAATATTATAAGCAAATCAGAAATTTCAACAAGCAGTCTGAAATGCCCCTGAAATTTAATACCAAAGTTCATTATGGATGTCCCTACGACTGTGGACTGTGTACCGATCATGAACAGCACTCCTGTCTGACGGTTGTAGAGGTAACAGATCGCTGTAACCTGAGTTGTCCTACCTGTTATGCCATGTCGTCCCCACATTATGGTAGACATCGCACATTAGAGGAGATCGATAAAATGCTGGATGTGATTGTCGCAAATGAAGGAGAACCGGATGTTGTGCAGCTTTCAGGGGGGGAGCCGACAGTACACCCCGATTTTTTCAAGATATTGGATTTAGCCAAGACGAAACCTATCAAGCACCTGATGGTCAATACCAATGGTATCCGTATCGCCAAGGATAAGAGATTTGTAGAACAACTGGCAACTTATATGCCTGATTTTGAAATTTACCTGCAGTTCGATAGCTTTAGTCCTGCGGTTCTTACACAATTGAGAGGTGAAGATCTTACTGAGGTAAGGAAAAAAGCCATTGATCACCTGAATGAGTTTAATGTGAGCACCACCCTGGTAGTTACCCTGCAAAAAGGGCTCAACGACCATGAAATTGGCGATATCCTGGACTATGCTTTGAAGCAGCGCTGTGTGAGAGGAGTTACCTTTCAGCCAACTCAGGTGGCTGGAAGAAACGACAATTATAGCGATCAACAGGGGCGTATTACGCTTACAGAAGTAAGACGGAATATTTATGAGCAATATCCTTTATTTAAGCCAGAAGATCTGATTCCTGTACCTTGTAATCCAGATGCCTTGTGTATGGCCTATGCATTAAAGCTAGATAAAGAAGTAGTACCCATGACTCACCTCATCAATCCCGATGACCTCTTGAACAATTCTAAAAACACGATTGTATTTGAGCACGATGAAAAACTGAAGGAGCATATGCTCAACCTGTTCAGTACTGGTGTTTCTGTAGATTGTGCTGAAGATACTTTTGGAGAGCTCATGTGCTGTCTGCCCAGGGTGCAGTCTGATCATTTGAATTACAATAACTTATTTCGTATCATTATTATGAATTTCATGGATGCGCTGGATTTTGATGTAAGGGCGGTAAAGAAATCATGTGTACATATCGTGAGTGATAAAATGAAGATCATTCCTTTTGAGACCATGAACATTTTTTACAGGGACGGTAAAATTGATGCCATCAGAGAAAAGCTAAATTTCAATTGATATGGAAGGTATACTCGTACTCTCGTTACTGTATTGGATCGCGGTAGGCGCATTGTTTCTGGTGGGAATAGTCAAGCTTCTCGTAGCTATGGGCAATAATACACCGGCAAAACCGGGACTTCAACTGCTCATTATTTCTGTCGTCATGCTGGTGATTGGCTTTGGTGCCTGTGCAGCAATGATGAGTGGATTTAGTGTGAGATAATCGCTTTCGGCTTTCGCCATTAAATAATATCTTTGCATTTTATAAAAAACGAAAATGAAGATATCTTATAACTGGCTGAAACAATTCATACAAACTGACAAAACACCGCAGGAACTCTCATTGATATTGACCAATATCGGTCTGGAGGTGGAAAGCCTGGAGACGGTTCAGCCCGTTGCCGGCGGATTGGAAGGCTTGGTGATCGGCCATGTTCTGAGTTGCATACAGCATCCCAATGCCGACAGACTTAGGGTAACGACTGTAAACGTGGGAGGAGAGGCTACTTTGCAGATTGTTTGTGGCGCGCCAAATGTAGCTGAAGGACAGAAAGTTGTAGTAGCTACGGTAGGGACAACGGTATATCCGAATGAAGGCGAGCCTTTTAAAATCAATAAATCAAAAATCCGCGGTGAAGTTTCAGAGGGAATGATCTGTGCTGAAGATGAGATCGGTTTGGGTATATCCCATGATGGTATCCTGGTATTGCCGGAAGATACCTTGGTCGGGACTACAGCCAAAGATTATTTCAAACTGGAAGACGATTACCTGTTCGAGATTGGATTAACACCAAACCGTGCAGATGCAGCTTCGCATCTGGGCGTAGCCAGAGATTTGGCCGCCTACTTCCGTACAGGAATTACGATGCCAGACATTAGTGGTTTTGCGCCGGTCAATGAAAGCCTGAATATTGCGGTTAGCGTAGAAGATGCAGAAGCTTGTCCAAGGTACAGCAGTGTAAGCATTTCTGGCGTTACTGTAAAAGCTTCGCCAGATTGGTTGCAGGATAAATTGAAAGTGATCGGTATCAGGCCAATTAATAACATCGTTGACATTACCAATTATGTTTTGCACGATCTTGGTCAGCCATTGCATGCTTTTGATGCAGACCAGATTAAAGGTGGAAAAGTAATCGTGAAGAAATGTGCTGAGGGTACACCTTTTGTGACTTTAGACGGTGTGGAACGTAAACTGGCAGCCGAAGATCTGATGATCTGTAATGCTGAAGAGCCGATGTGCATCGCGGGCGTTTTTGGTGGTATTCAATCCGGAGTATCTGATGCAACCACCAATATATTTTTAGAAAGCGCTTATTTTAATTCCGTCTCTGTACGTAAAACTTCCAAGAAACACGGTTTGAAGACCGATGCTTCTTTCCGTTTCGAACGCGGTACAGATCCTGAGATGACAGTAGTGGCTTTGAAGAGAGCAGCGTTGCTGATCCAGGAATTAGCAGGCGGTACAATTTCTTCTGCTGTTTCAGATATTTATCCCACACCTGTACAAGCATTTGATGTAGCTGTGAGTTATAATAATATCAATAAACTGATCGGCGCTAATATTGCTGATAGCGAAATTAAAGCCATCATTGTGGCTTTAGGTATCGAGGTATTAAAAGAAACTGAGG
The DNA here is from genome assembly GCF_037402555.1 of Pedobacter sp. GR22-6. Classification (NCBI taxonomy): domain Bacteria; kingdom Pseudomonadati; phylum Bacteroidota; class Sphingobacteriia; order Sphingobacteriales; family Sphingobacteriaceae; genus Pedobacter; species Pedobacter sp. GR22-6. The sequence goes on from NZ_JBBEUC010000003.1 coordinate 693,811, forward strand.
ACGGACTGAATTTGAAAGTACCTAGTTTCAAAGTAGACGTGACTCGTGAATGTGACGTTACTGAGGAAGTGTTGAGAATCTATGGATACAACAATATTGAAATCCCGAGTAAAGTAAATGCTTCTTTGTCTTACAGCAACAAGCCGGACCGTGAGCAAACGCAGCATGTAATTGCGGATATGCTGACTGCCAACGGCTTTCTGGAGATCTGGTGTAATTCTTTGACCAAAGGCGCTTATTCCAAAAATCCTGAGGAAGCTGTACAGATTTTGAATCCATTGAGTTCAGATCTGAACGTGATGCGTCAGGAATTGCTGATGCCGGCGTTAGAAAGTGTAGCGTATAACCAAAACCGTAAGAATCCGGACATTAAGTTTTATGAATTTGGTAAAACCTATCACCTGATTGGGGGGAAATATGTGGAGCGCCCACGTTTGTTGGTGTTGCTTTCCGGAGCGAACCAGTCGGAGCAGTGGAACCACAAGCAAAGCCCTGTGAGTTTTTATAATTTGAAAGCAGCAGTAGACGCTGTGATCGGCAGATTGGGTATCGCAAATTACCAATCGGAGGAGATCAACGACGAGCGCTTCGCTTTTGGTTTGAAATACTTCAGGGGCGATAAAGTAATTGTGAGCTTTGGTGCGGCCACTACAGTAGATAAGAAGAAAGCAGATGTGGATAAAGAGGTTTACTATGCAGATTTCGATTGGGCCTTGTTACTGGACATCGTAAGAAAGAACAAGATCATAAATAAGGACGTTCCTAAGTATCCATCAGTAAGGAGGGATCTGTCGATGTTGGTAGATACAGAAGTGACCTTTGAACAGTTGAAGTCGATCGCTTTCAAGACCGAAAAGAAACTGATCAAGAATGTGCAGGTATTTGATGTCTACGTGGGCGACAAATTGCCGGAAGGTAAAAAATCTTATGCTTTAAACTTCACACTTCAGGATGAGGAACAAACATTGACGGATAAACAAATTGATTCCGTTATGCAAAAGATTATATATAACTTAGCGCAGACAGCCAAGGCAGAGATCAGAAAATAGATCGATGTCCTGTCTTTTACAAATAAATAAGTACTTAATAAATATTTTTCAATGTCTTCTGTTGCCGATCAGTTAAACTCAGTATTGCAAAAAACAGCCCGCCTGATCGAGCTTTGCAATGCTTTACAGGAAGAAAATGATCTGCTAAAGCTTGAGAATCAATCTGTAAAAACGGCACTTGAAGGTTCGAAAAGTAAGAATGCAGATTTGGAAGAAAAGATGAGGGTGTTGAAGCTGGCGAAAAGTATTGAGGGTACAAGTGAAAAGACACTTGATATAAAGCAAAAAATTAACGATTTTGTGCGTGAAATAGATAAGTGTGTAGTACTGCTTAAGAAATAAGCAGTTTAGGACAGTGAAACAAAGCTAAGAAATGGGAGAAATCTCGATAAAAATAACTATTTCCGACCGCATCTATCCTCTGAAGGTAAATACGGAAGAGGAAGAAATTGTAAGGCGGGCGGCGAAGATCATCAATGAGCGTATAAAGGACTATCAGGAAAATTATGCGGTCAGAGATAAACAGGATTTGCTTTCTATGGCAGTGTTGCATTATGCAACGGCAGTGCTGAGGGTAGAAAACAAGGTTCAGGATCAGGATACCGCGGTGGCTGAGAAGGTGGAAGAGTTGGATAGTTTATTAAACGGGTTTTTCTCCAGATAGGAGCGTTCTTTATAATTAGTAAAAAAAATACAACAAAGATATAGCCGCAGCTAGATTTTTGAGTTTCACTATTTTTAAAACTTAACACTTCAATATTTATAGGATTGAGAGGGTGTATTTCATCTGCATTCGTTGCACCTGAAAATGACTTAAATCCTAATTATGCTAACGTTGAGGTTTTGAACATGAGGGGCTCAGAGATTTAGTTGCGGTTTTTTTATTACACAGATTTTAACAATGAAGCAGCATGCATGAGCTATTTCATTTTACCAAATAACAGAAGATTGGCTCATGCAAGCTTATATATAAAACAGAATGGAAATATTAGGATATGTACTCGCCGGTTTAGTAATCGGCGCAGTGATCGGTGTAGTGATCGGAAGGTACTTGCTCAGGAGCCTGTTTAAAACACAGGAGGTCGCTGTACAAAATAAAGTGAAAAAGATCCTTAAGGATGCAGAGACGAATGCTGAGATCATGAAAAAAGATCGGATGCTGGAAGCGAAAGAGAAATTCCTTCAGATGAAATCTGAGCATGAACAAGAGGTGAACTCTAAAAACAACCAGATCAACCAGCGTGAGAACTCTTTGAAACAAAAAGAACAGTCGCTGAACCAGAAATTGGAAAATGCTACACGTAAGGATCAGGAACTGGACAACCAGAAAAAGAACCTCGAGAAGCAGACTGAGATTGCTGTGAAAAAACAAGAAGAAGTAGAAGTGCTGAAGAATCAGCATGTGAAACAACTGGAGACCATTGCAGGGCTGAGTGCTGAAGAGGCGAAAAGTCAACTGGTAGAAAACATGAAGCAGGAAGCCCGTACGCAGGCAATGATACAAGTGAAGGATATCGTTGATGAGGCCAAACTGACCGCAACTAAAGAAGCTAAAAAAGTGGTTATTCAGACCATTCAACGTACTGCTGTAGAGGCTGCTATCGAGAATACAGTTTCCATCTTCCATATTGAAAGTGACGAGATCAAAGGTCGCGTTATCGGTAGGGAAGGACGTAACATTCGTGCATTAGAGGCTGCTACAGGCATCGAGATCATCGTAGATGATACTCCTGAGGCGATCATTCTCTCAGGTTTTGACCCGGTAAGGAGGGAGATAGCCCGTTTGGCACTGCATCGTTTGGTGACGGACGGACGTATCCACCCGGCGCGTATTGAAGAAGTGGTAGCTAAAACCAAGAAACAGATTGAAGATGAGATCGTAGAGATTGGCGAGCGTACAGTAATCGACTTGGGTATTCATGGTCTGCACCCTGAACTGATCAGGATGGTGGGACGTATGCGTTACCGTTCATCTTACGGACAGAACCTACTGCATCACTCCCGTGAGGTGGCCAATTTCTGTGCGACTATGGCGGCAGAGTTGGGCCTGAATGCTAAAATGGCGAAAAGAGCAGGTCTCCTGCACGATATAGGTAAGGTTCCAGATGACAATCCGGAATTGCCACACGCGATCCTTGGAATGCAATTGGCAGAAAAATATAAGGAGCATCCGGAAATTTGTAATGCGATTGGCGCCCACCACGATGAGATCGAGATGACTTCGATGATCTCTCCGATTGTTCAGGCCTGTGATGCCATTTCAGGCGCACGCCCAGGTGCAAGGCGTGAGGTAGTGGAAAGTTACATCAAGCGTTTGAAAGAACTTGAAGAGCTTGCTTTATCTTATCCTGGTGTAGAGAAAACCTTTGCGATCCAGGCAGGTAGGGAATTAAGGGTAGTGGTAGAGAGTGAAAGGGTAACTGATCAGCAGGCAGAATTGTTGGCTGCAGATATCTCTAACCGCATCCAGACTGAAATGACTTATCCAGGTCAGATCAAAGTAACGGTAATCAGGGAAACCAGATCGGTCGCATTTGCGAAATAAAGATGAGCTGCTTGCAGCACTCAAAGTATATCAGTGAAAGCGGTGGATTATTCCATCGCTTTTTTTATTTTTACGTGGTAAACCAATATGAAATGAAGCAACAGCAGAATAAAGGAGCGAAGGCAGCGCCGAAGAAAGAGGTGGATGTGCTTTTTGATAAGTACGCGGAAAGTCATCAAAACCCTTCTAATGAGCTGATCCATTGGGTCTGTGTGCCGTTGATTGTATTCAGTTTACTGGGACTGGTCTGGGCGATTCCTTTCCCGCGTTTTGCTTTTTTGGGAAAGTATGCCGATTACCTGAACTGGGCATCCTTCCTGATCGCTTTTGCAGTGTATTACTATTACCGTCTTTCGCCGGTGATGTCTTATATGATGCTGATCCTGATTTGTATCATGAGCTTTGGCATTGTATCAATAGAGCAATGGGCTAACAGTGGAGGACCGGCTATGTGGTTGGTCTTCACCCTGATATTTGTACTCGCCTGGATCGGTCAATTCATTGGTCATAAAATTGAAGGTAAAAAGCCTTCGTTTTTGGATGATGTTAAGTTCTTGTTAATCGGTCCAATCTGGTTATTGCATTTTATTTGCAAAAAAGCGGGCATAAGGTATTGATTAAAATGGCTATTAACATATTATTAACATTGACATAAGATAATGGTAATTCACATCTAACATATACCTAACATTGTGGTAATAGCTTTGCTGGAAATTAATATACAGCAAAATTGAAATCACAACTAAATCTCAAGAAGGCAATTTTTACATTCTTATTTGTAATTATTGGCGTAGCAGTATTTGCTCAGACGGGCAAAATTTCTGGTAAGGTATCAGATAAAAAAACAGGCGAGACACTGATCGGCGTAACTGTTAAGATCAAAAATACAACAAGAGGTATTGCAACAGACGTAAACGGGAAGTACTCTTTAGTCGGACTTGCCAACGGAAAGTATACATTGGTTTTCCAATACGTTGGTTACGAAGGTAAGGAAATCAGTGATGTAGAAGTAACGGGTGGTAAAAACACCATATTTGACATCGTGTTGGATGAAGCGGGAGGGCAGAAGCTGAACGAAGTTGTAATTAAAGGCTCTTTTAAAAAGGAGAGTGTGAATGCTTTATATGCAGCTCAAAAGAACAGTGCAGTGATCTCTGATGGTGTATCATCGGAAACGATCAAACGTTCGCCTGATAGAAATACCTCTGATGTATTGAAGCGTGTGAGTGGTGCTACTGTTCAGGATAATAAATTTGTAGTAATCCGTGGTTTAAGTGATCGTTACAATACTGCACTACTTGATGGAGCGGCGCTTCCAAGTACGGAGCCCAATAGGAAAGCTTTCTCATTTGATATTGTACCTTCAAATTTGGTGGATAACCTGGTAATCAGTAAAACCGCTACACCAGATTTGCCGGGAGATTTTACAGGAGGAGCGATTCAGATTGTTACCAAAGATATTCCTGACCATAACTTTATTTCAGTTGGAATCGGTGCTGGTTATAATACTGCATCTACATTTAAGGATTTTAAAAGCGGTGTAAGAAATGCAACAGATTATTTTGCATTTGATAATGGTGATAAGGGCTTGCCTACTAATTTTCCGTCAAGAAACAGAATTATTGGAGGGACAATGACCCCGGAACAGGGCATCTCTGCCATGAGAAAGCTGTCGTCAGATTGGAAAACCTATAATAATACAGCACTTCCTACTCAGAATTATCAGTTTACTTTAGGAAGGGTTAAAGATTTTAAAAACAATAATAAATTCGGAGCTTTATTTTCTCTCACCTACAGGAATGCCCAAACCATAGGTAGTGATGTGATCCGTGATTATGTGAACTTTGATTATCATGATGATATCTATAAGTTCTCCACCAATCTGGGCGCTCTTGCAAATTTTGCCTACACATACGGAAAAAGCAAAATTACTTTCAAGAATATTTATAATAGAACTTATGATGATCAATATTTAACCAGAAATGGATTCAATAGTGATCGAAACCGCGATATCAAATTTTATGCTTTCGATTTGATGCAAAAAGCGCTCTTTAAATCTACAATTGAGGGTACTCATGCTCTAGGAGAAAAGAATGCTAAGATAAACTGGTCATTAAGCTATGCGAACATTTTGAATGATCAGCCAGATCAAAAGAAGATCGGTTATCAGAGAGATCCGTCGAATATGGGTACGGAAAACTATTTGTACGTTGCCCAGACTGACGCAGTCAACAAAGAAAATTCGAGGTTGTTCTCCAAACTAAATGAAGATAATTTTAGTGGAGGATTGAACTATACATTGCCGGTAAAAATGTTTGGTCAGACATCTACATTTAAGACTGGTTTAAATTCAATATATCGTAAACGTAGTTTCGATGCGAGGTTTATAGGCTTCCAGGCCAATAATTCAGCGCCAGATGCAGATCAGATCAAAACAAGGCCTTTGAGCACATTGTACGGTAGGGACGCGATTAATAGTGGAGCCTACTTTTTGAATGACATTACTTTGGATGCTGATAGCTATGAAGCTACAGCGTTGACGAATGCGGGATATCTAATGTTAGATAACAAATTGGGAGAAAAGTCCAGATTGGTATGGGGTGTCAGGGTTGAGCAATTTAATGTAGTGTTGGATGCAAAAGTGGCAACTCCTCAGACATCAGTGGATGACAACTATGTTGATGTATTACCTTCAGTAAATTACACCTACAGCCTGACTCCAAAAATTAATTTGAGAGCTTCTTATTACCGCACTTTAGCAAGACCTGAATTCAGGGAATTGGCATCGGCTTCTATTTATGACTATGAACTATTGGCATTTCAACAAGGAAATCCTGAATTGAAAGAAGCCAAGATAGATAATGCAGATATTCGATTTGAATTTTATCCAGAAGCAGGACAAGTTATTTCAGTGTCAGGTTTTTATAAGAAATTCAATAATGCGATCGAGTCATTTAATAATGATGGGGGCTCTACGAGAACTATAACTTATGTAAATACCGACAAAGTCAATGTATATGGAATAGAGTTGGAGTTTCGTAAAAATTTAGGTTTCATTTCGCAAACTGATTTCTTAAAGAAAACTACATTTTATACCAATGTATCTGTTATAAAATCAAATGTAGAAACCAATAATACAGGACTCAACTTACTGGATACCAAAAGACCAATGGTTGGACAGGCTCCGTATATCATCAATGCTGGCTTGCAGCACAGTTTCTTAGGTGATAAGTTGAACTTTAATGCACTTTACAATAGGATAGGGAGAAAGCTAAATGTAGCTGGAGGCGTTCTGTTCCCTGCAATATGGGAGGCACCAAGAAATGTTGTCGATTTGCAATTGGCACTTAAGGTCATTAAAAATAAAGGTGAGTTGAAGTTCAATGCTGGAGATATTTTAAATAACCGCATTACTCAATATTACGACAGGGATCTTAATAAAAACTATGAAAGATCAAAAGATGAAACTATCAGCAGTTACAAGCCAGGAGGTAACTACTCGTTGTCATTCTCTTATAATTTTTAATGTTAACTAATCACACAAAATAATCTTAATTATTAACAACATCTTAATGGTTTGTTAATTGATGAGTTACATCAAGATCACACCTTTGAGGAAGTAAAACAAAAAACAAAATGAAAAAACAATTATTACTTTGCGCAATGAGCGTATTGGTTTTTTTAGCAAGTTGCTCGAAAAGTACTGATGACGAAGAGATTAATCCAACCTTACCTTCAAACACCGTAGAAGTATCTGGTGATGTGACTGCCAGCACAACATGGACTGCAGATAAGATCTATCTATTAAAAGGTAATGTTTTTGTAACAGGAAATGCTACATTAACTATCCAGCCAGGAACAATCATTAAAGGTGACAAAACAACCAAAGGAGCTTTGGTAATTACAAGAGGGGCTAAAATTATGGCCGTTGGTACTCCTGATAAGCCAATTGTGTTTACTTCAAGTATTGCTGCAGGTGCCCGTAAAGAAGGTGACTGGGGTGGTGTAATCTTGTTAGGTAAAGCTCAAAATAACATTGGTACATCAGTGTCAATTGAAGGTATTTCCGATGCAACTGATAAAGCTAAACATGGTGGTACAGATAATGCTGATAATTCTGGTAGCATGAAATATGTACGTATTGAGTATGCTGGTATTGCTTTAGGTCCAGATAACGAAATCAACGGCTTAACTTTTGGTTCAGTAGGTTCTGGTACTACAATTGACTATATCGAGGTTTATCGTTCAGGAGATGATGCTTTTGAATGGTTTGGTGGTTCTGTAAACTGCTCACATTTATTGGCAATCGATTCATGGGATGATGATTTTGATACGGACAATGGTTTCTCTGGCAAAATCCAATTTGGTTTAGCTCAGCGTTTGGCTGTAACTGCTGACGTTTCTGGATCTAACGGTTTCGAATCTGATAACGATGCTTCAGGTAGTAACAATACACCGCAAACATCTGCTGTATTCTCTAACATGACTATTTTGGGTCCAGTAGGTTCAGGTGGTAGCAGCGTTAATGCTAACTTCCAACACGGAGCACAAATTCGTCGTAATTCAGCAATCAGTATATTAAACTCTGTATTTATTGGTTATACTGAAGGTATTTTCTACGACGATGCATTACCTGCTTCTCCAGCTACTGCAAATTCTTCTGCTAATTTAGTTGCTGGAAGATCAGTTTTTGCAAACAACTTGATTTATAACAGTAATGGTAAATCAAATCAAATTAAAGCTACAGGTACTGCTTTAGCTACAGTTAGTCCATTGTTGATTGCACCTACTAACACGTTTGAACCTACACTGCTTTGGGGTGCTCTTTTAACAGATCCTTACAAATATTCAGCAGATTTAGTTGCTACTGCAAGAGTTGGTACACCTAACTTCACTGTAGTTGCAAATTCTGCAGCTGCTTCCGGCGCTTCATTTACAAACGCTAAATTGGCTTCAGGTTTCACATCAGTTGCTTACAAAGGTGCTTTCGGTTCTGAAAACTGGGCTGCTGGATGGGCTCACTTTGATCCTCAATCACTAGCTTACACTACTCCAGGTGCTGTAAAATAATTTTTGCAATAAATTTATAAAATGGCCATTGAGTATCGCTCAATGGCCATTTTTTTTGCGTGTTATTCTTAACATAAACTTAATGTGGGCGCTGTAGCGTAGCATAGCTTTCATTCGTATTAGTCAGTATACCATAAACTTGGAAAAATGAAAACAATTAAAGTTCCACTATTTTACTTATTTGTACTTTTAATGATTGGGGGCGTTTCCTGCAGGAAAGACCGACCAGTGCAAGAACAGCCAATTGATGAAAGCAATTTGACCGATTGTCCGGCAAATGCAACCTGTCAGTACCTCTTTACTGAAAATGTAGACTTGAATCCCAATTCTTTCAGCGCACCGCAGCAAGGTCGCTATCGATTGTTTTGGGCGGAAGCAAAACAGGCGGAATCTACCATGTCCGTTTATGTGAAGGCAGCTATGGAAGGCACTAAATTTGAACTGACGAAGGCTGATGTTTTGGCTGAGCGTGTATTGCTTTACAGATCATGCCCGACTTGTATGATGATCCCTTTTAAAGTTGTTGATGGATACGCTAAAGGAGTTAATATGACGCCAGAAAAGCCGGCTGATCAGACAAAATGGTTGTTGGAGATCAAGTTGGTGATTCGCTATGAGGGGACCTCAATGGCAGATGAAACTGTATTTATTAAACAGTACTTCCATCCTAATTTTGTTTATAATTAAATGGGAACTCAATGCGCAGGGTTATAGGCATACACCACTTTGTAAGGTATATTCTTTAAATTAGCGGAAAGCTGCCCTATTCCCAGGTTTTCTTTTTGAGGAGTAGGTTCGCAAACAGAATAGACCTTGCCATTGTACATAATCGGCGTGCCTACCGGTTTATCAAATTGAACTGCCATGGTAATATGTGTTGGATATAACAATGCGATCATGGGCAGGTTGTAAATTTCCTTCACAAGATAGAAAAACAGTGCTGCACGATCATCACAATCACTGTATTTGGAGAAAAGCGTCTCTTCTGGTGAGAGACGCTTTTCCTTTCCAAAATTATCCTCATCATTTTCATACAGAAATGCATACCTGGTAAAACGCATTAAATAATCTATCCCCCGCTTTTGATTCATCTTGCTCACATTTTTCTTTAGTAAGGGAATCAACGAACCATAGGTTTCTTTACTCAAAGGAATGTTGAAGTAGTAGGAAAAATCGACACCAGGATAGTTGGCGAATATGGCTTCCACTTCCGGATTAAGTTTGATATCGAAGTGATAGACTTTGTGCTTGTAACTGAATTCTATCTTTTTATCCGCATAACTTTCCGGCTTAAAATCAGGCATTCTTGTCACTTTGTAAGAAAAAGACCTGTTGGCTTCGGGAATATTTAACATATCGTAGGGTGGAACCGCGTTTAGATTTGCTTTCGCGTAGTCGTGGTAGTTGAGACACATGTATTTTTTGCCCTTGAACATGAGGAAGGGAATATCTGAGATGTCCTCGTCATTATATACGTAGAAGATGATTCTATTGTCAGCTATAGTCAGTCTTGCATCGTAGCCTGACTTACCGAGCAAGAACCATTTGTAAAAAGTGTAGCGCTCGTAGTTATCTTTCTTGGGGCTGATGGCCTGAGCCGTTTTACGAATGAGTTGGTAATACAACCAATCGTTTAGTTCATGACTTTTCTTATATGCCAGTAGACTATCTATGATACGTGCGTATTTGCCTGCATTTGCTTTTTTGTAGCTGGCCTTGATATAGTCTTCAGACAACATCTTCGGAAAGCCAACTATAATAGAAGAATCTACTTCAATGTTAAAGGTCTGATTGTAGAATTCAAAGCTGGTGTTAAAGCTCTCCTGACCTTTCAAAAGCGAAGGGGAAATCATGAGTAAAACCCATGTACCGTATATTTTTAGCAAACGGCCCATACTTGATTCGATTAATTAATGATTTGGTAATACTAAATATACGTAAAACTAACATTGGGGGTGTATTAAGTTTTTCGAGATTCCCGGGAAACTTAACATTAATTTAATCGGACTTCGATACCCTCTTGTTAACCGTACTACTGTGATATCCAATAACTACCAACTTCCTTCCAATCTCTTACCACAGGGACTGGTAGAGACTGGTAGCATACTAGTAGGATAGTGGTAGGAAACTAGTACAATTGATAAGCCATATACTGGCATGATAACTTATACTTAACTGGCATTTAATATGGCGCATTTACCTTTGTATTATAAATATTTGGTTAGTATTTATATACGTTTAGGTTTAGTTGATAACGAAAAGCCCCGATGGATGTCGGGGCTTTTCGCTTTTAAAAATTCTTACCAATCTTCTCCAGCATTTCAGCCGGGATGTTTTGGGTGTCTACCAGGAGGAATCCATCCAGGCAGTCAGAAAATTTGGGGTCTATATTGAAGCAAATGATCTTTGCATTCAGGTTCATGTACTGTCTTAATAAGACTGGAATTTTGATGTGTGAGTTTTCAATGTCTGAAATCAGACTGTCCAGGTCTTTTAAGGATTCACTGCTCTCGATCAGCAGGTCTTTATCAATCGCTGAAAGATCTGCTTTGAACTTGTTCTTCGGTTTTACATAAGCTGCGAGATCGTAATCAAAATGATTTTTAGTGATGTAATTGACGATCAGAGACTTTGAAAACTTAGAGAAATTGTTGCTAATGCTCACTGGACCAAACATATAACGGTATTGCGGATTGTCCAGCAAGTATTTGAGGATGCCCTTCCATAAAAGGAATAACGGTAATGGCTTTTGCTGATACTCCTTACGGATCCATGAACGTCCGAGTTCGATGCCTTTTCTGAGAATAGGATAGAAAGGTTCTTTAATCTTAAACAATTCGGAAATATAAAAACCCCTGCGCCCCATGGTGTTCAGAATCTCATCGCCTTTGCCAATCCGGTAAGCACCAACGATGTTTTGAAGTTCTTTGTCCCAAATGAACAGGTGATTATAGTAAATGTCGTAATTGTCCAGGTCGATCTTCTTATTTGTGCCCTCGCCAACTTCTCTGAAAGTGATTTCCCTTAAGCGACCGATTTCCCGTAGGATGTGAGGGATGGTAGAAGTAGGCGTAATGTATACTTCATAGTTTTTTTCCTGCCATACCCGGAAACTTTCCAATTGACTAACTTCCTCTACAATAAGATTGCGGTCTGTTTCCTCAATCACTGATTCTGGTTTTTTCTTAATCTTAAACAGATTAATAGGATTGAACAGTTTTTTTTCCTCTTCTAAGCCAGTACCAAGCGCATAGGTACGGGCCCTTAAAAAGTCAAGCAATTTGTTGGTATTATTGCGATAGGAAATATCTTCTATATGGATGGGTTTGCCTATCCGTACTTTTATTTTTAAACCTTGCTTGTTGAGGAATTCTGAAGGGAGCTTGGCCGTTCTGAGTGTAGGGTGGATGAAGCTCAGGATATTGAAGAGCACACCATTATTTCCGTGGAAATAAATAGGCACTACCGGAAGTTTGGCCCTGGCAATCAATTTACCTACTACGGGATGCCATAGCTTATCTGTGATCTCCTGTTTATCTAAACTGAAGGTAGATACCTCTCCTGCAGGAAAAATGCCAATGGGTACGCCGCTTTGTAACAAATCGAAGGTTGCTTTCAACCCGCTGATGCTGGAAGAATGCTGTATGTTTTCGAATGGGTTGACTGCAACGAAGAATTCGCTGAGGTTAGGTATTTTTTTGAGGATGAAATTCACCATCACTTTGGCTTCGGGTCTCACTGTGCAAAGTAGTTTTACCAATGCCAGACCTTCTACACCGCCGTAGGGATGATTTGCAATGGCGATGAAGCCACCGGTTTTGGGAATGTTTTTCAAATCATCTTCATCAAAATCAATGCTTACTCCAATGGTCTCCAATATTTTGTCGACAAACTCTAAGCCATTGAAATGCTGATTCTGAGAGAAAACTTTATTGATGTCATTGAGTTTCATCATCTCCATGAGTAAAGCTGCAAGGCCGGGGACACCCAGTTTATCGATTTTTGTAGCTTTTGCAAACTCTTGGGTAGTTATGATCTTCATTTAAATGCGTGGTTAGTAAATTAAAATCCAATCTCAAAAGTAAGGTTTATATTTTTCATACGTTTAAATTTGTTGTCATTTGTCCCAAAACTGACAGAACTACTGTTGTAAATTATGGTGAACGGATTATGGTGAACGGATTTCGTTTTTGATTATTGGAATTTGGTCATTGAGAAATAAGTAGGCTAGATTCGCTCTATGAAGAAATGGCTCATTCATCAATTTGCCTTGAGCAAAGGCGAATTTAACGGCTTACTTGTTTTGGTTCTGATCATTTTATTTTTGAAACTGTTGCCGAGGCTGCATGCTTTTTGGAATACTGAGGATACAGAAAACCACGCTAAGGAAAAGGCCTTATATACTTTGCATCTAAATGAAATGAAGCAGTCCGGATCTACTGCAACACGAGAATTTGTTGAATTGAAAAAGGAGACGAGAATAGCGACCAGGCGATTTTATTTTGACCCCAATACCCTCAGCCTTCAGGGCTGGCAGCAATTGGGACTTTCCCAGAGGCAGGCTTTGTCGCTGCTTAAATATATAGCTAAGGGCGGGCAATTTAGGAAGGCTCAGGATCTTCAAAAGATGTATACCATCAGTGATGAGCTGTATCAGCAGATTGCGCCTTATGTTAGGATAATGCCTATGGCAGAACAAAAAGGTCTTGAATTGGGAGCTTATAAACCGGGTAGGAAAATCAGTAGATCCGAGCTAAAATTGGTATCACTCAATACCGCGGATAGTGCTGCGTTGGTGGAGGTGTCGGGGATAGGTCCTGCCTTTGCACGTCGGATTCTAAAATACCGGGAGCGCCTCGGTGGTTTTTATAGAAAGGAACAATTACTGGAAGTTTATGGATTAGATTCTATTAAATATGAAGAGATCAGCTCACAATTGATAATAACGCCGGATCAGCTGAGAAAGATCAACATTAACACTGCCGCATTGGAAGATTTTAAAAATCATCCATACATCCGATATAAACAGATAAATGCGCTGATACAATATAGAAAACAACATGGAAATTATAGTAATATTGCAGACCTAAACAAAGTTGCCATTCTGGATGCAGAAACCATTGAACGACTGGCACCTTACCTTAATTTTGAGTGATGATAGCAACTAAAATAAAACAAAGTGTACGGGACGTACGAGATTTTCCGAAAGCAGGGATTATTTTCAAAGACATCACCCCTATATTGAAAGATCCATCGCTCTGCGATGAGATTGTCACGGAGCTGGCATTGCAACTCAAAGGACTGGATATTGATGTAATAGCTGGTATAGAAAGTCGCGGATTTTTATTTGGTCCAGCCCTTGCACGCTTGATGGGTTTACCCTTTGTGCCCATTCGCAAGGCAGGAAAATTACCTTATAAGACGGTAAGGGAGTCTTATGAGCTGGAATATGGGACTGCGACAATCGAATGCCATGAAGATGCGGTATTTCAGGGGCAACGGATACTCATTCATGACGACCTGCTGGCAACTGGCGGGACTGTAGTGGCTGCTTCTAAACTGGTGCGGCAGCTCGGTGCAGAGGTCGCAGGTTATTCTTTTATCATCTCTCTGGATTTTCTAAATGGAAAGAAACGCTTGATCCCCTTTTCAGATCGGGTTTTTGCACTTGCTGCTTATTAAATAAGCTGATTGAGACCGGCTAATTGATATATGCACAGTAGAAACAATATTATAGCAATGATTTTTAAAATAAGTACTGAAAAACGGATGGTCATGTTTACAAGGGTGACTAAATTATTTTAAATTTGTTGCAAATCTAGTGCTGTTTTCGAGTTTAGTCAACTGTGAAAACACGCAGTATTCAAAAGCGGAGAGAAAATGACAGCTAATAAGAACTTTGGGGAATATTCAAGGAATTTCATCACAGCTATTCCTGCGGATTTGGAGAGTGAGCAGGCTAAGTACTTTAGGCAGACGATACCCAGGTTTCCAGATGAGGCCATTTATATTTATTCTTTCAAAGAAAATCGCATGATCTTCGCTAATGGCTGGGAAGAAGTATTAGGTTATAAGGATGATGAAATCAATATGTTGGCCATCGTCAATATGTCGGCACCCGAATTTGCACCCTTTTCGCATGATCTGAACGACAAAGCTTTGAAATTTATTCATGGTAAATCTAAGAGTCTTGAGGAGTATAGCTTTACGATAGAGTTGAAAAAGATCCACAAGAACGGTGCACATGTACCCATGATTGTAAGGGTTGGAATATTTAGTTCAGAGAATGGCCGGATTGAGTCTATCATTGGCCGTTTTCAGATCAACAGGAATTTAATTTTCGGAAAGATCATGCGTTATGCTGCATATGGTCCGGAGAAGGAAAAATTTGAAGAAGAATTGAACAAAGTACTGTTCCATCACCTGGCGATCTCCAATAAAGAAAAAGAAGCACTCTCACTAGTTGCAAAGGGTTATTCCTTTAAGGAAATTGCCCATGAACTAAACGTTTCACATTCTGCAATCGAAAAAAGAATTATTCCTTTATATAAGCGTTTTGACGTCAAGAGCCTGACCCACCTGGTGAGTTTTGCGTACGACAATAATATCCTGCCTTAGTCTAGGTTAATGGTGGTGATGTGGGATTTAGGAATCCCAATCTGCTGCAATAGGCTTTCCCATTTTTCTTCCAGCAGGTTTGTGGGATCATCGCTTCCCATGACCCAAATGATGTTCTTTTCCCTTATATGTTTGATGTTGTCTGATCCGCAATCTACATTGTTCAGTAATTCATAGAAAAGAGCTGTAGTGATAATGTCTCCTTTTACCGGCCTGCCAGGGTTGATGTCGTCAATGACCAACAGGTTGCAGTTTCGCCACGACCAAAGTTGATTCAATTGGGACTGAGATGGATTGCGCTCAAAAAATAGGCTGAGTAATTTGACTGCGGTAATATAACTGCAACAATTGCTCTTGATAGATGCTTCTGTAGCGATACCAACAGAAAGGGAAGTTTTTCCACTGCCACGGGAGCCGAAAATGAGCATGTGTCTGCCCAGCTGGTTCGCATCCATGTCCAGGAAACGATGTACGGCCTCTTTATGTTCAGGTTTGATGTTTTGGTTCCACTGACTGAGGCGAAGCTGAAAAGGATATTCTGCATTTTGCAAGTACATTTTTGTCGTATACCAATAATATGCTGGGTAGCTTACGAGAATGAGCATTCCAATCAGTGTATAGAGCATTTCAGTATGGTAACCGCAGATCAGGCTCGCCGCGAGGGCACCCATGCCGAAATACATAAGGTCAGTAAGGGTATCGAAGGTGAGGTTTCTCCAGGAAGGGCTGAAAGTATATTCGCCTTTATTGAGTGCTTTTCGCTTTGTTGTAGTTTTAAGCAATAATGGTCCGAGAAAATTGTAAGCCTCGAACAATATCCAGGCAGACCATACACCTATAGAAGCCCAAAGTTCGGGGTAGGCAATATTCGGATTTGAGCGGATAAAATGATAGATGACAATGGTAGGGATGAAACCCAGGGAAAAATGCCCAAACTGGTTGGCAAGCCAGGAATAGGTGAGGGTTACTCCCCGGTAGGCATCTTTTCCAATCAGGTCGTTTTTTAACTGCGTGATGATCGCCTTCCTGTTGATATAAGTCATGAGTCTGCGTTGTTTAAGCTGAATTTGGGGACTAAGCTAAAAAAAAATAAAAAAACTTTTCAAGTGTATTTGACTGCCTAAAATGAGGGCACGGCATTAATGAACTGAATACCATTTCGTTCTATCAAATGAGGGGTTTTCTGAAGGTGATGGAGTGATTTTATTTCATTAACATTGTCCGCATTCAAACAATAAATCTATGTTAGAAACAATGGATAGTTCTGTAGGATACAGTTTTAGTACCTCAGAAAATCAAGAGATGATCAAAGCCATGGTGCGGGATTTTGCTGAAAAACACATCCGGCCGAATGTGATGGAATGGGACGAAGCCCAATATTTTCCATTGCCTGTCTTCAAAGCGCTGGGCGAATTGGGACTAATGGGGGTATTGGTGCCCGAGAATTATGGAGGATCAGGATTCGGATACCAGGAGTATGTGGATGTCATTGTTGAAGTGGCACGTGTATGTGGCTCTATCGGCTTGTCGGTCGCGGCACACAATTCGCTGTGTACGGGTCATATTCTTGCCTTTGCCAATGATGTGCAGAAGGAAAAATGGTTACCGAAACTCGCCAGTGCAGAATGGATCGGTGCCTGGGGACTCACAGAGGCGAATACTGGTTCGGATGCTTTGAGGATGATGACTACAGCGGTATTAGATGGAGATGAATATGTGATCAATGGTGCAAAAAACTGGATTACGCATGGTAAGACGGGTGATGTGGCTGTAGTGATGGTAAGGACGGGAGAAAAAGGTGATTCCAAAGGTATTTCTGCTATAGTTGTAGAAAGAGGTACAGCTGGCTTTTCGGCGGGAAAGAAAGAAAATAAGTTGGGGATGCGGGCTTCTGAAACTACAGAGATGATTTTCGACAATTGCAGGGTGCCTAAGGAGAATTTATTGGGTGAAGAAGGTGAAGGATTTAAACAGGCAATGAAGGTGCTGGACGGAGGGAGGATATCTATAGCAGCTTTGTCATTGGGTATAGCGAAGGGCGCTTATGAAGCAGCATTAGCTTATGCTAAAGAGCGGCATCAGTTTGGTCAGCCGATAGCTAGTTTTCAGGGCATCAGCTTCAAGCTTGCAGACATGGCAACAGAGATAGAAGCTGCTGAACTGTTGATCAGGCAAGCTGCGGATCTGAAGAACCGTGGATTGCCGATGACCAAAGAGTCTGCGATGGCGAAATACTTCGCATCGGAAGTGGCGGTCAGGGTCTCTACAGATGCAGTACAGATCTTTGGTGGGTATGGTTATACTAAGGATTTTCCGGTAGAAAAATTCTACCGCGACAGCAAATTATGTACAATCGGAGAAGGAACTTCAGAGATTCAGAAAATAGTTATTGCAAGAGAAGTTTTAAAAGATTAAATTAGTAGTGCAAAAAAATAAAAACATATTCTAACCAAATATATCAACTGTAAAATCCGGCATTCAAAAGGTGCCGGATTTTTATATTAACTGCTTTATTTTGATTAATTTAAAATATTGTTTTGATTGTCAAATCTAAGCCTTATCTTTGCAGTCCTAAAAACAACGAGAGGAGGTATTTTACGTTATGATCATTATCAATATTAAAGACGGCGAATCATTGGATAAAGCCCTTAAGCGTTTCAAGAAGAAATTCGAGAAAACAGGTGTGTTGAGAGAACTACGCAGTCGTCAAGCATACGAAAAGAAATCTGTTGCTCGTCGTACGCAAGTGAAACACGCAATTTACAAGCAAAATATGCAATTGGAAGGAACTATATAGTTCTGACAATCTACATTATAGATTTTGAAGCGTCATTGATCACCATCAATGGCGCTTTTTTATTATTAAAATAATAAGAAATTGTTAAATATTGTTTTGTATATTCACTTATCGAGCAATACAAATAGTTTCTATGGCTGTTGACCAATTTTTAACATATCTCCAACACGAGAAGCGTTATTCTCCGCACACCTTGCAGTCTTACAGAGCCGATCTGATTCAGTTTAAGGATTTCATGATTGTCAACTACGAGCTTTCTTTAGAAGAGTTGAAGCCTGTACACGTAAGGGATTTTATGGTTTGGCTGATGGAAAGCGGGGCTTCAGAAAGTTCGGTTGGGAGAAAATTATCGACGCTCCGTAGTTTTTATAAATATTTGTTGAAAGAAGGCCGGGTAACACAGAATCCCATTTCGACCATCAAAGCACCCAAGATTCCTAAAGCATTACCAGTTTTTATAGAGGATCAGAAACTTGACCTGTTGCTGGATTCGCCGGAGATCTTTGACGATAGTTTCGCTTCTGTGAGAGATAAGCTGATCATTGAGGTCTTATTTGGCACGGGGATGAGGTTAGCAGAGCTTTTATCATTGAAAGCGACAGATGTCGATTTTTATGCCAACAGCGTAAAGGTAGTGGGGAAACGGAGCAAAGAAAGGATTATTCCGATAACTGAATCGCTTACTGGAGAGCTGAAGAAATACATTGAATTGAAATCATTGCAGAATTTTAATAACAAAAGCGGGGTTTTGTTCGTTACAGATAAAGGAGCAGATGCTTATGCGAAGCAAATTTACCGCACAGTCGGTCGTTATTTGACGTACATTTCAACACAAGAAAAGAAAAGTCCACATGTGCTCCGCCATTCCTATGCAACGAGTTTATTGAATAGGGGGGCAGATTTAAATGCGATTAAAGAATTATTGGGGCATGCCAGTCTCGCCGCGACCCAGGTTTATACCCACAATTCAGTAGAAAGACTAAAAACTATATATAAACAAGCCCATCCAAAGGCATAAAAAAGAGGAGGAAAATATGAAAATTACAGTTCAATCGATCCATTTCAATGCAGACCAAAAGTTATTAGACTTCATTCAGAAGAAAGTAGATAAGTTAGATCAGTTTTTTGACCAGATTATTAGTGGGGAGGTCTATTTAAAATTGGAAAATGTAGACGATGAGGCGAACAAAATCAGTGAGATTAAGCTGATCGTTCCTGGGGGGACCATGTTTGCAAAAGAGCAATGTAAATCCT
Organism: Pedobacter sp. GR22-6; assembly: GCF_037402555.1. Lineage (NCBI taxonomy): Bacteria > Pseudomonadati > Bacteroidota > Sphingobacteriia > Sphingobacteriales > Sphingobacteriaceae > Pedobacter > Pedobacter sp. GR22-6. Next base: position 713,144 of record NZ_JBBEUC010000003.1, read on the forward strand.
TTGAAGAGGCTACGGATTTGGCTATCGAATCCTTAAGGAAACAAATAACTAAACATAAAGACAAAACTCGTGTAAAATTAAGCGAACACAAAGCGCTTTTGAATGCTAATGAAGTGTCTGATTACTAGGAGAGTACTTTTTCTGGTTTTTAATATTGAAATTGGCGGGACTAAATCCCGTCAATTTTTTTTTAAAATAATTTTGGATCGTATTTAAATTCGTGTACATTTGCATTCCGTTTCAGAGAGGGCGTTAGTCCAACACTAAAAACGGAAAGTTCTATGAAAGATTAATATTATAAAAATTCGTTGCCTTTTTTCGGTGATGAACGATATAAGCCTCCTTAGCTCAGCTGGTAGAGCAACTGACTTGTAATCAGTAGGTCATTGGTTCGATTCCGATAGGAGGCTCTTTTTGGGGAGATACCAGAGTGGCCAAATGGGACAGACTGTAACTCTGTTGTCGCGAGACTTCGAAGGTTCGAATCCTTCTCTCCCCACAAAAAAGAAGCGGAAGTAGCTCAGTTGGTAGAGCGATAGCCTTCCAAGCTATAGGTCGCGAGTTCGAACCTCGTCTTCCGCTCAAAAATGGAAAAAGGTGGGCAATCGGCACTTTAAAAAGATTTCAGCTTAGGTTGAATGTGATTGCAGGCTGAGATTAAAAGCCGAAGTAGCTCAGCGGTAGAGCACTTCCTTGGTAAGGAAGAGGTCGTGGGTTCAAGTCCCATCTTTGGCTCAAAAAAAATAAAGAAGAAGCTTTGTTGAACCTGATTAAGCTCAGTTGGACAAGGTTTTTTGTATTGAATTGTATCAAAACAATAAATAAATAAAAAGTTAACCTACTAATAAGTATAAAAACATGGCAAAAGAAAAGTTTGACCGCAGCAAGCCGCACTTAAACATCGGCACAATCGGTCACGTTGACCACGGTAAAACAACCTTAACAGCAGCTATCACTAAAGTGTTATCTGATGCTGGTTTATCTGAGGCGCGTTCATTTGATTCAATTGACTCTGCTCCAGAGGAAAAAGAAAGAGGTATCACTATTAACACAGCACACGTTGAGTATTCAACAGCTAACCGTCACTATGCACACGTTGACTGTCCAGGTCACGCGGATTACGTGAAAAACATGGTTACTGGTGCTGCGCAAATGGATGGAGCTATCATCGTTGTAGCTGCTACAGATGGTCCGATGCCACAAACTCGCGAGCACATTCTATTGGCTCGTCAGGTAGGTGTTCCTTCATTGGTTGTATTCATGAATAAAGTGGATATGGTTGATGATCCTGAATTGTTAGAATTAGTAGAAATGGAAGTTCGTGAATTGTTATCATTCTATGAATTCCCTGGTGATGATATCCCTGTTATTCAAGGTTCAGCTCTTGGTGGCTTGAACGGTGATGCTAAATGGGTTGCTAAAATCATGGAATTGATGGATGCTGTTGATAGCTACATTCCAATTCCTCCACGTTTGACTGACCTTCCATTCTTGATGCCTGTTGAGGACGTATTCTCGATCACTGGTCGTGGTACTGTTGCAACTGGTCGTATCGAGCGTGGTGTGATCAACTCTGGTGATCCAGTTGAGATCTTGGGTATGGGTGCAGAAAATCTTAAATCAACTGTAACAGGTGTTGAGATGTTCCGTAAAATCCTTGATTATGGTGAAGCAGGTGATAACGTAGGTTTATTGTTGCGTGGTATTGAGAAAACTGATATCCGTCGTGGTATGGTTATCTGTAAACCAGCTTCTGTAACTCCTCACACTGATTTCAAAGCTGAGATCTATGTATTATCAAAAGCAGAAGGTGGACGTCACACTCCATTCTTTAACAAATACCGTCCACAATTCTATTTCCGTACCACAGACGTAACTGGTGAGATCTCACTGGCTGAAGGAACTGAAATGGTAATGCCTGGTGATAACGTTACGATCACTGTTAAATTGATCAACGCTATTGCAATGGAAAAAGGTCTACGTTTCGCTATCCGTGAAGGTGGTAGAACAGTAGGTGCTGGTCAGGTAACTGAAATTTTAAAATAGTTCTTCGATTCTCGAAAGAGATATCAGACAGTTTGAAATAATGAAGCAAAGTACTCAGGCTTCAATTGCTTGAGTACTTTGTTATCTAAACCTGATTGTAGTCTTTTAAAGACATTATCAAAATACACGGGAATAGTTCAATGGTAGAATAGAGGTCTCCAAAACCTTTGATCAGGGTTCGAATCCTTGTTCCCGTGCAAAAAAATAATTATGGCTAAAGTAGTTCAATTTGTTAAAGAATCGTATGAAGAAATGACCCAGAAGGTTACCTGGCCTACATGGGGAGAATTGCAAAATTCTGCTATATTGGTTTTGGTAGCTTCACTTATTATTGCATTAGTTGTTTTTGCAATGGATAAGGGATCTACTTTTGTATTGGATACTTTTTATAAATCACTTTCTAATTAATAGAGCTAAATGAACGATCAGTTGAAATGGTATGTGGTTAGAGCTGTTAGCGGTAAAGAAAAAAAGGTAAAACAGTACATCGATTCTGAAATTAGCCGTTTAGGATTTTCACATTTGGTGCCACAGGTATTGATCCCAATGGAGAAATATTACCAGATGAAGGATGGAAAAAAGATTGCTAAGGAGCGCAACTTTTATCCAGGATATGTTTTGATTGAAGCTACCCTGGATGGAGAATTGGAACACATTATTAAGAACATTAATAGTGTGATTGGCTTTTTAGGGGACAAGGGAGGAAACCCGGTTCCTATGCGTCAGGCAGAAGTTAACCGCATTTTAGGTAAAGTCGATGAGATGAGCCAGCAAAGTGAAACGATGAACGTGGCTTACTATGTAGGCGAAAACGTGAAGGTCATGGACGGTCCGTTCAATGGATTCACCGGCGTGATTGAAGAGGTTAACGAAGAGAAAAAGAAATTGAAGGTTATGGTTAAGATTTTCGGAAGAAAAACTCCTTTGGAGCTTAACTATATGCAAGTAGAAAAAGAGTAGATAAAGACCTTAAATGTTACATGCTTCCACATTTTAACATTGAGTATTACAAATTAACAAAAACAGAAAATGGCAAAAGAAGTCAGTGCACTTGTTAAATTACAGATCAAGGGTGGAGCTGCAAATCCATCGCCACCAGTAGGACCTGCATTGGGTGCTAAGGGGGTGAACATTATGGAGTTTTGCAAGCAATTCAATGCTCGTACCCAAGATAAGCCCGGTAAAGTTTTACCAGTTGTAATTACTGTTTATGCTGACAAGTCTTTCGAATTTATCATCAAAACCCCTCCGGTTGCTATCCAGTTAAAGGATGCTACTAAATTAACGAGTGGTTCTGCTGAGCCCAACCGTAAGAAAGTTGGTTCGGTGACTTGGGATCAGGTTAAGTCAATTGCTGAAGATAAAATGACGGATCTAAATGCTTTCACTATCGAATCGGCAATGAGTATGGTTGCCGGTACAGCACGCAGTATGGGAATCACCGTTAGCGGTGATGCACCTTGGACAAATTAATTAACAAAAAACAGTTTACAACAGTGGCTAAATTAACAAAAAATCAAAAAAAGGCACATGCTAAACTAGAATCTGGTAAAACGTATTCTTTAAAGGATGCGGCTGCTTTGGTTAAAGAAATCACTACAACTAAATTTGATGCATCGGTTGATATCGATGTAGCGTTAGGTGTAGATCCGCGTAAAGCGAACCAAATGGTTCGTGGTATCGCTACTTTACCACACGGTACAGGTAAGACTGTACGTGTTTTAGTTCTTTGTACTCCTGACAAGGAAGAAGAGGCTAAAGCTGCAGGGGCAGATTTCGTAGGTTTAGACGAATATGTAGCCAAGATTGAAGGTGGATGGACTGATGTTGACATTATTATCACTACTCCTGCTTGTATGGCAAAAGTAGGTAAACTGGGCCGCGTTTTAGGTCCACGTAACCTTATGCCAAACCCGAAATCAGGTACTGTAACTAACGAAGTTGGTAAAGCAGTAACTGACGTAAAAGGCGGTAAAATTGATTTTAAAGTTGACAAAACAGGTATTATCCATGCTTCAGTAGGAAAAGTATCATTCCCGGCAGAGAAAATATATGAAAATGCATTAGAAGTACTTCAAGTAATTTCTAAGCTAAAACCATCTGCTGCAAAAGGAACTTATTTCAAGAGCATTCATGTTTCTTCTACAATGAGTCCTGGAATTGCAATCGAAACTAAATCAGTAGCGGGGATCTAATTATGAACAGAGAAGAAAAACACGAAGTAGTTTCCGCTCTTCAAGAGAAGATGCAGGAATTCGGTAATTTTTATATTGCCGACACATCAAGCTTATCTGTTGAGAAAATAAACAGTATCCGTCGTAAATGTTTTGAAAGCGGGATTGAGATGCAGGTAGCTAAAAACACTTTGATTAGAAAAGCGATTGAAGGTTTAGAAGGCGACGCATCGGAGATCTTTGTAGCGCTTAAAGGTCAGTCAGCATTGTTATTCTCAACAGTAGGTAATGGTCCAGCTAAGCTGATCAAAGCCCTGAGAAAAGGATCTGATAAACCAGTGCTTAAAGCTGCTTATATCGATTCAACGGTATTTATTGGCGATAACCAATTAGATACTTTAGTAAGCTTGAAATCAAGAGAAGAGCTTATCGGAGATATCGTTGGATTGTTACAATCACCTGCTAAAAACGTGATTTCTGCATTGAAATCAGGTGGTAGCACGATTGCAGGATTAGTTAAAACTCTTCAAGAGAGAGAAGGTTAAGGAACACCTTATAAGTTCATATTAATAAATTATTTTACGTAAATTTTTAAAAATCTATAAAAATGGCAGATTTAAAAGCGTTTGCTGAGCAATTGGTAAACTTGACAGTTAAAGAAGTTAACGAATTAGCTCAAATCTTAAAAGACGAGTATGGTATTGAACCAGCTGCTGCTGCAGTTGCTGTTGCAGGTCCTGCTGGTGATGCTGCTCCTGCAGCTGAAGAGAAATCAACTTTTGATGTAATCTTGAAAGAAGCTGGTGGTCAGAAATTAGCAGTTGTTAAATTGGTAAAAGACTTAACTGGTTTAGGTTTGAAAGAAGCTAAAGATTTAGTTGACGGTGCACCAAAAGAATTGAAAGCTGGTGTTGCTAAAGACGAAGCTGAAGCTCTGAAAAAACAATTAGAAGAAGCTGGAGCTGTAGTTGAAATTAAGTAATCGCTTAATTTTAATATAACTTTAATCGTAGACTCCGACTGCATAGTCGGAGTCTATACCTGTTTATAAACATTTCATCTTGTTTGGTTGGTGAGATTGTTTAACGGCTAACCAAACAAATAGTTTATTCTTAAAGTAAATTAACTTTAGTCCATTGGCAAATAAAGTCGACCAAAGAGTAAATTTTGCACGTAGTAAGCATATCATAGATTATCCAGATTTTCTAGATGTGCAGTTGCAATCATTCAGAGAATTCTTTCAGATTGAGACCACTTCGGATAACCGTCATACAGAAGGTTTGTTTAAAGTGTTCGCTGAGAACTTTCCAATCACTGATTCCAGGAACATTTTTGTTCTGGAGTTCCTTGATTATTTTATTGACCCACCACGTTATGATATACCAGAGTGTATCGACCGCGGGTTAACTTACAGTGTTCCGTTAAAAGCTAAGTTAAAGCTTTCTTGTAACGATGCTGAACACGAAGATTTTGAAACCATCATTCAAGATGTATACCTGGGTACTATACCTTATATGACTCCAAAGGGTACATTTGTGATTAACGGTGCAGAGCGTGTAATTGTTTCTCAACTACACAGGTCTCCAGGTGTGTTCTTCGGTCAAAGCCGTCACACGAATGGTACCAAGCTATATTCTGCCCGTGTCATTCCTTTCAAAGGATCTTGGATTGAGTTTGCCACTGACGTAAACAACGTCATGTACGCTTACATCGATCGTAAGAAAAAATTCCCGGTTACCACTTTGTTGCGTGCCATCGGTTATGATTCTGATAAAGACATCCTGGAATTATTTGACCTTGCTGATGAGGTGAAGGTGAGTAAATCCGGCTTGAAAAAATATATCGGTCGTAAGCTTGCTGCAAGGGTTCTGAGAAAATGGGTTGAAGATTTTGTAGATGAAGATACCGGTGAGGTAGTTTCTATTGATCGTAACGAAGTGATCTTAGACAGGGATACTGTTTTAGAAGACGACCATATTGATATGATCATTGATGCTGGCGTAAAAACGATCATCTTGTCTAAAGATGACGGAGCAAGTCAGGCTGATTATACCATTATCTATAATACATTACAGAAAGATACTTCAAACTCTGAAAAAGAGGCTGTGGAAAACATCTATCGTGCACTGCGTAACGCAGAACCACCAGATGAGGAAACTGCAAGAGGTATCATTGAGCGCTTGTTCTTTTCGGATAAACGTTATGATTTAGGTGATGTTGGTAGATACCGCATCAACCGTAAATTGAAAATGGACACCCCAGATCACGTTAAGGTATTGACAAAAGCAGATATTATTGCGATCGTTAAATACCTGATCAAGTTGATCAACTCTAAAGAAGAGGTGGATGATATCGATCACTTGTCGAACCGTCGTGTTCGTACAGTAGGTGAGCAATTGTACGCACAATTCGGAGTAGGTTTGGCTCGTATGGCCCGCACAATTCGTGAGCGTATGAATATCCGTGACAATGAGGTTTTCACGCCAACAGATTTGATCAATGCCCGGACGTTGTCCTCGGTTATTAATTCATTCTTTGGTACCAACCAGTTGTCTCAGTTTATGGATCAGACCAATCCTTTGGCGGAGATTACGCACAAGCGTCGTTTATCAGCTTTAGGCCCAGGCGGTCTTTCACGTGAGCGAGCAGGTTTTGAGGTACGTGACGTTCACTATACTCACTATGGTCGTCTGTGTACTATCGAAACTCCAGAGGGACCAAACATCGGTTTGATCTCCTCTCTTTGCGTTCATGCTAAGATCAATAACCTAGGTTTCATTGAGACGCCATATAAGAAAGTAGACAACGGTATCGTTTCAGTTGACGAGCCAGTGATCTATTTGTCTGCTGAGGATGAGGATGGGAAAACGATTGCACAGGCAAATGCCGAGTATGATGATAAAGGTAACTTTACTACCCCACGTGTAAAAGCACGTTATGAGGGTGACTTCCCGATTATTGAGCCTGAGAAATTGGACTTAATGGACGTGGCACCTAATCAGATTACTTCAATTGCCGCTTCATTGATTCCTTTCCTGGAACATGATGATGCGAACAGGGCTTTGATGGGATCGAACATGCAACGTCAGGCTGTACCATTGTTACGTCCTGAAGCACCTATTGTTGGTACAGGTTTGGAAGGTCGCGTTGCACGTGATTCAAGAACACTGATCAATGCTGAAGGTGACGGCGTGGTAGAATATGTAGATGCTAATGAAATCACCATTAAATATGTAAGAAATGACGGTGATCGTCTTGTTTCTTTTGAAGGTGACAGCAAAACCTACAAACTGATCAAGTTCAAAAAAACCAATCAGAATACTTGTATCAACTTGAAGCCAATCGTTAAGAAAGGTCAGAAAGTAGTAAAAGGACAAGTGCTTTGTGAGGGATATGCTACAGAAAATGGCGAGTTGGCACTGGGAAGGAACTTGAAAGTTGCTTTCATGCCTTGGCAAGGATATAACTTTGAGGATGCGATCGTGATCAACGAACGTATTGTCCGTGAGGATATCTTTACCTCTTTGCACATTGAAGAGTTTGAATTGGAAGTGCGTGATACAAAACGTGGGGAAGAAGAACTGACACCAGATATTCCTAACGTTTCTGAAGAAGCTACTAAAGATCTTGACGAGAATGGTATCATCCGTATTGGTGCTGAAGTTAAAGAAGGTGATATCCTGATAGGTAAGATCACTCCTAAGGGAGAATCTGATCCTTCACCAGAAGAGAAGTTATTACGTGCGATTTTTGGAGATAAAGCAGGTGATGTGAAAGATGCATCATTGAAGACTCCTCCTTCAATCAAAGGTGTGGTAATTGATACCAAATTGTTCTCAAGAGCTAAAAAAACAACTAAAGCTGAAGAAAAATCGGCGATAGAGAAATTAGATAAGAAGTACGATCTTGCTACTACAAATCTTAAAAACGAACTGGTAGATAAATTATTCCAAATCGTGAACGGTAAAACATCACAAGGTGTTTATAACGTTTACAAAGAATTGCTGTTCCCTAAAGGAGCTAAATTTACACAGAAAAGTTTGTCTGATCTGGAATATGCACACATCAATCCATACAAATGGACTACTGATGATGATAAAAATGATCAGATCAAGTTGTTGATCCACAACTATGGTATTCGTGTGAACGAAGAACTGGGTGCGTATAAACGTGATAAATTTGCCATCAGCGTAGGTGATGAACTCCCATCTGGGATCGTACAAATGGCTAAGGTTTATGTAGCTAAGAAACGTAAGTTAAAAGTAGGTGATAAGATGGCTGGTCGTCACGGTAATAAGGGTATTGTTGCTCGTATCGTTCGGGATGAAGATATGCCATTCTTAGAAGACGGAACTCCTGTTGATATTGTGTTGAATCCACTGGGTGTACCTTCACGTATGAACTTGGGTCAGATCTATGAGACTGTATTGGCGTGGGCTGGTAAAGAACTGGGTGTGAAATTCGCTACTCCGATCTTTGACGGTGCAAAACATTATGAAGTTGAGGATTGGATTGCTAAAGCTGGTTTACCTGCTTCAGGCCGTACTTACCTGAATAACGGATTAACGGGTGAGAAATTTGATCAACCGACAACAGTAGGTATTATTTATATGCTGAAATTGGGTCACATGGTTGATGATAAGATGCACGCACGTTCAATCGGGCCATATTCATTGATCACACAACAACCTTTGGGTGGTAAAGCCCAGTTTGGTGGTCAGCGTTTCGGTGAGATGGAGGTTTGGGCATTGGAAGCATTCGGTGCGGCCAATATTCTGCAAGAGATCTTAACTGTGAAATCAGATGATGTGATCGGCAGGGCCAAAACTTACGAAGCAATTGTAAAAGGCGAGAATCTTCCTACACCTGGTGTACCAGAGTCATTCAATGTATTGGTACATGAGTTACGCGGATTAGGTTTAGATATTACGTTAGACTAATGTTGAAAGTTATTTTGTTGGGGTGTGCAGGCATCCCAACTTTTTAAATTTTTCAACTTTCAAACAAAAGAGCTATGTCTTACAAAAAGGATAATAAATTAAAAAGCAATTTCACCTCGATCACCATTAGTTTGGCATCGCCAGAAGCTATTTTAGAGCGTTCGAGCGGTGAGGTGTTGAAACCTGAGACTATCAATTACCGTACTTACAAACCTGAACGTGATGGTTTGTTCTGTGAGCGTATTTTTGGTCCGGTTAAAGATTACGAATGCCACTGTGGTAAATACAAGCGTATCCGTTATAAAGGTATTGTTTGTGACCGCTGTGGTGTTGAGGTGACAGAGAAAAAAGTACGTAGAGAGCGTATGGGACATATCAATTTGGTGGTCCCTGTTGCGCACATCTGGTATTTCCGTTCTTTGCCTAATAAAATCGGATACTTGCTGGGCTTACCTACCAAGCGTCTGGATTTGATTATTTACTACGAGCGTTACGTAGTTATCCAACCAGGTCTGATGTCTGAAGAAGGGATCCAATACATGGATTTCCTGACTGAGGAAGAATACCTGGATATTCTGGATAAATTACCGAAAGAAAACCAATACCTTGACGATAAGGATCCTAATAAGTTTGTGGCCAAAATGGGTGCAGAAGCATTAGAGGATTTGTTAAAACGTATTGATTTAGATACTTTATCTTATAACCTGCGTCACCAGGCTGCAAACGAAACTTCTCAGCAACGTAAAAACGAAGCTTTGAAGCGTCTGCAAGTAGTTGAAGCATTCCGTGGTTCAAGGACACGTATCGAGAATAATCCTGAGTGGATGATCATCAAGATCGTTCCGGTTATTCCGCCAGAATTGCGTCCTTTGGTTCCATTAGAAGGTGGTCGTTTTGCGACTTCTGACTTAAATGATTTATACCGTCGTGTAATTATCCGTAACAACCGTTTGAAGCGTTTGATCGAGATCAAAGCTCCAGAGGTGATTTTGCGTAACGAAAAACGTATGTTGCAGGAAGCTGTGGATTCGTTATTCGATAACTCACGTAAGGTTAATGCAGTAAAAACTGAGGGTAACCGTGCTTTGAAATCTCTTTCAGATATCCTGAAAGGTAAACAAGGTCGTTTCCGTCAAAACTTATTAGGTAAACGTGTGGATTATTCTGCTCGTTCGGTAATTGTCGTAGGTCCTAACCTGAAGTTACACGAATGCGGTTTGCCTAAGGATATGGCTGCAGAGCTATTCAAACCGTTTATCATTCGTAAGATGATCGAACGTGGAATTGTTAAGACTGTAAAATCTGCCAAGAAAATTGTAGACAGAAAAGATCCGTTGGTTTGGGATATTCTGGAGAACGTTTTGAAAGGACACCCTGTATTGCTTAACCGTGCGCCTACGTTGCACAGGTTGGGTATTCAGTCCTTCCAGCCAAAATTAGTAGAGGGTAAGGCGATTCAGTTACATCCATTGGTGTGTACAGCCTTCAACGCGGATTTTGACGGTGACCAGATGGCGGTGCATTTACCTTTAGGTCATGCTGCTATTTTGGAAGCCCAGGTATTGATGCTTGCTGCTCACAACATCCTGAACCCTGCTAACGGTACACCGATCACGGTTCCGTCTCAGGATATGGTTTTGGGTCTTTATTATATCACTAAAGGCCGTAGAACTGATGAGGGACGTGTTGTAAAAGGACAGGATTCTATTTTCTACTCACCGGAAGAAGTTATCATTGCTTATAATGAAAAGCGTATAGATCTTCATGCATTTATTAAAGTTAAGGTAAATGTAAAAGATGAAAATGGTAACATCGTAAACAGGTTAACAGAGACTACTGTTGGACGCGTATTGTTCAATCAGATGGTTCCTGAAGAAGTTGGTTATATCAATGAACTGTTGACCAAAAAATCTTTAAGAGATATCATTGGTGAGGTAGTTAAGATTACTGGTATGGCACGCGCTTCTAAGTTCCTTGATGATATTAAGGAATTAGGATTCCAGATGGCATTTAGAGGAGGTCTGTCGTTTAACTTACAAGATGTAAATATTCCGGTTGAGAAACATACGTTGTTGGAACAAGCTTCTGCAGAAGTAGAAGAGGTAAGAAACAACTATAACATGGGTTTCATTACGAACAACGAGCGTTACAATCAGATCATCGATATTTGGACTCGTATCAACAACAGACTGACATCATTCGTGATGAACCAGTTGTCGAGCGACAACCAAGGTTTCAACTCAGTTTACATGATGTTGGATTCAGGAGCCCGTGGTTCTAAAGAGCAGATTCGTCAGCTTTGCGGAATGAGGGGTCTGATGGCTAAGCCTCAGAAATCTGGTTCAGGTGGTGAGATCATTGAAAACCCGATCTTGTCGAACTTTAAAGAAGGATTGTCGGTATTGGAGTACTTTATTTCTACCCACGGTGCACGTAAAGGTTTGGCGGATACGGCGTTGAAAACGGCCGATGCAGGATACTTGACTCGTCGTTTACATGACGTTGCCCAAGATATGATTGTTAATGCAGAAGATTGTGGTACTTTAAGAGGTATGTACACTACTGCACTGAAGGATAATGAGGATATCGTAGAGCCATTATATGACAGAATTTTAGGACGTATATCCCTGCATGATGTATTCAATCCTTTGGATGGAGAATTATTGGTAGGAGCCGGACAAGATATTACTGAAGAAATTGCTAAGGCAATTGAAGAGTCACCTGTTGAAGGTGTGGAAATTCGTTCAGTATTAACGTGCGAGAACCAAAGAGGAGTTTGTGCATTGTGTTACGGTCGTAACCTTGCAACAGGTAAACGTGTTCAAAAAGGAGAGGCTGTCGGTGTAATTGCAGCACAGTCTATTGGTGAGCCGGGTACACAGTTGACACTTCGTACTTTCCACGTGGGTGGTACCGCTTCAAACATCGCAGCAGAATCACAGATCACAGCTAAATTTGATGGTATCATTGAATTTGAAAACGTTCGTACTGTTGCTACTAAAACAGAAGATGGCGATACTCAAATCGTTTTAGGACGTTCAGGTGAGTTCAAGATTGTCGAGCCAGGTACTGGTAAAGTAATCATGACTAATAATATTCCTTACGGTTCATTCTTATTTGTAGGGGATGGTGCTAAAATCACTAAAGGAGATAAGATTTGTTCATGGGATCCATATAACGCAGTTATTATCTCGGAATTCGCTGGTAAGATTGAATTCGACGCAATTGTTGAAGGTGTAACCTTCCGCGAGGAGTCGGATGAGCAAACTGGTCACCGTGAAAAAGTTATTATTGACACACGTGATAAAACTAAAAACCCTTCTGTGCGAGTTGTAGATAAGAAAGGTGAATTGATCCGCGGATATAACATTCCTGTAGGTGCTCACATTGCTATCGACGAAGGGGATATGGTTCAAACTGGTCAGATCCTCGTTAAGATTCCTCGTGCAACAGGAAAAACAAGGGATATCACGGGTGGTTTGCCAAGGGTAACAGAGTTATTTGAGGCACGTAATCCATCCAATCCTGCTGTAGTAACTGAGATCGACGGAGTTGTAGCTTTAGGTGGTGTGAAACGTGGTAACCGCGAAATTACTATCGAGTCTAAGGACGGCGAAGTGAAAAAATACCTCGTTCCATTATCTAAACACATCCTGGTACAGGATAATGACTTTGTGAAAGCTGGTATGCCGTTATCTGACGGTTCTATTTCACCTGCTGATATTTTGGCTATTAAAGGCCCTGCAGCGGTGCAAGAATACTTAGTAAACGGTATCCAAGAGGTTTACCGTTTGCAGGGTGTAAAGATCAATGATAAACACTTCGAGGTAATTGTACACCAGATGATGCAGAAAGTTCATATTGAAGATCCGGGAGATACTAGTTTCTTAGAAAATAACTCTGTAGATCGTTGGGATTTCATGGTAGAGAATGACGAGATCTATGACAAAAAAGTCGTAGTAGACGCTGGTGATTCAAATACGGTAAAACCTGGTCAGATTCTATCATTGCGTAAATTAAGAGATGAGAATTCTCAATTGAAACGTAGGGATTTGAAGCAAATTGAAGTTCGCGATGCAAGACCTGCAACTGCGAGTTCAATCCTGCAAGGTATTACACGTGCTTCATTGGGTACAAAATCATTTATTTCGGCAGCATCCTTCCAGGAAACTACTAAAGTCTTGAACGAAGCGGCAATTGCGGGTAAACGTGATAGCATGCTTGGATTGAAAGAAAACGTAATCGTTGGGCACTTAATCCCTTCTGGTACAGGTGTGCGTGGATATGAACGTATCATTGTAGGTTCTCAAGAAGAATACGATAAATTATTAGCTTCAAAACAAGAAGAAGTAGAAGCCTAATATTAATTAATTTTTTTTTAGTCCCCCGGCATCAACGTCGGGGGACTTTTTTATGCATTGAACTTTGATATTTCCTCTAGCTATAGGTCAATTGGCTACAATTTTTTTAAGTTTGTTTTATGGAAGAACAAAATCAAGACAATCAATTAAACATTGAACTTTCTGAGGAAGTAGCAGAAGGGATATTTTCAAATCTGGCGATCATCACTCATTCCAATACTGAATTTGTATTGGATTTTATCCGCGTGATGCCTGGCGTTCCGAAAGCTAGGGTGAAGTCACGCATTATATTGACACCCGAGCACGCTAAGCGCCTATTGGGAGCTATGCAGGACAATATAGAGAAATACGAAGCGATCAACGGGAGGATCAAAACCCAGGAAGAGAACCCAGGATTCCCGATGAATTTCGGTGGCCCCACGGCACAGGCCTAATTAATTTTAGTTTCCAGAAAAGAGATGATGGTATCGGTTTGACCAGGTTCAAACCAATATATGCTATCATCTCTTCTGAACCACGTAAGTTGGCGTTTGGCAAACCTTCGTGTGTTTTGTTTGATCTTATCTATCGCTTCTTTAAGGTTGCATTTTCCTTCCAGATGATCAAATAGTTCTGAATAGCCCACTGTGTTAAGGGCATTCTGACCTCTGAATTCCGACAATCCTTTAACTTCTTCGAGTAAGCCCTGTTCCATCATCTGATCTACCCTTAGATTAATGCGCTCATAAAGTTGTGAACGATCTGTATTTAAACCTATCTTGATGATATTAAATGGGCGTTTTTTTATTGTGTTGGTTTGGAATGAAGAAAGTTTTTGTCCTGTGGAAAGGAAGAATTCCAATCCCCTGATCATCCGTTGTGGATTGAATTGATCAACTTTCTCATAATATTCAGGGTCGCATTGGCTCAATCTCAGCTTTATTGATTCAATACCTTCATCAGCTAGTTGTAGATTTAATTGCTCCCTAATTTTTATTTCTGTTTGCGGGAGGACATCAAGTCCCTTACAAATGGCGTCTATATATAGGCCGGAACCTCCAACCATAATAACCACCTTATGCTTTGTAAATAACTGTCTAATTAGTTCCAGCGCTTCGGACTCGAAGTCACCTGTACTGAATAGGTTCTGTATGCTATGTGAATCAATAAAATGGTGAGGTGCAGCAGCTAATTCATCAGATGAAGGTTTCGCGGTACCAATAGCCATTTCCCGGAAGAACTGTCTGGAGTCTGCAGAAATAATTTCTGTGGAAAAAGCTTTAGCCAGTTGGATGGCTAAAGCTGTTTTGCCGATAGCTGTAGGACCTACTACAACAATTAAGGTATGATCAGATGCCATTGCAGGCATTAATAGTCTTCTTCTTTGTATTCTTCGTCTTCGTAGTTATCGTTGTCAGAAAATTCATCTTCCTCTTCTGATTCTTCGTCACTATCATCACTCTTCTCTTCTGTGTTAATGCCCCTTCCGCCCATAGCTTCGAGTTCTTCAGTATCTTCTGGAACGAAGTCCATTTCGTTAAGGAAATCAAATTCGGAAGATACTGGATTGGATGATACGGCCACGGCACCTAAATTGTTCTTATCAATGATTTTGGGCGCTTCTCCAAGACTTTTTACGAGGTAAGGATATTCTATGTTCGGATCTGTTTCCAAAATGATTTTGATGAGTTCCACATGGAAATCAAACGGCCTGTCGAAGTTGTAGATATAGTAGAACTTCTGATGTGGATCTTCGATGAAACTGCTTAGTTTTGCATTTTCCATTAGAGCTACACCTCTATCTATTTTGCGTTGATTAGGTAAATAAGCAATTTCATCACCTTTGATCCACCCATCTGTACTCACATAAAACGAAGAAGATTTATCTACAGAATATCCTGTAGAACGGTGTATTGCTTTATGCAAATCTTCAAATGTCTGCGTGGATTTGATATCGATTTCCCTAACTACCTCATCGAAATCTTCGAAACTTACTCTAAATCTATAAATTGCCATTTGCGCTTATTTTCTAGGTATAAAATTAAAAAATAAAATATACTTTCTATAATTTGTGTTCATCGTTGCGGTGAATGTCAGCTCATTCTACCGGTTTTAGTCCAAGATCTTTTGCTTTGAGAAGCATGAACTTCAAAGCTTCTTCATAGGAATTATTGATTTCTCCCTCCAGGATTGCTTCTCGTATGGCATTCTTAATGATTCCCACCTCTCTGCCTGCACCTAATCCAAAAATATTCATAATGTCGTTACCCGTGATCGGTGGCTGCCAGTTTCGGATCTTATCTCTTTCCTCAACATCCTTTAATTTCTGTTTGACCAGCTCAAAGTTATTTCGGTACTTTTTGACTTTATATTCGTTCTTGGTTGTAACATCAGCATTGCAAAGTTGCATTAGACTTTCAATGTCTTCCCCGGCATCAAAGAGCAGCCTTCGTACGGCAGAATCCGTAACTACTTCTTGTGCCAGTACAATTGGTCGGAGATGAAGTTGCACTAATTTCTGTACGTATTTCATTTTTTCATTCAACGGAAGTTTTAGTTGGGCGAAAATCTGAGGCACCATGCGAGCGCCTTTGTCTTCATGACCATGAAAAGTCCAACCATGACCGTCTTCAAATCTTTTAGTCGCGGGCTTGGCGATATCATGCAAGATTGCTGCCCAACGTAGCCAAAGATCATCCGTGGTGCTGCATATATTGTCTAATACCTGCAGGGTATGATAAAAATTATCCTTATGACCTTTTCCATTTATAATCTCTACCCCATATAGATTTGCCATTTGTGGGAAGATCAGTTGCAGTAGTCCAGTGTCAAACAAATATTTGAAGCCGATAGATGGTTGCGGGGCAAGTATGATTTTATTCAGTTCGTCTGTAATTCTTTCTTTAGAAACAATATTGATTCTTTCTTTCTGCCGGCTGATGGCTGCTAATGCCGATGTGTCGATGGAAAAATTGAGTTGTGTCGCAAATCTGATGGCACGCATCATCCGCAAAGGATCATCGGAAAAAGTGATTTCCGGGTCAAGTGGTGTACGGATCAATTTATTTTCCAAGTCAAGTTGACCCTCAAAAGGATCTACCAAAGCTGCGTAATTAGCCTTATTTAAGGAAATTGCCAGAGCATTGATCGTAAAGTCTCTTCTCAACTGATCGTCTTTGATTGTTCCGTTCTCTACAATGGGTTTTCTGGAGTCGGCGCGGTAAGATTCTTTTCTAGCACCTACAAACTCGATTTCCAAATCCTGATATTTGAGCATTGCGGTACCAAAGTTTTTGAATACAGCGACCTTGGTCTTCAGTTGATTTCCCACCAATTCGGCAAAATCGATACCATTCCCAAGTACAACTACATCGATGTCCTTGGAGGGGCGCTGTAAAAAAATATCCCTTACGTAGCCACCTACTACATATGCTTCGATATTGTGTTTAGCTGCAATATTGGCAAGAACCTTGAATATGTGGTGTTGTAGATGTTTCTCCATTGCTGAACTGCAAAAGTAACAAAACTTACCTTCTAATAAAGGAAAATTGCCCGCCCGTTGCTAATTTCATAATGGTTGAAGGTCTTTTTCGTTCTCTGATTTCCTGTTCCCAGTCGACCACATAGTCTACAGCCTCCAGAATTTCAGGATTAATTTCGTCGAAAATAGCAGGTGCAGGTTGACCTGAAATATTAGCTGATGTAGAGGTGATGGGTTTTCTGAACCGTTGAATCAATTGCGTGCAAAAGTCGTGGTTGACGATCCGTATGCCCACACTTCCATCGGAGTTGATTACATTTCTCGCCAGATTTTTTGCATTAGAAAAAATAATGGTCAGAGGACTTTCTGCATATTCAATTAAGTCGTAAGCGACTTCCGGGACTTCATTTACATAACTCTGAAGTTTGTTGTCATTATCCAGCAGTATGATAAAACTCTTGTCTTCCGCTCTTCCCTTGATCTGGTTGATTTTCGAAACGGCCTCCTCATTAGTCGCGTCGCAACCCAGCCCCCAGACCGTATCTGTAGGATATAAGATCACTCCTCCATTTTTGAGTACGGTTAGTGCTTTTTCTATTTCTTGTTTTAGCATAGTTCTTTGGTTTTAGCTGGTAGTATGCTTTTATAAACATCGATCATATCTACGGCGATGATTTCGGTATTAAATTTTTTCACATAATCTGATCCCTCTGTTTTCATTTTACCTGCTATGTCCGGATGGTGCAGAATCTGGTTAATTCCCGAAGCGAGAGCCTTGTGATCTAAAGGAGAAACATATAAACTGGAAGGGCCTCCTGCTTCTTCCAGGCAGGACCCTGTAGCTGCAATCACAGGTACACCACAATAAAGGGCTTCTATAATCGGAATGCCAAAGCCTTCATAAATTGAAGGATAAGCAAATACTGATGCCATCTGATATATTGCAGGCAGTTCAGAAAAGGGAACATCCTGAAGGAAGATCACTCTGTCGGATAGATTCAGACTTTCAATTTCTTTTGATACAAGGTCTTTATAAGCAGTTTGACGTCCTACTACCACCAGTTTACTGTCTGCATCTACCAGTTTCATCGCCCTTACAAGGCTGAGCAGGTTTTTGCGTGGCTCAATGGTGCCTACATTGAGCACGTACTTTGGAGGCAGTTTGAATTTTTCTCTTACACTTTCATTAAAAACAGGGTCGGGAGCAGTCTTGAAGCTATCGTCGCAACTTTGGTAAACCACCCTTATTTTATCTGGCTCTATATTGAAAAAACTAATGATATCGCGTTTAGTACATTCGCTGATCGCTACAATTCTATCCGCATGTTTACAGGCATATTGAGATTTTATCTTATAGATCATACGATCTATGAATCTGAAGTATTTTGGAAACTTCAGGAAAATAAGATCGTGAATGGTTACGACGCTGGAAATGCCCGTCTTCTGTATTCCTAAAGGTATTTCATGGCTCAAACCATGAAATAGGTCGACTTGGTTGCGCTGGAGCTGGTTTTTTATACCTGAACTTCGCCAAAACCATCCTGGCCGGTCGGGAAGCCTCACCTCCACATTTTTGTTTTTAAAGAGCTGCTCGACCTGTGGGTGGTTTTTTATTTTTTGTGTGTAAATAAGATATTGGTTTTGAGGGTAAAACAACGCAAGTTGCGCGATCAATGAGCGACTGTAGTTGCCCAGACCAGTTAAGTTATTTGCAGCTCTTTTTCCGTCAAAACCAATTCTCATTATCTTATACTGCTACATTGTTTTCTCTCAATGCATCATTCAAAGAAGTCTTTTTATCTGTAGATTCTTTACGTTTGCCAATGATCAGCGCACATGGAACGTGGTATTCTCCGGCAGGGAATTGTTTCGCATAACTTCCGGGTATTACAACAGAACGTGCAGGAACAATGCCTTTATACTCTACAGGAGTGGGGCCGGTGACGTCGATAATCTTCGTAGATGCCGTAAGTACCACGTTCGCACCTAACACTGCTTCTTTCTCAACGCGTACACCCTCTACAACGATCGCCCTCGAACCTAAAAAGCAGTTATCTTCGATGATCACAGGGGCAGCTTGAATAGGCTCCAGAACACCGCCGATACCCACACCACCACTTAGGTGAACGTGTTTACCAATTTGAGCACAGGATCCCACAGTAGCCCAGGTGTCTACCATAGTACCCTCGTCCACATAGGCACCGATATTTACATAAGATGGCATCATGATTACACCTTTGGACAGATATGCACCATAACGCGCACTTGCGCCTGGAACAACTCTGACACCCAGTTCTTTATAATTGGTTTTTAGTTTCATTTTATCATGAAACACGAAAGGTCCAACTTCAGTAACCTTCATTTCTCTGATAGGGAAATAAAGAATTACAGCTTTTTTAATCCATTCATTTATTCCCCATGAATTTAGCACTGGTTCTGCCACTCGCAGTTCGCCCTTGTCTAACTGCATTACTACAGTTTCAATTGCCTCGCAATACTGGCTGTATTCTAATAAAGTTCTGTCTTCCCAAGCGGCCTCTACCAACTTTTTTAATTCTGCTATCATGTTCTGTTTTTAATTTTTGACAAAATAAATGAATTTTATCATAATCCTTCAATATTATCTATTTTTGGAAGCTATGACGGAACAGGAAAAACTACGGATTGATAAATACTTGTGGGCGATACGCTTGTTTAAAACCAGAAGTTTGGCAACTGAGGCTTGTAAAGCTGGCCGTGTGAAATTCAAGGGGCAAAACCTGAAACCTTCAGCAATTGTGAAGCCCGGAGATGTGTATCAGGTATCTAAGGGTATAGAAAAAAAAGTAATTGAAGTCGTTGACTTATTATACAATAGGGTAGAAGCTAAGATTGCAGTGACGAAATATAGAGACCTTACCCCTGTAGAGGAAACTCATGCCTTCAAATCTATATTTCATGCACCTACTTTGAAAAGAGACAGGGGTACAGGCCGGCCTACCAAAAAAGACAGGAGAGAGACTGATGACCTTATCGAAGGTCTTTTTGAGGAGGAATAGTTACATAGTTTTCAATAGCCTCATCCGGTACGCCATCATGGCTGTCTTTCCAAGTTTTTTGATGAGTTGATAATTGGCTACGGCCCCTACAGCAGCACCCACGACCGGAAGCAACTGGGCCAGTTTGGCAATGTCAATGTAATCTCTGTATTCTTGTTGAAACGTTTGCCAGTCGAAATTATCAGAATTGTCGGGGAGGATGTGTAGCTTATCTTCCCAATCATCGATGTGCAGGAATACCTTGGTCGCTCCTTGCTGACTAGAGAATGCGAGTTGGAAAATGTAGAGGATGTAAAGGCGTTCGCGGAAGTCTTTTACATCGAATCCATACAGCGGAGCGATTTCAAATAGTAACTTCATTTTAATCCCAATCAGCAAGGGGAAATCTGCCATACTCATTAGAAATCCACCAGCGCCTGTGATGCCACCTTCCGCGGCTCCGGTTTTGCCATACGTTTCAATTTTTTCTTTGATCAGTGCTTCTCTGTGGATAAGGCTCATTTCTTTCGGAGGCAGGGGAGAGGCGGTATATTCGGAACCCAGTAATACCGTTCTGACCATCACTTTGATGGCAGCAGTGATGGCTTGATGGATTTTTTCCGGAATATAACTGTTGATCTTCTTCTGGAACTTGTTTGTCATTGTGTTCAACAGTGAAGGTCGCTTTAACTGTTCTCTTTTCCAGAATTCCAGTTCAATCCGAATATGTTCCTGATAGTTTGGCATGAATTGTTCAAATTGCGCTGATCAGCACTCAAAGTACAAAAAAAGCCCCGATTTTGGTCGGGGCTTTTTAATTCTTGGGTCGTTATTTCTTTTCAGGTTTGTAGCTGTCATTCAAACCGACAATCACCTCACTGGTTACGTCCAGACTTTCATCTGCAAATAATATCGTAGGGTTTGATTTAGAAAAGGTCAACACCATTTTGTAGCCTTTTTTCTTGGCATAGCCTTTCAGGTAGTCAGCAACTGTGTCGTATAGTTTCTCTTGCTCAATAGCTTGTTCATTTTGCAACGCCGCTCCAGCATTTTGTTGATAAGCTTGTAATTCTTGTTGTTTGCGGCCCAAACGTTCTTCTGTAGCAGCTCTTTCGTTGGCCGGCATAGAGTTGGCTTGTTGTTGGTACTGTGCAGCCTCACGTTGGAAAGCCTGACCTTTAGCCGCCATGTCTTTTTGAGCAGCGCTGGCTTTAGTATCCATTTTAACTTTTAAGTCTTTGAAGTATTGGTATTTACTGAGTAATGAGTCAGAGTTTACATATACTATTTTTTCATTTGCATCTACAGTTACATCTGTTTTTTTTGTTGTTGCAGGAGCAGTTTCTTTATTTTGGCATGCAGCCATAACTGATACTATAGCTACTGCAGAAGCAATTCCTGTAAATTTGGTTGTCAATTTCATTCGTATTTAATTTTAATATTTATTGTCTGTATTCAAGAAGGGTTAAGTTTAGCAAACTTAGATAAAAAATGTAATTTATCAAGTCTAATAGTTATCCACATTTGCGGTTAATTGGCCGTAAATGGTTAAATTTGAATCTAAATGTTTTATTTAAAAATATGAGCGAAGAAAAAGATCCAAAGTCAAATTATTCGGCAGATAATATACAGGTTTTAGAAGGTTTAGAAGCGGTGCGTAAGCGCCCTTCGATGTATATAGGCGATACCGGAATTAAAGGTTTGCACCATTTGGTATACGAGGTTGTAGATAATTCAATTGATGAAGCGTTGGCTGGACATGCCGACACGATTTATGTAAATATACTGAAAGACAACTCTATAAGGGTTGAAGATAATGGTCGTGGTATTCCAACCGGGATCAATACAAAAGAACAAAAGTCTGCACTGGAAATTGTAATGACTGTATTGCACGCAGGTGGTAAATTTGATAAGGATACTTATAAAGTTTCCGGAGGTTTACACGGTGTGGGTGTGAGTTGTGTGAATGCTTTATCTACCCACCTTAAAGCCGAAGTACATCGTGAGGGAAAGATTTGGGTGCAGGAATACAATATTGGTAAGCCATTGTATGATGTGAAGTCGGTTGGTGAGACTGATAAACGTGGTACGATCGTAACTTTTTCTCCAGACCCTACAATCTTTACTCAAACTACAGAATACCGCTATGATACGCTTGCTTCCAGGCTTAGAGAGCTTGCCTTCCTGAATAAGGGTATTAAGCTGACACTTACGGACGAACGTGAAGAGTTGGAAGATGGTTCATTCCTATCAGAATTGTTTCATTCAGAAGGTGGATTGAAAGAGTTTGTCCAGTTTTTGGATGGAGGAAGGCCTTCACTGATCGCTGAGCCGATTTATGTTGAAGGTATTAAGAATGGAATTCCAGTAGAATTGGCTATGCAGTACAACGATAGTTATGCAGAAAATGTCCATTCTTATGTAAACAATATCAATACTCACGAAGGTGGTACACACATTGCTGGCTTCAGAAGAGGGTTGACCAGAACCCTTAAGGCATATGCTGATAAATCGGGCTTACTAAAGAACGTAAAGTTTGAAATTACAGGTGATGACTTTAGGGAAGGACTAACTGCTGTGGTTTCAGTGAAGGTTCAGGAGCCACAGTTTGAGGGGCAGACTAAGACGAAACTGGGCAACTCAGAGGTAATGGGCGCCGTGGATATTGCCGTAGGGGAGGCACTAGGGAATTACCTGGAAGAGTATCCAAAAGAAGCAAGACAGATTGTTAATAAAGTTATTTTGGCTGCTACAGCACGGGCCGCTGCACGTAAAGCACGCGAAATGGTGCAGCGTAAAAGCGTCATGGGTGGTTCCGGTTTGCCTGGCAAGCTTGCAGATTGTTCCGATAATGACCCGATGAAATGCGAGTTATATCTGGTCGAGGGAGATTCTGCTGGTGGTACGGCGAAACAAGGCCGTGACCGTAATTTTCAAGCCATTCTTCCCTTGAAAGGTAAGATATTGAACGTGGAAAAAGCGATGGAGCATAAGATCTATGAGAATGATGAGATCAAGAATATGTTTACTGCATTGGGTGTCAGTATTGGTACTCCGGAGGATGATAAAGCACTCAATTTGGCTAAGTTACGTTACCATAAAATTGTCATCATGACGGATGCGGACATCGATGGTTCACACATTACAACGCTGATCCTTACCTTCTTCTTCCGGTATATGAAGGCATTGATCGAAGCAGGTTATGTCTACATAGCCGCTCCGCCATTGTATCAGGTGAAGAAAGGAAAAGAGTTTGAGTATTGCTGGAATGATGTGCAACGTGATGCTGCTGTACAGCGGTTAAAAGGCGCAGGTAAAGAAGAGAGTGTACATATTCAACGTTACAAAGGTCTTGGAGAGATGAACGCTGAACAGCTTTGGGATACTACCCTGAATCCAGCTACACGTACTTTGATGCAGGCAACCATCGAAAATGCAGCGGAATGTGACCATACTTTCTCTATGTTAATGGGAGATGAGGTTGGTCCGCGAAGGGACTTCATCGAAAGAAATGCAAAATATGCTAAGATCGATGCATAACAGCTATTAGTCTACAAAAAATATAAGCCTTCAGTGTTTGACTCACTGAAGGCTTTTTAATGGCCTTATTTTTTAAGGGTTCCCATATTATCGTCTATATAATCGATTCTTTGGCAGTCAAGGGAATGAGAGGTATTTATAGTGTGGGAGATTGGCTACTCATAGGAAGTGTGAACCAAAAGGTACTGCCTTTTCCCAGTTCACTGTCAACCCCAATTTGTCCCTTATGCCTGTGAATAATTTCAGCACAGATATATAGTCCCAGGCCTAAGCCAGATACCTGCATCCCGGAAGAATCAGCACGATAATAGCGGTCAAACAGAAGCGCTTGTTTTTCATCAGGAATTCCTGAGCCGAAATCTCTTACGGCAATCCATGCCATGTCTCCCCTTCTTTCAGCTATTAAGTCTATTTTTGATGATTCAGGAGCATATTTTGTTGCGTTATTCACAAAATTAACGATTACCTGATCAATTCGATGTTCGTCAGCAAATACTTCAAGTGTCTGATCACCTTTAAATATCAATTCATGAATACCGGACACCCTCACATGATGGCAGCAGTCATTTAGCATCCGATAAACACTAAATGTGGTTTTATTGAGCCTGATCTCGCCTTCGCTCATTCTACTCACATTGAGTAGGTCCTCTACGAGGGTGTTGTTGGCCGGGCGCTATCCATATGCAATAATAATCAATTAAGCAAAAAATTAAAACTCTACAAAAGGGTTCTTTTTGATTGAAAAAATGAATACACTGCCATAACCTGGCTCAGATTCGACCCGGATATTACCTCCGAGTTTTTCTACCAGTTCTTTTACGGTAGCAAGACCAAGACCGGTACCTTTATTGTTGAAACGATCTATGATATTCAATGTGGTATTTTTATCAAAAATGCAGTCTATTTGGCTATGATGAATGCCGATGCCATTGTCTTTTACTGTTAATAGATAATGGCTAACTGTTTCTTTCAATCCTATACTAATGTTACATTTTTCTTTGTCTGAATACCGGATAGCGTTAGTTAGGAGGTTCAGTAATATCTGCTCTAATGCGATTTTGGAAGTTAAGATATAGAATTTACTGTCAGTAAATTCTATACTCACATTTTCAGGAACGAGGATAAGTTCCTTCAGTTTACTCAGCATTTCATTTAGACTGATGGATTCTATATTGGGTAGCAAGCTCGCCGGATCCTTGGAATATTCCAGCATCTCATCTATAATTTTCAGGAGATGATCTGCCGAAGAAAGGCCGACCTGTGCCAATTTGATTCATTTTTCATCACTTTTTTTTTTAAGTGAATTTCCAGCATTTGTGAAGAGAGGCGGATGTTGTTTGCCATTTCCAGATCAGCGATGGCCATCTGTAGTATTCAAAGATATACCCGCATAAAAGACCACATTGGGCGCTCCTGTCACTAGTGGATTGCCAACAAAACGTTCATCCTTTCTTAAGTCATTTACGATCATTAATTTGCCTGGAGCTGCGATGGTGTGTGCACAGAAAGCGATTTCCCTTGACGTTTCCTTGACTTCCGTTCCTACAGCGCTTTTAAACCATTGCCGCTTTTCATCGAGTAGCGTGATCAGTGCAACAGGCGTCTCACAGATTTGGGAAGCGAGACGGGTCAGCTCTTCAAATTCTACCTCAGTGGCTGTGTCTGGTATGTTATAGGATTTTAAAGCAGAAAGTCGTTGATGTTCTGTAGGAAGAATAGGGTATGTAGACATGTCAGGAAGTTATGGATGACTACTCAAATAGAGCTTCATTCTTTTATAATTGATTACACCGTGATATTTTAAAAGAAGATCACTGCCAATAATTCCAATAACAGGAGCTAGACCAAGATCCTGATAAGCTTGATTCACTGCCTCTAGATTCAGTGCTATGGCATTATAATCGGTAAGCAGCAACCTACCCAACCTAATCTCTGGGATGAGCACCTGAAATGTACTGGCCGTAGAGAACAAGGTAGTAGCCTGGGTCTCTATCGTACAATCCAATTCATCGATATGTTTTTTGATGAAAGACTCATCAAATACTGATCTGGAAGCACCTGTATCTAAAACCGCAAGTAGTTTTTCTCCAAAAACAACAATTTCCACCAATAGGTGGAAACCGTCATCTTGTAAATTAACAAGAATGATAGGGACAGTGACAGATCTCATTTAAAGGAGTTTCATGTCGGCTAGCACGTTGTTCATACTCCTTACTGCATCTGCACTTTTGCTGAATGCTGCTTGTTCTTCGTCAGTCAACTTAAAGTCAAGTATTTTTTCTGCACCATTTTTGCCTAGAATTACCGGGACCACGAGAGAAATGTCTTTCTGGTCATATTCCCCATCCAGATATACTCCCGATGAGATTAGTTTTTTTTCATCACGTACAATACTCTCTACCATAGCGGCTGTTCCGGCACCAGGTGCGTACCATGCCGAAGTTCCGATTAATCCGGTCAGTGTAGCACCACCTACCATAGTTGCAGCCACTACTTTATCCTGTTGTGCTTTGCTGAGCAATTCTGTAACCGGAATACTGTTCCAAGTGGCATGTCTGATTAACGGGATCATAGTCGTGTCGCCATGTCCCCCGATAACCACGGCATTCAGGTCTGAAGGTGAACAACCCAGTTCCAGACTCAGGTAGTACTTAAACCTTGAAGAATCCAGAGCACCGCCCATTCCCAGAATTCTATTTTTATCGAGTCCTGACGTTTTGAAGGTCAGATAGTTCATGGTATCCATGGGATTTGAAACTACGATGATGATCGTATCTGGAGAATGATGAAGGATATTTTCGGTAACTTCTTTTACGATCCCCGCATTGATGCCAATGAGTTCTTCCCTTGTCATACCTGGTTTTCGGGGCAGACCTGATGTAATTACTACTACTTCTGAACCAGCAGTCTGGCTGTAATCGTTGGTTACGCCTTTGATTTTGGTATCGAAGCCCAGGAGGGCAGCGGTCTGCATCATGTCGATCGCCTTACCTTCAGCAAAGCCCTCTTTGATGTCGAGAAGAATTAGTTCTTCAGCCAATTCTTTTCTTGCAATATTATCCGCACAAGTAGCGCCAACCGCTCCCGCACCTACAACCGTAATCTTCATAGTATTAGTTTTAATAAATGAATCTGTTCATGCCGAAGTTAGAAAATTAGCTTAGTTAATAAAATGCTTTTGAAAACTTTATTCTATGTTGCTGGTTTTATGAGAAAGAATTTACATTTGCTGAATTGCAAAAAAACAGGGGGTAACATGGATAATGAACCGGTACGAAAATTAGATATTATGGCCTATGCTGGCAAGTGGTTTTCGCTCTACAGTACCCCCGTTTTTCTGACTGAAAACTGGAGACAACGAATGGATACCTATGTCATTCATCCAGATGGTTATTATGCTGTTTTTACGACGTATAAACTGAAGGGGGAAGAGCAGCAAAAATACAACCGTTCGAAGCTTTTTGTGGTGAGGGGCTCTGGCAATGCCAGGTTGAAACACCAAGAGCTTTGGCCCTTTAAATCGGATTATTGGGTGATTGAACTGGCAGATGATTATGCTTATGCCGTTGTAGGACATCCAAAATACAAACATTTGACCATTCTTGCGCGTAAACCTGATATCTCACAGGAAATTTTATCGGGAATTATAGACCGTTGTCACGAAAGGGGATATGATACTACCAAGCTCATTTCTCAGGAACATAAAAATGCTCCTGATCTGGAAATCGTACCAGCATAGCTCAAAAATTCTTATTTTTGTGGATGTACTTAATCTTCGATACTGAAACAACGGGTTTACCGCGTAATTGGAACGCTCCGATCACCGATACGGACAATTGGCCGAGATGTATACAGATCGCCTGGCAACTTCACGATGAATTAGGAAACCTGGTTGAGAATCAGGATTATCTGGTGAAGCCAGAAGGATTCAATATTCCCTACGATGCAGAACGGATTCATGGAATATCTACGGAACTTGCAATGGAACAGGGTGTTCCACTGATGGAAGCTGTAGAGAAATTCAATACTGCACTTTCGAAAGCTAAGTTTATAGTTGGCCAGAATATCGGCTTTGATGTAAATATCATGGGCTGTGAATTTCATAGACTGGGGGTAGAAAGTCCTATGGGTACCATGCCTGTGCTGGATACTTGTACTGAGGTTACCGCCGACCTCCTCAAACTTCCTGGAGGAAGGGGCGGCAGATTTAAATTGCCCAACCTGACTGAACTTCATGAATATTTGTTTGGAGAGCCGTTTGCTGAAGCACACAATGCTACCGCCGACGTGGAGGCCACGACCAGATGCTTCCTGCAATTGCTCAGGATGGAAGTCTTCAAACAAGACCAGTTGCAGTGTGCATCAGATTACTTTGGGCGTTTCAAACAGCACAACCCAATTTCGATTCCAAAAATTGGGCTTACACACATTAATTTAAAAGCTGCTTCTGACGACATCAGAAAACGCTTGAAAAAAACGGATGGCCCATCTAAACAAACCATCCAACTCAATAAAGAAGAACTTAAGCAAGCCGCATTCGCTCACCTGCATAACCATACTCAATTTTCTGTATTACAGTCTACGATTAATATCCCTGACCTGATCAAGGCTACAGCAGCCAATAAAATGCCGGCAGTAGCCATGACGGATCATGCCAACATGATGGGCGCCTTTCATTTTGTTAATCAGATACTCAATCATA
The DNA here is from genome assembly GCF_037402555.1 of Pedobacter sp. GR22-6. Taxonomy (NCBI): domain Bacteria; kingdom Pseudomonadati; phylum Bacteroidota; class Sphingobacteriia; order Sphingobacteriales; family Sphingobacteriaceae; genus Pedobacter; species Pedobacter sp. GR22-6. Next base: position 741,384 of record NZ_JBBEUC010000003.1, read on the forward strand.
ACAAAGGTGCTGAAGCAAAAAATGCGGCAGCGCTTGAAAAAGGGGAAATTCCTGCCGAAACCATCATAAAGCCGATAGTAGGTTGTGAGTTCTTTGTTTGTGACAATCATGAAGATAAAAAACGCAAGGACAATGGCTATCAGATTGTCCTACTGGCAAAAAATAAAAATGGATATCACAATCTTGCTAAATTATCCTCTATAGCTTATACAAAGGGATTTTACTATGTTCCAAGGATCGACAGGACGGTTATTGAACAATATAAAGAAGACCTTATTGTCTTATCGGGTAACCTCTATGGTGAGATTGCCAGCAAGCTGCTCAATATTGGAGAACGTCAGGCAGAAGAGGCACTGATCTGGTGGAAGGAAAAGTTTGGTGGGGATTTCTATGTTGAAGTTATGCGCCACAACCAGGACGACGAAAACATTGTCAATGCTTCGTTGATCTCACTCGCGCACAAGCATGAAGTAAAACTGATCGCGACCAACAATACTTATTACATCAATAAAAAAGATGCCAATGCCCATGACATTCTTCTTTGTGTAAAAGACGGAGAGAAGCAGGCAACGCAAATTGGCAGCGGACGTGGTTATCGTTATGGCCTTCCCAATCAGGAATACTATTTCAAATCTTCGGATGAAATGAAAGCTTTGTTCGCCGATTTGCCCGAAGCCATTCTGAACATACAGGAGGTGGTAGATAAGATCGAAATATTTAAACTGGCACGTGAGGTACTTCTTCCAAAGTTTGATATTCCGCAAGAATTCCTGGTTGCTGAAGATGATGAGGACGGTGGAAAACGTGGGGAAAATAAATTCCTTCGACATTTGACTTATGAGGGGGCCAAAAAGCGCTATGGTGAATTGACACCGGATATTATAGAAAGGCTTGATTTTGAATTACAGACGATCGAGAAGACAGGGTATCCCGGGTACTTTCTTATTGTTCAGGATTTCATAAGGGAAGCGCGGAATCTGGATGTATCTGTTGGGCCGGGCCGGGGTTCGGCTGCGGGATCGGTGGTCGCTTATTGCTTATGGATTACAAATATTGATCCGATCAAGTATGATCTCCTTTTTGAGCGTTTCCTGAATCCGGATAGGGTATCCATGCCCGATATTGACATCGACTTTGACGATGAGGGGCGTGGACGTGTTATGGATTACGTAATCCGTAAATATGGATCCAATCAGGTAGCCCAGATCATTACTTACGGTACAATGGCAGCCAAGTCTTCTATCAGGGACACTGCACGCGTGCTTGACCTGCCGCTCTTTGAGGCAGACAAGATCGCAAAGTTGATCCCAAATATGAAACTGGCTAAAATCTTCAATCTGGAAGAAAAGGTACTGAAGGAAAATCTGCGTGCCGATGAGTATGAGAAAGTGCTGGAATTGAAAGCCATGACCAGCATCAAGAATCTTAGTGCAGAGACCATTTTGCAAGCACAGATACTGGAGGGTTCACTAAGAAATACAGGTATCCATGCCTGCGGGGTTATCATCACACCCGATGATATTACCAATTTTGTCCCTGTAGCTACGGCTAAAGATTCAGACCTTTACGTGACGCAGTTTGATAACTCGGTGGTGGAGAGTGCAGGTCTTTTGAAAATGGACTTTCTGGGGTTGAAAACCCTGACCTTGATCAAAGACACGGTGAAACTCGTCAAGATTGGTCATGGTATCGAGTTGGATCCGGATAATTTTCCTATAGATGATGAACGGACTTACGAGTTGTTTCAGAGAGGCGAAACTATCGGGATCTTCCAGTACGAGAGTAATGGAATGCAAAAATACATGAAGGAACTAAAACCTACGGTATTTGGTGACTTGATTGCGATGAATGCACTGTATCGCCCCGGACCTCTGGAGTATATTCCTAGCTTTGTACGCCGGAAAAATGGTGAAGAAGAAATCAAATATGATCTCGACGCCTGCGAAGAATACCTTAAAGAAACCTACGGGATTACTGTTTATCAGGAACAGGTCATGCTCTTGTCGCAGAAACTGGCGGGCTTTACCAAAGGTGAAGCCGACGTACTCCGTAAGGCGATGGGTAAGAAGCAGAAGGATGTACTTGATAAAATGAAACCTAAATTTGTTTCCCAGGCGGCAGCTAAAGGTCATGACGCTGCTACACTCGAAAAAATCTGGAAAGATTGGGAAGCCTTTGCTTCTTATGCCTTCAATAAGTCCCACTCTACCTGCTACGCCTGGATCGCTTACCAGACAGCCTATTTAAAAGCGCATTATCCTGCAGAATACATGGCTGCGGTACTCTCCAACAACATGAGTGATATCAAACAGGTTGCTTTCTTTATGGAGGAATGCAAGCAAATGGGAGTGCAGGTTCTAGGTCCGGATTTGAATGAATCCGACATTAAATTTTCTGTAAATAATCAGGGTGCTGTACGTTTTGGACTTTCAGGGATCAAAGGTGTAGGTGATAAAGCGGTAGAAAGTATCATCGAGGAAAGGAAAAATGGTCTTTACAAAGATGTGTATGACTTCGCCCGTCGTTCCAATACACGTACGGTGAACAAAAAAGCATATGAAAGTTTTGTGTATAGCGGAGCCTTTGATGATTTTGGTGCGCACCGTGCCCAGTACTTCTTTGTGGGCATGAACGACAAGATGAATGGTATTGAGAAGCTGATCAAATATGCGAACGATTTTCAGAACAACGAATCTTCTTCTCAATCCTCGCTATTTGGAGGCTCCGTCGCTGATATGATTTCGGAACCTTCCTTGCCAATAGCCCCGGAATGGGGTCTGATCGACCGTTTGAAATATGAAAAGGACGCAATAGGTATTTTTCTGAGTGGGCATCCACTTGACAATTACCGGCTCGAACTGGATCGTTTTTGTCAGCATAGCGTGAGCCATTTATCGGTAATCAATAAAATTCGGACCGGTGATACGAACGAAGAAATACTGGCTGAATTTGAAGGACTGAAGAATAGGGAGCTGGTCATAGGCGGATTGGTCGTCATGGCTGCACAACGCATGACAAAGACAGGAAAGCCCTTTGGTACCATGATGTTTGAGGATTACGACGATAGTTGTGAACTGGCTCTTTTTGGCGATGATTTTATTAAGTTCAAGCAATTCCTGACAGAAGGATATTTTTTGCAGATCAGAGGACGGGTAGGCGAGCGGTTCAGGAAAGAAGGTGACTGGGAATTTAAGATCACATCGATTAATCTCTTGTCGGAACTGCGTGATAAACTGGCTAAAAGTGTTACTATACAGGTGCCACTTGAGCGGATCAATGATGATTTTATGGCACAGATTCATGCCATTTTGGAAGATAATAAAGCTAACACTGATATGCAAAACTGCCAGTTGCTTTTCGAAATCTATGACCGTGAACAAAACGTAAACATTAAAATGCCTTCTAAATCAGTTAAGGTCAATCCAAGTAATCATTTACTCCTGCAGCTGGAAACACTGGATGTAAATCCTAAGTTGAACTAATGTCATTTTGGCATTACAAAGTTGGTGGCATTACAATTGATTATATATTTGCAAATAAAAAATAGAAATTATGGCTTTGGAAATTACAGATGCAAACTTCGAGGAAGTTGTATTAAAATCAGATAAACCCGTTTTAGTTGATTTTTGGGCAGAATGGTGTGGTCCATGTCGTATGGTGGGACCAGTAGTAGATGAGATCTCAAAAGAATACGAAGGAAAAGCACTTGTTGGTAAAGTAAACGTTGACAACAACCCACAGATATCTACACAATTCGGAATCCGCAATATTCCTGCTTTATTATACTTCAAGAATGGTGAAGTTGTAGATAAGCAAGTAGGTGCAGTTCCAAAGTCTGTCCTTGCACAGAAATTAGACAAACAGTTATAGTCTATAACTAATCATAATTGAAGAGCGTCCATTATTTTATGGACGCTTTTTTTATATATTTACATGATGCAGGTCCCTTTAGATGAACAAGCCTTAACGAATAGCAGTAACCTGGAGTTACTTGCCAGGCAGGTCGTTGAAGGCTTTATCACCGGGCTGCATAAGAGTCCTTTTCATGGCTTTTCGGTAGAATTTGCGGAACACCGCCTATATAATCCTGGTGATAGCGTCAAGAATATAGATTGGAAACTGTTTGCCAAAACGGATAAACTGTTTAGTAAAAGATACGAAGAAGAAACCAACTTGCGCTGCCAGTTTATCATTGACGTATCATCTTCCATGTATTTTCCAATGGGCGAATACAATAAGCTGAACTTCGCTATACAAGCTGTCGCTGCCCTGATCTACTTACTTAAACGGCAACGTGATGCTTTCGGGTTGAGCCTTTTTACCGACCACCTGATTCTGAATACGGCAGCAAAATCGACGACTACCCATCAAAAATATTTATATACCCATTTGGAAGAGGTGCTAAAACTCCAGAAGATGGATTTAAAGACCAACGTTGAGCAATCACTGCATCAGATCGCGGAGTTGATCCATAAGCGCTCACTGGTGGTGATATTCAGTGATATGTTGAGCACCGGTCAGGATGAGCAAAGTACAGAGGCTCTTTTCTCTGCTCTGCAGCATCTTAAATTCAATAAGCATGAGGTAGTGATTTTTAACGTGACCGATAAATCGAAGGAAGTAGACTTCAATTTTGAAAATCGTCCTTATGAATTTGTAGATATGGAAACCGGAGCTACTTTAAAGGCACATGCTTCAAAAGTAAAAGAAGCCTACCTTAACAAAATAGCTCAACATCGCCAGGCGATTCAGATGAAATGTGCACAATATAAAATCGATATGATAGACGCGGATATCGCCGAAGGTTTTTTTCCTATCCTTCAGGCATATTTAATCAAACGTCAGAAAATGAGTTAAGCCAAGGCTTCTATATTCTTCAAAATCACTTTGCAAGCCCATTCAATGTCTTCTTTGCTGATGATCAATGGAGGTGCTATCCGCATCGAATTGCTGCAATGCAGGAACCAGTCGCTGATCAGGCCGTCAGCAATGCAGGCATCAATGATTTTTTTATTAAGCTCAAAACTCTCAAACTCAATGGCCATCATGAGGCCTATGCCACGTACTTCTTTAATTGCCGGGTGTTTCAGCAATTGTTTGAATAATTCACCTTTTTGCGTTACACCGCTTACCAGATCCTCAGAAAGAATGGTTGCCAATGTCGCAAGGCCGGCAGCGCAGCTGACGGGATGCCCTCCGAAGGTAGTAATGTGACCAAGGATTGGATTTGTGGTCAGGGACAACATGATTTCCCGGGAACTCACAAAAGCGCCAATTGGCATTCCTCCGCCAATACCTTTGGCCAGCAGCAGTATATCGGGAACGATGTCAAAATGTTCAAAACCAAAAAGCTTTCCTGTACGCCCAAATCCGCATTGAATCTCATCAAGTACGAGTAGCGTACCTGTTGCAGTACATCGCTCTCTCAGTGCTTTAAAATACGCCTCATCGGCAACCCTAATGCCGGCTTCTCCCTGTATGGTTTCTATGAATACCGCAGCTGTTTCTTGGGTGATCAGCTCCAGGTCGGCCAGGACGTTGTACCGGATAAATTTCACTTGTGGCAACAAGGGTCGGTATGCTTGTTTAAATTCCTCATTCCCCATCAAACTCAATGCACCCTGTGTGCTGCCATGGTAGGAGTGATGGCAGGCAACGATCTCTGCCCTATCTGTATAGCGTTTAGCGAGCTTCATAGCACCCTCTACCGCTTCGGCTCCGGAGTTGACGAAATAAGTGCAGTTGAGTTGTTCTGGCAGTACGTCTGCAAGGGCTTTCGCAAAATTTACCTGAGGGCTTTGGACAAATTCACCGTATACCATAATGTGCATATAGCTTTCTGCCTGTTCTTTTACAGCGGCTACTACAGAAGGATGGCAATGTCCTACATTACTCACACCGATACCGGCGATCAAATCCATGTGTTTTTTGCCAGCCGTATCGTAAAGATACATGCCCCTTGCTTTGGTGAATTCCAGAAGAAGAGGCTCTAAAGTGGTTTGTGCGTTGTGCTGAAGGAATAACTGGCGTTGTGTAAGCATAGCGCAAAAATACGAAATAATTCTTTCTGCTATTGCCTTCCGCCTCGGTACTTGTTCAATAATTCCCTTTTAAAAGCTTCTTGAGCACGATAAAACTTACCTACGATTTTGATAGGGAGACTACTTTTAAGTCTGTAATAGTATTTCTTTTCCAGATTGAGTTCTCGTTGCTTAAAGCTGAAATCATTCACTATAAGGGTTTGTATTTCGGTATCAGACATCTCCTCAATTTCATTGATCTTTTTGAAACTGATCATCTGCATTCTTTCCTTGCGGAGTTCTCCCTGTTCATTTTGCCAGGCATTATATATTGGCCAGAATATTTTGGCTTCCTCTGGGGAAAGATCGAGCTTTTGGGTAAGAAAACCTACTTTATAGGCCTCGATCTCGCTGCCTCTATCGCCGGTCCGTTGTTGGGCTGTCGCAAAGAAGGAAATGGAAAAAAGTAGAGATATAATAACTAGATGTTTCATTATTTTATGATTATAAGTCAGCAACAAGCTCATTCTGTGAATAATTATTCAGAATATAATTTTCCATAGCGATCTCTGAGGCAGAGGCCTTAGGCAGTTGGTTCGAATTCGCTTCTATATGTTCAATGATCACTTCTTCATCAATGTCGTACAACATCTGTTCTGTAGCCATTTCTTCTGTCATTGCAACAGAGGTATGCTCTGTTTGCTGGTTATAATACAAAGTACCGATACCGGCAACAATCACAAAACACGCAGCAGAAGCATATTTTAACAATTTAGAGTGCCACAGCTTGATAAGTTTCGGTTCAGGTCTGAATTGTACTATATCTGTCGTCTTCGCCAAGATGCCGGATTGTAGTTGTTCAAAGTAACATGTAGGTACAGTAAAGCCATCTTCATGCACAGATACCTTTAGTCTTTCCATTGAAAGCTTGGCCTGGATACTTTGGTTCAAACCCTCAAAATAATTGGAAGGAGTTGTAAATCCAGTGTCCTTCATCTCCTTCATCCAATCGCTATGTTCTAAATTTTCTTCCATTATGTATCTATTGATGTATTATTTAGCAAAAGGTTTAAAAGGTGATGTCCTCATTTAGCATAAAAGTTTCAATTTTTTTTACTGCGATATGAAAAGAGGCCTTCAACGCACCTACGCTTGTACCGGTAATTTCTGATATTTCCTCATATTTCAACTCATCAAAATATTTCATGTTGAAGATCAGGCGTTGCTTTTCGGGAAGTGTGAGTAAGGCCTTCTGGAGTTTCAATTGCACCTTATCACCATTAAAGTAAGAAGAAGCGACAAGGTTGTCAGCAAGTTCTGCCGACACTTCATCCAAAGGCGTATTATTTTGTTGCTTCTGTTTATTGAGAAAAGTGATGGATTCGTTGGTCGCGATGCGATAGATCCAGGTATAGAGTTGGGAATCACTGCGGAATTTTTCCAGGTTCTTCCAGACTTTAATGAAAACGTCCTGTACCAGGTCGTCGGTGTCATCATGGTTGAGTACCAGCCGTCTGATATGCCAGTAGATCTTCTGTTGGTATTTATTCAGAAGCAGGTTGAAGGCTTCGTTACGGGTTTTCTCCTGAGAGAATTTCTCTAGTATTTCTGAATCTTCAACCTGCTTCATGTAGCTTTATGGATATGCTCTTGTATTACTTGCCAGCTCTTTTCAATACTTTTTGGGCTGCCTCAATAATATTGACGCTATCCAGACCGTATTTAGTCATCAGCTGATCAGGTGTTCCGCTTTCGCCGAAGCTGTCATTTACAGCAACAAACTCCTGTGGGCTAGGTAACTCAGTTGACAATAATCTTGCCACGCTTTCGCCCAATCCTCCGTATTTGTTATGCTCTTCGCAAGTCACCACGCAACCTGTTTTCTTCACAGATTTTAAAATGGCTTCCTCATCCAAAGGTTTTATCGTATGGATGTTGATGATTTCTGCATCAATACCCAGTTCGGCTAGTTTCTCACCTGCTTCAATGGCTTTCCATACCATATGCCCTGTTGCGATGATGGTTACATCAGTGCCTTCATTAACCATCCATGCTTTTCCGATCTCGAATTTCTGGTCAGGATCTGTAAACACAGGAATTACCGGGCGACCAAAACGCAGGTATACGGGACCATGATGTTCAGCGATGGCAATGGTTGCAGCTTTAGTTTGGTTGTAGTCGCAGGTGTTGATTACAGTCATGCCAGGGAGCATTTTCATCAGACCAATGTCCTCTAAAATCTGGTGTGTAGCACCGTCTTCACCCAGTGTAAGTCCCGCATGTGAGGCACAGATTTTTACGTTTTTGTCTGAATAAGCTACCGACTGACGGATTTGGTCGTAAACACGTCCAGTAGAGAAATTGGCGAAAGTTCCGGTAAAAGGAATCTTTCCTCCAATGGTTAGTCCCGCTGCGATACCGATCATGTTTGCTTCTGCAATGCCGATCTGGAAAAAACGCTCAGGGAATTCCTTAATAAAGGCCTCCATTTTCAGGGAACCTACTAAATCGGCACATAGCGCCACCACTTCCGGGTTTTTCTTTCCGGCTTCCAATAGCCCGGCTCCGAAACCGGAACGGGTATCTTTCTTTTCTGTGTATGTATATTTCTTCATTTAGTCTTCATTGTTAATAGCGGGATTCAGGCTTGCTCCGCAGGTTTTCATTTTTAATAGTCTTTTAGGGTAGTGTTCAATTGCGCAAGTGCAGTAGCCAGTTGCTCGTCATTTGGAGCCACGCCATGCCATTTGTGCGAGCCCATCATGAAATCTACACCGGCACCCATTTGGGTACTCATCAAGTTCAGGATAGGTTTGCCTTTTCCAGTTAGGGTTTTAGCATAGTGCAAAGCTTTAACGATGCTGTCCATGTCATTCCCGTCGGAGTTGATCACATGCCATCCAAAAGCTTCGAATTTAGCCTGAAGATTTTCCAGTGAAAGTACTTTTTCAGTAGGGCCATCGATCTGCTGACCATTATAATCTACCGTCGAGATCAAGTTGTCTACTTTGTTAAAAGGCGCATACATAATGGCTTCCCAGTTCTGTCCTTCCTGTAGTTCGCCATCTCCATGTAATGAAAATACAATAGAATGATCTTTGTTCAGTTTCTTGGCTTGTGCAGCACCGATCGCTACCGACATGCCCTGACCCAATGAACCAGATGCAATCCTGATACCAGGTAGTCCTTCATGCGTCGTAGGGTGTCCTTGCAACCTCGAGTTTAGTTTTCTGAAAGTAGCTAGTTCGCTCACTTCAAAATAACCTGACCTGGCCAATACACTATAAAAAACAGGAGAAATGTGCCCGTTTGACAGGAAAAACAAGTCTTCACCTTTACCATCCATGGTAAAATCAGCAGAGTGGTTCATCACCTCAAAATAGAGTGCGGTAAAAAAGTCAGCACAGCCTAATGATCCACCAGGGTGGCCGGATTGGCAGGCGTGTACCATTCTAACGATATCTCTTCTCACCTGAGCAGCAATATCTTCTAGTTCATTGATTGTATGTTTCATTAATTGGGGTTATTGATTATAATAAGACAAACTTAATATAAACTGCGCAAGCATTCACTAATAGGCGGGTAAAAAAATCAAATATGTTAATATTTGGTTACAAATGGAGTCCGGAAATGCAGTTCCTGCTGTTTGATGTCTGTTTGAAGATTCAAAATCAACCAATTTGAGGTAAAAAAGTATAGGTCTGCCTACTGCTTAAGTTTACTCTTAAATCGGTTGATTATGATGTGTTTATCAATAATTAACTTGTATCTATGTTTATTTTGGATTACCTTAAGCTAAAATAATATTATACTTAATGGTGCATCTGCCATTAAATTTGATTTAATAAAGCACAACTAAATATAAACAATATGAGCACAATTTTACGAACAGTTTTACTGTTTGTGGTGTGCGTCGGGTTCATCTCAAATACCCATGCGCAAAACACCTCATCCAAAGTAATTTCCGGAACCGTATACGATGAGAAGGGAACTACACTTCCGGGCGTAGGGATCAAAGTAAAAGGTACTGATGCTGGGGCAAGTACAGATGTGAATGGCAAATATGCTATCGGTATTCCGAAAGGAGGGACGACATTGATCTTTAGTTTTATCGGTTCTGCAACACAAGAGGTAGTTATCGGAACTAAAACAGTTGTTGATGTCACTTTAAAATCTACGTCGATTGCATTGACTGATGTGGTTGTCATCGGTTACGGTACACAAAAACGTCAGGATGTAAATGGTTCTGTGTCTTCTGTTCTGGCAAAGGATATTGCAAATGTTCCCCAGCCAAGTTTGGATCAGCTGATCCAGGGTAAGGCTGCTGGTGTAACGATCACGCAGAATTCAGGAGGTCCGGGCAGTGCGACATCGGTGCGTATCCGGGGCATTACTTCTTTTGGCGGGTCAGAGCCCTTATACGTAATTGATGGCGTTCCTATTTTTGGAGACGCTACGAATAAAAGTACAAACGGTAAATCGCCACAGTTGACACGTACGGGTGGAGGGCAGGAAGAAACCGGTGTAAGTCCCTTGTCCAGGATCAATCCAAATGATATCGAAACTATAGATATTCTAAAGGATGCGTCTGCTACAGCTATCTATGGTAGTCGTGGCGCAAATGGAGTTGTAATTGTGACCACCAAAAGAGGGAAAAATGGAAATGCCCGTATCAGTTACGATGGTTATTATGGCTTTCAGGAACAGGGTCGCTTTTTAGATATGATGGATTTAAAGCAATTTGCAAACTTACAGAATGCACTGGCAGATAAATTCGGACAACAAAGGAGAGTAGAGTTTGCCGACCCGAGTATTTTAGGGAGAGGTACCGATTGGCAGAACGCTATTTTCCGTTCTGCCGCCCAGCAGAATCACCAGCTCGCTTTCTCAGGAGGTAAAGATGGTGTGGACTATTATGTTTCTGGAGGATACCTGAAACAGGATGGTACTATTCTAGGTAGCGATTTCAAACGTTATTCCTTCCGTACTAATGTAAACGGACAAGTAAAAGACTGGTTTAAGGTTGGAAGTACTATTGGAGCAGCAAGAACGAATCAGAATATTGGATTAGGCAGTAACACGGGTATTGTTTATAATGCGCTTTCCAGTGCTCCTGATAATCCTATATATGAAGCTGATGGCTCATTTGCCGGACCTTCTCTGGATGCAGGTGGTTTGGCACAGGGTACGGTCAATCCAGTGGCGCAGGCACTTAGCCTCAGCAACACCTTGCTCAGTAACAATATCAATGGAAGCGCATATGCCGACCTCAGGTTCTTTAAAGACCTCACACTGCGGTCTGAATTGAATGGTGATTTTAACTGGTCTGAAGCACAGACTTTTAAGCCGACCTACAAATGGGGTGCTTTTTCTAATCAGACGGCTCGCCTCGACCAATATAACTCGAATAGCACATATTGGGGTTGGAAAGAATATTTCAACTACGCGCATACTTTCGGTACAAAACATAATGTAACCGGCTTAGCTGGCTATGAGGTATGGCAGGCAACATGGGGAGGTACTTCTACTAAAATAGAAAACTTCGCATCCGGCAATACGATACAGACATTGGGTTTTGGTGATCAGACTACAACTCTTGTTGATCAAAATAAAGGTAGTCAGGTTATGGAGTCTTTCCTGGCAAGGGGTATCTATACTTACAATAACAAGTATAGTGTAACCGCCAGCATTCGCTCTGATAGGTCTTCTAAATTTGCAGAGGGACATCAAGTGGGCTACTTCCCTGCTGCGGCAGTATCCTGGAGGTTGTCAGAAGAGTCGTTCATGGCACCGCTGAAATCGGTGATCGATAACATCAAAATTCGTCTGAACTACGGAGAGACTGGAAATCAAAACATTCCAAATTACCTTTATGGCTCTTCTATTAAAGCTGTTGCGACAGGTCTGGGGACCGGATTTGTTACCAACAATGTGGCTAACCTGGCACTTACCTGGGAAACAGCAATCCAAAAGGGTGCAGGGGTGGATTTCAGCATGTTCGGGGGACGTATAGATGCTACTTTTGACTATTACATAAAAAATTCTAAAAACTTCCTGTTCCAAAAGCCGCTCCCTGCTTTCCTGCTGGGAGGTGTTGCAGAGTATTCTGATGTGGCGGCCATCAAATCCCCTTATTATAATGCCGGTCAAATTGAGAACAGGGGATTCGAGTTCAGTATCAATTCCAAAAACATCGTAAATGATCATTTTAAATGGAATTCTACACTGATTTTTTCTAAATACAATAATAAAGTGGTCTCCTTAAATGGTTCTCCGGCCCTGATCGGTAGCATCAACAGTAGTTTTATCAGTTTGCCGGTTACGAAAACCACGGAGGGTGGTCCGGTAGGACAGTTCTTCGGTTATAAAGTTAAAGGAGTTATAAAAAACGCATCTGATTTGCAATATGTTGCCTCCCATCCGCAAAATGTAATCGGGGGAACATCTCCTGCAATTATCACTAACGACCCGGCCATTGCAAACTCCATTTATCTGGGCGATCTAATGTATCAAGATACCAACGGTGATGGTAAGGTAGATGCGGACGATCAGGTTGCTCTTGGCAATCCTAACCCTTCCTTTACTTATAGTATTACCAATAACTTCAATTATAAGAATTTCGAACTTTCCATCTTTCTAAACGGATCCTATGGTGGAAAAATACTAAATGCACTGAATTACCAGATCGCTGGTCTTTCCGGTCTATATACCAATCAATTGGCATCTTCCAGTAATTTTTGGAGTCCTGGCAATCCAGACTCAAATATTCCTGCACCTAAAGGCGGTATTGCAAACAATAACCTCGTGATGTCAGACCGCTTCCTGGAGAGTGCATCTTTCCTCAGGGTTCAGAATGTAAGATTGGGGTATACAGTTCCTGAAAAATGGACTAAGTATGTCAAAATGAGCCGGCTGAGTGTGTTTGCGAGCGGACAGAACCTGTATGTTTTTACAAAATATAGTGGCCTTGATCCGGAAATAGGTGCTCTGAATCAGAATCCAATCTATGCTAATATTGATATGGGGCGGTATCCAATCCCTCGCACCATCACATTCGGAATCAATGCACAGTTTTAATTATTAATAAGAGCGACATGAAACTACATATCAAACAGATCATCATAATAGGAGTCCTGGCGGGGATTTCAGTAACTGGCTGCAAGAAAGATTTTTTTAACCGCCCCCCCGAAGATCAATACACGGTAGGTGGGTACTACACCACGGCCGAGCAGGTGAAGTCAAGTACCAATGCCCTGTATGCGGCACCTTGGTTTGGTTGGAATACAAAAGTGAGCTGGGCAATAACTGAAATGGCCAGTGGCAATGGGCGAAGCGGTTCAGATGATGTAAAAGCATTTGGTAACTTCTCGGTGTCTAATGGTAATTTCGAGTTAAGTGCGGCCTGGAACTCTTTGTTTACAGTAGTTGCACAAGCCAATGCAGTGATCAATAACCTTCCCACTGTTCCGGCAACTGTTCCTGATGCGGTTAAAAATAACGCCATTGGTGAAGCAAGGGTGCTGAGAGCACTGGCATATTTTCATTTGGTCAGGGTTTTTGGTAATGTCCCAATCATCGAAAATCCGCTTGATTTTGTCGGTAGCCCCTCTACCATTCGCAGCAACCCGGTTACAGATGTCTACACCTTTATGATAAATGACCTGAAATTTGGCGAGGCCAACTGTACACCAAATGTAGCAGGTACGGGTCATGTGTCCAGTGGATCTGCAACTGCCTTAATGGCTAAAGTATACCTATACATGCAGGATTATGCGAATGCCAGGATTCAGGCGGAAAAGGTGATCAATAGCAACGAATTTGGGCTGTTCGGGGTGGATGTGGCAGGTCGCAGCTACGCAGATTTATTCAAGATCGCAAACAACAATAATAAGGAGTCCATTATTGCATTGCAATGGCTGTCCAATGGTGGTTACGGTTTTGGTAATGGAATGCAGGCTTCCCTGGCATATAGTAGTGAAATTACACAGACAGGGGACGGATATGGGGTACTGGCTCCAACCTTTGATTTAATTGATGCATATTCTTCAACTGACCAAAGAAGAAAAGCAACGATTATGCTTCCGGGTGATCACTATGCGGAAATTAATCAGGCAGGTGGTGGTTATACCTTGCCTGCAAATGCCAGTTCTCAGGGCACGCATGCACAAATCAAAAAATATGTCATAGGCTCTCCGGCTGATAATGGGGGGAAAAGTGCTTTTCAATCTACTGGAATGAATACTTATATGTTGCGTCTGGCCGATATATACCTGATTGCTGCAGAGGCTATTCTGGGTACTTCGGTTGGGAGTAGTCCGACGGGTCTTCCTTTAAATGCAAGTACAAGTAACACCACAGCTGTGGGTTACCTCAATAAGATCCGACAAAGGGCTGGTTTAAATGCAGTAAGTTCATTTACCTTTCAGGATCTCCTGAAAGAGCGCCGGTTAGAGTTTGCTATTGAAGGAGATTATTGGTTCGACCTCTGCCGTATCGATGGTTTCAATGTGACTGCACACCCGAAAGCTATTCAGATCATTAAAGCTCAGGATCGGGGAGATTCCAGCAATGACAATCCACCGGTACGCTACGGTAATGGTTATTTCACGCCTGTTGATGCGAATTTCCTGATGCCATATCCTGCAACAGAAGTGGCGAACGATCCTGCACTCGCACTCCCGCCTGTACCTTACACTTTTAAATAGAGATCAGCGCTGCTATTATATGTACATTTAAAATGAAAGAAATGAAAATATTAATTCCACAAATCAAAGCCCCAATGCTATTGCTCCTGGCGATTGTCTGGTTTGCTTCCTGTAAAAAAGATGAAGCGGAAGGCGGCAAAGCTGCGCCCACTATTAGTCGTGTGCGCACCATTAGCAAAAGCTACATCGATAATACCTTGACGACAACCATAGTTACTTACAATGCGCAGGGTGTAGCCACTACCGTGACCTATCCCAACACGACACCTCAGGTCGTGGCAATGGATTCAACCACAACTGATGGGAATCTGCAAAATATGTATGCGATCATCGGAACGAATCTGGGAAGCGTAACTACTGTTTCCTTTAATGGTGTGTCAGTCTACTTTAACAAAGCCTTGGGTTCGGATACTACTATTTTAGTTGGTATTCCTAAAACGACTCCAGCTGGTCCTTCACAGAGTAATCAGCTCACGGTTGAAACCTTGCATGGCAAAGTAAACTATACCTTCAATGTGCTGCTGCCTCCACCGACGGTAACCGCGGTTTCTAATTACAATTTTACTGCAGGTTCAGATATTATTCTTACGGGAATTGGCCTCGCTAGCGTTACTGAAGTGAGCCTGGGGACTTCTACAGGCAAGGCTACTATTCTGGCTAAGAGCGATACAGAAATGACCATTAAGATGCCTTCCTCCAGCTTGATTTCTACTACTCTGGTTTTTACTTATCCTACCGGCAAGGCTGCGCCAAAAGAGGTGTTTGTCAATCTCGATCAAACCTATAAGCTGTTTACTGATGATTATGGTACTGGCTGGGGCGGGAACTTCTGGGGTTCCGGAGAAATTTCAGCTGCTGCGGCAAAATCGGGAACTAAATCATTGAAGTTGAACTATTCGAAGGGCAATTGGAGTGCGAATGGTGTTGCCAATTGGTTTCCGGGACTGGCTTCTTCTGCAGATTATAAATACCTTTCTTTCTACATTAAGGGTGGCTCTCAGGACTATACACTTTATTTTGTTGGTGACAAACGTACAGGAGGTTATGGTAATTCTGATCAATCGGTTCCTGTAGTAGTTCCCGCAAATGTCTGGACCTATTTTAAGCTGCCTTTGTCTACGCTTAACCTTTGGGCTACCGGTGCTACCAGCAATACTTTGGGTTTCTGGATCAAGGGGCCTGATGCGCAGGATGAAAGTTTTTACATCGATGATTGGGTACTGGTCAAATAGCATTTCATTGTATGAAGTTCAATTTTAACCCAGTTGTCACGGTCCTGGTATTGATGATTTCCTGTAAAAAAGCTGCCCCGCCGCTAGGGGCTGTACCGGAAACTCCGTCGAGCGTGGAAGTAAAGTCACTTTCCCAGATCAGGGCAGGCCTTACTGATAGAAATGCGACGGATGAGACAGTGGCCTTATTTTACAATCTTCAGCAGAGTGCAAAATCACATGTTCTGTTTGGGCACCAAGATGACACCAAGAGGGGACTGGTCAATGCCAGTTCCCAATGGGCTAATGAGCAGCAATTCATTGGTATTGCCAATACACAGTCGGATGTGAAAACCGTTACAGGTGCTTATCCGGCAGTATATGGCTTCGACTTCATTCATATTGCCAATTTCTCTTCCGGGGCTTGGTATGATTATGAAAGATCAATTGCCCGCACATTGACCATTGATGCCTATAATAGAGGGAGTGTGGTCACTTATTGCTGGCATTATTGGAATCCTGTCAATAAAGGAGACTTCTATTGGTCAGCCAATCCTACGCCTGCAATTACGCAGGTGATGCCAGGTGGCGTTGCAAATGAAATATTTAAAGCTTCGCTTCAGGTTATTGCCGATTATGCAAAATCGCTTGTGGCGGCAGATGGTAAATTGGTGCCTTTAATTTTCCGGCCCTTTCATGAAATGGATGGTGGCTGGTTTTGGTGGGGTAGCGGACATGCGACTGCAGCAGAGTACATCGCGTTGTACCGATATGTGGTAACCTATCTTCGTGACGAACTCAGGGTGCGTAATTTCTTGTATGCCTGGTCGCCCGACAGAAATTTCAATACGGAGTCGCAATACCTTGCCTATTATCCCGGTGATGCTTATGTCGATCTGGTCGGTACAGATAATTACGAAGATATGAAAGCAGGGGTTTCCCCTTCAATTGCGGCAGCCAAGTTTAAGGTTGTGTCAGATTATGCCAAAAGTCATAACAAACTGGCTGCCTTGACAGAAACCGGACTCCAGAACCTGTCAAAATCCGATTGGTATACTCAGCAACTGTTGAAAACACTTAAAGACCAGGGATTGGAATTTGCTTACGCAATGGTTTGGGCCAATACCAAGGATGGTTTCTGGACCCCGTACAAAAATCACGCTTCTGAAGCAGATTTTATTAACTTTAAGAACGATGGTTTTGTGCTGTTTGCAGATCGCCAACCTGAATTCTATAAACTCAAATAAATGATGAGATATCTGATGGCGTTTTTTCTCCTGTGTTTGATCGCAGGAAAAGGTTTAGGGCAAACGAAAGCGGCTGTCAAACAGCATGGGCAACTTAAAGTAGCCGGCGGTAGGGTTGTTGACCATACTGGGGATGCACCTCAATTGCGTGGGATCAGTTTGTCCTGGAGCATCTGGGAAGGTCGTAAGTATTATAATGAGGCTGTAGTGAATTGGCTTGCAGAAGATTTTAAAATCAACTTGCTCAGGCTCTCCATGGCTATTGAGCCGGATCGGGGTTATCTGCATGATCCCGATGGTCAGATGGCTCTGGTCACTACTGTTGTAGATGCAGCGGTAAAAAAAGGCATCTATGTGATCATTGATTGGCACGATCACCATGCACAGTTGCATCCGGAACAAGCGGAGGGCTTTTTTACAAAAATGGCCCAGCGTTATAAAGGCTGCCCAAATGTGATTTATGAGGTGTTCAATGAGCCGGAACGGATCGACTGGTCTGTAGTCAAAGATTATGCTGTTCGTGTCATTGAGGCGATCAGGAAGCATGATCGTAATAACCTGATCGTCGTCGGTAGCCCTACCTGGGATCAGGATGTAGATATCGTATCTAAAGATCCGATCCAGGGATTTAATAATATTGCTTATTCCTTTCATTTCTATGCGTCAGAGCCAAGTCATCAGGAAAAACTCATGGCTAAGGCCGATGAAGCCATCAGGTCAAGGTTGCCGCTATTTGTAACCGAATGGGGGGTTGGCGAAGCAAATGGCAACGGTGAATTCAATTTGGAAAAAGCAGAAAAGTGGCTTGGCTGGATGGAGCGGAACCGATTGAGTTGGGTCAATTGGAACGTCACCGACAAAGAAGAAACTACTGCTTTACTCAAGCCAGGGGCATCAGTCGATGCTAAATGGCCGGAGGCTATACTGACGCCTGCGGGAAGCTATATCCGTCAAACGCTCAGGAAGCTGAACGGCACTAAATAAAGACCCTCGTTCCGGAAAAGTTCTCCCTGAATTCTTTCGGAGTGCAATGTTTCTTCTTCTTGAAGAGCCTGTTGAAATTAGAAATGTTGTTGAAGCCACAATTGTATGAAATTTCTGCGACGGAATGGGTAGTTTCAATCAACATACGTGTAGCGTGACCAAGTCGTATTTCATTCAGGCTGTCTATAAAAGTATTGCCTGTTCTTTTTTTGATGAAACGGCTAAAAGAGACTTCGGTCATGTTTACCAGTTTGGCCAAGTCTTTTAGGGTGATCGGTTTATCGAAATTGGCATTCATGAATTCATAGGCTTTATCGATTCGCCTGCTGTTATAATTTACGATCTGATCATTATTGAAGGTGGCGTCAGAAAGTATCCGCATGCTTTTCGAAGTGGAGAGTTCATGAAGTATACTCATTAATTCCAATACTGAATCAAATCCCTGTAACTGGTTGATGGCTAAAATTCGGGGGTAAAGCTTTTCAATGGTTTCTCTTGGAAAAAGAATGCCTCGTACCGAACGCTCGAACATTCGCCGGATAAAGGTAAGTTGATTCCTGCGTAGCATTTTGTCGTCAAAGAGATCCCTGTGCCACTGTATAGTCACCTCTGTAATCTCTTCACTCTTGCAGTGGTGTGTTGTCCATACATGAGAAAGATTCGGGCCCACCAGAACGAGTTCCATATCTCCGATCTCCTCTATGTTATCTCCTACCATTCTTCTGGCACCTTCAGCATTCAGGATCAGATTTAATTCGTATTCTTCATGGAAATGGAGCGGGAAATCAAATTCCTTTTTTACCCTGGAGAAAATGGTAAAACAATCATTTTGAGTGAGCGGAGTGATCTCCTTAATGATGTTATTCATAATAATGTTGTTCTAAAAAGAAGTGTTTAAGATAAAAGAACATTACACAATGTATGTAAAAATAAACCCTAAACCATTAATAAATAGTTGTCTTTTTCAAGATGCATGGTTTTTTTATATTAAATGGTTAAAATAGTATTACTGTATCAGCTAAATTGATGCCTACTTTAGATAATGATTGAACGAATCCCCCGAACTGTAAAACCCAAATATAAATGAGTACAAAATTAAGCCTGTTCCTTTGTTTGCTGTATATGCTGTCGCCGGCTCTGCGCGCGCAGACGGTGGATAGGAAAGCAAGTACTGAAACCAAAAATTTATATGAAAACCTTCGAAGGCTAAGTGGTCGCGCCGTGCTGTTCGGCCATCAGGATGACATGGCTTATGGTGTCGGTTGGAAATACGAGGAAGGACGAAGCGATCTTAAAGAGCTATCTGGTGAATATCCGGCTGTCTTTGGCTGGGATTTGGCAAGACTAGAACGTAATGAAAGCACTAACCTTGATGGTGTGCCTTTCGATAAAATGAGAGAATACATTCGTCAGGCCTATGCTCTTGGAGCAGTCAATACCTTTAGTTGGCACATGGACAATCCCTTAAATGGTAAGACAGCTTGGGATACCACCTCTTTGGTGACGGTAAAAGAGATGCTTCCAGGTGGACAGGTGCATAAAAAGTACCGGGATTGGCTGGATCAGTTTGCGGCATTTAATAGTGCGCTTAAAGGGAATGATGGAAAACAAATCCCGATCCTCTTCCGTCCTTTTCACGAGCATTCAGGTAGCTGGTTCTGGTGGGGGAAAAAGGAGTGTACACCTGCTGAGTACCGGGACCTTTGGAGGTTTACTATACATTATCTAAGGGATGTAAAACAATCACATAATTTACTTTATGTGTTTAATCCATCTGATTTTACCACCGAGGCAGAATACCTGGAACGCTATCCGGGCAACGATTACGTGGATGTATTGAGTTTCGATAGCTACCAATATGGTCCAATAAGCAATGGTGAAGCCTTTAGAAATGGGCTGGCACTTAAGTTGAAGATTCAGGATTCCCTGGCTAAAAGATACCATAAGATCAGCGCAATAGGAGAGATGGGCTACGTAGAAATCCCCGACCCAAATTGGTGGTCGGAAGTTGTCTGGAAAGGCATCGAAAACCATACCCCTGCCTTTTTGCTCGTATGGCGAAATGCAGGATACCGGCCTCAGGAGAAAGATAACCATTATTATGCGCCATATAAAGGTCAGAATTCTGCCGAAGACTTCTTGAAGATGTATCGGGAACGTAAGTTTCTCCTGCAAAAGGGGGTGGCCTTCTTAAACCTTTATGCTAAACCCAAACACTAGAACAAACCCATTTTATGAAATTATCGACCATTGACCTGTGCATCATCTTGGCCTACCTGCTGCTCACGGTATTTATCGGACTGTGGTACCGGAAAAAAGCAAGAGAAAATAAAGACAGCTACCTGATGGGCGGCAAGTCCCTGCCCTGGTACAAACTGGGCCTGAGTGATGCCTCAGATATGTTTGACATCAGCGGGACGATGTGGATGGTCAGTCTCTGTTTTGTGTATGGACTGAAGAGCATTTGGATCCCCTGGCTATGGCCAGTCTTTAATCAGGTGTTTATGATGATGTTCCTGAGTCGCTGGTTGCGCCGGAGTAATGCCAATACTGGGGCCGAATGGTTGATGACGCGCTTTGGCAAGGCTGGTAAAGGTGTGAAGGGTTCTCAGGTAGTGGTAATTGCTTTTGCATTGATCAGTTGCTTTGGCTTTCTCGCTTACGGTTTTGTAGGACTTGGAAAGTTTATTGAGATCTTCGTACCCTGGCATATCATAAAAGGATACATGCCTTTCGAACTGGCAGATAAATATGTGCCGCATTTCTATGGCATCATTTTTACCCTGTTCGCGATGTTTTATTCCATTATAGGTGGCTTGCACAGCATCGTACTTGGAGATATGATTAAATATGCGATCATGACTGTGGCCTGTATCGCTATTGCCATCATTGCCATTACGCACCTAAATGGGCATGTCTTGAATGTTCCACGGGGTTGGGATGACCCTTTCTTTAGTTGGAAACTGGATCTTGACTGGAGCGGAATCGCCGCTGATGCAAACAAAAAAATTGCTGACGATGGTTTTAGCCTTTTTGGTCTTTTCTTCGGAATGATGATCATGAAAGGGGTTTTTGCGTCTTTGGCTGGGCCCGCTCCAAATTACGACATGCAAAAAGTACTGAGCACACGGAGTCCGGAAGAGGCTAGTAAGATGACTGGTTTTGTCAGTATCATTTTGCTGCCAATCCGCTACTCGATGGTGATGGGACTTACAGTACTTGCATTGCTTTACTACAACCAGCTTTACCTAAAGGGGCCGGATGGAGTCACTGATTTCGAACGGATTTTACCTGCTGCGATCAATACATTTTTGCCTGTAGGTGTGCTCGGTATTGTACTTACTGGCCTGCTCGGTGCTTTCATGGGTACTTTCAGTGGTACAGTGAATGCAGCGCAGGCTTATATTGTAAATGATATTTATTTGAAATATATCAATCCCGCTGCGGATACCAGAAGGATCATTTCAATGAATTATTTGGTCGGTATCGCAGTAGTATTCATTGGTGTGGTCTTAGGTTTGTACGTAAAAGATGTCAATACGGTATTACAGTGGATTGTTTCTGGACTGTATGGGGGTTACGTTGCGGCCAATATGCTTAAGTGGTTTTGGTGGCGGTTCAATGCCAATGGCTATTTTATAGGGATGTTGTGCGGTGTAATTCCTGCCATCGCCCTGGCGATACTGAAGTCCTTACAGGTACTGTCAGGACTCGATCTGTACTATTGGCCTCTGCTCTTTGTACTTTCCCTGGCAGGTTGTATCGTTGGTACCTATTCAGCACCACCCACAGATCTCAAGGTATTGAAAGATTTTTATGTTACCGTAAGGCCCTGGGGCTTCTGGAGTCCAATAAATGAATTGGCTCTTGCAGATGATCCGGGTTTCCAGCCCAATAAAAACTTTAAGCTCAATATGTTCAATGTAGTACTCGGAGTCATTGCGCAGTTGTGCCTTACCATATTACCTATGTATATCATCATGATGCAAAAACTGCCGATGATCATTACGCTGGCAATCCTCGCAGTGATCATTGTCATCCTGAAAAAAACCTGGTGGAATAAATTAAACGAATATTAGACATATCAGCATAGTAGAATGAATAATTTTGAGAAAAGATACCAATTCCTCAACGAGGCATATGGTCAGCTTATCAATAGGAAGAATGAGAAAGAGGAGAGCCTGAATGGGATCTATAACCGCTATAGGTACCCGGTACTTACGGCGGCGCATATTCCGCTAAACTGGAAATACGACTTCAATCCAGAGACTAATCCGAACCTGTTGGAGCGTATTGGGATCAATGCCACCTTTAATGCAGGTGCAATCAAATTCAATGGTAAATACGTCATGGTGGTGCGGGTAGAAGGGGCAGACCGAAAATCCTTTTTTGCAGTTGCAGAAAGTCCAAACGGCATCGATCAGTTTCAATTCTGGGATGAGCCGATCGTACTCCCGGAAACGCATGAGCCGGACACGAATGTATACGATATGCGGATCGTCGCTCACGAAGATGGCTGGATGTATGGCTTGTTTTGTACAGAGCGGAAAGATCCTGCAGCACCTGTTCATGATCAATCGATGGCTGTGGCACAGTGTGGTATTGCCCGTACGAAGGATCTTGTCAAATGGGAGCGGCTGGCCGATTTGAAAACGCCTTCTCCTCAACAGCGGAACGTAGTGCTTCATCCGGAATTCATTGATGGTAAATATGCCTTCTTTACACGCCCTCAGGACGGTTTCATTGAAAGCGGTAAAGGTGGGGGTATTGGTTTTGGTCTGAGTACTTCCATTGAAAATGCGTCTGTTGAACAAGAAATCATCGTCGACAATAAAAACTACCATACGGTTTATGAAGCCAAGAACGGAATGGGCCCCGAACCCATTAAAACTGAGCATGGCTGGCTATTCCTGGCTCATGGTGTCCGTAACACGGCGGCGGGATTGCGCTATGTACTTTATATGTTTATGACCGCCCTGGATGATCTAACCAAAGTGATCTACAAGCCTGCTGGCTATTTCATTGCGCCGGAAGGGGATGAGCGTATTGGAGATGTTTCCAATGTTTTGTTTAGCAATGGCTGGATTCTGGATGATGATGGAACCATATTTATTTACTATGCTTCTTCGGATACGAGGATGCATGTGGCTACTAGTACGCTTGCCTTGCTGACCGACTATGTGATGCACACACCTGCAGACGGTTTGCGCTCTGCGGCATCTGTACAAACAATCATTCGGAATATAGAAAAGAATCAGGTCGTGTCTAAGGGTTAAATGATGGAAAGACGATTGTCTGTATATTCAGCGGCTGTAGAAAAGGAGCTACAGCGTATTTTGCACTACTGGTCTACGGAAGCCGTTGATCGTCGACAAGGTGGTTTTTTAGGTAGGATCAGCAATTTCAACGTAGCAGTTGCAGATGCACCTAAAGGAGCGGTGCTGAATGCCCGGATTCTTTGGACTTTTGCAGCGGCTTGTCGCTTGAAAGGAGATCCCTTCATGTTGGATCAGGCCGGGCGCGCTTATGACTATTTCGTTAACCATTTTATCGACGCCGATTACGGGGGTGTTTATTGGACGGTAGATGCATCGGGACAGCCTCTGGATACTAAAAAGCAAGTTTACGCTGTAGCTTTTGCCATTTACGGGCTGTCCGAATATTTCATGGTCTCTGGCGATGAGACAGCAAAAGTACAGGCGATCGACATGTTTCGGGACTTGCTCAAATACAGTTACGATGAAAAAGATGGAGGTTTTTTGGAGGCGCTGGATCGCGAATGGAATGTCCTGGAGGATCTTCGCCTGAGCGATAAGGATGCCAATGAGAAAAAGACCATGAATACCCACTTGCATATACTGGAGGCTTTTAGTAACCTATACCGTATTTGGCCGGAGGAGGAGTTGAAACAACATATTTGCATGCTGTTGCAGAATTTTACCGGACATATCATCGATGCAGCCAGTAGCCATATGGTTTTATTTTTTGATGAGCACTGGAACAGGAAGTCTCAGGTCATCTCTTACGGGCATGATATCGAGGCTTCCTGGCTTCTTTTGGAGGCAGCGGAAGTGATCGGTGATGAAGTCTGGATTCAGAGGCTCAGGGATTCGGCCCTGGAAATGGCGAGGGCAGCATTGCGGGGACTGGATGAAAACGGCGGTATGTATTACGAACTGAATATCCGTACCGGGCATCTGGACCGGGAAAAGCAGTGGTGGGTACAGGCAGAGGCGATGGTTGGCTTTTTTAATGCCTGGCAATTGAATTCTGATGAACGTTTTCTGGAGGCTTCACTGTCTTGCTGGAAATTTGTGGATCAACGGCTTCTGGACAAAGTACAGGGGGAGTGGTTCTGGGGCATTGATGAAAATGATTCGGTTATGGTAAATGAAGATAAAGTGGGTTTATGGAAATGTCCTTATCACAATAGTCGGGCTTGTATTGAACTGATCAAAAGAATTTCACTGCAGGCCCATGAATAAATTCCCCTGATTGAACCAGTGCAAAGTGATCAGCCCTAAGTAGGAAATTATTTCTATTTTAGGTCGAATGAAAGTAATGAGAATAATGCTGTTGTGTCTGCTGATGCTGAGTGGTCATTCCGCTCAGTCAAAGTCAGATATTTCTTATGGTACTAGCGACACCATCACAGCAGATTGGATCAAAAGTAAGTTAAGGAAAGACGGACCCAGGTTGATCCTTACTCCTGAATCTCTTGCTGCGATCCGTACCGCAGTTAAAAAAGATGAAATACTTAAAGCCTATTATGAGTTGCTTTACGGCAATGCAGAGTCGCTGATCAATGTACCGCTATTGGAGCGAAAACTCGAAGGTCGGCGTTTGTTGACTGTCTCTCGCGAAGCCGTTGCCCGTATTGGCACACTTTCCATCGTCTATGCGATATCAAAAGAATCTCGCTTTTTAAATCGGCTTAATGCTGAACTACTCGGTATCTGTCATTTTTCTGACTGGAATCCCAGTCATTTTCTCGACGTGGGAGAGATGGCTTATGGAGTAGCGATTGGGCTTGAATGGAGCCTCGGCGACCTTCCTCAAAGTACACAAGCGGTCGTAAAAAAGGCATTGATCGAAAAAGCGTTAAAGCAAAGTCAGAAAGAAAGTCCGAAAGGATGGATTTCCGGTACCAATAACTGGAATCAGGTATGCCACGGTGGGATGGTCGCAGCAGCAGTGGCCATTGCTGATCAGGAGCCTGATCTGGCCGCACAGATTATCTCCAGAGCAGTAAGGAATATCCCACGAGCTTTAACGGCTTATGCGCCAAATGGTGCTTATCCTGAAGGCGCTTCTTACTGGGCTTACGGCACCAGTTACACGCTGATCACCATTTCTGCATTGGAAAGTGCTTTTGATACCGACTTTGGTATCGCGGCCGCTCCCGGCTTTATACAAAGTGCAGTTTTTGTTAAGAAACTTGCTGGGCCTTCTGGTTTGTATTACAACTATTTCGATTCCGGAAGCGGAGGGAATAACAGTCTGGAAAACCAGGAGCTTTTGTCCTGGTTCGCCAAAAAAACGAACAACTCCGCTTATTTCAGCAACAAAGAATTTAAAGCGCTGTTGGATCGCCCTGCGCAGAAAGGAAAGTTAGTTAGCAAACTCAATGGTGCTGCTATGGTATGGTTGATGAAAGCAAAGAACCTGAATTATGTGCCTCTGCCAAAAAATTATAAAGGAGATGGTTTGAACCCAATAGCAATTTTTGGGCCTGATGATGCATCCGGCTTTTTCCTTGGGGCTAAGGGTGGCGCGGCGAACCTGAGCCATGGGAATATGGATGCCGGTTCTTTTATATTTGAACTGAATGGTGTCAGGTGGTCAGTCGATCTTGGGATGCAGAATTATTTTGAACTGGAAAGTATACTGGGGTCAGATGGTCTTTGGAATGCGGCACAATCCAGCCCGCGCTGGAGCCTTCTCAGTAAAAACAACTTTGGACACAGCACATTGCGGGTAAACGAGGACCTGCACGTCGTTGACGGCTTTGCGCCTATGACCGGTTTCAGCGATAAAGCGCAACATCCAGAAGTCAGTTTCGATCTCAGTGCTGTTTTTAAAGGGCAATTGCGGGCGGCCAGCAGGACTTTTCGCAGGGTAGGTAAGCAGGAACTCCAGGTCACAGATCAGCTTCGGTTTTTTGATCAGCACAATTCGCTAACTTGGATGATGATGACCCAGGCGGAGGCTGAAATTATTAAAGGTGGCTTTTTGCTGAAGCAGAACGGTAAGCTGCTGAAAGTTCAGTTGAAGCAACCTCAGAATGCCGAATTCAAAGTGGTACCTCTTAACCCGCCACCATTGGAATACGATATGAACGTGCCTGGATTGAAGCGCCTGGAGATCAAATTTTCTCCTGAGGCATTTGGGAAGCCTGCTGGTAAGATTGTCGTATCACTTTCTGGTGGTTAAGCTCGGTTGAAACACACTAATTGTGTACATAATGTTCTACGCGATTGGCAAAGTCATCCAGGTCAAAGGGTTTGTTGATGAATTCATCGGCTGTACATTTCGACTTCACCTTATTCAGGTGATTGTTGGCCGACATCAGCATAACTGGTATGTCATGGGTTTTGATGCTGCTTTTTAATTCCTGGCAGATTTCTACTCCATTTCCATCCGGGAGCATCACATCAAGTACCACCATGTCGGGGATACGCTCCTGCATTTGTTTCCAGAAAGCCCTTACAGTAGGGGCGATCACGACTTCATACTCCTCTTCAGTGAGCATGAAGTCTATAATGTCGCGTATGGCGGCATTGTCCTCAACTACATAGATACACTTTTTCATAGCTTATGATTTTTAGTGTACTAGAATAACCAGCTTGATCAGCAGATGTTTAGCTTAGTTATCCACTTCTATCAAGTTATCCACTTTTCGGTTTTATTTAAAACTGATGATCTCCGGCATATTTGCCAGTGTTTCGTTTAGCTTGAGCAGGAATTTCTTCTTGCCGGAAACCTGCCAGATTACCGTCAAGGTATCATGGTCCTTGCTTACTTGTAGCCGTTCAATTCCGAGGTCTTCAGAATTCAAACGTTCTTCGAGTGACTGGATATGCTTGAAGTCTGCATCTCTGAAAGTTACACTTAGCATCTTTTGTCGTTGCAGTTTTCCGATGAAGCGTTCTACGCGGCTCATCATCAGTAGGATGCCCAGTGTGATTAGGGTAAAGACAAAGGCCAGGGCGTGGTAACCGATACCGGTGGTCATGCCGATAGCGGCAGAAGTCCAGATCACAGCGGCAGTGGTGAGGCCGCGTACCGAAAACTGGTCTTTGAAGATAACCCCGGCACCGATAAAGCCAATACCGGTAATGATGTTCGCGGAAATACGGTCGTCGGCACCTACACCATGACGTGATACAATGGTGAAGATTGTTGATCCCAGAGTGATCAGCACAATGGTGCGAAAACCTGCCGACTTATTCTTGTATTCTCTTTCAAAACCGATGATTCCGCCGCATAGCACAGCCATTAACATGCTGATCAGGTCGCTGGTCTCAATTGTAAAGTCCATAATGATTAGATTGATCTTAGTGCCTAAACTACAGTTAATCCGGTGGATTTGTTTATTAAATTGCGGTTTTGGAGAGAGCCTATTGCTGTTGTTGCTGAATCTGTTGGAGCAATTCCTGGTGACGCCTGTAACTATTGCCGTTGCCCGTTGTACTGGTCGCCACTGCTTCCTGAGGCATGATGGGAGCCAGCTCGCTGCTTTCGGTGTTCCCATTGTCGTAACCTACGATGACCTGTACGATGAGTTTGTGGTCCGAACTACCTTTGTATACACCCTTTACGGGAGAACAGTCGTTGAAGCTGCGCCCGAAGGCCAGTCGTACATAGGTTTCGCTGGCAATGCAGTCGTTGGTAGGATCTAACCCCAGCCATCCATAACCGGGAATATAGGCCTCTACCCAGGCATGAGTGGCACCTTCGCCGCGGACACCATTCTTGTTAGGGCAAATGTATCCGCTGACATATCTGGCTGGGATGTTCGCCATGCGCAGCATTTGGCAAAGGATGTGTGCGAAATCCTGACATACCCCGGCTTTCAATTTCCAGATTTCATCTAATTTGGTCTGTACAGTAGTGACACCCTGAATGTACTGGAACCGTTCAAATACATAACTGCAATAATTCAGCGCAGTGGTGTATGGGCTGCTGTGCGCCTCCTTGCGTTCCCCTGTCACCAGTTTCAATTCCTGAAGGCCATCAAAAGCTTCCCATTTGAGGTAGTCGATATAGGGTACGATATAACGCAATGCCTGCAGTTCCTCCCATTGGAGTTCACTGAACATTGTGGCTGCAGGAAGCTCTTTCGCAGTGGTGATCACCCTGAGTTCGGAGCAGATCTCCAATTCGGTGTGCGGCTCTGTATAGGTAAAAAAGCCTATCTGATTGCCATAGTAATCGCTAAAGGTATCTACGTGTGGATTTCCGGAGATCTTCAGTTTATGTTGTTTGACCTGTTGGTAGTCATCTTGTTTTGGATAGAGGATGATGTGGTTTACACTGTCCCTGACCGGACTTTCGTAACTGTATCTGGTGATGTGTTTGATCTTAAATTCTGGCATGTGGTTCGTGATTATGCTAAGGAGAAGCAGGTTTGGTTAAAGGCATTTCCGATGCCGTACAGTTCCGACTTGATCTCGGCAAGGTAGAAGTGCAGGTCGTCCTGATGCATTCCTTTGATTGAACTGTATTTTACTTTGCTCTGCAGTCTGCCAAGCAGAAAAGAGAGGTTGCCTGGGTTGATATGATCGTCCGCCTTCAGTCTTTCCAGGTATTTCACCAGCTGATTGAGAGAATAGATAACGGAGCGGGGAAATTCGTTGTGCAATACTACGAGCTCCAGTACTTTTTCTGCTTCAAAGCCCTGTCGATAGGTTTTGAGGTAGAGTTCGTAACCTCCAATGGAAAGGAGCAGGTGTTTCCAGTAGGAGGTGCTGGTTACAAGATCGGGATTATGGTCCACAGAGCCAAACTTGATGTCAAGGATGTTGACCGACTGGATGCTGCGTTCGAGGTATTTGCCAATACGCATAAAACTGCTACCTTCATTTCTGGCCATGGTGATCTCAGTAGTGCCGTAAAACAGCATTCCCTGCTTGATCAGGATGTCAAGCACAGAGATGGGGTCATCTTTACGCAGCATATTGTTTAACCGGGGGTCTTTTACGGTATGGTAGTATTCGTTGAGGCATTGCCATACGTCCTTAGTGATGTGGTCCTGTACACTGCGTGCATTTTCCCTGACCTGGGTAATGATGTTGATGACGGAGTTTGGGTTTTCTTTATCCGTCACCATAAATTGCAGCGCCTTCCTGCTATTGAATTCCAGGTCTTCAAAGCCGTCCGTATCCAATCCGCAAAAAATCTGGACTACGGGACTCCAGGAAAATTCCGACGTGGAATCTTGTGCTGAAGCGTAGTTTATTTTGAGCATGCGCAGCATGCCGTCTGTTCGTTCGATGTACCTGCCTATCCAGTACAGGCTTTCTGCAACCCTGCTTAACATATTGGTATGGTGATTTGATGTGTTTGAAATGTTTTATTTGGACAATACCCAGGTGTCTTTGCTGCCACCTCCCTGTGAACTGTTGACAACGAGGGAGCCTTCTTTAAGGGCGACCCTGGTGAGGCCTCCTGGGATGATCTCTATGCCATTGGGGCCGCAAAGTGCAAAAGGCCTGAAATCTACGCGCCGCGGTTGTAGCAGTCCCTGCATATAACAGGGGGCGGACGACAAGCTGATTGTAGGTTGGGCAATAAAAGCCCGGGGTTCTTTCAGGATTTCCTGCTTATAGGCTTCTATTTCTTCAGGGCTCGCAGCATGTCCCATGAGCATGCCGTAGCCGCCACTGCCATTGGTTTGTTTCACAACCATGCGGTTGATGTTGTCGAACACATAGGCCATCTCTTCCGGATTGCCCAGTTGGTAGGTGGGGACGTTTTTAAGTATAGGCTCTTCGTTCAGGTAATATTTGATCATGTCGGGTACATATACATACACCGCTTTATCGTCAGCCACACCGTTTCCTACGGCATTCACAATGGTGACATTCCCCTTCCGGTAGGCACTCATGAGTCCGGCTACGCCGAGCAGGCTGCCCGCATTGAAGGCGAGGGGATCAAGGTATTCGTCATCTACCCTTCGGTAGATCACATCTACCTGCTGCAGGCCGGCAGTAGTTTTCATGTATACCTTGTGGTCCTCCACAATCAGATCTGGTCCCTCCACGAGTTCAATTCCCATCAGCCTGGCCAGGGTAGTATGTTCAAAATAAGCAGAATTGAAACTGCCCGGACTCAATAACACTATAGTGGGGTTGGCAATTTGGCGTGGTGAAAGGGAGAGTAGGTTGTTGTAGAGTACATTTGGGTATTCTGTCACGCTCCTGACCTTACATTTGGGCAGCAGGTCTGGAAAAAGCCGCTTGGTGATCTCCCGGTTTTCGAGCATGTAGCTTACACCTGATGGTGTACGTACATTGTCTTCCAGGATATAATAGGTGCCGTCGTTGTCACGGATGAGGTCGATTCCGGCAATGTGGATGTAAATGTCATGTGGCACTTTCACATTTACCATCTCCCGCAGGAAATGCGGACAGGAATAGATCACGTCGATGGGTACGATGCCGTCTTTGATAATGAACTGGTTGCTGTATACATCTTTCAGGAAGAGATTGAGTGCCCTGACCCGCTGCCTTATTCCTGTTTCAATAAATTCCCATTCATCGGAAGTGATGATGCGTGGTACAATGTCGAAAGGGAAAATTTTCTCTACGCCTTCGCCGCTGTTATAAACGGTAAAGGTGATGCCCTGGCTCATGAAAAGTAACTTGGATAACTCTTCTTTTTTGTTTAGCTCCTCTGTAGATTCCAGTTCAAGGTATTCCATTACTTTTTTATATTCATTTCTTACGGTTTGTGTGTCATCAAACATCTCGTCCCATGTGTTTTTTGGAGAATTGTAAGATTCTGTGTATCTGTTTTTAATCATTTTGAATTTTTTGCGTTAAAATTTGATTAAATGGAATGAATATTTAGACAATTAACTGAATTTTTGTGTTATTTCAAACAAATTATTTGTTATTTGTGCTGATTTACTTCAATTGTTAATTGTTTTGTTTTTTTAAAATATATGAGCAACCAGATCCAGGCAAACGTTTGCGCAGTGTTTTTGGATTTGGCCTGTTTTGTTTTTTCTACTTTTAGCTGTGATCAATTTTTTTGATAAACCATAAAACCATGACCAACCAAACCAAATCTTCTGCTGTTTCTCCTATCGTTGTGATAGGTGCCCTGTTTTTCATCTTTGGCTTTGTAACCTGGGCCAACAGTACCCTCATCCCATTTTTGAAACTGGCTTGTGGTCTGAAAACAGATTTTGAGGCTTTCCTTGTGACCTTCGCATCCTATATTGCCTATTTTTTTCTTGCATTGCCCTCTTCATGGATCCTCCGTAAAATGGGGTTCAGAAACGGGATCATTTTTGGCCTGCTCATCCTGGCCTTCGGGTCACTGGTGTTCATCCCCGCGGCCAATACCAGGAGTTTTGGTTTATTCCTCACAGGAATTTTTATACAAGGTGCTGCGCTTTCTTTGTTGCAAACAGCTTCCAACCCTTACATTAGCATCATTGGACCTATAGAAAGTGCTGCAAAACGGATGAGCATCATGGGAGTTTGTAATAAATTTGCTGGCATCATTGTGCCGGTAATCATGGGTACACTGTTCCTGGAAAATGCATCTGGCATAGAAGCAAAGATCCACGATCCAGCAACTACTTTCGCAGAAAAGGAAGCTTTACTGGCCGAAGTTCTGGGCCGTGTGTATACCCCATATATTGTGTTGGCCCTGCTGTTCACGGCTTTTGCTTTGTTCATTAAATTTTCTAACCTTCCTGAGGTAGATCTGGATAAGGAGGAACCACTGGAGGGAGAAGAACTGAAAAGCGGCAAAACTTCCATTTTTCAGTTTCCTCATTTGTTTCTGGGGGCTTTCTGCATTTTTGTGTACGTGGCGGCAGAGGTCATGGCCGGAGACATCATTGGCGTATATGGAAAAGCACTTGGCATCAGTGCAGACATTAGTAAATACTTCACTACGCTTACCCTGACCAGTATGCTCGTGGGTTATTTCATCGGGATCGCTACCATTCCAAAATACATGAGCCAGCAAACGGCCCTCAAAATCTGTGCAATCCTTGGTGTGGTCTTCATTTGTGCTGCTTATGTAACTGATGGCTATACCTCAGTGATCTTTGTAGGTCTTTTGGGCCTGGCCAATTCACTCATGTGGCCGGCCATCTTCCCCTTGGGAATCAAAGGGCTGGGTAAGTTTACCAAAACGGGATCTGCTATTATGGTCATGGGAATCGCCGGAGGCGCAATCTGGCCTTTGATCTATGGTTACCTGAAAGATTATGCGGGCATGCATTTCCAGCTGGCTTTCTTCCTGAGTGTGCTGCCTTGTTACCTTTATATTTGGTTCTTCTCTGTCTATGGCCACAAGATTAAATCAAAGGCCTAGTCTTGTGCTGTTACGTCATTTCTGAACAAAGCTGTAGTGCATCAGTCTGTAACTGAATGAAATGAATAACTCTGTTCTTGTCTAAAGTGTAATCTAAATCTTATTTTTAATTCTGCCAGCTCAATTCTTGAGCATTACTGGATTAAAAAGGGATGGTGTTTATGACAACAGCTTTTGGGAGGAAGTTGAGCGATATATCAATTTCCCGCAAACTATATTTCACAATTGGGTTCACTGCTTTGCTGGTACTCATTGAATTGTGCACATTGTGGTTTTCAATCACAACCCTTTCTGCTGTACGCTCTTATGTAGGGGGGGAGGGGCTATGGTCTAAGGCCCAAAAAGATGCCATGATGCATTTGCGGGAATACGCCCATACCCATGAGGAGCAAAATTATATCGCTTTTAAGAGCTTTCTTTCTGTTCCCATGGGAGATAAGGCCGCGAGGATGGAGCTGCAAAAACCTAAGCCGGATTTTGAACTGGCAAGGAAGCATCTGGAACAGGGACGAAATCATCCCGACGATATTGAGGGCATGATGAAATTATTGATCCGCTTTCATGAAGTGCACTACCTGAAAAAAGCTTTTACGGCCTGGGCCAATGCAGAACCTGCACTTGAAGAACTCGTGCTTATCGGAGAGCAGCTGGACCGGCTGATCAAGTCGAATGCCGGAGATGAACAGATTGCAGTGCTGCTGAAAGATATCGAAGGTATCAACCATCGCCTGACGAAGCTGGAAGATGATTTTTCTTTTACTCTTGGAGAGGGTGCCCGCTGGCTGGAAAGTTTGGTCTTAAAATTGGTGCTGGCCTTATCGCTTACAATAGGAACGGCCACTATCATATTGTCTGTATCCATTAACCGAAACCTCCAAAAAGGGGTAAATGCGATCATTTCAGGTGCGGAGAAAATCAGATCTGGATTAGTCACCACCCGGGTGCCGGTCTATTCTAAAGATGAGATCGGGATGATTGCTGTGGCGTTCAATGAAATGACGGCCACTGTAGAGGAGAATATCCAGGCACAGCATGGTTTTCTGATCAGTATGAGCCATGAAATGCGTACACCAATGAACGCTATCCTGGGTTTTGCCAGGCACCTGAAGGAAACGGAGCCGGACCTGGAACGCGGCGAATCATTAAACATGGTGATCGAGGCGGGTGAACGCCTGCTGGATACGTTGAACGGGGCACTGAAAAAGATTGAGAAGGTACAGGAAGGGGGAAAGATGCTGCAGGAGGTACATTTGTCTTGTCCGCTCTCCCCATCCTATGAATTGAAAGGGGAAGGTGTTAAAGTACTGGTAGTGGAAGAT
Organism: Pedobacter sp. GR22-6; assembly: GCF_037402555.1. Taxonomy (NCBI): domain Bacteria; kingdom Pseudomonadati; phylum Bacteroidota; class Sphingobacteriia; order Sphingobacteriales; family Sphingobacteriaceae; genus Pedobacter; species Pedobacter sp. GR22-6. The sequence continues at coordinate 775,429 of NZ_JBBEUC010000003.1, forward strand.
AACCAGGTGAACCAGTTGCTGGCGAAGAAGATCCTGGAAAAACATTCCTTTGAAACGGAGATGGCCGAGAACGGTAAGATTGCGCTGGACAAATTAAAGAAAACTAATTTCGATATCGTACTGATGGACCTGCAGATGCCCGAAATGGATGGCTATGAAGCCAGTCGCCGCATCAGGGCCCTGGATTCTGAAAAGTCAGGGATCCCTATTATTGCCATGACCGCACATACAGTGGATGGTGACCGTGAACGATGCATGGCAATAGGAATGAACGAATACATCTCCAAGCCCTATAAATCGACAGAGCTGTATGAAAAGATGCAGCAGTTGCTAGGTACTAAGGTCCAAGCAAATCAAGTACCTGTGCGGTAGCGTTTTTTGTATCTACTTTTGTGATGATGTGGGCAATATTACCTGCCTCATCAATGATAAAAGTGGTACGGTTGGTTCCCATGTATTTCTTGCCATACATGTTCTTTTCCCCCCAAACGCCATAGGCTTCCACAATCTGTTTATCCGGATCGGCGAGCAAGGTGAAGGGAAGACTGTGTTTGTTGGCAAATTTCTGATGCGATTTTTCGTCATCCACACTAACACCAAGAACAGTGATTCCTTTGGCGGTCAACCCTTGGTAGTTGTCTCTGAAATCGCAGGCTTCTGCGGTGCAACCTGGGGTGTCGTCCTTTGGATAAAAATACAATACCACTTTTTTGCCTGCAAGCTGACCCAGGGTAATGGTGTCACCATGTTGGTCTTTTGCGCTAAATTCCGGGGCTTTTTGCCCCTCTTTTAATTCAGTCATGATCGTTATTTATAAAAGGTGATGGAATATTTTCTGGTATTTTCTTTCATGTCACTGAGCAGAAGTTCAAAGCTGTGCTTACCAGGGCCGGTGCTTTCATCGAAACTGTGCCACAAAGAGGCTGTCTTGGTGTCAAATTCCATGAGCACCCACTTGCCATCGATATATCCATTGAAGCTCTTGATGCCAGACATGTTGTCGCGGATCTTAAAGGACATTTTGCTGAGGCCGTTCATGTTTTTGCCATTGGAAATATTCACAGGGGTAATTACTGGTGCAATGGTGTCTATGGCGATGAGGTAACTGCCAAAGGTCCGGGGTTTTGCCTTTACATAGCCATTTTCATAATAGCCGCCCTGTGAGCCCCTCCCAGAATTGACGATAAGTGCCTTGTCCTGATATTTGCTCAGGCTGCTGTCGGCCTTGATCCAGATTTCAAAGCCCGTATGCAATGGAGTCAGGTTGTTGTGGATTTGGTGGATGGCTGAATAAGCATTGCCAGCCGGCCTTGTCAACTTCTTATATTGAAAATTGAGGTCATTGTACAAGGTGCCTTTGGGTAGGATCACCTTTAAGTCAGGGGTATTGAATTCGTTGACATTGCTAAAGGCGTATAGGCTGCTTCCGGCCGGAGCTTCGGGTGGGTCAATCACGGCTTTGGAATCGGCCTGAACTTTGAAAGCGAGCGTGCTTTTATTCCCCTTACCATCTGTGACGGTATATTGAAGTTGGTGTAACTTTCCATCGGTAAAAGTGATTCGTCCATTGTTCACCAGGTTGCTGTAGATCTGCAATGGGTTTCCAGGGTCTACAAAGCTTTTCTGAATGCTGCGCTTGGTGTTGAGGTAAGTAGGGTAGTCGATGTGCGAATTGATGGCCTTGCTGTTTTCAAAGCTGAACCGTTCCAGTGCGGAAGTGAAAATGCGCTGACCGTCCAGTTCCAGTTCTATGGAATACACCCCGTTGAGTCCAGAAGCTCCATTGTGCCTATCGGTAGCTACAATACCGAAACCGACCTCACCGCTGAGGTTGATGGTACTCACGCTGTTGAGGCGATAATTTCCGGATGCACCGCTGACCTGGAAATACTGTTTTGGGATCGATTCATTGAAAGGCTTTTTGTTGAGGCGGTACACATACATGGAATAGATCACGGGAGGAATATTGTCTGGGATCTCCAGGCCAAACAGTTGTGGATTGATGGTCGCTTCGGTCTTGGTATCCCTGATCTCGAAATGGAGATGCGGCCCGCCTGAACTGCCCGTATTTCCCGTATAGGCAATGACATCCCCTTTGCGTACGGGGATCAACAGTGCATTAGGAAATTCATCTATCTCATAAGATTTCTTCTGATACTGAACAGACTTCACCTGCTGGCCAATCTTGCCATTAAACCTTTGCAGGTGGCCGTACACAGAAGTGTAGCCGTTCGGATGGTTAATGTATAAGGCAAGTCCGAAACCGCTGTTCTGTACACGCAGGCGGGAAATATAGCCATCTGCAATGGCATAAACTGGGTAGCCTTCGCGCTGGTTCGTGCGGTAATCCATTCCGGAATGAAAATGATTGGCACGGAGCTCGCCAAACGAGCCTGCCAGTGCCGGTGGTACAATGTCCAGGGGAGGCCTGAAATCGACCAGCGGATATTTATTGTTGCTGAAGACCTGCTGCGCCTGAACGTCCAGGCAAAGGATGCTCAGGATGATCAGCATGAAGTGTTTACTGTTCATCTGTATTATTTGATGTCGAAATTAAGAAATGGTTTGCCTTGCATAAACGCCTCCAGCTTGTCTCCTTGTTTAACCTTTCCCACACCCTCCGGTGTACCGGTAAAGATAAGGTCGCCTTTTTTGAGTGTGATGTAGCGGGATACGAAAGAGATGATGTAGTCAAATGAAAAGAGCATATGGCTGGTATTGCCCAGTTGCCGGCGTTCCTGATTGATTTTCAGTTCAAATTCCAGGTCCTGCAGGTCAGCGATCTCCGATTTCGGGATGAAATTGCTAATGGCGGCAGAATTGTCGAAGGCTTTGGCCAGTTCCCAGGGCAGTCCTTTTTCCTTATGCAGGGACTGGATGTCCCGGGCGGTGAAATCTATGCCCAGGCCGATCTCCTCGTAGTATTTGGGGGCAAACTTTTCTGCGATGTGTTTACCTTCCTTGCAGATTTTAAGCACTACTTCAAGTTCATAGTGGATGTCTGAAGAGAAATCAGGGATATAAAATGGTTTATTATCTTTCAGTACTGCAGTATCGGGTTTCAGGAATATGACCGGATTTCCCGGAACAGGATTGTTCAGTTCTTTGGCATGTGCAGCGTAGTTGCGTCCTATTGCGATGATCTTCATGCAAACAAAAATAGGAAAGAATACGGGAAAGGCGAATTATAAAACGGAGATGCGTTTCACTACGGTCTCAGCACCTGCAGCAATCTTCAGAAAGTAAATACCTGTGTTTAGCCTGTTAGGGATCGTATAGCTTTTGGTTTGCTCTCCAGATGGAATGCGTTCATTGGAGAGCGTGACGACCTCATTCCCCAGCAAATCCATAATCTTTACGGAAAGATTAGACTCTTTGTCCATCCTCAGGAGCAGGCTCACCTGGTCGTCCACTGGGTTTGGATAAACTTTCAGTACAGTCAATACTTTTTCTGCTTTTGCAGGTGTACTGTTTGCAACAGTTTTTGCAGATACCAGATCGCTATATTGAATGACACCAAGGTTGTATCTGGGTTTATATGTAGGAATATTGACTTTGATCTGTGGTGTTTTGTTGATCCTTTTAGATCTGATGCTGTTGATGGAACTATCCGGCTTTTGAGCAAAAACCATCTCACTGCTCAGTATGCTCAGGCATATGAGGCAAAAGATGTTCATTAAAAGCGCTGTTCGTAGTTTTGTGCTCATGTTTGGATACTGCCAAAAATATAAATAATAAAACAAAAAAATCAAGGAATTTGTTCATTAAATAAATATTTAACAATATTTAACAGGTTCTTACGTTTGCAAGTTCTTATTGCCGTAATTTTATCGCCAAAAATAGAGAGAAGTGACGAGTCATAAAAAATTAAACGCCCTCAGCGCTGGAGGTTTATTGGTTAGCCTGGGCATTGTTTACGGGGATATTGGTACCTCACCATTGTATACCCTTAAGGCGATTTTCAATTCCGCGGTAGGTGGCGGACAAGAGATTGATGTGAATTTGGTACTCGGTGCTTTGTCTTGTATCATCTGGACACTCACCTTACAGACCACCATCAAATATGTTGTGATTACGCTCAGGGCAGATAACAAAGGGGAGGGGGGCATATTTTCCCTGTACTCGCTGGTCAGGAAGAATGCCAAATGGCTGGTCATCCCCGCAGTGATAGGAGGATGTGCCCTGCTCGCAGATGGCATCATTACGCCCAGTATCACAGTAACTTCTGCGATTGAGGGGCTTCAGCTAAAATTCCCAAATGTAGAGGTGATTCCCATCGTCATCGCCATCATCACTGTATTGTTTATCATCCAGCAGTTTGGAACCGATCTGGTCGGCAAGTTATTCGGACCGGTCATGCTGCTGTGGTTTACCACCCTGGGGGTGTTGGGATTTCTATTTGTCATCCGCGACCTCAGTATCCTACGTGCACTGAACCCTTATTATGCCTACAACCTGCTCGTAAATAACCCGATGGCTTTGCTGATTCTTGGCGGTGTATTTTTATGTACTACGGGGGCAGAAGCTTTGTATTCAGATATGGGGCACTGCGGCAGGAAGAACATCAGGGTCAGCTGGATATTTGTAAAAATCATGCTCATTTTCAGTTACCTTGGTCAGGGCGTCTGGGTCTTGGAACATGGCAATTACGACAAATCACTGAATCCTTTTTTTGAGATTGTGCCGCCTCAATATCTGCTCTTCATGGTCGCATTGGCTACCTGTGCCGCAGTAATTGCCAGTCAGGCGATGATCACCGGTTCTTTTACCCTGATCTCTGAGGCGGTAAGACTCAATCTCTGGCCAAAGGTACGGATCAACTATCCGAGCAACCAGAAAGGACAGATTTATGTCCCTTCTATCAACTGGATCTTATGGGCTGGTTGTGTTTGCATTGTTTTTATTTTCCGGAGCTCCGGGGCAATGGAGGGTGCTTATGGCCTGGCCATCAACCTCACCTTTCTCGCAACGAGCATATTGATTGCGGCTTACATGAAACGCAAGAAAATCCCGATTTATGCAATTGTGATATTCCTGATTATCTATGGTTTGCTGGAACTAACCTTCCTGGTAGGTAACATGGCAAAATTCTTCCATGGGGGTTGGGTAACGGTAATGATCGGTTCCGCATTGTTTACGGTCATGTGGAGCTGGTACGTGGCCAGGAAGATCAAAAACCGCTTTGTGAAGTATGTGGAGATAGAAGATTATTATCCCATCATCAGCGAGCTAAGCAATGACATTTCTGTACCAAAATACTCATCGCAACTGGTGTACCTGACGAGTGCTAACTTCAAGACGGAGATCGAATCGAAGATCATTTATTCCATCATTCAGAAGGAGCCAAAGCGGGCAGATATTTATTGGCTCGTGCATGTGGATGTAGTAGATGAGCCTTATACCCGCGATTACAAAGTTGAATTCCTGATCCCAGGAAAACTCATCCGGATCGATTTTAAGCTTGGATTCCGGGTAGAGCAACGGGTGAACCTGCTTTACCGTAAGGTGATTGAGGAACTGGTAAAAAATGGAGAGGTAGATATTACCAGTCAGTACACCTCGTTAAACAAGCATAAGATTGCGGGTGATTTCCGCTTCGTGCTGCTGGAAAAACATTTGTCAAAATTCTCTAAACTCAGTTTTTATGAAAGGACGATCATGGATTATTATTTCATCCTGAAACGCCTGAGTCTTTCTGAAGAGCGGAGCTTTGGTCTGGATTCCAGTTATGTGGATGTGGAAAAGGTGCCGCTGATCTTTGTAACGCCGGATGATATCGAGCTGAACAGGTTACCGGTTTAAACGATGGTTTATCCTATTCATAAAAGAGGAGCGACAAACCTGTCGCTCCTCTTTTATAGGGATGATCTTCGGCTTTACCAGCCCGTGTTTTGCACCACTAATGGTACTTTCTGTACTTCTCCATTTGGGATAGGCCAGAGATAATGTTTCTTTTCGAATACCCTTGATTCTTGCTGAACAATGTTGTAGAATCCGGTAGCGGCATTCTTACCGATGTCCAATCCAAGGATGGATCTCTCAGTGCTTTCGGCAATCTTCCATCTTCTGGTATCAAAATAACGGTGAGATTCAAAAGCGAGCTCTACCCTTCTTTCTCTTCTGATGGCATCACGCAGATCAGCAGGTACAGGCAACATACCTGCACCGGTTCCATATTGAGGAATACCTGCGCGCTCCCTGATTAGGTTCAGGTAGATCAAAACATCCGGATCAGCAGGATTGGCTTCGTATGCCGCCTCCGCGTAGTCCAGATAGATCTCTGCCAGGCGGATCATGATCGCTGTTCTTCCACCATCACCACTTAAGCCGCGGTTTTTGCGTTGGGTATAACCTGTAGAAGAATAATCATTGTTGCTGATACTTCCACGTCCCGCATTTCCATTGAATTCGAAACTAGTAATGAGTGTGGTGTTCGGATTGATCCACTTGCGGTTGGTGTAAGTGATGCCTACGTAAAAACGCGCTTCCCTATCCACATACATATTTTGTACTGATCTTACAGCATTGTCGTCAGGCGCCTGGAAATTGGTGAAACCTGTCCTCGTAAAACCTGAAGTGGCGTCATCTGTCGGTTTGCCATTCGCCATGAAGTAGGCTTCTACCAATTGCTGTGAAGCAGAAAGGAAAGAACCTCCTTTGTCACTGCCGGAGCCGTTGCTATGGTTCGGGGTCATGTTGTACTGAAGGTTAGTCACATCTGCATTGGGCTTAGCCAGGATTACTTCTGAGTTCCAGTCTGTCAGCATGACGTCTCTACAAGCAACGAAGGCGTTATTAAACACAGAAGGTGCTGTAGGGTGTGCTTTCTTAAATAGTGTGAAGTTGGGATACGTGGTGATGAAAGACTTCGCAGCTGTAGCGGCACGTGACCATTTTGCGGCACTATAAGTCTGGCTGATCAATTGTTTGCCGTCCTTGTTCACCAAAGTTGCATAATCCGTATTTCCGTTGAACAATGGGCTGGCTGCGGTAAGCAGTACCTGTACTTTATAAGCATGAACTACTGCTTTATTGATTCTGCCATAATCTTCATTGGCAGAAGGCAGGGCAGGAAGACCTGCCGAAGCAGCATCGAGTTCGCTGACGATGTATTCTACGCATTCATCAAAAGAACTTCTGGGGATACTAATGGCTTCAATTGGTGCATCAGCAGCAATAGGGTTGTTGCCCAGCAGAACTATTGGTCCGTATTGACGCAGCAGGTAATAGTAATAGATGGCACGCAGGGCCCTGGCTTCATTTTTATACCTGTTGATGTAGTCGGTTCCACTGATGTTACAGTCGGTACATTTGTCTACATTGGCAATGAAATTACTGGAAGCCTGTATACCTCTATAGTACAATTGCCAGATGGTATTGACCTGACCGGTTGTCGCATCCCAGTTTCCACTGTTTAAATTGTTGGAAAAACTGCTGGGCAGGGTATAGTCAGCTTCATCAGAAGCTCCTGTCCATGGACCAGCGGTATATCCATTGGCAGGAAAGCGCTGTTGCATTTCATCGGGCATGGTCGAGTAGACGTTGGCCAGCAGTCTGTCAACAGTAGATTTTGTCGCAAAAGATTCATCAAAAGTCAACCTGTCATCCGGTACCTGGTCCAGGAACTTTTTACATCCATAATTGCCGAGGATGAATAAGGCGGCTATGGTGAATATATATATCTTCTTCATATGATTAAAAATTAGCGGTTAAACCGAGTGAATAAGTAGACACCAAAGGATATTTTGTTCCATTGTTGGAAGCAAGTTCAGGATCCCATATTTTGAAATCGCTGATGGTAAATACATTGTATCCGGTAAAATATACCCTCAGTTTGTTGACACCGATTGCCCTGATTCCTTTGTTAAGTGTATAACCCAAATCTAGGTTCTTCAGACGCAGGAAGCTGATATCACGCTGCCACCAGGTACTGGACTGGAAATTGTTGTTGTTAACACCGTAAGAAAGGCGTGGATAGAAAGCATCCTGACGTGGGTTTTCAACTGTCCAGCGGTCTGTCGCAATAGAATGTAAGTTTCCAAGACCACCTGATGCGGTGAAAGGCTGCAACGCGTCTCCACTCAACATGATGTCTGCGTTATGCTGACCCTGGAAAAATGCACCCAGATCAAAACCTTTATACCTGGCTGAAAAACCAAATCCATACATGGCTGAAGGAACGTCACCACGTCCAATGATTGTACGGTCAAAAGCATCAATGATGCCATCATTATTGAGGTCTTTATATTTGATATCCCCTGGAAGCAATGTGCCGAACTGCTTTGCGCTAGCATTGATTTCTGCCTGGCTCTCGAATAGTTTTTCAGCAATATAACCGGTACGTGCAAGGATGTTGCTACCTCTTAACTCCTGATAGGCATATTTGGTAGGTGCCTGATCATTTTCAATGATCTGATCTTTGTTGTAGGTATAGTTGGCCCTGAAGGTAATGTCCAGATCCTTGCTGAACCTGGCGTTGTATTCAAGGGATCCATCGATACCTTTATTTTTGGTCTCCCCAAGGTTACCGGAAGGATTGGATACCAAGCCGATATAGTTGGGCACCACACCCCTGCCAAGGAAGATCCCGGTTCTATGCTCTTTAAATAAATCTACGATCAGGGAGAGGTTGTTGTTGAATGATTTCAATTCAAAACCCAGATCCTGTTTGCGGGTTTCTGACCAGGTCACATCTACTCCATAAGCGGTAACGTTTAATCCATTGATACCGGTACGGCTCAGACCAAAAGAATAACCGTTGGCATCTCCTACTTTTGTAAGGTAATAGAAACGTTCGCCTTCCGATCCTGCATAACCTGATGAACTACCTCCTGAACCTACAATACCGTCAGAATACCTGAACTTCACCAGTTGGAATGCATCTTTCAGGCTTTCGAAGAATTTCTCGTTAGATAAAATCCATCCCACACCAAATGCAGGGAACAATCCGAAGCGTTTGTCGGGTGCAAAGTTCTCAGAACCGTTGTAACCTAAGTTGACCTCTGCAAAATAGCGGTTGTCGTAAGAATAACTTGCACGGCCGGCTACGCCCATCATCCGGTAAGGGATAGACAAGGTAAAGTTACCCGCAAAAGGGGTGAGGTTGTCATTCTGGTTGTAGAGTACCAGACCTGATACGGAGTGTTTACCAAAATCCCTTTTATAATTCATAGCAAGTTCGGCATACAATTTTTTATCACCTCCATTGGCAAATGCATAGCCCAGGAAGTTTTGTCCCTGCAAGGTCTGTCCGTATTTGTAAGATCCGTCTGCATTGTAAGGGTCATTCGGATTGATGTAATAAGTACTTTCCCTCTTGTTCCTGTTCACACTATTGCTGTTGGCTACGTCAAAGGAGAACATTCCTGTAACAGATAAGCCTGGCGTCAGGACTTTTAGGTCTTGTGTCAAACGCAGGTTTGAAAACAAGGTATTGTTGTAATACGTACGGTAACCCCTTCTGGTGATATCGGCATAAGGATTTCTCTGGTCCGACTGCGCACTGATCCCTGGAATATAACCGTTAGGGTACATGATTGGAAATGAAGTAGGGTTGATCTGAAAAGCCTGGTTAAACACACCCTGTGCATTGTCCACACCGGGGTTGTTGCCCTGACCAAGTACTCCCCTAATGCCCAGGTTTACTTTTGTGCTGGAAGTTACATCCCAGTCAAGGTTTGTACTTACCGTATATCTTGAATATTTCTGAGTGGCATTATAAGATTGTGAATCATCGGTCTTAAATAAACCGGTTTCATCATAATAACCGAGTGATACGTAATAGCGTGCATTATTTACACCACCGGAAAGATTGGTGGTAACGGTACGGTTCTGGCCAAATTTCCTGAAAATGGCATCCAGCCAATCTACATTCGGATAAAGGATAGGATCTTCTCCTGAAGCTGTTTTTGCGATTGTTGCGGCACTGTATCTTGGGGTATAGGTTCCAGTATTTGCTGTCCTTACAAATTCTGTAAGACCTGCTTCATTCGCCAGGTTCATATAGTCAACTCCGTCAATCAGCTCTGGCTTCTTTGTAAAGGTGGTCAGACCCTGGAAATAGTCAACACCAATTTGCGGCTTGCCTATTTTACCTTGTTTGGTCACTACGAGGATTACACCGTTTGCACCACGGATACCGTACACTGCTGTGGCCGCAGCATCCTTAAGGATGGTGAAAGATTCAATATCATATGGACTTAACCCGTTGATCGGCCTGTTGGGTACCCCATCTACTACGATCAGTGGGTTACGGTCGCCACCGATATTGGTAATTCCACGGATCCAGATGTCTGCCTGATCAGAACCCGGCTCCCCATTTCTGTTCACGGCGATCAATCCAGGTAGGCGGCCAGCAAGCATGGAGCTGATGTTGGCTACCGGCTGCTTCAGGTCCGAAGCTTTTACAGAAGATTGTGCGCCGACAAGACTTTCTTTCTTTTGTGTACCAAATGCCACTACCGCAATTTCCACTTCATTCAGTGCGGTTCCTGAAGGTTTGAGCTGGATGCTCAGTGTACCTTGTGTACCTACTGGGACTTCAAGAGTTTCATAACCGATGTAGCTGACCACGAGAATGGCTTTTTCATCCGGAACCCTGATGCTGAATGTTCCATCTACTTCAGAGGATACAGCAGCAGAGCCACCCTTGACCTTCACACCTGCGCCCGGAAGGGGCAGGCCAGATTCGTCTTTGATGATCCCGCGGATCAGAATATCTGCAGGTCTGGCTTCTGTGGTTCTGGCAGCCAATTCTTTTTCCCTCACCACAATGGTGTTGTTTTCTATAGAATAGCTGAGTGGCTGCCCATAAAAACATTTGTCCAGTACACGAACCAGTGATTCTTCTTTTACATTTAGGCTAATCGTTTTAGCTCGCTTGATAACGTCATATCTGTAGACAAAATCATATCCTGTTTGCTTTTTGATTTCTTTGAACACTTCAGTGAGCGATACACCCTTCCTGTTCAGGGAAATGCTTTGCCCATTTGCAGCGATGGACGACTGCATAAAGACAGATGTTAATAAAATGATAGTAAGGTTTATCCTCATAAGCCATTTTGTTAGGTTTGGTTGTCTGAGAACATTAACCCAGCTCTTTGCAAACAGCTGATTTTTAGCATGACAGGTCACGTCATACTCTTTTCTAGAGTAAATTTTATACATTTGTTTGGGTTTATTGATAAGATTATTGTTTTGACTCAATATTGGAATTATAGGACCCTAATCCGGAATAGGAGCGCGCCAACGCTCCTGTTTCTTTTTTAGCTATCCCATTTAAGTAAGGTTATGGCATAACTAATATCCTCCTTCCTTCAATTTTAAAGTGGACTCCTTTAGTCATTTCCAAAACACGGAGTACCTCGTGGATACTTTTTGTCCTGGAAATGGAACCTCCAAACTGCAGGTCTGCAATTTGCCCTTCATAGCTTAAATCTACGTTGTACCACCTGCTGATCTGGTTCATAATGGAACCCAGCGACGCGCCTTCGAATACAAAATCTCCATTTTTCCAGGCCATAGCCTGGTATAGGTCGGCAGCCTGAACATCAATCTGATCTGCCCGGGCAGAAGATTGTTCGCCAGGATGCAAAGTCTTCTCTTCAGTTTTTGTGCGGATTTTTACACTGCCTTCAATCAGTGTTGTCTTTATAGCAGTTTCATAAGCGTCGATATTAAAATGTGTGCCGAGTACTTTAACCTCCTGTACACCGGTCTGAACGATGAATGGTTTTTCCGCATCTTTGCTGATCTCAAAATATCCTTCACCTTTGAGCGATACCCGTCGTTCTTTCAGCGCGGCAAAACTTGTGGGATAAGTGAGAGAGGAAGCGGCATTGAGCCAGACTTTACTGCCATCAGGGAGCTGCAACTGATACTGTCCGCCTTTTGGTGTTTCAAAAGTATTGGAGGAAGCCGGACCACTGCTCTGCTCTACCGCAGTATATACTATAGTCCCATCTGCTGTTTTGGTTATGCTGATCCCCGATTGTTGGGCCAGCTCGCCATTTTTAGCTTCTGTAAGGGTAATTCTGGTTCCATCAGCCAGCGTGAGGTACGCTTTATTGCCCCCTGGTTTTATGCCGCTTTTGATCGCGGCCTGTTCAAGGCTCATTGGGCTTTGGTTGAGGTATAAGTATAGACTGACCGACAGCAGAACCAGTAAGGAAGCCGCTATGGACAATCTGGGCCATAGTCTCCGCTTTATTGGCTGCTGCGTTTCCTGCAGTTTTAGGAATACTGCTTCGAGGTCTTTTGAGCGTTCTTCAATGTCAAGTTCGTAGGGCTCCGGCTCTTTGTAGTTTAAGTACCAGCTTTCCAGCAAAGCAAGTTCTGCTTCACTTGCTTTTCCGCTTTTAAAATTTTCTGTCAGCTGGGTTATTTCGTCTTTTTTCATGGATATCAATAGTAAGACAAGCTGAATGTCAGGATGGGGTATTCAGATGTCAAAAAAAACTTGTTTTTTTTTAAAAGGCTTTAAAAATTGGAGATCAGGATGAAAATTGCGAGCACATCCAGTTTAATCCTTAAAACCCGGAGTGTATTGGTCATTTGTTTCTTCACTGTTTGTTCTGAAGTTCCCAGCCGTTCAGCAATTTCGCGGTGCGTGAGGTGTTCACTTCTGCTCAATTCAAAAACTTCACGCATTCTTGGGGGAAGAGCAGCCACTTCTTGCTCTATAAGTAACCTTAATTGGTTTTCCCTGACCAAATGGTCTGCGATTACAGGTTCTGTATTGACGAAGTTCTGGATTGAGGCCATGTATTTATCCTGTACATTTCTACGCAGCATCTGGTTCAGGATGTGATTGCGGAGCGTGGTGTAGAGGTAACCCGAGAGATTGCTGCTCAATTCCAGTGCAGCACGTTTGGCCCATAGCCCCGTGAAAATTTCCTGGATACAGTCCTGGGCTTCCTCCCGGTTGCGGGTCTTGTTCCAGGCATGGTTATGCAAGGTGAATTTATACCGGTGGTAGATTTCCGTATAGGCATTTCTATCATCCAGCTTCATCAGTTGAACAAGTTCGGCGTCAGACATTAAGCTGTACTCCATCATGCTTTTAGGTCCAGTTATAGGTTTTGTTGCTCAATATTAAATATATTTTTCCAGATTTCTGGAAATTGCTTGAGTTAGAATATCTTTTGGACCTTATTCTGTTGAATGATCGGAGTTTTTTACATTTTTAGGAGATTTTGCAATAGTTTATCATCTGCAGGTTGGGCTAAAGTGATTTTAAGCCCCGGACTGCGCTCCATTTCCCTGCGAATGGCAAAATTTGCTTCCTGATTTTGTGCCCAGCTGCGTCTGGCGATCCCGTTGTTAACATCAAAGAACAGCATGTTCTTTAATTTTCTTGTTGCGGCCTCGCTGCCGTCCAGAACCAGGCCAAAGCCCCCATTGATCACTTCGCCCCAGCCTACACCACCGCCATTGTGGATGGAAACCCAGGTGGCACCCCGGAAACTGTCGCCGATAACATTGTGTATGGCCATGTCTGCTGTGAAGCGGCTGCCGTCATAGATGTTGCTGGTTTCACGGAAAGGGGAATCCGTGCCGCTCACATCGTGGTGGTCGCGTCCAAGTACTATCGGGGCCGACAAATGTCCATTGGCTACTGCCTCATTAAACCGGCGGGCAATTTTCGACCTGCCTTCCGCATCTGCATAGAGAATCCTCGCCTGGGAGCCCACTACTAGTTTGTTCCTGCCAGCTTCGTTGATCCAGGTAATGTTGTCCTGTAGCTGTTGCTGGATTTCAGCAGGGGCTATAGCCTTCATTTCCTCCATGACCTCCATGGCTATCCTGTCTGTTTTGATCAGGTCTTCCGGATCTGCGGAAGTACATACCCAGCGAAAAGGCCCGAAGCCGTAGTCGAAACACATGGGACCCAAAATATCTTGTACATAAGAAGGGTATTTAAAATCGCTGCCATTTTCAGCCATGACCTTGGCACCGGCCCTTGCACATTCCAAAAGGAAAGCGTTGCCATAGTCGAAGAAGTAAGTGCCTTTTTCGGTATGTCGGTTGATCGATGCTGCGTGTCTAATCAGTGAAGCTTTTACTGCTGCTTTAAAAGATGCAGGATCCTGGGCGATCATTTCATTGGCTGCTTCATAAGACAGACCGGCAGGGTAATAGCCACCAGACCAGGGGTTGTGCAGTGAGGTCTGATCTGAGCCTATCGTTACAAAGATGCCCTGCTCGTCAAAATGTTCCCAGACTTCCACCACATTTCCGATAAAGGCCAGTGACACGGTTTCTCCTTTATCCTGTGCTTTTTTTACCCGCCGGGTTAGGTCATCCATGTTGTCGAGTAGTTCATCTACCCAGCCCTGCTGATGTCTTTTTCTGGCTGCAACGGGATTGATCTCTGCACATACTGTAATGCAGCCACTGATGTTCCCTGCTTTGGGCTGTGCCCCGCTCATACCTCCGAGTCCGGCAGAGAGGAAAATCTTTCCGCCAGAACTTTCATGCGGTCCCAGTTGCTTTCTGAAAGCGTTCATCAGGGTGATGGTTGTGCCGTGTACAATGCCCTGTGGGCCAATATACATATAAGAACCAGCCGTCATCTGTCCATATTGGGTAACCCCTAACGCAGTATATTTTTCGAGTTCATCCGGACTGGAGTAATTCGGGACCATCATGCCATTGGTCACGACCACTCTTGGCGCCTCAGATGAAGAAGGGAATAGACCCTGTGGGTGTCCGCTATACATGTTCAGGGTTTGCTCGTCTGTCATGGTCGCCAGGTATTGCATCGTCAGCAGGTACTGTGCCCAGTTTTGGAATACCCCACCGTTGCCACCATAAGTGATCAGTTCATGTGGATGCTGTGCAATCGCGGGATCGAGGTTGTTCTGAATCATCAGCATGATGCAGGCTGCCTGCTTGCTGTTACAGGGATATGCCGAAAGCGGACGGGCATACATCTCATATTCCGGCCTGAACCGGTACATGTAGATCCGCCCGTAAGATTGCAGCTCTTCCAGAAATTCCGGAGCGAGTACGGCATGCCATTCCTGGGGGAAATACCTAAGGGCATTCCGCAATGCCAGTTTCTTTTCTCCCAGGTTTAAAATGTCTTTGCGCACCGGGGCATGGCTCACTGAGGTGTCGTATGTTTTTTTTTCGGGCAGTTGAGCCGGTATGCCTTGTAACAGGCTTGCTTTGAAGTCCATGGTGTTGATTTAAAGGGATGAATAGGCTAGTTTTCCATTTTTCCAGACCTGAGCAGGTTTCAGTTTTCCCTGCTGATACAGGATCTCCCGGTAGTCGGCAATTGGGAACAAGTTGAAATCGGCTAAAAGTCCGGGTTCCAGCTTTCCACGATCATCCAGTCCGATGGCTTTTGCTGCCCTAAAGGTAATGGCAGCGAATACCTCTGCATTGGAGAGTTTTTCAAAGGTACCCAGGATTGCCGCCTGTGTTAGCAGATCGCCCATTGGGGCAGAGCCAGGGTTCCAGTCACTGGCAATGGCCAGGCTGGTTCCCGCATCCAGCAACCTTCTTGCCGGAGCAAAGGCGCAGCCGAGGCCAATGGAGGCGCCTGGCAGCGCTATGGGAATGGTATTGCTTTTAGCCAGGAGCTCGATTTCTTTGTCGCCGCTGGCCTCGAGATGGTCGGCACTAAGGGCATCGAACGCCACAGCAATTTGACTGCCCTCGCAACTGAACTGATCGGCATGTACGGTCAGTGCAAAGCCACAGCTTTTTGCTGCATGGAAATAAGGGCCGATCTCTTCCGAAGAAAAGGCACCCTTTTCGATAAAAGCATCGATGCGGGTGCTCAATCGCTCTTTGACGAGCAAAGGAAAGAGTTGGGTTGCCATGTCGCTAAGGTATTCCTGCCTGCTGCCCGTATAATCTCTGGGGAGCATATGTGCGGCCAAACAGGTCGCGACCAGGTCTGCCCCTGTCTGTTCATCCGCCAGGCGGATCGCACGCAGCATCTTCAGTTCTTCCGCGAGGTTTAGACCATAGCCACTTTTAACTTCGATAGTGCCTACCCCTTCGGAGAGGTGGCGGTTGGCCCGCCGAATGGTCAATGCTGCCAGTTCTTCCAGGCTGGCTTTCCTGGTGTGCTGTACAGTATCCCAGATGCCACCCCCGGCCTCCGCAATTTCCAGATAGCTCCTTCCGGAATTGCGCATGGCATAATCATTGGCCCTGCTGCCAGCAAAGCAAATGTGGGTATGCGCATCTACAAAACAGGGGCTGCAGACATAGTCGCCCTCCGGAACAATCCGTATGGCTTCCAATGCATCTGCTTCAGCTTCCAGCGATTCGTAACTCCCAATGCGATAAATCCATTCTTCCATCAGCAGGATTCCTCCCTGAGGGATGATCTCCAGTTCGCTATCCTTTAGTGCAGAACGATCGGGCAGCCCTGATAAAGTTAGGATCTGCGTGATCGGACCGATCAGTGTATAAGTAGCTCCCATATCTTAAGCGTTAAAGTTTGGATCAGTTTCTTTAGCGATACGGTAGAGCTGACCTTGTTTGACCATTTCTATAGCAGTTTCCATCATCTCGTTCATCAGCTGGTCCTCTTCAATATGTGGCAGATGTTCCCTTACATAGGCTTGAACCGCATTGATGATCGTTCCCGAGCGTAGTGGCGCGTGATAGTCCAGAGCCTGTGCAGCGCAGAACAATTCTATACCCAGAATTTTCTCTACATTGTCTATCACCTGAAGTGCTTTGCGGCCACTGATAGAACCCATGCTCACATGGTCTTCCTGTCCAAGTGAGGTGGGGATGCTGTCTGCACTTGCGGGGAAGCAAAGTCCTTTGTTCTCGCTGGCCAATGCTGCTGAAGTATATTGCAAAATCATGAAGCCCGAGTTGAGTCCGGTTTCCCGCATAAGCAGCTTGGGTATATTTGGAGCACTGCCTTCCAGCGAAAGATAAATCCTCCTGTCCGAGATATTGCCGATCTCCGATGCCGCAAGGCAGGCATAATCGAGAGGCATAGCGATGGGCTGGCCATGGAAATTGCCGCCGCTAATGGTAAGGTCTTCGCTAAAAATTACGGGATTGTCCGTTACGGAATTGAGTTCTATTTCCAGGATCTCCCGGAGGTGCTGCCAGGCATTCCTGGAGGCGCCGTGTACCTGGGGTATACATCGAAGCGAGTAGGGGTCCTGCACACGGCTGCAGTTTAGGTGCGAAGCCACGATTTCAGAACCTGCGAGAAGGGTTCTGATGTTGGCCGCCACCTGAAGGTTCCCTGCATACGGTCTCAGCAAGTGTAGGCCTTCATCAAAAGGCTTCGCTGAACCAGATAAACCTTCCAGCATCATCGCAGCTACAATGTCGGCGCTGGCCAGCAGATTGCCGAAACGTTCCACAACTTTCACCGCATGGGCTGCCATGAACTGGGTACCGTTGATCAGCGCAAGGCCTTCCTTGGCACCAAGAGAAAGAGGGGCTAATCCATGTTTGGTAAGCAATTCAGCCGTAGGGACGATCTTCCCTTCATGGTGCAGTTTTCCAAGGCCAATTAAGGGTAGGAATAGATGCGATAATGGTGCAAGGTCGCCAGAGGCACCTACAGAACCCTGTTTCGGGACAACCGGAATGGCATTATGCTCCAGGTGCCAGATCATACGGTCCAGCGTAGCTTCCTGTATGCCCGAATATCCCTGTGCCAGTGCCTGAAGTTTCAGCACCAGCATCAGCCTTGAAATGCTTTCCTCGATCGCTTCACCGATCCCCACTGCATGACTTTTCAGGATGTTCTCCTGGAGTTTCCGTGTGTCTGCAGCAGAAATCATGGTGGTGCAAAGCGGGCCAAATCCAGTATTTATGCCATAAACTGCCTTATCTGATGCGGCGATCTTTTCTACGATCGCACTGCTTTTATTGATTTTAATGCGGGTCGCAGCACTTAGGATTCCTTTTACCGCACCTGTACTGATTTGTAAGGCTAGGTCGGTTGTCAGCTGTTCTTCACCGTAGTGGAAAATCGGATTAACATTCATGCTTCAAATGATTTACACAAATGTAATCCTTACATTTGATACCTATAAATACCAATTGTATCATCATTCAATAACTATGGGTTATCAGATAGAACTTAGGCACCTTCAGTATTTCCAGGTTTTGGCAGAGGAACTGAAATTCAGAAAAGCGGCAGAACGCTTGTTCATCTCCCAACCTGGGCTGAGCAGACAGATCAAACAAATGGAGGAGATTTATCAGGTGAGCCTCTTTGACAGGAGCAAAAAAAAGGTGGAATTGACTGAAGCTGGCCGCTACCTGAAACAGGAAGTGGATTTTATATTTTCTCAGCTGGAGCAGATCAGGCAGCAACTGGACAACATCGGTCAGGGCCGTGAAACGGAACTGAGGATCGGTTTTTTAGGTTCTGCTGCACAAAAGGCAGTTCCCGATCTGGTCGTCAAGCTGGCCAGGGAGCATCCCGGCATCCGGACCATCCTTGAGCAAATGCCGAATATGCGGCAACTTGAACTGCTGGAAAAGGGACAATTGGACCTGGGTTTTGTACGCTTGCAGCAATTGCCCGAAGGCATTTCCCGACATGTCATTCAACAGGATACTTTTTCTCTGGTGTTGCCTCTGAACCATGAACTCGATGAGGCTAATTTTGTCAGCATCCGGGAGCTGAATGCCGAACCTTTTATTTTCTTTTCCAGCGACGACAGTCCCTTTTATCATGAACTGATCATGAGCATCTGCGAAGATCATGGCTTCCGGCCAAAAGTATTTCATAAATCAGTGGATGCCCTGACCATTTTTAAACTGGTAGAGGAGGGTCTGGGCTTGGCTATTGTTCCAACCTCATTGCAGCATGGCTATAACCTGAATGTGAAATTCATTGCACTCCGACATATCAGACAGCGGACGGAGCTTTCGGTAATCTGGAAATCATCAAACAGGAACCCGGCACTAAAGCAGGTGATCGAGCTGGTTTCAGGCTAGACCTCTTTTTTACTAACCCAGTTTTTTGCTTTTTTTAGTTCTGCGATCCCAAAGCCACGGGCTTCCCCTGGTGCTACGTAACTAAAAAAGTCTGTAAAATTAGCGACTGCTTTCTGGTCGGTGACGATGGCCATTTTTTTCCATTTGGTAAAATGCCTGATGCCAGCGATCATATCCTGAAACCAAGCACCCGGAGTGAAGTTTTCCACTCCCGTCTCCAGTACGAGCAAATAGTGGATCTCTCCATATTGCTCAGTTAGCCTGCTCAGCCCCGGAAGCAGAACACTTTTCAGATCTTGTTCGTCCACTTCAGCAGTGGCGCGCACGCCCAATACATAATCGGGCAGGTTTGGTATAAGTGACAACATATATTCCTAACAAAACCCGGTCTGGCTTTGTTTGGTATTTGCCAACTGAGGCTGGAAGGCGGCTTTATTCTGGTTTTCATAAATCTAGAGTTCCAGTAATGGAAGTTTGAAATAGAAAGTCGTGCCGGTACCGAATTCGCTTTCTGCCCATATCTTCCCCTGATGCCGCTTGATGATTTCAGCACAAAGATACAGCCCCACCCCAAATCCGGAAATCGTATACATGTGGCTTCCTTCAACCCGGTAATAGCGGTCAAAGATGCGCTCCAGGTCATCTGTTTTAATGCCCATTCCCCGGTCGGTCACGCTAATTATAGCTGTTCCATTGTGCCTGATGCAGGCGACGTTGATGGTGCTGGCCTGCGGAGAATATTTGACTGCATTGCTGATCAGGTTATGGATCACTTGTCCGATTTTATCGCGGTCGGCATAAACTGGAGTATGCTCCACAGGTTCAAATGTGATGGTATGGCTGGTCATCGTCGTCTGCGCTTCTTCTTTTGCTTCCTGAACCAGTCCGGCCAGATCAAAGTGCTGCAGATCGATGTGGATCTTTCCTGACTCCAGTCTTGATACATTTAAAAAGCCATTGATCATATTGGTCATTTTGCCAATCTGTGTGTTCGCCTTTTCCAGGGCAGAGAGGATGAAGTCATCTTCCTGTTTCCGGAGCTTGAGCGTGAGGAACTGGATGTAACCTTTCATGGATGTCAGTGGAGTTTTAAGCTCGTGGCTGACCATTCCTATGAAGTCATTCTTGCGAATCTCGTCCTGCTTCTTCTCCGTAATTTCGTGAAGTACGCCTGTAAAGTAGTCCTTGCCATCACTGTGCTGCATCTCCCCGATACCGCGGACCCAGCGGATTTTGCCATCGTAATAGCCAATGATCGGGTATTCCAGATCAAAGCGTGTGCCCTTACTGAAGGCCGATTCGACAAGGTCTATAACTTGCTGCCTGTAGTCCGGATGGATCTGGTTAATGGCAGTCTCATAAGAAACTTCTTCATGGCCATGGTAGCCAAAGAACTGCTTAAGTTTGGGCGAGGCTACAAAAATACGGTCAGCCGCATTGATGTAGAATGTTCCAAGGCCGGCTGCTTCAATGGCCATGCGCAGGTTTTCCTCCGCCCGTTTGATTTCTCTGGCGGCCAGATACTGTTCAGTGATGTCCATCACTACCCCTGTAAAGGCAGAAAAGGTTCCGGAGGGATCTGCCTTCAGGTTGCCTATGGCGCGGAGCCAGCGGAACCTGTTGTCATGGAGGCCTATGACTGGATAAGTGACATCATAGTGGCCATTATTATAAATAGCATTTTCCAGTTTCTCGGAAACATAGGAACGGTATTCATCTGTGATCTGTGCCAGTGCCTGCTCTATCGTAAAGCCTTCATCAGGATAATAGCCAAATAGTTCTTTTGAACGCGCATCCGTAATGAAATCGCGTGTCACGGAATGGATGAACCAGGTTCCGAAATTGGCGGCATTAATGGCCAGGCGAAGTGCGGTTTGACCTTCTTCTATTTTATGCTGGGCCTCGATCAATTGTTCATTGAGTTGTGCCAGCTCTTCATTCGTTGAGGCGAGTTCCTCATTGGAGGCGGCCTGCTCTTCATTGGTGGCTGTCATTTCCTCGTTTATTGCCTGCAATTCTTCCGAACTGCGTGCTAGCGATTCTTCCCATTCCTTGCGCTCAGTTACATCACGTGTGATGCCTGCCACGGCTTCTACTTCACCATTGTCATCAAATACAGGATTCAGGATATAGTCATAGATTCTTTTGCCTAAAATGGCATGCGGAAAAGCAACCTCCCCCCGGATCGGCTGTTTTGTGGCCTTGATCAGATCTATCTCCCGCTCATGCATTTCAGCATGCCAGGGCTCATAACCATTTTCCAGCAAGTTTCGCCCAATGGCAGTTTCCCAGGTTTTGCCCCACATGGTCAGCAAGGCACTATTTGCATAGGTGAAACGGTAGTTGAGGTCGAAGACATAGATGAGGTCCGGTGTACCTGAGGTAATGGTTTCGTACACACGTTTCTGTTGTTCTGAATGCTCTTTTGCCTCACGCAAGGCCTGTTCAGCCTGCTTTCGGTCAGTGATGTCGCTGGCTGTGCCAACCCATTCAATAATCTCGCCCTGATCATCCAGGATTGGAACCGCACGGGAGAAAGTCCAGCCCGGCGTACCGTCGGCCCGCCAAACCTGATGTTCCAGCTCAAAAATTTTCTTTTCCCGAATGGCCTTCTCTATTGTTTCATTTACTTTCTCCAGATCGTCAGGATGAACGTTCACGGACTTCCAGTCAGTAGTGGGATGCGGTGCGTTTTTTAAAAAACCACGGCCATCAAGTTCACGCATCACCTGCCAGTCTGCACTCAGGCTATAAATGACATCTGAAGAGGCGCTGACCAGCGCCCTCAAGCGTGCATCACTGGCAGCTGCACTTTGCTCATTAGATCTGGAATTATGATTTCGCTCAGTCATAGCAGTAGGTAAAACAATTTTTGTTTCAAAAAACGGGAGAAGATAATGAATTGTTTCCGCAGCTGAAACTTATTTTCTTACAGAGGCTGAAGTTTGCGTGATATACCTGTGAATTTAGGAACGATGAGCTGGATGGGCTAGGGATGTGTTCGGGATGCGTTCGGGTCCGCGAGATCCCTGAGACGTACCACCTTGATCTTATGGACATCCTTGAAACGTCGCCGGATGTCTGAAGGATGTCCATAAGATCAAGGTGGTACGAAGTAAGGATGTTTCAGTTTCTAACGCAAGTCGAGCGATACCTCTGGTCATCACTCGGCTTGCATTCGTTTTTTATATAAATCTATTTTAATACTGCGGCCCATCCACCGTTGCGAACCATTTTGATGGTAATCTGGTCACCGGCTTTCACCTGGACAGATTTTTTTCTATAGTCCATTGCTTGTTTGCCTGCGTTGATGCCGTCCTCAAAGTACGTCATGGTATAGCTTTTGCCTTTTTCCAGGAAGTCAAAGTTAAGTGTTAAACTTCTTTCATTTTCTTTGCCATTTGTGATGCCTCCGATAAACCATTTGTCGCCTTTTCGTTTTGCTACTACTGCCAGTTCGCCTACAGTCGCTGCCAGTGCTTTCGTTTCATCCCAGGTAGTAGGTACGCTGGTGATGAATTCTGTGCAGTCCGGGCTTCGGTAATAAAGTGTCGGATTATCTGCCAGCATCTGCACCCCGCTTTCAAAGACCACATACAAAGCAAGTTGATAAGCCCTGGTGCCGATACCACTCGCGTTTGGCCTTGTTGCCCGGTTTACATCCGGTTGCATGTTGATCATAGCTCCGGGTGTGAAGTCCATAGGGCCCACGGCATTGCGCATGAAGGGGAGGTAAATGCTGTTGTCAGGTGAACAACCACCCATTTGTTCCAGTCCCCTTACGCCTTCATAAGAAAGCAGGTTTGGGTATTTATATTCTAGTCCGGCGGGCTTGAAGGAACCATGGAAGTCGACGAATATATGGTGTTTGGCCGCCTCTTTTACTACATTCTCATAGTAGTTGACCATCCATTGGTCGCTGCGGTCCATAAAATCGATCTTGACACCCTTGATCCCCCATTCATTAAAAGTCTTGAAGAGGTCCATGTTGTTGTGTACGGTCAGCCAGGTCAACCAAAGGATAATATCTACATTTTTGGTCTTGCCATATCGGATCAGTTCTTTGACATCTACTTTCGGATTTGGGGTGTAAGGATCGGTAGTGCTTTTAGCCCAGCCTTCGTCCATCACGATGTATTTGATGCCGAATTTTGAGGCGAAATCGATGTAATATTTGTAGGTGTCCAGGTTGTATCCGGATACAAAATTCACATCAGGTCCGTATGGTGTAGCGTCATTCCACCATTCCCAACTGGCCTGTCCGGGTTTGATCCAGCTCGGGTCAGTGATTTCACTTTTGGCCGAGAGTTTTAAGGTCATGGTATTCTCCATGAGTTGGCGATCGTTTGAAGTGATTACAAAATAGCGCCATGGAAAGTTTCTGGTACCTTTGGTTTTGGCGATGTAGTCTGCTGACTTGATGATCTTTTGGCTCCTGTCGCCATCCGGTCCAAATTCAAGTGGCGCTTTCGGGAAAGTGCCCTCCAGTCCGTTGTTTCCGCTGCCTTTAATAAAAAGTGCAGGGTAATCAGACAGATCCGATTCGCTGACCAGTATTTTGTATTGTTTTTTGGTATCGATTAAGAGCGGAAGGTTGGCCATTTTGTCGGTCGCTTTCCAACTGTTGGATTCGATGTGCTGGTATGCCTCTTCGTATGCAGTTTTAAAGCCGTTGTTCTGCTGTACATGCAGCAGGTATTTGTCGGGGAAATTCAGCGCAAACTCCTCGTTCAGGATTTCTACATCGCCCTTTTTACTGGTGATGAAGCGGTAGGCCAGGCCATCATCAAAAGCGCGGAATTCCACAGCGAAATTCCCTTTGAAATTCAAAATCAGCCCGTTGTAGTTGTTTTTTACGCTAGCGAATTTCAGTGAAACATAAGGCTTGATCAACTCTGCCCCTTTTGTTTTTTTGGAGGAGATCAGCTTTGGGTTTCTTCCAAGGATTTCATCTTTCAGGGTAAGGGAGAGAGAACTCTGGTTGATTAGCTCCTCTTTTTTCCCTGAAATGGAATAGGAGATCTTTTCGCCCAAGCGAATGGCAACTTGTATTTCTCCGTTTGGAGAAGCCAGGTCAATTGGTTTTGACTGTGCAAGGAGTTGTGCTGAGAGCCCTGCCAGCAGGATCAGACAAGCAGTAGTTTTGGTCATCAAATTCATATATGTGGTTTTCGTGTGTTGTTCATTACCTCTTTTACAAATTTGTGGATCACATTTTGTATTTCCGGTACGTACTAAGTGCCGATATGGAAAAATCAAAACGCTATGGAGATTAAGTGGTTGATTAGTAGTTTTTTGATTTCCGTTTTTACTGAAAAAATCTAGGAAATATCGACGAATTTGATGTTCATAATCTCCTGATCAAAGGCATTTCCTTGTACAATGGCTTTTGATTTGATCCGGTTTCTGTACGTGTATACGGTGCTCACTGTAGTCTCTAAGATATTGGCGATGGTTTGGGTGTCTTTAATGCCCAATCTCATCAGAGCAAAGATCCGGAGGTTGGTGTTGAGGATTTCCCGGTTTTTGGGCCAGATCTGGTCTTCAGGTTTCAGTAATGCGTTAAAGGCATAGATGAAATTTGGAAAGAGTTTCAGGAATATGGTATCAAAGGTGTAAAAGAGGTTTTCTCTTTCCTTTTTGATGTCGATTTCTTTTGTCAGTTGCATCAGACCCTCATAATTTTCTGTCTTGAGCCGATGCTCGGTGTTCCGTTTCACCTTTTCCAGAATGGAGATATAACCCGAGATCAGGTGGAAAAAGTGGCCTAAATATTCTTCCTTAATGTATGCGTCTTCCAGCAGGCGTTTGTTCATCTCATCAAGGTGTCGGTATTTTTCCCGGACTGCTGCCTCCCTTATCTTTACTTTTTTCAAACGCTTGTAAACGATATAGGAAATGATGGCTATGCCGATCAGGGCAAGCGTGACTATGCTGATCAGTATCACCAGCGTATCGATTTTTTCATTCTCAGATCTGATCAGCTTTTCGGCCGCAAGCCGTGTCAATGTGGTAGCGATCGTCTTTTTCTGGATTTCGTTTCCAAAGAATGCAGCCTGGGCCATTGCTTCGGTCAGTAGAAGTTCGGCATCACCGAGTTCCCCTCTGTCCAGAAAACTGTTGCCCAGTCTAAAAATGGCTAGCGTCTGTTTGGTAGCAGTCCTAATGTCAGCGATGGCTGCTGTGAGCAATAGCCTGTCCTTTTCCGCATCAGGTACCAGATAACTCAGGTCATGCGCCACCATGGCCCGTTGATGGATGCTCAGGTCCTTTCTATTGAGCAGCTGTTTCAACACATCTGCGGCTTTTTTTTTCTGGTTAGTGATGCTGTACAATTGCCCGGTATATTTATACCTTTCATAGCTTCCTGCTTTACTCAGCAGCACTACCGAGTCGAGTGTTTTAATGAATGTGCTGCGGCTTGCCGGAGAGTAGAACCTGTGGGTATTGTAATTGGCCAAGTCGTGGAATGCCCGGGCTTTGAACTCATAGAACCGCAATCTGGTAGTGTCGGGAAGCATTCTGGAATTTACTTGGGCGATGCAGTCGAAAGCTTCTTTGTGCATTCCCCATGACAACTGCAGGGAGCCTAACCTTATTTTACTTTCGTATTCTTTTAAGGGCTCCCTCAGCAAATTGCTCAGTTTGACGAGTTCATTGGTATAGACATGGGCAGAATCGAAACTGTAATCTTTGTAGGCATCGATCAACTTCACAAGGACCGTATACCGAAAGGAGATATCCTTTTGGGGAACAGCGGCAAGAGATTGCTTGAGCCTTTTTAACTCAGCTTCTTTGATCTGGTCGTATTGTGCTTTTTTGAGAATCTCAGATTTGAGTACGGCCAGGAGACTGTCGGAAGACTGTCTGCTGTGTGCAGGTTCTAATAAAAGTATGGACAATAAAAACGTCAATATTATTCTCACGGGGCAAGCCTTTTTATACATTGAACCTAACTGGTGCTTCAGCATATAGGCTGTAAATAACAATCATAGTCTAAAAAATATGTAACTTAATATGTGATTTACAGGCTGGGTGAATTTGGGAAAATCGCAGATGCAATATGAAGATATTTTTTTTAATCCCACCTATCACTTTCGTTTTTTTTGAACTGTAATTGAACAGTACTCTAAAGGCTTTAACATGCATGCAGTGGTGCTGCGTTTCATTCAACTGAAGAAAAATTACAGGGAAACAATAAAGGCTCCGGGGAGGAGCCTTTTCATTGCGGTTGTCCAACCAGCAATTTTTATAGGGATAATTAGGAGGGCAATTAAACAGGTCGAAACCTGTTAGGGCTTTAATAGAATCTAATGTAGAGAATAATTCTCATAATGTAGAATATTTCTGAAAAAAAATAAAAAAAGTGCTGAAATGGCTAAAAGTTGGGTATTTAATTACTCAATATCGCAAAAAGAGCAATGCCTATGGGACATCGCTCTTTGAAATTTTGGTCTTTTTGGATTATTTGTCCAATAAGCCCAACTTGCTGTGTTTGAATCCATAGAGGAAATATACTACCAGACCGATAACTAGCCAAATCCCGAATCCGATCCAGTTGGAAATACCCAGTTCACACATCATATACAGACAACTGATGAGACCCATGACAGGGATGAGCGATAGGTTTTTGATAATACAATAGTAAGTAATTAGTAAGCAGATGAAGAGGAAAATCCACATCGGGATCTTGTGTTTGAAAAGATTCCATCCCGATTCGTATTTCTTTTCAGCTGAAACTGCGGAGCTGTCGATGAATTGCTGGTATTGTGTTGCCGAAAGCTTATTGAGGTAAGCTTCTGCATCGATTGTAGAATTGACAATCCCTTGTTTTGCCTTCTCTGCGCGGATTTCTTGTTTGATGGTGTTGAGTTCTATGCTGTCCAGAGCAGTAATGAAACTGACCGGCTCATGCGTTCTGGCCTTATTAAATACAAAAGCGGTACTTTCTTCTTTGTACAAAGTGAAGGCAAGGATGAGTGCGCCGATCAATACAAATGGAATAATGAATTTCGAGTTGACATAAGGGATCCTGAATTTGCCCCTTTGGACATCGGGCCGGTTCTGGAGTACGAGTACGCCGGCGCAGACCAGTACAAAGGCAAATAGCGTGCCGATGGAGCAAAGGTCTGTAACGATAGTCAGGTTCATGAACAACGATGGGATGGCAACAACAAATCCTACGACTACCGTGGCAAAGGATGGCGTTTTGTATTTGGGGTGGATCCTGGAAAAGGATTTTGGGAGGAGCCCGTCTCTGCTCATACTCATCCAGATTCTCGGTTGGCCCATCTGGAATACCAGCAGCACGCTCGCCATGGCAAACACAGCGCTCACGGCTATGATTCCGCTCATGAGCTTGAGGTCGATTTGGTCAAATACAAAAGCTAAAGGATCACCTACGGCCAATAATTTGTAGTTGACGATCCCTGTGAGGACCAAGGCGATGGCAACGTAAAGAATGGTACAGATGATGATGGCCCACATCATTCCCCTTGGCAAATCTCTTTGGGGATTTTTGCATTCTTCAGCCGTAGTGGAAATGGCATCGAAGCCGATATAGGCAAAGAATACCGCTGAGACTCCTTTTAGAACGCCTGATACACCATTCGGCGCAAAAGGGTTCCAGTTACCGGTATCTACATAAAAAACACCTACAGACAGTACAAGCAGGATTACTGCGAGTTTCACGATCACCATCGCATTGCTGGCATTCCGGGATTCTTTCATTCCACGGTAGACCAGCCAGGTGATGAAAATAATGATGCCAAGTGCTGGAAGGTCCGCTACGAGGTGGAAACTGCCGATCCGGGGTGCGGTGATCCAGGCATTGTTGGCAATGCGTGTGGCATCATCCAGATCTGCAAAGTTCTTTCCGGCCTTGACTAGTGCTTCTGCATGATTGTGACCATTGTAAGCAGTCAGGTAGTCCATAGTCGTCCATTCGGGAAGGTGAATCCCGTTGATATTGAGGGCAGGTATCTGTATGGAAGAGAGCAGGCCTGTAAAATAATCGGACCAGGAAATCGCAACGGTGATGTTCCCGATGGCATATTCCATAATGAGCGACCAGCCGATGATCCAGGCAACCAATTCGCCAAAGGCAACATAAGAATAGGTATAAGCGCTTCCGGAAACGGGCACCATAGAGGCGAATTCGGCATAGGCAAATGCGGCAAAACTACAGGCTATGGCGGTGAAAATGAAAAGGAAGATAACCGCTGGCCCGCCATCTGCGCTGGCTTTACCAATGGTACTGAAAATACCCGCACCAATGATGGCTGCAATCCCGAATGCAGTAAGGTCCCTTACGCCAAGAGTCTTGTGTAATGAAGTGCCGTGCTCACCGTATCCCTTGGATGCGTCTTCCAGGATTCGGGCGATGGACTTTTTTCTGAAAAGTTTTTCAAACATACTTGTTTGGCTTAGTTTTGTTGCTCAAAATAAGGAATTCGTGCTAGACTTAGCCTAATTTTTGCAATTCATCGGCTACAAAGCTGGCTAATTCCTCCACGTATGACAAACTGAAGTCGAATTTGATGCCGGCAGTTTCATAAATTTCGTTTATTGGCTTGCTGTAGCCTAAAGAAAGTGCAGAAAGGTACTGTTGCATCGCTTTTTCCGGGTTTTCTTTGTAGTTCTTCCATATGGCAATGGCACCAAGCTGCGCAATTGCATACTCAATATAGTAAAAGGGCACTTCGAAGAGGTGTAGCTGTTTCTGCCATGCGTTTCCAAATTCTGTTTCCAGTCCGCTCCAATCAGCAAAGGCCGCACCGAAACGGGAATAGATCTGTTTGAAGGCTTCTTCTCTATCGGTCGACGTATGCAAAGGATTGGTATAGATCCAGTGCTGAAACTGGTCGATGACGGCTACCCAGGGCAGTGTTTTCAAAACATCCAGCAATTGTTCTCTTTTTGCCCTGATCAGGTCTTCTTCCTTGTCGAAATAGATCTGCCAGTTGTCCATGGATATCAGTTCCATACTCATGGAAGCGAGCTCTGCCACTTCCGAAGGGCAGTGTTTGAAGTCGTTGAGCTCCAGTTGGGCCGTGAGGAACGTGTGGACTGCATGTCCGCCCTCATGGACCATTGTAGTCAGGTCCCGCAGGGAGTTGGCCGAGTTCATGAAAATGAAGGGCGCGCCTGTCTCTGCCAGGGGATAGTTGTAGCCACCCGGTGCTTTGCCTTTCCTGCTTTCCACATCAAAGAGGTCGTTGGCCTTCATAACAGATAGCATTTGTCCGAGTTTGGGATTGATCGCGTTGAAGCAATCGATGCTTTTGTCGATCAGTTCCTTTCCATCGCGGAAAGGCTTCAGCGCAGGTTTTCCGGTAGTACTTACCTCCATGTCCCATGGCTTCAGGGTTTCGAGGCCAAGTGCTGTTGCTCTTTTTTCTGCCTGCGCTTTCAAAATCGGTACGATCTGTTTTTCAATGGCTTCTGCAAAATGGTAGCAGTCTTTAGGGGTATAGTCGAACCGGCCCAGGGCCTGGAACATGTAGTCGCGGTAGTTTTCGAAACCTGCATTGAGGGCAACCTGGTGGCGCATGGCAATGAGGTCGTCGAACAGGGTATTCAATTCGTCTTTATCGAGAAGACGTCTTTGCTGTATGGTCTCCCAGGCTTGTTGCCTGATTTCCCTGTTGGGGTCTTTAATGAAATTGGAAGCTTGTTCCAGTGTGTATTCCTGTCCATTGATACTGACGCTCATGGCACCTGTGATAGACTGGTATTTTTGTTGTGTTACCTGCAGTTTCGTCAACAGTTCCACATTTTCTTCCCTGTAAATTTCTATAGCTTTCCTGATGGCCCTGATGAAAACGAAATATTTCTCCTGGTCAAGCTCATCAATATAGGGACTGTCGTTGAATTTCTGGTTGAGTTGGTTGGCAATAGGAGAGATCTTAGGTTCAATCTCTGTAGCAAAATACTGAAAGTCTTTCACCAGTTCTTCGTTGGCCGTATCGCAGCTCATTTTGATGTAGCGCCAGGCAAAATCTTCTTCCAGTGCAGCTTCCAGTTCGCTTTTGTCTTTCAGCCACTGCTCGAGGTCATGTACATGAGCTATGGGGCGCTCCAGCAGTTCTTTCAAAATGGGTTCGAGCTTATCCCATTTCATTTCGAGATTTTGCGGAATATAGAGTCTTTTCTTTTTGGGAATGGTCAGGTCGATCATGGAGATTAAAAGTTGAAATTAGTTCTTAAAAAAGCGTCGATTAAAAAGCAAGCTGCGAATACGACTGAAGCGTATCCGTTTGTAGTGGCAAAAGCCCGGTTGACTTTACTAATGTCGGTAGGCTTTACTAATAGGTGCTGGTAAGTAAGCATCACACAAAAGAAGATGACCCCTGCATAGTAAAAATAGCTGAATGAGCTGAAAAATATGGGCAGGATCACACAAAGTGCCGAACCGATGTGCAGAACAACGGACAGACGGAGTGCATTTTTGATGCCCAATGCTGCCGGAATGGAATGGAGTTTTTCACCTCTGTCGAAATCTTCATCCTGCAGGGCATAAATGATGTCAAAACCGCTCACCCAGAACAGTACCGCAAAGGCATACAACACCGGAACGATATGAAACACTCCAGTGACGGCAATGTATGCGCCGATAGGCGCAAGGGAAAGGCCCAGGCCCAGAACCAGGTGGCACAGTGCCGTGAACCTTTTGGTATAGCTGTAAAATAGTACAACAAATAGGGCAACAGGCGAGAGGTAGAAGCAGAGTGGGTTGATGAAAAAGGTGGTAATGACAAAAAGTATGCAATTGGCGATGACAAAAATGAGCGCCTCGTTTGCTGATACCTTCCCTGAAGGAATGTCGCGCATGACCGTACGCGGGTTTTTAGCATCAATATCCCGGTCCAGGTAGCGGTTGAATGCCATTGCCGAGTTTCTGGCGAAAACCATACAGAGCAGCACCAGTACCAGCAGCAGCCAGTTGAAGGGATGCGCTGTGGTGGTGACACCAAGGAAAAATCCGATCATGGCAAAGGGCAGGGCAAAAATAGAATGTGCAAACAGCACCAATGAAAAATACTTCTTCATAGTTTAAGGTTGATAGTCTTCTTTTGAAGTGAGGATAGGCATCACGAAATCATGATTGACCTGTTCGATGAACTCCAATACCTTTTCTCTTCCCTGGCTTTTTTCTGCAGAAGTAACAAAGTAAGGTGGGATTTCTTCGAACCAGCCGCCGAGTGCTTTTTTGAAAGCCGCGACATTTTGGTCGGTCTTAACGGTGGACTGTTTATCTGCTTTGGTAAATACCAGGGCAAAGGGAATTTGGATCTCGCCCATCCAGCAGCAAAACTCCAGGTCGATCTTTTGAGGCTCTAAACGGCTATCGATCAATACGAAAACACATTGCAGGCTTTCGCGCTTGGTAATGTAGTTCCTGATGAATTTTTCCCATTTTTCCCTGCTGCTTTTGGAGACTTTCGCATAGCCGTAGCCCGGCAGATCGACAATGTACCATTTTTCATTAATGAGAAAATGATTGATCAATTGCGTTTTTCCAGGTCTTTGGGAGGTTTTTGCCAGTCCATGCTGGTTGACCAGCATGTTGATCAGGGAAGATTTTCCTACGTTCGAACGTCCGATGAAAGCATATTCCGGCATGTTCGCCACAGGAAGTGCAGAAACCTTGGTGTTGCTGCAAATAAATGTTGCTGATTTTATAATCATTTGACAAAGGTAGAAAATTAGTTTTCAACAATACTTATCTTTGCGCCATACCATGAACGAAAACATCACACCATACCAATCTCCTACTGCGAGCAAAAAGGAACAAGTGGCCAGCATGTTCAATAATATCTCTGGCACCTATGATTTTTTAAATCATTTCATGTCGCTGGGAATAGACATCATCTGGCGTAAAAAGGCGATCAGGGAGCTCAAATCCATACAGCCAAGGATCATGCTGGATGTCGCTACAGGTACTGGCGACTTCGCTTTTGAAGCGATTAAGATCCTTCAGCCCGAAAAGATCATTGGCGTAGACATTTCGGAAGGGATGTTGGATGTGGCCCGCAAAAAAATCCAGGAACGGGACCTGCAGCACATTTTCTCAGTCCAAATGGGCGATTCTGAAGGCTTGCACTTTAATGATGATCATTTTGATGCAATTACCGTGGCTTTTGGGGTAAGGAATTACCAGAACCTCGAAAAAGGGCTTGCAGACATGTACAGGGTGCTGAAGCCAGGCGGGAAAATGGTCATCCTTGAATTTTCTAAGCCCAGGGCCTTTCCTGTGAAACAAGGTTATAATTTTTATTTTAAGCACATCACGCCAATGCTGGGGAAATTATTTTCCAAAGATCACCGCGCCTATGAATACCTGCCGGAGTCGGTGGCAGCTTTTCCTGATGGGGACGCTTTTCTTTCCTTAATGCAGAAGGTGGGCTTTAAACATACTAAAGACAGGCGGCTTACATTTGGTATCAGTGCCATTTATACCGGGATCAAATGAAGCTAAAGATCAACCTACTCGTCCTGCTGTTGTCTGGATTTTTTACAGCCAGCGCCCAAAATTGGGGTGGAGGAGTAGATGATGATGACATTCATTTTGGTTTTACCTTTCAATATGTGGGATCTGAGTATAAGATCTTAAAAACGGCGGACTGGCGGGCACCTTTTTTTGATCCGGAACTGGGACCTGATTCCTTTACACTGAGGTCTGTTTCTTCCAAATCCTCACCAGGATTTGGGATCGGATTTGTGGTCAACAAGCGGATCAGCGAAAATGCCGACCTGAGGTTTACTCCGGTGCTGGTGTTCAACGACAGGATCTTATCTTACCAGTATACGAATCCAAATATGGATGTGGAGAAGAAAACCTCGGCAACGATGGTGGAATTTCCCCTTGGATTTAAACTCAAATCTGACCGGAGAAATAATTTCAGGGCATATGTTATCGGGGGAGGGAAATATTCGGTGGACATCTCGTCGAAGAAAAAAAGCAATAATGACCTGGTGACCGATCCGGCTGAAAAGCTGGTCAATAACAAGCGTAGCTTTTTGTCCTATGAGGCGGGCCTTGGATTCGATCTCTACTTTGAATACTTCAAAATGTCGCCAGAAATAAAACTATCCTATTCCCTGAACAGTGTACTGAAAGATGAACCCCTTCATCGGTATAGCACACCTATAGATAAACTGATGCTGCGTCACGTTACATTCAGTTTATTTTTTGAATAGTACAAAGGCTTTAAAAATTTATAGCTTTGCTAGCTAAATAGAATACACACATGTCGAAGATTGCATTGATTACAGGCGCTACTTCAGGTATTGGGGCAGCCTGTGCACATTTGTTTGCTGCTCAAGGTTATGATCTCGTTTTATTGGCCAGAAGGGAGCAACTGCTCGAACAGGCATCCAAGCAGCTCGAAGATAAGTATGCGGTTGCCGTGAAACGCATTGTTGCGGACGTAAGGGATCAGGAAGACCTTTCTTATAAGCTGGAAACACTGCCTGCTTCCTGGAAGAAGGTATATGTGTTGATTAACAATGCAGGATTGAGCCAGGGCTTGGATCCGATAGACAAAGGAAGTATAGCCGACTGGGATACGATGATCGATACCAATGTGAAGGGATTGTTATATACTACAAAGATCGTGTCCAGCTGGATGGTCGCTCAGAAAAAAGGGCATATCATCAATATTGGCTCCATTGCCGGCCAGGAAGTATATCCGAATGGAAATGTTTACTGTGCGACCAAGCATGCGGTAGATGCCTTAAATAAGGGGATGCGAATAGATCTTTTGCCACATGGCATCAGGGTTACGGCGATCAATCCGGGCATGGTAGAAACCGAGTTTTCGAAAGTGCGCTTCAAAGGAGATGAAGGCAGAGCGAAAAAAGTATATGATGGACTCGATCCATTAATGGCGAATGACATTGCAGAAGCGATCTGGTTTGCGGTAAGCAGACCGGCACATGTCAATATCAACGACATGCTCATTATGCCGACAGCACAGGCAACCGGAACAATCATCAATAGAAAATAATAGAATAGAACCGATATGATATCAACAACAATAGATCAGGAAATCAAACAAGCCATGTTGGCTAAAGATCAGGCCAAATTAAGAGGGTTAAGAGCCATTAAAGCCGCATTGCTGCTGGCCAGAACAGAAAAAGGATCATCGGAAGAAATTACTGAGGAAGCAGAATTGAAGATCCTTCAGAAGCTGATCAAACAGCGTAAAGAATCGGCAGATATTTATCATGGACAAGGACGTGCTGATCTGAGCCAGATTGAAGAAGAAGAAATTGAAGTGATTTCGGCTTATATGCCAAAACAACTGGACCGCGCAGAAATTGAAGCGGTGATCGCCGATATTATTCAGCGCAGCGGGGCTACATCGGTGAAAGAAATGGGTAAGGTGATGGGGGCAGCCAATCAGCAATTGGCCGGTAAGGCAGATGGAAAGCTGATTGCCGAAATTGTGAAAACACAATTGGCATAAATTGTGTGACATATCGGTGATTCAGCGGTTTTCTTAAAAATAATATTTTAAATTACATTAAATTAATTTTAGTCTACTAACTTAGTAGCATACCTTACATAACATTCAACATGAGATACGAAGTAATAGAAGAAGATGGGTTTAAATATATTGAAGCTGGAAAAGGTGAAACCCTGGTATTACTTCATGGTTTGATGGGGGAGCTGAGTAACTGGGAAGATGTGATTGACTATTTTAAAGACAGGTATCATATCCTGGTGCCGATATTGCCGATTTATGAGCTTCCAATACTCACGCTTGGTGTAAGAAGCCTGTCTAAATACATCCATAAGTTCATTAAGCATAAAAAACTCGGTCAGGTTGTACTGATCGGAAATTCATTAGGCGGACACGTTGGTCTCGTTTTTACTACTGCCCATCAGGAAAACGTGAAAGCCTTGGTACTTACCGGAAGTTCTGGCCTTTACGAAAATGCATTTGGCGGCTCTTTCCCTAAAAGAGAGAGCTATGAATATGTTCGGGAGAAAGTCGCATTTACTTTTTATGATCCCGCTACGGCAACTAAAGAACTTGTAGACGAAGTTTTCAAGACGGTGAACGAACGTTCGAGGGTAATCCGAATTTTGGCATTGGCCAAGTCGGCCATCCGCCACAACATGTCGAAAGACCTTTCAAAGATCACAATTCCCGTTTCGCTGATTTGGGGCAAACAAGATAAAGTAACACCACCTGAAGTGGCAGAGGAATTTCATGAACTTTTGCCGAATTCTGAATTGAATTGGGTAGATTTATGTGGACATGCGCCGATGATGGAAAGACCGGAGATTTTCAATGGTTATTTAGATAAATTTTTAAACAGGGTATTATTGAAATAAATGCTGGCATCTGAACTCATATCCAACTCGATTCCACCGCTAAAGACTTCTGATACGGTTCAGAAAGCTTTGGAGCGCATGACTGAGTTCAAGCTGTATCATATGCCCATTGTTAATGAGACTCAGTTTCTGGGTTTGCTGGCAGAAGAGGAACTGATAGAAGTGAAAGACGGAAGTCAGGCTATCGGTAGTCTGGCACTTTCGTTACTCAATCCATTTGTTTACGAAGATGCGCACATCTATGACATCATCCGCTTATTTCATCAGTTGCGTTTGTCGGTAGTGCCGGTTCTTGATTATAAAAAGAACTATCTCGGTCTGATCTCCATCAATAACCTATTGGAATATACATCTGAGATCTATGCAGTTAAAGAACAAGGGGGGATCATTGTGCTGGAGATCGGAAACAGGAACAATTCACTGGCCCATATGGCGCAGATTGTAGAGGCTGATAATGCACAGGTGCTGTCTTCTTATGTACAGTCCTTTCCCGACTCTACCAAGCTGGAAGTTACCTTAAAAATAAACAAAACTGATTTGTCGGGTATCGTATCCTCTTTTGAGCGGTATAATTATCAGGTTAAAGCTGTTTTTAATACAACCACATCGGACAATGGAACAGAAGACCGATATAATTCGTTTATGAATTATTTGAATGTCTGATCCCCTTAAAGAAAACCAAACCATTTAATGAAGATTGCAATCTACGGTAGAGAGTTCAACAACAGTGTATTGCCCTATGTGCAGGAAGTTTTCAATGTCCTTGAAGAATCTAAGTGTCCTGTCTTTGTCTATAAAAAATACCTGGACTTCATTAAAGATAAAATCAAACTCCCTACAGATACACAGGTGTTTACCGGGCATGCGGATTTAGTTGATCATGCAGACGTATTGGTGAGCCTTGGGGGCGATGGTACCTTATTGGATACTTTATCGCTGATCCGGGATTCGGGTATTCCGGTCATTGGAATTAACTTTGGAAGGCTCGGGTTTCTGGCGAGTATCAATAAGGATGAGATTAAGACCGCAATACATGCTCTGCAGAATAAAGAATACGCGCTGGACAAACGGAGCTTATTGACACTCGAATCCAAACACGGATTGTTCGGAGATGAGAATTTCGCTTTGAATGACATCACGATACACAGAAGAGACAATTCGGCGATGATGATCATTCATGCCTATATGAACAATGAGTTTGTGAACTCTTATTGGGCTGACGGGCTGATCATTGCGACGCCTACAGGATCGACAGCCTACTCATTGAGCTGTGGAGGTCCTATCATTTACCCCAGTTCGCAAAATTTTGTCATCACGCCTATCGCACCGCACAACTTGAATGTCAGGCCATTAATTATTCCAGACGATGTATCTTTGACTTTTGAAGTTGAAGCAAGGAGTGCTAAGTTTCTGGTCTCCTGTGATTCGAGAACAGTAACTGTAGACCGTTCGGTGAAGATTACTTTGAATAAGGCGGCTTTCCATATCAATCTGATCCGGTTGAACAATGAAAGCTACCTGACAACGTTAAGGAATAAACTATTGTGGGGTATAGACACGCGTAACTATTAAAATGCCGGTTAAGAAACTAATATATTGCTTCCTTATCCTCTCGTTATGGAGAATTGGGACGTCGAATGCCCAGACATTTGAACTGGGTGCATTTGCTGGTGGTGCAGGTTATATCGGTGATCTTAACCAGGACAAACCGCTTAAATTGAGCGGGCTAGCTGCCGGTGGCTATGTCAAATTGAATTTTGATCCCTATTGGGCGCTCGGTCTGCATTATGGCTATGGCAAGATCAAGGCAGACGACCTGAAATCCAGCAATCAGCAATTCAGGGACCGCGGGTTGAATTTTAATACAGCCTTGAATGAGGTTAGCCTGCAGCTGGATTTCAACTTCCTGGAATATTTTGCCGGAGGGGGGAGAAAGGCATTTACACCGTATGTTTTTACAGGTATAGGAGGTGTGTTTTTTAGTCCGAAAGCTAAATATCCAAATGATCCGGTGTTAGGAAATGAAGAATACCGCTTGCGTTTTTACCAAACTGAAGGACAGGCGGAGCTTTACAGGAACTACGCCCTTTCGGTTCCCTACGGACTGGGCATGAAATTCAGAATGAAAGAAAATTGGGGTTTATTTACCCAGATCGGTTATCGTACTGCCTACACGGATTATCTGGATGATGTGAGCCGGAATTATCCCGATGCGGGAAGTGCTAACTGGCCTTCGGATAGTAATTTACCGATTAGAATGCGGTTAGCGGATCCTTCTGCTATTCCTGGATATGGGGCTTCCGGGACACAAAGAGGGGATTTTAGAAAAAGAGATACGTATATGTTTGTAGGTATTGGCATATCTTATACCTTTGTGTCCCAAAAATGTTATACATTTTAGGCATATTTGCACATAATTGATGGGATTTAAAGAACAAATTGACGTTACACGTTTGCCGGAACACATTGCAATCATCATGGATGGCAATGGAAGGTGGGCAAAAAATCAGGGGAAATTCAGACATTTTGGACATGAAAGCGGTGTGCTTTCTGTAAAGGATATTGTGGAAGGCTGCGCGGACATTGGCATTAAACATTTGACTGTCTATGCCTTCTCTACTGAAAACTGGAACAGGCCGATTGAAGAGGTGAATGCGTTAATGGAATTGCTGATTTCAACGATCAACCAGGAGACTGCAACCCTGACGAAAAATAACATCCGTTTGAATGCAATTGGCGATATTGCCTCTTTGCCTCAGAAATGTATAGATGACCTGAAAAGTGCAATGGATAAAACAGCTCAAAATACCCGTTGTACGCTGACCCTTGCACTGAGCTATAGTGCTAAATGGGAAATCATCGATGCTGCTAAAAAAATGGCACAAATGGTCAAAGACGGAAAGCTAGGAGTGGAAGAGATCAATGAGGAAAACTTTGCTGCCCAACTGACTACGGTGGGTATGCCGGATCCGGAACTGATGATCCGTACCAGTGGAGAACACCGAGTGAGTAATTTTCTGTTGTGGCAAATGGCTTACACAGAACTTTATTTCACCGATAAGTTATGGCCGGACTTCAGACAGGAAGATCTTTTTGAAGCCATTGTAGACTACCAAAAACGCGAACGCCGCTTCGGCAAAATTAGTGAACAATTGAACTAATTTTACTTTTAACACTTTTTAACATGTGTTTAAATTAACTTAGCATCGATTTTTAGATTGTAAATGAAAAGGATATACCAACTTATATTATTGTTATTGATCGGGTTACCATCAATGGCACAGATCACACGCCCTCAGCCAAATCTAACGCCCCCAAGCTTAAAAGTAAATGGGCTGGACCTGGACTATTTCAACCCAAAAGAGTATATCATTGGAGGTACAACACTTACTGGAAGTAAATTCGTAGAGAAAGATGTGATCATTACGCTTTCTAAGCTTATCAAAGGAGAGAGCATTACCCTTCCCGGGGAAGCGACCTCAAATGCGATCAAGATTTTATGGGCACAGGGCCTGTTTGACGACATCCAACTAGACATTACTAAAATCGAAGGCGATTCTGTTTTCTTTGATATTGAAGTTGTGGAACGTCCACGACTTGCTTCATTTGAAATCAATGGTGTAAGCAAATCACAGCGTACGGACATCCTGGAAAAGCTGAACGAAAAAAGTGGCAAGTCCATCATTAACGACAATCTATACAATTCGACAACCACAACGATCAAGAAATTCCTCCTTGAAAAAGGCTATTTCTTTACTTCAGTTGATTTTAAGACCAAGCCTGATCCAAACATGGAAAATGGGATGATTTTGGAAGTCTTTATTGATAAGGGAAGAAAAGTGAAAGTCCATGAGATCAATTTCACAGGAAATAAAGACTTCTCCTCGGCTAAACTGCGCAAGTTTTTGAAGAAGACTAAGCAACAGGCTTTCTACAAAGTCTTTGGCTCGGGTAAATTCAACAAGGAGAAGTATGAAGAAGATAAGTTGAAACTGATCGCGAAGATGCAGGATAAAGGCTATCGTGACGCGACTATTTTGAAAGACAGCGTGTATCAGTACAGCGATAAAGCTGTAGGTATTAAAATAGATCTTTACGAGGGACCAAAATATTACTTCGGTAATATTACCTGGGCAGGAAATGCAAAATATACTACCCAGGATTTGGAAAGGGTATTGGGCATTGAAAAAGGTGAGGTCTTCAGCGAGGAAAAATTAGAGAAAAAACTGAGGGGAAGTGCAAATGGAGATGATGTTTCCAGCGTTTACCTGAACGACGGTTACCTGACTTTCCAGATTGAGCCAGTACAGACCAGGATTTATAATGATACTGTTGAGATTGAAATGCGTATTGCTGAAGGTCCTCAATATACCAATAACCGGATCACAGTGAAGGGAAATACCATTACCAATGACCGTGTGGTATTGCGCGAACTGAGAACCAAACCGGGAGAGAAATTCTCCAAGGAGCTTTTAGTACGTAGTGTGCGCGAGATCGGTGCACTGGGTAACTTTGACGAATCGAAAACAAATCCCCTTCCAAAGCCAAATCCGGCAGATGGAACGGTAGATATTGAATATACCGTAGAAGAGAAACCTTCGGACCAGATCGAATTGTCTGGTGGTTTCGGTGGTGGTAACATCATCGGTACATTGGGGCTTACCTTTAATAACTTCTCGTTAAAGAACTTGTTTAACCTGGACGCTTATAAACCATTGCCGAAAGGTGACGGACAAAAACTGAGTTTAAGGGGACAGACTAATGGTAAGTATTATCAGTCTTACAGCTTCTCGTTCTCCGAGCCCTGGTTAGGTGGCAAGAAACCAATTAGTTTTGGCGTGAGCGCATTTACTTCATTGCAGTCTAATGGTGCTGACAGAACCAGTGCTAATTTTCAGAAAATCCGTTTGAATGGCGTAACCGTAAGTTTGGGCCGGAGACTTAACTTCCCGGATAACTATTTCCAATTGAGTTATGCGGTAAATGCACAACAATACATCCTGAATAACTATCCTGGATATTTGTTCAGCAGTGGAACTTCATACAACTTTAACTTGACGCAGGAACTGAGCAGGGATTCAAGAAACCATCAGATCTTCCCTACAGAAGGTTCTTATTTCAGATTCACGATCCAGGCTACACCTCCATATTCATTATTAAATAATCTGAACTACGCAACAGCTTCCGATAAACAACGTTATAAGTTTACGGAGTACCACAAATGGAAATTTGAGTCGCAGTGGTTCCAGAGATTAGTTGGTAAGATGGTGGTAAAAGCGCAGGCGCAGTTTGGTTTCCTTGGTTTGTACAACCAGGAGGTAGGACAATCTGCATTCGAGCGGTTTAAATTAGGTGGAGACGGTATGCAAGGGTTTGACTTTTTACAGGGATCAGAATTGATTGCAATGCGTGGTTATGCAAATAATACGGTAATACCTGCTGGAGCCAATTCATCAATTGCCCAAAATTCAGGAAGTCCTATTTTCACTAAATATGTAATGGAATTGAGGTACCCTGTTATTGCAAGTCAGCAAGCTACTGCCTTTGTGGTTGCTTTTGCTGAGGGTGGTAATACCTGGAACAAATTCAGTGATTTCAATCCTTTTAATGTCAGACGTTCCGTAGGTTTGGGTGCAAAGATATTTTTACCGATATTCGGATTGTTGGGAATAGACTACGGATATGGATTTGATAAGATTCCCGGTTTGCCGGATGCGAACAAAGGTCAGTTCCATTTCAGCATCGCTCAGCAACTGGGTGGCTTTAACTAATTAATTGTAAGAAATGAAAAAGTACGTTTTAATTTGCCTTTTGTTATTTACAGGAATGGGTGCGTTTGCCCAGAAGTTTGCCTACGTGGATACGGAATACATCCTGAAACATCTGCCGGAATATAAATCCTCCCTGAGCCAGTTGAACGTATTGTCTGAGCAATGGCAGCAACAGGTGGACAATAATTTTACGGAGATTGACAAGATGTATAAAACCTATCAGGCTGATCAGGTTCTGCTGACTGAGGACATGCGCAAGCGACGTGAAAATGAAATCATAGAAAAGGAAAAGCAGGCTAAGGAATTCCAGCGCAGGATATTCGGCCCGGAGGGTGAACTTTTTCAGAACCGGACTAAACTACTCAACCCGATTCAGGCCAAGGTAAGCAAAGCGGTTGCTGAGGTTGCTAAGATCAAATTGCTGGATTTCATCTTTGATAAAAGTAGCGAAGCTACAATGATGATCTATGCTAGCAGTACTTATGATGTGAGCAATGATGTGATCACCAGATTAGGATATAAACCAGGTACAGTAATCAAGTAATACACACAAGTAAAATATACTAAAAAACAATTAGAGAAATACGAT
Source organism: Pedobacter sp. GR22-6 (assembly GCF_037402555.1). Classification (NCBI taxonomy): domain Bacteria; kingdom Pseudomonadati; phylum Bacteroidota; class Sphingobacteriia; order Sphingobacteriales; family Sphingobacteriaceae; genus Pedobacter; species Pedobacter sp. GR22-6. Next base: position 817,085 of record NZ_JBBEUC010000003.1, read on the forward strand.
GAGAAAGTTAATGAACGCATTTTTTGTAGCAGGAGCATTATTATTTACTGCTAACATCGCAAATGCACAACAAAAATTGGCACACTTAAATTCAGCGGTAATTATTGATGCGATGCCTGAAGTTAAAAAAGCCAAAGAAACCCTTGAAGCTTTAAACAAAACTAAGACTGCTGATATTGAGAAAATGATCAATGAGTACCAAGGTCTGTACAAACAAGCACAAGACAAAGAAAAAACATTAAGTGAGGCCAACAAAGATGTAGTAGGAAAGGAATTACAAACGATGGGTGCAAATCTGCAGGATTTAGAAAAACGCATCACTGATGCAAGAACTAAAGCTCAACAGGAAATGGAAACAAAAAATGCTGAATTGTTCAATCCTATTCAGGTAAAAGCTGATGCAGCCATTAAAGCAGTTTCTAAAGAAAGAGGTTATGCTTACGTGTTTGATACTGCCAATCAGGCATTGGTTTACTGGGACGGGGGAGAAGACATCACTAATCTGGTAAAAACAAAACTGGGTATTCCTTTGACTGCCACAACAACTCCAGCTCCGGCTGCTCCGAAAAAATAATTCATTTGTAATATGCGTTGCCCTCTTGAGGGGATTGCAGAAAAATCTTTAAATTGCGGGACCAGGTGATCAAACCTGGTCCCGTTTTCATTTGCAATGAACGATAAAAACGCAATTGGTGTCTTCGACTCCGGGTATGGAGGACTGACTGTATTTAAGGCTATAGCGGAAAAGCTGCCTGAGTACAACTATATTTATTTTGGTGACAACGCGCGTTCGCCGTATGGTGACCATTCGTTTGAAACGGTATACCACTACACGTTGGATTGCGTAGAATGGCTATTTGAGCAAGGCTGTCCATTGGTGATCCTTGCTTGTAATACGGCGTCGGCAAAAGCATTGCGCTCAATCCAACAAAACGTACTTCCCTATAACTATCCGAACCGAAGGGTACTCGGTGTAATCAGGCCTACTGCTGAGGTGGTTGGTCAGTATACAGAGACCGGAAAGATTGGTGTGATGGGTACAAGAGGGACGGTGAATTCCGAATCCTATCTGATGGAGATCAATAAGTTTTTTCCGGAAATTGAAGTACATCAGCAAAGTTGCCCAATGTGGGTGCCCTTGGTGGAAAACAATGAACATCTTGCACCTGGTGCTGATTATTTTGTAAAGAAGTACATCGATCAGCTACTGGAAAAAAATGATCAGATTGATTGCGTGCTGCTCGCCTGCACGCATTATCCCCTGCTCATTCCCAAGATCAATAATGTGGTGCCTAATTCAATCCGAGTATTGGGGCAGGGAGAGATTGTAGCAGATAGCCTAAAGGATTATCTGGAACGACATCCCGAAATGACCAGACAACTCGAACTCGCCTCAAAAAAGGCATTCTACACTTCTGGGGATCCCAAAACCTTTGATGAACATGCTTCGGTTTTCTTTGGGGCTGATATTGCTTCTATGCATGTAGACCTGACCAAAGGCAAATAGTTCCCGATCAATTTAATGCTATGGAAATGCAGAGATGGTTTATTTATGGAGGATCCGAAATCACCATACGTAAATCTTATTGTTTCCAGGGAAAATAATAAAGACGCAGAGAACGTCAAAAAATTTGTCCAGTCTTATCAATCTGATGAGGTTGCTAAAGTGGCAGAGAAGGAAATTTAAAGGCGGGGCTATCAAAGGCTGGTAGCTTAAGCACCTTATCTTCTCGAATTTTTTGTACGGGTGTCTTTCAAGTGTCAAAATCTAATTTAAAAAAGATGTAAGACATCTTTTTTAAATTGCTTAATCAGCTGTGGATCAAGCTCAAATGTGCCTTTTGCTGTGAGTTAGGGCGATGATCCGGTCGGAAATCCGCATGTTAGTGCTTCGTCAATTCAAAGAAATGAAGCATTTCTTTCTAGGTTCTGATTATTTTTAACGGTAAATTTGCGGCTCAAACAACACACCTAATGAGTGACTCGATCAAACATGAATGCGGAATAGCCTTTATCCGCCTTTTAAAACCGCTCTCATACTACCAGGAAAAATACGGGACTGCACTTTACGGACTAAACAAACTGTATCTCCTAATGGAGAAACAGCACAACCGTGGTCAGGATGGAGCGGGAATTGCCACTATCAAACTGGATGTTAAACCAGGACACAGGTACATCAGTAGGTACCGGTCCATGGCTCAAAATGCGGTTGCTGACATTTTTGGATATGTTCAAAATAAGTTTGTTGACATCCAGAATGAGACGCCGGAATTGATGCAGGATGCAGAATGGTTAAAAGCAAACGTAAGTTTTATTGGAGAAGTTTTACTGGGACACTTGCGTTACGGTACGCATGGTAAAAACAGTATAGAAAACTGTCACCCATTTCTACGTCAGAACAACTGGATGACTCGTAATCTGGTGATCGCCGGAAACTTTAACATGACGAACGTAGATGAGTTACTGGAACAATTGTATGAATTGGGTCAGCACCCTAAGGAACAGGCTGATACAGTGACGGTATTAGAAAAAATCGGACATTTCCTTGATGATGAAAATCAGGAGTTATTTGACGAATATAAAAAAGAAGGACTCTCCAACGTGGAGATTACCCATAAGATTTCAGAACATCTGGATATCGCAAAGATCCTGAAAAGATCGGCGAAGAACTGGGATGGGGGCTATGCCATTTCAGGGATAGTCGGTAACGGAGATGCATTTGTACTTCGGGATCCTTCGGGAATCCGCCCGGCTTATTATTATCAGGACGATGAGATTGTGGTCGCTGCTTCAGAAAGACCAGCGATACAGACTGCATTTAACATTGCCTTCAGAGACGTTAAGGAAATTGAACCCGGACATGCACTTATCGTTAAGAAAAACGGTAAGGTTACTCAGGAGGTCTTTAGGGAACCTCAGGAAAAAAGAGCATGTTCTTTCGAAAGGATCTATTTTTCAAGAGGTAGCGATGCAGAAATCTATAGAGAACGGAAACACCTGGGAGCATTATTGTGCGACCAGATCTTAAAGACAGTAAGTGCTGACCTCAAGAATACCGTGTTTTCATTCATTCCCAATACTGCAGAGGTTTCTTTCTATGGCATGGTGGAAGGAATCCACAGCTATATCAGGGGTGTACAAAAAGATACCTTGCTGAACCGGAAAGAAACGTTGAACGACGAACAACTCGATGAGCTACTTTCTATGAATCCTAGGGTAGAGAAACTGGCGATTAAAGATGTGAAGCTAAGGACTTTCATTACACAGGATGCCGACCGCCAGGATATGGTTGCTCACGTGTATGATACGACTTACGGGGTAATTAAGAACCATACAGATACTTTGGTTGCCGTAGACGATTCCATTGTTCGTGGTACTACATTGAAACAAAGCATCATCAAGATCATTGACAGGCTGCATCCGAAGAAAATCATTATCGTTTCTTCTGCACCTCAGATCCGATATCCTGATTGCTATGGAATCGATATGTCGAAAATGGGACAATTTGTGGCCTTTGAAGCTGCTATTCAATTGCTGAAAGCCAAAGGAATGGAGCACATTATAGAAGAAGTATATCAAAAATGTAAAGCGTCTTTACTGCTGCCGAAGGAACAGATTGTGAATCATGTGAAAGACATTTACAGACCTTTCACACAAGAAGAAATTTCAGCGCAGATCACGAAGATCATTACGCCTGAAAATATCAATGCAGAGGTTGAGGTGATTTACCAGACACTTGATAATTTGCATGTAGCCTGTCCAAATCATACAGGTGATTGGTATTTCTCAGGTAATTACCCAACTCCGGGAGGAAACAAAGTTGTCAATAAGGCCTTTGTAAACTGGAAAGAAGGAAATAATCAAAGAGCTTACTAAAGATCTTTGGCTTTAAAGCATCAATCCCGCTGGAGCAATCTGGCGGGATTTTTTTGTGAACTTTTATCTGTAGTGTTTCAGGATAACCTCCACGAAAATGCGAATGGCAAATACGATAATGACGGCTCCTGCAATTTTGTTTAGTGTCTGGATGTTTTTTTCTTTAATCCTGTAACGGAGTTTTGCTGCGTAGTAAGTCTTGATGCAGTCGACGGAAAGCTGAGTAGCCATAGCCACAATGAAGAACATTATTTTTTCGGCCATGTCATAATGAAGCTGGACTGAAATAATGCCCCCGACCATGATCCAGAACATTAATGTAGAAGGAGAAAGGAGACACATTAGGAAACCTTTCAAGATATAGCCCCTTTTCTTAATTTTTAGCGTTTCTGAAATATCGTAGCTTACTTTTACCTTGTTAAAAAGATAATAAATGCCGATCCCCAGCAGGAACAGTCCACCAACAATTCCTACATATTGGTTGTATTCAGAATTATAGTCGACAAACTGAGCGCTGAATATGGTCAGGAAGATGAATATAATGTCGCTGAAAACCACGCCGATAGCCAGGGAAAATCCGGCTTTGAAACCTTTCTCTATGCTGGTTTTGATCATGGAAAAAAATACAGGGCCCGTTAAAAACGAAAATAAAATACCCGCACCTATCCCTTGTAATATTGTCTCAAACATTCAGTTCTACCTATATATTGTGCTAATATGCGATTTTAAAGATAAAACTCGGCTATTTTTCTGTGAAGAAATGATCTCCTTTTGCCTTTGTCTAATTGCCCCGACAGCCTGTAATAAATGAGGTGTGAGGCTTGCTTTTAATGCGGTATAATAAAAATAAACCGATTTAGCTAATACTTCACTTTAGCTTATAGTTTTTTTTATTTATGTTTAGCAATCTAAAAACCAATTTAAACATGAGTGTAGAAAATTCACAAACCAAATGGGGACAATTCATCCCATTAGTGACGGTATTCTTTTTCTGGGGTTTCGTGGCGGCGAGCAACGACATTTTAATTCCGGTATTTAAAAAAGCATTTGACCTCACACAAAGTCAGAGCCAGTGGGTGTCATTGGCATTTTACATTGCGTACACAGTAGGTGCATTAATATATAATGCGGTTTCTGTATTACTTAAACAAGATATTGTTAATAAACTGGGCTATAAAAACTCCCTTGCCTTAGGTTTGGTGATTTCTGCAGTAGGTACCTTATTGTTTTATCCGGCAGCCAATTTGGGCTCCTTTCCTCTGATGCTATCCGGTCTGTTTATTGTGGCCCTTGGATTTTCCTTACAGCAAACCGTGGCCAATCCTTTAGCAATTGCTCTTGGGCCAATTACTACAGGTTCTCAACGCCTGACACTTGCAGGAGGGATCAATAACTTTGGTACTACCATTGGCCCCCTGATAGTGAGTTTTGCGATTTTTGGATCGCTTTCCAGCGCAGGAGAGAACGTAAGCATTGAAAGTGTGAAAGTACCTTACTTGATCTTAGGTGTTGCTTTCATTGCTGTTGCGGTATTCCTCAAACTTTCTTCGCTTCCCGACAGGCCAACTTTAGTAGAGGCATCGGTAGAAGATTCTAATGTGAAAGGTTCTGCACTGAACTATCCGCAATTGGTTTTAGGTATGGTTGCTATATTTGTGTATGTTGGAGTAGAGGTCTCTACTGCCAGTAATTTACCAGCTTATATGGAGAAAGATCTGGGTTTTTCAATCAGCGAAATAGCGCCGTATATTTCTTTGTATTGGGCAAGTATGATGATCGGTCGCTGGACTGGCGCAGTTGAAGCTTTCACGGATAACGTGAGCACTCAAAAAATTCTCAGGTTTGTTGCCCCTTATCTGGCTTTTGGTATTTTCCTGGGTGTGAATGCCATATTTCACCATGATCTGGCTCCATTCTATGTGTATGGCTTTATCATCCTGTTGTTGATCATTGCTGATATGGCGAGTAAAGGAAATCCAGCAAGGATGTTGCTTATTTTCTCATTTATCGGAATTATCGCGATCATGATTGGTATGTTCACTACTGGTATGGTCAGCGTCTATGCCTTCACCAGCGTAGGTCTGTTCTGCAGTACTTTATGGCCATGTATCTTTACTTTGGCAGTAAGTGGATTGGGTAAAAATACCAGTCAGGGTAGTAGCTTCCTGATCATGATGATTATGGGTGGCGGTATTGTGAGCTGGATTCAGGGATACGTTTCTGAATTTACCGGAATTCAGTACAGCTATATTGTCGGTATTATATGTTTTGCCTACCTTGCTTTCTATGCATGGAAAGTAAGTGGTATACTTCGCGCTCAAGGTATTAACTTTGACAAGAAGATTTCAGGCGGACATTAATCGATTATAAAAATAAGAAGAAGACAGCCTGTTCTCCCAGACAGGCTGTTTTTTTATTGGTAAGCGTATGAGGATAAAACCTAGTTTTAAAGATATTTATATGAATTTGGCGACTGACCTGGCGGGCAGGTCGCATTGTGTACGGGCACACGTGGGGGCTGTACTCACCAAAGACACAAGGATCATTTCCATTGGATACAATGGTCCACCTTCCGGCACCCACAACTGCGATGAGGAATGGCCCGAGACAGGCTGCGCCCGGGACTCCCGAGGGAGTTGTTCACTGGCACTCCATGCAGAAGAAAATGCAATCCTCTATGCGGTAAAAAACGGCTCCAAGATCAGCGGCTCTACGCTTTATACCACACTTTCTCCATGTATCGCCTGTGCGCGGCTAATTCTTTCTTCGGGCATTAAAACGGTGTATTTTAAAGATTCTTATGCGGAATACAAAGGGTTGCCGAGTGATGAGGGCGTGGATTTTTTGAGACGGTTCGGCGTAGAAGTAATTAAATATTCTTAACTTTGGCCATGCTAGAAAAAATCATAATTCTCGATTTTGGTTCCCAATATACACAGTTAATTGCCCGTAGAGTACGTGAATTAAATGTCTATTGCGAAATTCACCCTTTCAATAATATCCCTGAAATTTCATCTGACGTTAAAGGCATCATTTTTTCAGGTAGTCCGTATTCTGTTCGTCAGGAAGATGCTCCTCAGATCGACTTAAAAAAGTTTCATAATCAATATCCTGTATTGGCAGTTTGTTATGGTGCACAATACATCGCACAACATTCAGGAGGTGAAGTTCAACCTTCATCAACCCGGGAATATGGCAGGGCCAACCTTAATTTCGTAGCTACTGACAATAAATTATTTAAAAATATCAATATCGATTCCCAGGTTTGGATGTCGCATGGTGACACCATTACTAAGGTGCCTGAGCATTTTGAACTGATCGCGAGTACAGATAGTGTGAAAGTTGCGGCTTATCAGGTGAAAGACTCGGATACCTATGCGATCCAGTTTCATCCTGAGGTAACCCACAGCATCGACGGTAAACAACTTCTGGAAAACTTTCTGGTTGACATCTGCGGATGTAAGCAGGAATGGACGCCCTATGCATTTGTAGAAACCACTATTGCAGACCTGAAAGAGAAGTTGGGTAATGATAAGGTTGTTCTGGCATTGTCTGGTGGTGTTGATTCCAGTGTGGCAGCCATACTGTTGCATAAAGCGATAGGCACCAATCTGCATTGCATCTTTGTAGACAATGGTTTGTTGAGAAAAGGAGAATATGAAGCTGTATTGGAGCAGTACAAACATCTTGGCTTAAACATCAAAGGTGTAGATGCTAAAGAACGTTTTCTGAGTCAGCTGGCCGGAGTTTCTGATCCGGAGCTGAAACGTAAAGCAATCGGGAGGGTATTCATTGAAGTATTTGATGATGAAGCACACCAGGTTCAGGATGTGAAATGGCTTGCGCAGGGTACAATATATCCTGATATCATAGAGTCTGTTTCAGTAAAAGGACCTTCAGCCACGATCAAATCACACCACAATGTAGGTGGCTTACCTGATTTTATGAAACTCAAAGTTGTAGAGCCACTGAATACTTTGTTTAAAGATGAAGTAAGACGTGTGGGAACTTCATTGGGCCTTGAGCATTTCATTATTGGCCGCCACCCTTTCCCGGGACCAGGTTTGGCAATCCGGATTCTTGGAGAGGTGACGGCAGAGAAAGTAGCCATTCTTCAGGAGGCAGATGCCATTTACATCAATAACCTGAAAGATGCCGGCTTATACGATAAAGTATGGCAGGCGGGAGCGATTTTCCTCCCCGTTCAATCTGTTGGGGTAATGGGAGATGAGCGCACTTACGAGAATGCAATTGCACTTCGCGCTGTTGAATCCGTTGATGGGATGACTGCAGACTGGTGTCATTTGCCTTATGAAGTACTTGCTAAAATTTCTAATGAAATCATCAATAAGGTGAAAGGAATCAATCGTGTTGTATATGACATTAGTTCAAAACCGCCTGCTACCATTGAGTGGGAATAAAAATTGGCCTGTTGCTTTTCTGATCCTGCTGCTTGCTGCATGTTCACCGAAGGTACAAAAGACTGCTACTAAGAAGCCCGAACTTTCAAAGGTTGAGAACGAAACTGAAAAAAAGCCTGCGTCTAAATTTACGCAGGCTAATATTTCTTTATTGCTGCCTTTCCGTTTGAACGAAGTCAAACTCAAAACAGCGGTTAAGGCGGATGTCGAAAGGTCGGCGATGGCAATTGATTTTTACCAGGGCTTTAAACTTGGTGTAGATTCGGCAGCCGCTTCAGGCCTTAATTTTAAGCTGAATGTTTTCGATTCCCGTGAAAATAATGCCCGTCTTGACGAACTGGTTGAGGAGGGTAAGCTGGCAGGAAGTCACCTTATTATCGGCCCTGTATTTCCTGATGGCCTAAAACATATGTCAGGCTATTCCATTTCCAATAATGTTCCCTTGCTCAGTCCTTTGGCAGCTACCCATCCAGGGGAGTTCAATAATCCGAATCTGATTTCTGTCATCAATAACATTGATCTGCATGTGGGTAAACTGGCAACCTATATTGCGAAGCACTACAGTCCTGCAAATACAGTAGTTGTACTCATCAATCCAAAAGGTGCTGATGATGACGTGATGGCCGCACCTATCCGGGCTCATTTTAAAGATAGTAAACAACCATTTTTATTCCAGGAGTTTGCCTCGGTATTTACGATGGAGACCAGGCTGATCAAGAATAAAAAATACCTGATCTTGGTGAGTTCTTCCGACCGTAAGTTTGTGGTTCCAACCATCGACAAGCTCATCAAAATGAAGAATGCAGGATTAAATGTTGATCTTTTTGGACATCCTGACTGGATCAGGCAGAACTACAATACCGATAAGTTACAAGCACTGCATACTGCCCTGACTTCATCTTACAAGGTCGATTACAGCAGCGCAGCAGTCAATATTTTCATTCGCCGATACCGCAAGGCATACAACTTTGAACCAGGCGAATACGCTTTTAAGGGATTTGATATCGGCTTCTATTTTGCGAAGCTTCTGGCAACCCATGGCCCCCATTATATGGAATACCTGACGAGGGAGAAATATAAGGGCTTACATAATACTTTTTCTTTTAGCCGGGACTCAAAGCTTGGCTTTATCAATACCCACCTGATGCTGCTGAGGTATCAGGATTTCGCTTTAAAAACTATAGAATGAGAGTAGAGCATCAGATCAGGGCCTTCGAACAGGTTTTTAGCAAATACGATGGAATACTGCCTTTGCACCGGTTTCTGTTTACTTATTTCAAAGCAAATAAGCAAATGGGCTCATCTGACAGAAGGTGGGTAACCCGTTACATCTACAGTTTTTTCCGATTGGGAAAAGCCTTGGGCAAGGCCGACCAGATTTTACGTCTCGCTGTGGCCGACTTCCTTTGCAACGAAACGTCCAGCCTGGTCATTGAGGCTAAGCTACCCGAACTGAGGGACAAGGTACATTTATCTCTTGAAGATAAACTTGTGCTGATCAGCGGGATCTATCCGGAGTTTAAATTGCCTGAGGTCTTCAGCTTCCATGAAAATTTGAGTAAGGAATTGGAGAAGCAAGCTTTTTACGAATCGTTTTTTATTCAGCCCGATCTTTTTCTAAGGGTGAAATCCGGTCATATGGATGACATCAGGGCTAAGCTTTCGGCCGAAGGTGTAACCTCAACACCGATAAACAGCCAGACGCTGGCTCTTGCCAATGGTACCAAGCTGGAAAAAATATTGCCAGCAAATGCTTCTTATCAGGTACAGGATTTATCTTCCCAGCAAACAGGGCAGTTATTTCAGCCCCAGCCCTGGGAGTATTGGTGGGACTGCTGTGCTGCCTCTGGTGGCAAGTCACTCCTTTTACATGATCTTGAACCCTCTGTACAATTGCTGGTCAGCGACATCCGGGAAAACAGCCTGAATAACCTGGATGAACGTTTCCGGGAGGCAGGCCTTAAAAAATACCAGAAGAAAGTTCTTGATCTCCTGCAGAATAACGAACAGGACCTTCACCATTATGAATTTGATGGCATTATCCTCGATGCACCATGTTCAGGTTCCGGTACCTGGGGCAGGACACCTGAAATGCTGTATTATTTCGACGAACACAAAATCAGCTTCTTTTCGAGGATGCAAAAAACCATTGCCGGAAATGTGGTCAAATACCTGAAACCTGGTATGCCCCTGATTTACATCACCTGTTCGGTATTCAAACAGGAGAATGAAGAAGTAGTAGAATGGCTGTTGGAGAACCTTCCCCTGAAGCTCGAGAAAATGGAGCTTATCAAAGGTTATCATCATAAGGCGGATACCATGTTTGCTGCCCGCCTGCTGAAAGCATAGTCCTCTACAAACCGGTATTGTTCCTGAACAGCTTGATTGCGATAGCCAATAAGATGATTCCGAAAGCCTTTCTGAGCACATTCAGCCCTGATTTTCCTAAAAGACGTTCCAGACGTTCCGTATTCTTCAGTACAAAATAAACAAAAACCATATTGAGCATGATCCCGATGATGATGTTCTGGGTCGCGTATTCTGTCTTTAAAGAGAGGAGTGTCGTCATTGTACCGGCGCCGGCAATCAACGGAAAAGCCAGGGGGACTATAGATACCGTCTCGGGAGCATCACCTTCTTTAAATATCGTGAGTCCCAATACCATTTCCATTGCGATGAAGAAAATCACGAAGGAACCGGCGATGGCAAAAGAAGCGACATCCAGACCAATGATTTTTAACAGGCTCTCGCCTGCAAAAAGAAAGATGATCATCAGTACGGTAGCCACTATTGTTGCCTTCTCGGATTCTATGTGACCTGCTTTTTTTCTCAGTTCAATGACAACGGGGATTGCTCCCAGGATATCAATAATGGCAAAGAGTACCATTGAAGTGGACAAGATCTGACTAAAATTGAATTCCATAGCTTTGGTTTGTAGTACAAAGTAACAAAATAATTTGCCTAGTTTCATACAGACAGGATGAGACAGGTTGCTGTTTATAGATTTACTTGCTATGTTTATTTTCCAAATATTTTGTCCCCCATGAGATTACTGAGCACGTTGTTTTTCATTGTTTTATTTTCCCCTGTCTCCTTTTCACAATTGAAGGCTCCAACCTGGGTGTCGAAGGTGGGGGCGAAGCCGTTTCAATTCCAACAGGTTGTTTATGCTGTTGATAAATACGGCGCAGTAAATGATGGAAAAACCCTGAATACCAAAGCAATTCAAAAAGCCATAGACGACTGCGCCGGCAAAGGTGGCGGAACGGTGAGCTTTCAGCCGGGCAAATACCTGACCGGATCGTTATTCATCAGGAAAAATGTGAATTTCGAAATAGCTGAAGGAGTAGAGATTTTGGGGAGTGAGGACATTCTGGATTATCCGGAGATAGATACCCGTATTGCGGGTATAGAAATGAAGTGGCCTGCAGCATTGCTCAATATTTTGGATCAGGAACATGCGGCCATTAGTGGTGCCGGATTGGTGAATGCACAGGGTAAGGTTTTTTGGGATCTATACTGGGGAATGCGCAAGGAATATGAACCGAAAGGATTACGCTGGATTGTCGACTATGATGCCAAAAGACCGAGAACAGTGCTCATCGCAAATTCCAAAAATATCATTTTAAAAGATATTCATTTGCAGCAGGCGGGTTTCTGGACTGTTCAGGTCTTGTATTCGTCTTATGTTACCGTTGATCATATTACCATAAGTAACAATATCGGTGGCCACGGTCCAAGTACCGATGGGGTCGACATAGATTCCTCATCGTGGATTTTGGTGCAGAATTGTGATGTGGATTGTAATGATGATAATTTTTGCCTGAAATCCGGGCGTGACTGGGACGGTTTACGTGTAAACAGGCCAACTGAATACGTGGTGGTACGCAACAGTATTGCACGGAGCGGTGCGGGTATGCTGACCTTAGGGAGTGAAACTTCTGGTGGTATCCGACACGTATGGGCAAGTGGTCTTAAAGGATATGGGACGTCCAATGCCTTGAATATCAAATCCGCAACGACCAGGGGAGGTACCGTAAGCGATATTTATTTTACCGATGTTGTGGTTCAGGGTGCCGGAAATGTCATTCAGGTAAACCCAAACTGGAACCCCAGCTACAGCTATTCAAAGCTTCCAGCTGGTTATCATCCGGATTCCATTCCCTCACATTGGAAAAAATTGTTACAAAGAGTAGAGCCGGAATCAAAAGGAATTCCGCGGATCAATAATATACATATTTACAATATCAATGCTACCGGAGCCAAACAGGCAATTAATGCAATCGGTTTTAAGGGGACAATTCTGGAGAGATTCGTATTCAAGAACGTGAAAATCAAATCGGAAAAGGCAGGTACTATTGACTTTGCATCCTCCTGGACTTTCGAAAATGTGCAAATAGAGGCAGCCGATGGCGGTCGCATAAAGCTAAGTAATTCCCTCAATGTCAATCCATAATTAATGCACTGCTGCATGAACTCAAGAAAATCAATTCAGTATGCGCTTTCGGTGTTTAGACTGGTTATCTTATTGTTGATGTTGATTTGCTGCACTCAAACTAGCTTTTCCAGTGCCCTTCCTAAGGCTGCAAAGCAAAAGCAACCAAATATTATTGTGATCCTGGCCGATGATATGGGCTATTCTGATCTGGGTTGTTTTGGTTCAGAGATCAGCACTCCCAATTTAGACGATATGGCTCGCAATGGACTAAAAATGACACAGTTTTATAATGCTTCCCGTTGCTGCCCCAGCCGGGCTGCATTACTTACAGGTCTGTATCCTCATCAGGCAGGTATAGGAGATATGGTGAATAGCCGCGTCGAACCAGCTTACCAGGGTTATCTGAATAAAAACTGTGTGACCCTGGCCGAGGCATTGCGTCCTTTTGGCTATGCCACCTTTATGGCTGGCAAATGGCACGTTGGGCAGGATAAGGCCCATTGGCCTTTGCAAAGAGGCTTCGACAGGTATTTTGGCCTCATTGATGGTGCATCTAGCTATTTTGATACGTTCCCTTACCGGGCCAATCAGAAACTAACTATGGCGCTTGATCAGGAAGAGTTTAAGCCAGATCAACCCTATTATGCTACAGATGCTTATACGGACTATGCCCTGAAATTTCTGGAAGAGAACCGTGCCTCAGGGAAACCCTTCTTTTTATACCTTGCTTACCAGGCACCCCATTGGCCGCTGCACGCGCTTCCTGAAGACATCGCCAAATACAAGGGAAAGTATATGAAAGGCTGGGACCAGATCAGGGAAGCACGCTATCGAAAAATGCAGGCCGAAGGCATCATTGCCAAAACTACGAAATTGTCGCCGCGCGATGCAGAAGTTCCGGATTGGTCATCACTCGGTGATGAGGAAAAAAACCGGTGGGACGATCAGATGGCCGTATATGCAGCGATGATCGACCGCATGGATCAAAATATTGGCAGGTTGAGAAAGCAACTGGAGAAAATGGGAGAAACAGAACATACCCTGATCCTTTTTCTTTCAGATAATGGGGCCAGTCACGAGGTGATAAACGACAAAGGTTTCCTGCCGGAGATTTACCAGCGCAGTCAGCTGCTTTCCAGCAATCCCAATTCTTTTACTGCCTATGGCCATCCTGGTGCGAATGTAAGCAATACACCCTTCAGGATGTTCAAACATTGGGAATATGAAGGGGGAACCGCCAGTCCTTTTATCGCCTTTGGACCGGGGCTTGTCAAAGCCGGGCGTACAGTTCATACACCAGCTCATGTGATCGATATCATGGCAACATGTCTGCAGCTCGCAGGAGGCAGTTACCCTTCAGTTGTTGCAGGACAGCCTATCAAGGCTTCAGCAGGCATAAGTTTAGTCCCTGTATTTAGAGGACAATACTGGAAAGGGCACGATGCACTGTATTTTGAACATGAGGGCAACCGTGCAGTCCGGCAGGGCAAATGGAAATTGGTATCCAATTTTCCGGAAAACAAATGGCATTTATACAATATGGATCAGGACCGTACGGAACTGCAGGATTTGAGTACTGTTCAGCCCGCTGAGGTAACCCGGCTTTCGGCGTTGTATGATATCTGGGCAAAGCAAGCTGAAGTGATCCCTTTTGAGAAACTTCAAAAGAAAAAAGGAGGGACCGAATAATTGAAATTAAAACCAATATGAAGAGATTAACCTTTTTGCTATTCAGTATGCTGGCCTTCAATTTGTATGGCTTTGGACAGCGCTATATGGAAAAACTGGATCGCGGACTCATCGCTGTCAGGCAATCCGGAGATTCAGTCTATCTGGGTTGGCGCTTGTTGGGTACCGATGCAGATGATATCGCTTTCAACTTGTACCGGCAAACGGAAAAAGAACCGGCACTGAGGCTCAATACCCAGCCGTTGGCAGAAAGCACCAATTTTGTAGATGCGGCTGCAGCCGCGGGAAAGCAACAACGCTATTTCCTGAAGTCTGTGCTAAATGGTCAGGAAACGGAGACTGGTAAAAGCTATTTGTTGCCGGCCAATGCTCCTGTACAGCAATACCTCAATATTCCATTGCGTACCCCAAAGGGCTATGCGCCAAACGATATTGCCGTGGGAGATCTGGATGGCGATGGCACCTATGACCTGGTGCTGCACCAGGCCGGAAGGAGTAAAGACAATTCCAGTAATGGCCCTACAGATCCTCCCATTTTCCAGGCCTATAAGATGGATGGTACCTTTCTTTGGGAGATCAACCTGGGCAGGAATATCAGGGAAGGGGCCCATTATACCCAGTTCATGGTGTATGATCTCGATGGCGACGGCATTGCCGAGTTTGCCTGTAAAACAGCAGATGGCACAGTAGACGGTCTGGGCAAGGTGATCGGCGATCCGGATAAAGACTGGCGCAATGCCAATGGAAGAATCCTCGCAGGCCCGGAATTCTTCACCATTTTCAGTGGTAAAACAGGGGCTGCACTGGCCACTACCGATTATATCCCCGAAAGGGGGGATCTTGGTGCCTGGGGCGGTCGGGGCGGCAATGGTAAAAACGACCGGACGGGCAATCGTGCCGACCGTTTTACAGCCTGTATTGCCTACCTGGACGGTGTAAGACCGAGTATCGTGATGTGTCGCGGCTACTATGGCCGAACTGTCCTGGCGGCATGGGACTGGCGGGATGGAAAGCTAAGCTCCCGCTGGGTCTTTGATACCAAAGATGGCAGAAATCCCTATTCCGGGATGGGCAACCATAACCTCTCTGTTGCCGATGTGGACGGCGATGGCAAAGACGAGATCATTTACGGATCCATGTGTGTGGATGACGACGGAAAGGGATTGTATACTACGGGACTTCGCCATGGTGACGCCCTGCATGTCTCAGACCTGGATCCGGAACGGCCCGGACTAGAGGTTTTTGGCGTTCACGAAATTGAAGAAGGCACCAAAGGGCCTGGCGTAGCAGTTTTTGATGCCGCTACAGGAAAACTGCTCTGGCATGGTTCCGAAGACGAAGATGTGGGCCGGGGAGTAGCGGAAAACATCGACAATACCCGCATGGGCGCCCAAATGTGGTGGTCCGGTTCCAACGGGCTCTTCGATATCCATGGAAACCGCATTGGCGAGCAACCGCGTTCTACTAATTTTTTGATCTGGTGGGATGCCGACTTGTCCAGGGAACTGCTGGATGGCAACCACATAGACAAATACAATGGGGGGAGGTTATTTACAGCCAACGGATGTGTCTCCAATAACTGGACAAAATCTACCCCCTGCCTGAGTGCAGATCTGTTCGGCGACTGGCGGGAAGAGGTTATTTTCAGGACCTATGACAACCAGAGCCTGAGGATTTATACGACAACCATCCCCACTAACCATCGGACCTATACCCTCATGCATGACCCGCAATACAGGCTAAGTGTTGCCTGGCAAAATGTCGGCTACAACCAGCCGCCACACCCCGGATTCTATTTCGGGTATGGCATGAAAAAAGCACCCAAGCCCAATATCCTATTGGTAGAACCAAAGCAAAATTGACATAGATGAAAAAGATATTTATCCTGACCTCAATGGCCATTACATTTGTTATGCTGGCCTTCCAAATGAAAGAAAAACCTGTATTCCATATCATTGGAGATTCTACCGTCCGCAATTCCAATAAGGAAACCTGGGGTTGGGGCACGCCCATCGCAGCACTTTTTGATAGTACCAGGATTCAGGTAGAGAACAATGCCATGGCGGGGCGGAGTACCCGTACTTTCCTTTCTGAAGGAAGGTGGGACAAAGTACTGCAATCGCTGAAACCTGGTGATTTTCTGAGCATGCAGTTCGGGCACAATGACGGGAGTGCTCCTGATACCAGTAAAGCAGGCAGGCGTGGTGTATTAAAAGGCACCGGAGAAGAAACCAAGGTCCTGACCTGGCCGGATGGCCATGTCGAGACAGTACATACCTATGGCTGGTACCTGCGCAAATTTGTCCGGGAGGCAAAAGCGAAGGGGGCCATCCCCATTATTGTATCGATGATTCCCCGAAATCAGTTTAAGGAAGGAAAAGTGTTGCGTGTGGCCGATAATTTTGGGAAATGGGCCGCTACAGTTGCTAAAGAAGAAGGAGCCTATTTCATCGACCTCAATCAGATCGTTGCAGATCAGTACGACCAGATGGGGCCGGAAAAGGTTAAGTCTTTTTTTCCCGGAGACCATACACATACAAATCTGGAAGGCGCTAAATTTAATGCCGCGGCTGTTGTCACGGGTATAAGGATGTTAAAAGATTGTCCCCTGAACCAGTATCTTAAATAAATCATAAATACCTTTCCATGATGAAATCAAAATCAAACTTTCTTTCTGCCCTGTTGTTGATGGCCTTTGTGATCTTTTCTTCCTGTGCCCTCATTAAAGTAGCACAGAAACCCAGCCTATTCCTGATCGGGGATTCTACGGTCAAGAATGGAAAAGGAAAAGGCGACGGTTCGCTCTGGGGCTGGGGCAGCTTTATCGATTCCTTTTTTGATACCGATAAGATTAATGTGGAAAACCATGCCCTCGGGGGAACCAGTACCCGAACTTTTCAGGGCAAGGGTCTATGGGACAGCGTTCTGGTGAAATTAAAACCTGGAGACTATGTGATGATGCAGTTTGGTCACAATGATGGCAGCCCCCTGGACGATACCGCACGTGCACGCGGGACCATCAAGGGAATCGGGACGGAAAGCAAAGAAATCTACAATCCGATCAGCAAGAAAAAAGAGGTGGTTTATACGTATGGAGCTTACCTCAGGAAATTCATCCGCGACATCAAAGCTAAGGGAGCTACAGCCATCGTCTGTTCCCCGATTCCGCGCAACCCGGTAAAACAAGGGGCAATAGTACTGTCGGTCGACAGCTACGCTGCTTGGGCGAAAGAAGTGGCTCTTTCCGAAAAAGTGAGTTTTATAGACCTCAATAAGCTCATCAAGGAGGAATACCAGGCAATGGGTGCAGAAAAAGTGTCCACCTTTTTCACAGAGAAAGACCACACCCATACCAATGAGGCCGGGGCCAGGGTCAATGCTGCGGCAGTTGTCGCAGGATTGAAAATGCAAAAGGGCAATTCATTGAATAAATACCTGAAAAACTGAGGTTTATTGCGCTACAACAGGATGAAACAGGTTGCCTGTGTTGGTTTAGATTGCTATACTAGCATTCTAAACCAAATATAGCAGCTGTAAAACAGGCTGTTTTGAAATTATGCATGCTACAGTATTTAAATTTAACAAGGCCTTAGTTGCCTGTCTCTATATCCTGCTGCTGTTATCAGGATCGCTGAACGCCCAAACCATTTCGTTAAAGGGCAAGTGGCGATTCAAAATGGATGCCCATGATCTGGGTGAAAAAGAGAAGTGGTTCAGTACAAAACTTCCTGAATCTGTAAACCTTCCTGGTTCTATGGCAGAGAACCTGAAGGGAGATGACATTACCTTAAAAACGAAATGGACGGGTAGCATTTACGACAGCTCCTGGTATTTCAATCCGCGTCTGGCCAAATTCAGGAAGGAAGGGAACATCAAAATCCCATTCTGGCTCACACCTGCGAAACACTACATCGGTGCAGCCTGGTATCAAAAAGATATAGAAATTCCAGGCAACTGGAGAGGCAGGCGTATAGTGCTTAGTCTCGAATATCCTCACACGGATGCAAAGGTCTGGCTGGATGATGTGTTGCTGGGTAGCCAGTATACCTTTGTAGTTGCGCAAAATTTCGAGCTCCCGGCTGATCTTTCTGCCGGGAAACACAGGCTGAGCATTCGGGTCGACAATACCATTAAGGCCATCAACGTGGGGCAGGATTCACACAGCCTTACCGATCATACCCAGGGCAATTGGAACGGCATAGTGGGTAAACTGCAGTTGCAGGCAGGACCAAAGATCTACTTTGAAGACATCCAGGTTTATCCTGATTTGAAATCCAGATCTGCAAAGATCAGGATTCAGCTTAAAGATGCAGCAAAGGCCAGTTCTTCCGGGAAAATTACGCTATCGGCATCCAGTTTCAATACCTCCACAAAACTCAACGTAAAAGAACAGACTTTTCCCTACCAGATGACAAAGGGTACTGCTGTATTGGAAGTGGATTTCCCCATGGGGGAGCGTATTGTGACCTGGGATGAATTCGATCCTGCACTTTACCTGCTCAAAGCTACATTGCTGCCTGAGCGGGGAGAGAAAGACTACAAAGAGCTGCAGTTTGGGATGCGCGAATTTAAAGCTGTGGGCAGGCATTTTGAAATCAATGGCCGTCCGGTTGTTTTACGGGGAACTGTCAACAACTGCGAGTTTCCCCTTACCGGATATCCTGCTATGGACGTAGCCTCCTGGCTCCGTATTTTTCGCATCTCCAGGGCACATGGACTCAATCACATGCGTTTCCATTCCTGGTGCCCTCCTGAAGCGGCCTTTATTGCCGCAGACCAGCTGGGTTTTTATTTGCAGCCCGAGGGGCCTAGCTGGGCCAATCACGGTTCTTCCATCGGTAATGGAAAGCCAATAGACCAGTTCATCTATGACGAAACCAATCGGATCAGTAAAAACTATGGGAATTATGCTTCCTTTTGCATGCTCGCTTACGGAAATGAGCCGCGTGGCAATCAGGTCAAGTACCTGAGCGAGTTCAATGATTATTGGAAAGCGAAAGATTCAAGGCGCCTCTACACCGGGGCTTCCGTGGGCGGAAGCTGGCCGGTGATTCCCAATAACGAGTTCATGGTGCGCGCAGGTGCGAGGGGGCTCGATTGGAACCGCAGACCGGAAAGCCTATCAGATTACAGCAAGCAAATTGAACAGTTTACCGTACCTTTTGTTGCCCACGAGATGGGCCAGTACTGTGCCTTTCCCAATTTTGCAGAAATTAAAAAATACACCGGAGTTTACCGGGCCAAAAACTTTGAACTGTTTGAAGAAGACCTGAAGGATCATGGCATGGCAGATCAGGCAGAGGCCTTTTTAATGGCCTCCGGGAAATTACAACTGCTTTGTTATAAGAATGAGATCGAGAAGGCTTTACGCACGCCAAATTACAGTGGATTCCAATTACTTTCCTTAAATGATTATCCCGGACAGGGAACAGCGCTGGTTGGTGTACTGGATGCATTCTGGGATGAGAAAGGATATAGCAAGGCGAAAGACTTTAGTCGTTTCTGCAACAGTACGGTGCCGCTCACGCGCATCCCGAAATTTGTCTACCAAAACGATGAGACCTTTGAAGCTGCAGTGGAAATCGCCCATTTTGGAAAGGAAGCTTTGCAGCATGCGCGCATTTCCTGGACCATCAGGGACCAAGCCGGGACCGTGCTCAGCAGTGGTGCCTTTGCAGATCAAAATATTGCCATCGGCAATGCACATACCATTGGCAGTTTAAAATTTCCGCTCAACACCATCAGCAAGGCCGCAAAGCTGAACCTGGAGGTTGCTGTTGAGGGAACAGCCTTCATCAACGACTGGGATTTTTGGGTTTACCCGGCTCAACTCCCGGCGGATAAAAGTAGTAGTTTTTACTATTGCCGCAGTTTAGACGCCAGGGCCCGCGAAGTTCTGGAGCAAGGCGGTAAGGTGTTTTTAAATGCTTCAGGCAAAATAGTAAAGGGGAAGGAAGTCGTGCAGACCTTTCTTCCAGTGTTTTGGAATACCTCCTGGTTCAAGATGCGTCCGCCGCATACCCTTGGCTTCCTGTGCAATCCCAAACACCCTGCATTCGAAGACTTCCCCACTGATGGTCATAGCGACCTGCAATGGTGGGAAATTGTAAATAAGACCCAGGTAATGAACCTGGAAGATTTTCCGGAAGGATTTAAACCTATTGTTCAGCCGATCGACACCTGGTTCATGAACCGTCGACTGGGAATGATCCTCGAAGCGAAAGTAGGCAAGGGCAAACTGCTCTTATCGAGCGCCGACCTCTCTCCTGAGCTTAAAAATGCCCCGGCTGCCCGGCAGTTGTTTTTTAGCCTGCAGCGCTATATGGAGTCTGAAAAGTTCAGCCCAGGAGTAGATGTCCCTTTGGACGCAATTCAAGGACTGTTTGAACGCCCCTCCAGGGAACAGTTCGACACTTATACCAAGGATAGTCCGGATGAATTAAAGGTAAAGTCCGAAAAGAATAAACAGTAGTTTTTGAGCATAACATATGATGAATTTTAAACAAAAGTCAGCTGTCATACTGGTATTCCTGGGGTTGACAGTACAGTTGTCCCTGGCCCAGAAAATTCCAGCCAAAAAGCAGGTATTGAAAACATTACAGCTGACCAATGCCTATTTTATGAATAAATGGCCCGATGCGGGCAAGTCGATCGTGACCAATAAAGAAAGGCCCAGCAACATTTGGACAAGGGCGGTCTATTATGAAGGTTTGATGAGTCTGTATGCGATCAAACCCGAACGTTCTTATTACGATTATGCTGTACAATGGGGTGATAAGCACCAGTGGGGACTAAGGGCCGGCGTTACCACCAGGGATGCCGATAACCAGGCCTGTGGCCAGACCTATATTGACCTCTACCAAATTGATCAAAAGCCTGAGCGCATCAGAGACATCAAGGCTTCGATAGACCTGATGATGAATTCGGGCAAAATAAGCGACTGGACCTGGATCGATGCGTTACAAATGGGAATGCCTGTTTTCGCTAAGCTAGGGGTACTGTATAAAGACGATGCCTATTTCGAATACATGTACAAAATGTATAAGCACACCAAAAATGTTGAAGGAGGCGGTCTGTACAATGCAAAAGACGGCTTGTGGTGGCGGGACAAAGATTTCGTGCCCCCCTACCGGGAACCTAACGGTGAGGACTGCTACTGGTCACGCGGAAACGGCTGGGTAGTCGCAGCCCTGGTCAAGGTACTGGAGATCATGCCGGAAAATGCCCCGCATCGGGAAGAATACCTGAAAACCTACCAGGAGATGCTAAAAGCATTGGTTCCGATACAGCGGGCAGATGGGTTCTGGAACGTGAGTTTGCACGATGCCAGCCATTTTGCCGGGCCGGAAACATCAGGAACTGCCTTATTTGTGTATGGAATGGCCTGGGGTTTGAATAAAGGGATTTTGGAAGAAAAAATATACAGACCTGTAGTGGTCAAAGCATGGAATGCCATGCAGCAGCAGGCTGTACATAAAAATGGTTTTTTAGGTTACCTGCAGGGAACGGGTAAGGAGCCAAAAGATGGCCAGCCGGTAAGTTATACCAGTATGCCCGATTTTGAAGATTATGGATTGGGCTGTTTCCTCCTGGCAGGTACAGAAGTGTATAAAATGAAACGCTAGCAAATGGGCAGGTTGTTGTTGAAAGTCGCATTGCTTTTGTTGCTGCCGCTGATTGCCGGAGCACAGGGTATTGGTGATTACCGTTCAGGCTTTAAAAGACAGGGAAATGAACTGACATTTTTAACTACCGCGGGAACAGTCCGTATTGATTTTTGCAGTCCGGAAATGTTGCGGCTGAGGAGCAGTTGGGATGGCAAGTTCGAGGCAGATGAGCATCTGATGGTCAGCAGGTATAAATGGCCGGCTGTTGCACTGACTACGGCAGACCGTGGCGCATACTTTCTGCTGAGCACAAGCAGCTTGTCGGTCAGGATATATAAGAAAGCCTTTCGTATGGAAGTCTATGACCGCAGCGGTAATCTGCTCTCATCTGAGAAAAAAGGGCCTTATAAAAAAGCAGCGTCCGTCGGCCTGACCAAAAACCTCAGCCCAGATGAGCATTTCTTTGGTTTCGGTGAGCGGATGGATTTCCTGGACCGCCGTTCCAAAAAAGTAACACTCAATGTAGGCCGTGGCAAAGGCCTGCCACATGCCATTGGCGCTTACAACATTTTGGAGGCCAACTACAGTCCCGTACCTTTTTTCATGAGCACAAAGGGCTACGGTATTTTTCTGCACAACAGCTTTGCAACGGATTGGGACATGGGAGCCAGTCAAAAGGATGCGTACAGCTTTACCGCGGTTGATGGGCCATTGGACTATTATTTCATCTACGGACCTACTTTTCGTCATATACTGGATCGTTATACCTCGCTCACCGGTAAATCACCCATGCTGCCTCAATTTGCATTGGGCTTACATGCCGGCACTTATAGCGGTGGCACCTGGGGTTATGAAGCCCAGACTTCTACACAATATGTACTGGAACTGGCAAAGAAATACCGTGCCATGGGCATTCCTGTTGATTTACTGTGGCTGGATTCTACCTGGCGCTTATTTGGTGAAAGGGGTGGCAAAGGCGCTACTTCATTCGAGTGGCGCGAGACATTTAAAGATCCAAAATCCATGTTCGACAGCATTTATGCACTGGGCTATAAGATGGTGGGCCTGCACATTCGTCCACGTTTTGACAATGCAAAACAATTGAACCTGCTGGACCAGGCCAGGGCAAAAGGTTATACCTATCCTGAGGATGGAAAACCTGGAGAATTCGTCAATTTTTTTGACAGCAATGCCGTCGATTGGTGGTGGAAGAACGGAGTGATGCGTGTGGCAGGCATTGGTGCCAAATTTCTAAAAACCGATGAGGGCAGCGCTTTCGGAGCCCTGGCCAATGAGAGTGAAAAGGTAGGGCCAACAGGTAGAGAAGCAGCGCGTTTACACAACGTATTCCCTCTCGCTTACGCAAAAGCACCATTTGAAGCCTTCCAGAAATTCAACAATATGCGGGGACTAAACCAGACCCGGGAAGGTTATGCCGGGATCCAGCGCTACCCTTATATTTTTGCGGGCGACTGGCCCAGCGAATGGCAGTATTTCGCACCCGTCATCAAAGCCGGATTGAACATCGGGATCTCAGGCGTGGGCTCATGGGCGCATTGCATGGGTGGCTTCGAGCATCCGGCAGATCCGGAACTGTACATCCGCTGGGTTCAGTTTGGGATGTTCAGTCCGATCGCTATGGTCTTTGGTATGGACCATTCCGGATATAAAGAACCCTGGAACTATGGTGAAGCGGCACTGCGCAATTTCAAAAAATATGATGTGCTGCGGTACCGGATGATGCCTTACCTATACACCGGGATGCAGCAGCAATACCAAACGGGTTATCCCATGATGCGGGCATTGGTGCTGGACCACCAGGAGGATGAAAATGTATACGAAATTGGCGATCAGTATATGCTGGGGGATCATTTGATGGTAGCACCGGTCACCACAAAAGGGGCCATCACCAGGTCTGTCTATTTGCCAAAAGGAACCTGGTTCAATTACTGGACCGGGGAAAAATACACCGGCAGCCACTATGTGCATGTGGTCGCTCCATTGGACACCATTCCCCTGTTCGTCAAAGGAGGTGCCATCATCCCGATGCAGCCGGAAATGTTGTACACCGGAGAAAAGCCCTTAGATCTGTTGACATTAGATATCTTCCCCTTTGGAGCATCATCATGGGAACTTTACGAGGATGATGGGCTGAGCATGAACTACCAAAAAGGCCATTCTTGCATCACCAGGTTGTCGGCGCTTGAATCCGAAAAGGGGCTGAAAATAGGCATCGCAAGGCCGAAAGGCAATTTCTCACCTGCGCTGCGCAGTTATGTAGCTAAAATTCACTGGACTTTGAGTAATTTACCTGCTAAAGTTGAGGAAAATGGCAGCGTGCTGCAAGCTTTGAAATCCAGGGAGGAACTGGAGAAATCGGCAGGCTGGTTCTATGATGCCGAAGCTGCGTTGCTTTGGTTCAGAACTAAGGGCAACAGTACACAGGATTTATCCATTCAAATCAATTGAGTATCATGTTAAAGATCGCATTTAAAATGAAATTGAAACCCGGCTTCGGGGACGAATATAAGAAGAGGCACGATAAACTCTGGCCCGAACTGATCACGTTACTCAAAGAAAACGGGATCAGTGACTATTCCATCTTCCTGGATGAAGAAACTAACACCCTCTTCGCTGTTCAGCAACAGAACGGCGCATCTTCACAGGATCTGGGAAGTACAGCGGTTGTTCAGCGGTGGTGGGCTTATATGTCCGACATCATGGAGAGCAATTCCGATCATTCACCCATTAGTACGCCCTTGCTCAAAGTTTTTCACCTGGATTAATACTGAATATGAAATTGACCACCATCGCCTGCTTCATGGGCATCTTGTTGTTATCGGATAGCACTACCGCACAGACCAAGACAAAGGCTACTCAAGTATGGCCGGTTGTGGAAAAGCAAATGAAACCCTGGACCAGGTGGTGGTGGATGGGCAATGCGGTAAATGAGGCCAACATCAGCAAGGTGCTGGCCCAATACCAGAAAGCGGGTATCGGTGGAGTAGAGATCACACCCATTTACGGAGCGGTCGGTTTTGAACAGCGGTATATTGATTTCCTTTCGCCAAAATGGATGAAAATGCTCAACCATACCGTACAGCAGTCCAATACACTGGGTATGGGGGTAGATATGAACACAGGTACAGGCTGGCCTTTTGGCGGACCGAATGTGAAGCCGGAGCAGGCCGCAACCAAACTGATCGTTCAGCAGTATGAATTGAAAGCTGGTCAGCGGCTCAGCGAGGCCATCAAGGTCAGGGAAAGCAAACAGGAAGCCGCAAAACTGCAAGCTTTAACGGCCTATGGCAGTCAGGGCGAAACGCTCGATCTCCTGAACAAAGTTACAGCAGATGGCATTTTAAACTGGAGTCCGGAAAAGGGAGACTGGCAATTGTATGCGGCCTTTGCCGGAAAAACAAGGCAGCAGGTTAAGCGTGCGGCTCCCGGTGGAGAAGGGCTGACTATGGACCACCTGGATAAAAATGCAGTCAGTCAATACCTAGAACGCTTCGATGAGGCATTCGCATCCAAACCTCAGGGTGTCCGGGCGTTCTTCAATGACAGTTATGAAGTTTATGGTGCCAACTGGACACCTGGCTTTTTTGATGAATTTCAGAAAAGGAGGGGCTACGATTTAAAAAGATACCTGAGGGAACTGGTCGGCAAGGATTCAGTCAGCGCCAACATAGCACGCCTGAAATCAGATTACCGGGAGACCATGAGTGAACTGTTATTGACGAATTTCACACAAAACTGGACCGATTGGGCTGCAAAGTACAGGGCCCTGAGCCGCAACCAATCCCATGGCTCACCAGGCAATTTACTGGACCTGTACGGAGCTGTAGGCATTCCGGAGACCGAAACTTTCGGCTCCAGCTATTTTCCAATTGCCGGGCTCCGCCGCGATAGTGCCGACATCAGGAATGTGGATCCCGATCCCATGATGTCTAAATTTGCTTCCTCAGCAGCCCATACTGCCGGAAAAAAGTTGGTTTCTTCAGAAACATTTACATGGCTCACAGAACACTTTAAAACTTCTTTCGCACAGTGCAAGCCGGAAGTAGAACAGCTGTTTCTCTCCGGGGTCAACCATGTTTTCTATCACGGCACAACCAATTCCCCTGAGGACGCGGTCTGGCCAGGATGGTTATTTTACGCTTCAGTGGAGTTCAATCCCAATAACAGCCTATGGCCGCATATTTCCGGACTGAACGAGTACATCAGCCGCTGTCAGTCTGTATTACAATCGGGGAAGTCCGATAATGAACTGCTGATCTATTGGCCCATATACGATGTCTGGAACAATGCCAAAGGAATGGATATGGCCATTAAGGTACATAATGTAGACGAATGGTTGCATCCTACAGCCTTTTATCAGTTGTCTAAAGGACTGTCCAAACAAGGATATTCATTTGATTTCGCATCCGACCATTTGCTGGGGCAGGCAGTGGTAAACAAAGGTCTGGTCAGCATCGCCGCTGCGGCCAGTCCGTATAAGGCCTTGGTTTTTCCTGCTTGCGAACTGATGAGTTTGGCTACTTTGAAAAAAGCAATCCAGTTGGCGGAAGATGGGGCTACCGTCATCTTTCAGCAATTGCCCAAGGATGTTCCCGGCTTAGCAGCATTGCAGGAACGCAGGCAGGAGTTGAAGGCCATTTTGGCCACACTGAAATTCGGGGAGGCAAAAGATGGGATCAGGGAGTTTGCCCTTGGTAAAGGGATGATCCTTTTGACAGCACATGTAGAACAGGCCCTTGCAAAACGGGGTATCCTTCGGGAGGCGCTGACCGACACAGGCATTCAGTTCATCCGCAGGAGTTTTGAAGGGGGGAAATACTATTACCTGGTCAACCACTCTGGAAAAGATATAGATACGGAACTGCCATTGAATGAAGCCGGCAGTGTCATTTTAATGGATCCGCAAAGCGGTGCTTACGGCCTGGCTGGCGCCAGACAGCGCGCTGGCGGGCTCAATGTACGTATTCAGCTCCGTTCGGGCGAAGCCATGATCCTTCAGCTGAATAAACAGGACTCAGCGCTTCCGCCTTGGGTGTATTTAGGCAAGCCTTCTGCGATCATCGAACTGAATCGGCCCTGGGAGCTGAACTTTACTGCTGGCGGGCCCAAATTACCCGCGAATCGTAAAATAGATCATTTGGGTTCCTGGACGAATTTACCTGATCCAGCCTTGCAGGCTTTTTCAGGTACAGGTATTTATACGACCACATTTACGCTCGCACAAAAGACAGCCAAAGAGTATCTACTCCAGCTGGGCAAGGTAGATGAAAGCGCGAGGGTATGGATCAACGGGCAGGAAGTGGGCATACTTTGGAGCATTCCCTTTCAAGCCCGGATCGGTAAATATTTAAAGACCGGCAGCAATACCATCAAGGTTGAGGTGGTCAATCTAATGGCCAACAGGATTCGTGATCTTGATCAGCGCAAAATCCAGTGGAGGAATTACCATGAAATCAATTTCGTCAACATCAATTACAAACCATTTGACGCCTCAGGCTGGTCGGTGATGCCTTCCGGCTTGAGCGGTCCGGTGAGCATCGTCCCTTATTATTAGCCAATATCCGGTATCAATCAGCAAAAAAGCGAGAATTTTTTTTGCTGGTTTTTGTTATTGAATTGCCTTTATTGCTGCCTGACGGGCGTTCTGGCTATGTCCAGAAAGCAATTGATCAAAAAATATAAAAATTCCAGGCAAAAGCAGGATGCAACAGGTTGCATCAATTTCAATTATCCCCTACATTAGTATAAGTAACCAAAATAACCGAGTAATCAAATAACCAAATAAACAACCAAGTAATACGAGTTAACAGCCGTTAATAACCAAATAAAACTGTATGTAAAAATTCTACTTTCTTCGCGGAATCAGTATACCTATATCTCTGATTTATTGATTTCGGATCTTTTACTGCTTACTTAAACAGTTCGTTATTAAGGCGTTTTTATTCAACAAAAATGCTATGGATAAAATTATCAAAAAAAGTTTAATTGTCATGCTGACGCTTATCGTAGCCATTAGCGGTTGCAGAAAAGAAGAGTTTGATGCCTATTATGGTCGCCCCGAAAACCTGGCCGATCCCATTTACCAGCAATTGCAGGCCATGGGGAATTTTACGAATTTCCTAAGCTGTGTAGATAAAGCGGGATACAAACAGACGCTGAGTTCCGCGGGTTCCTGGACCGTATTTGCACCTGATGATGCAGCATTTGCTACTTACCTCAAGGCAAGTAACCTAAGCGGTATTGATGCTGTGGACGAGGAGCTGGCGAAGAGGATTGTCAGGTATTCCATGATCTATAACGGAGAAAGTGTGGAGCGTCTGGGGTACTACCTGGGTACCACTGGCGGATGGGATGAAAACAATTCCAATACCGCCTTCAGGCGTAGGACGGTGTATTACGATTTTGTACAGGATGGCAAAAACCCACTTGGCAGGGATATCAAAATCATCAATGCCAACCGTAATGGTTCTTTTCTGGCTACCGACTTCAATAACAAGAATATACCTTATTTCTTCAGTGCCTACATGGGACGAAACGGACTTACAGAAGCCGACTACAAATACTTTTATCCAAACAGCAGTTACTCTGGTCTGAATGTCGGGCCGGCAAATATTCTGGCCGACAAGAAAGACATCACCGCGGAGAATGGTGTGATTCATATTGTGGATCAGGTTTTAGTTGCACCCTTAAGTATAGATCAGTACCTGCAGACCAAGCCAGATTATAGTGATTTTAATGACATCATCAACAAATTTGCAAGCTATTCTGCAAATAACGACGTAACCCATACTTACCAGGTTTTGACGGGTAAAACAGATTCCGTTTATGTCAAGCTGTATAATGCTGCACTTACGTTTTCTCCTAATAATGAAAATTATTTGAAGATCAACGCAAACGATGTAAATGATGCCCAGCAGGCTTCTTATTCCATTATTGTTCCGGACAACGAATCTATGAGGGACTATGCGAAAAAGGTTTTACTCAAGTATTATCCGGCAGGAACCAGGCTTCAGGACCTTTACCTGCTGAATACGGGGATCCTGATCAATTTTGTAAATGCCCATTTGTACAACAGAACGCTGTGGCCAAGTAAAATGAGCAGTACCAACAATCCCCTTGTTGGCTCG
Organism: Pedobacter sp. GR22-6; assembly: GCF_037402555.1. NCBI lineage: Bacteria > Pseudomonadati > Bacteroidota > Sphingobacteriia > Sphingobacteriales > Sphingobacteriaceae > Pedobacter > Pedobacter sp. GR22-6. The sequence goes on from NZ_JBBEUC010000003.1 coordinate 846,264, forward strand.
GTGGACATTAACATCAATGCCGATATTAAAGATAAACAGAGCTTAAGTAACGGTTTTTTCTATGGATCATCAAAAGTACTGAAGGCCAATATTTTTCATACGGTATTTGGACATGCCTACCTGGATCCCAAATATTCGCTGATGGTGAAAGCATTGACGCTTGAAGGGTATGACCTCAGTTTGAAATTGCCTTCTTCACGTTTCATGATGGTCATGGTTTCCGATAAGGTATTGGCTTCTATGGGCTTTAGTTATGATGCATACTTGCCGCGTGCCCCGATCCGCTACAATGGTACAGATGGTCGGGTATTACTCAGACGCATCCTGCAGACCCATATCATCCCTTTGGATGGCAGTTATGTCCCTGATCTGAGTGGTACAGGTATGTTGAAAACCATGGGCAATGAATTCATTAAGTATTCTGCCGGCCGCTTAATTTCTGCCGGTACCTTGGATAGTGCCGATGCAGGCAGGCGATCAGTTCGGATCGATTCTGTCAGATCTTCTACTGTAGGCAACGGCTTAGCTGCCAATGGAAGTGTAGTTTACACCAATGGTTTGTTGAGTCCATCTTCAGTAACGATTGGAACGCACATTGCTGCCAATGCCACCACTACTGCAAGTCCTTACTACAAATTTTATCAGTACCTGTTCAATAGTGCCTTGTTTAATAAAACTACAGGAGATGTCACTGGTGTATCGCTAGGTCTCAATTATACCTTTTTGATCCCTACAAACGCTGCAATTGATCAGGCCATTGCGGCCGGCCTGCTTCCTGCGAGTCCTACTTCCACAGCTGCGGTAGACATTTCCAATGTTAGCCGGTTTATCCAATACCACATCCTTAAAAATGAATCTAATGCGCCAATTGCCATCATCAGGAAATCGGCGACTGATGGTAATGGTGAAGGTACTCATGAAACCATGTACAAGGATCAGGATGGTATACAGAATACCGTTCGCATCGCCGATAATTCCGCAGCAGGGTTTACGGTATATGACAATAAGGGGCGTGCAGCACACACCATTCTGGCCAATAGCAACATCCTCTCTGATAGGAAACTGATCCACCTGATCGATACTTACTTAAACTATAACTATTAATTGTCATTGACATTATGAATATGAGACTATACACCACAGGCATAGCTACTACACTGATGTTCTTGCTGATGTCTGCGCTGAGCCTGTCGGCCCAGACCCAGGTCTTTACCGTAAAGGGAAGGGTGACCGACAGGTCCGATAAACAGCCAATCCCTGGTGCCTCCGTTACCATTATCGATAAGGATAAGCGTGTCGTTACGGGAGTTTCTACCGATATTGAAGGTAACTTCTCACTCCGCGTGACCGATAAAACTTACCGTATTTCAGTTTCTTATATTGGCTATAAGAGTACTGCTCCCTTAGTTGTGGGCGATAAGCCGGTCATCAATTTCCAGTTGGAACCTACTACCAATGAGTTGGAAGCCGTTAATATTTCCGCAAGGGCTTCGGTAGATGACGGTACAGGAATGAACCGCGACAAACGCAATTCAACTGCTGCAATTGCCAGTATCGATGCAAAGGAAATGGCCGAAATGCAGGTCTCGTCTATCGATCAGGCCCTGGTCGGACGTTTACCGGGTATGGATATCGCTGCCACTTCAGGTGATCCGGGATCACCCATGCAGATCAGGATCAGGGGTACTTCTTCTATCAATGGCGCTACAGATCCGCTGATTGTTGTGGATGGAATGCCTTTTGAGATTACGATACCTGATGATTTTAACTTCGCTACTTCCGATGACAACGCATATGGACAGCTGCTCAATATTGCACCTTCCGATATCAAAGACATCAGTGTCCTGAAAGATGCTGCGGCAACTGCCGTATGGGGATCCAGGGCGGCCAATGGTGTATTGGTCATCAATACAAAGCGGGGTTCCATGGGCCCACCAAGTATCACCTATAACTTCAAAGGTTCTTATTCGAAACAACCAACTGCGGTTCCGATGCTCAATGGCGACCAGTACTCGAGTTTGATTCTGGAAGAGTTTTACAATGCAGGCCGGCAGTTTACCGGTACAGAGGCTGCAAAGGAATTTCAGTACGATCCCAACGACCCGTTCCGCTATCACAATTTCAGCAACAACACCGACTGGATCAAGGAAATCACCCAAATTGGTTACTTTCAGGACCACAACCTACAGATTTCCGGTGGTGGTGAACGGGCAAAATACCTGGCTTCAGTAGGCTATTTTGATCAGCAGGGTACCACTAAAGGCACAGCCCTCGGAAGGATCAATGCGCGGATCAATTTGGATTATACCGTATCCGACAGATTGCGTTTCCGTTCAGATGTTTCTTATGTCCATATCGATAACGACAATCTTTACCTCAACAGCATCCGTGATGTTGCTTACCGGAAAATGCCCAATCAAAGTGTTTATGAATATGATGAATACGGTAACCTGACCTCTAATTACTTCTCACCAGTATCTACCTCACAGGGTTTTTATGCAGGTACCTACAATCCGCTGGCAATGGCCCTGGCCGCCAGCAGCCGGCAATTGGGGGAAAACATCATTCCTAAATTTAACCTGCGTTATGACATTATCCCTGGAGGTGTCCTTGTGGCAACCGGAGATTTGCAATTCAATATTGTCAACAAAAAAGTGAAAACTTTCCTGCCACAAATTGCCACGGGCAGACCATTTACAGAAAACGTGGTAAACAGGGCAGCAGATTCTGATGTAGATGAGTTTACCATCACCACTAAGACGAATCTATTGTTTAAGCCTGACCTGGGTAAAAACCATACCTTGAATGCAATGATGTCGCTGCAGTCCAACGATTACCGTTACACCATTCAGGGGCTCCTGGCTACCAACACAGCTTCCAGCAACCTTGCAGATCCTTCCATAGAAGGAAGAACAAACGTCTCCGGTTCTGCAGTATCTGCTATCACGCAGTCGCGCAGCGTAGGCGCACTCCTCAGTGCAACCTATGGCTTACTGGACCGTTATCTGGTCAGTGCGAGCATCCGTGGGGATGGAAGTTCAAAGTTTGGACCCAACAACAGATATGGCGTTTTCCCTTCGGTATCCGCACGCTGGAGGATCTCCGGTGAGCCACTCCTGAGAGGCATAAAAGGACTGGATGAACTGAGTCTCCGTGCCAGCTATGGCAAAAGTGGCAACACACCGAGAAACGATTACCGTTTCTTCAACATCTATCAAAACTATGGTAGTTCCTACCTGGGAGAAAGCGGTGTCTATTCCAGTAACATGGAACTTTCTGACCTGAGGTGGGAGACCGTAACCCAAAGCAATCTGGGATTGGACCTCGCGATATTGAAAAGCCGGCTTTACGTTACTGCAGAGATTTACCGCAAGCGCACTTCAGATCTGTTTTACCAGGGTTTGCAAATTTCTTCCTATAATGGTTATACTGGCGTAGATATGAATGTGGGTGTAATGGACAACCAGGGATGGGAGTTTAGCATCAATGGAACTGCAGTGAAAAGCAAAAACTGGAATGTAGACCTGAATTTTAACATCTCCCACAATGAAAACGTCATTCGGGAAATCTCACGTTTATATCCAAGGGAAAGCGCGAGGGCAGTAACTGCAAATGGTGTTTACAAAACCTACCTGCAGGAAAATAATCCTTTTGGCTCTTTCTACGGATTTAAATACCTGGGTGTTTATAAAGATGAAGCAGCAACCATTGCCAAGGACAAAAATGGGACACCTATTGTAGGTCCGGACGGCATACCTGTTAGAATGAACTTCGCTTATCCGGCAGTCACGTACAACTTCCAGCCTGGAGATGCCATGTATGAGGACATCAACCACGATGGTACCATTGATTACAAAGACATTGTTTACCTTGGAAACAGCAATCCTAAGCTTACAGGCGGTTTTGGTGGAAGTGTAACCTATAAAGGAAACCTTACTTTCAAAGCCTTCTTTTCCTTCAGACAGGGAATGGACCTGATCAACGGAACAAAAATGGGTACCACAAGTATGATCGGTTTCAACAATCAAAGTACAGCGGTCCTACGCCGCTGGAGAAAAGACGGCGACGAAACCGATGTGCCAAGGGCGCTGTATGGCACAGGTTACAACTCTTTAGGTTCCAGCCGCTATGTAGAAGATGCTTCCTTCCTGCGGGTAAAAAGCGTTACCGCACTTTACCGCTTTTCGAAAAACTTCCTGAAAAGGTTGGGCCTCAGTGACCTGAGTGGTTACCTGACTGCCGATAATTTATTCACATTTACCAAGTACACCGGTCAGGATCCGGAGGTTGCGGTGAGGATCACCGGCCCTTTCAGTACACTGGTCGATAATTCCATGACGCCACCGATCAAGACATTTACATTAGGTTTATCTGCTAGGTTCTAAAATGAAAACGACGATGAAAAAATTACTATACTATACCTGTCTGCTGCTGCTGCTTGCCCCGCTAAGCTCCTGCAACAAATTCCTGGATCTGAGTCCTCAGGACGGCATTACGAAGCAGGAATTTTGGAGAACGAAAGAAGATGTTAAGGCGGCTGTTTTTGGCTGTTACTCTTCCCTGCTCGCTCCGCCTCCCAATGTGAGGGATAAGGCCCTGACTGAGTATATCTTTTTATGGGGCGAACTCAGGGCAGACATGATTGGCAAAACAACCTATTCTACGGAAGAGGAAAAAAGCATCATGGACATGAATATCCTGTCTACCAATTCTATCTCAAGCTGGGCTAGTTTTTACAGGACAATAAACTACTGTAATACGGTACTCGATTTTTCACCCGATGCAAAAAAACTGGATCCCACGTTTTCCAATACAGAGTATAATCAGTATATCGGTGAAGCACTTACCATCAGGAGTCTGATGTATTTTTACCTGGTAAGGACTTTTGGCGATGTTCCACTGAAACTCATCTCTACTGCCAGGGATACAGACATTAAAGAAATTGGCAAGACAGGTCAGCAGGAAATCCTGAACCAATTGGTTGCTGATCTCAAGAAGGCCCAGGGCTACCTGCCGCTTACCTACGGAAATGACCGGGCTGATAAAGGCCGGGTAAGCCGTTTTGCGGCAGATGCATTACTTGCAGATGTTTACTTGTGGATGGAAAAATATCCGGAATGCATTCAGGAATGTGATAAAGTGCTGGCAGATACGCGATTTGGTTACATCTCCGGCAATAGCGCCTGGTACAATTCTGTCTTCTTTCTTGGCAGTTCAAAAGAAACCATATTCGAATTTTCCAATGCAACATCCGTTAACAATATTTTCTACGACCTGCTGGTCAATACCCGTAAGCGTTTCACAGCTTCCAATTTTGTCGGAACAGAAATATTCATCCCTTCAGACGATGCGGATAGTGTAGATACCAGGGGAGAGGGGACTTTTTATCTTTCCAATCTTACGATTAGCAAATACGGTACGGAAAACCCTTCTTACGTAAACTTCCAGGTGTACCGCTATTCTGACATCAAACTGATGAAGGCAGAGGCATTGGCGCTAACTTCCAGGGGTGCTGAAGCACTGGAGATTGTAAATGAACTTCGCAATATCAGGAATGCTGTAGGTGCGAGCAAAGAAAATCCGGATGCAGGAGATGCCGATGCGATCTGTGACTACATACTGGCAGAGCGGGGAAGAGAATTCGCCTTTGAGGGTAAGCGCTGGTTCGATATCCTTCGAAATGCCAAACGTGGAGGCTATACTGCCCACGGGAGGGCACTCATTGAGGGCTTTGTGGGTAAAACGGTCAGCGTAGCCTTGCAGCAGAGTGCCATCAATAAGTTGAAAGACGCCAATAGTCATTATCTGCCCATCAGCGAGACAGAGCTGTTCGCGGATACCAAATTAGTTCAGAATCCATTTTACACCAAATAACGATGATGATGAAAAAGTATGTAAGCAAAAAGCATATACCGGTTTCGGTACTGCTGTTGATCATGGTGTTCTTTATCAACGCCTGCAAACGGGAAAATTATACCCAAACCACTACAGACGATGTCAACATCACTGGTTATCTGGAAAAGTATCCGGAGAATTTTTCTATGATGACCGAAATCCTCGAACGTTCCGGTACAGCCGGCTACCTTGGGGCGTATGGGGAATACACTTTGTTTACCCCCAATAATGAAGCGGTGAAACAATGGTTGACCGGCCTGGGTAAAAATCAGGTAGCTGACATTAGTGTAGATGAGCTCAAGAAATTTGTCACCTATCACCTCATTAAGGATACCCTGAGTACCGGCCGCTTTACTGATGGCAAGATTCCAAGGTTGACTTTATTTGGACAATATTTGTATACCAGTGTAGATGAAGCGACCAGTAGTTACATCATCAATAAACAGGCGCTCGTCCTGAGGTCTAATATCATCACCGGAAATGGTTTGATCCATGTGCTCAATAAAGTGTTGGTGCCACCTGCAAAAACAGTCGCCCAGTCACTGGAAGCCAATAGCAGGTATTCTATATTTACCGAAGCATTGAAGGTAACCGGATTTTACGATTCACTGAATTACCAACTGGGCGCTGCCCCTGATACCTCGCGCAGATTCCAAACGGTAATCGCAGAATCTGATTCCGTTTTAGGTACAAAGAATATCCGTTCACTGGCAGATCTCAAAACCTTTCTCAAATCTACAAACCCGACAAATCACAAAGACAGCCTCTGGCTATATATCGCCTACCACCTCTCTCCAGGTGCCAATTACCTTTCAGACATTAAAGGGTTGAGTGCCTTGTACACGCTAGCACCTAAAGAAATCGTGACTACCAAGCTCAATAGAACAGTTGTCCTGATCAATGATGATGAATTCAACGGTGTGAAGGAACCAGGAGTTCCCTTAAACAGGGTCTACAGTGACCAGATGGCATCCAATGGAGTAATCCATGAGGCCAATGGTACTTTTAAGATTAAAGTAAGGCAACAGGTACCGATTTATTGGGATGTGGCGGAGCAGCCGGAGCTCATTGCAGCTTTAGGCTCCAATTACCGTTCAGCCGCTACCGTGACGATCAACCTGATCCAGAATGGGGCAAGTATCGCCTCGAGTATGGCCTTTGAAAATCCAACAGCCCTGGCTGCCGACAGAAGTAAATATGCTACAGACCACGCCATTGCCGTCAATAGCTCGCGTGTTTCCCATGGAGAGGACAGGCTGGTGTTTTCTATGGGGGGGGCCAACAGGCAACAATGGATTGAGATGAAAACACCTTTCCTGGTGAAAGGAAAATATAAAGTATGGGTTTGTTATGCTCAGAACGGAAGTGGCGGTGTGTTGCAGGTTTCCATGGATAATGGCACCGCTCAGCAGCAGATTTTGCCTACGCTCGTAGATTTCAGGCAAGGATTGGATGCCTCAGGTGTTGCCACAGCAAACTCTGCCGCGGCCAACGCAGATAACCTCATGCTAGCCCAGGGCTTCAAACGTTACATTGCAAATTCCAATGAATATGTCACCTTCAATGGTGCTTCTGTGCGTGGCCAGAAGCCGGTTACCGGAACGGGTTGGAATTTAAATATCGGACGTTTGGCAGGAGTAGCTGATATCCAGACTACCGATCGTCATAAGATCAGGTTTACCTGGGTAGGTGGGGCTCAAAATGACGTCAACTGGCTTGATATGGTACATTTTATACCTGTAGATGATCCTGAAGGTAAGTATCCGCTGGTAGGAAACCTTGATCAGATCTATCCACGTTTCCATACCACACCGGCCGTTCGTTTCCCACGTCCTTTATAATGAGCATGATACATTAACCATTTATAAACTTGCGATGAATAAGAAAATATATAACCTGATTGCCATCTTTAGCCTCCTCCTGCTGGCCGCCTGTAAGGACGGATGGGAAGAACACATCGAGGTAACCAATACTGCCAATCAGCAGAACCTGTTTGAGCGGATCAATTCAGATCCCAGCCTGAGTAAATTTGCGGCTTACCTTCAATCTACCAAATATGATGAGGTCCTGGCCTCTTCAAAAACTTACACCGTTTGGGTTCCTGATAATGCCGCGATCGATGCATTCAACTCAGCACATCCGGATTATTTAGCCAACCCGGTAACGCTGAGGTATTTTGTGGCTTACCATATTGTCAACACTTCCTATACCTTAAGGATGAGTGGGACAGACACCCTGCGTTTGCGGACGCTGAGCTCAAAGTATATCAATTCCATTGGTGCTTCTTTCGAGGAGACTACGGTAAGTAAAGCCAATAACTTTGCCGCTAACGGGGTATACCATATCATTAGCGGAACCGCTGACCCTAAAGACAACCTCTGGAACAGCCTTAGGTCCTATGAAAGTACGCTTCAGTACCAGGCACTCGCTTCACTGGATACTGCAGTAGTGATCAATGGCGATACGGTCATCAACCGTAATGCCCAATGGCGCAGCGTTGCTTCGGCCATGTCATCGGAGAGCAGTCAATACACCTACTTTGTACTGAACGATGCTGCCTTTAGTCAGGAAACGAATAAAATTGCTGCCTATTATGCAACAGATTACCTCCCTGGTGGACGGCGCCCGGATAGTACCACCCAATTTCTGACCCGCTTAAATATGCTGCGTGATGTACTGGTGCCCGGGCTATATACACCCGATCGTTTGCCGGATACCCTGCTCTCTGTTGCAGGTACTAAAGTGCCTGTAAAGAAGTCGGCCATTACAGGTCAGCGCCGTACCAGCAATGGGATCATTTATTTTGTAAGCGAATTGCCTTATCGTTTGAAGGACCGCGTTCCAGGGTTCAGGATTCTGGGGCAGTCACCGAGTGGCTTCAAGCAAAACGATAAATCCGGAAATATTTATTACCGTACCAAGGTCGATTCTTTGGGAAGGGTGATCAAAGACATAGAGGTTTACGGCCATGGAGTATCCGAGTTCTACATTGATTACCGCAAAACAAATACACACGTGGTCAAATACAAAGTTTATGTACAGGCAGTTTGTGGTTTGCTTGGCGATCCTCAGGTAAACGCATATACCCAGCGCTATCAGATCAGGAACCCGCTTAACGGCTTGTATACAGCGCCGGTGCTGACCAATACGGGGGCGGCAGCCAATCTGTTCACACAGACCCTGGTGCCTAAGAACTCCGATGAGGTTTACCTGGGTGAGTATACCCGCCCAAAATATGGTACCCTGGACCTCAGGCTCATTTCGGCGGCAAGCACCAGCACGAGTACCATTATCAATACTTTGATCTTGAGTTATCTGCGTTTTGAACCTGTTTTGCCTTAATCCTGTAATGTTTTGATTTCTGATTCAAAAAATAGACCCATGCATAATTTTATCCATATAAAAAAAGGAATAGTACTCTTGTCTCTGCTGGCAGCGGGCCTCACTGCTGCTCAGGCCCAGGAACGAGATACCAGCCAATATAGTACAGATACCACGACCGTAAAAATCAAAATGAAATCCCTGAAGGGTGTTAAGGTTAAAGGCTTGATCATAGACGGGAATACCGGGAATGCACTTCCGGGAGTGAATGTAACTGTAACGGACTTTTCAGCAAAAATCACTAATGAAAACGGAAGCTTTGAAATTGTAGTCCCGGATTACAGATCTGCATTACTCATCAGTCTGGACGGTTATCACAGCAAGTTGGTTCCTGTTTTCAAAGGCAAGGACCTTCGTGTCAGCCTGTATCCATTGACCTATCCCTCGATTTACCGGCAGCTCACGCTGCCAAATGGCGATAAATCTACCCTGGCACAGAGTACAAGTGCAGCTTATGTACTGAATCCTCATGGCGCATGGTCTTTAAACTCCGAAACAGCGGATACCTATCTTCAAGGTAACATACCAGGAGTAAATGTGATACGTAAGTCTTCTACCCCCGGAATAGGGGCCAATGTATTCATCAGGGGATTCAATTCACTGTATGCCAACAGCCAGCCCCTGTATGTTGTCGATGGTATGATCTACAACTCGGAATCCTTCGGCACTTCGCTCACTACAGGCCATTCAAATAATCCCCTGCAATTTTTGGATCCGCGCGACATTGAAAGCGTTAATGTCGTTAAAGATGCAGCAGGAGCAGTCGTATTTGGTTCCAGGGCTTCAAATGGTGTCATTTTTATCAAGACCCATCATGCCAGAGAACTTGCTACAAAAATCGACTTCTCCATTTCCAGCGGCATCAACCTGACACCGAAGCAGCTTCCGATCCTGAATGCTGCGGGATACCGTACATACCTTTCTGATGTACTGGTGAGTCAGGGACTGGATAGAACAGCCATCTCCGCCCTGCCTTATATGAATGATTCCAGGGCTGAATCCAATACAGAATATTATAAATACCACAACGAAACCAACTGGCAGGACCAGGTCTTCAGACAGAGTTACGATCAAAGCTATTTCCTGAGGATATTGGGAGGAGATAACATCGCAAAATACGGCCTGTCGATCAGCTATAGCAAAGATAAAGGCATTATCGACCAGACGGGCAGCACACGTTATACCGCACGATTCAACAGTGACCTGAACCTGACGAAAAAACTGACAGGAAATACCCATCTTTCCATTGGTTTCGGTGAACAGCAGCTGAAAGATCAAGGCATCTCTGCGATCAGTAACCCTATTTTTCTTTCCCTGGTCAAAGCACCCTTTCTGGCGCTTAATGATGTAAACAGCAGCGGAGATGTTTCTCCAAATCTGGCCGATGCGGATATTTTTGGCGTGAGCAATCCAAGGGCATTGATTGAAAAGGGAAATAACCTGAAAAAGGCCTATCGCTTCTTCGGATCTGTAAATTTTGATTATAAATTCAATGCACGTTTTAAATTGAGCAACCTCACCGGTATCTCTTATGACAAAACACAGGAAAGCCTATTCATGCCAAACAGGGGAGTAGCCAGTGATACGCTTTCGAATACCATAGCCAACAGCAGACTGGGTACTCAGGTGATTCGTTATTTCAGCCTGTACAATGACCTCAACCTATCTTATCAGCAGACCTTCAATAAGCACCATAAGGTACTGGCGAAAGCAGGTCTAAGGTATACCAGTAACGACAGTGAATCTGATTATGCACTGGGTTTCAACTCCGCAACGGATGAATTGGTGAGTATTGGCAACAGTGACCTGACCACCAGAATCTTTGGCGGAGGCATCGGCAAATGGAATTCCTTCAACACCTATGCTACAGCCGACTATAGTTTTGCAGACAAGTATTTGCTGACCGCTGGGTTTTCCCTGGATGGTTCTTCACGTTTCGGTCCTCAGGCTGATGCAGGACTCCGGATCAATGGGTATACCTTCGCTGTATTGCCTGCGGTGGCCGCTGCATGGATCATCAGCTCGGAAGATTTCATGAGTGGAATGAAAGACATCAACCTGCTGAAGTTCCGTTTGAGTTACGGCCTCACAGGCAATGACGATATTGGCAATTACACCGCAAGAAAAATATACCTGTCACAAAATTTATTGGGTATGCAGGGAAATGTACGTGGAAATATTGCCAATCCACAGATTCAATGGGAGCAGGTCAGTAAGTTCAATACTGGTCTGGATGCTGCATTCTTTAACGAACGGCTCAGTCTCAGCCTGGATTTCTTCATCAATAAAACCAATAAAATGCTGACCTACCAACCGGCCAACACGATTGTGGGTATTGGCAGCTATGTATCCAATGATGGCGGCATGAAAACCCAGGGACTGGATTTTGGCCTGAATGGCAGGATCCTCAACAAAGGGCTGAAATGGGATGCCGGATTAAATATTGGCAGCTATAGAAGTAAAATCACCACACTTCCACAGCGGATTATCAGCAGTTATGCCGGCGCTACATACATCAGTGCAGTAGGATCAGCGCCAAATCTTTTCTATGGACATCGTTTTAACGGTGTGTATAGCACTGCTGCCGATGCAACAGCCGCGGGGTACCGCACTTTAAATAAAAGCAATGTACTGGTTGCTTTTGGCGCAGGTGATGCCAGATTCATCAATACCGACCAGGATGCGGCGGGTGTCATTGGCGATAATGACCGCGTTGTGATTGGCGATCCCAATCCGGATATTTACGGTGGGTTCAGCAATACTTTTAGTTATAGAAACTGGTCTTTGTCGGCATTAATGAGCTTCTCCCTGGGCAATGATGTTTACAATTACACAAGGGCACAGTTGGAGTCGGCTAATGGTTATTACAATCAAAGCCAGGCCTTGCTCAATCGCTGGCGTGGCGAAGGGCAGCTGACTGAAACTCCCCGTGCTGCTTATGGAGATCCATTGGGGAATGCCCGTTTTTCTGACCGCTGGATAGAAGATGGTTCCTATGCAAGACTGAGGACGCTGACTTTGGGTTATAACATTCCCCTGAAGTCTGCTTTCTTTAAATCTGCCAAGGTTTACGGAACTGCCAATAACCTGTTTACGCTCAGTAAATACAAAGGATATGATCCTGAGTTTGGCATTTCAGGCAGCCCGTTCAGTCAGGGTGTAGACAATACGCTGGAGCCTCAGTTCAGGTCATTCCAGTTTACCCTGAGGGTAGGTTTGTAGTAATGGTTTAGTATTCAATAACAATAATAGACAGATGAAAAGATATTTTAGTGTAATGGTGGTCGCAGCTTTGCTTTTTAGCCTTGCTTCCTGTAAAAAGATGTTGGAAGTGCTTCCTGAAGATAAGCTTGACGAAAGCCAGGCCTATCGTGACCGCGCAGATGCAGACGCAGCCGTGATCGGGATTTATGGGAAATTCCTTGGCCTGAGCAAGCAGTATATTTTTATGAACGAGCTTCGTGCAGATTTGATGGACATCACTCCCAATTCTGACCCCTACATGGTAGAACTCTCTAACCATGCGGTGACTGAAGACAATCCATATGCAAGTCCTAAGCCCTTTTATGAATTGATTCTCAATTGCAACGATGCCCTGAAGAACTTCAATATCATGGTAAAAGAAAGCCGCATGAGCGTGGATGAGTACCAGAAAAGATATTCCGACATCGGCGCGTTGAGGAGTTGGTTGTACCTGCAGCTAGGGATACATTTTGGCAGTGTGCCCTATATCACTATGCCATTAGATAACGTAGAAGATGTGAAAAATATCAATAGTTATCCAAAGACCTCTTTTGATGCCTTGCTGGACTCATTGATCAATTTTACTGAAAAACTGCCTTATCAGCAGAGCTATGCCTATCCCGCAGGCAGTTCCCTGGTGGTCACCATCGATGGTAGCTCTACCAATAAGATTTTTGTGAACAAGCCTGCACTTATGGGCGATTTGTACCTGTGGAAAGGCGAGTACCTGAAAGCGGCAAGCGCTTATAAAAAGATCCTTACTTCAGAAGACAATAATCCCAATATCGATTTTATGTTCAACTACTACCGTTTGGGCTACAACTCATCCCCTTCTGCGGAGACTTCTGTATACTATACGAAATCTCAGGATGAAGGCTCCCTGATGAACAGCGTAACGACTGGTTGGAGATCGATGTTTGCCCTTCCCAATACCAATAGGAGCTGGAACTCGGAATGGGTCTGGTCTTTGCCGTACAGCGCCCAGTTAAAACCTGGAAATCCTTTTATCGAGGTCTTTTCTGCAACTTATGGAAAATATCAGCTCAAAGCATCCCAGGCAGCCATAGATAACTGGAATTCACAGACACAACGGAATGGAATTCCTTACGATGCCCGCGGAAGACTGTCCTTTACAAATGAAAACGGGAAATCTGTCATCACTAAATTTACGGATAATGCTGTAGCGCTAACCCCGCTGAATAAGGCGGGCAACTGGAACATATTGCGTGCGGCAGGTGTTCACCTGAAATTTTCCGAGGCTGCCAACCGGGACGGTAAAAGTAAGCTTGCCTGGGCATTGCTTAACGTGGGAATTCGCATCACCTTTTATGAAGGAACTTACCTTTATGGAATCAAAACCCCGGCAAACATCAGTCCGGCAAATATCGATGAGCTGAATACACAAAGGACACCTTATCCAGAGCCTTACCTATTTGATGCCAGGGACAACAGTGATGTAGCCAGGGGAATCTGGTACCGTAACATTGGAATCCGAACCAGGGCTAATGTGGTTGCCTTACCTGAAGCATTACAGACAAATGTAAACGGCCTGGAAGATAAGCTGATAGAAGAGGGTGCATTGGAACTTGCTTTTGAAGGCACACGCTGGTCAGACCTGATGCGTATTGCCAGAAGAAGAAATGATCCGGCGTTCTTAGCAGATAAAGTTTACCAGAAGTTATTAAAATCGGGTAACCCGAATGCCTCGGCTGTTCGGGCTAAGTTGATGGATCCCAACAATTGGTACCTGCCCTTTAGGTAGTCAAATATTCATCAGTAAATATGCAAGGATATCCAGGTGTGGATATCCTTTTTTGTTGATATAGCCGGGATTATTTATTTTAAGCCAATGGAACCTATTGTCTTTAGCAAATCGCAAGCACGGAAAATCATCCTTCATGCAGCCGGACTGGCCCGGGAAGCACAGTTTGGTACGGGCATCGAGGCTGTTTACCGGCTGATCGAGCACCTGGGCTATGTGCAACTGGACACAAACTACGTGGTAGAGCGTGCACACCACCATGTGATGGCCGCGCGCATCCCGGACTATCAGACCGAATGGCTGGCCGAGCTCTCTGAGGAAGGGCGTATCTTTGAATACATTACTTCAGATGCAGGCTATCTGCCCATGTCCGATTTCCGCTTTTCCTTACCCGTCAAAAAAGCTTTTGAAATGCAGGCAAAGCCCTTGAGCACCGCAGCGCTCAACCTGATGAAAAAGATCATGGACCAGGTGGAGCGCGAAGGCGCGGTCATGGTAGGCGATTTTGAAAACGACCGCCTGGAGGCCAGCTCCGGCTGGTGGGACTGGCGGCCAGCCAAGGTGGCTCTCGAAAGGTTGTACCTGAATGGAAAGTTAATGATCAGCCGTACGAAAGCTTTCCAGAAGCGTTATGACCTGCCGCTGAACCTCGTACCGCAAGACACAGACCTTAGTGTGCCGACGGCAGAGGAATATGCCCGTTTTGTTATTCGCCGTACACTGGGTGCCCTGGGGATAGCATCGGTAAAGGAAATGGCCTGGCGGGCGCGTCATGTAAAAGGAAACCTGGTCAAAGCGGAATTGGAGAAAATGAGCAAAAGTGGCGAAGTCCTGTCACTTCGTGTAGAAGATGTGAAGACTACGCTATATATGCTTCCTGATCAGGAGCAAAATATTGAATTGTCAGACGAAGTCTTTATCCTGTCCCCATTTGACATTCTGAATGTATTCCGTCATCGCCTGAAAGATTTCTTCGATTTTGATTACCAGATTGAGTGTTTCGTGCCTGCGGCCAAGCGTAAGTATGGTTATTTTTCGCTGCCTGTACTCGCTGGTGATACCTTTATCGCGAGGATGGACGCCAAGGCTGACCGCAAGCAAAAAGTGCTGCTGCTGCACAATATCCATTTTGAAGACCTAGAGCTTGATGAGGTCAGGATTGAAAAATTTGCCCGGGCATTGAAAGCGTTTGTTCAATTCAATCAATGCAGGGATATTATCTTTAAGAAATCTAATAACGATGCCTATCTGCAGGCAATCAGCTCAACTTTCCAATAGCGGCAGCTTAACAACAGATGTGATATGGTTTCCCATTAAGCAGTTCTCGCGAAATCTGGTAAAGCGGTAACTTGTTACAAATATTTAATATCCAGTTAACCTGAACTGTATAAATTTGGTCAGTTTTAGAACATGGATAATCCTTGCAATTTTTTTATAAATTGCAGTAAGGTTTAAGCCATAGTTACTTCAGACAATGAAAGATAAACTGAGAGACTTTGATGATGAGAAATTGCTTGCACTGCTGAAAACCGGTGACCATCTGGCCTATGCTGTAATCTATGATCGTTATAAAACTTTACTTTACCGTCACGCAATCCGGATCCTCAACAATCAGGAACAGGTAAATGATACGATACAGGATCTTTTCCTTTCCCTTTGGCGTGACCGGGATAAGCTGAACATAGAGCTCAAACTCTCCTCTTACCTCTACGCAGCGATCAGGAACAGGCTATTGGATCACATCGCCCGCAACAAATTCCAATCAGACTACATCGATTCCATTCAGGAGTACATCCAAAGCGCAGTACCTGTTACCGAGCAGCAGGTGCGGCTGAATGAACTGAAAAACCTGATTGAAAAAGAAGTAGAGGCCCTTCCTCCTAAAATGAGAACAATTTTCAGATTGAGCAGAAACGAAGAACTTTCTCATCGGGAGATTGCAGTTCAATTGAATGTGTCCGACCATACCGTCAAAAAGCAGATCAATAATGCCATCAAAATCCTGAAGCCGAAGATCTCTTTATTGCTGGCCATAATTCCCCTGATATAAAAAAAACTTTTTTCTTATACCAAACTACTTTTCATTCGTCATACACATAAACGAGAATAAATTGGGCCTTATTGCCTAAAATAGGTGAGATGAATAGACACGAAATTGCAGCACTGCTGAAAAAATATGAGGATGGACACATCAGCCCGGAGGAGCTCGCTTTACTGGAGTCCTGGTACAATCGACGTGCAGAAAAAGGTAGTGTAGGGCTTTCTGATGAAGAAATAGCGCTCAACCTCGACCAGATCTGGGTCAATCTGAATCCAGCACCGAGAAAGCAGAAGCGCTCTGGGGTCTGGATCTGGACTTCAGCCGCTGCAATGATATTGATGATTTCAGCTCTTTTCTTTTTTCTTAACCAGGGTGGTCCCGATGCTGCACCAACTGCCGGCCAATCAAATAGTCTCATCGTCCCAGGCAGTAATAAGGCTTACCTGACACTGGCTAACGGCAAAAAGATCAGCTTATCTGGCGGCACGAAGGGGAGGTTGGCCAATGAGAGTGGAATTAGCATAGACCAGAGTTCGGACGGGGAAATTATTTACCACATCTCCGAAGGAGCTGCATCATCCGGGGAATCTGGCTTTAACACCATCGAAACCCCAAAGGGCGGACAATATCGGCTGGTGCTGCCCGATGGAACCAAAATATGGCTTAACGCAGCATCCGTGCTGAAATATCCTGTTCATTTTGCCAGTAATGAGCGTAAAGTTGAACTATCTGGAGAAGGCTATTTTGAAGTCGCAAAGGATCATAAAAGACCCTTTAGGCTCAACACCAGTCGGCAGGAGATTACGGTACTAGGCACCCATTTCAACGTGAGCAATTACCCTGATGATGACTTGATACAGACTACGCTTCTGGAGGGCTCTGTGCGTGTAATGGACCGCTATTCCCGGAAAAAGGTCTTGTTGAAACCCGATCAGCAAGCCAATCTGAATAAAGATGAAATGCTGGTCAGTAGAGTAAATGCAGCCGAATCTATTGCCTGGAAGAACGGAGAATTCATCTTTAGTGATGAACCTCTGGGTAGCATTATGAAAAAGATCGCGCGCTGGTACGACGTAGAAATTGTCTATCAGGGTATTAGTCCGGAAGAACGCTTCGGGGGTTCAGTATCCAGATTTGAGCAGGTTTCCAAGGTTCTTGAGAAGCTGGAACTAACTGGCGGCATACATTTTAAAATCGATAAGAGACGAGTGATCGTCTCCAACTAGAGCAGGCTAAACGTAACTATAACCAGATATTCCTTTTATAAATTTAAACTTAGCGAAGATGAAACACAGATACACCTAGTCCAACTCAATGGGTTAAAAAAACAAACGTGCCCCGATTCGCCGTCGGGACACGCCAATCGTTTGAGTCAACCCGAATCCTAATGGATTCTATTATTGCAGAATAAATCATGTATTAACCCAAACTTGGTTCAAAGTTATGAAAATTTATACTTTTAACTTAGGTCTGCTATGTTTATGGCGACCGAACAAAATGCTATTGGTTATGAAAATAACAACCATTTTGCTTTTATCTCTGATCATGCAGGTAAGTGCGAGCACGTACGGACAAAAGCTGAACCTGCAAAAGCAGAACAGCAGCCTGAAAGAAATCTTCAGGGAGATCAAAAAACAAACGGGCTACAATGTGGTCTGGAAATCCCGGCAATTGGAGAAAACACATACTGTTGATGTCAATTTCCAGGATGTCGAACTTGAGCAGGCTTTGGAAACCTTGCTCTATCCTCAGCAATTAGGTTACATCATTAAGGATGAAACTATTGTTATCAATACCATTAGTCCCCGGCCAGGGCCGAGGCCGATTACTGTTGTACAAAACATTACAGTTGCCGGCAGGGTTTTGGATGAAAAAGGTCTTCCCCTGGCAGGTGCCAGTGTGAAGATTAAGGGAAGTAATGTTACCGTGGCTACGGATACCGAAGGCCGGTTCCGCCTGGAGAATGTAGTTGAAAATGCGGTACTGCAAATCTCCTTCGTCGGGTACCTGAGCCTGGAAGAAGCTGTCGCAGGACGCCGGAATTTGGAGCTGCGGCTGCAACCCGATCTGCAGCAGTTGGAACAACTGGTGGTGGTGGGGTACGGAAGTCAGAAAAAGCTGAACCTGACGGGGGCGATTGACCAGGTAGGAGCCGAGGTTTTTGAAAACCGTCCGCTGCCCAATGTGACCAGGGGACTCCAAGGTGTGATTCCGAATTTAAATATCCGGATGACAGATGGCAAGCCAACCAGGGGAGCCACCTATAATGTGCGGGGCACCACATCCCTTTCCGGAGGCAGCGCCCTGGTCCTGATCGACGGTGTCGCGGGGGATCCCGGCTTACTGAACCCAAACGACATTGAGAATATCACGGTGCTGAAAGATGCCGCCTCGGCAGCAGTGTATGGTGCACGGGGTGCTTATGGCGTAGTGTTGATCACTACCAAATCGGCAAAGAATGAAAAGCTTCAGATTCGTTTCAATAGCAGTTACGCGCTCAATCAGCAAACCGTAGAACCCAAAATGGTATGGGATGGTTATACCTGGACTAAAATGTTTAATGAATCTTTCCAGGCATATAACGATTATACCTCTACGCCTACAGGCATCAATAATGCCTTCCCCTTCTCACTGAGTTACCTGGATTCGCTCCGCTACCGGGCCGAAAATCCCGGCCTGGGGCTGCCGGATATAGGTATCAACCCCAGCAATGGCAGGTATGTGTATTACGGAAATACCGACTGGTTAAAAGAGTTGTACAAAAATGTCACACCAGGCTTTGAACAGAATATCAGCATTTCCAATGGAAATGAGAAAATGAGCTATTTCATTTCCGGGCGCTACTACAAGCAAAATGGCATTTATCGCTATAATCCTGACGATTTCAATAAATACAACTTCCGGGCTAAAGGCGACATCAAACTAAACAGCTGGCTGAAATTGTTCAATAACCTTGACTATTCGGCCTTTGATTACCGTGAACCCCTGAACTCAATCTATCAGAATCACATCTTGCGGAACATAGCCGATCAGGGCTTTCCCGTAGCCATGATGAACAATCCGGATGGAACACTGACACAGCATGCAGCCTTTACGCTGGGCGATTTTAAAACAGGCAACAGTAACCGCTCGGAAAACGAAAACATGCTAAGGAACACTACTAGCCTGAAGGCAAACTTGCTGGACAATAAGATCAACATCAATGCAGATTTTACTTTCATGCAACGCAATAGACAAGTGCAGAACCAGGTATACCCGGTAAGTTATAGCAATTCGCCGGGAGTGATCGAGACGGCTGGAAACAATTACCTCCGCCAGGATCTCCGAACCGAACAGTATTATGCCAACAATATTTTTGGCGATTACAAAATGGAATGGGGCAAGCACTATTTTAAAGGTATGCTGGGCTACAACCTGGAATATTCAAGGGCTCGGAACAACCGCTTTCAACGGGACGGATTGTTGAATCCGGAGCTGCCGGACTTCAGTTTGATGGATGGCTTGAATTATACCGCTACAGGCGGTGGAAATGACTGGGGAATTATGGGGGCGTTCTACCGGCTCAACTATATTTATGACAGCAAGTACCTCTTCGAATTCAATGGAAGGTATGATGGTTCATCTCGTTTTCCAAAAGATCAGCGCTTCGGCTTTTTCCCTTCGGCATCTGCAGGCTGGCGAATCTCTGAAGAATCTTTCCTCTCGGGATCGAAAAACTGGCTGGATAACTTGAAGGTCAGGGCATCTTATGGAAGTTTGCCAAATGGGGATATTGACGACTACCTGTTCATTACCACTCTGGCAGCAACAAGATCGGGCATGCTGCTGGACGGCGTATTTCCTTCACAGATCAATAAGCCGGAGGTATTGCCAAATAAACTGACCTGGGAAACCTCTACCACCTTAGATTTTGGACTTGACCTCAACTTATTCCGAAACCGCATAAGCTTTGTATTTGATTGGTACAGCAGGAAAACCACGGATATGTTTACCGCCCTTCAGCCGCTGCCCAGGACTTTCGGCGCTACGGTACCCAAAGGTAACAATGCAGACCTGGAAACTAAAGGCTGGGAACTAACACTGGGCTGGGCCGATAAGATAGAAATGGCAAAACCTCTGGCTTACAACATCCGTTTAGTACTTGCAGATCAGGATGCCTACATCACCAAGTTCAATAACCCAACTCTAAACCTGGGCAGTACCTATTACCCTGGCATGAGGTTAGGTGAGATCTGGGGATATACCACGGAGGGTTTGTTTCAAAATGTGGAAGATGTACGTAACCATGCGGATCAGAAATATATACGGACTTCTTCCGGCAACAATTACCTTCCCGGGGATATCAAGTTTGCCGACCTGAATGGAGATGGGGTAATAAATGACGGTAAGAATACGCTGACCGATCCGGGTGACCGCTCAATTATCGGTAATAGCCAATTGCGGTATACCTACGGGGTAAACCTGGGCCTTAACTGGAATAATTTTTCTTTGGACGCCTTTGTACAGGGGGTTGGGAAGCGCGACTGGTGGCCCGGCACAGAAGCAGGATATTTCTGGGGTCAGTATAACCGGCCATATGGTTTCCTGCCAGAGCACATTTTGGGCAACTATTGGACGCCGGAAAATCCCGATGCTTATTTCCCGAGATACAGGGGCTATCTGGCTCAAAATGGCACCGGTACACTGCGCGTTACACAGACCCGTTACCTGCAGGATGCCAGTTATGTGCGCTTGAAGAACCTGACGATAGGTTACAACCTTCCAAAGCCATGGCTGGAAAAGACAGGGATTTCCAGCGCAAAGATATATGTGAACGGCCAAAACCTCTGGACCTATTCACCGATGTACAAGATCACCAAAAATTTCGATCCTGAAGTGATAGAAGGTGCCGACCCGGAAATCAATTCCGGAAATGGAAACGGTTACCGTTACCCTATGCTCAGGACTTTCACATTCGGACTAGACATCAGTTTATAATCAGCATAAGACAATCACAATGAAAAAGATATTGATGCTTATATTACTACTGCCCTCATTCTGGGGCTGTAAGAAAATACTGGACCTGGAGCCGGTAGACCAAATGACCCCTGAGACGGTTTTCAACAGCGAAAAGGGCCTGGAACTCTACACGAACACCTTCTACAGTGCCACACAGATATTGCCACAGGCTGATCAGATTTTTAAAGACAACTTCAGCAGCGACAACCTATCAGATTATGGCGCGGTGAACAATGTCAGCACCTTCCTTCAAAACGGTTTCGATGCCAATCAGGCCAGCGGCTGGGACTGGGGTAACCTGAGGACGATCAACTACTTTCTGGAAAACAACACCAATTCCTCCATCCCAGCCGAGGCCAGAAACCATTATGCCGGCTTGGCCAGGTTTTTCAGGGCATGGTTTTACTACAATATGGTAAAGAAGTTTGGCGATGTACCCTGGTACAACAAAACCCTGAGCGATGCCGACCCCGATCTGTACAAGGCTCGGGATCCGCGTACTTTGGTGATGGATTCAGTATTGTCCGACCTCAACTTCGCCAGCAACAACATCCGCGCTGCGAAGAATGCCAGCTCATCGAGGATCACCAGGAACGTTGCATTGGCACTGAAATCCCGGATCTGTCTGTTTGAAGGCAGCATGCGTAAATATCATACGCAACTTGAGCTGGCTTCCACGGCTGGCGAATGGTTCAGGGAAGCAGCAGATGCAGCTGAAAAGATCATGGGTACCAATATGTACAAGATCTATAATACCAATAATCCCCAATCAGATTACCGTAACCTGTTCATCAGTGAAGACCCAGTAACGGATGAGGTAATGCTGGCTGTCGTATACAACAATAGCCTCAGGAGATGGCATTCCGCCAACTGGTGGTATACCAGCGCTACCTATGGATCACGCTGGAGCCTGACCAAAAGCTTTATCAATTCCTATTCGATGCTCAACGGATCCAGATTCACGGAACAAACTGGCTATGCTACCATGACTTTCATGCAGGAAACCCAGAACCGGGACCGCAGGCTGGAACAAACGATCAGGATGGGCAATTACGCCAGGAGCAACGGAGCGAAGGCGGCACCCGACTTTGGTTACACCTTTACCGGCTACCAGCCTATAAAGTTTACCCTGGATAATTCCGGTCTGGACGGCAAGGCCGAAAACTACAATTCTTTGCCGGTGATCCGTTATGCGGAAGTACTGCTCAACTATGCGGAAGCAAAAGCGGAGCTGGGTGTATTTACTGCTGCCGAATGGGATAAAAGCATCCGTCTGTTGCGTCAGCGGGCCGGTATCAGCAATGCTTCAATGCCCACGACCATAGACAACTACTATCGTACGGAATTCTTTCCGGGGCTGACTGACCTGAACCTGATTGAAATCCGCAAGGAGCGGGCCATTGAACTGGTTGCAGAAGGTTTTAGATACGATGACCTGATCCGCTGGAAAGCTGGCTATTTATTGGAAAAACCGTTCATGGGCATGTATGTCCCGGCAATGAATACACTCATAGACCTCAACGCAGACGGAAAGGCTGATGTATCGTTTGTTACGGCCAGGCCGGCCAGTCCTGTAGCAGGGGTCGCTTATTACATCATAAATGGGGGATCTTCGCAATTAACAGAGGGGACCAGGGGCAATTTATTGTGGCTGAGTAATGTGCCGAAGGTATTTGACGAACGGAGGTATTTCTATCCCATTCCCTTGGATCAGATCGTGTTGAGTGGTGACAAAGTAAAACAAAATCCGGGATGGCTTCCATTAACAAACTAAATATAGCGATGAAAAGCAACTTGATCAAGAGCACAATTGTACTGCTGGTGCTGAGTACGGGCATCGGTTGTAAAAAAATATATGAAAGGAAGGAAAAGCAAAGGATACAGCCCTTCGTATATGCAACTTATAACATCAGGACGGACACTCCTGCAGACAATGTAGATAACCCCTGGACAGCTAGAAGAGAGCTGATCACAGATATGGTCCGTAAACATCAGTTCGAAATTTTCGGTATTCAGGAGGGAAAAGACAGCCAAGTGGCAGATTTGGCCAGCCGCCTATCTGAATTCAAGCATTTCGGTGCAGGTAGGGATAACGGGCTTACTGGTGAGCATGTAGAGATTTTTTATAATTCTTCCCTGTTTGAGGCGCTTGCAACAGGTGATTTCTGGCTTTCCCCAAGACCAGAGAATCCTGGTCCGGGATGGGATGCTTCGCTCAACAGGATTTGTACCTGGGGAAGGTTCAGGCAGATCTCCACAGGTGCCGAATTTTACGTGTTCAATACGCATATCGACCATTTGGGTGCAGAATCCCAGCGCCAAAGCACTGCTTTGCTGCTGGCGATGATTCCGAAGATAGCTGGAAACAATCCTGCTTTACTGAGCGGCGATTTCAACTTTGACCAAAATGGCGACAACTACAGGACCTTGAACACCTCTGCCATATTGAGGGATTGCTACACGAAGGCAGAAAATCCCAATGCACCAAATGGAACTTTAAATTTGTTTGACATTAACCGCGTTACCAGGTCCAGGATAGACCATATTTTCGTAACACCACAGTTTGAGGTAACGCAGTATGATATCCTGACCGATCAATATAACGGTAAGATTCCTTCCGATCACTACCCTGTTCGGGTAAAACTAAGTATGAACTAATTAAACAGACAACCATGTTAAGAAAAACCATATTCTCCGCCCTGGTGGCATTTTTGAGCATCTCCCTGGGATGTAAAAAGATTTATCAAATTGAAGAAAGCCACACCTACGAATCTGTGACTAAAGCCCCGGAAACCGGTACTCCGACGGGGAATGCCACTGAAATACGGGTCATGTCTTATGACATCAACTACACCAACCGCGCCATTAAAGGGACGAATACCGGCGTGTTGGATATAGATGCTGTGGCCGACGTCATCAATAGCAACAAACCTGATGTGGTGTGTATGCGCCAGGTAGACCGCTACACGACACGAGGCCAGATGGACATCGACCAGGCTGCTGCATTAGGCAGTATGACCGGTTTGAAATACTACTATGCGGCTGCCAGGGTTATCGGTCAGGGTAGCAGTGGTAATGCGATATTGAGCCGTTTTCCGATTCTTTCATCTGAGAACCTCAAGCTGTTTACAGATCCTGCGGATGAGGCCAGGTGCGCTGCCATCGCAGTGCTTGATCTGGGCTCTGGCAGAAAGTTGAAGGTCATGTCCACACAATTGGAAGCTGCGAAAGAAAACAACAGACTGAAAGAATTGGAGGAAATTCAGAGCAAATTGAAATCAGACGACACGCCATTTGTGCTTGCCGGAAACATGACCGCTAACGTGGGCACCGCCACTTTCAACAAACTGAATGAATATTTTGTGTTGTACACGAAGGATACACCGCTAGCGACTTTCTCATACCCCAATCCGACTACGATAGGTGATTACATCTTTTACTCTTCCGATAGTCATTTTAAGGTAGAAAACTATTACCTGGCAGGCTATACGCCGAATAGGCATGTGCCGCTAATTGTTAACTTTCAACTGAAATATTAATGAAAAGTTATTTCAAGTTATTATGCCTGGGCTTGTTGTTGATCACAACAGCCCCGGCATTTGCTCAGGGCCTCGCCAACAAGTTGAGTGCGGTCTTCGGAAAAAAATACAAAGGTATTTTAGTTGCGGCTCATAGGGGCGATTGGAGAAATGCACCGGAAAATTCTATACAGGCCCTGGAGAATTGCATAGACAGAGGATTTGACATGATGGAGATGGATGTTCAAATGACCCGCGACAGTCAGCTCGTAGTGATGCATGATAAAACAATAGACCGTACCACCAATGGCAAAGGCTTGGTAAGTGCTTTTACCTTGGAAGAGTTGCGGAAATTCAGGCTCAAAAATGGACTGGGCCGACTGACACCCCACCAAATACCGACCATGGAGGAATTGATGCTTGCTGCAAAATCCAGGATACTGATCAATGTAGATAAGGGCAACGAACATCTTGAGCTCGTGTTCAAGGTATTGCGGGAGACCAGTACACTTGATCAGGCGATCGTGAATGTAGGGGATAATATTCCTTATCAGGCTTTGATGGCGAAACAGGTCATCCCGGTCGATGCCTACATTATGGCAGTGGTGAATATGAAACACAAGGAATGCCTGCAGATCATAGAATCGTATCAGTCGAACCCACGCTCCATGCTCCAGCCAATCTTTGACACCGATACGCTTGCCAGCCTGAAGTCCCTTGGAAAATCAGCAGGCAGGCATCTGCTGTGGCTCAATAGCCTCTGGCCTTCTTTGAACGGAGGGCATGATGATGACCGGGCGGTTGAGCAAAAGCAAACAAGAGAGAGCTGGGGCTGGCTCATCAACTATAAGCCGGTGATTTTGCAGACAGATAGGCCAGCGGAATTGCTGACCTATCTAAAAGCTAAAGGTTTACATCGGTAATTACTGGTAAGTGAATTTCTCCCAGCTTCTGACCTCAACCGATTTACAGGTCATGTCATAGTTGCCGTTTTCTGAAGAAACGTATCTCCCGTTTGAAGCCCTCAGGGAGAAGGTGCCGTCAGCATTTGGTATCCAGTCAAACCTTTCCCAGCCTCCAGCTGTGGTTCTGCTGCAGGTCATCGGATCATAGCCAAATTCGGATGACACAAACTTGTTGCCTGCCTTGAGGTAAATCTTTCCTGTACCCGCACTGCTCACCGAGAAGTTTTCCCAACTTCCGGCGGTGCTGCGGTCGCACCTCATGTTGGCAGTACCATTATTGCCAGTTACAAACTTATTGTTATTGCCTTTGAGGTTGATGAGCTGACCGTTAGGAATGCTGACTGTAGCAGGCTGATCAGGTTTACCCGCATCATTCAGCAGCACGCGGACGGGATAGTGATCTGAAGGCAGGTTTCCGTTGTAGGTATCGGCAAGTATGCCGAATTGGTCTACCTGAAAATGGCTGGACACAAATATGTGATCAATTCTCTGGTCTGAGACCCTGTTGACATCATATCCATTCCCGGTATGGCCTTTTGGATTATAAGGATAATTGTTTTGCGTGTATGCATCCCTTATCACACCCGAATTGTTTAAGGTATTGTACCTGCCACTGAATTGGTCAAAATTAAAGTCTGCCGATAGTACAACGGGATTTGTTCCGGCAATTTCGTTTATTTTGGCGAGTAGGAGGTTGACGCTTTGGGTCTGTGATTGGTAAGTCAGGTCCAGATGCGTATTGAAATAGAAAAAGGAGCTGCCTGAGGCAATGTCTTTTATCCTCGCCCAGGTGCAGATTCTGGGATAGTTGGCATCCCATCCTATGCTTCCCGGTACTGCAGGCGTTTGGGACAGCCAGAAATTTCCGCTGGACAAAATGCTGAACTTATCCTTGTTGTAAAATATGGCTGCATGCTCACCCGAGCCATCAGCATTTCTACCGGTCCCGACCTTACCAAAAGCAGGAAGTAAATTCAGGAGATCGGTCATTTGATTGTTTTTCGCTTCCTGAACACCAAAAACATCAAACTTATGGGTCAGAATGAGGTCTGTGACCATTGATTTACGATCAGACCACATGTGGTTGGGTGCATCGGCGGCGACGTCAGTTCTAATGTTGAACGTCGCAAGGACGATTGGGGGAAGTTCCGCTGTTTCTAGTTGCGCAGCTGGATTTCTGCCGATCGCAGATTTCTGTTGATCTGACGAACTGGAAGCCTTAAGAATTTCCTTTTCACAACTTTGGGTAGCTGTTAAGATGCTAAGCAGGATTATGATCCTGACCATAGGTTTTTTCATACTTGTTAAATTATCGGGTTGATTTATTCGCTGATATGAAAATAAAAGAAAATGCTGAAAAGCAATTGCTTAATCAGTTTAAGATTGTGTTATCAAGGGATTAAGCAAAAAAACCTTCCTCAATCAGCCACCATTTTTTTTCTGAAATCCCTGGCTAAGCAGGTCAGTACAGGTTGCTGATGCCATACGATTGATCTACTTTTGATAAAAACACATTTACATATTGTGTTTTAAAGGTACTTCCTGTTCATTCAGGTTTATATTTGGTTAGAAAAGGGATATCGTGGATTCGGTATCCCTTTCCTTTTGGCGTTCCTAGAAGGATTCAGGCTGTGTTAAGGATGCGTTAAGGTCTGAGTCTAAACCGGCACATGCCAGCCCCGGGGTTGAAACATTTGAACATCAGCCAAAGCCGATGCAAGCCTGACTATGGGTTGAAGCTGAGGCGTCGCATACCTTTACGCAACCTTAACCTATCCTTGTTCTTTCGCCTCGCAACTAGAAACAGCATTTTAAGCCATATTAGCCCGCTGTAGTTCGGCTCAGTGTTGAGCCCATAACTTGGCCCTGCGTTGTCCCATTTTCACCCTTATCGCCTGTGCAGAGCAGATCAAAGATAGCTATGCCTACTTCCTGGTTGTCGCCATGATGTTTTCGATTCTGTATATTGCGGAAATTTCTATAGATTTATGCAAGATGGGGATGGTTATGAACTTGTATAGTGCTTATAAAGATGAGGAACTTGTTGCGTTGTTGAACCAAGGTGACAGGGCTTCTTATACCGAAATCTATAACCGCTACTCTGCACTATTGTATATTTATGCCTTCAAGAAATTGAATGATAAGGATGATGCGAAGGATGCGGTCCAGCATGTGTTTATTTCGCTCTGGAACCTGCACAAAACCATTTCCTTTGATATTTCATTGGCGGCCTATCTTTATCGTGCAATCCGGAATTTTAGCTTAACTACTTTCGCGCACAAGCAAGTGGAGGACGAGTACCTGCGTAGCGCAGCGACTCGTGTCAGGGTATTCTATGAGGGTGCAGACCATCTGATCCGGGAAAAAGACATTGCCGACCTGATTGATCGCGAAATCGCGAAATTGCCTCCGAAAATGCGGGAAGTTTTTCTACTTAGCCGTAAGGAAGGGCTGACCTACAAAGAAATCGCAGATACGCTCCAAATCTCTGAGGAAACCGTAAATACGCAGATGAAGAGGGCGCTCAAGACGTTGAGATTGCGGTTAGGGCTGGTTTTAATGGTAGCCATAGTCCATGACACTACATCATTTGCTGTCAAACCAGATGTAGGTACAAACGTATCTATGAAAAATTAAAAAAAATTTTCGAAGCTTGTCACCGTAAGTCCTCAGTTACCAGTCTTGTATGTATATATTAAGATATGGATAACCTAAGCCAGCTTTTGGAGAAATACAAAAATGGAACCTGTTCCGATAAGGAGTTGATAGCAATTGACTATTATTTTCATCATTTTGAACTCCAGCAAGACCTGCAGTTGTCCGAAACAGAACTCGCGGCGGTCAGGTCTGAAATGTGGATGAACATCGCACCGGAACAGCCACTTGTAAAGAAACTTTGGTTTAAAGTGGCAGCTGCTGTAGCCATTGCAGCGATCATACTGAGTGTGGGTGTTTACTTTAACTCGTTAGATCAGAATCGCATAGATTCCAGACTTGCGCAGCAAGAAATCAAGCCGGGAAAAAGTGCAGCAACTTTAATTTTAGCGGACGGCCGTAAGGTCAAACTAGGCGACAAGGGGACAAAATCTGTATTTGTAGACGGTACAAATGTTGCTACTGCGAATTCAAATTTACTAAGCTACACCGTTACGGATCAGGCATCAGTTAAGAACACCTTAATTACCGCTAATGCTGAACAATTTGCGCTGAGGCTACCTGATGGGACCGAGGTATGGTTAAATGCCGCGTCCAGTTTAACTTACGAAACCAATATAAATGCCAGTGGGCAGCGTGTCGTTTATCTGGAAGGCGAAGCTTATTTTCAGGTTGCAAAGGACAAAGCGCATCCATTTTTGGTGCAAACCGCCGACCAGCTCGTTGAGGTATATGGAACACATTTTAATGTAAGCAGCTATGCCGTTGACCAGTTGACAGCTACGACCTTGCTCGAAGGCTCGGTAAGTGTTAGCGCAAATGGCCAGACCCTTATGCTGAAGCCAGGTGAACAAGCAAAACTGCAGGATAAAAAGCTCCGTTTGAAGGCCGTTGATGCTGCCTATGCGGCATCCTGGAAGGATGGCTTTTTTATGTTTGATCACGAAGAGTTGGTTTCCGTCATGAATAAACTGGCCAGATGGTACGGGATCAAAGTGGTTTACCTTGATGAATCCGTGAAACGTGAGACCTTTTTCGGAACCATTAGCAGGGCCAAAAATATCACTAATGTGCTGGAACATTTATCTAAAACCAAAACACTAAAATTCAGCGTAGATCAAAACGTGGTCTATGTCTCCAGCCCGGTAAACCGACATTGAAATAACAATAACGAATAATCACTAAACCAACCAAACCATGAAAACTTACAGCAACACGACCTGAACAAATTGAAATGAAAAAACTTCGGCCGAAGCCGAAGTCCTTACTGTCCTGAAACAAATTAGCAAATTATTTCAAATCCCGCTATGTGAGGTCGGCAAAACTGACACATAGCGATCAACAGAACTTTAAATGTATAAAAATTTTACTGATAATTTTTACAGGCCTCCTGGTGCTGTAAGTAAACTATTATTGATCGTGAAAATCACCACTTTTCTCCTCTTCCTTTCCATAATGCAGTTGAGTGCAGCCTCATTCGGTCAACGGATGACCTTGAAAAGCAACCGGATTAGCGTGGAAAAAGTGCTATGGGAAATCCGTCGGCAGACTGGCTACGATGTACTGGTTCCCACGGCTAAATTTAAGACTGACCGGACCATACAGGCTAACTTCAATAATGCACCGATTGCTGAAGCATTAGATGCTGTGGTTGCCGGTACAGATTTTAGTTTTAGCATTCAAGACAACAGCGTTTACATCGTAGAGAACTTCAGGCCTTTTGCCGATCAGATCAGGCAACTGGTACAGTACGTGACCATCAGCGGCCGTGTGCTTGGGGCTGGTAAACTTCCTCTTGTAGGTGCAGGAATAAAGGTGTCCGGTACCAGAAATGCAGTGTCAACGACAAGTGAGGGACGCTTTTCCATCAATGCCAGGCTGACAGATTCACTTGTCATTTCCTATGTGGGTTACACCACCAGGACCATTCTTGCGCGCGAAGCGAACGGTCAGGATATTGAATTGCAGGAAACTGCTGCTCAAATGAATGAGGTGGTCATCAATACGGGTATCTATCAGCGTAAAAGTGAAAGCTTTACTGGTTCCTCCGCTACATTCAGTGCTGCAGAGCTCAAAACTGTTGGTAATGTAAATGTGCTGCAGAGCTTGAGGACATTAGATCCATCCTTTGTCATCAGACAGGATAATATCCTGGGATCCAATCCAAACCGCCTGGCAAACGTTGAGGTAAGGGGAAAGACAAGTGTGATCGGACTCAATCAGGAATTTGGAACTGATCCAAACCAACCCCTATTTATATTGGATGGCTTTGAAGCCACGCTAGAGATGATCAGCGACTTGAGCATGGACAGGGTGGAGAGTATTACCATCCTGAAGGATGCGTCTGCAACGGCTATTTATGGTTCTAAAGCTGCAAACGGCGTCATCGTGGTTGAAACTAAAAAACCAATGAAGGGTAAGTTGAGATTAAGTTATAACGGTAATTTCTCCGTTGATTTTGCAGACCTGACCGATTACAACCTGATGAACTCCGAACAGAAATTACAGTTTGAGAAGCTATCAGGTCTTTATGGACCATTGGATGCTAACCAAAATATTGTTGATGAAGCCAGGTTCGCAACCTACAATTCCCGCTACGCGGAAATGAGGCGTGGTGTAAATACAGACTGGATGGATGAGGCCCTGAGATTGGGTGGTACACAACGCCATACCGTTTTTGCCGAAGGAGGGGATGAGGCCATGCGTTATGGTGCTGGCTTTACCATTGGAAATACCGCTGGTGTAATGAAAGGATCCAACAGACAAACTATAAATGGTAATTTAAGGTTGATCTATAGAGTTAAAAACCTACTTTTTACAGAATACCTGAACGTCGACTACCTAAAGTCGAATGAAGAGCTTGTGCCTTTCTCCAGTTTTTCGAGGGCCAACCCTTATTACAGGCAATATAATGCAGATGGTGAACTGAACAAAATATTGGAAACCTACTTATTGTTTGTTGGAAGTTCCAATCAATATGTGTTCAGCCCAACTTTCGAC
The DNA here is from genome assembly GCF_037402555.1 of Pedobacter sp. GR22-6. Classification (NCBI taxonomy): domain Bacteria; kingdom Pseudomonadati; phylum Bacteroidota; class Sphingobacteriia; order Sphingobacteriales; family Sphingobacteriaceae; genus Pedobacter; species Pedobacter sp. GR22-6. The sequence continues at coordinate 877,722 of NZ_JBBEUC010000003.1, forward strand.
CGGCTGCAAAATAATTTAAATGCAACTTCCAAGCTGGGTTTTCGTAATAACTTTGAGATCGAATGGCGTGTACTTCCGGAACTTCGTGCAAGGGGGAGGTTTAGCATCACCAAAAGTGCTGCGGATGCACAGGTATTCAAGTCTCCGGGAATGTCAGAATTCTTCTTATTGGACAACATCAGGAAGGGTAGCTATAACCAGCGTGCGACGAAAACGTTGGATTACGACTCCGACCTGAGCTTAATTTATGGTAAACTTATTGGGGAAAAGCACATGATCAATGCAGTAGCTGGTGTCCGGGGAAGCGACAATGAGTTGTCGCTAAATGGATATGCTGCCGAAGGCTTCGCAGACGACATCCGCAGGGTCCCTTCCTTTGCCTACGGCTATTCCCTTACGCAAAATAAGCCTGTTTATTCCGAATCAATCAGGCGTGCATTGAGTTCCTTTTTCAATTTCAGTTATGCTTATGACAATAAGTACCTATTGGATGCGACTTACAGAGCAGACGGTTCCTCCGTATTTGGTGCGAAGAATAAATTTACCAACACGTGGTCAGTTGGTCTAGCCTGGAATATCAATAAGGAAGCTTTCTTTGATGTAGATTGGTTGTCGCAACTCCGTATCAGGTCGTCTATAGGAAATCCGGGTAACCAAAATTTCGACGCATATATCGCCACTAAGACCTACCTGTACAATAATGGTCAGTCTAACCCTTTCGGTCTGAGTGCCATTATCAACTCTTTCGGAAATCCAGAACTCAAATGGCAAAAGACGCTGGATAAAAACCTGGGACTTGATTTTGAAGCCCTGGACAGAAGACTGCGGATCACTGTTGAATATTTTAATAAAAACACCGATCCTTTACTGGTCTATATGAGCATTCCAAGTTCCTCTGGCGTGGCTACCCTTCCCTCCAACCTGGGTAAACAAGAAACTAAAGGATTGACAGCTGTGGTCAATGGAACACTAATCAAACGTGATGACTTCTCCTGGAACGTGAATGCCAATCTGCGTCGCCAAAGATCAGTTTACAATAACATTGGAAACTCGTTATCTGGCCTGAATTCTGCCAATATGGGCAGCAATGCCAGGCGGTACTACGATGGTGGTACGCCTACAGCCCTATGGGCAGTACCGTCTGCAGGAATAGACCCCGCTACCGGTCGGGAGATCTTCATCAAAAAAGACGGGACGCAAACCTTTATTTACGATTATGCCGACGAAGTGAAAGTGGGTGATGAAGAGCCTAAGATGGAGGGTATTATCGGAACTTCGATTCTATATAAAAACTTCTCTATGAACCTGAACCTCAGGTACAGGACCGGAGGTCAGATTTTCCTGCGTACGCTATTTGATAAGGTAGAAAACATCAGCTCCACAGCCATACATTTCAATCAGGATGCAAGGGCACTCAGTGAACGCTGGCAAAAGCCAGGCGACCTGGCAAAATTTAAAGCCATTTCCCTTACTGACCAAACCCTGATCTCTTCCCGTTTTGTAGTCAATGAGCACACCCTTGCCGGAGAATCCATTTCATTTGGCTACAATGGGCAACCAACTTGGCTGAAGAAGTTTGGTGCATCGGCCCTTAACGCGCGGCTCTATATGAACGAAATCTTCCGGATTTCAAATGTGGCAAATGAACGGGGATTAGACTATCCTTTTGCGAGGTCGGTTTCTTTCTCCATGGGTTTAACTTTTTAGAAGATGAAGAAGATGAAGAATTTTAAAAATATCGGAATGCTGCTCGTAGGCACCATGTTGTTTTTCAGCAGTTGCGAAAAGTTTTTGGATGTGCAAACTCCGGACAGGATCATGGAAGATGATTTGTTTAGCAATACCACCGGTTTTAGGTCTGCGTTGAATGGTGTATATATCGATATGACTTCCGATGTATTATACGGAAAGCACATGACTTCTGGAGTGGTTGATGTCCTTGCGCAATACTATGCAGTAAGTAATATTTATACCACCTATAAGAGCTTCAATTATACCGATGCAACGCCAAGGACATATTTCGATTCGGCCTGGCAACGGTATTACCGCCTGATTGCAAATACCAACACGATTATTGATAAATGCAATACCACAAATGTATTATCGGCAACCAACAAGAACATAATTCTTGGAGAGGGACTGGCTTTACGGGCGTTTTTTCATTTTGATGTGCTGAGGCTTTTTGGTCCAATCTACAATGAGCAAAATAAAACACTAACCAGCATTCCATATAACAATGTCGTACAGCCTCAGGCTTTGCCATTGTTGCCAGCAGAAAAAGTGATAGACAACATCATCGCAGATCTAAGCGCTTCCCTGGCACTATTGGAAGCGAGTGATCCGGTCCTCACGGAAGGAAGAAGAAATACTTCTGATCTTGTCAATGGGGATTTTCTTTCGTACAGGCAGTTTAGACTTAATTATTATGCGGTGAAAGCCTTATTGGCACGTGTATATCTCTGGAAACAAGATAAGGTGAACGCAGGCAGGTTAGCACAGGAAGTAATCCGACAGGTACAAACCGAACACAATTACTTTCCTTTTGTAAGCCGTGAAGAGGCCGTGAACCCAACAACTCCCGATCGCGTTTTTTCCAGCGAAATCTTGTTTGCAGGATATGACAATACCCGCACAGCCATGTTCAATTCTTTAATTGGCCCAAATGCGGTAAGTTTCGACAGGATAAGTATCGCATCAGGCAGGGCTTCAGAAATGTATGACGACAACAATGACTTCCGATATCTTGCATTTGCGGTACAAACCGTAGGGACAGGTTCTGTTTTCTACAGCAGAAAATACGAACCTGTAAATACCGTGCTGGATAATTATGTGCCCCTGATACGAGTCAGTGAAATGTATTATATCGCAGCGGAATGTAGCGCAAGTTTAACCGATGCAACCACCCTGATTAACAAGGTACGGGCAGCCAGATCTGCGAGAAACCTGGTCATAGCGGATCAAAATGCGCTGGAATTGGCCCTAAGAAATGAATACCGCAGGGAATTTTTGGGGGAAGGACAACTTTTTTACTACTACAAGCGAAAGAACCTGGCATCTGTGCCGGATGGCGCTACAAATACCGGTACGACAAATGTAACCAGTGGTAGCTATGTAGTACCACTGGTGGATAGTGAGATTAGTCAACGTAATTAAAAAAACGACAATGAGAAGAGCAATATTATATGTAGTGCTGTTGCTAACGATATTTACCACAGCCTGTAAAAAAACGGAAGTTGCCACCTATAAAGGCGATGAAGGCATCTATTTTTCCGTGAGGTATGAGAATCCACGTTACTTAAATTCCTCTGCCAATAATTGGCCGAACCAGCCATATACGACCACGAGTTTTCTAAATACGACAGAAAACACCATTACCGTAAACCTGCGGGTCAACATTACTGGCAATGCGGTAAGCCATGACCGAACATTTAATGTTGTAGTAGATAAAGACAGCACTACTGCAACTGAAGGCATACATTATGAACCATTAAAATCGGCTTATGTAGTGAAAGCAAACGAGTTTTATGGAGAAATACCAGTTGTACTTAAACGTGCCGCCAACCTACGTACCCAGGAAGTAAAACTTGGTCTGAGGTTAGTTGAAAATGAAAACTTCAAGCTCAGTATGCCGGTCTGGTATCCAATTCCTGCTATGCAGGAAAACGTAATGAATAACGCAAAGTTCGATGCGCGTTACCATTCCATAAGATTTTCTGACTTACTGGTTATGCCAGCTGTATGGGCCTGGTATGGCGCGAATATCTCCGGTAGGGACGATAGTTACTGGGGTGTTTTTTCTCCGGCTAAATACGATCTCATGTGCAGGCTTTGCGGACTTACCTATGCCGATTTCACCGGCGCCAAAATGGGTGTAGATCGTGCTTTAACCGTTTCTAATACCGTTTCCAGGTATCTGCGAGAACAAATGGATAAAGGGACGCCGGTTTTGGAACCCTCGGATGGAAGACTCATGTGGGTTTATGGTGTAAGCTGGAGATCGACCATAGGAGTTCCGTATCGTCCCTAACAAATGAATTAATTCACATTAACGAAGCAAATCATGAAAAAATATAATCTTATTACATTTTTCCTTCTCGCAGTGTTGTACCTGTCGGCATGTAAACAGTCGGAGATGGAACTGCATGAAATCAATGAAGGCAGTATTTCTGGTCTGGCTACAAATTACGAAGTAATTTATAAGGCAGAGGAATTGAAAATCACACCGAATATCAACTGGACTCAGGATGCAACGGCAAGTGGTAACTATAGCTATTCCTGGAAAGTGATCCCTGTTGCCACACCAACAGCTGCAGGAACAATTATCGGTACGGAACGGGATTTAAAAACATCTGTTGAGCTCAACCCAGGGGATTATAATCTTTACTACCGGGTTACCGACAACAATACCAATGTGGCGTTCAGCAAGACTGCAACGTTGCGCGTGACGACCGTAGTGAGCAGGGGTTTCCTGGTATTTGGCGACGATAACAGTGGGAATGCAGATCTGCAGATGATTGCCATGCGTGCCAACGGCCAGGAGTTCATCTTGAAAAACCTATTGTCGGGCAGTGGGCTTCCGGTTTTGAAAGGTGCGAAAGAGGTTTATTTTTCGGGTAGTCTGCCGCAGTATAACGTAGACAATCGAAAATTGTGGATCACGACGAATGATGGTGCATATTATATTGACCGTACTACTTTTCGTTCAGATCCTTCGCAAACGCTGAAGAGTTTCTCTTTCTTTTCCCAGAACCTTCCCGAACCCTATGCACCAATACTTTTTGCACCAATCTCTATCAATGGTGTTCAGGTTTCAGGTGTGAGGGCGGCAATTTGGAGCAATGGTTATCTGAATAAAAATGAAAATGTAACTTACACAACGCCTGAAAGTTATGGTGATTGGATTAATCATGTAGACAATGTTTTTTTCCGTTTATCCCCTTATATTGCCTATTCACCATTGACCACTGGTTCATCGTTGGTGTTCTTTGATAAAGACAACAAACGCTTCGTTTACAATTCCAACTATTATTACAATATGATCCCTCTGACTACGGGATCTATTTTCCCATGGGATCAGCGTTCTACGCAACGTGATCTCGTGTATATGGAAAATACGGTCAACACAGAGAACGGTGCAGTCTCGGGGAATAGTTATGCCCTTTTGAAGGATCCTAGCAATAGGTTTCACATCTACAAATTCTATCCCAGGACTAGACTTCAGGTAGCTTATTATCAGCCTACATTCAATCTGGCTACCGATTTGGATAAGGCGACAAAGTATGCATTCTATTCCAACAGGTCTTATCTGTTCTACGCCGTTGGCAGTAAGCTTTATGGCTATGAATACAGTTCAGGAAATGAAAAAGTAAAGTTAATCAGGGACTTTGGTACGGAAGAAATCAGCCTCCTGAAGTTCGATATCCAGAACACAAGTACCGGAGCTAACGACCTCTATGTGGCTACTTACAGCGCGAGTTCCGGAGGAACACTTCGAAAGCTTACAGTTCAAAATAATCCAAATGACATTGTAGCGAGCGAAACCAAAAGCTGGAGCGGTTTAAATAAAATTAGCAGTATTTACTGGAGAAACGACTAATTTACCGCCATGCCACACTTTTCTAGCCGCTCACTGAGCTCTATTTAATATTCGAATTTTATAGGTTCTGATAATGGTCAAATAAATCTACTTCAACAAACGACAAAGCCACTTCCTAAGAAGTGGCTTTGCTAATCATATTTGCTACAATGAGCATTGTGTTACCATTAAGCTAATCAACTAGCTTAATGCCAAATCTTCCACCCCAAGGGTCGCCAATAGTTAGCGCAGTCCAATGGTCCATTTCAACATTCTGTGATCCCTTGCCGGTCCACTTCATGCCGCCCATAACTTCTACCTGTTCTTCTTTACTCAAAATGGTTACACCCATTTTTTCTAACTTTTCGAATTTGTTTTCTCTGTTTTTCATAGCTGTAAAGTTTTATCAGTTCATTTCAAATGAAAAAAAACAATTTTAGTGCCAAAGCTTTCAATTCCTTCGCGTTGGATAGATAATCCTCTCTCAAGAATCTTGGTTTATGGATGTGTATCTTGAAGGATAATTAGGATATTATTTGAATTATTCCTCGCCAAAGTTTGGCGATCTGTATGGAAATTATATACTTTCGTCGAAAAGAGCATTAATTTATGACGGGTACTTTGTCGGTAAGGACAGGTGCCCGTTTTTTCGACGAGATATTTTTAGTATTTTAGTTTAGGATTGTTAACCTCATGAACGCTTACAGTGCATATACCGATCAGGAACTTGTTTTTTTACTAAAAGAAGGGGATAGATTTGCTTTTACGGAAGTCTATGACCGTTATTCAGCTTTACTGATTAAGTTTGCCGCTAACAAACTCTATGACCTTGACGATTGTAAAGATTTGATACAGGATTTGTTTGTAAACCTGTGGACTGAGCGGGAGCACAAGCAGTTTTCCGGAGAACTCAAGGCCTATCTTTATGCCGTCACGAGGCACAAGATCATCGATAAGATCCGAAAAAACGTAACCCGGGAAGAGTATAGTATGGTTGTGCAGTCGTTGAAGGAGCATGCCATTTATAATCCGGAAAAGGATATTGATGCAAAGGAGCTGGAAAAAGTCATTTCGCTGGCGATAGAGCAGCTTCCACCACGAGTAAAGGAAATTTATAAGCTGAGCCGTAATGAATATATGAGTATCAGTGAAATTGCTACACAACTGAACATTTCAGATCAGACCGTTAAAAACCAATTGAGCACAGCAATGAAGTCACTTAGGGAGACCATTTCCAGGTTAGCTATTTTATTATTGTGATTTTTTTTATTTCAGCATAGTACTTGCTGCTGTTTCATACGACTACCTCTTTAATAAGGCATAAAAGTGATATGAAAGGTAAATCAGATCTTCTGGAAAGATACATAAACGGCAATTGTACGCCGGAGGAAAAACTTTATGTGGATCTTTGGTTGGATACCCAATACGTTGAGAACAACGAATGGGATAAAATGACTGATGAGCATAAGAAAGCGTTCATGATTGCTTTATTTGGTGATATCAACAAAGAGATTGGTCTCAAAGAGAAAAGCGCTGTGGAACTTTGGCCGCGCATCCGCCTTGCTGCGGGCATAGCCGCTGCGGTAGCCACTATTGTTTTTGGTGTCTGGTTTTTTAGCCCTTCTCGTCATTCTGATAATGACCGTCATCCTGAACTTGTTTCAGGATCTGACATCGCGCCAGGCAGGAGTGGAGCGACCATCACGCTGGCCAATGGCGAGGTGATCCAACTGAGCGAAGCGAAGAAGGGGGTAATCATAGACCCTACATCATTAACCTATGATGATGGTAGTGAGATTGCTTCTGAAGCTGCGCAACCTCGCAATGACGAGCGTGGTGGCGGTCGTCATCCTGAACTTGTTTCAGGATCTCAATTAACCGCTTCTACAGCCAAAGGCCAAACCTATGAATTTACCCTTCCCGATGGCTCGCACGTATTTCTTAACGCAGATTCAAGAATCATTTTTCCTTCACAATTTTCTGGTAAAGAACGCAAAATTTTGCTTGAAGGAGAGGCGTACTTTGTTGTAAAACATAATCAAAAACAACCCTTCAGGGTAGAGAGCAAGGGGCAAATTGTAGAGGATATCGGAACAGAGTTTAATATCAATGCTTACGCTGATGAAAGCAGCGTGAAGACTACGTTGGTAGAAGGAAGTGCCCGCGTAATATCGAGCGCGGGGCGAGCCGATGCTATGAGCGTAACCCTTATGCCCAACCAACAAGCCTCACTGTTAAATGGGAAGCTCAAGGTAAAAATGGTAGATCCTGAAAGTGCTACAGCCTGGAAGTCGGGGATTTTGCTATTCAATTCAATGCCATTGGAAGAGCTGATGCGGCAGGTAGCGCGGTGGTATGATGTAGAAGTGGTCTATGAGAACGAAAGTTTAAAGCAGCACCCGATGGAGGGTTCGGTATCTAAGTATAGCAATGTATCCAGGATAATGAAGACTATAGAAAACACGGGTGCGGTGAAGTTTAAAATAACAGGCAGAAAAATAGTAGTGAGTAAGTGATAACAGTCTAACCAACTGGCCTTAGGTACTGATCATCCCTGGGGTAATTAACAGAATCAACAACTAAACCAACAACGAAAATGAAAGCATTATTACGACAGCGGAGTTAAGACTGAAAAGGGGATCAGACAAAAGAAAGCCGGAATTGCGCTAACAAGTCCGGCAAGATGGATCTGAGTAACCCTAAATTCTATTGACCAGAAATCATGTATTAACTCAAACCCAAGTAAAAGTATGGAAAAAATTACTTTTAACCATGGGCAGTCTGTGATGGGGCTGCCTGTAAAACTACTATTGATTATGAAGCTAATCATAGTCTTAATGACCACTTGCCTGTTGCAGGTGAGTGCTGCGGGCTTTGCGCAGAAAATAACATACACAAAAAAGGGCGCTACGTTGGAGCAGATCTTTACGGAGATCAGGAAACAAACCGGCTATAACGTAGCCTATTCGGGTGCTATGATAGATAAGAACACTAAAATGGATGTCAATTTCAAAGCCACCGATTTGACAGACGTCCTGGATGTAGTGAGTAAAAGTCAAGATTTGACTTATTCCTTTGACGAAAAGAACATTAGCCTTAAGCCTAAAGAGAAGTCTTATTTGGAGACGGTGATAGACCGATTTCAGGCGATTGATGTCAAAGGTAAGGTGGTAGATTCCTTAGGGAATGGTATTGGTGGGGCAACTATTAATATTAAAGGCACGAAGATCGGGACTACTACTGCAGCAAATGGAGATTTTTGCCTGAAAAATGTGGATGAAGAGGCCTTATTAGTTGTGTCTTATCTGGGTTATATGACTAAAGAAATAAAAGTCAATAAGGATTTTAATTACATCCAGCTTCAAATGAGTACTTCAAAACTTGATGAGGTACAGGTGATTGCTTATGGTAAGACATCACAGAGATTGAGTACGGGGAATGTGACCGTAGTTAAAGCAGAAGAGATTGAAAGACAACCAGTAAATAATCCCTTGTATGCACTTCAAGGACGTGTACCAGGATTGCAGATAACACCTAAAACGGGTTTGGCCGGAGGAGCCGTAAATTTACAAATTAGAGGCAAGAGTTCTTTAAACTCAGGAACCGAGCCATTGGTCGTAGTGGATGGTCTACCTGTTACGAACAATATTACAGGTCTTGGACATCCAGGTTACGATGTCAGTGGAGGAAATCAGTTATCATCCCTTAGTTTTATCAATCCAAATGATATAGAATCAATCAGTGTGCTAAAAGAGTCCATCGCTCTTTCCTGCCAAGAGGAAGGTTAAGGCAGCAGGACGAGGAATGGTGATGGGATTGTATTACCCTTCTCTTGGCCGCGTTGGGCATTGTGGGATCGTAACGGAGCTGAGGGGTGATTTTTGTGTCACCGTTGAGGGAAATACGGGAGCAACAGCGCAGCGCGAGGGGCAGGGGGTATGGCGCAAGATGCGGCATAAGCGGACGATCCACTGTTATGCGGATTGGTTGTGACTGGATGCGCAAGTCTGAAGACTTGCGCTAGTGCGTTTCGTCATCCTGAATTTATTTTGCTTCGCAGCTACTTCGTGGTCAGGATCTCTCTTAAGAAAGACCACTTTGTAGGTGCGAGATCCTGAAATAAATTCAGGATAACGAATCGCTTTAATTAAAAAAATAAATCATAAAAAGAAAATATGGCACATTACAAAAACGGAAATTTCCAGGGAAGAATCGGAAATCGGGTGTATTATCGCCTGAACGGTAAAACGGTGGTGCGTTCGGTTGGCAGGACTGAAAAGGCACCAAGCTTAAAACAATTGACCTGCAGACAAAGGCTGAAGGTACTTAACACATTTTTTAAACCGATCAAAGCTTTTTTAAATGTGGGCTTTGCGCTGCAGCAAAAAGGCACATCGAAGTCTGCGTATAGTGAAGCAATGGGGCATAATCTGGAAAGGGCTACGACAGGGGAATATCCGGATGTGGTTTTGAATTATGCAAATGTGCGGGTCAGTAGGGGCAAGCTATTGCCTCCGTTAGACTCTTCCGTAGCACAGGAAGCTGCCGGACTCAGGTTCAGCTGGTCTCAGCTGGAGGTAGATTATCAAAACCGCTACGATGCAGCAATGGTATTGATCTATTTTCCTGAAAACGGAGCGGCTTTGTGCTTGCTGAATGCGGCACAGCGACAGACAGGCGAAGTATTCGTACCACTGGATGCCGCACAATTGCTCATGGAAAAACAGATCTACCTGGCATTTGCGGCTGAGGGTAGAAATGGCCTGAGTGACAGCGTCTACCTGGGGAAACTGTAAAAAATAAATGGGCTGTACGCGGATGCGACAGCCCATCTGTTATTGTTTTATGGCTCAGGGCTGCTCAAAGATATCTGCTTCAATGATGCTCAACACGCCTTTTCCTTTCAGTCCCTTGACTTCAATTCCATCATCCAGTTTCTTGCCGTTCATCTCTGTGCCGACCGGGCCGGCCTGCTGATCTGCACTGCTGCCTGTAAGCTGAATCGTGACCGTTTTGCCTTTAATCGGTTTTACTGGGGTAGTGAAATAACCTAGTCCCGGTACGGTATTGCCTTTAAATACTTCTTCCTGATCTACGAGGATCCTGATGGGGAAGGATTTGCTCCTGAATCCGTTTAGTTTCAATGCCACTGCAGTGACGGTACTTGCTTTGGCCAGCTCGTAACGGATCCAGGCGGTAGACAACTGTCCATCATTGGACCATCCGCTGAGTTCATTGTCGTCATGGCTCATTCGCGCATTTTCTTCATTTGCCCCTGCTTTGATGCCGCTAACAGCGATACTTCTCCGAATGGGAAGATAGGTTTGCAGCATTGGTCTTCCTTCACGCCGGAAGACAGGTTGCAGTCCTTCGTCTGGCAGATGGAGCGAAAGTCCTTCCTGAACCGCAAAAGGTAGGGAAATGAAGCTGAGTTCTGCTGCCCTCAGCCCGGCTGAACTGGCCTTTAGGACAATTTTTCCAGCGGTAGTCGTTGAGCGGATGATGACCCGGTTCACACCACACTCTACCGGGATTGCCTTGGACAGGATGTAATTGTCTGGCCCCTGCGCAATCCCCCCGCGCCATTCTGCCGGACCTTCCAGATCAAAATTGACCAGGTTCAGCGCCGTAGGGCAGCGGTTTCCGTTTTTGTCTACGACTTCTACCTCTGCGATCATGGCATCTGCGCCATCGGCTTTAAAGCTTGTCGCTCTTTGAAGGGTTTGCAGTTTAAGCGCATAAGGTGCTCCAGCAGTGCTCAGGTAGGTTTCAGCGAGCTTTTTGCCTTTCTGGTCATAGGAAATGGCTTTCAATGTTCCGGCTTTCCAGCTGACTTCTTTGAAAGTAAAGATGAAGCCTGAACTGACTTTGCCAAAGCCCAGGGATTTGTTGTTCAGGAATAGTTCTACCTTATCGCCGGTTGCAACAACATAGATGTCTTTCTTTACGCCAGCTTTATAATTCCAGTGCCCGATCAGGTGAATTCCGGTTTTTTTTGGTTCTACCCAACCGTCCCAGATCACCTTGTGGGCAAAAAAGCCGTCTTTGGGGATGCGCATGGCATCGACTTCTCCGCTGCGGCGGTAGTTTTCTTCGCCCCGGTAATGGGTATTGGAGTCGGAAAAAATGATATTTACGCCACCTGAACTGACGCGATCGCCGGTACCCGGACGCTCTACATAATAATCGTTCCAGCGCGCCACGCTTTCCAGGGCATGGGAATCCTGGTTGCGGTTGTAATCGCTGGCGTCGGCACCTTTGTAAAGCGGGCCGGCTCCGTTCTTGTGGTAGGGTGGACTAAATTCGTCCCAGTATTTTCTCAGCCCCTCGTCCCGGGAGTATTCCATGGACCAGAGTGGCTTGCCTGCACTTTTGTTGACATAGAGCATTTCCCCGCCATATTCGGCACTGTCAATGTCCAGCATCTCACGGGAACCGATGGCCCGGTATCCATGCGGATCGTACTCGTCGCGGATCGCCCTCATTTCTGCCATATGCTCCGCGCTGATCGATTCGTTGCCACATTCGTAAAACAGGATGCTGGGGTTGTTCCTGTTGTAAATGATGGCATCGCGCATCACTGATTTCCGGTGCTCCCAGCGTACCCCTTGCACATCTTTTTCTGCATCGCCGGCCGGCATGGCCTGGATGAGCCCGACACGGTCGCAGGATTCAATGTCTTGTTTCCAGGGGGTAATGTGCATCCAGCGCACAAGGTTGGCATTGCTCTCTACCATAAGGCCATTGCTGTAATCGCTCATCCAGGGCGGTACAGATAAGCCCATGGCCGGCCATTCATTGCTGCTGCGCTGGGCATAACCTTTCATCATCAGCACCCGGTCGTTCAGGTAAACCATGCCTTTTTTAAATTCCCCCTTGCGGAAGCCTGTTTTGGTGCTCAGCTCATCTATCGACTGGTCGCCGATTTTCAGGCGGGTGATGACGGTATACAGGTAGCCATAACCCCAGCTCCAGAAATTCAGGTTGCCGACCCGGGCCTCGGCTTTGATGATCCCTGTAGTTCCGGCTTTCAGGGTTTGGGAAGTCCCGGAGAAGGTTTTGATGCTTTTGCCCTCCAGATCCCTGATCTCTACTTCATAGCCAATGGTCTGTTCGGTATCGCTGTCGTTGCGGACCTCTGATTCTGTATGGATCACTGCAGTACGCTGTTCGAAATTGAAGTCGGAAGCATAGATGTATACGCCCTTCGTATTTAGTGCGGTGTATAGGGGCAGGGTTTGGTAAGTTTTTCCTGTAGTATGCAGCCGCACGTTCTTGGAGAGTCCTCCGTAATTGGCATTGAAGTTCCTGTCGTTCCACTGATAACCGGAATTGGTGGATTTTTCTTTGTAGTTCCAGGCATTGTCTGTGCGTACAGCCAGTACGTTTTCCTGTCCGGCGGGCTTCAATAATGGGCTCAGGTCGAAGCCCACTGCGGTAATGCCATTCTCGTGCCTGCCGATGAAAGTCCCGTTCAGGTAGAAATCGCCTCCCTGGCGTACCCCTTCAAATTCTATAAATACCTTTTTGCCGGAATCGGCAGCATCGAGCTTGAAATGTTTGCGGTACCAGCATATGCCGGTCGACAGTGCCTCAATGGATTTTTTAAATGCCTCGTCTTCATTCCAGGCATGTGGCAGTGTTACGCTTTTCCAGGAACTGTCGTCAAAATCCGGTGCTTCTGCACCCTGGGGATCGCCTATGGAAAGTTTCCAGGCGGAATTAAAGTTATAGGTACTCCTTCCTGTTTTGGCCTGTTGCGCATAGGCACAGATGGTCAACAGTAAAAGCGCCAGAAGGCTGAATTGTGTTTTCATTTGCGTTAATGAGGTTACATTTGGTGAATGGTGTTGAAATTAGGTTTAATCGGCTGCTCCTGCAACCTGTTCCATCCTGAATTTTCTGCCATACAGGATGGAACGTGTTGGAACTTGTTGCGGGCTTCCGTATTTTTCAGCACCAAATGAAGCACGTGATGAACATTAAACAACTATTTATATTGCTGGCACTATGTAGTGTACAGGCAATCAGTTCCAAAGGACAGGACAAAACCACTTACAAATTTGATTTCGGTACGGGGAAAGCGATCCCGGGCTTTAAAAAGGTCGCTGCAGCTGACCAGTATAGCGTTGCCAAAGGTTATGGTTTCGATTTCCAGACTGCCATCAACAGCGAGGGCCGGCCATTTTATTTTTCTGTGGCCCTGCCGGAAGGCAATTATAAAGTGACTGTCAAGTTGGGTGCGTCCAGGGCATCCCTGACGACGGTTAAGGCCGAGTCGCGCCGACTGATGCTGGAGGACGTTCGTGTAGCAGCCGGGAAATCGGTGATCAGGACTTTCATCGTCAATGTAAAAGATAAAAAGATCAATGCCACGGAAGTGGTGGGCCTGAAGCCAAGGGAGCTGACCAAGCTCGACTGGGATGATAAACTGAGCCTGGAATTTGACAAGAGCGCTGCCCTGCAAACGCTGGAGATCAGCAAAGCAGAGGAGCAGCTGACGGTTTTCCTTGCCGGCAATTCGACGGTGGTGAACCAGGATGACGAGCCCTGGGGTTCATGGGGACAGATGATCCCGGTATTTTTTAAGCCTGGAGTTTCCATTGCCAACCACGCAGAATCGGGCTTGACCCTGGGCTCTTTCCTGGGGAGCAGGCGCCTGAAAAAAATATTGAGTGTCATGAAGCCCGGCGATTACCTGTTCATCGAATTTGGGCACAATGACCAGAAGGAAAAAGGCCCTGAAGCTGGAGCATATGCTTCCTATACCGAGCGGCTGAAGCTTTTCATCAGAGAAACCAGGAATAAGGGGGGCATCCCGGTGATCGTGACCTCTACGGCCAGAAGGTCTTTCCAGAATGGTAAAATGCTGCATACCCTCGGCGATTTTCCGGATGCCGCACGTAAAGTCGCTGCAGAGGAAAAGGTCGCACTCGTAGACCTGAATGAAATGACCACCAGGCTCTTTAATGCGATGGGAGAGGAGGAATCTAAAAAGGCTTTTGTGCATTATCCGGCAAATTCTTATCCTGGTCAGGATAAGCCCCTGGCAGACAATACCCACTTCAATACTTATGGAGCCTACGAGATCGCGAAATGTGTGGTAGAAGGAATCAAAAGCGCGAAGCTTGGCCTGGTCAAATACCTGGCTGAACCTTCTAAATCTTTTAGTCCGGACCAGCCAGACCCGGTATCGGACTGGCACTGGCCGGAGAGTCTCAGGAGCAGTGTGGTAAAGCCTGATGGCAACTAGCTCATTGCGCCAGTAGCTTTTTCAGTTCTTTTTTGGTGATTTCCAGAATGCTGCCATGCCTGATGCCGGAAGGCAGGGAAATCTGATCGGATATGTCTGTCCAGCTTTTCAGGTCTGTAGAACGCAATGCGCCATATTTGTGGTCCCGGTATTTATCGAAATAGAGGAGCCAGTCCTTGCCCTTTTTCAGTACAGTTGGCCCCTCAGCCCAGTAATTTCCGGTGATGGCAGGACCTGCTGCGGAATAGGGACCGCTGATCTGGTCTGCAAATGCAAGCTTGAGGTTTTTCTGTGCCGGTTCCCTGGTCTCATCTTTCAGGAACATGATGAACTTTCCCTGATGCGCAACGATCGAAGCATCGATGACATTGAATCCCGGATCGTACAATAATTTGGTTTCGGAAAAGTGCTTAAAGTCGCTCGTGCTCACACA
The DNA here is from genome assembly GCF_037402555.1 of Pedobacter sp. GR22-6. Taxonomy (NCBI): domain Bacteria; kingdom Pseudomonadati; phylum Bacteroidota; class Sphingobacteriia; order Sphingobacteriales; family Sphingobacteriaceae; genus Pedobacter; species Pedobacter sp. GR22-6. The sequence continues at coordinate 892,983 of NZ_JBBEUC010000003.1, forward strand.
ATAGATGCGGTGGTTGTAGCCATTGTCGGCCGTTGAGGCGGTCTCGGGAAACTTACCGGAAATGGTCGTGGCCCAGTAGATCAGGTATGTTTTTGTTGCGGGATCGTAAGTGATCTCCGGCGCCCAGGTATTCCTTGCTGCCTCTTCTTTGGCCATTACCGGGATAAACTGTTGCTCCGACCAGTTGATGAGGTCTTTGGAACTGGCATAGCCAATGCCCTTGTCTTTCCAGCTCACCGTCCAGACCATATGAAAGCGTCCGTCCGCACCGCGGATGATGCAGGGGTCCCTCATGAGTTTGTCCCTGCTTACCGATGGGCGGAGAAAACTCTGGTCTTTTTTTAGCGCAGTCCAGTTGTAGGCGTCTGTGCTGTAGGCAAGGTGCAGGCCATCTTCGCCATTTCCTTTAAAATATGCAAAGAGGTAAGTCTGCTGTGCATGGGAACTGAGCGCGGTGATGGTCAGTGCGAATATCAAAACAATTATTCTTTTCATTTTTTTCTGAGTTGCGAGCGCTTGTTTGAAGCCTGCTTGATGCAGTGAAAATAAGAATAAATGTCGATGTAACATTTGTTATCTAACTGATTTTTCCGCCTTTTTCCGGCAACGATTGCATAGATAATGTTTGTTATTCTATGCTTTTCTTAATAAACTAGCTTCCGGAAATCTCCGATAACCAAATAACTGTATGAAACTGACCTATTCTTACGATCACATCCGAATTAACGAGTATTCGGCAACACCGAAGTATATTCAGCTGACCAATTCTATCCTGTCGGCCATAGAGTCTGGCTACATCAAAAAGGACGACATCCTGCCTTCCATTTGTGACATCAGCAATGTCCTGGAAATTTCCAGGGATACTGTGGAGAAGGCTTACAAGAACCTGAAACGCAAAGGGGTACTGGAGTCTATACCAGGAAGGGGCTTTTACATTATAGACAATCAGGTGCAGCAGCAACTGAAGGTCTGTGTACTGTTCAATAAGCTCAGTCACTACAAGAAAATCTTGTACGATTCCTTCTTAGCGGAGCTGGGGGATGGTGTCGCAGCCGATCTGTTCATCTATAACAATGACCTGACGATTTTTAAGAATTTCCTGGCAGATAAGAAGGACCGGTATTCCCATTTTGTGATCATCCCTCATTTTATCGAGGGTACAGAACATGCCTATGAGGTGATCAATACCATTCCTAAGCACAAACTGATCATTTTGGATAAACGCATCCCTGGTATCACGGGCGATTATGCCTGTGTATACGAAGATTTTGAGAATGACATCTACCGGGCTTTAGAAGAGGCCTGTGATTGCCTGAGTAAATACCATACCCTGAAACTGGTGTTCCCTCCAAACAGTTATTATCCGAAAGAAATACTGGACGGTTTCTACCGCTTCTGTCAGCACTATGCGTTTACTTATAAATTGGTGCACTGCATCGCCTCTGAACCCATCAGCCCGGGTGAGGCTTACATCAACCTCCAGGAAGACGATTTGGTGATCCTGATTGAGCGGATCCAATTGCTTGGGCTGGAGATCGGAAAGCAGGTCGGCATCATTTCTTATAATGAATCGCCGATCAAGCGGGTGATCCTGAGTGGCATCACCACCATTTCTACAGATTTTGTGAAAATGGGCTGTATCGCAGCGAATCTGGTTCGCCAGAATTCCCATGAACACATCGAAGTGCCCTTTCACCTGAAACTCCGGCCTTCATTATAGCCATCATTATCATCAAAAAGCCCCCTTATACTTTCGCATAAGGGGGCTTTTGATTTAAAGGTATTCGTTATTTTATTTCGGTTGTATGCTACTTGCACTGGATGCGCGGTAAGCGTACAGCAGAATGTGTGCGATGGCAAATGCCAATGAGAAGTAATACAGACCTACATCATCTCCATTGGTGATGCTGTGGTGGATTAAGGCCACACCTACCAGTAAAATAGCCAGCACCAAACCGACATAAGAAACCACTTTCGTGCTCCTGGTCAGTGTAGCCTGTTTATTGTCTGATAAAAGACTGTTTCTGATTCCGTAGAAAAGGTAAACGTTGATACCGATGATCATCCATACCAGGAGACGGATCCAGGTATCCAGTGGTAAGAATACCATCATACCTAAACAAACCAGTACACCAAGGATCGGAACCAGTGGTACCAAAGGCACTTTAAATGCTCTTGGCAGTTCCGGCATGCGCACCCTCAGGATGATGATTCCGATGCAAACCAGGATGAAGGCGAAGAGTGTACCGATACTGGTCATCTCACCAACGACCCTCGCAGGTACGAAAGCAGCAAACAAACTCACGATTACCATGAACAATAAATTGCTCTTGGCAGGTGTGTTGAATTTGGAGTGAACATCTGAAAATACTTTAGGCAACAAGCCGTCTTTACTCATGGAGAAGAACACACGGGACTGTCCGAGCAGCATCACCAGGATCACAGAAGCGTAACCGCCCAGGATCGCAAGGATGATCGCTTTGTTCAGCCATGGATAAGCCGGAGTAACCAGACCTGCAGCATCTTTAGCACCCATATTGTCAATCGCAACCGCAACCGGAGCAATTCCGTCCTGACCTTTGAACAACTCATAGTTGGCCACACCTGTCATGACGTGTGCAAAAAGGATATAGAGAATGGTACAGATAAATAAGGAAACCAGGATACCGATCGGCATATCCCTTTTTGGGTTTTTTGCTTCCTGTGCTGCCGTAGATACCGCATCAAAGCCGATGTAGGCAAAAAATACGATCCCCGCAGCCCGGATTACACCTGACATTCCATACTCACCGAAAGTCCCGGTATTATTTGGAATGTAAGGCTGGAAGTTGTCGTTATTGATGTATTGCCAGCCCAGCAAAATGAATATGATCACAATGACCACTTTCACAGCCACGATCACTCCGTTGATGAGTGCAGATTCCTTAGTGCCTTTGATCAGTACCAGCGACATGAGTACAACGATAAATACGGCAGGAAGGTTAAACATTCCGGAAACAATGGATCCGTCGGCAAGGGTAACGCTGTCGAATGGAGACATGGTGACCTCCGGCGAGAGGTGAATGTCGAAATACTGGAGGAATTTGACGAGGTACCTGCTCCAGCTGATAGATACAGTGGCGGCACCAACAGCATACTCCAGTACGAGATCCCAGCCGATGATCCAGGCTACGAATTCGCCCATGGTGGCGTAAGAATAAGTATAGGCACTGCCTGCTACAGGGATCATGGATGCAAACTCTGCATAGCACAAGCCTGCAAAGGCACAGCCTACTGCGGCAATGATAAAGGAAATGGTGATCGCCGGTCCGGCGTTATTGGCAGCAGCAGAGCCGGTGATGGAGAAGAGTCCCGCACCGATGATGGCACCAATACCCAAAGCAACGAGGTTGACGGGCCCAAGGGTCCGCTGTAGCGTGCCCTCTCCGCTTTCCGAAGCTTCCTTTGTAAGTAAGTCAATTGACTTTCTAAAATTCATAATTTAAAGTTTAGTTAAAGTGTATCTATAGTGTCGCTTAATTTTGTGATTTTAAAAGCCAAACCTAAATAAAATATATCTAAAAGTAAAAGGGATTCTTTTTCAAAAACCCCTTTTACAAGTAACAATTCTAATTAATTTTCATTTTCCACGGCCTTCATCTGCTTATCGATCTGTTTATCGAGTTCTTTTTGCAGAGAATCTACGTGTTTTTGCATTTCTGCCTGCAAAGCCGAGTTCCCTCGCTCCAGTTTCTGTCTCAATGAGTCGGTATTTACCGTCACTTCGACAGAATTGGAATCTGAAGTGGCGGTAATGTTCATTCCATTGATGCTAATGGGAGTTCTGGAGACCATTTGGTCTGAAGACACGGCGATGTAGGGTGCGATGACCAGCGAAACTATCGACATCAGTTTGATCAGGATGTTCATAGAGGGGCCTGAAGTATCTTTGAATGGATCGCCTACGGTATCTCCGGTTACAGAAGCTTTGTGTGGCTCCGATTTTTTGTAGTACATCTCGCCGTTGATCTCTACACCTTTTTCAAAGGATTTCTTGGCATTGTCCCAGGCGCCACCGGCATTGCTCTGGAATATCCCCATCAATACACCAGTTACGGTTACGCCCGCCAAAAGTCCGCCCAGTACTTCCGGACCAAAGATGAAACCAACCACCACTGGTGTGATCAGGGCGATTGCACCTGGCATCATCATCTCGCGAATGGAAGCCTTGGTAGAGATCGCTACGCATTTTTCGTATTCAGGTTTTGCCTTGTATTCCATGATGCCAGGGATTTCCCTGAACTGCCGGCGTACTTCCTGTACCATGTCCATGGCCGCTTTACCTACCGCCTGGATGCACAGTGCAGAGAATACAAAGGGAATCATTCCCCCAACGAACAGACCTGCGAGTACGGGTGCTTTGTAAATATCAATGGCAGAAATTCCGGCTATACCTACGAATGCTGCAAACAGGGCCAATGAAGTCAATGCTGCAGAAGCGATGGCAAAGCCTTTCCCTGTAGCTGCTGTGGTATTACCTACGGCATCTAGGTTATCTGTTCTTTCCCGCACTTCAGGTGGCAACTGGCTCATTTCGGCTATCCCGCCTGCATTGTCGGCAATAGGCCCAAAGGCATCTATGGCCAGTTGCATGGCTGTTGTTGCCATCATACCTGCCGCTGCGATGGCCACGCCATACAGCCCTGCAAAATAATAGGAAGCCATGATGCCCCCAGCCAGTACCAGAATCGGCACAACAGTCGATTTCATACCCACGGATAAGCCGGCGATGATGTTGGTGGCATGTCCCGTAGAGGATTGCTGGATGATGGAATTTACCGGTGCTTTGCCCATGGCCGTATAATATTCGGTGACGATACTCATGATGGTACCTACGACCAGACCGACAATGATCGCATAAAAGACATTGATGCTGGAGAACTCATAACCACGCAGGTTGAGTGTTGGCGGCAGCATCCACATCACGATAAAGTAAGAAGCGACGCCTGTGATCAGAATGGATGACCAGTTTCCCAGGTTCAGCGCATTTTGTACATTGGAGTTTTCATCTTTAATGGTCACGAACCAGGTACCTACAATGGAAAACAGGATGCCCAGTCCACAGATGACCATTGGCAGCAATATCGGCGACATGCCCCCAAATTTATCGGTGACGGTGATCTCCTGGCCCAATACCATGGTGGCCAGAATGGTGGCTACATAAGATCCGAAAAGATCGGCACCCATACCTGCCACATCTCCCACATTGTCACCAACGTTGTCGGCAATCGTGGCGGGATTTCTGACATCATCTTCCGGAATCCCTGCTTCTACTTTTCCAACCAGGTCGGCACCTACATCCGCTGCTTTGGTATAGATACCCCCGCCTACACGGGCAAAAAGTGCAATGGATTCTGCACCGAGTGAAAATCCGGTCAGCACTTCAATGGCAGTTTTCATATGAATGGGATCTGCACCGTTAGGTCCGATCACATTGAAGTGGTTCAGGAATACAATAAATAAGCCACCCAGACCGAGTACCGCAAGGCCGGCAACGCCCAGACCCATCACGGTTCCACCGGTAAAAGATACTTTCAGTGCCTGCTTCAGGCTGGTTCTTGCTGCTTGTGTGGTCCGTACATTGGCCTTAGTCGCCGATTTCATCCCGATATATCCTGCAGTAGCAGAAAACACCGCGCCGATGACAAAGGAGACTGCAATGATCCAGCTCGAATGGATCGGTTTCCCGTTGATTTCATGAATGGTACCGGAATAGGCCAGTAAAGCACCAGCGAAAAGAACAAAGATGCTCAGTACCCTCCATTCTGCTTTTAAGAAGGCCATGGCACCATCGGCAATATAGCCGGCAAGTTCCTGCATGTTTTTGTCGCCCGCATCCTGCTTGTTCACCCAGGCGCTCTTGATGGCCATAACGATCAGGCCAACTAAACCCAGGGCAGGAATAGTGTAGATCAAGTTGTTCTGTAAAAACTCCATAGAATAATTTGTCGTTTAGTGATATTTTAGTTTATACTTGGTTTGTTAACTGGATGTAATATAGTTTTTTTTTAAATATCTTAGCATGCCCGAAGCAAAACTTTATTGGGCGATAAAAACCACCAACCAAACTAAAAAGAAATCATCAGATGAAAGAAGAAATGGAAGACGGCTCATTCAAGAGGGAGTTAGGTCTGTTAGACGGAACCATGCTGGTCGTGGGATCCATGATCGGCTCCGGAATTTTTATTGTAAGTGCCGATATTGCCCGTCAGGTGGGCTCTGCAGGCTGGCTGATCCTGATCTGGGTGCTGACCGCAGTGATCACCGTCATCGCGGCAGTGAGCTATGGCGAACTCAGTGCCATGTTCCCAAAGGCCGGCGGACAATACGTATACCTCAAAGAGGCCTATAACAAGCTGATCGCATTTCTTTACGGATGGAGTTTATTTGCGGTGATCCAGACGGGGACTATCGCCGCCGTAGGGGTGGCCTTTTCAAAGTTTGCCGCTTATTTATATGAGCCTTTCAGCAACGAAAACATTTTGTATACCATCGGGAGCTTTGAACTGAATGCCGCACAGCTGGTTTCCATCGTCACCATTGTACTGCTCACTTACATCAATAGCAGGGGGGTCAAGGATAGCAAAGTACTGCAAACGATACTGACCATCATCAAGATACTCTCTTTGTTTGGTCTCATCGTCTTTGGCTTTACCCTCGCTGCGAAAGCCGAGGTCTGGGATGCCAACTGGACGAATGCCTGGGAGACCCGATCTTTCAGCCTGGACACCAAAAGCTGGAGCCCCATCAGCGGGAGCCTGCTGCTTTCCGGAATCTGCGCAGCCATGGTAGGTTCGCTGTTTTCCAGTGATGCCTGGGCCGGGGTAACCTTCATCGCTGGTGAAATCAAAAACCCACAGCGCAATGTAGGGCTGAGCTTATTCCTGGGTACGTTTATCGTGAGTGTCATCTATATCCTGGCCAACCTGATGTACGTGGCTGTACTTCCCCTGGATACAATCACCACTGCAAAATCGGACCGGGTGGCTGTAGTAGCTGCACAATATATATTTGGGGAGGCCGGTACCATCATCATCGCGGTGATGATCATGATCTCCACTTTCGCCTGCAACAATGGCCTGATCATGGCGGGCGCCAGGGTCTATTATACCATGGCCAAGGATGGACTGTTTTTCAAAAAAGCATCGGTGCTCAACGCCTCTGATGTTCCGGGCTGGGCGCTCTGGGCGCAGGGAGTCTGGGCTTCGGCATTGTGCCTGACCGGTCAATATGGTGCATTGCTGGATTTTGTGGTGATCATTGTGATGATCTTCTATATCCTGACGATTTACGGGATTTTTATCCTGAGGAAGAAAATGCCGGATGCCGAACGTCCTTACCGGGCTTTTGGCTATCCTTTTCTTCCTGCACTTTACATCATTCTGGCTACTGCGCTTTGTATCGGTCTGCTTGTTTATAAATTGGAGACCTGCGGCTGGGGCGTGCTCATTATGCTGATCGGGATACCGGTATATTACCTGACTAAGGAAAAAGAGGCGGTGGCTTAAAAAAGGAACAGGGATAGACTTAAATATAAGCTATCCCTGTTTTATAGATGGTTGATCCACCACAGATCAACCTAAACCAAACAAACCGCATATATAACGCGCCATATTGCCGAATAGTTTTAAGAAAATAAAAAAAAATGCAATTTATTGCAAACTCCATGATACAGTGGGAATTAAAATGAAAAAATATATTGGCATCAGTTACAGCGAATCGAATTTCAGCAATTATTGGGATTGGTTTGAACCAGATGAACTACAGGATGACCTGGAATTGATCAATTTATCTTACCTCAAAAACAATCAGGAAGATTTCCAGAGATGCGCAGGCTTCGTACTGACAGGGGGCGTAGATGTCCTGCCCGCCATTTCGGGTGCTGCAGATCAGTATCCCAATATGCCGGCTGAATTCCTGCCGGAGCGGGACGAGTTTGAAAGAGCGTTCTATCTGTATAGCCAGGAGCAGCGCTTGCCCTTGCTGGGGATTTGCCGTGGCATGCAGTACATCAACATCCTGGAGGGTGGAAAATTGCTGGACGATCTGGGTGTCGCCAATGCTGCACACCGGCGGTTGGTACAGGACAAGCAGCATGGAATATCCCTTGAGCCGGGTACATTGTTGCAGGAAATTACGGGACTGCGAAGCGGAAGCGTCAATAGTGCGCACCACCAGGCGGTAGATCCCGGGCTACTGGCCGACAGTCTGATGATCAGCGCCTGGTCTGAGAGTCAGGACCGCATTGCAGAAGCGATTGAATTCAAGCACAAAGCCCAGAGGGGCTTTATGCTAGGTGTGCAATGGCATCCGGAACGCATGCAGGAAAAAGCATCTAATCCTTTATCCCAGGCGATAAAAGCACGCTTTTTGGCTGAGCTGCGAAAACTTTAAGGCAATTCTTTAAGGTCTGATATTTTTAACCAGCCTTTGGTCGTTTCACCATCGTTATTGGTATGTGTCACGTAAATGAATCCGTTTTGTTCGTCTACCTGTTTGAACTTTGCATTGGTCCACAAACCCAGGATCGACCGTTTTGATGCTGAGGCGTCTGGCATTTCATAGAAATTCAGGGCACCCTTTGGAAGCTGGTATTTTTTTCCGTCGCTAAAAATGAAGGGTTCGGTCGTCTTGTTCGTGTTTGCGGGAGGAGCAGGGGGCTGGGCACTGCTTTGCATCTGGCGTTCAAATTCTTTCTGCAGGCTGTCTGTATTGGTTTCCCTTACCGCAGCGGTATCCAGCTCAACGGGCTTGATCGTTGTGGTATCGGTCACGGGTGTTTCCACTGCTGCTGTAGTATCCGGACCATTCACGATGGGGGTATCTGCATAGATGACCTGCTTTTGTTCTGAGTTGTTCATGATGGTCGCATAGGCCGCATAGAGCGTCAGTGCCAGCAGCGACAAGATCATCACATAAAACCAGGGCTTGGCTACCTGGACCACATCCGGATTTGCGGCTGGCGGGGCCGTTGGTAGCGGTGCCGCGACAGGCGCGGGGGCAGCCAGGATCTGTTCCGTGCCATGGTGCATAAATGCTTCCTGGAGCTCCTCTCCATTTGCAAAGCGTTTTTCAGGGGACTTCTCTAAACATTTGTCAATGATGCGGAGCAACCAGGCGGGTACATTCATTTCCCGGGACCTGACCAGCTCAGGCCAGGCTTCGGGTAGATGCAGCTTTCGCTGTTCCAGCAAATCTGGTACAGGTTTTTCCATATGTGCCAGCATCACATTGTTGCGGGCAGTCTCGCCCTTACTTGTCATTGGAAAAGGCACCGTTCCGGCCAGGAGTTCATAGAGGATCACGCCAAAACTGTAGACATCGGTCTGAAAGAACATCTCTCCGTCATGCTGTTCCGGGGCCATGAATTCTACTGCACCGGCATGTCTGATGCTGCTCCGGCGCTGCTCGTCCGACATGATGGCCAGTCCGAAATCCAGCAGGATATAATTGCCTGTATCGGTATTGAATTTGACATTATTGCTTTTGATGTCGCCATGCTTCACACCCACCCTGTGGCAATGTGCCAGGGCATTTGCCAGTTGCTCAGCGAGCTTTATGGTTTCCCTGAGGGTAAATATAGGGGCATGTGGCGCTTTCAGTAGTTCTTCCAGGTCGGGGCCTTCGATGTACTGCATCTCTATGAAAGGGAAGGAGCCACTTTCGGTGAGGCCCGAATTCAGGATCTTGACGACATTGGGGTTAGGGACCTCATTTACCTTTTTCAGTTTCTCTACTTCATTCGTGAAATTCCTCAGGCTGCGGTCTTCTGCATTTTCAGTATGGATTGGTGTAGGTAAAATCTTTACCGCAGTGATGATCGGGCCCATACGCTTACCTTTGTAAACAGAACCCTGTCCACCGGTTTTCAGGGCTCCCATGTTTTCCAATCCTTCTGTTATGGTAAATACTTTGCTCATAATACTGTCAATTGTGGTTTAAAAATACGGCACATCATCCACTAATCCGTCTTTTGTCTTTATATTTTTTTTCGCTGGCTTTTGCTGCGGTTTGGGCTTCGCCATTGGCTGTACTGCTGTGCTGTCTGTTTTGGTGATGCTATCTTTTAACACCGCGGCCTCATTCCTGTTTTCACTGGAACGGTTCATCACAAAAGCTGCAATAGCAGCGAGCAGCAAAAGCACTCCAAAGACCAGTACCTGCGGCTTCGCCAGGCGTTTGTAATTACTCAACTGCCTGCGCAGCGTTTCGTTTTCATTTTGCAGGGCATGGACCGCCAGTGACACTTCTTCGTTACTCAGTAAGCCTTCATTATTGCTGCACACGGCCTCATAGAGCTCCATGCCATCGGCATAACGGTCTTCCGGGTTTTTCTCCAGACATTTGGAAATGATCACCAACAGCCAGGTGGGCACTTTAAGTTCCCGGTTCCGTTGCTCATCGCTCCAGTTGACCGGCAAATGGTTCTTCCTCAGTTCCATCACATCGGGTACCTGTTTTTCGAGGTGCGACAACATGACCATATTGCGGGAAGTTTCATTTTTATTGATCAGGGGGAAGGGTACACTGCCCGCCAGCAGTTCATAGAGAATGATGCCATAGCTGTAAATGTCGGACTGAAAACTCATCTCGCCGTTGTGCTGCTCCGGAGCCATAAATTCTACGGCGCCGGCATGACGGAGGCTCGACCGGCGCTGTTCATCGGACATGACGGCCAGTCCAAAATCCAGTAGAACATAGTTGCCGGTGGCTTCGTTGTATTTGACATTATTGCTTTTGATGTCGCCATGCTTTACGCCAACCTGGTGACAATGCGAAAGCGCATGCGCCAGGTGTTCCGCCAGTTTGATGGTTTCGCGGATCGTAAATATCGCCGAATGGGGTGGCATGAGCAAAGCTTCCAGATCAGGCCCCTCAATGTACTCCATCTCGATGAAGGGGAGGGATCCGCTTTCTGTCAGCCCCGAGTTGAGAATCTTGACCACATTCGGACAAGGTTTCTCATTGACCTTTTTCAGCTTGTCGACCTCATTCTGGAAATCCCGGAAGTTCTTGTCTTCCGAATTCTCTGCATAGATGGGCGTCGGCAATAATTTTACTGCAGAAAGTACCGCACCCATGCGTTTGCCTTTGTACACCGAACCCTGGCCTCCCGTACTCAGGGCACCCATGTTCTCCAGTCCTTCTGTTATTGTAAAAACTTTAGCCATTATTTTTCTTCCTTCCTGAAACTGAATTCCAATACTGCCGATTCGCCCAGGATGATCTGATCGCCTTCCTGTAAATGGTGCCCCAGTTCGGTAAACGTCAGTTTCACGGGATTATGTTCCCCTAGCGAACGGATTTTTACCTTATTGCGCGGAGGCACCCCTCCGTCATCTGCAAAAAGGAGAAAAGAATCCGTTTCATTGTTCCATTCAATATGGGCATGTTGTCTGCTGATGTATTTATTACAGGCATTTGTGCTGTCGCTGGGGAAAGCAATGTCATTTTCCCGCATGAAGCCTTCCCCATCCTGTGCTTGCCTTTCCCGGCCGATATTGACACGGCCCGGACCAGCTTTCAGCTCGTATAAGGCTTGTTCAGCTTCGCCGTTCAGCACCCTGATGTAAGCCTTGTCCGATTTCTGTACCGGCACATGTTCTGGCGTTTTGATGGTCAGTCCTGCATCCAGCTGTGGAACTTTGATGGCATTGGCTGGAAGTTCTTCTGCAAACAGGAGTTCGAGGCTCCAATGCTCCGGCAGGTCTATGGCAAAATCATCGGCAATGCGCTGCACTTCATTTTTGAAGCGGTCTTCTTCTTCCATAAAGACGGCAGATTCGTACATATAGCGTTCTTCAGGTCTGCAGGCGAGGTACAGCTGGAAACCTTTGATGTGCTTCCCTTCGCCACCTTCCATTTTTTGCAGTTCCTGTTTGATGAACACGATCAATGCTTCCCTGATGGCTTTTACATCCTGGGGTTTTTCCGGTGTATTTTTATTAAAAAGGTTGAACATAGCTATTGAATTAATTTCTTCTCCGTTTTAAAATCTTTAATATAACCCAGTTTGAGCAGGGCCGGGATCACATGCTGTCCGGCCAGCAATACGGCCTTACTGGAACCGCGTGTTTTTTCAATCCGGATACAGACCACTACGTGTCCGGGACCTGAGGCTTTTGGTGCAAAGAACACATACCAGCCGTCGTTGATCCGTTCGTCTTTCCAGATCCGTTCCGGTGTACCGGTCTTGCCAGCTACTGTAATGCCCAGGGTATAGGCTTTTCCCGCACTTTGCTTTAGCATGTAGTCGGTCATCAAAGCCGCATATTGCGGATCATTGGCCAGCTTGATGCCCGGATTGATCTTCGTCAGGGAATCACTGACTTTCAGGACATAGCGGTTGCCGATGATCGTTCCCTTATTGGCAATACCCGCAACCATTCGGGCTACAGATGCCGGGCTGGCGATCAATTCGCCTTGTCCCCATGACATACCGGAGATACCTTTGGCCCGGGTACGCCGGATCCTTGCCGGATCGTATGCCGGTTTGGTACGGAACTCCGTCCTGCGCCAGAGTTCTTTCCATTTTTCCTCCTGCTTCGCATTGTTCTTTGGATGCTCGTAATAATAACCGCCTACACCCCTCAGGAACATGCCGCTCTTGAGGTATACGTCGGTCATCTCTTCCTGCAGGTGCTGCTGATTGGCCAGTTTGATGAAATACACGTTATTAGATTTTACTACCGCTTTTTCCAGCGTGATGATGCCGGTCTCATCGGGTTCTATCCCCTTGGTCCGGATCCGTTCGGCCATGCTTACCGGATAGGTCTGCTGTGCAGCAGCCAGTCCCAGCTTGTTGAAAGCAGCCATGGTGGTCGCGAGTTTGGCCGTAGATCCTGGTTGGGTAGCATAGGTAAAGCCCAGGTCACTGGTTGTCAGCCAGCCCGATAGTTTATTTTGCTCCGCCGTGCTCATGGTCAGTTGCTCCCAATCTTTCAGCGGGGGCAGGGGATATACCGCCGAACTCAGCACATCTCCGGTATTGTCTTCCATGATCACTACACATACACGGCTTTTCTTTAGGGAATCGTCCATGGCCATGGAATGTTGTATGCTCGACTGCAGCTGGGCATCAATCGTGAGCCTGATGTCCCGGTTACGTTTTTTAAATGCCTGTACTTCTTCGCTATTGATGCCGGCGAGCAGTAGTGGTGCCAATGCAGCATAATCTTTTCTGCTGACTGTCATCTCTTTTACACCCCTGGGCAGGAAGCGGTTTTCCTGGTAGCGGCTGGCTTTGGTGTTTAAGGCAACTGTTGGTGTCTGGAAACCCCGCAGCTCTGCAGCATGTTCGTATTCTGCAAAATATCCGTTGGTACTTCCGTTGAAGACACCTGAATTGGCATCTCCGGTCCAGAAAAAAGTCTGTTCTTCATAAGGATAATAACGGTCTACCCTTTTGTGCATAGCTGAGTCCAGGTTATATTCGGCTCCCGAGGCACGCAATAGTTTTCCCTGCTTCCGCACCAGTTCCGGGTTGCTGGTGGCCAGAATCCTGCCTTTCCGGTCGTAGAGCTGACCGGCTTCCAGTTTATTCATCAGGATCGGGATGCGGGGATTGTAGCTGAACATCCGGAGTCCGCTGCGGTCGGCCACCAATGCCGGCTGTACCACCCATTTCTTATTGTTGGCGATGTATCTGGATACCGTAATGCTCAGCAGGAGTACAGCTACACTGGCCGACAATAAGGCCGGAACCAGGTTCTTATCCTGTTGTTTGGTGATGAATTCCATTTGTAAGGGGGTGCCGCGAATCAGAGAAACAGAAAGCAGTATGCCTGCGGCCAGCATATTGGCCACCAGGGAAGAACCTCCATAACTGATGAAAGGCAGCGCCACACCGGAGAGGGGCAGGGCACCCGTAGATCCCCCGGCGATGAGCAGGAACTGTACGAACATACTGATCCCGATTCCGGAACAGAGGTAAAAAAGGAAAGGAGTACCGGTCTGCCGCCCGATGGTGATGGCCCTGTTCAGGAAGATCAGGAATAAGATGAAAATGCCAATGATGCCCGCCCAGCCGAACTCTTCGCCAATGGCAGGAAGGATCATATCGGTATGGGCCTCCGGAATGGTCTTTGCAAAACCTTCACCGACACCCTGACCGCTGATGCCACCGCTTGACATGGCCCAGATGCCATTGGCTACCTGGTCGCCGCCGTAAACTTCGTTGTTCCAGGGGTCTTGCCAGATGGATTTGCGTTCCGTCAGTCGATTCACCGGACCAGGAATGAGGCGGTCGAGGTAAGGGATCTGGTCGATGAGCAGGAAGCCTGCCATTACCAGGATCACCATGATGCCAGATTCGCTGGTTTGTTTTTTATAGATCATGGCCAGTACCACCAATACTACCGTGAGCAGGCTCGCGATCCAGATGTTGAGGAACCAAACCGTTAGGGTATAGATCAGGATGGCCAGGAGCATTAATCCAAAATCGCCCCTGGAAAAAGAAAATAGAATGATAAAGGTAAAACAGACCACCATCGCAGGACCCAGGTCGCCCAGGACGAGGTACATAAGGATGGCTGCCCCCATGGCTATCAGTGCAAAGGAGAAAAAATACCAGCGTTTTTGCCAGCTGCGGTATTCCGCGATGAAGCGTTCGTTGCTGGCAAAGAAACCCGCCAGGAAAAGAATGATCGCATATTTTACGATCTCACTGGGCTGTACCCCAAAAAGGTTGACTTTGACGCCACTGCCCTCCGGGCCGGTTCCGAATACGATGGTGAGGCCCAATAGTGCCAATGCCATTCCTGCCCATTGCCAGCCATTAGACTTACCACCGGCGCTGCGGCTCAGTATGAGCATCCTGTAGAAAGCCGAATCTACGGTCAGCTTCCGGAACTTGACGAAGAGCAGAATGATAATGCCCAGAATACCCATGCCATAGAAGATGAGGGAATCCCTGGCAAGGAAACGGTCCCTTAAGGGATCCTGCAAGCTCAGTAAAGTCAGGAAGGAGAAACCCGTCATCAGCATGATGACCGGGAGAATTAGTGGATCTGCTTGTGGGAATTTCAGGCTGATGAGGGCCTGGACCAAAAAGAAACCGGCAAAAAAGCAAGCCACAATGATCCAGTACCAGCGGTTGTATTCTTCGGGAGTTCTGACGATCAGGGATTTTTCCTTTTTCAGGATCTTGAAATCACGGGCAGAAAAGAGCCGGATCGTATGCGGGCTTTGTTTAAAATTGAACTCCGTATTGGCGGTCAGCTCCTGAATGCCCTGGGAACGGCCAAACTGAAAACCGGGCTGCAGAGGCAGCACTGAAAATGCCCTATCCTGTGGCAGGTTGATAAAGGCATAAGCCCCATCGGAGCCCGTACGTGCATAAGCCAGCAGACCTCTCTTTTTGATCAATTGATCGTCCTCGGTAAAAGCAGCTTCATTCTCCGCATAGGCGCTGTCCTGTGGCAGGATCATTTGTAATTTGAGCAATACCCCCGCAACCGGCTGTTGCTGCTGATTTACCACCTTTCCGCTGATTTGGTAGTTCCCCGAATGGAGGTCTACACTCGCCGGGAAGGCTTTGGGATTTGTCCTTTCCGCTTTAAAAAGCTCGGCATCTTCGCCGCTATAGCCAAGCAAGGCGCGGGAATCGGCAACCCGCTTTCGGAAATTCTGACCTCCGGAAGCATCAGCAAGGTCGGCCTCTGCAAAGAAATTGCGCTTGTTCAGTTCGCCGATGTTATCGATTGCGGCGGGAAAATTCCTGACCCCGGAGCTCACGATCTTTTCGATGAAGGCGATGTCGACCTTATCCTCAAAATAATAGCCCTTTTCCAGCAAGCGTTTGATGAGCTTTCCAGGATTCTTACTGTTCAGGTTCACCATTGTTCCGTTGTCCAGCCGTTCCTCCACATCAGCAAAACCCTTTTGCAGTTGATTGTACAAGGTGAAGAACAAAGCTCCCAGTACCAGCGTGATCAGGAAAATAAAAAAGCGTGTTTTTATCATTTATGGTGTAGGTATGGAATCTGTCTTAAATGTATTTCTGGATATTTTTCCGTTGATGAATTTTCCCTGTGGGAAAGGGTAGTCGCTGCTGATGGCATTTGCACAGTCCCTGAACTGCACATTTTTCAGCACCAGTTCATTGTTATGTGCCGAGATGGCCGTACTGAAATTTTCGAAGGTCAGGTTTTCCAGGAAGATGTATTTTCCTGCAGGCTTAACGACGATGGCATTTCCTTTGAAAGTGGAGTCGGCCCGGATAACAAGCTCTTTTTTCGATTTGATGAAGACCGTATCCCTGTTGAAAACCAGTTCCTCTGTCAGGAGGATGGGCGAGGTAAACAGGGAGTCGCTGATGATCAGGATATTTCCCTTTAAGTTGTTCAGGGTGTCCTGCAGCCTGATCTCTTGCGCATTGCGCGGTGTGTTATCGGCATTCAGTGGCTGCTGAGTCAGTTTGCCCTGCTGTTCTGTATTCCTCCAAAAGAGGTAAATGCAGAGCGCTAGCAAGCCGAGGCAGATCAGCACCAGGAAACGGACGATCCCTTTATTGCTTTTTTGCTCATGCCGGATCTCCTTGATGACCAGTTGCGCAGGGGCATTCTCCTGTTTTACAGCCACTGGATTTTCCCGCAGGGGTACCTTGCTGGTTTTTTTATTGTCGCTTTTCAGCTGTGGCTTCGTTGCCTCGTGCAGCAGCGGGGCATTGTTGTTCTTTACCAGTACCACAGTGATGTTGTCGAGGCCACCATTGCGGTTGGCCGCCTGGATCAATGAGGCTGATTTTTGTTCCAGGGAATCATCTTTTAGCAGTATGCTGCTGATTTCCTGCTTGTTCACCATGTCCGACAGGCCGTCGCTGCAGATCAGCAGCTGGTCAGCTGGCAAGAAGGGTGAAGATCCGAATTCGATATAATCTTCCTGGCTGGCGATCTGTGCACCGAAGCCCAGCGCCTTGTTGATTTCATTCCTTTTGGGATGTTTCATGGCCTGCTCTTCCGTGAGACGGCCACTGTCTTCCATGAAGCCTACAAAACTCTGGTCTTTAGAGATCTTTACCAGGGAATGGTCGCGCATCAGGTACAGGCGGGTGTCACCTACATGTGCGTAGTGGAACTGGTTCCTGTCCAGATCTATCACTGCAAGAGTCAGCACACAGGCCATGCTTTCATAGTCCTTTACCCGCTGCTTTTCCTGCATGATCTGTGCATCGGCAGCGATGATGGCCGTTTTCATCAACGTAAACAATTCTCCGCGGGGCCGGCTCAGGCCTTCGAGGATCGCTTTTCTGGCGATGCCGGAAGCGATTTCCCCCCCGGAATACCCACCTACGCCATCGATCACACAGGCGATGATCAGGTTTGTCCCGGCAATGGATTCAGCAATGAAGGTATCTTCATTGTTGTCCCTCACTTTGCCGGTATCGGTCAATCCAAAATAATTCTTCTCCATCTATTTAGGCGATTTTTTGATGTTTCTGAAATGTGCGATCAATAAAGCAGCGCACAGGACCAGTAATGCTATGGACAGGAGCTGTGACATCAGGATTTAAATATGTTTACACCAATGATTCCGTTCAGGATGATCCTGGAATTTACGGGTAGTTCTGTCCATTTAGGCCCCGTAATGTCGCTTCTTTCCACGAGGTTTTCGTTGACAATGGTTTTTTCCCCAAAGGATGCGAGGTAAAATTTTTCCTCCGCATCGTTGTAGCGTATTTTCAGGTGGGGGGTATTGACCCATTCAGAAGGGATCTTAAAAATATGTTTGTCTTCCCGGGTCTCTTCATTGCCCGATACGGTAATGTCTGCAGCTTTCATCAGGTATTCCAGTTTCTGTCCCACATAGGCCCGGTCGGGTATTGTCGTCTCAAAACGTGCCAGTAAGGTATCCTCTGCATGTGCTTTGGATTTTTGGTCATATTTCAGGTTGTCTACGTAAGGGATTTCATAATAGCCTTCACTATAAAAGATGAAATCCTTCAGGACATCGTTATTGATGTCGAAAGTCTGAGCCATTCCTGTTTGGCGGGGGATGAAGGTAACCCTCAGGTTCTCCTCCTTCTGGTTATTGTCGGGCAGCAGTTTACCGATGAAGCCGATATCTCCCGGTTTATAATCCGGATGAGATACGAAGCGAAACACCCATTTGTTGCTCGAAGGCTCTGCTTTCTTGCCCTGCTCCACTTTCTGGTTTAAAATTTCATAAAAGCTTTTCACCGATTCCTGTGCAATGAGTCCCAGTATTCCCTTTTTATTGTCCATGAATTCGCGGTAATCCGCGGCGTTCAGACAAATGATGTATTCATGATAAAAAACGATCCGTTCTGCAAAAGAAAGTTCAGCCATAGAGGCTTCAAATTTTTCAATGATGTATTTATAGACCACATTTGGGGTCAGGTGTTTTAAACTGGCAGATGCAGCCGTCCCATTATTGCTCAGGAACCAATCCTGAACGCCTATGCGCTGCCAAAAGGAGGGTTTTGTACTCATGTATCGGGTATTTGTGGTGATGCAGGTAAAATAACAAATTTCGAACCAATATTAAGCGCCCCAGGCTGTGATCAGGATCTGCCTTGCAGCACCGTAGTTGCGGTGTTCGCAAAGGTAGATGCCCTGCCAGGTGCCCAGCGCAAGCTTTCCGTTCCGGATGGGAATCATTACAGAACTGCCCAGCATAGCTGCCTTCAAATGTGCGGGCATGTCATCAGACCCTTCGTAGTCATGCGCATAGTCCGGGTCATTTTCCGGCACCGCCTTGTTGAAGTACATTTCAAAATCCTCACGCACTGTGGGATCGGCATTTTCATTGATGGTCAGGGAAGCTGAAGTATGCTGTATGAAGACCTGGCAGATGCCCGTTTTGAGCTCTGCAATCTGCGGGAGGGCATGTACCACTTCGGTCGTGATCAGGTGAAAGCCGCGGCTTCGGGCTTTCAGGCTCAGTGCTTGCTGGAAAATGTTCATCATTAGATAAAGTTAGAGAGAATACCTTACATTAGCCAAGCAAAAACCCTGCTATGAATGAATATGCTTTAATTACCGGTGCAAGTAAAGGAATTGGAAGGTCTGTTGCCCTGAACCTCGCTGCCCGGGGCTACCACCTCTTATTGGTGGCCCGTTCGGAGTCCGAATTGAAGGAATTAGCTGAAACCATTAAACAGGTGCATCGGCTGAATGTCGAATTTCTGGCTATAGACCTCTCCTTGTCCGGCGCAAGTCAGGAAGTTGCGGACTGGGCCGACAGTCATACGAAAGCATTGAGTATACTGGTCAATAATGCCGGTTACGGACTGTTTGGGGATTTCGACAGCCTTCCGCTGGAAGGGCAACTGAATATGATCCGGCTAAATATAGAGGCCGTCATCAGCCTTACGCACCAGCTGCTTCCCGTGCTCAAACAGCAAAGGCAAAGCTATATCCTGAATGTGGCCAGTACGGCCGCTTACCAGGCGATGCCTGGACTGGGCATTTATGCAGCCAGTAAATCCTTTATCCTTTCCTTCAGCAGAGCCTTGCATTTTGAACTGAAATCGAGTCCTGTTTCCGTCAGCTGCGTTTCTCCAGGCCCTACCGATACCGGCTTCGCCAGCAGGGCAGGGCTGGACGATTTTGCCGATCTCGCCGCAAAATTCAACATGGATCCCGATGAAGTGGCGGCCATTGCCATTAAGGGCATGTTCAGGAAGAAGAACGAGGTCATTACCGGCTTCCTCAACCGGATCAGTGCTTTCGCGGCAGGTCATCTTCCTAAAGCCCTGGTAGAACGCGTTAGTGCAGGTTTGTACAAGAAATAAAAAAATCTTTCAATTTATTTTTAAAAATATTTGGCTTATCAAATATTTTCCTACATTTGCAATGTCTACTGATTTAGTAGTCTTTATTAAAATGAAGAAACACAGAAACATATCCGCTGCATCCATGATGCGAATGCCCTTGCTCCAAGGGCCAGGATGTTGCTGTTGTTGTTGATCCCAGAATCATTTCCTGATCAATTTCCAAGCCTCACACTGTCCTGCGGAGCCTGGCATCTTATCCATTCATTTTCCCATTTCAAAATTTCAACAACATGAGCACAACTTATCGCAAATTTACCCTTGGCAACACCATAACTGAAGAACAACAAGCTTTTTTTGACCGCAACGGATTTATTCATTTCAGCGATTTCATCAATGAAGATACGGTGAATGACATCATTAAAGCTTCCCGTCAGGTAGAGCAAAAATGGCTGGCCGAACAGCGTGTGAAGGTCAATGGCATTCCCGTAAAATATGGTAAAGACCTTGATGGCAGTGCGATCGTACAACGTTTTGCCTTCATCAACCAGCACCATGACCTGTTCGCTGAACTGCCCCGTGATCCCCGTTTTGAGGTATTGCTGAACCTCATTGGTCCAGGTGCGAGGCTCGGCACCGAAGAAAAAGACGGTATGGTACTGAACCATTACGTAAATGGCGCAGCTAGTAAATTCACCCAGATGGGCTGGCATACTGATGGATTAAGGGATATTTTTCATGGACAGAAGCTGAATCCGATGCTGAATGTTGGCATCCATCTGAGTACTTTGCAGCCGGAGAATGGGGGACTGAGGGTGCTGCCGGGCACGCATAAACAGAGCATTTACCAGATGCTCTTCCGCAAAAAGTATTTCCTGGACAACAAAGCCGACCGCGATGAAATTGCCATTACGCCAAAGGCGGGAGATCTGACCATTCATGACGGACGTTTGTGGCACCGTGTGGCGCAATCTTCGGTGATCGGGGAAGAAAGCCGCCGCAGGGTCATCTACCTGCCGATCATTGCCGGTAAGTACGAACCTAAGCATGAAAATAGTCCGACTGCTTTCTACCAGCGTTTTGCCGGCCTGGTTAAATAGCACATCATGCTGATCGCCATACTCATTACTTATCTGGTCCGCACAGGAAGGTTGGACCAGATCAAACAAGCTTACCAGGGGGGCTTTGGCCTGGGCAGATTAAAGGCCAGGTTAAAGGGTTAGCCCCTCAGTTGCTGTCTGGCGTGTAGTCAAAAGGCAACTGATCGCCAATTCTTTTCTTGCCCCAGAAGCCCTGGATCAGTAACTTTTGCTGATCCGAATATTTGCCCCTGTTGTCTATCTGGGCATTGAGCATCAGGATGGAACCCATTTTTTCCAGTTCCCTTACCTCGCTGTCACGGTTGCTCAACTTAGGAGTATCCTCCGCCTTTTTTTTGTCGTAGACGACATAAAGCCGTTTTGTATAGGTAAGCGCAATGAAATTGCTGTCGACGCGCCTGACGATCTGTTGGGTGGCTACCGGGTTAGGGCTGATCATGACAGGGGGCAGGACATTCTGCATGGCATAGGTAAGGAATCCCTCTTCCCGGGTGCGGTTGACATATAGCGCCCGAAGGTAATGCATCATAGAACCCACATAGGCCTTTTTACGGTTGTTTGTCCAGCGCTGCTGTTGTTCTGCCGTACCCTTTAGGGGCTCAAAGAGGCATTCTCCTTCATAGAATGTCACATCGGTGGCATCGTTACAGGTAAACTTGCGGAGCAGATATTTCAGCTGATAACCCAGATTTACATTTTCGATCAGCAGAAAATCATCAGTAGTTGCCTCCAGTGATAATTTGTTGGTACTAAAATTCAATACTTCCGGATTCAGGATCTTACAGGCCTTTGCATTTTCAGAGTCGCCCATGAAGTATTTTCTGAAAAGTTTCAGGAATTCATCCTGATTTTTGCTTTTGCCAATGTTCACTGTAGCCAGCTGGATTGATTTTTCCTGCAGTACGGGGCTCCAGATGCCCGCCTGGTCGTTGACGATGACGTTTTCTTTTCCTGACGTATAGCCGATGATGTTGGCGGTGAGCGTATAAGTCCCTGAAGCAAGTCCGGAAAACCGGTAATTGCCCTGATCGTCGGTAGCGGTGACCAGGTTAGAGGCATCAATAAAGACGGTCACGCCCGCGATGGCTTCGCCGTTGGCACGGGTAATTTTTCCGCTAATGGTGTAGGTTGAAGTTTGTGCATTGGTGATCAGGGGGATCAGGATGCAGCAGAATAAGAAGAGCGCTCGTTTCATGATTTACATTTTTGAATAAAGATAGAATTATTCTTTGGATTTAATTTAACATCAGTATGACCCATATTTGAAAATAGTTATTGTACTTTTAATATATTTGCTAATATTTGTAGCATTATACTTGTAAGATGACCGTAACCGTAGTCCCCATCATAGAGCCGCATGCCAGTCCTGCCCCTCCTTTAACCAGGGTCATGGACGAAAGACTGATCCGTTTAGCGAAAGATTTGCAGGAAACCCATTTGAGGGACCTGGAATCTCTGGAACCTTTATTTGAAGATGTGGTGATTTACGTGAGCTACAACAGCAAGTATACCGTTCGCTGGAAGATCGTTAATGATGTGCCTGCTGCAGTAGAGCGTGTGGTGTCGGAAGCCTGTGCGCAATTGGGGTATATTGCCTGGAAATTTTCCCCTTATGTAGTTCCTGGCAGACGTGCCGACTTGTAGGATTACAGGAATTAAGGGTTGATTTCTAGCAGATTTTATTTCACAGATTCTTAAACATGGTACTCAGAAATACAATAGCAGATAGGCCTGAATTTTTATTGAAATGCGCTTTGAGAAATTTGCTGGCCTGGAACAGGTGGCTGTTGATGGTCTTGGGGTTGATCCCCATGAGCTGTTCAACTTCTTTATAAGACTTTCCTTCCAGTTTACACAAGGTAAAAACCTGCCTGCGCTGGGGAGGCATCAGCGCAACAGCTTCCCGGAGCAGGGCAGAGTTTTCTCTGATCAGCAGATCTTCTTCTATGTAGGAATAGATTTCGGTACTGGTCTGCATGATGTCGAGCTGCATTTTGGAATCGCGGGCAGCCCTCCGGTAATAATCATAGACCATATTCTCCGCAATGCGGAAAAGATAAGCACGAAAAGATTTGTCAGGGTCGATCTGTTCCCTATTCTCCCAGATTTTCAGGAATAGGTCCTGAAGTATATCGAAAGTGAGCTCTTCTGATTTTAGTAATTTAAATAAATTGGCAGTGAGGGGTTGTTTATAAAGATCATATAACTTCGCAAAAGCATTTTTATCTCCCTTCTTTAATAAAAGAGTGAGTTCTATCTCCTGGAAGTTCTGATTGATCATTTAATTCTTACCCGCTGTGATCCATTTGTTGCTAAAAAGGGGTTTAATGGATCAATTTTAATCAATTATAGGAATTATAAATTAATTTCTTCTTTTTTTTCAAATTGGACTAAGTAGTTTTTTCTTTTCACACGTATTGGCATAAAAGAGAACTTGGAAAAATCTACATACATATCGAAGCTTTATCAAAAGTATCTGGACAATGCCTGTAATTTGCAGGAATTGCAGGAACTTTTGCAGCATTTTGAGCAGACAGCGCCAGATCCTGTTTTAAGCGGGATGATCAGAAATGAACTGGAGGACCTGGATGAGCGCTATGCCGCGCTGCCACAGGTCCGCGCGATTCTGTCGAGACTGGACGAATCCATAAGTACCAATGTAATGCGTCCGGAAATCAAACGGATGCCTTTATTCAGTGGCAATGTGTTGAAATATTGGTCGGCCGCAGCTTTGTTCCTAATCTTCTCTGTTGCCTTGTATTACAGCAATGAACACCTGAATATTTTTGGCCGTTACGCTTCTGAATATAAAAATGATGTGGCTCCGGGTAAGGACCAGGCTTATCTGACCCTGGCCAACGGTAAGAAGATCCTGCTTACGGATTCCCTTGAGGGGACAGTTGCTGCAGAATCGGGCCTGCTGATCAGTAAAACTGCTAAGGGGCAGTTGCGCTACCAGATTGCTAGAGGAGCATCTGGTGATGGCTACAATACGATCAGTACCCCCAGAGGCGGGCACTATGAGGTGTTGCTGGCCGATGGTACCCTTGTTTACCTGAATGCGGCTTCTTCTTTGCGTTTCCCTGTCAATTTTGCGCAAGCTGCGGAGCGGCGTGTGACACTGGATGGAGAAGGCTATTTCGAGGTGGCGCACCGGGATGCACAGCCTTTTTATGTGCAGAGCGGCAAACAGTTGCTCCGTGTACTGGGCACACACTTCAACCTGAATGCCTATGCTGATGAAGCTGCTGTGAAGACCACGCTTTTGCAGGGCTCAGTGGGCATCAGCTATCCGGATGGTAAGCAGGCTGTGCTGAAACCCGGACAGCAGTCGCACATAGTGGAAGGACAAATCCGCGTAGATCAGGTGGATGCTGCATCGGCCATCGATTGGCAGCGGGGTGAAATGAACCTGAAGGATGAAGATTTTCAATCTACCATGCGTAAAATCGCACGCTGGTATGATGTGGAGGTGGTTTTTGATGAAACGGCACCTGCCGACCTGACGTTAGGGGGACTGGTTTCCCGTGATAAAAACCTGATCGCTGTTTTAAAAGTAATGGAATTAACCGGTAAAGTCCACTTCAAGGTGGAAGGAAGGAGGGTGACTGTAATGAGATAAATTTTACTTCATTCCAGCAGGCCTTTAAAAAAAGGCCAGAAGTGGACCAACACTCCTGGCTTAATGATTATGGCTTGCCAATTCAAATCAACTTGTCATTCATATCAACTGAACAAACCACAAACAAATGTATAAATTTTATACCAGACGAACCGGTATGCATTCCGGTTGGATCCATAAATTTCTGCTGATTATGCGCATCACCACTGTAATAATAATCACTGCAATCATGCAAGTAAGTGCTGCTACTTACGCCCAAAGGATTACGCTGAACCAAAGTAACGTACCCCTGGAACGTGTGTTTCTTGAAATACGCAAGCAGAGCGGATATGATTTCGTATTCGACATCAAACTGATGAAGAAAGCAAAGCCCGTGAACATACGCGTGAGCAATGCTTCTATAGACCAAACGTTAAGGCTTTGTTTTGAAGGCCAGCCTTTTGAGTATACGCTGGACGAAAAGACCATCATAGTAAAGGAAAAAGAAAGATCTGCAATGGAAAGGATCAGTGCTTTTTTCAATACCATTACCGTGACCGGGAAAGTGTCCGATTCCTATGGAAATGTACTGCCGGGTGTAACGGTACGTGTGAAGGGCACCGATAAGGCGACCAGCACCAACCAGGTCGGAAGTTTTATCCTGGCTGAGGTGGATGAAAATGCGACACTCGTTTTTAGCTACCTGACTAAAGAGACCTTTGAACTAAAGCTGAACGGGAAGAGCAATGTCCAGGTGGTGCTGAAAGAGAAAACAGTAGAGCTGGAGGAAGTGGTGGTGAATACTGGTTACCAGATCCTGAAAAAGACAGATATGGTGGGATCTACGGCTACCATCAATGCAAAAGAATTATACCTGAATGGGGTAAATACACTGGAACAGGCCTTGCAAGGCAAATTGGCCGGTGTGGTGGTCACGAATACCAGCGGACTGGCCGGGACACGCCAGAAGTACGGGTAAGGGGAACCTCTACCTTGTCGGGAAGTCAGGAACCGATCTGGGTAGTAGATGGGATCATCCAGGAAGACCCGCTTCCATTTAAGGCGCAGGTGCTCAATACCAATGGCGACATCACCTCGGATAACTTCGACTTCATCAGGAATTTTGTAGGTAATTCTATCCGTTGGCTGAATCCGATAGACATTGAGGATATCACTGTTTTGAAAGATGCTGCTGCCACGGCCATCTATGGAATCAGGGCGGCCAATGGTGTCATTGTGATCACCACGAAGAAAGGACAGATTGGTCCGCCGGCGATCAGCTATTCAACCAATTTTAGCGCCACTGAAAAGGTAAATTACGACAAATTGAACCTGATGAATTCTAAGGAGCGTGTAGCGGTTTCTAAAGAAATCTTTAGTCGCGGACTGACTTCGACTTTTGTCAACAGCAATCTTGGTTACGCAGGGGCCTTAAGTGATTACCTGTACAAAAAGTCCATCACCGCCGATGAGTTTAATGCGCGTGTAGCCGATCTGGAGACTGCCAACACAGACTGGTTCGACCTCCTCTTTCGTGTGCCTATGAGTACCAGTCAGAACCTGAGTGTATCAGGAGGGAATGCAAATACCAGGTATTACAGTTCCTTTGGATACAACAATACAAAAGGAACAGCAATAGGCAATGACATCACAGGTATTTCCGGTAACCTCTCTATCAATTCACAGCTTTCTAAAAAATTCAACATATCTGCGCGGTTGTCAGCCTCGCAAAGCAAAACGAACGGATTCTATACGGTAGACCCCTATAACTATTCCCGCGATGTGAACCGTGCCATCCGCGCATATAACACTGATGGTACGCTGAATTTCTACCAGAATAGAAGTGGTTACTTATACAATACCATCAATGAAATCAATAATACCGGCAACAGCAATAAAGTGTTGACCGCCAATGCGAGCGTCAATGCGAATTATGAGATCGTCAAAGGTTTGAAACTGCAGAGTATGTTCAGCTACAACGCTACAGCGGCCAATGGGGAATCATACGCAACTGAACAGACCGAGTACATTGCGAAAACATACAGGTTCTTTGAATATGGCCAGTACAAAGCTGTTGATGCCGGCTATAAGGTGAGCAAAATGCCAGTTGGTGGAGAGTATAATCTCGATCAGAACAATTCTAATGCCTGGAGTTGGAGGAACAACATTTCCTACAACCATGTATTCGGTAAAAAACATGCAATCGCTGTGATGTTTGGCCAGGAAACGAATAGCACAAGATATACAGGGTACTCCAATACTACTCTTGGATACCTGAGAGACAGAGGTAAGTCTTTTGCAGTGCTGCCGCTGTCAACGGTGGTAGGTACCATCACCACTGTAAGCGACCTGCCTACTAAATTTGTTCCGACTGTGACGGACAGGCTGACCAACACAATGGGACTGTACCTCACTTCGAGCTATAGTTATGATAGCCGGTATGTGCTGAATATGAGCGTACGTAATGACCGTTCTAACAGGTTTGGGCAGTTTACCAATGAAAAATTCAATCCGGTATGGGCTGGTGGACTGAAATGGAATGTAGCCAACGAAAAATGGTTTGAGAAGAGCTATTGGCTTTCGAATCTCAGCCTCAGTGGAACGTTTGGTTTTCAGAGAAACATCGCCAGCAATGTGAGTCCTGATCTGATCATCAAAATTCCAACCGGTGCAACGTCCAATAACGTTGATTCTTACACCGGAGAAAGCCTGTTGACGATCAGCTCCCTGCCTTATGCAGATCTGCGATGGGAAGAAAATGCCAGTATGAACCTGGGCCTGGATTTCAGTTTATTCAATAGCAAGGTATCAGGATCATTTCAGTATTACAGTAAAAGAGGCCGGGAGCTCATCAGCAGCTTAACGGTACCCCTGGAGTACGGTGTAACGAATATGCTGGTAAACGGCGCCTCTATGAAAAACTCCGGATATGAGGTGACGGCAAGCTTTGTGCCGGTACGCATTAAGGATTTTACCTGGAATGTGAGTTTGAATACTGCGAAGAACTATAACAATGTCACAAAAGTGGGGGCGCAGGTGGTCAGCTGGTCGGCCGCTACCAGTGGTGCGATCAATAAGATTGGACGTCCTGTTTCAGGTTTCTATGCTTTCCGATACACTGGAATAGATCCTTCAAATGGGTATCCGATGATCGACCTATCTGTGGCCGAGGGTGCCGATCCGAAGGATCCTACTTCTTTTATGGAATATGTTGGTAAACTGGACCCCGATTTTACCTCCGGACTGGGGATGAATTTCCGGTACAAAATGCTCAGCTTAAACTCGAGCTTCTACCTTCAGGTAGGCGGTAAAAAATTCCTTGCACCGCTGTATACGCTGACGAATAACCTGCCTACGGAATATCAGAATTTATCGAGACAGCTGCTGGACCGCTGGACGCCGGCGAATACCAATGGATCAGTTCCCGGTTTACCCGATAGTTCTGTACCCCTGATCGCATTGCCAAATGGAACCGGCATCCGTCCGAGCGCCTATGAAATGTACAATTTCAGTACCGACCGGGTAGTGAGTGCCTCTGCCCTGAGGTGCAACAACATCAATTTGAGCTACACATTATCGGAAACACTGGCGAGGCGCTTAAAATTTAAAAACATCAATATGGGTGCAGGGGTGAGTAATCCTTTTGCCATCAACAGCAGAGATTTCAGGGGCCTTGATCCCGAAGTAGCCTCAGGTGCGCAGCCCAGGACCAGAACCTATACCATCAATTTGAATCTAAGTTTATAATGAAGGATATGAAAAGACTTTTGATATATGCCCTGATAATGCTGTGTTCAGTATTAGTAGGCTGCAAAAAATTCCTTGCTGAAAATAGTCAGGATGAGATGAGACCCTCAACTACGACAGACCTGACTGCAGTGATGTATGGCGATGCCTATCCTTACAACCAGGCAATGGACAATTTTGATCTGTTGACCGACGATGTGCAGAGCAATGGACTGGCAACATCAAATAATGTGCAGGTTTCGGCTTATGTGACCCCATTGAACAACGGGACCTTGATCTTTACTTTCAATCCAACCATGTTTGATGTGAGCAATACCATACCGGGAGGCGCCAACTTATATGAAATATATTACAAGAAAATTAAAGGCTGTAATGTCATCATAGACTACCTGGACAAGGTATCCGGAACTGAACAGTCCAAAAATGCCATTCTTGGACAATGCCTGTTCCTGAGGTCCTACTATCTGCTTAAACTGGTCAGTCTGTACGCGCAACCTTATCGTGCCGAGGGGGTAAATCCTGAAACCGCATTGGGCGTGCCGCTGGTGCTTTCCAGCGAGGTGCGGGACGGTGGTTTAGCCAGGGCAAGCCTAAAACAAACCTATGACCAGATAGAGAAGGATCTGCTGGAGGCCGAAGCTTTGCTGAAAGCCAACTATGTGCCCACCTCGGCATACCGGATCGGCGCTACTGCGGCGAAAGCGCTGTTGTCACGTTTTTATTTGTACAGAGGACTGGATACTGACCTGGATAAGGTCGTTAATTACGCCAATCTCGTCATTGCCGAACGGAGCAGCTTAACGCCTCTGGTATCGTTTCTTAACGCCAATAATGTATCGAACGGAACAGGGATCTTTGATGCGGCAAATATTGAGGTGCTTTGGGTGTATGGTACCAATCCGAGATCAGATGCTACTTATTTTCCAACAACGATCACAGGCAACACGACCCCACCTTATACGGTCTCTGCAGGTCTGTCTTCTTTGTATGACCAGGGGACTGGCAATACGAATTATGGCGACTTGCGCTACCTGATGTATTTCAGTAAATATACCAACGGAGGTACGTTTTTATTCGCTTCATCGAAGGCAACAAATAACTCCATAGGAGGTACGAAAGGATTCCGCGTAGCGGAGGTTTACCTGAACAGGGCAGAAGCTTTAATTAAGCGTTTCCTCAAAAATGGTGATGCAGCCGATCGTACACAGGCGCTGGCAGATCTCAATTATCTGAGGCAAAACCGTTATGACACGCGCAATTCTCCCTATACGCCGATCTCAATTACAGATGGAGCGGCCTTATATAGCTTTTATCAGCAGGAGCGCAGAAGGGAACTGGCATTAGAAGAGGGGCACCGATGGATGGATATCAAAAGATGGGGACTTGCGGTGAACCATGTTTACATCAGTGCCGATGGTGTGAGCAGTACACATACGCTGGCGGCAAATAGCCCTTTGTATGCATTGCCAATTCCGGTTACGGCATTGGCCAATAATACTGAACTTCTGCAAAACCCAAGATAACCTATTCGTTGTATTTTAATTTAACTAAGGATGAAACCACATATTTTAAAACTGCTTGTACTTGGCATATTCATTTCTTTAAATGCCTGCAAGAAAGCAGAACAAAGCTTAGTCCCTTCTGATACCTCTGATACGTACACTGTACCCCAGGGGAGCAATGCATTTGATCAGACTATTGTCGATTACTATCAAAAATACAATACCTATTTGCTATACAAATTCAGCGATAAGGATGTGTACTGGACACCTACGGGATGGAGAAAACCGGTTCAGGCAACATCCGGTGGTTCATGGAGCACCGGGGCAGAAGTTGAGGCATCAGATGAGGCATTTATTCCTGCACAACTGGCGCTGATCCAGAGCAAATGGTTTGGGTTTTATTCAGAAAAGTTCCTGAAGAAATTCCTCCCGACGAAAGTGATGCTGTGCAAAAAAGTTGATTCTGTGGGGAACAGCTTTGTCTTCACACCGGTATTTGCTACGGTTAAATCAACCAAGAAAGTGGCCGCCTTCTACAATTACGACAATATACAGATCAATTATGGTGATGCTACGGTGAACAGCATGACGGCAGCAGAGCTCAGAGGTTTTATCTACAAGGTCAACCTCATCTTTATCCAAAGTATCATCGCCAGAGGTCTAAGCACACCAACACCTGAATTCAACAGCAGTGCCGACTATATCACCGCGATGACTACTTCAGCGCAGTCTTATGGAAAAGGAATCATCGTGGCTTATAATGCAGCTTCTGCTCAGGCAGACTGGACTGCCTATATTACTGCTATGGTCAGTTATTCTACTGTACAATTGAACACCTCTACAGCGATAACGGACACTACGCCGATGGGGATTCTCCATGCGACCAAAGACACCAGTGGACAAATCAAAAAGCGCTATAACCTGGTCAGGAACTATTTCATCAATGAATATGGGGTGGATTTGCAACTCATAGGCAATGCCACAAGAGCTATTTAAATGTAACAACAGCTAATTATAAATGAGATCTATTAAAACAGTGTTCCTCGGCCTCGGGCTGATGGTTACAGGAATCTTATGCGCCAGGGCGCAGACAGCTATGAAAGTGCCGGCCATCGGCACTTTCATCAAACCTGCTTCCAAAACTTACAAAGGCATGTTCAATGTCTATGTACAGGAGGATAAATATTACCTCGAAATTCCGGATCGGCTCCTTGGACGGGACATCCTCACCAGCATCAGCATCATCCGCGGATCTGCACAGCGCAATAGAAATCCTGCTATGCGCTTCGGTTTTGCCGGAGATGCGGTAAATGACCGTGTGATCCGCTTTAATAAGGGCGACAATGGGAAGTTGAACCTTGTCGTTCCGGAATTTGCGCAAGCTGCAGATAGCCTGGGTATGTATTTCAATGTAGTGAAATCCAGACTGGTGCCTAGCCTCATTGCATTCGATATCTTAGCTTTTGGAGATTCCAGCTCACTGATCGACATTACCAGCCTGTTTGCGGGTGACAGTGATTTCTTTTCTTTGAAAGGTGCGGCTATAGAGCTGAAACTGGGGGCATTTGAACCTCAAAAATCAAAGATACTTGGCCTGAGTGCTTTCGAAAACAATATTGTCTTCCGTTCCATTAAGAGTTATGCCGAAGCTCCCGCAGCATCGGGGCCGCCAGCTGCGCCGGGAGCTGCACCTGCCAAAAAGCAGGAAACAAATCCGACGATGTGGGAAGTTGGGGCTTCCTGGTTTTTATTGCCCGAGAAACCTCTGGCACACCGCTACGGGGACAAGAGAATTGGGTATTTTTTAACGGGCTTAAGAAATTATGATTTCAATCCCGAAGGAAATGAATACATTACCCTGGCCAACAGGTGGCGGATTGAACCTAAACCAGAGGAACTTCAAAAATTTAAAAATGGGGAGCTGGTGGAGCCCGCCAAACCCATTGTATTTTACATTGACCGCAATACCCCTGCCTATCTGGTTCCTTACTTTATAGAGGGTGTGAATGCCTGGCGCAAGAGTTTTGAAAAAATTGGCTTCAAAAATGCCATCACGGGTAAGCTGGCACCAACTGCTGCAGAAGATCCGGATTACAGTATGGAGGACGCCAGGTATTCCTGCATCTCCTATAAGCCATCTGAAATGGCCAATGCATATGGACCTCAGGTGGTAGATCCGCGTTCGGGTGAGATATTGAGTTCCCATGTGGCCGTATTTCATAACATACAAGAATTATTGCAGCGCTGGTATTTCTCCATGTGCGCTGCTACAGACCCAGCTGCACGTAAAATACCTATGAATAGAGAACTGATGGGCACCCTGATGAAAAATGTGATCACCCATGAAGTTGGACATACGCTGGGCCTGAGACACAATTTTGCAGGCAGCTCTTCCTACCCGGTCGATAGCATCCGCAACAGGGATTACATCAGGCGACACGGTTTTGGTCCTTCTGTAATGGATTATATGCGCTTCAACTATGCTGCGCAGCCTGAAGATCAAATGAGTCCTGCCGAATTACTTCCGGTAATCGGTGCATACGATGATTACGCCATAGAGTGGGGCTATAAGTATATGCCAGAGAAAAGTCCGGCCGAAGCGGCAGCATACCTCAGCTCCTGGGTGTCGGAAAAAAGGAAAGATCCGCGTTTTTTTTACTTTGAGGAAGGTGACTTTTTTGATCCAAGGGTTCAAAGTGAAGATATCGGCGATAACAATATGAAAGCCAATGCTCTTGGTGTAGAGAATTTGAAAAAGATCATGGCCAGGCTCACTAAATGGGGAGCAGGTGACAATAATGATTATCAGACCCTGAGGTCCATGTACCGGGCCGTTCAGGGCAGATACTACCAATACCTGCAGCATGTGGTAAAAAATATTGCCGGTGTGCATCTGGATAATTCCCTCCGCGCGGAGCAAAAAAGCAATTTCGAACCTGTAAGTCGCGCCCGGCAAAAGGAAGCGATGGACTACCTGAGCACCTATATGCTTACAGAGCCCAAATGGTTATATCCTGAAGACATCATGTCCAAAACTAACTTCAATTTCGATACCGATGTAGAAGCTACTTACAGTGACTTGCTGGGAAGACTACTCTCAAAATATTCTGCATTCATGAGGGTCGAAAACATAGCCGGTGATGCGGACTATAAGGCAACAGAGTTTTTATCTGATTTACAGCAGTTCATCTTCAAAGATATGGAGCTCAATAAGCCGATATCACGTTATGACCGAATGCTGCAGCGTGCATTTCTGAATACCATGCTGAGGCACATAGACAACCCTGGAACTTTCGCGAATAATGTGGATTTCAAAATGAAATCCCTGATGGAGCTGATCCAAAAGCAGGCCAGTGCTGCTGCTGTGTTACAAACAGATTTTATATCCAAAAGCCACCTCACGGCAGTCTCCAACATGATCAAGGTATGGAGCACCGGGCAGAATGATGCTTACTTAAACCCAAAAACTACAAAATAAGATGAAATACCTATATCGTCTAATATTGATTATGATGCTATCAATCCCTGCGTTTGATGTCCATGCACAGGAAAAATCAAAAGCAGTTGCAGCAGCGGATGTGCCATCAGGAATGCTGATGTCTTTCGAGAAGTTTTTTAAGAATACGATGAAAGTTAGTCAAGGTGATTTTACGGTCTACCAGGACGGCTCGAAGTATTTTCTGGAATTTCCCGCCAGCGCCCTGAATACCGATCTTTTAGTGATCGGTGATGTCGCCCGGGGCTATGTCAATAACATTGCCCAATCCTCAGGTGTAATCCGACTGAGTAAGGGAACCGGCAACAACCTGAATGTTACTAAAGAAGTATATAAAGAAGCAACCTCACCCGACTATAACCAGGGGATAGAAGCCTTGGTGCAACAATCTAACATGATTCCCGTTAGCTTTGTAATACCGATAGAGGCTTCCGGAAAAGCCAAAGGAAGTTTTATTGTGAATATTACCCGCCATCTAATGGAAGGAGGCGAGCTGTTCTCCTTTAAAGATGTGAGTAGTCTGAATAATTCTGATGCGGCCCGCTCTGGTGTTCAGCAGGTGAAGGCAGCCCCGGGCGCTGTAGTTTTCAGGGTTTTGAGAACCCAAACTACCCCTGGCCAAAGTTACAATGGTAGCAAGGCGATTGATAAGGCTGTGGCTCATGTGGTTGATCTGTTGATCCAGCGATTGCCAGCCAGTCAAATGAAAGTTCGGGAAGCGGATGTGAGGCTGGGTTTTGGTACAGTCAATTACAATGATTTCGGGAAAAGCCCTTATGGCGTGAAAAATGTAAAGGTGATGACCAAATGGAACCTTGCTGTAAAGCCGGCCGATTGGAAGAGGTATCTGTCCGGGGAACTTGTAGAGCCCGAAAAGGCGATCAGGGTATTCATTGACGTAGCAACTCCCGCTCTTTTTGTGCCTTACATTAAAAAAGCTGTCCAGCAATGGAACGTGGCTTTCCAGGAAGCAGGATTCAAAAATGCATTACGTGTGGTTACTGATGAACAGGACAACTGGTTATCATCAGGTAAACTTCTGATCAAATGGGGTAATGCTTCAAAGGCATTTGTGACCAATACGGTCATCGACCCCCGTACGGGTGAGATCATTGCCGCAAAAATGAATATTGATGTAAATGTCATCGACGATTTGTTGCCTTCGTATTTTGCCAAATGTGGCTTTAAAGATTCAAGGATCATGCAAGACTTATACCATCCGGAGGTCAGGGCGGAAATGATGGAATGGAAAGTGGCCCAGGCACTGGGAGAGATGTTGGGTATGACGCCCAACCTTCATGGCAGCGCGGCATACAGTACGGCGCAGCTCAGGTCCGGTGCATGGCTTAGGACACATAGTTTTTCCTCATCGGTAACAGACGACACCCAGTTCAATTTTGTCGTACAGCCAGAGGACCAGGTGGCGGTGGCAGACCTGATGCCTCGAGTGGCCGCCTATGACAAGATGGCGATTGGATGGGCATACCGTATTTTTACCAATGCGGCTGCGGAGAAGGCCGCACTGGCTGCTCTTAAGATTTCTGATGCTGAGCTATTGTTTTTAGAAGAGAACAAAAGCGATCCTTTTACCCGCAGAGGTGACCTGTCTTCCGATCAGCTTAAGGCAGCTGAACTTGGGATGAAAAATGTGCAACGCTATTATCCGCAGTTGGAAAAACTGACAGCGGTAATGAAAGATCAGGACGAAGACTGGTCTAAGTTCAAGCTGTTGTCTAAGGCTTTTCAAATCAGCTACCAATTGTATACAGACAATGTAGTCAGTTATATCGGGGGTGTTTCTTTACGTCCGGTGCTCAAAAATTACAATGATGTAGCTGTGGTATATACTTCAAAAAAGGATCAGCAAAAAGCCATGTCTTTACTAAATGAATGGTTCTTCAAGGGTGCGCCGTCCTGGATGCAGAGCAAACGGCTGAACTTGTTGAACTCAGAGTCTGAATCATTGAAAATGGGCAATAGCACTCAGGATGCCCTGAGGAAATTCATCAGTTCAGATGTGCTGAATAACCTGATCAAAGCGGAATACGCATTAGGAAAGGAGGCCTATACCGTAAGTGACCTGTTTACAGCTATAGACCATTATGTATTTAATGATTTTAATACCACAGCACCAATAGACCCATACCGGATGCTGATGCAGCTGAATTTTGTGAATGATCTTACAGCTACAGTTGCTAAGAATAACATTACAGGAGGCTTAACGGATGCCAATGAGGTGTTGCACCTTTATTTTCTACGCATTATAGCACATCTGGAAGAACTAAGTGTAAAACATGAAGATGCTGCAATGCGTGAGCGCTATCGTTTAATGAGAGAGAAGATCGGAAGAGATATGAACCAAAAACCAAGTTAAAGAAATGAAAAGAATATTAGTAATAGCTGTACTCTTAGTGAGTACTGTTGCCTGTGCACAAAACAGGGCAATCAATTTTACCACAGCCTCCTTAAAAGAAGCTTTTAAATTGGCTAAAGAACAGCATAAGATGATTTTTACTGATTGCTATACGGAATGGTGCGGACCATGTAAGGGGATGGATAAACTGGTATTTACACAGGACAGTGTGGCCGACTTCTTCAACAGCAATTTCATCAATGTGAAAATGGATATGGAAAAGGGAGAAGGACCGGAAGCCATTAAAGCCTATAGTGTGGGCGCATTTCCTACGTATCTATTGTTTGACCAGGATGGAAAGCAGATTTATAAGTTCGTAGGCGGCATGACTGCAGCGGAGTTTATGGCGAAGATCAGGAATGGGATGAATCCTAAAAACGAAATTGCCAGCAGAGAAGCGCGTTACGCTGCGGGCGACCGCGACCATGCTTTGATGACTGAGCTGATCAAGCAAAAATTCAAACAGAAAGAAGCAGTTGCGGGAACGGCTATCGCCAATGAATACTTTAAAATGCTTACTGCGGCAGATAAGTTGAAACCTGAGAACTGGTTCTTGTTTGCAGAGGGTTATGATTCCCGGTACATGTCAGATATCGGAAGTGTAAATTTCAACTACCTGATGGCAAATTACAAAGATTTTGTCGCCTCGAATGGAAAAGAAATGGTCGATGACAAAATTAACTCGGTCTATAAAAAGCTTGCGGGAAACTGTATGGTAGGGTATTATTTTAAGGGACATCCCTATGTGAAAGCAGAATTTG
The DNA here is from genome assembly GCF_037402555.1 of Pedobacter sp. GR22-6. Classification (NCBI taxonomy): domain Bacteria; kingdom Pseudomonadati; phylum Bacteroidota; class Sphingobacteriia; order Sphingobacteriales; family Sphingobacteriaceae; genus Pedobacter; species Pedobacter sp. GR22-6. Next base: position 929,377 of record NZ_JBBEUC010000003.1, read on the forward strand.
AAGGCTATAAAAAACTAATTAAGTCCAGTCAGTATCCAGACAAAAAACAATTGCTGGCTCTGGTCGACATTGCCATGGCAGCCGGGGAAAAGAATGTGCCTGCCGCAGGTAAGCTGCTTGCAGAAAATGTGGCCCGGTTCACCCAGAAAAACAAAGATGTGGTCTTTGATTACACCAATTTCTGCGCTACGACAGACCGTACCTATCCCTATATTAAAGAGATTACGGAACAAGTAGCCAAGACCTCAAAAAATCCTTATCTGATCAACCACTGCGAGGGCTATGTAAAAAGACTTGCAAAGGAGAAAACTGGTAAAAATGATTAGGTTAGTACTGTCTATGGGCTTGCTGCTGCCCATTTCGCTATCAGCCCAAAGTCCAAATTTTGCCGCTGCAGAACGCTTTGATGCACCAAATTTGCAAAAGCAATTGGGCAGCCAGCAAATTGTACCCTTCTTTATGAAAAGGAGCAATAAGTTTTGGTTTGTGGCAAATAAACCAGGAGAAGCTGGCAATACACATTACCTGGTGGATCCTGATCAAAAACAAAAAACCATTTTGTTTGATAAAGAGCTGATCGTTAGTTGTCTGGCTAAATTGACGCAAAGTAGTCCGGATGAAACCGCTATCAGCTACCGGCCACAATTTTCCAAAGACGAGCAAAGTGTGGAGGTAGGTTACAAGGGACAGAATTACGATTACAATTACATCCGGAAAACACTGGCTAAACGAACGGGACAGGAGCTGAAGTCTTACCCCATTTATCATACAGGGACAATGTCCGCAGATGGGAAATGGTTGCTGTACGCCCGTCAACATAACCTATATCTGAAGCACATGGCAGATTCTGTCGAGCGCGCCTTATCCAGCGATGGGGCAGAGCACTTTTCATTTTCCATCAACGATGAAGATGCTTATGCAAAAGTCAATTCTCCAACGGATGCAATCTGGACACCTGATTCAAAGTCGTTTTATGTGCTGCGCAAGGATAACAGAAAAGTAAAGACGATGACGGTGATTAATTCCATCAGTAGTTTTAGCAGGCCCTATGTGAAAAGTTACAAGTACGAACTCCCGGGCGATAAAGAAGTCGTTCAGTATGATTTTTATGTGGGGAGCCCTGAGGCGGGAAGTCTGGTAAAGGTGAATCTCGATCGCTGGCCGGACCAGGAAGTAGAGCTGCTGCGCAATCAGCGCAGCAATGAAGAAGTTTTTCTATTGCGCAGCAAAAGAAGCCGGGACGAAATGGAACTCTGTGCCGTAAATGTGCATACCGGTATTTTGCGGGTGGTGATCCATGAAATAAGTAAGCCATTCATCAACAAGGATCTTTTTCAGGTATCCATTGTCAATGGAGGGAAGGACATTCTATGGTGGAGCGACCGCAGTGGTTGGGGTCAGTATTACCATTACGACCGAAATGGACGTCTCCTCAATCCAATTGCCGATGGCAGCTGGACGGCGGGTAAAATCGCTGCAATTGATACTGCCAAACGTATTTTCTATTTCTATGGATATGGAAAAGAAAAAGAACGTAATCCCAATTACGCATTTTTATACCGAGCTGGATTTGATGGGGGAAAACTACAATTGCTCACTCCCGAAGATGCCAATCATGCGGTGTTCATTTCCCCCTCTAAACAGTATTTTCTGGATCAGTACTCCAGGATCGACCTGGAGCCACGGAGCGTGTTGAGGACTACAGGTGGAAAGTTCGTTCAGGAAGTATACCGGCCCGATTTTAGTAAATTGTATGCTTACGGTTGGAAACGGCCGGAAATGTTTACCGTCAAGGCAAAAGATGGAACGACCGATCTCTATGGACTCATGTGGAAGCCATTTGATTTTGATCCGAATAAAAAATACCCCGTCATCTCCCAGGTGTACCCAGGCCCTTTCACTGAAACGGTATGGAATGACTTTACAGTAATAGACCGCTACAACAATACATCACTGGCACAAGCAGGATTCATTGTTGTGGTGATGGGACACCGCGGCGGTTCGCCCTACCGTAATGCCGCTTACTACAAGTACGGTCATGGAAATTTGCGTGATTACGCCCTGGAAGATGATAAATTTGGCTTGGAACAACTAGGGGCGAAATATCCTTTCATGGATATGGATGAGATCGGTATTTTCGGTCATTCGGGCGGAGGTATGATGGCCCTGGCGGCATTAGGCACCTATCCTGATTTTTATAAAGCGGCCGTTTCTTCCTCGGGTAATCATGACAATACCATCTATAACCGTACCTGGGGGGAAAGCTACCAGGGTTTTGAAAAACCTTATGCTTTGAACCAAAGTTTAGCGAAGAACATTAAGGGACCGTTGTTGCTGGTTGCAGGGGAGTCGGACGAAAATGTGAATCCGGCAGCGACAATGCGAATGGTCAATGCGTTGATTCTGGCAGATAAAGATTTCGAACTGCTGCTGCTCCCTGGTCAGCACCATACCTACGAAGGACCTTACAAGACTTATTACGAAAAGCGTAAGCGTGAGTTTTTTGCTAAATATTTAATGCGCCATTGATTCGCGGGAATAGCAGCTGTTACATCAGCGCATAAAAGGCAGGTAGGCCAGTAACAGCCCATAAGAAATGCCTGAATTTTTGAAATGATGGCGCAGGTTTTTGAGGGCCTCGACCAGGTGATTGTTGACTGTGCTTTTGGAGAGATTGAGCTTTTCCGCAATCTCTTCATGGCTCAGGCCTTCGTAGCGGCTGAGCTTAAATACAAGCTGTTGCTGCTTGGGTAGTTTGGCAACCGCCTGTTCTGCAAATTCCATGAGGTCTGCGAGCAGGATGGCTTCTTCTGTTTCATTGTGTGCTTCCTGCAGGTCTTTCCAGAGTTTTTCACGGGCTGAACCAGCAGTGGCTGCATTGCGGAGCGCATTTAAGGTGAGCCTCCTGGCTATGGTGTATAAATATGGTCCAAGTGGATAGTTGAGGTCGAGCTGATGACGGTTGGTCCAGAGGTTGATCAGGGTTTCCTGCACAATTTCTTCACAAAGTTCCCTGTTTTTCAGGAAACGCCAGCTAAAACTGTACAGTTTTCCTTTATAAGTATGGAAAACGCGTTCGAATGCCTGCGCCTCGTCGTTACGGAGCCCCGTAATCAGTTCAGTTTCGCTATGATTTGAATTAATTTTCAATTTTACTAGTTATACTTTCCCTCTGCCGTGTATTACCTCATATATCCCAGTGTAAATATATGACTAATAAAACAATGGATACGGCATACCTCAACAATTTATTCCTTGCATATGCCACGAACAGCATCAGTAAAACCGATTTTTCGGAGCTGATGGGGCTGATTGCTGAGGCGAAAGAGGATGCTGAACTTGCCGCCTTTATGGAAAAGGTCTGGAACAGTCATGAGCTTTCGCAGTCTTTTACTGAACTGCAATCGGCATTACTCTACGAGCGGATCATTAACGACAGACGTTTTGGACCTTCTGCTCCAAAAATACCTGCACTGCAAGTGGCGGAGCCAAAAAGAAAAGTCATCTTTTTCAATGGCTGGTACCTACAAGCCATTGCAGCCAGTGTGATCATCCTGCTTTCGGCAGGATTGCTGTTTTACATCCTCGACCAGGGTGAGCAGAGCGTGGACGAGATTGCCTACACAAAGGATGACATTGTAGCCGGTGGTGATAAAGCGGTACTGATCATGGCCAATGGCCAGAAAGTACAGTTGAATGATGCGATATACCAGGTAGCGGAGCAAAAAGAAAAGATCAATGGAGCGCCGGTTTATAACTCGATAGTGACGCCACCGGGAGGGCAATACCAGGTTCTATTGCCCGATGGCACCAGGGTTTGGTTGAATGCGGCCTCCTCTCTTCAGTTCCCCCTTTCCTTCTCGGAAAAGACCAGGACAGTGAAATTGGAAGGAGAGGCGTATTTCGAGGTGGCCCACAATAAAGAACAACCTTTCCTGGTAGAGGCAGCAGATCAGCAATTGAAGGTGTTGGGGACTCATTTTAATGTGGAAGCTTATACCAATGAACCGGCAGTGAAGACTACCCTGCTTGAGGGTTCGGTGCTGATCAGAAATACCAGGGCAGTTCAGTTGGGGACCGCGAGTTTGGAGCCCGGGCAGCAAGCTACACTGGACGGCAAGAAAATTAGTGTATATGAGGCCGATCTGGAGACTGCGATGGCCTGGAAAAATGGCTATTTCATCTTTAAGGATGAGGATATGCCTTCAATCATGAGAAAAATAGAACGCTGGTATAATGTAGAAGTGGTATACCCGGAGGAATTGAAGCACGTACATTTCGAGGGAACCATTTCCCGTTTTAGAAATGTATCTGAGCTATTGAGAAAGTTTGAATTAACAGGACGTGTTCACTTTAAAATAGAAGGAAGGAGAATCACCGCTATGCCATAATGTTACACCAGCCAACAGGGTAACAAAAAAATGCCGGCAGTGATTGGACCCACTCCCGGCGTTGTAAGGGTTACCCTTTAAAATTGCAATCACACAACCGTATCAACTAACCCAAACAAATCAAATGTATGAAAATTTACATTCAATTGAGGCGTAAGCTATTTGCTTGCGCATTTGTCAGACTTGCTTTCTCCAAACAGACCCTTATGCGAGTTAACTTCACCTGTATTCTATTATTACTGACATTGCTCCAGGTAAGTGCGGCAGGTTTTGCCCAAAAAATAAGCTTATCGAAGAAGAACATCAGCCTTCAACAACTATTCAAAGAAATTAAATCTCAGAGCGGTTATGATTTCCTTTATGAACCACAGGAAATCAAAAATGCGAAACGAATAACCATTAACGTAAATAATGCAGACCTGAAAGCGGTGCTGGATCAGGTATTTGCGGTGCAGACCCTGGATTACACGATAGATCAGAAGACGATTGTGGTGCGCAGTAGACCTACTTCCATTTTTGAAAGTATAGACCGGTTTTTTAACCTTATTGACATCAGGGGGAAGGTACTCGATGAAAAAGGAAATCCACTGCCCGGTGCTACAGTACAAGTGAAAGGAGAGGTTCGGGGAACGATCACCAATACCGAAGGGGAGTTCCGGCTTGGAAATGTGGACAAAGGAACTGTACTTGTAGTCTCTTTCGTTGGGTACAAGAGTAAAGAAGTTGTAGTGACTAATGAAAACCTGCTTTCGGTGACGCTTGAGATCAATTCCGCGGAGCTGCAATCGGTAAGCGTAGTAAGCACGGGTTACCAGACGCTCAGCAAAGAGCGCGCTACGGGGGCTTTCAATGTGATCACTGGTGATCAGTTGGATAGGCCAACGACCAATATTGCACAGCGCCTGATCGGGACTACCGCAGGTATGCAGGCTACGCTGGATGCGGATGGGAATCCAAGATTTGAAGTGCGCGGACAAACTACCCTGAATGTTTATAACGCTAATGGCTCACGGAATCAGAATGGAGCTCCTTTAGTGGTCGTCGATGGTTTTGCTATCCAGGGTGAGTTCAATACCATTAATCCTAATGATGTAGAGAGCATCACTATACTAAAAGACGCTGCTGCTGCATCAATTTGGGGAGCAAGGTCTGCCAATGGAGTAATCGTGATAGTCACTAAAAAAGGACTAAAGGGCGTTCCGTTGAAGATAGATTTTTCTGCATTTACCAGGATTTCAAATAAGCTGGACCTGGATTATGTGAACCCGCTGGCTTCCTCCGCAGAAACTATTGACTACGAAATGAAATCGTTCGGGAACTGGAGTGCGCAGCTAAATTCGGGGATTTTGGCAACGGACTACGGGAAGGCTTGGTCTTTAGGTACGGTTGCCATGAGTGAACATGCGCTGGGGTACCTGAGTTTGACTGAGCGCGATGCGTTGCTGGCTACATATAAAACTTTAGACAACAAAGAGCAAATCCGCAAAGAACTGTTAACAAACCCCTTGGTTCAGCAATATAACCTCGACATCTCTGGTGCTTCAGACAAGCTGCGCAACCATTTGTCGCTATTATTTGAAGAATCAAAGTCGAACTTTAAGGGCACAGATAATAAGAAGTATACGGCCAATTATCGAGCTGATGCTAATGTTTTTAAATGGTTGGAGTTCAATTTCTCCGGCATGGTCAACTATAACAAGGTGAATAATAATGGTGTAACACTTGGTGATATTCAGAACTTATCGCCTTATGAGATGCTGAGGAATGAGGATGGTTCCCTAACCAATGTGGCAAAGTACTATACACCTATCATCGACCGCTTTGTACCTAAGGCGTTGTTTCCTTATGCCGATTGGAGCTATAACCCGATCCAGGAGATTGCCAACCGTGAAGTCGTTTCTGAACAGCTAAATACGAGATTGCAGGCTGGGTTGAAGCTGAAGGTGCTGAAGGGTTTGTCTTTTGATTCCAAGATTCAATACGAATTGTTTAGTACAAATAACAAACGCTTCCGTAATGAACAAACTTTCTCCGTGAGGGATTCTGTAAACCGTTTTGCCAGTTGGGACCAGGCGACAAACAAAGTAACACTGAATGTCCCTAAAGGAGGGATGCTGGATCAAAGCAGGCGAAGGACGGAAGCTTACACGTTGCGTAATCAATTGAATTTTGACCGTAAGTTTGCTGAGGACCATGAACTGAGCTTTGTTGGTGGTTCTGAGATCAATAACATTGTAACAGAAACTTTCGGATATGCTACCACTTATGGTTTTAATAAAGAGACCCTAAGTGTTGGAACTTTTCCGAATGGTCCGGGTGGAACTTTTTTCCCGATCAGGAATTGGCTTGGAAGTAATCAAACTATTGGTTATTCAAATAGTTTTACGTCATTGACTGATCGCTACTTTTCCTTATTTGGTAACGCTGCCTACACTTTTAAAAGTAAATATACCCTTTCTGGAAGTGTAAGGACTGATGCATCTAACCTGATTACTGATGATCCTTCGTATCGCTATGCCCCTTTCTGGTCCATTGGTTCCAGTTGGCAAGTAAGCGAAGAAAGCTTTCTTAAGCGTGTTTCCTGGATAGATCGCCTCAGCCTCAGAGCTACCTATGGTTATAATGGCAATGTGGACAGGACCACATCGTTCAGACCTTTAATTGCGATGGGTGCGATACCCAATGTATATACTGGAGATGTAACTGCTACGGTATCCAGTTTTGGAAATCCGACTTTGAGATGGGAAAAAACAGGTACATGGAACGTGGGGGTAGATTATACCTTGTTTAAAGGCCAGATTTATGGTAAAGTAGATATGTATCATAAATCCGGAAAGGATCTGATTGCAACTTTGTCCATTCCGGCAGCAAACGGAACGACCAGTCAGCGACTGAATAATGCAGAAATGACCAATAAGGGAATCGAACTCGAACTGGGAACCATGCAGAAAATCAGCGGTAATGACATCGTGTGGCGCGGAAACCTGAATTTTTCTTATAATAAGAACGAGATCACCAAATTGTTTGTGGCAAATTATGCAGCATCTACCCTGGTAGGGGGAGGATCTGGTGCTTATGTGGAAGGAGAAGATGCCAATGCATTATGGAGGTTTAAGTATGCAGGTATGCAAAATACACAGCCTATGGTTTATGGTGCGAATGGAGCCTTGTACGATTTCGGTGCTTTTACACCCGGAGATGGTAGGGATTACCTGCTGAATACGGGAACTGCAGTGGCGCCCTACACGCTGGGTTTCATCAACTCATTCCAGGTCTATGATTTTAACCTCTCCTTCATTGTGACCGGTAAATTTGGGCATAAATTTCAGAGAAAAGGATTCAACTATCCGCCGACCTGGACCGGCAGGGTGCTGCCGAACAGCAAACTCTCTGAGGTACTGAACGGCGATCCGAGCCAGATTGTGCCGCTTCCGCAAAACCTGATAGAGCCAAGGTATTATTTCTGGGACCGTTTCCATCAGAGCCTGAGCTACCTGATCGAAAGTGCTTCGCACATCAGAATGCAGGAAGTAAACCTGAACTACAATGTTCCATCGAAACTGACATCGAAAATCGGCATGCGCAGGGTACAGGCCTTTGCTCAGGGGAATGACCTCTTTACGCTGGTGGCCAATGATGCAGGGGAGGATCCTGAATATCCCCTGGGCACCTTGAAGCCTCAGCCGAGAATCTCTTTGGGCATTAAATGTGAATTTTAAAAGCTACGATTATGAATATAAGATATAGTAAGATTTCGGGCACAATTTCTTTGATGGCCCTTAGTACTTTGTTTTTTTCCTGCGAAAAGTTTCTGGAAGAAGCACCTTCTAAAACCACTTCACTGGTAGTGAAAACCACGGCTCAGATTGATGCCCTGATGAATAATACGGCAACTTTTTATGTAGAAGAAAATCGCACGCAAACCTATGGTACCGACGATTGCGGGCTTACAGTTGATGTATATAATGGTGGCAGGGGTGTTTTTTCGGTAATGGCTGCCTTTCAGTTTGCCACCTGGGATACCCAATACCTGCCAGATGATACCCGCGAAAACGTCTGGAGCAATGAATTTAAAAAGATCTTTACAGCGAACCTGGCACTGAACAATGTGGATAAGGTAACGGGTACGGATGCAGAAAAAGCGGTCATCAAAGCAGATGCGCATTTTGCACGTGCCTATAGTTACTGGATTTTGGCCAATACCTATTGCCTGCCTTATACAGAGCAAAATAAAAACGAACCCGGATTGCCGATCAAGACCAGTACCAGCTTTGAGGAACCACTGCAGCGCCAGCCACTCGAGAAGGTCTATGCCCTGATTGAAGCCGACCTGGCAGAGGCTTTGAAAACGCCTGTATCACTGACACAAAGTGGTCGCCCCCGTCACTGGCGGGCGAGCAAAGCGGGTGTGAATGCTTTTGCTGCACGCTATTACCTGAACCGGAACAACAATGTCAAAGCCCTGGAACATGCCAATGCAGCCCTGGCGGATTACAGCACACTGGTGAACTATAACACAGAGATGCGCTATGGCCGTGACGGCTCTGTAGTGATCAATTCCGGCACGCCGCAGGCCCAGACAGTCGTTTTGAAATATCCATACACGCATGATAACCAAACCGATCTGACCGATATGGTGGGCTGGAAAGAATTCCTGTATTTCAGGATGCTGAACCATGGCTCATGGTGGTATATCCCAAGTTCGGAGTTGCTGAACCTTTATGACAAAAGTAATGACCTGAGGTACCAGTACCATATGGTAGAGGGGTATTCCTACGACCGTGGGATGACTAAGCCTTCATTCGATTATCCAGGCTATATCTTTTTCTTCAAAGACCGTATCCCCTCCGGACCAACGGTAGCGGAAGTGTTGCTGACCAAAGCAGAAGCGCAGGCAAGATCTAACGAACCTGTAGCCGCCATGGCCACGCTCAATACCTTAAGGGCAAAACGCATGAAGCCGGGGCCCTGGGTAGACCTGGTCGCAACAGGAAAAGACGATGCGATTAAGAAAGTCATTGAAGAACGCAGAAGAGAAATGCCGTTTGTACAGCGCTGGTATGACCTGCGGAGGTACAACAACAATGACGATCCGAATGATGATGTGGTGCTGACGAGGACATTTTATCCTTACAATGCATCTAATGTATTGTTTAACGAACCGGTGAAAACCTATACCCTGCCTAAAAATTCAAGGCGGTATGCGACCCCGCTTCCAAAAACAGAGATCATATCCAGCAATGGCGTCATTCAGCAAAATACCTATTAATCACCTTTTATACTAGAAATATGTCAACAACCATTAAGTTTACACGCAATGTAGCGATTACCATATTGCTGACTGCCAGCACAGGCCTGGCATTTGCCCAGAGAACCATTAAAAACGACATCACCAGCGATCCTGCTGCACTTGCCAAACTGAAAAAGGCAGTGGAGCTGAGCCCTGACAGTCCGAAAGTACATGAAGCCTATATCAAAGCCATAGGAATGGAAAGTCCGGTTTTGGAAAAACAATATGCTGCATGGATGAAGCAGTTTCCGAAATCTTCTGCTGTCCCTTATGCCCTGGGCAAGGCCTATGAAGATCAGGAAAGTCCTAAAGCCAAGCCTTATCTGTTGAAGGCTGTGGAACTGAATCCGAAATTTACAGAAGCCTGGGGAGGTCTCTGGATAGATGCCGAGCGATGGGGAGATTTTGCCGGGGGGCGTGCATACCTGGCCAAAGCTGTAGCTTCAAATCCTTCCAACCCGAATTATAGTTTCTACTATGCTTCCTCTTTTAGGGAGATTGACAAGCGCAAATATCAGGAATTGAGCCTTGCGGTAGCGCAAAAATTCCCGAACCATGAAAGAGGGGCACAGGCCCTTTACTGGTTGGGAGAACGCTCTTCAGCGGTAGCGGACAAATTGAAATACTTTGAACTGCTGTATAAAAGCTATGATCCGGCAAAGTTCAACTGGTCGTCCAGCGGCATGTCATCTTATTTCAACCTACTGCTCTCCATAGATCCTAAAAAGGCGGTGGTGCTGGCGGAAGAAATGGCCAAGAATGAAAAGAATGCAAAAGAATGGGGCAACCTGAAAATACAGGCCCAATATATAGCAGATGCGAATGCGCTGATGGACCAGAAGAAAAGTGCAGAAGCACAGCAGTTGCTGAGCCAGATTAAGCTGCCCCGTTATTATCGTTTTAATAAAGACATCCCATTGCTTAAAGCAAAGGCCAATGACCTGGCCGGACAGACCTCGGCAGCATATGACAGTTTGGTGCTGGCATTTGCTAAAGCACCGGACTTACGATTAAAAGCAGCTATTTCAAGCTATGGCGCCAAACAAGGCAAGGGAGAGGAGGTGATACTGGCAGATATCTGGAGCCGTCTGAATGCAGCAGCAAAAGTTGCTACGCCCTTTACCCTGAAGCAATACCTTGTAAAAGGCGACCGCGCACTAACCGATTACAAAGGCAAAGTCGTACTGCTAACTTATTGGTTCCCTGGTTGTGGTCCATGCAGGGGAGAGTTCCCGCATTTTGAAAATGTGGTAAAGAAATTTAAAGGACAGGACCTCGCCTACGTAGGTATCAATATTGTTTCAGATCAGAACGATTATGTGATTCCTTTTATGAAAAGCAGTGGTTATAGTTTTACCCCGCTCGAAGATGTAAAAGATAGGGCAAAAGGAAATCTGGATAACCGTGGTGCTGCACCGATGAATTTCCTGATCGATAAGGACGGAAGGCTGATCTTCTCTGATTTCAGAACCGATGGCGACAATGAAGGGGATCTCGAAATGATGATTAATTTATTGTTGGATAGAAAAGCCTCATAAGGGAGCGGCGATTTTATATGCAGGACAGGTGGTTATCAAAATAACTTATCTTTGCATATGGATTTAAAACTGCCAGTGTTTTTATTATTGCTGTTTACCGGCATTTCGGCTCTTGGTCAGGATACCCTCAATTGTGAGCGTGTGCTTGACCAGGAGCCTTATTTTGTACGGCACAAATCGGGAGAAAAGGATTCAGCGCTCAAAAGAGACATTGAGATTCTGAAGCGATGTGGCAATTTCAACAGTGTGGACAGTACGCTTTTGAAAGGGCCGATCCTGGGTGTGCTCATGCTGGAGCAGGTGAATGCGGGTAAACCGGCTACTTACCGCACGATCATCAATTTTTTTAAAGAATTCAGGGATACGCCGAAGTACAGGGATTTCGCCTATGGACTGGAGCTCTATAAGAAGGTAGGCCAAAAAAAGGTAAACCCGGAATCATGGGAAACCGATAAAGAGCTATTCGTAAGAATGGGATTCACTGTAAATGACCTCGACGACTTTAAAATCTTTATGGCTAAGCCCGAGAATGCCGGTCTGACCTATCTTGCTGTACTCTCAAGGTATATGTCTGAGCTTGAAGACATGAGGGTGGATAAATAAAAAGCTGTATCTTTGCCGAAAAGAAGACGAACATTGGGAACTCTACTGGATCAAGGAATAAAAGGATATAACAATTACGGGACGCACCTGAAGGAGAAATACAAGGGGCAACGCGTGTTCAAGGTTATTGTGGACGGAGGCTTTACTTGTCCAAACCGGGATGGCAGCAAAGGCTATGGAGGTTGTACCTATTGTAATGTAGATTCTTTTACCCCTGAACTTTCCCGAAAGCTACCTACTATCCGCGAACAGCTGGAGCAGGGTATGGAGCGTGGAAAAGGCTTCTATAAGGCCGATAAATTCATCGTTTATTTTCAACCCAATACCAATACTTATGCGCCAGTACATTATTTAAAGATGATGTATGATGAGGCTTTATCCATTAATCCACAGGATGTGGTAGGGTTTTCTGTTGGTACGCGCCCTGACTGTATTGATGCAGAAAAGGTGGCGCTGCTGGAGAGTTATGCCGACCGCTATGATGTAGATTTGGAAATGGGGATGGAGTCGATTTACGATGAGACGCTGGATCAGATCAATCGGGGTTGCAGTCATGGGGAATTCGTTGAAGCTGTAAAGTTGCTGGAAAATTCAAAACTAGACTTGTGTGTCCACACCATCTTTGGTTTTCCCTGGGAGACTGAGGAAATGATGCTGGGTTATATTCATGAAATCAACCGTTTTCCGCAGATCAAATTCGTGAAATTTCACCACCTTCATATTGTGGAGGGCTCCATTATGGGTGTGAAATATAAAAAAGCGCCTTTCAAACTTTTCTCTTTGGAAGAATATACGGATTTATTGTGCAAATTGATCCCATTATTGAGGCCAGATATCGTGATCCAACGTTTATTTGGCATTTCCGATTGGGATTTGCTGATCGCACCCAACTGGGGCCTGAATAAGTCGGCGATACAGACCTATATAGATAAGGAGATCGAACGCCGGGGTGTAGTGCAAGGCTCCGCTTATATAGTGGTAGGGGAGTAATTCCCAAATAGCTCAATTACTTTTTCTTTTCTGAATTTAAAGATCTGTTGGAGTTTTGCTGCAACAAACACTTCATTGGCCACTCTTCCGAATATGCCCATGGGCAGCCCATAGGTAAGGATATCTCTCATTTCTGTCCCACCTTCGATTGCTTTGAAGTGATGTTGATGGTGCCAGAACTTGTAGGGGCCAAATCTTTGCTCGTCTATAAAGTAGTTTTCCTGCTCTACCTGGGTGATCTCTGTCATCCAATCCAGTTTTATTCCTAATGCAGGTGATACTTTATAGGTAATGATCATGCCTTTGTACATCTTTTTGATGTGTTCTGGCTTAGAAGTTACCTCAAATGCCATGTCAGTCGGTGTTATTTTGGCTAAATTGAGTGGAGAAGAGAAAAATTCCCAGGAATCTGCTACAGAAAGGGGGAGGTTTTGCCGGAATTCTAATTGATATGATTTCATATTTAGTTTTAAATATACAAAAATAGGGGCAAAATGTTTTTTTATGATTTTTCAAGGCCTCACAGAATTAAATTTTATGATTTTTAATTTTTAGCATGAATTTTAGTGATTTTTACTTTTTTATCAAAAAATAGGTGTTTTTGAATCCTTAATCTTGTAAATATTGAAATATCGGAGTTAAATTTTGTCAATATTTCATGTTTTGGCTAAAAAAATGGCGAGATATACAAGGATTTTGTTGAATTGTTTTGATAAAAATATCTTTTAATCGATTTTTTTACTAGTTTTATCAAAAAAATCAAACAAATCACAATTATAACCAGTAAAAATCTAACATTTATGGCAAAAGTTTTATTCAAACAGTGGGGACCATTTGCAGTTTTAATGATAATTGCAATTCTTGCCCTATTTATTCCCTTGGCACCAAATTTTGACGAGGGTAAATACAGCGGACCAGACATCGCTTTTGTATTAATCGCAGCAGCGCTGGTATTTTTAATGACGCCAGGACTTGCGTTTTTCTACGGAGGTATGGTACACCGCAAGAACGTATTGTCTACGATGATCAAAAGTGTAGTTGCAGCAGGTGTAATCTCTGTGCTTTGGGTAGTCGTAAGTTTCAGTCTAGCTTTCGGTGATTCGATAGGCGGATTCATTGGTAATCCTAAAACATTCTTCTTTTTCCAGGGTGTAAATTCCAGTCCGTCATGGAGTCTGGCAGCAACTATTCCACTTTCTTTGTTCGCGGTATTCCAGTTGATGTTCGCTATCATTACACCAGGATTGGTAGTAGGTGCTGTTGCTGAGCGTATCCGCTTCACCTCTTACATCTTATTTATTGTATTGTTCTCTTTATTGGTATATTCTCCTTTAGCGCACTGGACATGGCATCCTGACGGCCTGCTCTTTAAAATGGGTGTGCTTGACTTTGCTGGTGGTACGGTAGTACACATTTCAGCTGGTATGGCTGCTCTGGCAGGTGCTTTGGTGTTGAAAAGAAGAAAAAGTCACCAGGATCATCAGGAAGTTCCACCTGCAAACATCCCTTACGTATTGATCGGTACAGGATTGCTTTGGTTCGGTTGGTTTGGCTTTAATGCGGGTTCTGCACTTGGTGCAAACAGCCTGGCGGTTTCAGCGTTCATCACTACTAACATTGCGGCCGGTGCAGCTGGATTGTCATGGATGTTCTTTGACGTATCCAGAGGTAAAAAACCTTCCGTATTGGGCTTCTGTATCGGTGCTGTAGTTGGTCTTGTTGCCATCACACCGGGTGCGGGTTTTGTAAGTATCCCTTCTGCGATCTTTATAGGTGCCATTGCCGCGGTAATTTCTAATCTTGCTGTTTCATGGAAACAAAAAACCAGCCTTGATGATACATTGGATGTATTCCCTTGTCATGGTGTAGGTGGTATCGTAGGTATGTTGCTGACAGGTATTTTTGCTACTAAAACTGTAAACAGTGCTGGTGTAGATGGTTTGCTGTATGGCAACCCTGAATTCTTCATTACACAATTGAAAGGTGTAGTGATCACTGTTGTGTTCAGTTTTGTAATGTCATTCATCGTATTCAAACTCATCAACCTGGTACAGCCAATCCGTGTATCTGAAGAAGAAGAGGCTGAAGGATTAGATGCTTCACAACACAATGAAAAATATTTCCAGGGTACCTTGATTGTTGCTTCAACTGGTCAGGAACTGGAGAACGAACCAACTTTGTAGGCACCACGATCAACCAAAACCAAACCAAACCACAACCAACCACAATCAACTAAACCAAAACGTCTAAATTTTGACCTCAAACCTAAACTAGATTATGAAATTAAAATCATTATTGACTCTAGCAACTTTATCAATCGCATCAGCTACTTACGCACAGGAAGCATCACCACTGCAACTTTCGGGATCTGTTGATACATACTTTAAATATGATTTCGCTAAGCAGCCAAACATCAAGACCTATTTTGCAAATGAGCAAAATTCTGTTTCGATCGGTATGATAGACCTGGCATTGAAAAAAACTACCGGAAAAGCATCTTTCGTTGGAGAACTGTCTTTTGGACCACGCGGACAGGCGCAATCCATCGTGCCTAGTGCTGACGGTGAGTCTTTTCATATTCAGAATTTGTATGTAAACTATGCATTTACAGATAAGTTCTCAATGGCTGCAGGTTACATGGGCACATTCGTAGGATATGAAGTGATCTCTCCTGCTGCCAATTTCAACTACTCTACCTCTTACTTGTTTGGTGCAGGACCTTTCCAGAATGCCGGTATCAAGGGAACTTATGCTTTCTCTGATAAAGTGAGCCTGATGGTTGGACTGTTCAATGACTGGAATGCTTATCAGGATCTGAATGGTGTGTCATCAGTAGGCGGCCAGTTGATGGTAGCCCCAGTTGAAGGCTGGACTGCTTATATTAATGTATTGAATGGTTTCCACTCAGGTGGTGGCTACGGTTCAGGAACCATTGTTGACCTGACCACTGCTTACCAGATCACAGAGAAATTCAAACTGGGCTTGAATGCCGCTGATTATTCTGCTTCTGATGATGCAGGTGGTTATACTGGTGCTGCTTTGTATCCTCAATACGCATTTACTCCTTCTGTTGCTTTGGGTCTTAGAGGTGAGTATTTCAACATCAAGGGTGCTTCAGGCGCTGCAGATGCAGCAGTAACTTCGGTGACACTGTCTGGAAACCTGAAAGCTGGTGGCCTGACTTTTATTCCTGAAGTTCGTTTTGACAACGATAAAGATTTATCACAATCATTTATGAAAAGCAGTGGTGCATTTACCAAATCTGCTTCTCAATTCTCATTGGCAGCTGTATACGCCTTTTAGTCTCAATTACGTTAACTTAAGCCGCCGGACAATTTATCCGGCGGCTTTTTTTTATACCTTTAGCTTATGAAGTTTTTATTTGGATTGAGTTTTTTAGTTTTCGCAGTCAACCTTTGCTTTGGGCAGGACCAGCCGCTTGCCTACGACGAAAGGGGTAAGCTGATCCATTATGAGGTAGTGGAAATGGAAGGTATTACAAAAGCCCAGCTGGATGCCAGGGCTGAAAAATTCTTTAAGAAATCGGCTAAAATGCTGAAACTTAAATCTGCTGCCGGAGATTCACTGATGCAGGCAGCTGGCAAGATTGTCATTACTAAAACAGCACTGGTGCTGAGTCATCCTTCTGGCGAAGTGCAATATAATTTCTATGCAGAAGCTAAAGATGCCAAATATCGTTTCTGGCTTACAGATTATGAATTTATTCCTTATCAACGCGACCGGTATGGCAATTTTGTACCCAGCACGGTAATTGGTGTTCCGCTGGAACGTAAACCAGGGAAATTAAATGCGGGAGAATGGGAAGCTTATTTAAAATATGCGACCAGCCAGTCCAGGGTAATTGCAGGCCAATTTAAGGATGCGATGAATGCAAAGCAAGAGCAAGCTCCGAAAACCAAGTCGCCTGAAACAATTTCTACAAAGGAGTGGTAGCTTAATGCACCATTTTATCTGCACAGGTGGAGCTGGCAAATGCTTCAGGTTTTGCTTTGAAAATGAAACCCATGCTTAAGATGTAGCCCATTGCTTCGTTCAGTGCTTTATTTGACTTGAATGAGGGGTTGGTGTTGATGTCGGCATGTACTTCCAGGTCCACATCATAAAGGTCCAGCAGGTCGCAAATAGAATAGGCTGTTTCAATGGATTTTTGAACTTCTACCAGCATCCTTTCCTTGATGCTCATTTTCTGTGGCGTTTTATCCTGATGGATGTACATAAAACCGCCATGGTGTTCTCTTAGGAGCACGATGACAGTTGCAAAATCTGTAAGGGCGCCTTTTACCTGGGAATCTGTTCCGATGCATACCTTGAGGTGGTAACCGAGCGCTGTTTCTCTGATAATGGCATTTTCGATTTCTTCTAAGATGGACGAGTGGATCACTTCGCCGCTAAATTTCTTCCAGGTCATACGTTAATTGGTGTTTGATGAACAACCCGTATTCAGGTTTCCTAAAAATAGCATTATTAAATTAAAAAGGCGTTAAGTTTCTGTGGTTTAATTGCTAACAATCAATGTGTTGTCAACAGAGTTTAAAATATTCAAACCCTTCTTGCAGCCGTTTTGTTGTATTATTGACGGGAGAAGTTCTTTTGAATTTCCAAATAATTGGTTAAATTGTATGAACCGTTTTTTAATTGACTAAACAAAATCATTATGAAAACAGAACTGATCAACGAGTTTTATTTGATGCAGCAAAGCAGGGTTGCCAATAAGTATACTGAAGTGCTGGAAGAGGAAGTGTATGTCCCATTGAAGAATGCAAATCATAAAATGACCACCTGGATCTCTGAAAGAGGGCATATGCTCATGACCCTGGATGTCAAACTTTATAATTCCATGAAGCACTTGCGCAAGAAATACCTGAAGTTCTAATATATCCGCCTATCTTTGGTGCCATGATGGTAGACAAAGTACTGGAGAAGCTAAAGATTACTTCCTTAAATGACATGCAAATCGCTGCAGTGGCCGCGGCCGCTAAAGGCAGTGATGTGGTATTGCTGGCACCTACTGGGTCTGGCAAGACACTTGCATTCTTGCTGCCTGTGCTCAGCAAGTTGAGCACAGAAGCAAAAGGTGTACAGGCGCTTGTACTCGTACCTTCACGTGAACTGGCTTTACAGATCGAGCAGGTTTTCCGACAGATGGGGACAGGTTTTAAGGTGAACTGCTGTTATGGCGGACATCCGGTAAAGACGGAGCGGAATAATTTTGAACAGCCGCCAGCCTTGCTGATCGGGACACCGGGAAGGATCGCTTATCACCTGAGGCATGAGAATTTTGATGAATCGGGTATTACAACGCTCGTACTGGATGAATTTGATAAAGCACTGGAATTTGGGTTTCAGGAAGATATGTCTTACATCATAGGGAAGTTGCTTTCTTTGAATCAAAGAATGCTTACCTCGGCCACCGCAATGGAAGAGATTCCTGATTTTACCGGAATCCAAGGAGCTGCGGAGATCGATTTTCTGAAAGACAGAAAGGTAGCCCCTGACCTCTTACTGAGGAAGGTGGAAACCACTGCGGCAGATAAACTAGATACCCTCTTTCAACTGATCTGCAAGATCGGTAACCAGCGCACACTTATTTTCTGTAACCACCGGGAAACGGTAGATAGGATCAGTGACCTGCTGATAGATAAAGACCTTGCCCATGATATTTTTCACGGAGGGATGGAGCAGGATGAACGGGAACGGGCCTTATTGAAATTCAGGAATGGGAGCATTAAGATTTTAATCACTACGGACCTCGCAGCGCGCGGTCTGGATATTCCCGAGGTGGATGCCATTGTCCACTATCAATTGCCTTATACTGAAGATGCTTTCCTACATCGGAATGGACGTACGGCAAGAATGAATGCTAAAGGTACAGCATATCTCGTGATCGCTGAAGATGAAAAGTACCCCTTTCTGAAAACGGACATTGCTATAGAAAGCCTGAAAGGTAAATTTGAACTACCTAAAGATAGCGAATGGCAAACCCTCTATATCGCCGCAGGTAAGAAAGATAAGGTGAATAAGATTGATATTGTAGGTTTGCTGATCAAAAAGGGCGGACTGCAGAAAGAGGATGTGGGACTCATTGAGGTAAAGGACCAGACCTCATATGTGGCTATCAAACGAAAAATGGTAGGCAAAGTACTGAAGGCACTGGTTAATGAGCGCATCAAGAATAAAAAAGTAAAGATAGAAATCGCAATGTAACATGAGTAATAACGAAATTTTCAAGAAGCTGCGCGTTGCGCTGGAACTGACCAATGATGACATCATCAAGATTATGGCCCTGGTTAATTTTAAGGTGAGCAAGAGTGAGCTGGGTGACATTTTCAGGAAAGACGATCACCCTAATTTTAAAAAGTGCGGAGATCAAATTCTACGTAATTTTTTGAACGGACTGGTGATTTATAAGCGCGGGCCACGCGAACCTAAGCCAGAATCCAAATAATTTTGGCTAAAACACTGCTGTTGGAAAAAAAATACAAATAAAATTTTGCTAAAACGGTTTAAATGACTTTATTTGGTTAATGGAATTTAACATTCTATTCTAGTTTAACCAATACAGACCTCAAAAATGAACATTAAACCAGCTGAACTTCCTTTTATAGGAGTCGATATAGGTGGGTCCCACATCACAGCAGCCCATGTAGATTGCAAATCATATAAAGTTATTGATGATAGCCTCATGCGTGTACGTGTGGCTTCTATGGATACTGCAGAAGTGATATTCGATTCCTGGGTGGATGCTTTATCTTCCCTGATCATGAAGGATGATGACCAGCATATCCGTATTGGCATCGCGATGCCCGGACCATTTGATTACGTGGAAGGAATTTCCCTGATGAAGAACCAGGAAAAATACGATGCCTTATATGGTTTGAATGTACGTGATGTGCTTTCTGAGCGGTTGGAAATTCCCAGAGATCACATCGTATTTATTAACGATGCGGAAGCATTTTTGAGGGGAGAGCTGGCCTCAGGTGCGGCATCTGATTTTGAAAAGGCAATCGGAGTAACCCTGGGAACTGGTTTAGGCTCTACCAGTAGTTGTAAAGGTGAAGTTGTGGATGTCAACCGTGCCTTCGTTCCTTTTCAGGACAGTATTGCTGAAGAATACATCTCTACCCGCTGGTTCCTTCGCAGATACAAAGAACTGACCGGATTGGAAGCTAAAAATGTTGAAGAATTGCTCACCGTGGCGGATCCGGAAATCCGGGATCAGCTTTTCGATGAGTTTTCTACAAATCTGGCTACTTTTCTTAACGATTTCATCGCTGACGAAAAACCTGAAGTATTGGTCATTGGCGGAAACATTGCCAGGACCTGGGATTATTTTATTAACTTGCTGCAAGATAAAATAGAAGATAAATCTGTGGTGATCAGGCAAAGTCAGATGTGGGAAGACGCAGCTTTGGTAGGGGCAGCCTGTACCTGGATCAACAAGTAATCCGCATGAAAAAAAGCTTTTTCTTTATTGGGCTGTTCGCCCTTTTGAGTTCCTATGCAGGTTTTGCAGCTCAGGTAGATACGGTAATTACCTATAGTGCTGCCATGAAAAAGAACATTAAGGCCGTGGTGATCATCCCTCAAGGCTATTCCGAAAGCAAATCCTATCCTTCTGTATACCTTTTGCATGGTGCAGGCGATTCTTATGCCGGCTGGGTTAATAAGGTGCCGTCGCTGAAGAAATATGCTGATGATTTTCAGCAAATCATCGTTTGTCCTGATGGGAATGTCACCAGCTGGTATTTCGATAGTCCTGAAGACCCTAGCTGGAAATATGAAACTTATGTCTCCACTGAACTGGTCACTTTTGTAGATCAAAAATACAAGACTATAAAAGATAGAAAAGGTCGGGCCATTACAGGATTGAGTATGGGTGGACACGGTGCCTTATACCTCGCCTTTAAGCACCAGGATATATTTGGAGCAGCGGGAAGTATGAGTGGTGGTGTAGACATCAAGCCATTTCCTTTGAACTGGAACATCGCTAAAAGGCTTGGCCCTCAGGATAAATACCCCGAAAGATGGAAGGCCAATTCAGTGATTGACCTTCTTTATCTCCTGGTTCCGAACAAGCTGGCCATCAATATCGACTGTGGCCGGGAAGATTTCTTTTATGAGGTAAACATGAAACTCCATGAACAATTGCAATATCAGAACATTCCTCACGATTTTACCATCCGGCCCGGAGCGCACAATTGGGAATACTGGACCAATGCGATAGGTTTTCAATTGCTGTATTTCAATAACTTTTTCAGCAGGAAATAGTTAGACGTTCTAAAACATAGATTTTTATTATCTTAGGTTCGATGAAAACACAGAACCGCAGAGATTTTATTAAAGATATGGGGCTCATGGTAGCCTCGGCAGGCATGGCCTCACTATTGCCATTGGATACACTAGCATCAGGAAAAAAGGAGTTCTTTCGCATTTCACTGGCGCAGTGGTCATTTCATAAAGCCTTGTTTGCTGGAAAGATGACCAATCTGGAATTTCCTGTAAAAGCGAAAAAGGATTTTGGAATTGATATTGTAGAATATGTCAGTCCATTCTTTAATAAGAAAGAAAGCGATCCTGCTTATCTGAAAGAGCTACTGAACATCACGAAAAATGAAGGGATACAGAACCACCTGATTATGATTGATGGAGAGGGCGATTTGGGTAACCTTGATGACAAACAAAGGATCAAAGCGGTGGAGAACCACTATAAATGGGTAGACGCAGCAAAGGTGCTGGGTTGCCAGACGATACGCGTGAATGCTTCAGGACAGGGCTCGGAAAATGAGGTAAAGACTGCTGTCATTGATGGATTGGGACGCCTGACAGAGTATGGAAAGAAAAACAAAATCAATATCATCGTAGAAAACCACGGTGGCTATTCTTCCGATGGCAAATGGTTATCTGACGTGATGAAAGGGGTAAATAGTCCTTACTGTGGCACCTTACCTGATTTTGGCAATTTCAGAATTAGTGATACTAAAAAATACGACATGTATCAGGGGGTAAAAGAGCTAATGCCCTTTGCGAAAGGTATTAGTGCGAAGACATTTAAATTTGATGAACAAGGCAATGAACCTGATATCGATTATACGCGGATGTTCAAGATCATTCACGAGGCAAAATTCAGAGGTATTGTAGGAATTGAATGGGAGGGAGATGGTTTTTCTGAAGAAGAAGGAATCAGAAAGACCAAGGCCTTACTGGAAAAAGTGCTGCAGCAGTATCGATCATAAAAAAGGCGGGAATTAATTCCCGCCTTTTTTATTTAGGCCAATTTTTTATACCGGATGCGGTGTGGTGTTACATCGCCCAGTCTTTTCTTACGGTTTTCTTCATAATCACTATAGTTTCCTTCGAAGAAGTACACTTGTGAATTGCCTTCAAAAGCGAGTATGTGCGTGCAGATGCGGTCTAAGAACCATCGGTCGTGACTGATCACTACCGCACATCCGCCAAAGTTCTCAAGTGCTTCTTCCAGCGCCCTCAGAGTATTTACGTCGATATCATTGGTCGGCTCATCCAGTAAAAGTACATTGGCACCTTTTTTCAGCGTAATGGCCAGGTGTACCCTGTTGCGCTCCCCACCAGACAGTATGCCTACTTTTTTCTGCTGATCACCACCGTTGAAATTAAATTTGGATACATAAGCCCTGCCGTTAACTGCCTTATTACCCAGTTGGATGTTGTCGAGCCCGTCCGTAATGTTTTCATAAACGGTTTTGTCAGCATCCAGGTCATTGTGCATTTGGTCTACATAACCCAGTTCAACAGTTTCGCCAACCCGGAAAGTACCGGTATCCGGAGTTTCCTGTCCTGTAATTAAACGGAAGAGCGTTGTTTTACCAGCACCATTTGGCCCGATAATCCCTACAATACCTGCGGGTGGAAGGGAGAAGCTAAGGTCTTCAAATAAGAGTTTGTCACCATATGCTTTGGTTACATTGTTTGCTTCGATGACCACATTGCCCAATCTTGGTCCTGCCGGTATGAAAAGCTCCAGTTTGTCTTCGCGCTCTTTGGTATCTTCGGAAGCCAGTTTGTCGTAATTTGATAAACGGGCTTTCGATTTGGCATGTCGTGCTTTTGGCGCCATGCGTACCCATTCCAGCTCTCTTTCCAGTGTCTTCTGACGTTTACTTTCGGTTTTTTCTTCCTGTGCCAGGCGTTTAGCTTTTTGATCCAGCCATGAAGAGTAATTTCCTTTCCATGGAATTCCTTCGCCACGGTCGAGTTCCAGAATCCAACCCGCTACATTATCCAGGAAGTACCTGTCATGGGTAACAGCGATAACTGTTCCCTTATAATTCTGCAGGAACTGTTCCAGCCAGTCGATGCTTTCTGCATCAAGGTGATTGGTTGGCTCGTCCAGGAGCAGCACATCTGGTTCCTGAAGCAGTAGGCGGCACATGGCTACACGACGGCGTTCACCACCGGACAGTATGCCGATTTTGGTTTCAGGATCAGGGCAACGCAGGGCATCCATAGCCCGTTCGAGCTTAGTATCCAGTTCCCAGGCATTCACTGCATCGATTTTATCCTGCAACTCGCCCTGGCGTGCCATTAATTTATCCATCTTATCGGCATCAGAGTAGTTCTCCTCCAGTCCGAAAGCTTCATTTACTTCTTCATATTCTTTGAGGATCGCTGTGATTTCTGCCACACCTTCTTCGACGATCTCGCGAACGGTCTTAGTTTCATCGAGGATCGGCTCCTGTGCAAGATAACCTACACTATATCCTGGTGAAAATACCACTTCACCCTGATAAGATTTGTCAAGTCCGGCAATGATTTTTAACAATGATGATTTTCCGGAGCCATTGAGCCCGATGACACCAATTTTAGCACCGTAAAAAAAGGAAAGGTATATGTTCTTTAAAACTTGTTTCTGAGGGGGATAAATCTTATTTACCCCCGCCATAGAAAAGATTATTTTTTCGTCTGACATTTTTATATATGAAAAGTGTTTTTATGATATGCTCAACAAAAATGGGGATAATTTAGCTATTACTAAAATATCCGTTCGACTCATTTCTCACAAGCTCTTCTCAAGCCCTCCTCAAGGGTTGGTCAAGCCTTGCATGGGTCATGCGCTTATGCAAGGCTTTTATACGACACGAGGAAAGCTTACTTGATTTTAATCGTGATCATAGCGGGTGTTAGCCAGGGAGCGCGGCAGCGTACCGTCACTTCATCAGTAACTTTTCCTGTAGCCTGAACATAGATGATCATTTTGCCATGGTAAGCCCGTTGTTTATTGTCTGTGTAGTTTCCGATATCTGAGTTGTCTCCTGCCTCCATTCCAAGTAGTCTTGCATTGCCAGCGATATCGCATGTAATTTCATCATCAGCTAGTAAAACCGGTATGCCATTTTCATCTACGAGCTGGAGTTCAATCTGGGCAATGCCATTTATGGGAACAGTCAGTTGCTCATTATGCAGTACTTTGATCCGCTCAGGGCGGCTACTGGATTGCAGTTGTGCACGGACAATTTCATTTTCCTTTGAATCCATACCAACTACCTCCAACTTACCAACAGCGTAGGGAATATCCCAATAAATAATTCCTGTTTTTTGATCATAGTCTTTGCTTCGGCCAACGACTTGCCCATTCAACTCTAGTCTGGCTTTTGCGGTATTGGTATAGGTGACCACACGGATCAACTGCCCGTCCTGATAGTTCCATATCGGCCAGGCATCCATTGAGGGTGCCCTATTCTCTTGTTGACCTTGTTCTGCTTCAAGTGCAGACCATACATCGGATGCAGCACCACCGCCTCTAAGCGGATAGCTGCCCAAATAGGCCATCGGCTTATCGGACCATAGCGACTGGCGAAAGTATCCTCTTGGCTTGATGAAGCCTGCAAAATCTAAAAGACCGGAATAAAACCCTCGTGAAGGCCATCGGCCGGATTCACCAAGATAATCGATGCCTGTCCATAGGAACTGACCAAAAATGTGCTCGTGGTCTACTACAGCTTTCCAGGCGCTGAAATCATGGCGGTTTTCACTGCCGTAGATCACGCGCTTTGGATATCGTTTATGATCGTCGATGTACCGGCTCTCCGTATAATTGTAGCCAGCAATATCCAATTGTCCCGGATAGGCAGTTTCGTTGGACATCGCCACACCAGCCAAACCGGCAGTCACTGGTCTGCTGCTATCATATTTTCTAACTACTGCGGCGAGTTTTTTAGCAATATCGCCTAACTGCATCGCATCAGGTGCATCTTTTTTATAACCCCCAAAGATCGGTTGTGTAAAACCGCCTTCGCGCGCTCCCGCCAATATCGGATGAGAATAAGGATCATTTGGATAATCGACCTCATTGCCAATGCTCCAGGCAAAAATAGAAATGTGGTTTCTGTCGCGCTTAACCATGTCTGCAAGGTCCCTTTCTCCCCATTCCTTAAAGAAATCAAATGCTCCCTGGAAACCAGGAGTGCCTACGTTCCAGCCCTGTAGCCATTTGCGTTTCGGAAATTCCCATTCGTCAAATGCTTCGTTCATGACCAATAGCCCCAGTTCATCGCAGAGTTCATACAATGAAGGCGCCTGTGGATTGTGACTGGTACGGACTGCATTTACGCCAAGTGATTTTAGCGTCGATAGCCTGCGGCGCCATACCTCCGGATACACTTCTGCACCGAGTACCCCTACATCGTGATGCAGGCATACACCCTTCACTTTCATTTGTACACCATTCAAAGCAAAACCCTTATTGGCGTCGAACGTAAAGGTCCGGAAGCCGGTAACGATGGTGTTGCTGTCGATCAGCTGACCGCCTTGCATCACACTGGTACGAAGTTGATAAAGGCTCGGTTTCTCCAGGCTCCATAATTTGGGATTATTTACGTTCAGGTCCACCTTAAGCTCCTGACTGCTGCCCGCGGCAAGCGTCATCCTGCTGGTTTTTTTTGCCACTACACGGCCAGCATTGTCAAGCAATTCATGGAGGATAGACAATGGGGCGCTCGACGTGGATTCGTTCTTAAGGCTCGTCTGCACCTTTAATGCGCCTTTTTTACCTTTCACTTCCGGAACTGCATATACTCCCCATTGCTCAAGGTGGATAGGGTTTGCACGAATAAGCCATACATCACGATAAATCCCAGATCCGGTATACCACCGTGAGTCGGCATCCTGGCTATGGTCTACACGGACACTGATCAGATTGTCTCTACCATACTCAACATAAGGGGTAATGTCGTAACTAAAAGAAATATAGCCATTCGGACGTTTACCCAGGGATTTACCATTCAGGAAAACCTCACTGCGGTTGTATACTCCTTCAAAGTAAAGAAACAGCTTTTTGCCCTGATCGTCCTTAGGAATCACCAGCTTTTTCTGGTACCAGCCTATGCCTCCGGGGAGGTACCCTGTAGCACTGGCGTATGAAGAACTGTAAGCTTGTTTAACGCTCCAATCATGTGGTAGCTGAACTCGTCGCCAGGACTTGTCCGATGCTTCCACTTCCTTTTTTAAATCAGTTTCTCCTAAGTGGAACCGCCAGTCAGTATTGATTTTTTCAGATGCTCCGAATCCAGCCTGGGCAAATAGATCTGCTGAGGTCAATAAAGTCAGGACAAGGGCTAAAATATTTTTTTTCATATGCTTTTCCTATGAACGTGATTTCTGCATCAAATTCATATGATTGATTTGACCAGATAATTGCAAAAGGTAGGGATTATTTTTTAAATGTCAATAATACGTTTAAAAATCCTTAAAGCTGCTTTAATTTGACCAGGACGGCCTTTACTGAACTGTCAAGGTTTAAATACAGATGGGTTTTTCGAACAAGGACATGTCTTAAAGTCTGCGATCGCATGGCTTTTCAGAAGCTATTCTTATCTTCGCAGTATCATTCGCTAACAACTGACCAAATGCAACTATTCCGGCTTTTTATGCTTGTTGCGCTCTTCATCATTTCCTTTAGGACAAGTGCGCAGTCAAATCCCGAAGCCAAAGGAAAATCTCTATATGGGAATTACGCATTGCAGACTTATACGACTGCAGATGGCCTGCCTTCGAAAAATACCACAGCAACAATCAAAGACAGAAGAGGTTTCATTTGGGTAGGAACAGAAAATGGACTTTGCAGGTTTGATGGATATACCTTTAAAATATTTTACCACAAGGCTGGCGACAGTACCTCGATCAGTAACAATTTCATCAGTACTATAGTCGAGGACCGTCGGGGTCGGTTATGGATAGGCACCATGGACGGCTTAAATGTCTTAGATCCATTGACGGAGCAGTTTCAGTCTTTTTATCATGACGAAAAGCGTCCATCATCGCTCAGTAATAATAAAATCTGGGCCTTGCTTTGCGACAAACAGGGGGTAATCTGGGTAGGTACAGATGACGGATTCAACCGCTATGAGGAAAAAACCGGATCGTTTACGGTATATCAGCCCAAAGCAAAATCTCCAGATGCCATGGTGGGCAAGTCGGTCAACTCTATTGTGGAAGACCGGTTTGGGAAACTTTGGTTAGGCAATTGGAGTGGGGGATTGAATCAATTCGATAAAAGCACAAAGCGTTTCCGCAATTTTCAACAAAAACAACTACCGGGGTTAAAAAATCCCAATGACGTTTGGACATTAGCTTATGATCAGCAAGGGATAATCTGGGTAGGGACCTACTGGAGCGGTCTGTTTCGCTTCGATCCTGTGAGCAGGACTTTCAGGGCTGTCCCCACATCAGGAGCGAAGATTTTAGGTGTGTATAGCATCTTGCCCTTATCCTCCGGACTAATGCTTGTAGGAGCGAACAATGGATTTTACTGGCTGGATACAAAGCACAATAAATGGGAGCGCCTGCAGAATTTATCCAATAATGCTTTTGGGGAAGCCTATCGGGATCGGGATGGGATCATTTGGATCAATGCTAAAGATGGCTTTCTCAAGATCGACAATAAACAATACAAGTTCGATCTGAATAACATGCGCCTGGGCGATTTGGAGGTCAGGAGTTTGGCCAATCGTGGAGATCAGCTCTGGATAGGCACCAACAGGGGCTTATTCTGCTATGATTACGGCTTGGGTAAGCTCAGTCAGATCCCAAGAAAGGATAAGGCCAATAGCCCTGAACGAAATGATATCAGCAAATTGTATTTTGACCAGGAAGGTAAGCTCTGGATCCTAAGTGAAGACGGCTTTGATAGTTACGATATCCAAAAGCAGGCTTTTCTTCACTATTCCCATCACTCGGCCCTGGGCGATTTATTCAATGAAGATGTGTTCAGGGACATCCTGGAGGTAGAGCCGGGTATTTACTATTTGGCAACTGATGCCGGCTTAAAAATATACAACAGGCATACCAATACTTTCAAACATTATTACAGCAATAAAAATGATCCATATTCTTTAAGCAATAATCACCTCTATTCTTTGCTAAAAGATGAGCAGGGCCAAATCTGGATCGGTACTTATGGCGGTGGACTGAACCGTTTCAATCCGCGTACGGGACGTTTCAAGGCATACCGAACCGCCGAAGACTCAGGGATCAGCAGCAACATCATCCGTGGTCTTTTTAGAGACTCGAAAAACAACATCTGGGTATCCACTCCGGATGGGCTTAACCGGTTTGACTTCAAAACTTCGCGGTTTAAAGTTTACTCCAATGCAGATGGCTTTCCGAGTAATGTATTCAGGCAGATAACGGAGGACCCAAATGGCAATTTGTGGATCACTACCGAAAATGGACTGTCCAAATTCGATCCGAAGCGTATGGTCATCAATAATTTCGATGAGACAGACGGCTTATATGTCAATGCAGTATTGCATGATAGCGGGAGGTATATGTATCTGGCTGGTATTGGTGGAGTCATTCGTTTTGATCCATTGAGTGTCCCCTTTAACAGGACTATTCCCGCAGTTTACTTTACAGATTTTCAGTTGTTCAACAAGTCTGTACTACCAAATCCCAGGGGGCCATTGCGGGAGAACCTGAATATTACGCAGGAGCTGACGCTGGATTACGAACAAAGTGTCATGTCTTTTGAATTTGTGGGACTCAACTACCGTTATCCGGACAAGAATCATTACGCGTATATGCTGGAAGGTTTTGATAAGAAGTGGAATATGGTGGGAACGCAGCGGAAAGCTACCTATACCAATTTGAACCCCGGAACTTATACCCTTTGGATCAGGGCTTCAAATAACGATGGGGTTTGGAACAAGGAAGGCAGGAAGTTGATCATCAATATCAGGCCGCCCTGGTATTGGACCTGGTGGGCTTATATTGGTTATGCTTTTGCCATTGCGGCAGCGATTTATGTTTATATACGCTACAGAAACAAACAACAGAACCTTAAATATAAAATTAAGGTTGCCAGTATAGAAAATGAAAAAGAGAAGGAATTGCATGAGAAGAAGTTGTCCTTCTTTACCAACATTTCTCATGAGTTCAGGACTCCCCTCACGCTGATCATCAACCCGATCAAAGAGCTCTTATACCATGATGATAAAAATGTAGACACCAGCAACCTCAATATCGTTTACAGAAACGCCAAGCGGCTGTTGAGTCTCGTCGATCAACTATTGCTGTTCCGGAAAGCGGATGCAAATGCTGATAAGTTAAGGATTGCAGAGCTGGATATTGTGAACCTTTCCAAAGAAGTTTATTTGTGTTTTTCTCACCAGACGAGTTCTAGAAAGATCACTTATGATTTCGTGTCTGCCTCAGATCATATTGCGATCTATGCAGATCGCGAGAAGCTGGAAATTGCGTTGTTCAATCTTCTTTCAAATGCCATTAAATTTACACCGGATGGAGGACATGTGAAGCTGGAGATTGTGGAGCGGCCCGACCGCCTCAGCATACAAGTAAGTGATACCGGCTGTGGAATACCTGAAGGAACAGGTGACAAAATTTACAACCGCTTCTACCAGGAGCAGGATGCTTCGCTCAGGGCAGGATTTGGAATTGGGTTATATCTGGTCCGGAGCTTTATAGAGAGCCATGGCGGATCTGTCAGCTACCGGAGTCAGGCCAATGAAGGAACTACCTTTTTTGTGGAGCTGCTTAAGGGGAGCCAGCATATTGATCCTGATCAGATTTTACCCATTGCAGGAAGCGGTTCGGTATTGTTGATGGAGCTGGCAGCAGACAGCGGAAATGTAAATTCCAGCGAAGAAAAGACAGCGGTTGAAAAGATTACTGAAGAGATCACTACAGAAAAGAAATCGATATTGATCATAGATGACAATAAGTCGATCAGAGATTACCTCGTTGATATCTTCAATCCATTTTACCAGCTATATGTTGCCTCCAGTGGAGAAGAGGGCATGCAGATGATTAGGGAATTACTTCCTGATTTTATCATTAGCGATGTCATGATGCAGGGCATAAGCGGTATCGAAATATGTAGTCTGGTAAAAGAAGATGCGGATTTATGCCATATTCCGGTTGTATTGCTTACTGCGAGTTCATCTCCGGAGATCAAATTGAAAGGCTTGGAAATTGGTGCAGATGACTACATCAGTAAGCCTTTCGATAAAGATTTGCTCGTTGCCAGGGTTGCCGGGATATTGAAGAGTAAGAACAGTCTTCAGAAGTACTTCTACAATGAAATTACGCTAAATTCCAGCAACACAAAGATTTCCTCAGAATATCGCGATTTCCTGCAGGAATGCATCAGGATAGTTGAACATCACATTACGGATCCCAATTTTAGTATACAGGTTCTGGCGGATGAGATCGGCATGTCCAGGTCCAATTTGTTCAATAAGATCAAGTCAATTTCTGGAAGGTCCTCCAACAGTTTCATCCGGTTTATCCGCCTGAGGAAGGCTGCGGAGATCTTCATCAATACGGACAACACCATCTCGGAAACGATGTTTATGGTGGGCATGAACGACATCAAATACTTCCGGGAACAGTTCAATAAATTGTTCAATATGAACCCCTCGGAGTACATCAGAAAATACCGCAAGCATTTTTCGAATAACCTCAGTTTAGGCAAGGAGCTTAAGAAAAGGTAAGAAAACTGGTATTTTACCCCTCTAATATTGTCTGTTTACCCCCCTGTAATCTGTACCAATCAGTCGAATTTAGCCTTTGTCAATACTTCCGCTTTTTGTGGTGGATTGATGAGCTAATTCATAAACCCAAATATAAATCGATATGAGAAAAACTATACGTAAAGTATATTCTCCGCTTTGGCCGATGACAAAAAAGGTGTTTGTTGTGACAGCAATAAATGCAGCACTGCTCTCGGCGCAGTCGACAACAGCCTCGGTGCTGGTGGACAATCCTTCAACCTTCAATTTACGCCAAACTGTGATCACGGGTATTGTCCGCGATGAGGCCGGCAATCCTTTGCCAGGCGTAAGTGTAATGGTCAAAGGTACCACTACAGGTGCCATGACCGATGCGCAAGGAAAGTATAGCATCAGGGTTCCTGAGAATGCGACATTGGTATTTACTTATATTGGTTACGCCAGTATAGAAATGCCGACTGCCGGAAAAACTGTGGTAAATGCCCAATTGAATCCAGACCAGACTTCGCTGACTGAACTCGTGGTCGTTGGTTATGGTACGCAAAAGAAAGAAACAGTAACAGGATCTATTTCCCAGGTAAAAGGTACTGAGCTGGTAAAAAGTCCACAACCAAACTTATCCAACTCCCTCGCAGGAAGGTTCTCAGGTGTGATCATCAACAACCGTGGTGGTGAGCCGGGTTATGATGGTTCAAATATCACCATTCGTGGTAACGCTACTACGGGAAGTAATTCCGTATTGGTCGTTGTAGATGGTATACCAGGACAAGTGGGTGGTTTAGAGCGTTTGGATCCGAACGATATCGAAAGTGTATCGGTATTGAAAGATGCATCTGCGGCAATCTATGGTAACCGTGCAGCGAACGGGGTTATCTTAGTAACCACGAAACGTGGTAAATTGGGTAAGCCTTCCATTTCTTATGGATTCAATCAAGGTTTTAGTTCGCCAACACGTCTGCCAGATTTAGCAGATGCGGCAACATATGCGCAGATTAGGAACGAGATAGAATTTGACCGAAATGCATCCGGTGGTTTGAATCAAGCTTTCTCAGAAGCACAAATCCAGAAATTCAGAGACGGTTCTGATCCCTTGTTGTTTCCAAATACAGACTGGGCAGATGTAATGCTGAAAAAGGTTGCTATGCAAAGTCAACATAGCTTATCTGTGACTGGAGGTACTGAGGATGTGAAATATTACATGTCGTTAGGTATGATCGATCAAGATGCTTTATTCAAAAATGGCGTAACCAGCTATAAGCAATACAATTTCCGCTCAAATCTGGATGCACAGATTAGCAAAAGGCTGAAAGTAGGCTTATCCCTTTCAGGAAGAGAAGAGGCACGTAAATTTCCGATCACTGGTGCAGGTGACCTATTTAGATCTATTTATAGGTCTTACCCGACGATAGCCCCTTACTATCCAAACGGCTTACCTACAAGAGGTATAGAAGGTTCTAATCCAGCGGTATTAGTTACTGATATCGGCGGTACAAATAATAATCCGACTCAAGTGCTGAATGCAATATTGAAAGGCAGTTACCAGATTCCCGGGGTAGAAGGTCTTTCTGCGGATGGATTTTTCTCAGTCGACAGGTCAAATGCCTTTTCAAAAGCTTTTAACAAGCCTTATGTTTTATATGATTACCAAGTAGCTAGTGGCATCTATGTGCCAGGGACCTATGGTGGTAATAATAATAAGGCAATGCTTACTGAATCACAAAGACGTGAGTCTCTAATTACATCAAACATCAAATTGAATTATGAGAAAAGAATTGGTGTGCATAACATAAGTGCATTTGTAGGCTATGAGCAGAGTAAAAATAATATCGAGTTCTTTGATGCCATAAGATATAATTTTTTATCTACGCAACTCCCTGAACTATCACAGGGTGGAGTAGCAGCTACGGATTTCCGTAATTCCGGTTACAGCACTAATTATAATCGTAGAAGTATTATCAGCCGTGTAGCATATACCTTTGATGACAAATATTTATTCGAAGGTCAATTACGTAGAGATGGTTCTTCGATCTTTCCAGAAGGGAAGCAGTGGGGAACTTTTCCTTCAGTGTCTGCTGGATGGCGCATCAACAAGGAGAGCTGGTTCAGTGAAAAAATTAAATTCTTTGATGAACTGAAGTTGAGGGCATCTTATGGCGCATTGGGTAATGATGCTGTAGATCCTTTCCAATATTATGATAATTATTCATTAGTTACTAATGGGTTCGTTGGTCAACCAAATCCAGAGACATCATTTCTGATCCAACCGGGAGTAGGCCTTACGAAATTGGCCAATCCAAATATTACTTGGGAAGTATCGAAGAAATTAGATATTGGTATCAATGCGTCTTTCTTAAAAGGATTTAATTTTGAAGTGATTTATTTCCAACAGAAACGTACTGATATTTTAGCCACACGTAATGCGTCGTTACCAGGCAGTTCAGGTATTGTGAACCCAAATGGTTCTCCAGCACTTGTCCCTTCTGAAAATATCGGTAGGGTTAATAGTGAAGGCTTTGAGACGACGCTCAGCTATACTCATCAAAATGGAGACTTCAAATGGGGCGTGTCAGGTAATATGACCTACGCTAAAAGTCAAATCATCTTTATTGATGAGGCTTCAGGAACGTTAGATTATCAAAAGCAAACAGGAAGGCCTTTAGGTACTTATTTATTATATAATGCTATAGGTATGTTTCGCACTCAGAGTGACATAGATAGCTATCCACATGTTCCAGGGACCAAAATTGGAGATCTGATGTACCAAGATTTTAACGGTGATGGGGTAATAAATGCCGATGATCAGATTCGTTCTAACTATGGCAACATTCCTCAGATTACCTATGGTTTTAATCTGAATGCCTCATATAAAAACTTCGATTTCTCAGCACTACTTGCTGGTCAAACTAGGGTAAGCCAATATGTGTTGCCAGAATCTGGCAGTGTAGGTAACTTTTATAGCAGCTGGGCTGACAATCGTTTCAGTTCTTCAAATCCTAACGGCAGCTATCCTAGAGTTACTGAGCGTGCAAGTAATGCAATTAGTGGAGGTAACTACAGAAACAACTTTTGGTTAGATAACTCATCTTTCCTCCGCCTGAAAAATGTAGAAATTGCTTACAACTTAAAATCTGACTATCTTTCAAAATTGAAAGTGTCTGGTGTAAGGGTCTTTGCAAGCGCTTTTAACCTGTTTACAATCTCCAAAGTTAAAGATTATGATCCTGAAGGAACCAGTGAAAGTGGTCAGTTTTATCCTCAGCAGAGGATTATCAACTTAGGAGCGAACGTTAAATTTTAATCTCGAAAAAATGAACTATAAATATAAAATACCAGTTTTTCTAATGCTGTGCGGCGTACTGGCATTGAGCTCATGTAAAAAAGACCTATTGAATGTTACTGCGACAGATAGGATTCCTACTAATACACTTGAATCTGATACAGCAGTATTTGAAGCCTTTGTGACCAATGCATACATCGGAACAAAACTTCAAGGAGCTGAGGGAGATGGGACAAACCCGGGTTTTGGAAGGGGGTTTGAGTACGCGATGATGGGCTCCATGACCGACGAATCGATTTATAATAATGATGATAATACTTGGCTGATTCAAAGAGGACAATTGGCACCAGAAAATTTAGGTTCTTTAGGGGTTCTATGGGGACGAAGCTAT
The DNA here is from genome assembly GCF_037402555.1 of Pedobacter sp. GR22-6. Classification (NCBI taxonomy): domain Bacteria; kingdom Pseudomonadati; phylum Bacteroidota; class Sphingobacteriia; order Sphingobacteriales; family Sphingobacteriaceae; genus Pedobacter; species Pedobacter sp. GR22-6. The sequence goes on from NZ_JBBEUC010000003.1 coordinate 963,880, forward strand.
CGCAGCATTCGCGAAGTTAATTACGCCTTAGGCGTGTTGACTAAAATTGAAATGAGTTCGGCTCGTAAAACTAGGCTGGAAGGCGAGCTTAAATTCATAAGAGCTTTTCGTTACTTGGATTTGATCAGAAATTATGGCAAAATGGTCTTGATGGGAGATAGGGTATTGGGCTTGACAGACAATTTACAGGACCCTACGCTTTTTAAACGTGCTACGATTAAAGAGGGAATTGATTATGCTGTCGCACAGTTCGATGAGGCAGCGGCAAAACTGCCTGCAAATAACGATGGAGGATGGATACTTGGGCGTGCGACTAAAGGAGCCGCTTTAGCGCTAAAATCAAGATTGCTTCTTTATGCAGCAAGTCCGTTATATGCCGCGGGAACCTGGGAATCAGCTGTCACTGCCGCTCAAGCAGTCATATCTTTAAATAAGTACAGCTTATACAGTGGTGGATATAGAAATTTGTTCTTAACTAACAACAATAACGAATCAATTTTCGCGCGCTATTATACTAGGGATGCAGGCCATGTTCATCTAGAAATAGCTAATAGCCCAAATGGTTATAGCGGGTGGGCTGGAAATACACCCATGCAAAATCTTGTTGACGCTTATTTATTAACCAATGGACTGCCAGCCAACATTAGTAATCCACTATATAACGCTGCGGAACCTTATGCAAACCGTGATCCTAGATTTTACGCAAGCATCTTATATAATGGAGCTAGCTACCGTGAGCGCAATATAGAGACATTTGTACCTGGCGGACGGGACAGTAGAGATGGTAAAGACAACTGGAATACTACTAAAACCGGTTACTACATGAAAAAGTTTCTTAATGATGCCTATCCGATTGAAAATCCTTGGGGAAATGCAGGTTTCCAACCTTGGAACTACATCAGGTATGCAGAGATATTATTGAATTTTGCAGAAGCAGCAAATGAGGCCTACGGTGCCGATGTCGTCCCTGCTGGTTCTACGTTAAGTGCGCGTACAGCCGTCAATCTGGTACGTTCAAGACCGAGTGTAGAGATGCCAGGATTGGTGGCAGGTATGAACAAGGATGACATGCGCCTAGCCATCAGACGCGAGCGTCAGGTTGAACTTGCCTTTGAAGAGCATAGATTCTATGATGTGCGCAGGTGGATGATCGCCAATGTGACGGAAAATGTTCCTGCTGGCGGTGTTACCATCACTAAAAATGCCAATGGTACATTTACTTATACGCCATCAGTAGCCCTTGACGGCCGTAAATTCGAAACGAAACATTATTGGTTGCCGATTCCGAGAGCTGAAATTTTAGCCTCTGGTAATCAGTTAGACCAAAATCCATTTTATTAATAGGCAAAGGCTTAGCTGACAATAGCTAAGCCTTTTTTATAAAACCTATTGCTAATTAACTATACCCACACACAAATGAAATTATTAAATAATATAATCCTGGTCAGCACAATGGTTTTAGTGTTGCTTGGAAAAGCAGAGGAGACGAAAGCTCAAAAACATACTTTTGCCTTGGGCGATAGCACCTTCCTGCTGGATAACAAACCTTTCCAGATCATCTCTGGCGAAATTCACTACCCCCGGGTACCCAGGGAAGCCTGGAGGCAACGCATGCAAATGGCCAAAGCGATGGGGCTCAATACTATCGGAACCTATGTATTCTGGAATTTACATGAACCAGAAAAAAACAAATTTGATTTTAGTGGCAATAATGACATTGCTGAATTCGTCAGGATCGCCAAAGAAGAAGGACTTTGGGTGATTCTTAGACCGAGCCCTTACGTTTGTGCGGAATGGGAATTTGGCGGTTATCCTTACTGGCTGCAAAATGAAAAAGGATTGGTGGTGCGCAGCAAAGAAAGCCAGTACCTCAAAGAATATGAAACTTATATTAAGGCGGTCGGAAAGCAATTGGCGCCCTTGCAGATCAACCATGGTGGGAATATCCTCATGGTGCAGGTAGAAAACGAATATGGTTCCTATAGCAATGATAAAGAATACCTGGCCATCAATAAAAAAATGTTTATAGATGCGGGCTTTGATGGCTTGTTGTACACCTGCGATCCGGAAAAAGACCTCAGCGATGGTCATTTGCCGGGCTTGCTCCCAGCCATCAATGGACAAGATGATCCTGCCATCGTAAAAAGCAAAATAAAAGCATTGAATGCTGGAAAAGGGCCATTCTTTATTGCAGAATGGTATCCGGCATGGTTCGACTGGTGGGTGACTCCACACCATACCGTACCGGCCGATAAGTATACGGCTAAACTGGATGCGGTACTCAAGGCAGGTATGTCCATCAATATGTATATGTTCCATGGAGGTAGTACCCGTGATTTTATGAACGGAGCCAATGATAAAGACACCACACCTTATGAACCGCAGATCAGCAGTTACGACTATGACGCACCTTTGGATGAAGCCGGAAATGCTACTGATAAATTCATGCAGTTCAGAGCTGTAATCCAGCGCAATCTCGCTGCGGGACAAACGCTACCTGAAGTGCCCGCTGCTAAGCCTTCAATGGTCATTCCCGAGATACAGTTTCAAGCTGCGGTCAGGCTGGCAGATCTGCTGTCTGCTCCCACTAAGCATGAAAAACCCCTGACCTTTGAAGACCTAAACCAGGCTTATGGATTTGTCTGGTACCGCAGTACACTGCAAGGGGGTAAAACCGGTGTGCTGAAAATCAAAGCATTGAGGGATTACGCCATCATCATGGTCAATGGAAAGCGAGTGGGTACTTTAGACCGCCGAAATGCCCAGGACAGTCTTTCACTGACACTTCCGGCGGGAAAAGTAACACTTGACATCCTGGTAGAAAATTTAGGAAGGGTCAATTTTGGTCCTAATCTTTTAAAAAACAAAAAGGGCATTACGGAATATGTCAGCTTCGCGGGAACTGAAATTCAGAATTGGGACATGTTTAAATTTCCTTTTACTGAAGTGCAAAGCCTGAAATTTAAATCTGCCGCTCAGGCCGATGGTACCCCTGTACTAAAAAAAGGGAACTTTAACCTGAATCAGGTTGCAGATACCTATCTCGACATGCGCAAATGGGGCAAGGGGATGGTCTGGGTCAATGGAAAGAACCTCGGCAGGTACTGGGAGATTGGCCCGCAGCAAACGCTTTACCTGCCTGCAGAATGGCTGAAGAGAGGGAAAAATGAAATTGTGGTCCTGGAACTGAACAAGCCCGAACAAAAAACCTTAAGTAGCCTCGCGAAGCCCATATTAGACAGCATCAAAAACGAAGAAAAGTAATAAAGACAATTTGGTTAGATTACCATTGGCCTCAACATGATCGGACTGATCGCTGTTGGGGCTTTGGTTTTTATAGCCTGTCGTATCGCAGTACATACTGAAGGTATAGGGCCCGCAACCGGAAAACCTGTTCAAGCAGGTACATCAGGATCATCCATAGGATAACGAGTTCAATATGTCCAGCTTTCCAGAACATATAGGAAAACAAAATCAGCAGTCGACCATATTCGATATAATAAATCCATTTCCGCTGTTCCATCAATGCCCCGCAATTGATCAGTGTGAGCAGAATAAATCCTACCACAAAACATTTATCAGGCACCTGCAAGAATGCATAGGTTCCAGTAAAGAAAAACAGCAGGAGTACGCTGATCAGGATCTGTGCATTCAGGTAGGCTTTAAATTTGAAACGGTATGCAGGCGAGGCCCGTCGCTGAAGGAATCTCTTTTCCAGAGAAGGCCGGATGTCCTGGTCCATAGTGGCCGGATGTCCAAATACTACCCTGAGTTTTGCCAGCAGGCCTTGTTCTTTTTTACAGGCCGCAATAATTTCCAGGTAATAATGAAAGTGCTGCCATAAAAAACTATAGCTGTTTACTGGATGTGTCAGGCCATATTTTGGTGCTTCTTCTTCCTTTTGAAAAGTCCCGAAAAGCTTGTCCCAAAACACAAATACATCTCCGTAGTTCTTGTCCAGATATTTTTCATCACTGGCATGGTGAATGCCATGAATCGAGGGGCTCACCAGGATGTATTCCAGCCAACCCATGTTTTTGATCAATTGTGTATGGGTAAAGAAAGAATATGCGCCATGTACGACCAGTATGCTCATCACCATTACAGGATGAAAGCCCATCAGCGGGATCAGACACCAGAAAATATTTCTGATCAAAGCCTGGAAAACGGTGATCCTTGCCGAAACGGTAAAATTAAATTCTTCACTTTGGTGGTGAACGATATGTGCGGCCCATAAGATATTGACTTCATGCCCTAGCCGGTGGTACCAGTACCAAACCAGATCCGTGACCAGGATCAACAATACCCATACCCACCAGGTATTGGGTATCTTGAATAGGGCGTAATGCTCATAGACCCATACAAAAAGACTGTAGCAGCTTGCAGTGATAAAAAGGTTAAGCATGCGCTCCGCAATGCCAATGCTGAGGTTAGATATAGAACTTTCATACTTGAACAGATGTTGCTTTTTCAGCTTTAAGGCTATCCTGTATTCTAAAAACAGAAAGACAAAAAACGCAGGAATGGCAAATGCCAAATAGTTGAAATTTTCTATCATTTTCAATGGGGTTAGTGATGTTTAAACCTGTTAAATGTCCAGGGTTTGTGATCAAATATAAGTAAATACTATTAAAATGGTAGTCTTTATTCAGATTCCAGGTTACTCTTTGTTTCAGTCTATTGCTGCTTTTATATCTATTTTTTTAGCTTTTAAGTTGGTGTTGTACGCTTGAGGTAATTAATTATAAAATAATATATACTAAATTGGTAGTTATTATTATATTTGCATCATCATATGCAATGATGATTATCGTTCATTCACCTATTTACTTATCCAGAAAGACTGAGGGAAAGGCCCTGTGACGTCTTAGCAACCTGTATTTACAAGGTGCTAACTCCTTCCGCAATGCGGTAAGATAAGATTCATTCCTTCAGCAGGCTGGATGTGTAAGTAACAAAAATTTAGAATATGAAAATTTACTTAGACAATGCCGCTACCACTCAACTAGACAGTACAGTATTCCAGGAAATGGAACCTTATTTGTTTGAATCTTATGGTAATCCCTCATCTTCGCATGCTGCAGGCCGGGCAGCCAGAACGGCAATAGAGGCATCGCGCCGGACCATCGCAGATTTGCTGAATGCTGCACCGGAAAATATAGTGTTCACCTCTGGCGGTACTGAAGCCGACAATACAGCAATCATTTCCACCGTTCGTTCAAAAGGAATTAAACTCGTGATCAGTTCGAAATTTGAACACCACGCTGTACTCAATACGCTAAAGTATCTGGAGCAAAGAGGGGAGATCCGGGTTGTTTTCCTTAAACACGATGACAATGGTACTTTATCGCTTTCTCATCTTGAGCAATTGCTTGCTGCCAACGAAAAGGCTTTGGTGTCACTGATGCATGCCAACAATGAATTGGGTAATCTGATCGACATCCAACAAGTCGGAGCGTTGTGTAAAAGCGCCGGCGCAATTTTCCACAGCGATACTGTTCAGTCGATCTGTCAATATCAATACGATACACAAACGCTCCCCGCAGATTTTTTAGTAGCTTCTGCTCACAAGTTTCACGGGCCAAAGGGTGTAGGCTTTCTATATGCCAGAGATCCCAAAGCGCTGACTCCTTTTCTCCACGGCGGTGCACAGGAACGGGGACTTCGCAGCGGCACTGAAAATGTCAGCGGTATTGTCGGTATGGCCAAAGCACTCAGCCTGTCCTATGCCAACCAGGCAAACCATCAACAACACCTTTCTGAACTTAAAGAAAAAATGATCAATAACCTCATTAGCAAAATTCCCGGAATCAGGTTCAACGGCAATTCGGCAAGAAAAAAATTGAGCCTCAACAACGTTTTGAATGTGGCACTCCCGCTGGCTGATTCAGGACAGGATGTCCTCAGCTTTTTAGACCAACATGAAATTTATGCTTCAGGCGGCAGTGCCTGTTCTGCCAAATCCAATTCACACGTACTGTCTGCTTTAGGTGTATCGGCCGGGCTGACAAATATCAGGTTTTCTTTTAGTAGATATACCACCGAAGAAGAGCTGGAATATACAGTAGACCTGCTTTCCGGACTGTATGTGAATACGGCATTGAAAGAAATGAGTACGATATGCTAAGCTGGTGCGAACCATTAGCAGGCTACGAATTTCTGCGCAAGTCCTGCGCTTAATCAAAATCCTCAGGCGCTTAACAGAACCCGCTCCTTTTCAGAAACAGGAAGTTGAATTTTATGTTGTGAATTGAAACAAAGCATTAATTAACCCATTAATTTTCAACCCTACAACCATGAAAAAAGCAATGTTATTTTTAGCGCTGTCGCTGTCCAGCGCCGGTCTTTTCGCAAACTTAGTTCCTGCAAAGGCCGAAGGCAAATTTACCTGTACAGCAGTGTACTCACGTGTGTTTTTAAATTCAGACGGTTCTGTGGCTTTAAAGATCAGCCGCGTCGTTTATGGCCCTACCTGCCGTGAAGCAATTGCCGAGGCCCAGGCTCAAATCGAAGAAGTAACGCCGGATTATATCCGCTGGTTTACGCATTAGCATCATTTATTAAGGCCTGTTCTGCAATATCACCGCAGAACGGCCTTGTTTTTGCAAAGCCCATTCCGCAAAATTAAACGAACATCTACCTATGTCTTTACCTAACGCCACTATCCGGTTATTTTTCCTTTTCGCCTTATTTTGTCAGGCTTCAGCAATGCAGGCGCAAGTAAAAGGAACCCTAAACTACAGCCTCACTATTGACGACGGCATGCTCAGTCAGCCCCGCATCGTCAACTCCATCGTGTATTTTTCAGGCGGACAATCCCTGGAACTCAATTTGCCGAAGCAGGTTGCAAATACCAAGGTCGCCGATGGTGACAACAGCATTACGGAAACAATGGTGGTCAACCCCACAAAAAAGCGCTTTGTCTACAAAGACACCAAAACCAAAAAGCTCCTCCTTGGTGATGATATCGCTGTTAAGTTTTACCTGATCAGCGATACGCTGTCAAATTTCAAATGGAAGATCAGCAAAGAACAAAAAAAGATACTGAACTACAACTGTACCAAGGCAACTACCACCTTCAGGGGCAGGAATTACGAAGCCTGGTTCACCGATGACATTGCCATTTCCAACGGTCCCTGGAAATTCTGCGGTCTGCCGGGTCTTATCGTCGCCGTCAACGACCTCAATTCCGTATTCAGCTATAAGCTGACCGGTATCAACCTGAAAGCTAAATTTGATCCGGCCATCCTGGCGCTGCCAAAAAGCTATGCGAAGGATAAAGCCACGACACACAGTGCTTTTATGAAGGCCTATAAAGAACGACTGAGCAAAAACGAGGCCCTGGCAAGGGTGGTCGAAACCAGTGGAAACGGTGTAACCAGCAGTACCACCATCAAATTGCCGGAGAAACAAGAGAAATACTAGACGAAATTGAAATCATCCCTTTTTCTTTTCTGCTTACTCAGTATTACTGGTCTGGCCTTTGGCCAGCAAATCAAAATCAGCGGTAAGGTCAGGGATGCCTCTGGTCAGGTGATCCCATCTGCCTCAGTTCAGTTGAAAACTACCGATGGACAGGTGCTTTCCTTTACATCCGGCAATGAAGAGGGCAGTTATCAGCTGGAAGGGGAGTTCGGGGATCAGCAAAGCCTGTACCTCATTGCAGCTTATATTGGCCTGAAAAGAGATACCCTGAAACTCAATGTTACCAGTATCAGTACGGGTGTTCTGCAGCATGATTTCAAACTTCAGGATGATGCCATACAGCTGGAGACCATTCATATCAGATCCGAGCAGCCCATCGTCAGCTCTGCCAACGATACCACCAAATACAATGTGGCCAGGTTGACCACAGCCGACGACCGCAACATCGAGAGTGTCATCAAGAAAATGCCAGGTATGAAGGTAAGTAACGATGGTACGATCTATTTTAACCAGCAGCGGATCACTAAGGTCCTGCTGGAAGGAGACGACATGACCGGAGAGGGATACAAAACCATCACGCAGAACCTGAAGCCGCAACTGGTAGAAGAAGTACAGGCCATCGAAAATTATGTTGAGGATGACCTGCTGAATGGTGTCATCAGCTCAGAAGAAGTGGTGCTGAACCTTAAGATTAAAGACAAAAAGAGTATTTCCGGAAGTATTGATGCAGGTTATGGCAGCAACGACAGAAATGATCTGTCCGGCAATTTCATTTCCTTCTACAAAGGGATCAAAGCGTTTTCCTTTCTCAATAACAACAACATAGGTAAGTACCAGGCCGATCTGCTCAACCTGAGCAATAAAAGCGCGGCCCCTCAGTCTGGCAAGCTCATCAATCATGCAATAGAAGACACCAATCCTTTTGATAACAATTACTTCCGACTAAACAAAAGTTTGTCTGGCAGTCTATCTGCCATCGATCGTGTGAGCAAAAATCTGAAGCTCACCCTTGGGCTCTATGGAATAAGAAATAAACTCTACGACGAACGTAACCTCCTCCAGCGGTATTACCTGCAGGATACCATAGTGACAGAAGACCTTCAAAACAGGCGGAGCAACAGTAAGAATTATCAGCTGGAGTTCAGTGCCGACCAAAAGCTGGATGCTAAATCAAGGCTTTTCGCTTCTTTTACCTATACTACCCGGCCTGATGTTTATCATTCCAATGATCTATCGATGTTCAATGGCCTCCAGGCCAATGAAGTCCTGCAGCAGCAGTCAGGCGATGATAGAAACATCCGCAGCGAATTGCGTTATGTACTCAAATCCAGTGCAAATACAGCATTGATCGCTTCTGCCAGGTACAACTCAGCTGCTGTCAGGCAGAATTATACTTCTCAATCTGATCTGTACGGTAGTCTCCCCGATTTTTTTGGGGCACAAGCACTTATGCAATTGGCAGACACGCGATTGAACCAGTTTGGTCTGGATGTCCAGGCACTCAGAAAATCAACTAACCACTATTTTTACCTCAATGCCGGTGCATTCAGCTCCATCAGTAAGCTGGAAACCAGACTTTACAGTTTATCCGGTGGTGTCCAAAACTTACCGGGCGATGAATATGCCAATCAAAACCGGGTCAACAATTCAGAAATGTATTTGGGTGCCAAATACATTTTCGACAACAAGCGCATCAGGCTCCAATTGGCCTTGCGTGGTAATCTGAGGAATATCGAACTGTATGGCCGGGATAGCAGTTACTTTTACCTGCAGCCCAGCTTAAACCTGAAGGCAAGACTGGGGGAGGGACAGGAACTGATCCTTGGCTACCAAATGCAAAACACCAGTCCGGATAACCTCAGCTATTACCAGAACTATGTGCTGACCGATCTCAGGAACCTCAGTTCAGGCTTGTCACAGTTGTATTATTACAATACCCAGGATGTCAACATCGCCTACCAGAACAATACTTTCTCTGCGCATTACCTAAGCTTCCGGATTTCCGGTAATGCCAACTACAGCCCCTTTGGTTTCATTAATACCAATTTCTTCGACAATGCACTCTATTACACCCAACGGAGTTTATACAAAAGCATCCGGAGCATAGGGGGCAATACCGTATTCCAGAAATTCATCCCCGCATTGTCTATAGATGCTACAGTAGACTTCTCGCTAAGCAAGCGCCGCTACTATGCGAGTATCGGACAGGAGATCAATCCCTATTCAAATCTTACTCAAAACCTCTTGCTCAAGTTGGGTACAGGTTTCAAATTACCAGTCAACTTTACCTTGCAATTCAGCTACCTGAACGAATCTGTGCAGCAGCAAAATGCAGCAGTAGGTCGCAATGAAGCCTATAAATACTCCATTGCATCCAGGATCAAGCTGGGTAAATCCCTCAGTCATGTGACCGTTTACGATCTTTACCGCATCAACAGGAATGATTACCATATCTTAAATACTGAATTTCTGTATAACCCCGGCAACGGCAAGATCAGCTATGGCATTAGCGGAAAAAACCTGTTCAATGTAAATAGCCTGATCAATAGTAGTGTGAGCAACGTAGGTGAATCCCGGGGAACTGCCAGTTTGTTAGGCAGATATATCTTATTGAATGTGTCTGTTCCTATAGGCGGAGCAAATTAAAATCCATAGACAATAAAAAAGTCAGCAAATAAAAAGATGCATCTTTTTTTTACATAGATTTGTTTCCACAGTATTTAAACCAGATATTCTCCTTTATTAATTAGTTGGGCAAAAGGCGGTCATGGCAAACTATACCAAATATTCAGATAAACAGCTGACGGATCTGCTAAAGAACCGGGACCATTTGGCTTTTACTGAAATTTACAACCGGTATTGGAGGAAATTACTGATGATCGCCTGGAACCACAGTAAGGAAAATTCAGCCTCAAAGGACCTGGTACACGAGGTATTCATGTCACTTTGGGAAAGAGACCAAAAGATCGAGATCGAAAACCTGGCCGCTTTTCTGGCTACGGCAATGAGGTTGAGCTTATTCCAATATTACCAAAAAGAACAGCGTCGCGTTGAACTTGCCAAAGCAAATTATTTATTTTCTGAACTCAATGACGAGGAAGAAAAATTAGATGCACTGTTTTTGAAGGAGTACATCAACGGAATCGTTGAAGAAATGCCCGAGAAATGCAAACTGGTGTTCAGGTATAGCCGCGAGCTCGGGCTCAAAAATTCAGAAATTGCCGAAAAAATCAACATTTCAGAAAAAGGAGTAGAGGCTAGCCTGACCCGTGCGCTCAAGATCCTCAAATGGAAACTCAAAGGATATGGAACAGTGATCTTTGTGGCGGTAATTTATTATTTAAGCAGTTTCAAATAAAGCTGACCCGGCTTTTTTCCTCCTGTCTTAGCGTCATTAAAAAAAAATATTTTTTTGATGTAGGGTAAACCGCTCCTCATCGAACATACCTTTTGATAAGCCAAATATAAATTGAAGAAGAAGAAAGTTTACAGCTTAATTGATAAGTATAAAAGCGGTAATGTCACAGAAGATGAACGCAAGGAACTCTTCGACTGGTATCGTAGTGTAGCCAATCAGGACGCTGAATTTCCTGAAGATGAACATACTGTAGAGCAGTTTATGCGCAATAGGCTCATGGTCGATACCCAGGCTGTGGGGAAGACGCGTAATAAGCGTACCTGGCTCGCTGCAGCTTCCGTTGCGGTCATTCTTGGCATGGGATTACTCTATTTCATTAAAAAAGATCCACATTCTGCACAAAACCAACTTGTTCGCAAAACTGAAATCCAGCCTGGCAGAAATCAAGCCGTGCTAATTCTCGCAGATGGATCTGAAGTCAGCCTGAATGATGCCATTGCAGGAAACATTTCCAGTCAGTCCGGAATCAAAATATCCAGGGCCGCTGCTGGTCAAATCGTCTACACCGTATTGCCGCAGGCAATAACCTCGGATGGACAGGCCGATACCATCACGCGCTACAATACCATCAAAACTCCTGTGGGCGGACAATTTAAGGTCATCCTATCAGATGGTACTCAGGTATGGCTCAATGCTTTGTCTTCCCTGAAATTCCCTCTGAGCTTTGCCACTAAAAATGAACGTAGGGTAAGTCTCGTAGGAGAAGGGTATTTCGAAGTGAAAAAGAACGAACAGGCACCGTTTAAGGTGAGTACAGCTAAGCAGTTGATAGAAGTATTGGGTACGCATTTCAATGTAGACGCCTATCCAGAAAATGCTGCAACCAAGACCACACTGCTGGAGGGTGCTGTCCGTATCGCTTCGGGTGACCATACTGTAAGATTGCGCCCTGGTCAGGAAGCCATACTAAAAGAAAACTTTGAAGTGGCCGACGTGCAGGCAGAAAATGCGGTAGCATGGAAGAATGGGCTTTTCAGATTCGACGGGGAAAGCCTGGAGGCCATCATGACCATTGTGGCCAGGTGGTACAATGCGAAGGTGGTTTACGAAAGCGAGGGCATAAAGCGCGAAAGTTTTGGCGTGCTATCGGACCGCTTTGCCAATATATCGACCTTATTGAACAGTATGGAGCAGACCGGTGGTGTAAAATTCAGGGTTCAGGGCAGCACTGTGTATGTAAGCTCGAAATAGAAACTCCTCAAACCAACAATAACCAAATATCAAACCAAATTAAACCATGAGAATAAAAAACAGATCGAGCTAAATCCCATCGATACCGTTTGTAAAGCAAAAAACAGAGGCACTGGCATGCCCCCGTTTTTTATGAAGCTTTATTCAAATCGGAATCCACTGTAATTGCATTTCTAACTCAAAAAAAAGCTTTAACAAATGTATAAAATTTTTACTCCAAAAATTTGTATGCCTTCGGCGTACGTCAATAAATTCCTGCTAACCATGAAGATTGCCTTTTTCCTAGTCTTCCTCGGTCTGATGCAAACCAGCGCGTCGGTCCTTTCTCAGAGCATTACCTATAAGGACAAAAGCACCAGCCTTAAGGAAGTATTCAGTGAGATCAATAAGCAAACCGGATACAATGTTTTCTGGTCGGCCAAAAATATCACCAGCGCACCTAAACTGTCAGTAAACTTCAATAAGAGTTCCATTTCCGAAGTATTGAATATCTGCTTTGCAGGGCTTGATCTTACCTATACCATTCAGGGTAAATCTGTCATCGTCAAGCCGGCTCCAAAACCGGAGGTCGTCGCGCCGCTTAGGCTTACCATAACAGGTTCCGTAAAAGACGCCACAGGGCTACCCTTAGTTGGTGTTATCGTGGCCGATGTCAATAACCCTAAAATTGGTACCCAGACCGATAATAATGGTAAGTATGTACTTGACGTCACCGTAGGTACCTTATTGCGTTTCGCGTACATCGGTTACCAGGAACAAAGGGTCACTGTGGGGGAGGCTACCGTGATCAATATCGTATTGCAGGAAAGCAATATTCAGGCAGAAGAGGTGGTCATCACAGCGATGGGCCAGCGCCAGCGCAAAGAAGCCATCGTGGGTGCTGTCACTTCAGTACGCCCTGGCGATTTAAAAGTCCCCTCCAGTAACTTGACCAGCGCTATGGCAGGTAGGATTGCGGGGGTGATTGCTTTTCAACCCAGCGGACAACCTGGACAGGACAATGCCAATTTCTTCATTAGAGGCGTAACTACCTTTGGATATAAACGTGACCCGCTGATCCTGATCGACAATGTGGAGATGACCACTTCAGATCTTGCCCGTTTGCAGGTAGATGATATTGAGAGTTTCTCCATACTGAAAGATGCGAGTGCAACTGCGCTCTATGGCGCGCGCGGAGGCAACGGGGTAATTCTCGTGAAAACCAAGGAAGGAAAGAATGGAAAAGCGCAGATCAATGTACGTTTGGAGGGCTCTGCTTCTGAGTCGGTAAAGTCTTTGGAGTTCGCCGATCCCATTACGTATATGAAATTATTCAATGAGGCGACCTTAACCAGAGGTACCAACTCTGTTGTGCCTTACACGCCGAATAAGATCATGAATACACAGGCTACGCTGGACGGAGCGCCCGGAAGCAATAAATTTGTTTATCCGGCGGTGGATTGGATGGACATGCTGTTTAAAAAACGCACAAGTACCCAGAGGGCAAATCTAAATGTCTCTGGTGGTGGAGGTGTTGCACGTTATTACATTGCAGGCTCTTTTTCTGATGATAACGGAATTTTGAGGACTGATATCAGGAACAACAACAAAAACAACGTCAGTTTTAAAAATTACCAGTTGCGTTCCAACGTCAATATAGATTTGACCAGTAGCACAGAACTTGTTGTTCGTTTGTCGGGAACTTTCAATGAATACAGAGGGCCCATGACCAACGACCCCTCTTTTGCAACGGACCTTTACAACATTGCCACGCACACCAGTCCGGTAGATTTTCCCGCTTACTATGAGCCGGACGCGGCCAATTTGGGAGTGAACCATATTCTTTTTGGGAATAATGTAGATGCCAATTCAGGCAGCAGCTATGAGGTGAGGAATATCAATCCGTATGCGGCTTTATTACGCGGCAACAGAAGATACTCTGAGTCTAGAATGCTTGCTCAATTAGAAATTAATCAAAAATTGAATTTCCTCACAAAGGGCCTCAATTTCAAAGGAATCTTTAGTACAAACAGGTATGCCAGGTTCGAATCTGAACTGGCCTACGCCCCATATTTTTACAATGTGGCTTCGTATGACAGAGGAACTAACGAATATACCTTGAACTGGATCAATAGCCAGCCGAATCAGGCGCGTGAATATTTAAACTACTATGCTGGTGCAAGTACTTTAAATACCTTCCTTTATCTGCAGGGTGTGTTGGATTATTCTGCTGATTTTGGAGAAAATCACAATGTTAGCGCAGCATTAATCGGTACACAACAGCAGCTGGTGAATGCGAATGCCAACACTTTATACAATTCACTTCCTTTCAGAAATCTTGGCTTATCAGGACGCGCTACTTATGCTTATCAAAGCCGTTACTTCCTGGAATTCAACTTTGGGTATAACGGATCAGAGCGTTTTTCTGAAAATCACCGCTATGGATTCTTCCCGACAATTGGTGCTTCCTGGATTGTATCAGGTGAGAAATTCTACGGTAATTTAGCGAATGTGATCGACCGCATGAAGCTAAGGGCTAGTTATGGTTTAGTAGGAAATGATGCCATTAGCGACCGGAGATTCTTTTACCTTTCGGAAGTTAATTTGAATGGAGGCAGGCCTGCTTCTTTCGGAACCAATAACAGCTACGGTCACAATGGAGTTTCCATTACCAATTACGAAAACAGGGATGTGACCTGGGAAATTTCAAAGCAGTTGAACTTAGGTTTAGAGCTTACCTTCCTGAAAAATCTCCGATTAACTACAGAAGTCTTTAAAAACTTAAAATCTGATATTTTGCAGGATCGTGCTTCTTTACCTACCACAATGGGCCTGGAAGCGGGCGTCTCTGCCAATATCGGTAAGGTGGAGTCCCGGGGAATTGAGTTCTCCCTTGATGGAAAACAAAGCTTCAGCAAAGATTTTACCCTTTCCTCAATTGCCAATTTTACCTTCACCAGAAACAAGTTTATCCAATTTGAAGAACCCGACTATCCGGAGCAATACCGTCTGCATGATGGCATCAGCCTCAATAGGAACCGTGGCTATATAGCCGAACGTTTATTTGTAGATGATAACGAGGCACGCAACTCCCCTCGTCAGATTTTTAGCAACAATGGCCTTGCGCCAATGGGGGGAGATATCAAATATCGCGACTTGAATGGCGATGGTGTCATTGATGACAAAGACCAGACCTGGTTGGGAAATCCAACAGTGCCAGAAATTGTTTACGGTTTTGGTCTTTCTTCAACCTTTAAAAACTTTGACCTCAATGTATTTTTTCAAGGACAGGCTCGTGTCTCTTTCCTGATCGATCCTGCCAGAACCAGTCCCTTTATTAAGAGTCCAGACTCCTGGTTGCCTGGCGATACCCAAATTTTAAAGCAGTATGCTGATGACCACTGGTCAGAAGATAACCAGAATTTATATGCTTTGTATCCGAGATTGGGGGCTAATGGTGCAGTGATTGAAAACACAAGGCAGAACAGTTCCTGGTGGTTGCGCGACGGAAGTTTCATTCGGATGAAATCCCTGGAGTTTGGCTACACCTTTCCGAAAAAGTTAGTAAACAGGGCAAAGATTAAAAATATGAGGCTTTATTTCAGCGGCTTGAATTTGCTGACCTGGAGTCCATTCACCATGTGGGATCCGGAATTGGGTGGAAATGGTTTTGCCTATCCACTGCAGAAAGTTTACAACGTTGGTCTCAACGTCAGTTTATAATTAGTACTAGAGCACTAAGACATGAAATCATTATACTCAAAAATTTTATACATCGCGGTCATGGCCTTGTCCATGCTCTCCTGTAAAAAGTACCTCAACGTTACACCGGATAACGTAGGTACCATAGATTACGCTTTCAGAAACCGCAATGAAGCGGAAAATTATCTTTTTGGCTGTTACAACACCTTGCAGCAACTGCAAAATCCCTGGTTTGATGCTGCATTTACCACTTCAGGGGAGATTGTATTTCCAAATAACCTGAGAGACAACCAGGGCGTAAATCCTGTTGGTTTCAACATGCTGAGGGGGGTACAGACCACTGGGAATCCAGGCTTGAACTATTGGGATGGACTAGAAGGTGGTCAGGCGATGTTCCAGGCCATCAGGCGATGTAACATCATGCTGGAGAATATAGATAAGCCCATAGATCTCGGAGAAAGTGAAAAGAAAAGGTGGATTGCCGAAGCTAAATTCCTAAAAGCATATTACCATTTCTATTTGTTCAGAATGTACGGACCAATACCAATTACTGATAAAAACTTGCCCATCACCAGTTCACCTGAAGAAGTGAAGGTCAAAAGAGCACCGGTAGACTCAGTTGTCAATTTTATTGTTCGTTTGCTCGACGAGGCGGCTCCCGATCTGCCGATCCGGATTCAAAATCAGGCTCAGGAATTGGGTCGCATCACCTCGATTATTGCATTGTCTGTAAAGGCACAGGTGTTGATGACAGCGGCGAGTCCTTTGTTTAATGGAAATCGCGACTATGTCGGATTCAGCAACAAAGATGGAGAGCTGTTGTTTAGTCAGCAGGCAGATCCAAAAAAATGGGATCTCGCGGCCGATGCTTGTTTCGCAGCTTTGGATGCAAGTATTAAAAACGGGCTCAGGTTACATACATTTACCATTACTGGCAGAATTCCTACCACCCTGACAGATTCTTTGAAAAAGGTACTCACTTTGCAAACGGCAATCACTGAAAAATGGGAAATCAATAATGAGTTGATCTGGGCATTGAACCCAACTTATGGTTTTGGAAAACAGGAAAAAGCAATGCCAAGGTTAAATGCGCTGGCTGCGGGGAATCTGATCGCGCAGGGTACATTTGCAGTTCCGATTGCGCAGCAGGAACTATTTTACACGGATAAAGGCTTGCCCATCCAGGAAGATAAAACCTTCGACTACAGGAACCGCTACGCTTTGAAGACCGCGGCTTTTGCGGACAGGTTTTATGTCCATAATGGATATGAGACTGTTAATGCTCATTTTAACCGGGAACCCAGGTTTTATTCTTCTTTGGCCTTCGATGGAGGTGTTTGGTATGGAAATGGAAATGACGGCCTGGGCGATCCTGCAAATGCGCAGTATGTGCAAGCAAGGGGAGTCAACTCTTTTGCGGGGCCAAAAAATACTACCCACCTGAATATTTCAGGATACTGGCCGAAGAAATTGGTGCACTACCTTACCGCCTACAATGCAAATATGACCTGGGAAGATTTTCATTATCCACTCATCAGGCTATCTGATCTTTATTTGATGTATGCGGAAGCGCTGAATGAACAAGGTAAAAATTATGCACAGATCCTCCCATATATTGATGAGGTGAGGCAACGTGCGGGCATTCCGAAAGTAGCTGATGCCTGGACTGCCGCGCTGTCAACTAACCCAAATAAGTATACGACTCAGGCAGGCCTGCGTCAGATCATTCATCAGGAACGTAGGATTGAACTTGCCTTTGAATCCATTGCAGGTTGGGATTTGCGTCGCTGGAAAGAATTGCAGGCCGTCATGAGTGTGCCGGTACAAGGCTGGAGTATCTATGATGAGCAGCCCGTCAATTACTATCGCGCCCGCAATTTGTTCACCCCGGTATTCAATACCAAGGATTACCTGTGGCCTATTCGCGACGAGAGCATCACTGTAAATAGCAATTTGGTTCAAAACCCATTGTGGTAAACACATAACGATACTATTATGATACATATCAATAAACTCAGCCTATCATTACTCGTATTTGTGCTCATGGCGAGTATAACGGCCTGTAAAAAGAATAATGGCTTTAATGACGTCATCTCGGAGGATAAGACAAAGCCGGAACCGGTCAGCAATATCAAAGTCGACAATTTTAATGGTGGTGCCTACATTACCTATGATTTACCCAATTCGCCTAACATATTGTATGTGCAAGCCAAATATAAGATCAACGATGCTACTTCACGCGAAGCAAAATCCTCTTACTATCAGGATACTGTTGTCGTGAATGGCTTTGCAGAGGCTAAATCTTACGAGGTCACCTTGTATACTGTTTCCAGGGCCAATGTGAGTTCGGATCCAATAACGGTTACTGTAAATCCGACCACACCTGTTTATAAACTTGTTCGGCCAACTGTAAATATGACTGCAGATTTCGGGGGCATCAATGTGACCGCCAGCAACCCTGCTAAAATGGAAGTGGGCTTGATTTTCCTCAGCTACAATGCCAGTACACGGGCAATGGAAATTCAGGATCAGTTTTTTACGAAGGAGCCGGTCATTGATTACTCGGTTAGGGGCTACAGCTCTACCGCTCAGGATTTCGCCGTATATGTAACCGATCGCTGGGGCAACATTTCAGATACACTCAAACGCAATCTGACCCCAATCTTTGAAGTCGCCCTGGACAAAAGTAAGTTCAGTACGCTTAGTTTGGGCTCCGATACCCCAATCGACTTTGGCTGGAATACGCTTTATCTCTGGGATGGCAAAGGTGATGGAAACGGATGGCACACCAAATTTGGCGAGCCTTTACCCTACACGACTAGTTTTGGTGTAGGTGCAAGTTACAAATTGAGCCGTTTTGTTTTGTTTGAGCGGCTGGGAAATGGTTTTACATATAACTACGGTAACCCGAAGGAATTCTCTTTATGGGGCTCTAACCTAACCAATCCAAGAGATCAGCGGTTACCGGTACTTGCTGCCGAAGGTGCCGTCGTAGGTGATTGGGTCAACCTGGGGAACTTCAAATTTCCTGATCCGCCATCTGGAAACCCTCCTGGACAAACGATAGGTTCAGATGAGGACTTTGTTAGAAAGGGCGTCAACTTTAAGGTTTCTCTCCAGGCACCGGCAGTTAGGTTCCTGCGGATTTCAGTCGCGAGCAACTGGGGTAATGTTGCGGCTGCGCACATCATGGAAATTACGCCTTATGGAACCCCTCAATAAGCTCATGTTAATAGTTTTAAAATCTAGACAGATGAAACATCTTAAATATATCCTCGGATCATTATTGATCTTTATCGTATGGAGCTGCGAAAAACAGCAGACCGATTTCAAAGAATTTTTTGAGGGGAAAGAAATTGTCTACACAGGAAGTGTTGGCGATGTCATATCCCGGCCAGGGAACCTCAGAACAATGCTGAAATGGAAATCAAGTACAGATCCCAGTATTGTCAAGTACGTGGTATTTTACAATAAAAAAGATTCCACAGTGGTCAACATCACGAGTAAAACAGACAGTGTAACTGCGCTGATTCCAAATTTGGAAGAGTTTGTCTATTCCTTTACCATTTACTCTTACGATGCAAAGGGCAATAAGTCTATCCCGAAATTGGTTAATAATGTAAAGGTCTATGGGCCTACCTACACCACAGGCCTCTTAAATAGGGCATACAATGCCGCAAATCCTTATGTGGCTTACGCCAATGGTGAGGTAGAACTAAATTTCAATGCACCAGATACCATCAACATCACTACAAGAGTGAAGTATACAACCACGTCAAACGTAGTTAAAGAAGTCGATCTTGCACCTACTGCTAACGTACTGAAACTAACGGATTACAAACCTGGTACCCAAATCAGCTATAGATCTTCTTACATTCCGGAACGCAATTCTTTGGATATTTTCACTGTAACTGAATACAGCACGTTCCCTCAGGTGATCTTTTATATTCCTACGGACAAATCTCTCTTTAGGGAAGTTCGCTTACCTCAGGATGTCAATTACTATGAGTCGGGCACAAGTATCAGTAAGTTGTGGGATGGTAGCGTGGGGCCTCAGGGCTATCCAAATATTTTTCATAGCGATGGTAATCACATTCCTCATGTATTGACTTTCGATCTGGGCAGGAGTTACAACAGTCTGAGCCATATTGAAGAGACTGGCCGGGATTGCTGTAACAATCCGGACAAGTTCGAAGTTTGGGGCATCAATGACCTGAGCAATGCAACGACAACGCTCAGGGCTGATAACTCCGGCTGGAAAGCTGAAGCACTGGCCAAGGGTTGGGTGCTGCTCAAAGAAGTAACCCGTACAGATGATGGCAAAAATGCGCTAAGGGTTACGCTTATGGAGAATCCTCCTCCCGTTCGCTATATCCGTATCAGGGTATTGCATACCACCACAGGTTCCGGTTACAGCAATATGAGTGAGCTCTCTTTCTGGAACAAACAATAAAACATATCGTTACAGCATAATTACCAATACCATTCAGCAGGTAAATGAGCTCAGGCTTATTTACCTGCTTTTTTTTTAGGGCCAGCTATGTAATTTACAAGGTCTTTGTGCCTTAGCGATCCTGTCAGAATTTGAAAGCCATTCAGTATTTCTTCAAAATTGGATTCTAGTTTTGGAAGAAAAAACCATCATGCGTAGCATTATTTTCTTTCTGTTTTTGTTGTTTCCTTTGATGATCAGCGCCCAAACCGGTACAGGAATCACGGTGTCTGGTGTAATTAGAGATGCTGCTAAAGTTGGCATCCCCTATGCGAATGTTGCATTTAAATCGGCCAAAGACAGCAGTTTTGTCGTCGGGACGCTCAGCAATGAAGAAGGGAGATTTAGCTTGTCTGGCATAAAAAGCGACAACTATATCCTCGAAATATCGATGGTTGGCTTTAAAACAAAGCGACAGGCCTTTACAGTGGGTACTTTAAGTAAATTTCTGGACCTTGGTGTTTCAGAACTGGAAGAAGATTCCAGGTTACTGAATGAAGTAAAAATCAGCGCAAATCAGCAAGAAGGGCTTTCCTCCAAAATGGACAAGAAAAGTTTTACCCTTGCCAATAATGCAACCCAAACTGGCGGTTCTGTGCTTCAGGCCATGCAAAACCTTCCCGGTATAACGGTACAGGATGGCAAGATACAGTTTCGGGGCAATGATAAAGTTGCTGTACTCATAGATGGAAAGCAAAATGCAATAACCGGATTTGGCAGCCAGGTAGGATTGGACAATATCCCTGCTTCTGCAATAGATAGAATTGAGATCATCAACAACCCCTCAGCAAAGTATGATGCCAATGGCAATGCCGGTATCATCAACATCATTTATAAGAAAAACAGCCAGGAAGGATTTAATGGTAAAGTCGGCATGATGGCCGGGCTCGGCGCGCTTTGGCTCAGGAAAGAAAATTTGCCGGGTATCCGGCCTCAGTACCAGGCCACGCCAAAGTTAAATCCTTCCGTGTCCCTAAATTACCGGAGAAATAAACTCAATACCTTCTTGCAGGGAGACTGGCTGTATACGCAAACCTTAAACCGAAATGACTTCGGACAGCGGATTTATGATGACGGTACAATAATCAACCAGCAGGTAAAAAGGAACCGGACCACTACTTTTTCTACACTGAAGACGGGTATAGACTGGAACCCTGATGAAAGAAATACTTTTACCTTCTCTGCCTATTTGAACAGAGAGAAGATCCTGGATAGGGGAGATATCCCGTACTATAACGGGGATTTTAGCCTGCGCAACAGGTTATGGCAGTTTTTAGAAGATGAGGTAAAGTATACTGCTACAGGATCGGCACTTTATCAGCACAAATTTACTGAGCCAGGGCATTTGATGAATATAGGTTTCAATTATACCTTCCACCGGGAGGATGAAAAGTATTTTTTCACCAACATCATGCCCACTTTCACCGGCGAGGATGCTTTTAAATTGTTGTCTGATGAACATGTGGCAGATTTTAACCTGGACTATACCAAGCCTTTGAAACATGGGAGATTGGAAGGGGGCATCAAATTCAGGAGAAGGACCATACCCACCGACATGCAATTTTTTCCAGGTCTGAACTCACCTATAGACGTAAACGCAGGAGGTTGGGCAGATTATAAAGAAACCATTCCGGCAGTATATGGCAATTATGTTTTGGAACACAAGCGCTTCGAGCTGGAGGCTGGTCTAAGGTTTGAATACGTAAAGGTGAATTACGAGGTTAATCCAAAGCACAACACTTACACCAGCGATGGTTACGATTATACACGTCCATTTCCAAATGTCAGGCTGGGTTATAAGCTCAATGAAAAAAACAAGCTGTCTGTTTATTATAATGAGCGCGTCGACCGTCCAAACGAGGTCGATATCAGAATTTTTCCAAAATACGATGAGCCTGAAGTGATCAAGGTGGGCAATCCAACCCTGAGACCACAGTTCACCAGGAGTGTAGAGGCAGGGCATAAGCTAAGCTGGGAGAAGGGAAGTATATATTCTGCTGTGTTCCATAAGATGGTGGATGCAACGATTACGCGAATCGCGACTATAGTTCCGGGAAACACATTGATCTACAATATCTTTCAGAATGCCGGTAAGAGCCGCAATACCGGAGCAGAACTTAGCTATCAGCAGGAACTGGCCAGCTGGTTTTCATTTAATGTCAGTGCTACCTTGTACAGGAATACCATTGACGCCTTTAGGGTGACCAATAAATATCCTGTATTGACCGTGTATGATATGGAGGCGGAACGCATCACCTCCTGGAATACAAAGCTGAATGGAAATTTCAAATTACCTAAAAAAACAGAACTCCAGTTTTCAGCTGTCTACCTGGCACCGGACATCATTCCTCAGGGGCAGATCGGTTCCCGGTTTTCCTTAGACATGGGGATAAAGCAGCAGGTCCAAAATGGAAGGGCAGAGTTGTTCCTGAATGGTACGGATGTGTTGAATACCCTAAGTCCGAAAAGGGAAATACGTGGAAATGGCTTTAGGTTAACCAGTACGGATTACCTGGAAACCCAGGTATTCAGGTTGGGTTACAGCTACAAGTTCTAAGTTCAGGTATCATTTGCCGTTCAAAAAAACGTTTGCGTAAATAAAATTGACTTTCTCTGTAAGTCACTGATAAATACTGGGTATCTTTCTTAAATAACCCATATAAATTTAGATGATGTCATGTTTCCTTTAATCAAAAATGTGCTGTTGACGGGCCTGCTGACAGCTGTGGTTCTTTCTGTAGGTGCTCAGGCACGCAAGCCTTTTCCTCAGCATCCGCCCTACGCCAAGGGTATCATTATCCCGGACCATAAGCGAAGGGAACTGGTCGACGCAGATGTCATTAAGGTGTACCAGCGCTGGAAGAAGAACTACCTCACTGAGGATATTGGCGTAAGCGGTCAGTATTATATCAAATATCAGCCTGAAGCCGGAAAACCTGTCACCTGTTCTGAAGCTCATGGTTACGGAATGGTTGCCATGGCTTATATGGCGGGAGCCGATCCGGAAGCAAAAAAATATTTTGATGGCATGTATGCCTTCTTTAAAGCACATCCGAGTAAGGGTAATCCCAGGCTGATGAACTGGCAGCAGGCCATTAGAGACGGCAAGGTGCTTTCCGTTGGCGGGAGCTGCGCTACTGACGGGGATATGGATATTGCCTACGCGCTCCTGCTTGCCGACCAGCAATGGGGCAGTGCAGGTTTGATCAACTATAAGGCCGAGGCAATTGTGGTGATCAATGCATTGAAAGAAAGTATAGTGCATCACCAATACAAAACCTTGAAGATGGGAGACTGGGCCAGCAATGAGGGGAGCCGTGTCAATGATGCCACCAGGCCCTCCGATTTCATGTTCCAGCACCTGAAAGCTTTTAAAAAAGCCACTGCTGATCCCATCTGGGACCAGGTCGCCGAACAAACTTATGGGATCGTCAACCACATTTTTTCAAAATACAGCAATAAAACAGGACTTCTGCCGGATTTTGCTGAGCACAAGGATGGTTATTTCATACCAGCAATTGGACATTTACTGGAAGATAAAAACGACGGCAGCTATTCTTATAACTCGGCCCGTACACCCTGGCGGATCGGTACCGACATTGTTGTTACCCGAGACCAGCGTGCTAAAGCACAATTGACAACTTTAAACTCCTGGGTCCGCGCTGTGAGTAATGACAACCCTGCACAGATTTTTGCAGGCTACCATCTTGATGGAACAGTACTTCCCGGACGAAATTACCAGGACTTAACCTATCAAGCGCCCTTTATGGTCAGCGCGATGATCGATCCAAAGAATCAGGAATGGCTGAATAAACTATGGGATTATACGGTTAGCCATCACAATAGCTATTTTGGGGATTCTATTGCGATGCTCAGCATCATTACGGCTTCTGGCAATTGGTGGGTGCCGTAATATCTAAAATTCAGAATTTCTACTAAATTCAGTTCTAGGTTTGCACATATCGATTGAATATGCTGAACCAGTTTTATAGGAAATACAGCGTGCTGTTTTCATTTATTGTTGTTTTTGTCTCGACATCCTTCCTGATCAGGGCAGGCTTACTGATATGGTCATTGCCAAAGGCAGATTTTAATCTGTCATCCATATTGAAGGTTTTTTCCCTTGGTTTATGCTATGATCTTGCTGTGGCTTTAATGATCACATCAGTTTATAACCTCTATTTGCTTTTTATGCCGCGGAAGTGGTCTCTTTCAATTGTAAATAGAGGTTTTACTTATGTAGGTTTGTTTCTGGCGCTGCTCATCTCCTTCTTTTCCTTTTTTGCTGAGGTCACCTTCTGGCAGGAATTTGAAAGCCGCTTTAATTTTATCGCGGTAGATTACCTGATTTATACCTATGAGGTAGTGAACAATATCAATGAATCTTATCCTTTGCCCTTGCTGATCGGTGGAGTACTGGTATTGGTACTGATTGTCATGTGGCTTTTTCAGAAATTCAACCTGTTCCGGTTGTCTTTTCAGTCAGAAATGCCTTTCAGGCAAAGATTGATTCTATCGGTTTTCCTGATCTTAATTACCCTGTCCTTTCCCATTCTATTGAGCAATTCCTACGCCGAGTCAGGTACAAACCGTTATGCAAACGAACTATCGAAGGCAGGGATCTACTCGTTTTTTTCCGCCTTCAAAAACAATGAATTGAATTATAATGATTTTTACTCCCTATTGCCCGATGCAGAAGCTTACCGTCTGATGAGGGCAGAACTACATGAACAGCATTCAGAATTTCTGAATCAGGGGAAATCGATCAGTCGTAGGATCCAGAACAATGGTCGGTACTACAAGCCAAATGTCATCATGATCACCGTAGAAAGCCTCAGTGCCGATTTTATGCAACACTTTGGCAACACCCAGAATTTAATGCCGCAATTGGATTCCGCCGCCGATCAGGGCTTGCTTTTTACCAATATGTATGCAACAGGTACACGAACAGTCCGGGGAATGGAAGCGCTGACTTTATCTGTGCCACCTACACCGGGAAGCAGTATTGTCCGTCGTCAGGACAATCAAAACCTGACTACAGTTGGCTACATCTTTCAGAAGGCGGGTTACACAAGAACCTTCTACTATGGCGGGGACGGTTATTTCGATAACATGAATGAATACTTTGGCAGCAATGGTTTAGTAGACCGGGGGCGGAACCTGAAGATCAGCGATACCTACCAAACCCGAAGATCAGTCATCCCGGACAGTGTGGTCCATTTCGAAAATGCCTGGGGCATCAGCGATGGTGACCTGTTGGAAGAAGTAATCAGGGGAGCAGACCGGGACCATGCCTCAGGAAAACCTTTTTACGATTTTGTGATGACAACTTCTAACCATCGTCCCTTTACCTTTCCTGCGGTTAAAATAAAGGGATCTCCGGGTAGCCGCGAAGCTGCGGTTCGGTACACTGATTACGCTATAGGGACCTTTCTCAGGGAAATCCAGAGCAAACCCTGGTATAAGAATACAGTGGTCATTGTTGTTGCAGACCATTGTGCAGGCAGCGCGGGGAAAAATGAAATATCGATCAGTAAATACCATATTCCATGTCTGATCTTAAACCTGCCAGAAAAACGGACAGGAAAAATAGATCAGATGTGTTCCCAGATCGATCTGTATCCTACATTGTTTGGCATTTTAGGCTGGAAATATGAAAGTAATCTGTATGGTCAAAATGTATTGGACCCTACATTCCAGCCGAGAGCGGTTTTAGGTACCTACCAAAAGCTCGCCTATCTGAGAAATGATAGCCTGGTTATCCTGGGGCCACAGCAAAAGGTCGAGACATTCATTTATCGAAAATCAGATGATAGTCAAATCAGTAATAAACTATCCAGCTCGGTAATTAAGCAGGCAGAGGCCAACTATCAGACAGCATATGATCTGTTTAAGCATGGAGGTATGCGACAATGATTTTGTCCCTTTAAATTTATCACGATGAAATTAATAAGACCATGTGCGCTTTGTGCGCTGTTATATTTGGGCTTCAGCGCTCAGCTGCAGGCACAGGTACGGGATACAGTCGATCACAAACCAAAAATCAATTCATTTATTCTTCCCGCGGCCTTTATCGGTTATGGGCTGCTTTCGCTCGGCGAAAAAAACCTGTTTAGTGAACTGGACAGGACGACCAAGGAAGAGCTTCAGGAAGACCATCCGCTTTTTGCCGCCCATGCAGATGATTACCTGCAGTTTGCGCCAGCTGCGGCAGTATATGGCCTGCACATCGCCGGTATCAAGGGGAAGCATGATTTGGCAGATGCAACCGGAATATATCTTTTGTCAGAGGCGATTATGGGCGGAACCGTTCATGGCTTAAAATCCTGGACGCACCGTTTGCGGCCCAATGGTTCGGCATTCAACTCCTTTCCTTCGGGACATACTTCCAATGCATTTGCCTCAGCCGAGTTCCTCAATCAGGAGTACAAAGACAGTCATCCCTGGATTGGCGTCGCGGGATACACTGTCGCCACTGCCACAGGGGTCTTAAGGATGTACAACAACAAGCACTGGTTGAGCGATGTGGTTGCCGGAGCAGGTTTTGGTATATTATCCACTAAAATATCGTATCTTATTTACCCTAAACTAAAGCGTCTGGTTCTCGGTAAGGCTGGCTCCAATTATAACCTGGTACCTGCCTATCAGCAAAACAGGTTTGGGCTTATGTTCAGTGGCAGATTCTAATAATTTACAATGATGAAAAGTATAATGATCTTTTTTGTTTTTCTCGCAGCTTTCTCAACAGCAAGTGCCCAGAATGTTCCCCAGGAAAAAGATAGTCTCGGGATCCAGGATACCACGAGGGTCGAAATCAAATATAAACCCAAAGCAAGTGCCTATATTGTTCCCGGGGTGTTCATTGGTTACGGACTGATCTCCCTCGCCGGCGACAACGTGATCAGAAGGCTGGATTATACCACCAATGCCGAGCTTCAGGAGGACCATCCCAGTTTTGCATTTAAGTTGGACAACTACCTGCGTTATGCGCCGGCCGTAGCGGTATATGGTCTGGACTTGCTTGGGGTAAAGGCTAAGCACAGTATTGTCGACAGAAGTATCATGCTCCTTTCCTCCTATGCTTTGGTGACCGTAGGTGTCGGCTCCTTGAAAGGTGTGTCCAACCGTTTGCGCCCAAATGGTGCCAATGCACATTCTTTTCCCTCCGGGCATACCTCGCTGGCCTTCATGACGGCTGAATTCCTGCATCAGGAATATAAAGACCATTCGGTCTGGTACAGTATTGGGGGCTATGTCATTGCTACCGGAACGGGAATATTGAGGTTGTACAACAATGCCCATTGGGTCAGCGACGTAGTTGCGGGTGCTGGCTTTGGGATTTTGTCCACCAAAGTGACTTACCTGGTGTATCCGTATATTAAACGAAAACTATTCAAGAATAAATCAGTAGACATGTTGGTCAGCCCCAGCTATCAAAACGGAAGCATGGGTTTCAACCTGATCAAAAGATTCTAAAAAGATGAAGATCCTGATTATAGAAGATGAACCCGAACTGGCCAAAGGTATGGTCGACTACCTGTCCGGTCAGCATTATCTCTGCGAACTGGCCACCGACTACCATCAGGCCCGGGAAAAAATCGGTATGCACCAATACGACTGTATCTTGCTCGATTTAATGCTCCCCGGCGGAAGCGGAATGGAAATCCTGGACGAACTGAAGGCACAGCATAAAGAAGATGGGGTCATCATCATTTCCGCAAAAAACTCCCTGGAAGATAAAATCCATGGACTGGAACTCGGCGCAGATGATTACCTCGCGAAGCCCTTCCATTTGTCGGAGCTCTCTGCACGGATCTTTTCAGTGATCAGACGAAAGAATTTTGCCAATTCCAACATCATTCAGCAAGGCGAACTAAAGGTAGACCTCCTCGCGAAGACGGTAGAAGTAGCAGGTTCAGTTGTATTGTTGACAAAAAAAGAATTCGATTTATTGCTGTTCTTTATGGGCAACAAAAATAAGGTGATCTCCAAGAGTGCCCTGGCAGAACACCTGTCCGGAGATCTGGCAGACATGCTCGATAATCACGATTTCATTTACGCACACATCAAAAACCTGAAGAAAAAACTGGCCGAGGCCGGATCCGGAAGTTACCTGAAAACATTGTACGGCAATGGCTATAAATGGGAAATATGAGTAAACTGCTGAACAAATCACTCCGGCGTTTCGCCGCCTATGCTGGAATTGTACTGGCCTGCAGCATTCCGGTTTATTACTTCGCGATCAGCAAACTGTGGCAGTATGAATTGGATGAACACAACATCATTTTAACCCCTGAAGCCGGGCGTGAGGATACTTTTATCATCATCGGTGCGATTACACTGCTGACCGTTTTCTTCTTTGCACTGTTACTGGGCGGATTCATATGGCTCAACCGCAGCATCTCCCACCGGCTCTGGCAGCCTTTCTACCGTACACTTGAAAAGATCAGGGCTTTTGACCTGAGCAGCCATACCACTGTTGAATTTGAACACAGCAATATTGCCGAATTTGAAGAACTGAATTCCAGCATCAGCAGGCTTCTGGATAGCAACATCACCACTTTCCGGCAACAAAAAGAGTTCACGGAAAATGCCTCACATGAATTGCAGACGCCCCTGGCCATTGTACAGTCAAAACTGGATCTGTTGATGCAGGCGCCTTCCCTGACCTCTGCACAAGCTCAGATCATTGAAGAAACCCACAATGCACTGTCCAGGGTCTCCAGGATCAATAAGAACCTGCTGCTGCTGGCCAAAATCGAAAACCAGCAATTTTCTGAACTCGAGGACATCGATCTCGCTGAAAGCCTTCAACGGATACTGGAACTGCTTTCGGCATTGTTTGGCGAAAAGGCCATCCATTGTAAGATCGATTCTTCATACCTGCTGAAGGGGAATCCAATCCTGGTAGAGATCATGTTGACCAACTTGCTCATGAATGCCCTGCGCCATAGTGCTCCAGAAGAGGGGCTTGAACTTTCACTTTCAGCAAATGTATTGCGCATCTCCAATCCTGGCAGGAATGAGCTCGACAGCAGCAAGCTGTTCAGAAGGTTCAGTACAGCCTCTGCGCATACCCCTGGCAGTGGCCTTGGACTTTCTCTCGTCAAAGAAATCTGCAACCGCTATGGTTGGTCAGTCAGTTACAGGTTTGAGGGGCAGATGCACAGCTTCAGTGTGGCGTTTTAGCATTTCCTCCCGGGAGACGCACGAAAAACAGCTGTGTAACATAAAAAAGAGCTGGAAATTTTTATGTTCCTGCTTTTCCTTCTAACTTTGGGGCGTTGAAAAAGCTAGTTACCCTCTTTATATTGTGCACTTACCTGATTTCCAGCACCGAACTCCGTGAAATGGTGAAATTTCCGGTGCTTTTTCAGCATTTTTATGAGCACCAGCTCCTCAACAGCGAAATTACCTTCGCAGAATACCTCGTCGACCATTACAATTCCGTTCCGCATACCGACAATGACGAAGAAAGGGACCTACAGCTCCCTTTTAAAACTTTGGATTTAAGTGGTTTATTGACGCCGGCCATCCCGCAATGGTACCGCAGTTATTTCCAGAAGCACGTAAGGCTCATCGCTGTGAATGATGCTTTCCGTTACCAGGAAAGCCACATTCCTGCGCCCGATGCAGGCAAAATCTGGCAGCCGCCCAAAGCCTGATCATTTCGTAGTGTACCGGCCAGTCCCTTAGGACTGCGCCAGAACTGTTCAGGAACTGATCAAATCAAATTTTCATGCTTAATCAAATCATTGGGTTTTCTGTAAAGAATAAACTCATCATTGCGTTGTTTACCATCGCATTAATCATATATGGAGGCTTCGAGCTCTCCAAATTGCCGGTAGATGCCGTACCCGACATCACCAACAACCAGGTGCAGATCATCACGGTGGCACCCTCTTACGGCGCCACGGACATTGAACGCCTGGTGACCTTCCCAGTAGAACAGGCCAGCAGCAACATCGCGGGCATTAAAGAAATCAGGAGCTATAGCCGCTTTGGCTTGTCGCTCGTCACCCTGGTCTTCAATGACGATGTAGATGTCTACTGGGCCAGGCAACAGGTTTCAGAGCGGCTCGTTGTCGTGCAGGAATCCATTCCGGACGGGATCGGTAAACCAGAAATGGGCCCCATCTCTACCGGGCTTGGCGAAATTTATCAGTATGTGGTAAAACCCAAAAAGGGCTACGAAAGCAAATACGACATCACCGAACTGCGGACCGTCCAGGACTGGATCGTCCGCCGCCAGTTGCTCGGCGTCAAAGGCGTAGCAGAGGTCAGCAGTTTCGGTGGCAAGCTGAAACAATACCAGGTAGCCATTAACCCCGGTAAACTGCAGGCCCATCAGCTGACCATTGCTGATGTATTCAATGCCCTGGAAAGCAACAATCAGAATACCGGAGGTTCTTATATTGAAAAGCAGTCTACGGTACTATACATCAGGAGTGAAGGCCTGATCGGCAATGCGGCCGACATCGAGAACGTGGTGATCCGCAACAATGGCGGCAATGCACCCTTGCTCATCCGGGATGTGGCAGAGGTGACCCTGGGGGCTGCCACGCGCTACGGCGCGCTCACCTACAACGATGAAGGTGAAGTATCGGGCGCGATTGTCATGATGCTGAAGGGCGCCAACAGCAATGTGGTGATTGAAAATATCAAGGCCAGGATTGCCGAGATCCAGCAGACTTTACCGGAAGGTGTGGTCATAGAACCTTTCCTGGACCGCACCGATATGGTCAGCAATGCGATCAGTACCGTACAGACCAACCTCCTGGAAGGCGCACTCATTGTGGTCTTCGTGCTGGTACTCTTCCTGGGCAATTTCAGGGCCGGGCTCCTGGTGGCTTCGGTCATCCCCTTGTCGATGCTCTTTGCGGTCATCATGATGAACATGTTTGGGGTGAGCGGCAACCTGATGAGCCTTGGGGCACTCGATTTCGGATTGATCGTCGACGGTGCCGTCATCATCGTAGAGGCCGTTATGCACCAGCTCAGCCACAGTAAAAAGTTCGGGGGCCTGAGTATGCTTTCCCAGCACGATATGGACAAAGAAGTGAAAAGTGCCTCTTCCAAAATGATGAACAGTGCGGTATTCGGACAGATCATCATCCTGATCGTATACCTGCCCATTTTCAGTTTACAGGGCATTGAAGGGAAGATGTTCAAGCCGATGGCCCAGACGGTGGCCTTTGCGCTGCTGGGTGCATTTATCCTGTCCCTGACCTATATCCCGATGCTGAGCAGCGTTTTCCTGAGCAGGAAGATCAAACTGAAGCAGAATTTCTCTGACCGCATCATGGCCAAAACCGAGCGTGCTTACCAATCGCTGCTCGGCAAAGCCCTCCGGATCCCTAAAGCCATTATCGGCACGGTACTGGTCCTGTTCATCATGGCGGTCTTCCTGCTGAGCCATATGGGCGGCGAATTCATCCCTTCCATAGAAGAGGGCGACTATGCCGTAGAAACCCGGGTACTTTCGGGCAGTAACCTCAATACCACGATAGCGCATGTTCAAAAAGTGGCGGGTATCTTAAAATCACGCTTTCCGGAGGTGAAGAACATTGTCACCAAGATCGGCAGTAGTGAAGTACCTACGGAACCGCTGCCGATGGATATGGGTGATATGATCATCAACCTCAAGCCCAAATCGGAATGGACCTCTGCCAAATCATTTGACGAGCTTTCGGAGAAAATGGGGGCTGCTGCGACAGAAGTACCGGGAGTAACCACCAGTTTCCAGTTCCCGGTACAGATGCGTTTCAATGAACTCATGACCGGTGCACGGCAGGATGTGGTCTGCAAGATCTTTGGCGAAGACCTGGACACCCTGGGCATCTATGCCAAACAATTGGGGAATATCGTGAAAAGCGTAGCAGGAACTACCGAACTCTATGTGGAGCAGATCACGGGAACCCCCCAGATCGTCATCCGCTACAACCGTGCTGCCATTGCGCAGTACGGACTGAACATCTCGGACATCAACCGGAACATCAACGCCGCATTTGCGGGGCAGAGTACCGGGCTGGTCTTTGAAGGGGAGAAACGTTTCGATCTGGTGGTACGGCTTCAAAATGAGCAGCGCCAGGACATAAAAGATGTACAGAACCTCCTGATCCCCACACCCGCAGGCACGCAGATCCCTTTGAACCAGGTGGCTTCCGTGGAGTTGGTAGACAGTCCCAGTCAGATCCAGCGGGAAGATACCCGGCGCAGGATCCTGGTCGGCTTCAATGTCAGCGGCCGCGATGTGGAAAGCATTGTAGAGGAACTTCAGAAGAAGGTCAGCGCCAAAATCAAGCTCCCGGCGGGCTACATCCTCGCTTATGGCGGCTCCTTTGAAAACCTCAATGAAGCCAAATCGAGGTTGTCGGTAGCCGTTCCGGTTTCCCTGGTGCTCATTTTTCTGCTCCTTTATTTTGCGTTCAATTCCATCAAATACGGATTGCTCATTTATACCGCCATTCCACTTTCGGCCATTGGCGGGATTTTTCTGTTGGCCATGCGCGGTATGCCCTTCAGCATCAGTGCAGGTGTAGGTTTCATCGCCCTCTTCGGTATTGCCGTACTGAACGGCATTGTGCTGGTGGCCGAATTTAACAGGATCAGAACGACAGGGGAAACAGACCTCAAAACGATTGTGACCAAAGGTACCGTGACCCGTTTGCGGCCCGTACTCATGACCGCCTTCGTGGCCTCATTGGGTTTCCTGCCCATGGCATTGAGCAATGGCGCCGGGGCATCCGTCCAGCGTCCATTGGCTACCGTGGTCATTGGCGGACTCATGATCGCGACCTTACTGACCCTTTTTGTATTGCCGATCCTTTACATCGCCTTTGAGAAAGGCATCAAAGTCAAAAAAGGAAAAGCTGTGCTCGCGACACTGCTGCTAACCTTTGCCTTCCTGCCCACGCAGGCCCAAAAAACCATTGGTGTGGAAGAAGCTGCCGACTCGGCCGTAGCCAATAACCTCCAGGTCAGGAACCGCCAGCTTCGGGCTGAGCAGGCAAAAACCCTGATCGGGACGGGTGGGCAGTTGCCCAGGACTTCGGTAACTGCCGAGTATGGAAATTTCAACAGCCCTTTGAATGACGACAGGCTTTCTGTGAGCCAGAGCTTCAGTCTGCCAACAGTCTATAGCCGCCAGGGCAGGCAGCTGACCGAAGAATGGAAGTCGGCCCTCCTGGAGGTCGATCTGCAGGAAGCAGAGGTTCGGAAGATCACCCGTACGGTCTGTTACGAGCTCATCCTGCTTCAGCGCAAAGCAGACCTGCTCCATAAAATGGACTCGGCTTACACCGCCTTTCTGCGCGTGGCCGCCCTGAGGCTGAAAGCAGGGGAGAGCAATATGCTGGAAAAAGCGGCTGCAGAAAACCAGTTGATCCAGCTGAGGATCCAGCAAAAGAACCTGAAACAGGAAGAAGCAGTATTGCAGCAGGAATTGATGCTGCTGCTCAATACCAGCGAAAGGAGGATACCGGTAGCCGGACAGTTTAAAATCGCCCTTCCTGCTGCAGATAGCACTGAGCTGGCTGCCCATCCCTTTTTGAAATGGCAGCAACAACAGGAGCAGCGGGCAGCCGCCAGCCTGCTGCTGGAAAAATCCAGGCTGCTGCCCGACATCAGCATCGGCTACAACAACATGAGCCTTCAGGACGGCATCAGCTACAGCCGCGGAAACCGCTTCCAGTCCTTCCAGCTCGGACTGGAGATCCCGATTTTCGGAGGGGGGCAGCGGGCGAAGATCAGGTCTGCAAAGGCCCTTCAATCGATCAGCAAAAATGAAACGGATTTCCGGGCCAAACAGTTGCAGCATGAATATGCCGGTACCTGGAGCCAGGTGATACAGTACAGTGCAGTGGTGCAGGAGTTCGAAAAAGGTGCCCTTAAAAATGCGGAAGACATCACCCGGACACTCAGCAAGCAACTGCAAAACGGAGAAATCAATTACCTGGAGTGGACGGTATTGAACCAGCAGTCGCTCAGCATACAGCTGGATTACTTTGAAGCCATTAAAAATCTCAACAACAGCATTATCCATTTAAACTACCTTTTATCCAAATAATATGAACAGGAGCCTATTTATATCGCCCATCCTTACCATCGCCCTGACCGCGCTGTTGTCGGCCTGCAGCAGCAATGCAGAGCAACAGCCCACAGAAAATACGGCAGAAAGCAATGAGACCCTGGTAGAACTGAGCGCAGCACAAGCCAAAAATATCGGGTTAAAAACCGATACCATCCGCTTACAGCAGATCAGCAGCATCCTCAAGCTGAGCGGCCAGATCGATGTGCCGCCCCAAAACCTGGTTTCCGTCAGCATCCCCCTGGGAGGCTACCTGAAATCTACGGAGATGCTGCCCGGCACGCAGGTGCGCAAAGGCCAGCTCCTGGCGGTGATGGAAGACCCGCAGTACATCCAGTTGCAGCAGGACTACCTGAGTGCGAAGAACAAACTGAACTATGCATCCCTGGAATACGAGCGGCAGCGGGAGCTCAACAGCAGCAAGGCCAGCAGCGACAAAGTGCTGCAGCAGGCAGAAAACGAATTCAGGAACCTCAATATCGAGACCAGGGCCCTGGCCGCAAAACTGAGCCTGATCGGGATCAGCCCGGCGCGCCTGAACGAAAATGCCATTTCTAAAACAATCAACATCCATTCGCCCATCAACGGTTACATCAGCAAGGTGAATGTCAACATCGGAAAGTATGTGACGCCCTCTGACGTGATCTTCGAGCTGGTGAACCCTGCCGATATCCACCTGAACCTGACGGTCTATGAAAAAGACCTAAACAAGATCAGCATCGGCCAGCGGGTGAGGGCTTATACCAATGCCCGTCCCGACCAGCGGTATGACACCAGGATCATCCTGCTGAGCCATTCCCTGAATGAGCACCGGAGTGCGGAAGTGCATTGCCATTTTGAACATTACGACAAAAGCCTGGTGCCCGGCATGTATATGAATGCAGAGATCCAGCTGGACAACAACAAAGAAAAGGTTTTGCCCAGCGAAGCCCTCGTCAATTTCGAAAACCAGGACTATGTTTTTGTCGCAGAAGGCAGCAATCGCTTTCGCATGACACCGGTGCAGAAAGGGCAGTCGGAAAATGGCTTTAGTGTGGTAGGACCGGGCCTGGAAGGCAAAAAGGTCGTTAGTACCGGGGCTTATTCCCTGCTCATGAAATTGAAGAATACCAGCGAATAGCCATGCGGATAAGCGCTGAATTTTAACTAAATTCAGCAACAGAAAATCTTAATCCGCCGTTATGAGAATTTGGTCTTGTTTATTGCTCAGTTTGGGCCTGGTACTGGCTGGTATGGCCTTCATCGACCGCCGCTCGCCGGTCATTTCCACAGACGAAGGCTACCGCATAGATACGGTAGCCGACAACCTGAGGGTGCCCTGGCAACTGGTTTTCCTGCCCGACAAGAGCCTGCTTTTTACCGAGCGGGAGGGAAGGGTACGGATCATTCGGAACAATAAGCTCCTGGCCCGTCCGGTCCTGAACCTGAATGACATTGTATTGAGGAATAAATCGGGGGCGCTGGGGCTTTGCCTGCACCCCGATTTCCAGAAGAATAAATGGGTGTACCTGGCCAGCAATTACCTGCTCGACAACAGGATGAAGCTGCGCATTGTGCGTTATGAGCTGCGGCAGGACAGCCTGGTACGCCCTTTTGTGATCCTGAAAGAGCTCCCTGCCAATCAGAACCATACCGGCTGCAGGCTGGTTTTCGGGCCGGATCAGAAACTGTACATCAGCACCGGTGATGCCGATCAGCCCATGCTGTCGCAGGACCTGAAAGCCTACAATGGCAAAATCCTGAGGCTCAACAGCGACGGAAGCATACCTTCAGACAATCCCTTCTACCAGAATGATACGGCCAGGAAGGAAATCTGGTCCTATGGGCACCGCAATCCCCAGGGCCTCGCTTTTCAACCGGGTACAAACCTGCTCTACGAGTCGGAACATGGGCCCACGGGCGGTGATGAGATCAACCTCATCCTGAAAGGCGGCAACTATGGCTGGCCTGAAGTGCACCACGATGACCGGCGGGCAGGAATGGAATCCCCCTTACAGCAATATACCCCTTCCATTGGCCCGGGTGAAATCCTGTTTTATAATGGCAATCAGTTCCCCCAGCTGAAAGGGCATTTGTTGGTCGCCTGTCTGCGCGGCGAATCCATTTTAAATCTCGGCATCGCCGGCCGGGAAATCAGCAGTCAGTTGCTGATGCTCCGGAAGCGATATGGGCGGATCCGCTCGCTGGTTACGGGCCCCGACGGTTACCTCTATTTTTCTACTTCCATGCACGATCCGGGCGAGGGGCATCCCCGTGACGGGCATGACGATATGATCCTCAGGATGCGGCCTTCGGGAAAGACAGCGCTTGGCGGGCAACAACTGAGCAGCAGTCCAAAAACAAACACCGGAAACGCCGGTGCTGCAGGGCTTTTTCAACAGCTCTGTGCCTCCTGTCATGGCGATCAGCTCCAGGGGACTTCCAGCGCAAAAGCACTTGCAGGTACGAAATTCCTTTACGGATCGGACAAAAAATCCATTGTGGCCAGCATTACCAATGGCATTACCGACAAGGGAATGCCGGCCTGGAAGGGCGCGGTCAGCGCCGAAGACATCAGTAAACTCGCAGATTTCATCATTGAGAAGTCCGGGAAATAGCAGCAGTGTCTATCCTGACTATTGCTGGTATTCTGGCATAAGCCTCAAACGTGATTGAAAAGCGATTGGGCTGGGATTCGTAAGGCTAAAGGGTATCCTGACCCTTACAAAGCCCTTCGCATTCCCTTGCGAAGGGCTGAGCTGTTCAGGCCAGCTCCATTTCAAAACTGCAGCATCAATTCTCCATTCGGGTGTTTCAGGCTTCAAATTGTCCGCTTCAGTTTTAATTTTTAACAGATGGACTTTCAATGCGATACTTTCGGGACGTTGTATGAAAAGAAAACTGATTGCGCTATTTGTTCTTTCAAGCACCTGCAGTGCTTATGCCCAAACTGCCCCTGAAGCGGCCATGAAGAAGCTCAGGGATTCTATGACGATGGTCTACCTGAGCGAATTTGCCAAACGGCAGCCCATGTTGCGGCAGGGAGGGATCTCTTATGATGTAAGTAGCAATACCAACTCAAAAATGCTGGCCGAAGACGGTACATTGCTCTATCAGGGCGATATGGAGATCAGTCGGATGAAGATGAATTTCAACCTGCCCATTTCCTCATGGGGAAAAAACAGGTTGAATGGCGCTGTGGTCTACCAGAAACAGCACTACGCATTTGGTCAGAATTTTAACGCTGGGGTACCATCGCAGCCGGGGTCATTGGACAGGGCATCAGTTGGCCTTTCCGCAACCTATTCGCGCAGCGATTCGCTGTTCAACCGGCCGGTGATCTACAGCGCAGGAATTACGGCCTTTAGCAATGAACTCAATTCCATCCGGAGGCTCAGTTATTCAGGAACCATGATATTTCCACTGAAACAACAGGCCAATACCATGACCAATGTGGGGGTCGTACTGGCCATCGGGCCCAATGGGGTACTCCCGGTCCCCTTTTTCAGTTACTGGCACAGGTTCAACAGTAAATTGGAGTTTGACCTCCAGTTGCCGTATGGGGCATCTTTCCGGATCCCCTTTTCTACAGCTGCCTGGGCCACATTCGGCACGGCTCTGGATCCGAACTTCAGTTTTCTCAGCAAGAGTAATCCCAATGCCCCTGCGAACCTGACACACAACATGCTGGACCTGAAAACCGGTCTAAGCCTGGAGCACATGCTGGGCAAAAAACTGGTAGCAGGAGTCCGGGGCGGACTGGTGTCCAACCTGAGTTCCCGCGTCCAAAAGGACAATGCCGATGTGAACGATTACCTGTTGAAAATGAAGCGCGGCACCGTTCCTTTTGTCAATTTCTCGCTTTCCTTCCTGCCCTTCCTAAAATCAATCCGCTAGCTTAATTATTTGTTTTACCTTTGAAAATGTTGAAAAAATACCAGATGAAGTCATTTCTCATCCTGATCACGGTGCTGATCATGGGGGCAACGCTTCTGGGGGAACAATCTTCCAGCAAATTCCAGCTGGGCGGCTTTCTCATTTACATTTTCAGGGTGACCACCACGCTCTTAACCGGATGGCTCATAAATGGCTATATCCTGACCCACAGTTCGCCGCAACTCGTAGGCTTCAAAAGATATGCCCTGGCCATTGCTTTGTCGATGGCCGCCATATTTGTGATCAATTTTGTGCTGGACTCACTGGTGCCCGACCACTACATGGCCAAAAGAGAAGTGGGCTATGAGAGTTTCGCTGAAATCCAGCAGCACATCGGCGCTTCATTTTTCGTCAGCCTCATCTGTTACATTGTCTTTTACAGCACACATACCAATACCGTATTGCAGGATACGAAATACAAAAATGAGGTCCTGGAACAGAACCACCTGCGTGCACAGCTCATTTCACTGCAGCAGCAGATCAGTCCGCATTTCCTGTTCAATTCCCTGAGTACGCTCAAGACCATTGCGCAGGACCAGCCGACCAAGAACTATGTGGTGCAGCTGTCCAGTGTGTACCGCTATGTGCTCAATTTCAATGAGCGCTACCTTACGCCCTTGAAGGAGGAGCTCAGCTTCATCAAATCCTACATTTACATTTTAAACGAGCGCTTTGAAGAAAGCCTCGAAGTCCATATCGACATTGATGAGGCGCAACTGGAGCTGCTGATCCCCTCTCTGTCACTGCAGCTGCTGATCGAAAATGCCATTAAGCACAATACCATTTCTCCCGAGCAGCCCCTGCACATCTCCATCTTTTCCCCTGAACCCTACAGTTTGAGGGTAGAGAATGATTTCCAGCCCAAAAACATACCGGAAAATGGGACAGGCATGGGCTTGAAAAACATTTCAGAACGCTATAAACTGTTGGCAAACCGGAGCATCGACATCCAGAATGACCAGCGCAAATTTTCTGTCACTATCCCATTGTTAAAGCCATGAAAGTTGTCATCATAGAAGACGAGTTGAAGACCGCCAGAGAGCTCAAAAGCATGTTGCTGGCGCTTGACGAAGATATAGAAGTGCTGGCCGTTCTCAGATCGGTTTCTTCAGCAATCACCTGGCTGAGCAACAATCCCCAGCCGGAGCTGATCTTTTCAGACATCCAGTTGGGCGATGGCCTGAGCTTCGAGATCTTCCAGGCCGTGAAAGTAGAGGCCTCCATCATTTTCTGTACCGCCTTTGATGCCTATGCGATCCGGGCCTTTGAATCCAACAGCATCGATTACCTGCTGAAGCCGATAGAGGAGGGGATGTTGCAGAAGAGCATGGAAAAATACATCCGCTTCAAAGAGCACCTCCTGAATACCGAGCAGCCGGGCAAAAACCTGGAAAAGGTGCTGATCCAGATGGACACCGGCTATAAGCAAAATATCCTGGTCAACTTCAGGGAAAAGATCATCCCGGTCAGGGCCATCGACATACAGCTGATCTATGCCTCAGCGGGCAGTGTATTCCTCCATACCGGTGCAGATAAATCCTATGCCGTTCAGTACACGATAGAGCAGCTGGAAGCTTTGCTGAACCCTCGACAGTTTTTCAGGGCCAACCGGCAGTTCATCATCAATCGGGATTTCATTCAAAATATCGAATACTACTTCAACCGCAAGCTGATCGTGGCCCTTAAAATAGAATTTCCGGAAAAGATCGTGGTGAGTAAGATCAAGGCCCCTTCTTTTTTGAAGTGGATGGAAATGTAATTGTCCTCTTCATCGCTGATTTTGTCCTCTTCATTCCGATAAGCCAAAGCCGGGAAATGCTGTAGCCTACTTTTGTTCCCATCAAAGGAATATGAAAAAGAAAACAGCAATGGCGCTGATGCTGCTTTTTCCGGTCTGCCTGTTTGCCCAGGAAAGCTGGAATTTGAAAGCATGCATCGAGTTTGGCCTGAAGAACAACCGGAACAGTGTGATCTACGAAAATGAAAAACTGGCGGCAGACGCAGCAGCGAAAGAAGCCCTGGCCGAATACCTGCCCAAAATAGGCATCACCGGGACGTTGGACAACAACCTGAAGGTGCAGACCTCCATCATACCTGCCGGGGTTTTCGGTCCCACCGATATCAAGGTCGCCTTCAGTCAGAAATACAATACCAATGCGGCAGTACAGCTGGACCAGACCATTTACGATCAGTCGCTGCTGAACGGTTTTAAAGCCAATAAATACAACCGGGAGCAGGCGCAGCTGAACGTCCGGAAAAGCCAGGAGACGATCATTTACAACATTGCCAATGCCTATTACCAGATCCAGGTCTACAGGAAGCAACTGAGGCTGCTGGCAGAAAACATCAATACCTATCAGAAGCAGATGGATGTTTCTGCATTGCAGGTGCAGAAAGGCGTTACGCTGCAAAAGGACCTGGACAAGGTGATGGTCGACTACAACAATGCAAACTCAGAACTGCGCGTAGCAGAAAGTAACCTGAGCCTGGCGCTGAACCAGCTCAAATATGAGATGGGCTATCCCTTCAAACAGGAAATTCAGGTAGACAGCCTTTCCGGCAGGGAATTTCCTGAGGCAGCAGTTGAGGCCCGCCCGCAGCCTGCCTTCAGCGCCCAGAACCATACAGACTATCAATTGTCGGCAGTGAATACCAAGCTCCTGGCCATAGAGCTCAGCCGGATCAAATCAGGCTGGCTGCCAAAGCTCTCGGGCTATATCCGCTATGGCGGAAACGGTTTTGGGAGTGAGCTGGGGCCGGCAGTCCGGGATTTGAATGAGTATGCCGCCATCGGGCTGAAGCTGAACTTCCCCCTCTTCGATTTTTTCAAAAGGAATGCCCAGTACAAGCAGGCCGAGTACAAAAGCCTCAATGCAATGGAACAACTGCAGCTGGATGCCGGAAAATATGAGCTCGAGTATGAGAACGCAAAGACGAAGCTTGTCAAAGCACAAAGCAGCCTCGAGAGCGATCGGCGGAATATCGCGCTGGCCCATTCCGTTTTTAAAGTAACTGACCTGCAGTACCGCAAGGGTGTGGAGAGCCTGACCGAATGGCTGAACGCGCAGCAATCCATCAGCACTGCCCAGAATACTTACCTCAATTCCTTGTACACTTACCTGCAGGCGGGATTAGACCTTGAAAAAGCGACAGGTAACCTGAAAACATTTTATACTACCACTCATTTATGAAACGTAAACACATCATCGTCCTCATCGTTCTTGTCCTTGTTGGATTGATCATTTTTAAGCTCAGTTCCAATAAACGGATCCTGGAAGAAAAGAAACAGCCTGAAAAAGATACCCTTGTACGCATTCCGGTAAAAGT
Organism: Pedobacter sp. GR22-6; assembly: GCF_037402555.1. Taxonomy (NCBI): domain Bacteria; kingdom Pseudomonadati; phylum Bacteroidota; class Sphingobacteriia; order Sphingobacteriales; family Sphingobacteriaceae; genus Pedobacter; species Pedobacter sp. GR22-6. The sequence goes on from NZ_JBBEUC010000003.1 coordinate 1,005,418, forward strand.
TGCCGCTGTGGTGGAAGAACTGCGGACGATCAACCTGGTGAAAACAGGCAGTCTTGCCCCATTCAAGGAGGCGAAAGTACTGGCGCCGATGGCAGGCACGATTGCGCAACTGAAAGTCAACCTGGGCGATCAGGTACAGGAGGGGCAGGTTTTGGCAGTGATCGATACCCGGCTGATGCAACTGGACTTGCAAAAAGCAGTCAGCAATGCGCGGAAGCTGGAGCGAGACCTGGCCACTTATACCGAACTGCTGGCCGGGCAGGCCGCTACCCAGGAGAAGGTCAATGAACTGAGGCAGAGCCATGCAGATGCCATCAACCAGGTTGCACAGTTGAAGAAACAGATTGCAGATGCCTACATCAAGGCCCCAACGAGTGGCACCGTAGCCACTAAAGCGGTAGAAGTAGGTGTTTTTGCCAATGCAGGAGCAGAGATCGCCACGATCGTGAATCTCTCGCAGGCCAAAGTACAGTTGAACCTGACAGAATCAGAAGTTTACCAGACCAGACAGGGTCAGGAGGTAAAGATCAGCACAGATGTTTATCCCGATGCCGAGTTTAAAGGCAAGGTATCCTTCATCAGTCCGCAGGCCGATGAAACCCGCAGCTACAAGGTAGAGCTCATTGCAGAAAACAAGCAGAGCAACCTGCTCCGCTCCGGTACATTTGTGTATGCCGATTTCTCCAGGCAAACGGAGCAGAAAATACTGTTGATTCCCCGGGAAGCCATCACAGAGAGCGTAAAAGATGCATTTGTGTATGTCCTGGACCAGGATAAGGTACGCCAGCGGCAGGTGAAGACCGGAATAGAAAGCGGCAGTTCGATCCAGATCATCAGCGGTCTGAAAGCAGGCGAGCGGGTAGTCACCTCCGGACAGATCAACCTGAAAGAAGGTACAGCAATCAGCATTTCCAAATAGAGATCAGCAACATGTCAATCACAGAAATAGCCGTTAAGCGGCCCCTACTCATCGTCGTTATTTTCACCGTTCTGTTCATCTTTGGGGCGAAGTCGTACTTCGGCTTAAACTATAACCTCTTGCCCAAACTGGAGATCCCGACCGTTTCCATCACTACCGTATATCCGGGGGCCGGGGCGGCAGAGGTAGAAACATCGGTGACGAAAAAGCTCGAAGATGCTTTTTCATCGATTGAGGGACTCGATAAAATCACTTCCAGCTCACAGGAGGGCCTATCCAGTGTGGTGGTGCAGCTCAAGAGCGGAACAGACATCGACCAGGCCGAACGTGACATCCAGCGCAAAGCCGACCAGATCCAGAATGAGCTCCCGGATAACGTGAACAAGCCGGTAGTAAACAAAATAAACCTGGAAGAAGCACCCGTACTCAGTGCCGGGGTAACCTCCAATATGGCGCCCAGGCCCTTGTATGATTTTGTAGACCAGCAACTGTTGCCGGTGCTGCAAAACGTGACCGGCGTAGGGCAGGTGAACATCATCGGGGGTGACGAGCGGCAGATCCGGGTCAACGTAGATCAGGAAAAGCTCAGGTCTTATGGTTTGTCGATCAACCAGGTTACGGAAGCCATCAGCAATGCCAATCAATCCTTTCCGGCGGGGAGCATAGAGACCCGGGACGAACAATTGTCGATCCGCTTTGACGCGAATGTAACCAGCATCCAGCAAGTTCGGGAGCTCATCGTTTTGCAGCGCCCGCAGACCGGCAGCGTATACCTCAAAGACCTGGCCGAGGTGGTAGATGCTACGGCCAAAACTACAGCGATCAACCACATCGACGGCGTACCCGCGATCGGGATCCAGATCATCAAACAAAGTGATGCCAATGCCGTAGAGGTTACCGAAGAAGTGAAGAAGAAGTTTTCAGAAATTGAAGCCCAGTACAAGCAAAATGCGATCAGCTTTAAAGTCTCTTCCGATCAGAGCGTCTATACCCTGAAATCGGCAGATGCAGTAATGGAAGACCTCGGCCTTGCAGTACTGATCGTAGGAATCGTGATGCTGGCCTTCCTGCACAGTTTCCGGAGCTCCATGTTCGTGCTGGTGGCCTTGCCCTCCTCGATCATCCCCACCTTTATCGTGATGTACTTCCTGGGCTTTTCGCTCAACCTGATGACCCTGATGGCCCTTTCCCTGGTGGTGGGGATCCTGGTAGATGATTCTATCGTGGTATTGGAGAACATCTACCGGCACCTGGAGATGGGCAAAGATAAAAGAGAGGCTGCGGTAGAAGGTCGCAGTGAAATCGGCTTTACCGCATTGGCGATCACCCTGGTGGATGTGGTGGTGTTCCTTCCGATCGCCTTTGCCGGAGGCATCATCGGATCCCTTTTGCAGGAATTTTCCCTGGTGGTGGTGTTCTCCACGCTGATGAGCTTATTTGTGTCCTTCACGGTCACGCCATTACTCGCCAGTCGTTTCGGTAAGGTAGAAGAACTACACAGCCGTACACTTTGGGGCAGGATCAACCTGGGCTTCGAAAAGTTCATCGATGGGCTAAAGGAAGATTACGTCCAGGCACTTAAATTTGTGCTGCATAAAAAAAGATGGTTACTTGGCGGGGTGATGCTGCTCATCATCGGCTCTCTGGCCTTGCTGCCATTTGGTTTTATCGGCGCGGCCTTCATGCCTCAGGCAGACCAGGGCCAATTGCTGATCAGCCTGGAACTGGCCCCTTCCGCATCGGTATACCAGACCAATATGCTGACACAGGAAGCAGAGCGGATGATCATGAAACAACCCGAAGTGACTGGCGTTTTTTCCAGCATTGGATTTGTGAGCGGCAGTGTAGCGGGTGCCAGCAACAGCAGTAACCTGGCAGACATTACCGTCACATTGAAAGACAAAAAAGAGCGGAGCATGACTGCAGAAGCCTTTGGAAACGTGATGCAGAAAAAGCTGAGCAGGGCATTGCCTGGCGCCAGGATAACTGCAGCCCCAACCTCGATTGCGGGGGGAGGCAATACAGCGCCCATACAGATCGCGATCCAGGGACTGGACCTGATGAAAATCCGCGCAGTAGCGGAGCAATACCGGAAAGTAGCCGCTGCTGTACCCGGTACCCGCTTTGTGCAGCTTTCCGTGAAGGACCAGAAGCAGCAGGTAGAAGTGAACCTGAACCGGGAGAAGATGACTGCGCTGGGCATCAATGCCAGCCAGGTAGGTGCAGCCCTGCAGAATGCTTTCAGTGGCAATGACCAGGGAAAGTTTAAGCAGGCGGGTAATGAGTACGACATATTAATCAGCCTGGACAGCTATGACCGCTCCAACATCAACAATGTGCGAAACCTTTCCTTCAGCAATGCCGATGGGCAGACATTTGTGCTCAGCCAGTTTGCCGAAGTAAAAACCGGCATGGGAGAGAGTGTCTTGCAGCGCAGTGACCGCCTGAATTCGATCACCGTAGAAGCCAACGTGGCCGGCCGGCCAACCGGCTCAGTCGCAGAAGACATTAAGGCCAAAGCTGCCGGGATTAAACTGCCTGAGGGTATCACGGTGGAGTACCTCGGGGAGGTAAAGAACCAGGGAGATGCTTTTGGCAGTTTGGGATTTGCGCTGGTGGTGGCTATTGTGCTGGTCTACCTCATCATGGTGGCCCTGTATGAAAATGCAATTTATCCTTTTGTGGTCCTCTTTTCCATCCCCGTAGCCCTGATCGGTGCCTTTTTGGCCCTGGCACTTACGATGGATACCCTGAATGTTTTTTCCATCATCGGGGTGATCATGCTGCTGGGCCTGGTGTCCAAGAATGCGATCCTGATTGTAGATTTTGCCAACCAGCTGAAGGCAGAAGGGTATGGCGTCGTGGAGGCACTTTTGGAAGCAGGAAAGGAACGTTTGCGCCCGATCCTGATGACTACACTGGCTATGATCCTGGGGATGTTGCCCATTGCCCTGGCCAGCGGGGCAGGCTCGGAGATTAAAAATGGAATGGCCTGGGTGATCATCGGCGGGCTGACCAGCTCTATGGTGCTGACGCTGTTTGTAGTTCCAAGCATGTACCTGATCGTAGAAAATCTGCTGTTGAAGTTCCGGAAAAAAAGCAAAGCGGTATGATCGATTTTAAAAAAAAATCGATGATGCTTACTGTTATCACCTAAGATTTATATAAACTTGCTGAAATAAATCAGTAAATTTAGTTTCAAAGGGATTTTAGATACATGTCTGCTTACAGCACATATTCTGACCAGGAACTTGTCGCGGCCATTAAAGACCGTGACCAGCTGGCTTTTGCTCAGGTGTACGACCGTTACCTGCCCTTGCTGCTGCGTCATGCGGTAGACATGCTGCGGGATGAAGAGCAGGCCAGGGATGTGGTACAGGACATTTTTCAAATGCTCTGGGAAAAAGCAGGGGAACTGGAAATCCACACTTCGCTTTCTTCCTTTTTGTATGCCTCTACACGCTTTCGCATCCTGAAGCAGATCCGCCACAGTAAAGTAGCGGAAGCTTATGCCGCTACTTTACAGCAGGAAATGGAGAGTGGGATAGCCAGCACCGATGAGCAATTAGAAGAAAAAGAACTGCGGAAGAAAATTGAAGAAGGCTTATCGAGATTGCCGGCGAAGATGCGGGAAGTTTTTGAGCTGAGCCGGATGCAGGAACTGTCGCATAAGGAGATTGCAAAGCAACTCAACCTGTCTGACCACACGGTGAAGAGACAAGTGAGTAATGCCCTGAAGATCATGAGGGAAAGCCTGAATAAGGGGCTCTCTTTTTTTATTTAGGTTCCCAGAGTTCTATGACGTTTCCTTCCGGATCCAGGATATGTACAAATTTGCCATAGTCGTATTCTGAGATCTCATCTACGATGGTCACGTTGTTCTTTTTCAGTTCAGCTACCAGTTCAAGGATATTTTCCACGCGGTAGTTGATCATAAAAGGCTTGGTAGAGGGGTTGAAATAGGGGGTGTCCTGCGGGAAAGTGCACCAGGAGGTAGATCCTGATTTATCCGGATCATCTGCCTCCCGCCATTCAAATGTGGCACCGTAGGCTGTGGTAGGCAATCCCAGGTTTTCAGCATACCATTCGTTCATACTTTTCGGATTGTCGCATTTAAAAAATACACCTCCGAGACCCGTTACTTTTTTCATAGTTATTGTATGTGTTTGTTTCCCAGTAATTTCAAGCTAATTTAGAAGATTACCAAAAGTCTTTTTTAATTTTTTTTAAATCTATCTAATACCAAATCGCTTTTCAGGGTTCATAGTATTGTAAGCCCGAAAAAAAGGGAAATGAATATGAAGGACGAAGAAGTTAAAGAATTGCTGGACAAATATTTTGCTGGGACATGTACGCCTGGAGAAAAGGTATTGGTAGAGCGTGCCTATAACTTGCAGGACTCAAAAAATGGCGGTGCTATAGACGAGGCCAGACTGGAAGCACTGAAAGCCGAAGTCTGGAACAGGCTTGAGTTCGGCGCGGCGTGGGATCACAATGCAGCTTCAGAGCTTGATGTGACGCCGGTCAAAGCAGCAAGGTCATTGTGGCCGCGCATCCGTATCGCGGTAAGCATAGCCGCCGCGGTAGCTACCATAGTGTTTGGAGTTTGGTTCTTTACTACTCCCCGTCATCTTGATAATGACCGTCATCCTGAACTTGTTTCAGGATCTGACATAGCACCCGGTAAGAACGGTGCTACCATCACGTTAGCCAATGGAGCAGTGATCGCACTTGATGGAAACAAAAAAGGTGTGATTGTAGGGGATGAGCTGAAGTATGACGATGGCGAGATCCTGAAACCAGTTCAGGATGACGACCGCCTGAGTAGCAAAGCGCAGAACCTAACCGCTTCTACAGCTAAAGGCCAAACTTACGAATTTACCCTCCCGGATGGAACCCACGTTTTTCTCAACGCAGATTCAAAAATTAGTTTCCCTTCACAATTTTCTGGTAAAGAACGCAAAATATTTCTTGAAGGTGAAGCGTACTTTGTAGTTACTCATGATGAAAAGCAACCCTTCCGTGTGGAGAGTAAGGGGCAGGTTGTGGAAGATATCGGAACAGAATTTAACATCAATGCCTATCGCAATGAACTGAGCGTGAAAACGACCCTGGTAGAGGGTAGTGCGCGTGTCATCCCTGACAAAGCAGCACAAAGCGTAGTACTGAAACCCAACCAGCAATCCGTTTTAACCGGAGCTCAGCGGATAGCCATAACGGAAGCCAATATAACTGAAGCTACTGCCTGGAAGGACGGATATTTCCGGTTTTATGATGAAAACATTGAAAATATCATGAAGCAACTGGCACGCTGGTATAATATAGAAGTGAGTTATGAAGGGAAGGTAACTACGGAAGGATTTACAGGGAGGGTTTCCCGGAGTAAAAACATTAGCCAGGCGCTGATGATGCTGGAGAAAACAAAGGGTGTTCATTTTAGAATAGAAGGAAGGAGGGTTACTGTTATCAATTAAATCGTTACCCCTGTTGTAAAAATGATCTTATTGGAATCACTAGATAAAAAAGCCACTTCAACGTGAATTGAAGTGACCTATGGTCTGGTAAGATTAAAAATTAATTAATTATCAACCTCGCAATGCTGTGCACTGGACATGTTAGGCAAAGCGATATCAACCAAACTGGAAGTAAATGTACAAAGTTTTACAACAAAAACTATGGGCGCCACCGCGCGTCATAGCCAAAATCTTGCTGATCATGAGGCTAACCACCATCATATTGATTACAGCCATTATGCAGGTAAGTGCAAGCAGTTTTGCACAGAGAATTACTTTGCGTGAAAAAAACGCGCCACTTGTAAGAATATTTGAACGGATCAGTGAGCAGAGCGGTTACGATTTCATGTTTAGTACCACCACGCTAAAAGGGGCAAAAAACGTAACCATAAACGTGAGCAATGCAGAATTGAAGGAGGTATTGCAAACCATTTTTAAAGATCAGCCGCTGGAATATGAGATCGATGCAAAGGCAGTAGTGGTTTCAAAGAAGGAAACGAGTTTTCTGGATAGGGTAATCGCCCGATTTCAGACGATTAATGTTGTGGGACAGGTGGTAGATGAGCAGGGTGTGCCCTTGCCGGGCGTGACAGTGAGAGTAAAGGGATCGGATCAAGGAACGACGACTAACAATGGTGGCGGTTTTTTTATCAAATCGGTAGAAGAAAACGCGACAATAGTGTTTTCTTATATAGGATTTAAGACGCTCGAAAAGAAGGCGACTGATGATTTAGGAGTTGTGAAAATGGAGCCTGCCGATTCGAAATTAGATGAAGTACAAGTGATCGCCTATGGCACTACTTCAAGAAGACTGGGCACAGGGAATGTGAGTACTGTGAAAGCAACTGATATTGAGAAGTCGCCGGTAGCGAACCCATTGCTGGCCATACAAGGCCGTGTGCCGGGAGTGATGATCCAGCAGTCGTCTGGCGTTCCCGGCAGTGGAATCAAGATCGTTATTCAAGGGGAGAACAGTTTCAATTCTGGCAGTGATCCTTTTTATGTGATCGATGGTGTGCCTTACACATCTCAGATGCTTCCGGGATTGACCAATGAACTGGGAGAATCTGGTACGCCAAGAAGAAGTATGATGCAAAACACCAATGGTAATCCGCTGAACTTCATTAACCCTCAGGATATTGAAAGTATTGATGTCTTGAAAGTGCGCGGCGGCGGTAAGCACCTGGTTCAGGGAAACGGGTTTTCCCGCTCCCAGGACTGCCTGGTCACCGTCAATGTTTCCGAAGGATAGGGTTGTGGAGTGGGGCGGTCGTTTAAGGGCCAGTCTGAAGACTGACCCCAGAGTGGCGAAGACTGACCCCAGAGTGGCGAAGACTGACCCCGGGGAGCTGAAGACTGACGCTAGAGGACTAGTGCTGGGCATTTACTTCCCTTCGCTCAAAAGGATTGGGCATGTAGGCCTGGTTGAATATGTAAAGGGTGATTATATACACAGCATAGAAGCCAATACCAATGTGATCGGCTCCCGCGAGGGCGACGGCGTTTACAGAAAAATAAGACATAGGAGAACGATTTATAAATACAGTGATTGGTTAAACTAAAAATATGGCTACATATAATAATGGAATAAATGGCCCGCTGAAAGGGAAAATTGGAAATGTAGTAGCGGTGAATTGGCGGGGAGTGAATCATTTCAGGAGCCTGCCGGAAGCCTCGGCCAAGCCACCAACGCAAAAGCAACTGGAGCATTGGAAGGTCTTTGGGATGGTCAGCAGCTGGTTGAAACCGCTTAAAGACCTGATCTGGATCGGTTTTCAGACCGTCACATCCGGTAAGACGCCCATGAATGAGGCAATTTCTTTTGTGTTCAGGGAAGCGCTGAAGAGCGAGGGGACTGAGCGCGAGATCAATTTTCCGATGGTGGTGTTTAGCCGTGGCGAACTTTTCAGTTCGTATATCCGCGAGTTTTCGAAACTGGATTCCGGCCTGATCCGCATTACCTGGCAAAATGGCTTCAGCTCTGCTTTCCATCAGGAGAATGACCGCGCCATTTTTATCTTTTACAATGTCACAAAAGGCAAGTTTGCAACTTATAAAGAAGTGGCTGATCGTGGCGACCAGGAGGCACTATTGCAATTGCCCGGGGGCTTTGCGCATGATGAACTACATGGTTACCTGTTTTATATGAGCATGGATGGCAAAGCTGTAAGTACTACGCAGTACCTGGGAAATTTATGAAACTGGATAAAGCGGGCTGCAACTCAGCCTGCTTTATCGGTTTTGATCAGCAGGTTCCTGACGACAAGAAAGATCACAAAGACGGCTAGGATGATGAGTAATATTTCTGAGGCACCAATCTGGTAACCGAAAAGCACAAAGTTTGGGACCATAATTTTCCTGAACATACCCAATTATAGTGCCCCGAATTGGAAATATAGAAATTAGGCTGGAAATAAGGCTAAAACCAATGCCGGTGCAGGATGTTTAATAGGTATCATCAAATAGAAAGAACATTATGAAAACATCCCTTCAACCTTCGAAATACCCTGCAATGCTGGCACTGGCCATCCTGTTAAATGCCTGCGGGACTGCAGACCGGAAAGACCGCGACGATAGTGCCAATCACATCATCGACTCAATAGGGGACACCACCCAGCGCGCGCAGGCACAGACTGCAGATGTGGCGCTCAATGGCGATGAAAAGACTTTCATGCTCGCTGCCGCAACTGGTGGAATGATGGAAGTGGAGGCTGCCAATATCGCCCTGCAGCAGTCCTCCGATCCGGCCATCAAGGCATTTGCCAATAAAATGATCGCAGACCATACGAAAGCGAACCAGGAATTATCGGGCATCGCAAATGGCGTAGGTATGCAGCTTCCGGCGACTTTGGCAGACGATAAAGCGCAGCACCTTGCAGGACTTAAAAAGCTGAAAGATAAAAAGTTTGACGAGCAGTACATGACCATGATGCTCGCCGATCATGCCCTGACGGTGCAATTGCTGACTGAAGGTAAATCATTGGCGAATGCACAGATCAAGGCTTTTGCAGCGAAGACTTTGCCTGTGGTGACCGGACATTATAATGAAGCAGTGAAAATAGGCAAGGGCATGAACCTGAGCAATACCGGAAATGGTGATGACCTGCAGGGGCTGAGCCCAACCGCAGGTAGTACCAATTAAATATTAGGCTGAGCAGCCTACTTCTTATTGAGCAGTAGGAGTAAACCGGCAGAGACAGCTAAAAGCCCGCCAGCAATGTATTTGCGGTGGGCTTTTGGTTTTCCGGGAAAACCCCATCCGCCATGCACTGCGTTTCCGTATTTTACGGTGTTGAAGATATTGCCGTCGGTCTTGTCGATACTTGCCGCCCGGTTCAGGTAGCCTTTGATGACATTGCCGGCGATGGTACGTGTGAGTGCCGGAAATAAGCCGTAAGATAACCTGAGCAATACAGAGATGCTGCCCACCATGGTCTCCGATCTGGGACGAGCAGCGATGTCCACAATGGCCATGGCCAGGCGGTTCGGATCGTAGGTGGGCGGTGCAGGCTTGAGCTGCTTACCGGTATAATTGGCAGCATGCTGAATGCCCGGAGTATCCAGGAAAGCTGGAAAGGCATCGCAGATATGAATGTCCGGATAGCCGGACAACTCGGCTTTTAATGCTGCGGAAAATCCCCTGATCCCAAATTTACTGGCCGAATAGCCCGCACCGTAGGGAACGGGAAGGAAACCGCCTATAGAGATGTTGTTGATCAATATTCCATAACCTTGTTTTTTGAAATATGGCAATGCGGCATGTGCGCCATGCATATAACCCATGAGGTTGGTGCGTACGACCTGGTCGAGCACTTCCATGGGCATTTCATCAAAAGCTCCTGCCGCAAGCACGCCGGCATTGTTTACCCAGACATCAATACTTCCGCGAAAATCTGCTGCCTGCGCTGCCAGGTTGATCATGGAGCCGGGATCAGTAACATCGGTTTCTACCAGCCGGACCACTGCGCCAAGTTCTTCGCAGTCGATGGCAACATTCTTTAGTTCTTCAAAGTTCCGGGATGCGAGTACCAAATGTTCTTTTTTTGCTGCAAATGCCAATGCGATGGCTCGTCCTGCTCCACTTGATGCTCCGGTAATGACTATTGTTCTTGACATACGATTCTGTTTAGGATGTTAGTGTTACAACAAGACAATAGCGGATCGGTTTTAGCCGAAATAATATTAAGTTTGCAGTTTATACCACAGAAAATATTGACATGCAAGAGCAAATCAGCACTTTATTACAAGACTTAAAATCGAAAAAAATCATTTTTTCAGATGTAATCGCTTTTATTGAAAGCCATTACCTCCACACGCCTACTGCTTTCAAAAATGGTGAAGCTTACAATGAGGCTACACAAAACCAAGGCAGCGCGAAGGTGTTTTCTTTTGCTCAGCTAAATGGACTCTCTGAGGCTGATACTTTAACTTTGTTCGCGGAACATTATCAGTCTGTACTGGATACTCCGGAAGCAACTGACCACCAGAACATCAGACAGTTTATGGCAAATGGATGGTCGGGAATTGTATTTGAAGGAACTGCCTTGCAAGGAAAATAAAATAATCCTGGATTTCAGCGGTATAACTGTTGAAATCCAGGATTAAATTTGTTATTTAATGCCTTCCGTTGAGACGAGTGGTTTAGCGATGATGATCTTTAATGCTGCGTCTGCGGGAAAACCGACCTTGATCAAGGCGTCGTAATAACTCTTGGTGATCCTGGCCAGCTGAGCGGTGATTTCAGGGTTGTCGTAGATAGCTAATTGTGAAGTAAGCATGCTGGTGTACATCTTGCTCATCATCGGACCCATGTTCTCAGGCATTCCTTGTACTGGCGGCGGTGGCATCACCATCACATCGACGCGGTTTGCATCAGTTGAATTGCCTGCAGGGCGGGAATTTTGTAAGCTCACCCGGTAAAAGTTTAAAAAATTTATTCCGTCGTTCATTTCATGAATGGAACGGGCCCTTTCAATGACGTTGATCTCTTTAGTGTCTGGTTTAAGCTTTTTGAAATATACTTTGAAGGTCACTTCCTGATTGTCTGCGTTGGTGACTAATTTTTCGGGTCTCAGTGGGATGCCTTCCGACCTTAGGTACTCATACCTTTCCTCGCCGTTGGCATCTTGTAAATACATGCTTTTGTTCAGTTGGACCCAGGCACCTTTGGCCGGACTGGTGTACTTGAAGGTGACTACCGTATTTTGAGCAGTGGTGTTGACCTCTGTGATGGTCGTGCTCGGATCTTCAGAACTGGAGATCATTGGCTGTTTGATCGACTGGGCAAACAGACTGGCGGGGAAAAGCAGTCCCGCGATTACAAATGCTTGAATTTTCATGGTTTGGCGATTGATTGGGTTAATTTAAATTTGAGACCTGTGGTGATGTCAAAAGTTACATCAGTAAGTAATTATTTTTTTCCAGAGGGATAAGCCTTGCGCAGGGCTGCGGCTTCTTTGGCGGTGATTTCAGATACACTGCCGTGCCTGGCATCTTCTGGCATGGAAATATTGGTTTCCAGATTCCAGTGAAACAGATCGGGAGATGAAGAAACCCCGTAACGGTCTACCATTGGGTAATCGTACAACAACAGCCAGCCATTCTTTATCGGATCTTTCATCACACTTGGGCCTTCGGTAATGACCGGGGCAATCTGTCCCTGGTTCAGTGGGCCATGGTAGATTTCGTAAGGGCCTTCCAGGGTTTTGGATGTAGCCAGCCGTATTCCCCGGCGTTCCCCGGTTTTCACTCCAAATTCCTCTTCTTTGTGGAACAGGTAATAGGTGTCTTTTTCCTTGATCAATGTGCCGTCTATGACTGAGTAAGGGGGCGCGAAAAGTACTTTGGCCGGACTGAAGCTCTTCCAGTCTTTTGTCTTGCAGTACCAGAGCTGACTCTCCTTCCAGCCTGCATCCTTAAAAGAGGAAGACCAGAATAAAGTGTATTCTTTAGTGGCTTTGTCATAAAAAAACTCAGGAGCCCAGATATTCCTGGCCAGTTCGCCGGATTCGTTCTTTGCGTCCTTCATGAGGTGTATCCGCTGGTTGAATTCCCAGTGGATCAAGTCTTTCGAAGTGGCGAGGGTGGCGGTAGGGCCATATTTTTTGCGGTCTTCTGCACTGGCTCCCCCTCCGGTGGCCAGGAGTCGCCATAGGCCATCTGAGCCCCGGTGGATAAATTGGTCGCGCATGAACTGATCCCAGATCGGCTTATTGTCATTCAGTGGTGTCCAATGCCTCCCGTCAGTAGACAATGCCATATGCAATTGCTCTACCTGCATGGGGTTGGGTAATGGAACTTCTACGGTTTCACCTTTTGCATTGATCTCGATGCGTGTGGGGTAGCGCTGCCTGAAATAGGTAAGCAGCCAGATTTTTTCTTTATTTTTTGTGGATTGCGACAGGCTGGCCTCTGGCATGGCGAGACACAATTGCAGCAGCAAGAGGAGGGAAAGGATTGGTTTCATTGTCTCTAAGTTAGCAAAAGAATCGCTAAATGTACTGCGCTATACTTAGAAATGGTTCGGGCGGGAAAGGCCCGAACCAGGTTTCATTACTGTGTTTGCGTTATTGATGTGCCTTGAGCCAATCCAGTCTGCGCTGATCCGGAAGGTGCGTCACTTTAAAGTGTTCGAATTTTGCTTCAAATCCATTGCCATCAGGACTAGCAGCCATGAGGCCGATCATCACTGGTGCATTGTCCTGCAGCGGTGCGTTGCGGGTCATGATGTAGGTTTTATCGTCCAATGAATAGAAGATTTCTACAGCATCCAGCCTGCGCACCACTTTGATCCAGATAAAAGGCGGTGCTTTTTCGAGGGGCAACACGCTCCAGTCGCTTTTTTCGTGGGTGACCACGGTGCTGACATTGAATTTTCCGTCTACAAATTCAACGCCTGTCTTGATGTAGTTTTTGTGGTCGGTGCGGATCATCAGGCCCATCTGATCAAAACGTACTTTGTATGCTCCTGTGAGCTTTACTTTTGCTTCAAACTCGCCACCATAGTTTCCATAATAAAATGGGGCATCGTCTACGGTGAAGCCGTAATGCGAGATCCGCCAGTAGTCGCTATTGGGCGTTACCTGCATGATCAGGCTGTTGTTCTTGATCTCCCATTGCTCCGGTTCATTGTACCAGTGCATTTTTTCGAGGCGCTGTGCTTTCATTTCGGTAAGGCTAAGCAGAAGGCCTAGCGTAAAAAGGATTTTTTTCATTCAAATTAGTAAGTTCGTAAAGTTATTGACTGCTTTGACCACATCAAATGGTGATTAATAACCATAGTAAACCGGAAAATATGCGTGATCTGCTTGACATTAAACTTTTGACCCAGCCTTTTGAGACGACTTCGAATCCCGGCCTTCAACTGGAAAATGCCAGGCTGATCGCCCGGATGTACACAAAGATGGAAAATAGCATGGCCGTACTCAGCGATATGCGGGCGAGGAAGAGCTATCTTTATTATGGTGCCGTTGCGGAACAGTTGGGGCTTGATCAGCAGGAGAGCGAGATCAATTCGATCTGGGAAGACCAATTGCTGAGCAGGGTGCATCCGGAGGATCTGCAAAAGAAATACCGTCTGGAATTTCAGTTCTTCCAACTCCTGAATGCCCTGGAAGTGGATGAGCGTAGCGATTATGAGGTGATCACCAGGCTCAGGATCCGCAACCGGGAGGGCAGGTACCTGATGATCCAGCACCGCCTGCTGTACATCAGCAGTGCTGAGGACGGCAGTGTCTGGCTGGCCCTCTGCCTGTACAACAGGGTCTATGACCATCCTGAGTTTGGGATCCCTCAGGGCCTGATCATCAATAAACGCTCCGGGGAAATTCTGGAAGACAAGCAGAACCGTTTCAATGAGCTGCTTTCCCTGCGGGAAGCAGAGGTGTTGCAGCTGATCAGACATGGGCGCAGGAGTAAGGAAATTGCAGCTAAACTGGGGCTGAGCATCCATACGGTGAACCGGCACCGGCAAAATATATTTGAGAAGCTGAATGTGACTAACGCACTGGAAGCCTGCCGGGTTGCAGAAAGTATTGGTTTGTTGTAATATCGAAATAATTCATTGCGATTGTTTATTGAATGTCTTAAATTTAGGTATCTGCACCGAGTGTGCCGGCTTGTTGTTCAACCCCAAAAATGTTAAAATATGGAAAACGAATCAAACGACATCAGCAAATGCCCCTTTCATAATGGAACCATGAAGCACAATGTAGGCGGTGGTGGTACCCGCAACCGCGACTGGTGGCCAAATCAATTGAAACTCAATATCCTTCGTCAGCATTCTGCTTTATCGGACCCAATGGGAGCTGGCTTCAGCTATGCGGAGGCCTTTAATAGCCTGGATCTGGAAGCGGTAAAACGCGACCTCCATGCGCTGATGACCGATTCGCAGGAATGGTGGCCGGCAGATTTTGGGCATTATGGCCCTTTGTTCATCCGGATGGCCTGGCACAGTGCTGGTACTTACCGTGTGGGGGATGGCCGTGGTGGCGCGGGATCCGGGCAGCAGCGCTTTGCGCCGCTAAACAGTTGGCCCGACAATGTGAGCCTGGATAAAGCCCGCAGGCTGCTCTGGCCGATTAAACAAAAATACGGCCGTAACATTTCATGGGCGGATCTCCTGATCCTGACCGGAAATGTAGCCCTGGAGTCTATGGGTTTTAAAACCTTTGGCTTTGCCGGTGGCCGTGAAGATGTATGGGAGCCTTCGGAAGATATCTATTGGGGTGCCGAAAACACCTGGCTGGGTGGAGACCTCCGCTATGCACATGGTTCTGAAGGTGTGCCAAAGGAACATGGAGTGGTGTCGTCTGACGATGATGCCGATGGGGATATCCACAGCCGTAAACTGGAAAAGCCGCTTGCTGCGGTACAGATGGGACTGATTTATGTAAACCCTGAAGGACCGGACGGAAATCCCGATCCTATAGCTGCTGCAAGAGATATTCGCGATACTTTCGGCCGTATGGCCATGAATGATGAAGAAACCGTGGCGCTGATTGCGGGCGGACATAGCTTTGGTAAGACCCATGGTGCTGCTCCCGCCACGCATGTGGGTAAGGAACCTGAAGCGGCCGACCTGGAACTGCAGGGCCTGGGCTGGAGCAACAGCTATGGCTCGGGCAAAGGTGCAGACGCGATCACCAGTGGTCTGGAAGTGATCTGGACAAAAACACCAACACAATGGAGCAACAACTTCTTCGAAAACCTGTTTGGCTTTGAATGGCAATTGTCTAAAAGTCCCGCAGGTGCGCATCAGTGGGTAGCTAAAGATGCACCCGGCATCATCCCTGATGCCTTTGATGATTCAAAGAAACACTTGCCTACGATGCTGACCACCGATCTTTCTTTGCGGTTTGATCCGGTGTATGAAAAGATCTCGAGGAACTTCCTGGAAAATCCGGATGCTTTTGCTGACGCCTTTGCCAGGGCCTGGTTTAAGTTGACGCACCGCGATATGGGCCCCCGTGCCCGTTACCTGGGACCAGAGGTGCCTGAGGAAATATTGTTGTGGCAGGATCCCATTCCGGCGATGGACCATCCATTGATCGATGGGCAGGATATAGCCGCACTGAAGTCGACCCTGCTGGGATCTGGCCTGAGTGTATCGGAACTGGTAGCTACGGCATGGGCTTCGGCCGCTACATTCCGTAGTTCTGACAAACGCGGAGGTGCCAACGGTGCACGCATCCGACTGGCTCCCCAGCGCTTCTGGGTGGTGAATAATCCGCCTCAGTTGCAGCGGGTCCTGGATGTCCTGGAGGGCATTCAACATGAGTTCAACGGCAGGCAAGGGGATGATAAAAAGGTCTCCCTGGCAGATTTGATCGTACTTGGTGGATGTGCTGCCCTGGAAAAGGCCGCAGCGGAAGCCGGACACGCGATCAGCGTCCCTTTCAAAGCGGGCCGTATGGACGCTTCACAGGAAGAGACTGATGTGGAATCCTTTGGTTACCTGGAGCCAATTGCTGATGGTTTCCGTAATTACCGCAAATCGAAAATTCCGGTGTCTACGGAAGAACTTCTGATTGATAAAGCACAGTTGCTCAGTCTTACAGGACCGGAACTGACTGTGCTGCTGGGCGGTTTGAGGATGATAAATATCAATTTCGATGGCAGCAAACACGGTGTGTTCACGGAAAGACCGGGCTTGCTGAGCAATGATTTCTTTGTGAACCTGCTTGATATGAATACCTCCTGGAAGGCCGTATCTCCCGACCGCGAACTATACGAAGGCCGTAGCCGGACAACCGGCGAGGTCAAATGGACGGCCACACGGGCTGACCTGGTATTCGGATCTAATGCAGAACTTCGCGCGATTGCAGAAGTGTATGGAAGTGCAGATGCCGGGGAGCAGTTTTTAAAAGATTTTGTAGCGGCCTGGGATAAAGTGATGAATCTGGACCGGTTTGAGTAAAAGGCGGGGGGAGCATCGATCAGATTGGGGACAATCGTATTGCGGCGTATCGGAAAAATATAGCCGGATATGATATGTTTATTTATATGCCGCAAATCAAACTTTTTTGCCGAAATTTAGTTATATAAAATAAGCGCAATCTACTATAGACCGGCGCTTTGAACCAAATAAGAAAAGCCGCATGTCAATCTATTTAGAATTTCCGTCCATAGAGGATTATCCGGTATATTCCGCTTACCCTGAAGGCCAGTCTGCAGATGGCCTGATCCCCGCCTCACCATTCAATTGGTTATTGAGCCTGGAATTCTCCGCAATAAAGTTTCCTGGTTTGGATGCCGCTGCTGAAACAGGGGAAGAGCAGGAAGGGCTGTAAAAGGCCCCGGGGAATATTTTTCCGTTTTATACCAGAACTGTAGATTAAATACTGCCATTTTGGTAGTCTATCTGCGAAAATTAGGTAAGAATGGCAGATCAATGTGGCTGAAAAATGATTACATTTATTGGACAATTGCTCTTTGTAGGCGCGAAAACCAATAACAAGGCCGTTTTCTTTAATTGATTAGCCGATTTACAGCGCCATACCTATGGTCAATAATTGGTAACATTTATGAAATAACGGCAATTATCACATCTGTTTATCATCCAATGGCGTAATTGTTGATAAAATAAAATTGTCAGGAGTGCATTTATAAAACAAATTTTTTAGTTTAGGGCATTCCGGATTTAGAAAGGTTATATATGGAAGCTAAATTTTCTCCACAAGTAAAAGACGTGATTTCTTTTAGCAGGGAAGAAGCCCTGAGATTAGGTCACGATTACATAGGCGCAGAACATCTATTGTTAGGCCTTATTCGCGAAGGCGATGGTATGGCCATCAAGATATTGAAATCATTGGGAGTTGATACCTCAAAACTGCGCCGTTCGATTGAGGACTCCGTAAGGGGTACCTCCAGTGTTACAGTTAATCTGGGGAACATTCCATTAACTAAGCAAGCTGAAAAAGTATTAAAAATCACTTATCTGGAAGCAAAGATCTTCAAAAGCGACCTGATTGGAACAGAGCACCTGTTGTTGTCTATCCTGCGTGATGACGATAACATTGCATCACAGATCCTGTTGCAGTTCAGCATCAATTATGAAATCTTCAAACAGGAAGTAGAAGTCAATAAAAACGGATTCAGAGATGATGTCCAAAATAGTGCTTCTACTGGCGGGGACGATGATTACCGTGAAGAAGAAAGTTTCAGCAGTCCGAAAAAGGTTTCGGACATCAAATCTAAAACTCCGGTACTGGACAACTTTGGACGCGACTTGACAAAAGCCGCTGAAGAGGGACGTTTAGACCCTATCGTTGGGCGTGAGAAAGAGATTGAGCGTGTGTCGCAAATCTTGTCGAGACGTAAAAAGAACAACCCGATCCTGATCGGTGAGCCTGGTGTTGGTAAATCTGCCATTGCAGAGGGGCTGGCACTGCGTATTGTGCAGAGGAAGGTGTCCAGGGTATTGTTCAACAAACGTGTGGTTACTTTGGACCTTGCTTCCTTGGTAGCTGGCACAAAATACCGTGGTCAGTTTGAGGAGCGCATGAAAGCAGTGATGAACGAACTGGAGAAATCTACAGACGTGATTCTGTTCATTGATGAGATCCACACGATAGTAGGTGCTGGTGGAGCTTCCGGCTCACTGGACGCCTCTAACATGTTCAAACCTGCCCTGGCAAGGGGAGAAATTCAATGCATCGGTGCAACTACCCTGGATGAATACCGTCAGTATATCGAGAAAGATGGTGCCCTGGACCGTCGTTTCCAAAAGGTAATGATCGAGCCTGCAACTCCGGATGAAACCATTGAGATCCTGAACCGCATCAAAGAGAAATACGAAGACCATCACGGTGTAACTTATACAGATGAAGCCATTAATGCTTGCGTTGCCCTGACTTCAAGGTACATCACAGACAGGTTCCTGCCGGATAAAGCGATTGATGCGCTGGATGAGGCGGGGTCAAGGGTTCACCTGACCAATATCCATGTTCCTGAAAACATCATCGAAATTGAAAGCAAGATCGAAGAGATCAAGCTCGAAAAAAATAAGGTGGTAAAAAGCCAGAAATATGAAGAGGCAGCTAAGTTAAGGGATACTGAAAAGAATCTTTTGGAAGAGCTGGACCGTGCTAAAGCAGCATGGGAAGCAGATACTAAAACCAAACGCTATACGGTATCTGAGGATAATGTAGCTGAGGTGGTGTCTATGATGACTGGTATTCCATTGCAGCGTGTAGGACAAACCGATAGCGTGAAGCTGTTGAATATGTACGATACGGTGAACCAGAAAATCATCGGCCAGGATGACGCGATCAAGAAATTGACCAGGGCCATCCAGCGTACAAGAGCAGGATTGAAAGATCCTAAAAAGCCAATCGGTTCATTCATCTTCCTGGGACCTACAGGTGTGGGTAAGACGGAACTGGCGAAAGAACTTGCACGTTTCATGTTCGATAGCGACGATTCCCTGATCCAGATTGACATGAGTGAATACATGGAGAAATTTGCGGTTTCCCGTTTAGTGGGCGCTCCTCCGGGATACGTGGGGTATGAAGAAGGTGGACAATTGACCGAAAAGGTTCGTCGTAAACCATATGCCGTAATCTTGCTGGATGAGATCGAAAAAGCTCACCCTGATGTATTCAACATCTTATTGCAAGTGCTGGACGAAGGTCAGCTGACTGATAGTTTGGGCCGCAAAGTGGATTTTAGAAATACGATCATCATCATGACCTCTAACATCGGTGCACGCCAATTGAAAGATTTCGGTCAGGGCGTTGGTTTCTCTACCTCTGCTAAAGTGAACCAGGTAGATGCGCATTCAAGGGGTGTAATTGAAAGTGCACTGAAACGTGCCTTTGCTCCTGAATTCCTGAACCGTGTGGATGATGTGGTCGTGTTCAACACACTGGGCAGAGAAGAAATTTTCAAAATCATCGATATCGAATTGAAATCATTGTTCGGACGCGTTCATAACCTGGGTTATGAAGTGAAACTGACCGACAGAGCGAAAGATTTCATTGCTGATAAAGGTTTTGATTCTAACTTTGGAGCCAGACCATTGAAACGCGCCATTCAGAAATACCTGGAAGATCCGATTGCGGAAGAAATCCTGAAAGGTGAGATCCACGATGGAGACATTCTGGAAATCGACTACGACAAAGAAAAAGATGAGATCGTAGTGGAAAATAAAAGTCCAGGAAAAAAAAAGAAAAAAGAAGAAGGTAGCGTAGAATAAGCAATCTTTAGTTGAAATAATAACCCCGGTTTGTTTGACAAGCCGGGGTTTTTTATGACTGCGGCTTGTCAATTTTGTAACAACTTAGTGTTTGATTTACACATTTTGTAAATTATCTCCGCTTATATTTTGGTTTATGGATAATTGCCTCTATTTTAGGGAATAAATAGGTTAGGTAAACTATTATAACACCAAGTATTCAAATGAACGTAAAACTATTATTGCTGGTTCCCATACTGGCAATTGCTGTGGAAACTACTACAGCGCAGGACAAACCCGCAGCTTACACACAACAGATCGACGGTACAAAACTCTCGTTTAACATGCAGGCCATTCCCGGTGGGGAATTCTTAATGGGCAGCAAAAAAGGTAAGGCGGATGAACAGCCTGTACATAAAGTAAAAATAGCCCCTTTCTGGATCGGCACCCACGAAGTGACCTGGGATATCTATGAGCCTTTCCTGTACCGCGATTATGAAACTGCACACAGTACAGTACCTGTTCCTAAAAATGTAGATGCGGTAACCCGGCCGACCAAACCTTATCTTGACATGACCTTTGGCATGGGCAAAGAAGGGCAACCTGCACTGGCCATGACACACTATAATGCCATTCAGTATTGTAAGTGGCTGTACGCCCGCACCGGTGTTTTCTATAGATTGCCGACGGAAGCGGAATGGGAATACGCTTGTCGCGCAGGTACTACTACTGAGTATTCCTTTGGAAATGACGAGGGCAAACTCGGAGAATACGCATGGTTTGCGGCAAATAGTGAAGGCAAAACCCAGCTTGTCGGAAAGAAAAAGCCCAATCCCTGGGGACTCTACGACATGTACGGCAATGTGGCAGAATGGACTTATGATCAGTATACAGAGAACGCATACGCCTCTTCCAAACCTGAGAACCCGGTTGTGGTGCCGGATAAGTTATACCCCCATGCCATAAGAGGCGGTGCTTATAACGATGAAGCGAAAGATTCACGCTCGGCTTCCAGATTACCATCTGATCCGTCCTGGAAACAACTGGATCCCCAGATCCCGAAAAGCAACTGGTGGTTTCCGGAGGCTCCTTTTGTTGGGATGCGCCTGGTAAGACCGGTCACTCCCCCTTCAAAAGCAGAAATAGAGGCCTATTACGATAAAGCACCAATCAAGGACAATTAGTCAAAAAACACAAATTAAGAACCATATAAACCTGAATCAAAATGAACAATGAAGAACTGCGCGATCAGCGACGCGATTTCCTTAAAACTTCGGCCCTTGTTGCCGGAGGTGTGATGCTCAACGGGGTAGCTTTTGCAGGAGGTGGACATTCCTCTGTAGATGATACCATCAAGATTGCATTGATCGGTTGCGGCGGCCGCGGCGCGGGTGCGGCTACACAAGCATTGAGTACCAAACAAAATATCAAGTTAGTGGCCCTGGCAGATGCCTTCCAGGACCGTCTGGACGAAACTTATAACTCTCTTGCAGAGAAATTTAAAGATAAGGTAGATGTACCTAAGGAACGCAGGTTCGTCGGCTTTGATGCTTATGAGAAAGCGATAGCTTTGGCAGATGTGGTTTTATTGGCTACGCCTCCGGGTTTCAGGCCAATGCATTTCGAGGAAGCAGTGAATAAAGGGAAGCACGTATTTATGGAGAAGCCGGTAGCGGTAGATTCTCCGGGAATACGCCGGGTATTGGCAGCTGCTGAACTTGCAAAGAAAAAGAAACTGAACGTAGTGGTAGGGCTGCAACGCCGTTACCAGACGAACTATAGGGAAACCATCAAACGCATTGAAGACGGTGCAATCGGTGACATCACCGGTGGACAAGTCTATTGGAACAGTGGTGGTGTATGGGTGAACCGCCGTAAGCCTGAGCAGACAGAAATGGAATACCAGATGCGTAACTGGTACTATTTCAACTGGCTGTGCGGTGATCATATCGTAGAGCAGCATGTACACAATATTGATATCGCAAACTGGGTGAAGAACGCTTATCCGGTATCGATTCAAGGAACGGGAAGTCGCGCCTGGAGAACGGGCAAGGATTACGGCGAAATCTACGACAACCATGCAGTAGAACTGACTTACGCGGATGGTGCGGTGATCTATAGCCAGTGCCGTCACTTTGAAGGAATCTCCAATCGTGTAGATGAAACTTTTCAGGGTACAAAAGGCCGGGTATACCTCTCGGCAGGTAATACGGGTAAATTGTGGGACCATAAAGGCACGCAGATTTATAACTATTCTTCAAAGACCAATCCCAATCCTTACCAGACTGAGCATGACGAACTGTTTGCTGCAATCGCAAAAGGGGAATACAAATTCTGGGATGCGGAAAGGGGAGCGAAGAGCTGCCTGACTTCGATCATTGGTCGATATGCCACTTATTCCGGACAGACCATCAAATGGGAAGATGCCCTGAATGCAAATAACAGCTTATTTCCTGAGCGCCTGGCATGGGATGCCAATCCTAAATTGATGCCGGATGCAAATGGACTGTATCCTATCCCTACACCTGGACAAACAAAGGTGCTGTAATGATAACCGATGCTTTCTGCAAATAAAAGTCTTTTTATAGGTATACCGCTGCTGATCTCTTTTTTCCTTAAGAAGGATGATCAGCAGCAATATACCATACATGGCTATGCGCAGGGTACCGATTACTCCATTAAGTATTTTGCGAAAGATAGCCTCGTTACCAAAGCTGATATAGACAGAATATTGGTCAGCATTGATTCTTCCATGTCGCTATATAAACCTTATTCACGCATCAACCAGTTCAATGCCTCCACTGACGGCCTGCTCCTGGACCCTGGTTTTCTTAAGGTGATGCGCAAGTCTTTCGAGATCAACAAAGCCACAAAAAGTAAATTTGATGTAACTGTGGCTCCATTGGTACAGGCCTGGGGCTTCGGAGTGAAACCAATTTCCGAATTTCCGGATAGCGGGATGATCCGGTCTGCACTGAATTGTGTGGGTATGCAGCACCTACAGTTGAAAGGCATACTGCTTAAAAAAGACAAGCCCTGTGTCCAGTTGGATCTAAATGGCATTGCGCAAGGGTATAGCGTGGATGTGGTCGCCGATCACCTCCTCAGCAAAGGCATTAAGTCTTTTGTAGTAGAGATCGGAGGGGAAATCAGAATGAAGGGGCCGAAGCCGGACGGGAGTCCGATGCGCATCGGGATAGAAGGGCCTGCTGCGGATGGGGCAGAGCCGGTAGTGAAACATGTGGTAAGCATCAATAACGGTGCGATTACGACCTCGGGCAATTACCGGAAGTTCCTGCAAAAAGGAAGTCGAAAAGTCAGTCACCTCATCAATCCCCTCACGGGATATCCCCTTGACAATGCGATGATCAGCGTGACGGTATATGCAAAAAACGCGATCACGGCTGATGGTTACGACAATGCATTGATGGCCATGGAGCTGGAAGAGGCGCTTGCATTTGTAGCGAAGAGAAAAGACCTTGAAGCATATTTCATTTACCATTGCAAGGATGGGCGTGTAGCCGATACGCTGTCGGCAGGATTTAAAAAACTGATCACAGAATAACCAACATTAACCGCATTCAAATGAACAGAACAGAATTTTTAAGAAATAGTTTATTCGCAACAGGAGCACTGGTCACGGGATCTGCGCTGGAAGCTGCTGCGGAGAAAAAAATGCCCCTCCAGCAGGAAATGGCTGGAAAAACCTTTAACCTCGATTATGCACCGCATGATGGCATGTTTAAAAATGCCGGTGGCGCTACTTTTCTTGAGCAAATTCAATACATGTACGACCAGGGCTTTAGGTCCATTGAAGACAATGGCTACCTGAACAGGCCGGTAGAGGAACAAACTAAAATAGGTAATCTGCTGGCTAAGCTGGGAATGCGCATGGGGGTATTTGTTGTCGACGGTGGCGACAACTGGAAGACTTCCCTCACTACAGGTAAGAAAGAATTTAAAGATAAATTTGTAGAGACCTGCAAACGTTCGGTGGAAGCAGCGAAGCGTTGCAATGCGAAATGGCTGACGGTAGTACCGGGCTTTTATGAACGTAAATTGCCTTATGGAAACCAGTTTGCGAATGTGATTGACGCCATGCGCGCAGGTGCGGAAATTTTTGAACCTCATGGACTGGTCATGGTATTGGAAACTTTGAGTGATACACCTGAACTTTTCCTGCAGCAGACACATGAAACTTATGCAGTTTGTAAAGCAGTAAACAGCCCTTCATGCAAAATCCTGTATGACATTTATCACATGCAGAAAACAGAAGGGCAGTTGATCGTAAACATGGACCGTTGCTGGGACGAGATCGCCTATATCCAGATTGGCGACAATCCGGGACGGAAAGAGCCGACTACGGGTGAAATCAACTATAAGAACCTTTTCAAGCACATCCATGAGAAAGGCTATAAAGGAATCATGGGCATGGAACATGGCAATTCCAAATCCGGTAAAGAAGGGGAGTTGCGGGTGATACAGGCTTACAGAGAAGTAGATAACTTCCTGGTATAAATACTAAAATAAACGGAGCTGTGATCTGGGAATCTGAAAGAGACTGGAATCCAGCTCCGTCCTTTTTTCATTGAGGTGATTGAGCCGGCAATGGAGTTTGAAAGTATCTCTGATCAGTTGTGCAATATTGCCATCGCCCCTCATTCGATCTCCAAAACGGCTATCGTTCACATTTCCGCCATGGCAGGACTGAATCATATGCCATACCTTATCAAAGCGGTCGGGGTAATTTTTTCTGAGCCAGTCTTCAAATATCCCCCCTATAGCGCCATTCAGTCTAACAATGGTATATCCTGCAGAGATGGCTCCGCAATCTGCAATGGTTTTCAGTATCTTCGGGACTTCATGCTCGCTTAGGCCTGGAACGAGTGGTGCGACCATGACGCCCACCGGGATCCCTGTATGGCTCAGCTGCTCTACGATTTTCAGTCGCTGCTTTGCTGTAGTTGTTCTGGGCTCCATTTTTTGCCGTAGTGATTCATTCAGGCTGTTGATGGAAACATACACAGAACAGAGATTGAGGCTGGCCATTTCCTGAAGGATATCAATGTCGCGCAGGATCAATGCATTTTTTGTGATCATGCCGATCGGTTGTTTATACTCCAGGGCAATTTCCAGCAATCGTCTGGTGATCCCAAACTTCCGCTCCGCTGGTTGGTAACAATCCGTATTTCCGGAAAGTGAGATCACAGAAGCATCCCAACCTTTGCGCTCCAGGAATTTTTTGAAAAGCTCCGGGGCATCTTGTTTGACGATGATCTTCCGCTCAAAATCAAGACCGGCGCTAAAGCCCCAATACTCATGGGCATTGCGTGCGTAGCAATACGTACAACCATGTTCGCAGCCTTGATATGGGTTTAGGGAGTACAACATGCCCACATCCGGACTGTCGACCTTGTTGACAATGCTCTTTGATTTACCAAAAATGAAAGTGGTTTTATGATCTTCCTCCTCCCATTCATCGATGCCCTCATCATGCTCCTTTACATAGTCATTTTTTGCAAAGCGGTTGTGGGGATTAAATTGAGCACCTCTGCCTTTGAAGTAGTTTTCGGGATTATCAGTTGCTGTTGCCATCTATCAAAAATACTAATAATATTAGTATTTTTGATAGGTCAATCCTGATAAAATGTTTAGTTCATTCCCAAAAGTTCCTGTGCATTTTTCAGGGCAGACGCTCCGGGAGTTTTGCCACTCAGCATTTCTGCGATCACCTGGATGCGTTCCTCCGGTTTTAATTTCCGGATTCCTGTAGTCGTGCGTTCGCCTTCTTCCTGCTTATAAACGAAATAGTGTGCGTCGCCCTTGGCTGCAATTTGTGGAAGGTGGGTGATGCAGACCACCTGCATATTTTGCTCCAGATCTCCGATCACATTCCCGACACGCAGCGCTGTTTCTCCGGAAATACCTGTATCGATTTCATCAAAGATCAGCGTAGGTAATGCAGTATGTTTCGCCATAATGGATTTGATGGCAAGCATCAGCCGGGAAAGTTCACCTCCGGATGCCACCTTACCTACCGGTGCAGGCGCCTGTCCGCTGTTGGCAGAAAATAGAAGGTTGATCGCATCAATGCCATCTCTGTTGAGTTCTTCCAGCTTCCCTTGCGTAATCTGGATCCTGGCATTTGGCATGCCTACCTGGTTCAATACCTCTTTGACCTGATTCTCAGCCGTTACTATCGCTTTGCTGCGGTTACCGGAAAGCAAGTCCGACTGTTGCTCAAGCTGTTTTCTGATCGCTGAGATCTCCTGGTTCAGCCGTTCTATTTGCTCATCGCTGTTCAGCAGCGAACTGAGGTTGTCCGATAGCTGCTCCTGGATCACCAGTAATTCCTGGATGCCATTCACCCTGTGCTTCTGCTGCAGGCTATAAATCAGGTCCAGGCGGCTGTTGATCTCTTCGATCCTCGATGGATTGAAGACAATGTTTTCCTCAAAACCAACAGTTTCCTGGGCAATATCTTTTAATTCTATTAGTGCGGAACGCAGGCGCTCAGTCAGTGCAGTATAATCGGGATCGAATTTCTCGATGGACTGCAGCTGTACAATAACTTCTTTGAGCATAGGCAATACAGCAGTTTCCTGTTCGCTAAGCAACTGGTAACTATTGACCAGGCTTCTTTTGATGCTTTCTGCATTATTCAGTAGTTCCAGTTCAGCTTCCAGTGATTCCTGCTCTCCGGTTTTCAGTGCGGCCTGTTCCAGTTCGCTGAAAAGAAATTGCTCGTAATCCTGTTTGCTACGGGCTTCGTTTGCGGCTTGCTGCATGGCCTGCAACTGCTGTTGTTTCTTTTTGTAATCTTTGAACAACGAACGGTAGTTGAGGAGTAAATCCTGATGGTCTGCCAGGGTATCTACAACTTCCAGTTGGAAGCCGGCATCGTTTACCGCCAGCGTTGCATGTTGCGAATGGATATCGATCAGCTTTTCCCCAACCTGTTTCATCAGCGAAAGCGCAACAGGGGTATCGTTGATAAAAGCGCGGGACTTTCCGTCTTTCGATATTTCACGTCTGAGTATACCCTCTTCCTGGAAGTCAATTTCATTGTCTTCAAAGAGCGGGCGCATACGCTCTTCAATATGGAAGAAACCTTCTATGATGCACTTCTTATCTTGATTGAAGAAATACTTCGTCTCAGCCCGCTGGCCCAAAATCAGGGACAAAGCCCCCAGCATAATGGATTTACCCGCACCGGTTTCCCCTGTGATGATGTTTAGCCCTTTGTCAAGTTCCAGCTCTACGCTGTCTATCAAAGCGTAATTACGAATAGAAAGTTTCTGTAGCATATACACTGCTAAATTAGGAAAACTTAGGCAATGGCTGATAATACTTGTCAACAAAAAAGAGGCTGAAGGATATGGTCATCCTTCAGCCTCCATGAGGTTTTATCGGTGTGTAAAAATGTATTAAGTTTAATTGGTCTCTATCCTCAGTTCTCTGGGTTCTGCAGATGCTCCCTCCGTTTGATACTGGAAATTGTAGTTGAAGGTATTGTTGTTATTGCTTTTGATCCCTTTTTTCTTTTTGATTTTCTCCAGGTCTTCATCAAATTTCTTTTTTAGTTTTTTATATTCTGGCGAGTTGTGAAATTCTCTTACTTTCTGTATTTGTTCTTTTACCTCAGGAGAAGGATCTTTTAATTTGAACCCGTTTACGACAATACTATTCATTTTCGACAATTCCAACTGCAGGTTCTTCATATCTTCCGATTTGTAGATGTCTGCCTGAATGGCTTTGCTGTTTGCCTTAGCGATCTCCGCGCCCTTGATCCGGACTTCGATGGCACGTTTGGCCGCATCTATCGACTTAGCCTGATTGGCCAATGCTTCTCCACTAATTTTCAATTGATTGACATAAACATCGGCCATATTTGGCGAATGGATAATGATGTTTCCAAGAGAATCTTTATTGATGGATTTAAGCCGGATTGCCATAGTTTTGAAAGCATCACCGAAGTCTGCAGGAAAATAATCCCTGTTGCTGAAAGTCTCCCGGATCACTTCTTTTTTCAGACTGTCGGGCATTTCGTTGATAGAACTGTATTCCTGCTGATTGCCTTGTGCATCAACCGCAACGATCTTAAATTTCTTTTTCTTTTTAGTGGTATCGCAGGGTGCTGCCTGCTGCACTGTAGAAGAACTAAGGTTGATTTGCTGTAGATTCATTTTCAGGCTATTCGACTGAACAGTCTTGGTGACTTTTTTCACTTTAGCTGTTTTTACATCAGCGGCCTTAGTTTTTTCGGGGCTGATCCAGGCGAGTGAGATGACGGTTGCTACGCTGAGCGTGATGGCAAAGAACTGTTGCTTTGCATTCATGTAGTTGGTTTTCATATCTGTGATTCTTTTAATGCGTTGATACAAATGTTGGTTACTGCCGGTTGCCGCCATCGAAAGCGCCGGACTGCTTTTGTCTTTTAAGATTTCAAGTTTGAGCAGGGCATGTGCATAGGTAACGGGAGTTCCGGTGAAGGACAGAACGAGGTCGTCACAGGCATGTTCCCTCTCGATATTGATGAGTTTGCTGCCGAGCCAGATGAAAGGATTGAAGAAAAGCAAGGTCTCTATCCCTGTCTTGATGAGGTTGAGCAAGTAGTCATTTCTGCGGATATGCGAAAGCTCATGGATGAGTATGGCCTCTACCTGTTTGATGTCCAATTGGCTGGCCAGGGCTGCGGGAAATAGGACGATGGGCTTCAGGTATCCGATCACGAGCGGCACATTTACCTGTTCGGAAAGGAAAAAGCCAATCTTACGGCGCAAGTCTAAGCGGGCAACCATGGTCTGGAATACTGTTTGCCATTCTTCAGGAACTGCTTCACGGCTTGCTTTTTTCAGGTTCAAAAGCTTTTTATAGCCTACAGTAAGGATGCAAAGCTGAAACAGCAATCCGGCAGCATATAGTGCTACCAAGTAAGGGAAAAGCTGTTCCGCCCTATGGTATAGCCCCTCACTGATATTGATCAGCTGTGCTGTTTCACTAATTCTGAAGTTTTCAGCAGCTGCTATGCCAACAGGAGCAGGAGAGCTGGGGAGCTTAAACAGCGAGAAAAAGGTGATGCAAAATCCCGCGAAAGTAAGGCACATTGCGGCATAAGCCATATTGTGCTTCATACCGGCACTTTTTTTCGGTAAGACACTAAGGGCCAGCAAGAGGATGCCGTATACCACAGCGCCTTGCCAAAGGGAGTGAAAGATGCTCCAGCCAATGGCTTTGATCAGGTTATTTAGAATTGCTTCCATGATTTTATTTTTTGCTTAGTTCATCAAGATATTTTTTTATGGAATCGATCTCGTCTTTGCTCGCACTATGGTTGCCTAAAGCCTGCATCACCAGCCTGGCTGCAGAGCCATTGAATACATTGTCTATCATTTTACTGACCAGCTGCTGTTGCGTTTTTTGCTGGTTCACCAATGCACGGTAGATATGGGTTTTGGAAGAAGTGTCCCTGGATACCAAACCTTTTTCATGCATGATCTGCATCAGTTTCAATGTAGTGGTATAACCCGCCTCTTTGCTTTTCTCTAAAATTTCATGAACATCCCTTACGGTACAATCTCCCTTTTCCCATAAGATCTGGAGGATCTCCATCTCACTTTCCGTAGGTTTAGTCTGATGTGGTGTTGACATATATTGATATACGAATTGTTTCGTAATCAAATGTACGAATGTATTCGTATAAACAAAATATTTTTAACAAATTTTAACGGATTTTAGATAAGGTGTTGTTTTCTAGTTATTTCAGAGGAATGTTAAGCTGTTTCAGTGCTTCGTACTTGTTGAGGTTGGCCGGGTCAATCTGGGAAAGCAGGTTGTAAGCTTTGACCGCATCGGAGGGATCTCCTGTGGCGATAGAGAATACATTGACGATTTCATCGGCCTTACTTGCAAAATAGAAATTGGGGAATATAGAGCCCACTTTTTGCTTGTCCATGGTTTTTAAGCCCGAAAGCAGGTTGAGCATCTTTTTAACACCACGCCCAGCATTATCCTGCAGCCTGTCCAGACCGTTGTAATGATAATCGTAGATGAAACTCCGGAGCTCTTCAAAGCCTTTGTTGAGCAGGTTCTCATTCAGCCAGTAACGGTTGCGCAGACCATCAATTGCTTTCCAGCCTTTATTCCCGGAAGTCTGGGCATTGTTTACCACGTTTAACGCTTTTTTAAAATAGGGGGTACCGCCCAGGCTACTGAAACTGTCTTTGTCCAGGCCAATGATGGTGTAGGCATAGAAACCCAGCAGGGAGCTGAGGTTGGAAATGAAGTTTTGGTCGGAGAAATCAAGCGATTGTCCTTCTGTATAATTGAAGTCAAAGTCTTTGTCGCTCAGGTTCAGTAAAGTACTGTTATAAGAGCTGCCGTACACAGGCCTGCTCGACTGCAACTGGGCTTCTGCTTTATAATTCGAATTGCCGTCCCATTCGGTGATGGTGATTACAAAATTACACTCAATGCGCTCCTGCGGGGCATAACTTTCATTAGACCACTTATTGTTGTTCAGGAATTCCCTGATGTTGGTCTGTAGCACTTCAATATTCCTTTTGTCTATATTGGGTACAGAAGGAGCTTGCACTTGTACCCTTGCATTGAGTTCCTGTGCCTGGATAGTACCTGAACAGATCAGTAGAAAGATCAGAAATAAGCAGTAGCGTTTCATGCTTGGTTAGAGGAGCTTTAAGATTTCAAGGCAAATGTCTTTGGCAACTTCGCTTTTCGACTTCATTTCGAAGACGGTTTTCTCTGATGCCTGATTAAAGATAGTGATTTTATTGGTATCCATCTTAAAACCTGCGCCTTTATCATTTAAAGAATTGAGGACAATGAGGTCCAGGTTTTTCTTGATCAGTTTTGCTTTGGCATGCACTTCTTCGTTTTCAGTCTCCAGGGCAAAACCCACCAGGATCTGTTGTGCTGTTTTTAGCTTACCCAGACTGGCCAGTATATCGGTTGTTTTTTTGAGCTGAAGCTGGAACTGTTCTTCTGATTTCTTTATTTTTTGCGCTGCTGCCTGAACGGGCGTATAGTCGGCTACAGCAGCACTCATCACTGTGATTTTTGCTTCACTGAATTCCCTGAGACAGGCATCCAGCATATCAGCGGCACTCAGTACATCAATCCTTCTCAATTGCTGTGCGCTCTTTTCTGCAGTGGGACCAGTAATCAGCGTCACTTCGGCACCCATTGCAGCAAACTGATTGGCAATGGCGAAACCCATTTTACCGGAGGAATGATTACCGATGAACCGTACCGGGTCTATCGCTTCGTAAGTTGGCCCTGCAGTGACCAGTACTTTCGTACCCAATAAAGGCAGTCCTTTTTTGATCAGTTGTTCTAAAAATACCAGGATTTCTTCCGGTTCGGCCATGCGCCCCTGTCCATGTAAGCCACTGGCGAGTTCACCTGTGCCCGGAGCGATGAGGATATTGCCATAGGAGAGGAGCTGTGACACGTTTTGCTGTGTGCTTTCATGCGCCCACATGTCCAGATCCATTGCTGGTGCAAACAATACAGGGCATTTTGCAGAAAGATATACTGCAGTGAGCAGGTTATCACAAAGGCCTTTGGCCATTTTAGCAATAGTGTTGGCACTTGCAGGGGCGACCAGCAGGTAATCTGCCCAGAGGCCAAGTTCTACATGGTTGCTCCATACCCCGGTTTCTTCTTCAAAGTACTGGGTATATACAGGATTTTTAGAAAGTGTAGCGAGTGTGAGCGGTGTGATGAAATTCGCCGCATCGGACGTAAGGATAACTTTAACGTTTGCGCCAGCCTTTACCAGTAATCTTACCAGTGTGGCCGCTTTATAGGCTGCAATGCTGCCGCAAACGCCAAGAATGATGTTTTTATCTTTGAGCATGGTTTTCCCTATGCCAAATGTTACTGTTGCTCTTTAGCAGGATTTCTGTGGTAAACCTTGTCGTTCAAAAATTCGTCAATAGCGATCAATGAAGGCTTAGGTAAGCGCTCATAGTGCTTGCTGATTTCGATTTGCTCACGGTTTTCAAAAATCTCTTCCAGATTGTCGTTTGAAGAAGCAAACTCGGCCAGTTTACCGTGCAATTCTTCCTTCATGTTGTTGGAAATCTGATTTGCCCTTTTGGAAATAATGACTAAAGACTCATAAAGATTTCCTGTTTTCTGATCAAGATCATTAACATTTCTGGTAACCGTTGTGTTCGGTATAGTGGGTTTATTAGCATTCATCACTTATTGGGGGTTTTAATTGTAGTCGTTGTTGTGTCTTTTCCTTGTTTGGCCTCTTTTTCAAGTTGTGCCCTGTATTTATCGTAGTCAGCAAGAATGCGCTTCGCATTGGCAATTCCCGCTTCACTGTCTTTTTTCAATCCTTTGGCCTCAGGTAACAGTTTGCTTTCCGGATATTTTTCAACAAACTCATCTGCATAAGCTATAGCCTCATTGAAACGGTCTTCCTGACGGATTTCGTAGCTGTTTTTAGCATAGGCGAATTGTGATTTTACGATTAGCAAATCCATTTCCTCTGCATATTTGATATCCGGGTAATCTACCTGGGCATTCTTCAGTGCCACTACTGCAGCTTTATAATTGGAAATATCGTAGCCACCCAGCTCATAGTACATCTTCGCATTGGCATAAGCCTTGTCTTCCAGTTTCGCACGCAGTAAGCCAATGTACTTACTGGCATCTGCAGCACGCTCACTCTTCGGATAGAAGTTGATGAACAACTGAAGTGCATCAATGGCTTTATAGGTGTTTTCCTGATCCAGACTGGATTTAGGAGAATCGAGATAATAACAATATGCGCTCATGTAGCGGCATTCTTCTGCCCATTTGCTGGTCGGATAGGTATCTGCAAATGTTTTAAATTGATATCTGGCAGTGGTGTAATCTCTTAATTTGTAAAGTGTTAGCGCGTAGTAGTAGTTGAGCTCTTCCGCTTCTTCCCTTCCACGATATTTTTGAGAAAGATCCTCAAAAAGGATCAGTGCCTTTGAATAATTTTTTTTGTTGTAAAGCTTCAGCGCCTCAGCATATTTTTTCTTGACGTCGTTGCTCAGCCTCAGTTTTTCAAACTGGCTTTTACAACCAGCTATAGTCAATACTATGATGGTGAAACTTAATAATAAAACGTGTTTAATTTTAAACATTCTGCAAAGATAAGTTAATAATACGATACCGTCAATTAAAAATAATAGGACGCTAAGCTAGGTAAAGGCCGTCATCCTGTCAAGCTGTTAACATAATTTAACAAATGGCTTTCCCCGGCTTTGCTCAGCTGTTTCTGATAAACAGTTTGGTCGCTATTGTCCTGTTCTCAAATTCGGTGATAGGATACTTGCTTTCCAGAATTTTGAGCAGCATTTCTGTCGCGGCCTGGCCCATTTCAAATGCAGGTTGCCTGACAGAGCTTAGGCGTATTTCAAACAGGTCCAGCACATTGGAATTGCTAAAGCCTGCAAGCGCCAGTTCGTCGGGCACTTTTACATTCAGTTTTTTCAGGATCTCCATGCACCCGATCGAGAGCCTGTCGCCGGCAATAAATATCGCATCTGGTTTTTCCTGCAGCTGAAGAAGGTCCAGCACTGCCCGCTCCGTCTCCTCCGGAAACATGCCGCCATGCTGACAATTTTTGATGTAGTCGGAATGCACAGGAATGTTGTATTTGTTCAGTGCAGCCATATATCCTTCCAGGCGCTCTATGCTGATGGACAAATGCGGCGAACTGGTCAAGTGTGCTATGCGCTTATATCCTGTTTTGATGAGGTGCTCAGTCGCATCAAATGCGCCCTGGAAATTATCGGCCCTTACTTTATGGGTTTCAATCTCATTGGACACCCGGTCAAAAAAGACGATCGGCATCCCCTTGTCGTGAAGTTCTTTCAGATGGGAAATGTCATTCGTTTCTGCCGAGAGCGAAACCAGCAAGCCATCTACAGAGCGGGAGGCCAGGTGCTGCACGTTGATCTTCTCTCTTTCGTAAGATTCGTGGGTCTGACTGATGATAATGTGGTACCCTCTGTCATAAGCAATAGATTCTATCCCGCTGATGGCTTGCGAGAAGTAATGGTTGGCCACTTCGCTGACCACCACCCCGATCGATTTGCTGCGCCGCTCTTTTAAACTCAGTGCATTGGGGTTGGGCTGATAATTGATGCTTTGCGCGTAGTCCAGAACTCTTTTTTTTGTCTTCGAACTGATCTCGTAAGTGTCTCTGAGTGCCCTGGAGACTGTAGAGGTAGAAAGCCCGAGGGCAATAGCAATATCTTTTAAAGTAGGTGGCTCGAACATATGCTGGGCAAATCAATATCTCGTTGTTGATGTAAATAAACAAAAATTAATGCTTGAAAGCTATTTTTATAAGAAAATCGGAAAGGGGATCTGTAAATCGGAAAACCAGTCTTCCTGGTTTCGGCAACGATTGCGTAAATTTAATCTACCTAAAATTACTGCTAGCGAATCCAAATTATTAGGATTGTACTATGAACCGGGTTACCAAATATCAAACGGCGTTATTGCTCTGTGCTTTACTGTTGTTTTCCTTTACAGCAGCACCAAGGCGGATAAAGATTTACCTGATAGGTGATTCGACAATGTCTGTAAAAAGCAAAAACAACTATCCGGAAACAGGCTGGGGTATGCCTTTCGCGGCTTTCTTTGAGGAGAGTGCCCAAGTAGATAACCGCGCGCCGGGAAATCTAAATAACATGCGTGTATGAGAATCAACTTACCAACCCATCCTATCGTACCAGTCATGGTCTTGCTACTATTTACCATACTTGGTATACACGGACAAATTGCCGCGCAGACAAAAAACAGGCCTTCATCCCAAGAAATTGCGACGGCGGCAATGGACGCGGGTACAGACACCAGTGCATTATTTTTAGACGGGGTTTTGGCCGTATGGAGGTATTCGGGGGAGGGTAAATATTTCCATTATGTCCAGCAGCGCATAGACCTCTTGTTAAAGAAAAACGGGCTTACTATCCAGCATGGAACAACTTTGGTTGCCCTATTCCAGGTGACTGGTCAGGAAAAATACCTTAAAGCTGCCGAGGCACTTTGGCAGGAAGCTCAGGGTCAGCCCAGCACACTTCAGGAGCAACCTTTTTACGCGGCTTATGCCGCATTGAGCCACAACGATAAAGCATTGGCTCAGGTTGTTGAGGAATTTCAACGCAGAGAACCGAAGCAAGGGCAGTCGGTATCTGAAAGCGATCACTACGGCCAGACTTTGGTAGATGTATTGGATTATATTCCCGAAATGCAACCGGGACGCTCCAGCTTACTGCAGTTGCTCAATAAATGGGCAGCAGCTAAAAAGCAGGATGACTTATCTGAGCTCCAGGAGTATACACTGGCAAAGGCTGTGCGAAAAGGCTATATGCCAAGATCCTATCCGGAAGCAGTTAGAAAGGGGCCGGACAAAGTTCCGAGGAAATACAGCATCTTGTTTGTTGCGGTAGAGGCAGATATTGCCAATCTGCCAAAATCGGGATTGTGCGATCATGTCCTGCTGGATTCTTATTTCAATAATGAGATTAAAAAGGATCAAAATGGCCACCCGCTGTCCTGGCATTACAAATGGGAGGAGCAAAGCAATGGTGGTTTCTCTGCATGGGCTGGACTTTTTGAAAACACGGGCTTCCGGCCGAAAACTTTACCTGCGGCCCCCACTGCCGCAAACCTGCGCAGTGCCGGCATGTACATCATTGTAGACCCTGATATAGAGAAGGAAAATAAGGAGGCTAAATTCATCCGGGCCGAGCATATTAAAACGATCAGAGATTGGGTAAAGGCAGGCGGAGTGTTGGTCCTGATGGCCAATGATACCGGAAATGTGGAGCTGGATCATTACAATCAGCTGGCCACAACTTTTGGCATCACTTTCAAAAAAGAGAGTAAAGGCAAGGTAACCGGCAATCAGTTTGAAATGGCTAAACTCCTGGTGCCTGCAGGCAATGGGATCTTTAAAACCGCAAAACAGCTGTACATCAAAGAGTATAGTAGTCTAAAGTTGACCGGGCCGGCAAAATCGGTGATCCGCGATAAGGATGGTGATCATGTGATGGCTATAGCAAAATATGGCAAAGGAACTGTTTTTGCCGTCGGAGATCCATGGCTGTATAATGAATATGTAGACGGGAGGAAACTTCCGCCAGATTATGAAAATTTTGAGGCAGCGAGAGAGCTGATTTATTGGCTTGCTGCACAAGTAAAATAGCATACGAATGAAACAAAGAATATTAAAAGTCCACCCCAAGGACAACGTGCTGGTTGCGCTGACGGATCTTGCCGAGGGGGAAGCACTGAGCTACGAAGGGGAGAGTTACTTGCTGAAAACAAATGTGCCGGCAAAACACAAATTTACGACAATGGACCTTGCAGCTGGCGACCAGCTCATCATGTATGGTGTGCTGGTGGGAAAAGCCAATGAAGAAATTCCTGCGGGATCCATTATTACGACGAGAAACATCAAACACGCCGCTACTGAATTCAATACTGGTGATGCTCATCTGGATTGGGAAAAACCTGATGTCAGCAAGTGGGAAGAGCGGACCTTCAATGGTTTCCACCGAAGCGACGGACAGGTGGGCACGGCCAATTACTGGCTGGTCATCCCTATGGTGTTTTGTGAAAACAGAAATCTGGAGGTTTTGCAGGAAGCCCTGATGAATAATTTAGGATACGGCAGAAACGAAACTTATCAATCGCAGGCCCGTGAACTGATTGCGCGCTATGAAGAGGGCGCTAGTGTGAATGACATTTTGAATGCTGAACTCAGCTATACGGAACAGACTGCTAAAAAACAGCGCCTCTTCCCAAATGTAGACGGGATTAAATTCCTGAGCCATACTGGTGGTTGCGGTGGCACGCGGCAGGATTCAGAAACGCTGTGTGGCCTTCTGGCCGGTTACATTACCCACCCCAATGTAGCAGGAGCAACGGTGTTGAGTCTCGGCTGTCAGAATGCCCAGCTGAGCATCCTTCAGGAGGAAATCGAAAGAAGAAGCCGCGATTTTGATAAGCCGCTTTACATCCTCGATCAGCAGACGATCGGCAAAGAATCTGAATTGCTGAGTCAAGCCATTAAACAGACTTTTGCAGGACTCATTCAGGCGAATGCCCATGAACGGAAACCGGCACCGCTCAGTAAACTTTGTATCGGACTGGAATGCGGTGGCTCCGATGGTTTTTCAGGGATATCTGCCAACCCCGCAATCGGCTATGCTTCAGATGTGCTGGTCGCCCTGGGCGGATCGGTCATCCTGGCGGAATTTCCTGAACTCTGCGGCGTGGAACAAAACCTCAGCGACCGCTGTCTGGACAAGGAAGATGCCCTGCGTTTCGAGCAACTCATGAAAACCTACAGCAAAAGGGCTACCGAGGCGGGTTCCGGGTTCGACATGAACCCTTCTCCCGGCAACATCAAAGATGGCCTGATCACTGATGCGATCAAATCTGCAGGTGCTGCCAAAAAAGGAGGCACCTCGCCGGTAGTAGCGGTGCTGGACTATCCGGAGAAGGTCAGTAAGGCAGGACTCAATCTGCTATGCACACCCGGCAATGATGTAGAGTCTACCACCGCGGAAGTAGGTTCAGGTGCAAATATTGTGCTTTTCACTACAGGATTGGGCACGCCTACCGGCAATCCGATCGCTCCGGTAGTCAAGATTTCCAGCAATACGAAGTTGTTTCAAAAGATGAGCGACATCATAGACCTGGATACCGGTTCCATTATAGAAGGAGAGGAAAGCATAGAAGAAGCAGGAAGCAGGATCCTGGATTATGTGATCGGTGTAGCCAGTGGTACCATCACTGTGAGTGCAGTCCGCCACATTCAGGACGATTTTATTCCTTGGAAAAGAGGGGTTTCTCTATAGTCTCTATAGAATGCCCAATACTATATATATAAGACATGAAGAATTTTTTAGACGACAACTTTCTGCTCGAAAGCAAAACTGCAGAAACACTATACCATAAATATGCAAAGCAAATGCCGGTGATCGATTACCACAACCATTTGCTGCCTGAGCAGATTGCCAACGACATCAATTTTGAAAACATTACCCAGGTTTGGTTGTACGGCGATCATTATAAATGGCGGGCCATGCGTGCCAACGGGATAGACGAATATTACATTACCGGAGGAGCTACAGATCTGGAGAAATTCCAAAAATGGGCAGAGACCGTTCCCTATACCTTAAGGAACCCACTATACCATTGGACGCACCTGGAGCTTCAGCGTTATTTCGATATCCATGAGATTCTTTCCCCGGAAAATGCGGAACGCATCTATCATGAATGTACGGCGAAACTGCAGACCCCGGAATATTCTGTACAAAACCTGCTTCGTAAAATGAATGTAGAAAGCCTTTGTACTACAGATGACCCACTTGATAATTTGGCGTATCACCAGCAGATTAAGAATGATGGTACAGACATTAAAGTTTACCCGGCCTTCAGGCCTGATAAGGCCATGAATGCCGATGACCTGCCTGGACTCAATAAATATATCGATAGGTTAGGCCTGATTTCCGGAGACAGCATAGACGATTATGATAGTTATCTGGCTTCGCTAAAAAGGCGTCACGATTACTTTGCAGCCAATGGGTGTAAAGTATCTGACCATGGTCTGGAACAAATCTATGCCGAAGACTATACCCTGGATGAAGTAAGGGGAATCTTCAACAAGATCAGGTCCAACGCAGCCTTGAGCCCCGCTGAAGTTTTGCAGTTCAAATCTGCGCTACTTTTCGAATTTGCAATCTGGGACCATGAAAAAGGCTGGGTACAACAATTCCACCTCGGCGCACTCAGAAATAATAATGCAAGGCTATTGTCGCAGTTGGGACCGGACACTGGCTTCGATTCCATTGGCGATTTCAGTCAGGCAGCACAACTTTCCCGCTTCCTGAACAAACTCGACGCCGGCAATCAGCTGACCAAAACCATTCTTTACAACCTGAATCCTGCCGATAACGAGATCATGGCCACCATGATCGGAAATTTCAGCGATGGAACTGTAGCCGGTAAAGTACAATGGGGTTCCGGATGGTGGTTTCTGGATCAGAAGGACGGCATGATCAAACAGCTCAATGCCTTATCCAATATGGGTTTGCTAAGCAGATTTGTAGGCATGCTTACCGATTCCAGAAGTTTCCTTTCCTTTCCAAGGCACGAATATTTCCGTCGGATTCTTTGCAATCTCTTTGGAGAAGACGTAGAAAAAGGGGAATTGCCCAATCAGGAAGCCTGGATCGGTAAGGTGGTACAGGGAATCTGCTATGAAAATGCCAAAGCGTATTTCAATTTCGATAAAGTGTAGCAAAGCTTTAAATTTTCGCTCTGAAATCGTTGCAGTTTAGCCTCTGCAGCGATTTTATTATTGATAACCTTTGCATCCTATTTTTTGTAAAATATTTGGAATAGTCATAGGAAGCATTACTTTTGTGCTGTACTAGATGTCTAGTACAGTAGGTTTTAACGCTTATGATAGAAATTACCAATCTCAGCTTTGGTTACAGCAAAAAAAGAATGCTGTTCAAAGACCTCAATCTTCAACTTCAGCGGGGCCATATTTATGGACTGCTCGGTAAAAATGGAGCAGGAAAATCAACCTTGTTGAAAAACATCGCAGGGCTCGTGCTTCCAAAAGCGGGCTTTTGCAAAGTAAATGGACAACGGTCTGCACAAAGAGTTCCTTCCTTTCTTCAGGAATTGTTTTTCATACCAGAGGACCTCTACCTCCCACAGGTGAGTGCAGCCCAGTTTGTGAAAGGCACCGGACATTTTTATCCAAGGTTCGATGAAAAGCAATTTTACC
Organism: Pedobacter sp. GR22-6; assembly: GCF_037402555.1. Taxonomy (NCBI): domain Bacteria; kingdom Pseudomonadati; phylum Bacteroidota; class Sphingobacteriia; order Sphingobacteriales; family Sphingobacteriaceae; genus Pedobacter; species Pedobacter sp. GR22-6. Next base: position 1,045,350 of record NZ_JBBEUC010000003.1, read on the forward strand.
AGATGCTCTCTGATTTTGAAGTAGATGTTCATAGCGCTTTAAGCAAACTGTCTTTCGGTCAGCAAAAGAAGGTACTCATCGCATTCGGATTGGCTACCAACACATCGTTGCTGATTATGGATGAGCCAACCAACGGATTGGATATTCCTTCAAAGATCCAATTTCGCAAAGTCATTGCAGCTGCGCTCACAGAGGAGCGCTGTATCATCATCTCTACGCACCAGGTGCGCGATCTTGATAGTCTGATCGACACACTGTTAGTTTTAGATCAGCAGCAAATCATGTTAAATAAAAGTCTGGATGATATCCTGGAAAAAATTCAATTTGTATCTGCTTCACAAACGGAAAATTTGGAACCGCTCTATCAGGAAGCTCAGACGATGGGTATAAATAGTATTATCGCCACTGAGGGCGAAGGCTATGGAAAAGTAGATATGGAATTGCTGTTCAATGCCATTATCAGTAAGAATTCTTCGGTATTAACGCTTTTAAAATAATCTTTATGAATAATGTATTCAATGCCAACCGGTTTACACAACTCTTTATACGCCATACGTTGGTCTATTATAAAGCCTATTTAATGTCCTTTGTCGTGTTGATGGGGGTACTTTCCCTGATCATGGGTTACGTATTTTACCTGAATAAGGGGAATGTGAACCCAGCGGCTCAATTCGTTTACTTTGTGACCTTTCTTTTTCTAGGGGGGAGCATTTTTACAAGTACCATATTCGTCGAACTGAATGACAAGCGGAGGGCGATTCCCTATCTCATGTTGCCGGCATCAAATTTTGAAAAGTTTTTGCTGTCCTGGATTTATTCTTTCCTCATTTTTCAGTTGTTCTATATAGTGGGCTTTTGCCTGATTGATGCGATGCTTTTAGGAATGGCCAAGCCGATACCACGGGAGCTCGAAATAATGCCCTCTTCTGGTCAGGAACCGCTCCCATATCTATTGGCGTTCACAGCATTTATGTTGCTGCATGCCATTTCTTTTTTCGGTGCTGTTTTTTTTAGAAAAATGCACTTTATCAGGACTGCATTTATCTTATTTGGTTTGCTGATGATACTGATGGTGTTGAATGGATTTTTTCTGGAGTTGTTGATCGGTGTGGATATCACATCTGCAGAACCTTTCGGCTCCTTAAGCTTCATGCAGGGAGATCAGCGACTGGAGCTGCCATCTGTTGCCATCGTAAATATGCGTTATTACCTGATGGGCGCTTTAGCTTTTTTGCTGTGGACTGCAACTTATTTCAAATTAAAGGAGCAAGAGGTGTAATATGGAGTTTAGAAATAAAGAAGCGATTTATCTGCAGATCGCTAATCACGTTGCAGAACAGATTACCTTAGCCAAATGGCCCTTAGAAGAAAAGATTCCCTCTGTTAGGGATCTGGCGGTAGAGCTGCAGGTAAATCCCAATACCGTGGTCCGCGCTTACGAATTTTTGCAAAACAAAGCTGTGATCCTTAATAAACGTGGCATCGGTTTCTTTATAGCTGCCGATGCGAAAGAAAAAATCATGGCATATAATAAGGAGCGCTTCCTTAATCAGGATCTGCCAGAATTTTTCAAACGCATTTACCTATTGGACATTACTATGGAGGATCTCGCAGAACGTTACAAAGCATTTGTGACAAATTATTCATCTAAATAATTGACTATAAACTTAAATCAGAATGAAATCAAGTACCATTATATTGTTGCTGGCTACGGTGCTCTTTATTGGGGCGCTCACAGCTTATAATTTTTCACTTAAAGCTTCTTATAAAACTGGAAAATACAAAGCCCGGTTCCCGGACCATACATTTACGGCCTTGGAGAATATTAGCGTATTGGATATTAAATCGGCAAATCTGATGTTTGTCCGTGTGGAATACGGGACTGAAGAAGGTATTTGGATCAGCAATCGGCAGAAGGATCAGTTAAGTGTGATTCAGGAAGACAGTTTGCTGAGTTTGGATTTCAAAAATGAAGCGTTCAGGCAATCGTCTTCTTATAAGTATGACCAGATTGTAATTGTTGTGAATAGCCTGCAGAAGTTGCACGCCGGTAATCATGTGTTTGCGGATAAACAATTTAAAAATTTCGGAGGCGAATTAGAGGTATTTGGCTTAAATGAAGACAAGCTTGAGTTGCTATTGGAGGGCGAGATGGAGACAAGACTGGGCAATAGTAGATTGGGTACACTGAAGGTATCGCTGGGAGGGGAGAATACTTCTGCCGCGCTTACGATGTTTAAAAAAAATCAGATAGATACCGCTTATTTCAGTGTAAAAGGCCAGAGCTCACTTCAATTGTCCAACGCTGTGATCGCAGTACCACATTATCAACTATCCAAGGATTGTTCTGTCCAGATGTCAGGTGCTCTTTTGCAACAACACAGTCAGTAGTGCGATATGATTAAATAGGATCATCACATTTCACTTGCTTAACCATCATTTTTAAACCGCTCTCCAAGCTGTCTCGGGATTTATACGGATTCCTGGGCAGCTTTTTCTATATAAAAGTATAGTTTAAATACATGGCTCGCGCACAGCTCATCAATAGCTGGACCGTAGCTTGTTCGCAAAAAGTACCTGTTTTGTGGTCCAGGTGTTGAGGAGCTGCGAAGAGGCTACGCCCCAGGCCGGACTTTGGTTGCTTTTTTTTCTGGTATTATTACCCCATTTCTGGATTTATTTGGTCTCTTGTCTTGATTGCTGAGTTTCTGAATAGGGAATGGGTTGTGTTAAGGGTGCGTTAAGGTCTACGTCGTATCTGAGATATACCTGCGATATGTTTGGATCATCCCGGGATATTTCAAGCATGAAGCATACATGTCCATAACACGACGCAACTACGACGCAGACCTTAACCCACCCTTAACGCACCCCTACCGCTGCTTTAAGTCATGCTGACCCTTTTATGGGTATTTTATAACTGCCTTTTTTGGCCTGTACAATTAAGGA
>NZ_JBBEUC010000004.1:0-589319 GCF_037402555.1 Pedobacter sp. GR22-6
TTGAGGGTATTGGTAATTATAAATATACGTTAAATTGAAGTTTATAATACTAGCGACAATACACTCTTACTTGGTATTGACCTCCAAGTTAAACTTAGTCGTCGAATCAACGGCTAAGTATATCTCATATTTAGTCAGTTTCCCCAAATCTGGCTCTATTCGCTATAACCAATTCAATTCTTTATGGAAATCAAACGTTACATCGACCCGCTCAATGACATCGCATTCAAAAAAATCTTCGGCTCAGACCCTAATAAAGACCTCCTTATCGACTTTCTCAACCAGGTACTACGAGGCAGAAAAAATATTGTCGACCTGATATACAACAAAAACGAACATCACGGCATGGCCAAAGATGAGGGGTCTGTAAGTTTCGACCTGCTCTGCACCGGAGACAAGGGCGAGCGCTTTCTTATCGAAGTGCAACGGGAACGGCATGCTAATTTTAAAGAGAGAAGTATCTACTACAGTTCCAGGCTTGTAACAGAACAGGCACCCAGAGGCAAAATGAAACAATGGAATTACGATCTCAAAGAAGTATATCTCATCGCCATACTGGAGGACTTCGATATCGACATATCAGATAAGGAATACCTTTTCGATGTCTGCTTTTACAGACCGGATACCGGGAAAATTTTCTATGACAAGCTAAGGCACACTTACATCCAATTGCGTAACTTTGTAAAGACAGGAAAAGATCTGGATTCGGATCTCGACAAATGGCTGCATGTCCTGAAATACATCACCCAAATGGATAAGATGCCAGCCTATTTGAGAAAACCGATATTCAAAAAAATGTTTGACATCGCTGAATACAGCAACCTAACAAAGGAGGAGCGCATGAAATATGATGCAAGTGTAAAACAAAAATGGGACAATTACTCGGCTTTGGAAACCGCAAAGCAGGACGGAAAAATTGAGGGAAAATTGGAAATTGCCCGCAAAATGAAACTTAAAGGTTTTCCTGTAGAAGAAATTATAGAGCTTAGTGGCCTAACTGCAGAAGAAATAGAAAAGCTTTAATCACAATATCTCAGCTTTCTGAGCGTATAATATGTTGAGAGCGTTAATTTAGATGGCGGTCAATGGTCGGAAGGACTGTTGACCGCTTTTTGTTTAACAAACTGTTCCTTATTATCATACTCTTTCACCTCCTCCCATGATAGCGGCTGGCTAATCGCCAAAGGGAGCTGACTGAAACCCATCAATGCCATATCATCAATCTCATTGAAGCCCTGTTAAACATAGCGATAACACGTGTCAAAATGCCTTTATTGTTTAACCCGGATTACCCCTTCGATTTGCAATATTGACTTTGCAAAGCTCAATTTGTTTCTTCATCGCCTTAAGCTCCGCCATCTTTTCATCGATCTGTTTCAAACGGCGATCCAGCACATTGATTTGTGCCTGTTGCGTGATTTCTTTTTTATACCAGAGATCAACCACATCCTTGATTTCTACCAGGGTGAAACCAACGGCTTTCGCCATTTGAATAAACCGGAGTTTCTCCATGACCTCCTCATCATAGTACACATAATTATTGGAGGTTACTTCTGTTTTTCGTTTGCCGCTGAAAAGTCCGCTTTTCTCGTAAAACCGCAAGGTGCCTATCGGTATTCCGGTTTCTTTGGACAATTGGTTGATGAGTTTCATAAGATCAAAAATAATTTAAAGTATGTAGTATACTGCATACTTGCAGGTTACAAAAGTAGTCTCTACTTTCGCCTTATACAAAGGAAAATCTTCAAAAAATAGCATTCAACTATGGAAAATCTGCATACCACACCTGAACTTTTAAAACGGCTGCCGGACTTTAAGAGCCATTTTGCCGAACTGAACGGAGTCCGTATCCACTATGTGGAAGGTGGCCATGGCCAGCCTTTAATCCTGATACCTGGTTATCCGCAAACCTGGTGGGCATACGAGAAAATAATGCCTGCGCTTGCTGCCCGGTTCCGGGTGATCGTTGTGGAGCTTAGGGGAATGGGAGATTCAGCTAAACCTGAAGCTGGTTATGACAAAAAGACGATGGCGAAAGATATTTATGAACTGACCCGGAAACTGGGACTGGATCAGGTGTCTATCGCGGGTCACGATATTGGTGCTCATGTCGCCTATAGCTTTGCCGCCAACTTTCCGGAGGCCACAGCAAAATTGATCATCCTGGATACACCCCATCCGGATGCCGGGATGTACCAGCTGCCCATGCTGCCCATCCCGGGTGCGGACTATGTTTATCCCTGGTGGCTCGCCCTGAACCAGGTGAAAGATTTGCCGGAACAATTGCTGGAAGGAAAAATGCACCTGGTGATCAACTGGATGTTTGAAAAATTGCTGGAGCAAACTGATGCCGTAAGCGAATTTGACAAGTCCGTTTTCAGTCTTGCGTACAGTAGTGTCGATGCCATCAGGGCGGCGGGTGGCTGGTACCGGGCTTTTGGCCAAGATATTGAGGATATGAAAACCTATCAAAAGCTATCCATGCCTGTTTTGGCTATCGGTGGAAGCGGGTATGAAATGCTGAAAAATGCCATCCCCCTGAGCGCAACAAATGCCCAGCTGGTTAAAATTGAACACTGTGGCCATTTTTTGTTGTCAGAAAAACCGGAGGAAACCGCAAAGCACATCATTGATTTTTTAGCATAGCAATCACTTAGTACATAATTGCGGAAAAAAGAGTCTCATTGGCCGAAATACCCACCTAATACAACAAGCCAAAAAAAGTACGCTACTTCTTGAAAGCAATTTTTAAATGGTGTAGAGAAGAGATTTTAATACCGTACCGTTAATCCTAATGACCAAAATTGCTCTTTACAAAAAGCAAAATCTCTAAATATTGCTTTTTACAAACAGCAATTTTTCGTATTTTTGCTTTATACAGAAAGCAAAATGGAAGATCTTTTTCAGAAGTCGTATCTCAAAATATCCAGAACACCCGTAAAATTCCAGCGTTACCTCGGCGAGCTCATAGATTGGAGTAGTCGACTCATCGGCATAAAAGGTGCCAGGGGCGCGGGAAAAACCACACTCATGCTGCAATATGCCAAACAAAACCTTCCTTTAAATCACGAAACCTTATATACCAGCCTCGACAGCTTATACTTCACCGCCAACACCTTGGTTGGGCTGGCAGAAAGATTTGCAGTTCAAGGGGGTAAATATCTACTGCTAGATGAAGTACATCGCTACCCAAACTGGTCTCAGGAGATCAAAAATATCTACGACGACCTTCCTGAACTCCAGATCATATTTACAGGCTCTTCTATCGTACACATCAATCAGGCTAAGGGAGATTTAAGCAGACGGGCGGTAATGTATGAACTCAATGGGCTTTCCTTCAGGGAGTACCTGAATTTTTCACAGGGGAGCAATTTCCAAAAAATTGGCTTTGAGGAATTACTCCACAACCATAGTCAGTTGGCCTTAGCATGGATTTCGGAAATGAAACCTATCCCTCATTTCTACAAGTACATGGAATTTGGGCACTATCCTTATTTTATAGAAAACGAGCAACTGTATCCTCAAAAGCTCGCCGAAACCATCGCATTGGCCATCACTGTAGATCTGCCTTCCTTTCACGAAATTAGTTACAGCAGTGTAGAGAAAATTCGCCTTTTGCTACACATCATTGCAGAATCTGTACCTTTTAAACCAAATATTTCCAAGTTGAGCGAAAGGATAGGGATCAGCAGGAACAGTCTTGTCCTGTTTTTAAGGTATCTGGAAGACATGAAGATCATCAGGGGCCTGTATCCTGATACCAAAGGAATTGGGATTTTACAAAAACCAGAGAAAATATACCTTCACCATCCGAATCTCCAATACGCTCTATCTAGCGAAAACAGCAATATAGGCAATGCCAGGGAAAGCTTTTTCATCAATCAATTGAGCACCCTATCGCCAGTCGCTTATGCAGCGGAGGGAGACTTTCTATTTAAAGGCTACACATTTGAAGTGGGAGGCAAAAATAAGTCCAGCAAACAGGTAAAACATCTCGAAAAATATTTCGTTGCTGCAGATGAGATTGAAGTGGGACATGCACATAAAATCCCATTGTGGATGTTTGGTATGCTGTACTAAAGCTCTAATCACAATATCTAAGCTTTCTGAGCGTATAATATATTGAGAGCGTTAATTTAGATGGCGGTCAATGGTCGGAAGGACTGTTGACCGCTTTTTTATGAGCCGGTATAATTCCGAAAGCTGTACTCAGTGACGCTTCGCTTAACACTGAGCCGAATTATGGCCGAATTATGGGACGCTTGATATGCATTAATTTCCATCGATCTCTTCACGACCACTTCAATCCTGACAATTAAGCTGACAACAAATAGAAAAGCCTCCTTGCGGTCACAAGAAGGCTCTAAAATATTATTATTTGGCTTACTTACTCAATTTTTCAAAAATCAAGCGCTTATTTTCTTGACCCCCTAATGCTGTATTGATCAGTTCTAGTTTATCTTTGCCAAAATTCTCATCAAATTTCCTGTTGAATTTCTTCGTCTCATTCGAAACATCGGTACGTTTACCGGATTTCTCTAAGAGGTTTTTAATCGTCTCTTTCATGATTTCAGATTTTAGTTATTACAAATATACTCACTTAGTATTCATTTATTCAAAGTGAAGGTCATAAAATTATACTTATTACAATTGTGTGGATCAAATTGTTCGTAATAGATATCACTCGGAATAATTTCTTGAGTAAGTTCTTTGAACCCTCTTTCGTCAAGTTGAACTTTGAAATTAGGAATAATTGCACCTTTAACAGTTATATATTCCTTGAGAGAATCCAAACATCCACACATACGCATACGATATAGCCGATGTTTTAACGGCGTGTTTCCGAAAAACACTACTGTGGCATCATCTATATTTGTAAGAAAGTCCATTGCGCATAAGAATGCAGTGCTAAGTATTTTATTTCCATCTGTTATATTGGCATTACGATTTTTGTCATCAACAAATTCCTCCCCATTATCATTTATTGTAATGTCACCAAAACCTAGATTATAATACTTAGGATAATCTAAGGAGATCTGTCCAATGTTTACCCTCTTCAGTACTTCCCTATCACCTTTACTGATAAAATCATATTTAAAACTCTTTGGCCTTTATCTACAAGTTTGTATTCGTAGGAGGTATTGATCAGTTCTTGCATTCAAAAATAAATTGGTATTTATCCGCATTTTATGATGCCAAAAATATATATTAAAATTCTATTCATCACCATGCGTCTGCCCAGTATTAAAGTACCTTCGGTGATGAAGCATTTGCTGCATACCATCATAATCATTCACTACCCACCCGTTACCCGTTCTATGAATCCTCCAGTGCACCGGCTATGTATGGGCTTTAAAACAGCCCCAACTGATCCGGTTCTGTCGGTGGCAAAGTTTTCTTAGGCTCTTCATCCGTATTGAGCGGGAGGGTTAGGTCTATCCCCTTGTTAGGGTTCTTCTTGGTCGAGACCTTATTCACTTTCTTGCCCACCCTATACCGGTGCATCTTTTCCTTCGGAAAAGGTACGCAAAGTGCAAGCAGTTTATCAACCGAACGCTTTTTATCCAGCCATAATATTCATCAGATTTGTGCAGGATTGGAGGATATTTCAAAATTGACCACAGATTACCTAGGTTGACCACCAAAAAAGCCTGATGTTGACCACTTGATTACGGATCAAAATGACCAATTGGCTTTGGAAGGTCAATTTGATCAATGGCTTCAATCCAAGCTGGAAAGATCTGTTAAAAGAAATAACGGAATAACTAGTGCAAGATTCTGAGATAAACTCAGAATGACGGCGCAAAATACAGCGAAAGCTATGAAGGCCGACAACTTTCCAATAGAGACAATCATTAAATACACCAAGCTAACCACCCAGGAAATAGAAAAGCTCTAAAAAAGCTCCTCTGTCACAATATCTCAGCTTTCTGAGCGTATAATATATTGAGAGCGTTAATTTAGATGGCGGTCAATGGTCGGAAGGACTGTTGACCGCTTTTTTTTGAGCCGGTTGTATCTTTCAACACAACCGTTAGACAGATGTGATGAAGAGATTTGATAACAACCAGCTGATGGTACCTTAAAGGTTTTTTAACACCCCTCCGTCCGCTCTTAAGCAAGAGCCATTTGTAGCTATAGAAAGTTCACTTGAAAGATAGGCCGCTAAATTTGCAATCTCTGTTGGATCTATAAAACGGCCTAACAAGGAATGCGGATTCGTTTGTTGCATAATTCCTTGCTTCAGTTGCTCCACAGTCAAATTCTGTTGCTCAGCAATATGTTCAATAGTTCTCGCTACACCCGCCGAATAGGTTGGTCCGCCCAAAATGGTATTCACCGTTACTTCAGTACCTTTGGTTAATTTGGACAAACCATTACTTACCGCCATCATTGCCGCCTTTGTCATTCCGTAATGGATCATGTTATCTGGGATATTAACCCCTGACTCACTACTAATGAAGATAATTCTGCCCGAATTCCTGGCCAGCATTTGCGGAAGTAGCCTCCTTGAAAGCCTTACGCCGCTCATCACATTCACTTCAAACATACTGTACCAGTCTTCATCTTTCGTAGCTTCAAGATCTTTAAGCTCGTAGATACCGACATTGTTGACCAGGATATCTACATCATGCAACTGTTCCAGTAATACATCAACCTCTTCTTTAACTGAAAAATCAGCGGGTATGCCGGTTACGGCAGCATTTGGAAATTGTTTTTTCAAAGCCCTAACAGCCCTGTTGGTTTTTCCCTCTTCCCGGCCATTTATAATAACTTCAGCCCCTTCGTCCAATAATTGCTGTGCGATCGCAAATCCGATCCCTTGTGTAGAACCGCTTATAAATGCGCGTCTTCCTTTCAATTTTAAATCCATTTTTATTTGTATTTTGTACTGATCGATACATAAATGTTCAAAAAAATTTAACCGATTACAGCAAGCTGCATTTCTATCTGCTCGGCCAGTATTTTTTGTTCAGGATACATTCTTCTAAGCGTATTTAAGCCACACCAGAAAGTAAGCAGATATTTGCCCAAAACCTTTGCAGGCATTGGATTTAGGAGACCTCCGCTATCTTTTTCCTTTTCAATGGCAGCTACGAACATCTGCTCCACGTCTTTCAGTATGCGGATCGCCTCTGCTTCCAGTTCTTCATCGACATAAGTCATCTCTACAACTGTATTGGCAATAATACATCCCCTAAGATGGTCTGCCCGCTCCGATTTTGCGATACTTCTAAAAAAATCTTTGATCAGTTCTAATGGAGATTCACTCCTTTCCAGTTCTTTTTTGAAATCCTCAAATGCTGTTCTTCGCTGTAAAATGGCGGCTCTAAAAATCTCCTTTTTTCCGCCCTTAAAAGTGTTGTAAAAACTTCCGGAACCTATCCCTGTAGCCGCCAGCAGGTCGCTAAGAGAAGTTGCAGTATATCCTTTTTCCCAAAAGAGGCCCTGGGCCTTGTTCACAAGCTCACTATTTTCAAATAATGTAGGTCTGCCTTTCATTTGATTTATTTTGTATCGATCAATACAAAAATAGAAAAGTTTAGTCACTATTCAAAAAATCACTGAAAAGATCAAATAAATGGTTATTAGCCTATCAGCTGAAGGCAGTTCAAAAACTATATTTTTCTACCTGCATTTAGTCAGTTTCCCCAAATCTGGCTCTATTCGCCATAACCAATTCAATTCTTTATGGAAATCAAACGTTACATCGACCCGCTCAATGACATCGCATTCAACGTCATTGCGAGGTACGAAGCAATCTCCGTTTCAATATCTAGATGGTAATGGAAAAAGGAGGATGGGTCTACTTAATGACCAACAAGTACAATACAGTAATATATGTTGGTGTCACCTCAGATTTGAGGCAGCGGGTCTTTGACCATCAAAACAGCCGATATCCTGGAAGTTTCACTTCCCGTTATCGGATAAATAAGCTTGTATATTTTCATTTCTTTGACTCGATTCAAGAAGCAATAGACGAAGAAAAACGAATTAAGGGAGGAACCAGACAAAGCAAGCTGAATATGATTAATCAAATGAATCCGGAATGGAAAGACTTAAGTAACGGTGTCGAAATTTGAGATTGCTTCGTGCCTCGCAATGACGGACTTGACAGGAAACAACCGAAATATCCGGTATGATTATGCAAAATTATACTCAGTGACGGGCAAATTCCACTCATCACCACAGCATCTTCGCTGCATTCCCACTCCATCCGCGCTAAAAGTACTTTTTAGCGAAGATCCTGCGAAGATGGTATGCAAAAGGAAATACCCGGACCTTAAGTGTAATGCAGGTAAGATTTTAAAAAAATAACTTTAGATTTATCCGAGAGCAACGAATTCAATGGATACCAGCAAAACCACCACTACAGTTTTACAAACAAAGCAGCATTTTGAAATCCTGGATGGACTGAGGGGTATTGCCGCCCTGGCGGTGGTCGTTTTTCATTTTATGGAATGGGCATATACCGACTTCAGCACCAATTTTATTGCACATGGCTTTTTGGCTGTAGATTTCTTCTTCTGCCTTTCGGGCTTTGTAATCGGCTATGCCTACGACGACAGGATCGCCAAAATAGGCATTCTCGAATTTTTAAAATCGAGGATCATCAGGCTACATCCCCTGGTCATCGCAGGATCGGTATTGGGACTGCTGGCATTTCTGTTCGATCCGTTTGGCGGCCATCCTGAACTGTACAGTGCAGCCAGGATCTTTCTCACCTTCATCTGTTCGGTATTGCTGATCCCTTTCCCTGTCATAGAAGATCGTGGCTTTAACCTGTTCAGTTTCAACGCGCCTTCATGGTCCTTGTTCTGGGAATACATCGCCAATATCGCTTATGCATTTGTGCTGTACAGGATCCGCCGCAGCATCCTGATCCTGCTCACGTTCATCGCTGCGCTGGCCCTTTGTTTCGTGGCTTATCGCTCCGGCAATTTACTGGGCGGCTGGAGCGGACCTACTTTTTGGGATGGCTGCGCACGCATTTCGTATTCTTTTTTAGCAGGTTTGCTCGTGTACCGCTCCAACTGGATCATCAAAAACAAACTCGGTTTCCCGGGCATAAGCATTTTACTGTTCCTGGCCTTCCTGATGCCTTTCGGGAAATGGAACTGGATATCTGAACCCATTCTGGTACTGTTCTATTTTCCATTACTGATCGCTTTGGGTGCTGGAGCAACCCTAACCCCTGGCTTAAAAAAGAGCTGTACATTTTCAGGAAAAATATCTTACCCATTGTACATGACGCATTATGCAGTCCTCTGGATGTTTGGCAATTATTACACCAGCCATAAACCCGGCAGCATGCAACTCAGCTTCATCATCATTGCCGGGCTCGTCCTGCTGGTCGGGGCTGCGTATTTGGTCATGGTGCTTTACGACATTCCTGTAAGGAAATACTTCAATGACAAAAGGAAGGCCAGGCTCTCTTAAAGTTAGCGTTCCTTGCTCATCAGGGTATACACTTCATTCATGTAAATGGCTTCATCAATAGCTGCGCGGAAAGCTTCAAATTCATCTTCGTCAAAAGCAAAACTGATGTCATCATTCGGTGTATGCAGGATCAGCCGTTCATTGCCATCAGGAAAGGGCAGACTATTGCTTTCAAAGCAGATGGAATTGACCACATCCCTAAAGGAATCAAAAGCAATAGTGGTAAAATTGAGCACCAGATTGTTGTGCCATATGTAGTACATCCCACATCCCATGCAGCTGCTGATTACCGTCTGCGCTCTTGTTGTTAATACCCTGGTCTGACACATACAAAATTCTTTATGGTTGTGCCTGTATTAGCCATATCCAGGATGATATGGCTAAACAGGGCTTATGTTAATTTAACCTTAAACTATTCAAAGGCACCCCTGTTGAAAGGAGATGAAGCAAATATACACTAACTAGAATCATTCTAAATAAAATAAATGTTAATGACATAAATATGACAAGGAGCTTTAATTTTGGGGACGCTACCTGCGAAAATCCACAAGTCTATTGACTACGGCACAATACTTGCTTAGTACATTTCATCTTGAAAAATTAAATTTTTACTTATGAAACGATTATTTTTTACTCTACTTGGATGTGCCGGACTACTGATCTTTACGACGAATATGGCGCAGGCTCAAAATTACAAAACTGCCCTGGGTATGCGTATTGAGCCAGGTGATGGATCTACCGGAGTAGGTTTTAACGCGAAACACTTTTTCACCAGCAACAGCGCAATTGACGCCAACCTGTTGTTCTATAACGGAGACGTGATTGGACTGGGTGCTGAATACCAGTGGAATGACCGCATTGCGGGTGCAAAAGGTCTGGACTGGTACCTGGGTTTAGGTCCTAACTTCCTTTTTGGTGACAACATCACTGTGGTACAGTTGAGACCAGTTGCTGGTTTGGATTACAAAATTCCTGCTGCACCAATTGACCTGGCCTTCGACTGGAGACCTGCATTCAATTTAAATCACGGCTCTGATTTTACCGCAGCACGCTTCGGTATTTCTTTGAGATATGCCTTTTAAAAACCCTACATCATCCCTATCTGAAAAACAAAAAATCCCGGCTTCCGCCGGGATTTTTTTTATGGAATCCATTTTTAAAAAACTACTGTAACCAGCCTTTTCGTACTGCCTTTTGTAATTCTGTTGCTTTTTCATCCAGCGTAACACTGAGCTTGATGTTTGGATTGGCCACAAGTTCAAAGCTGATGTCTTTTAAGATCCCATCCCTTCTTACAGTGAAAGTAATGGCGTCGCCAACTTTTTTACTGCTGAACACAGCCATCTTATCGATCACTGCCTCTGCCGGGTTTCCATCTACACTGATCACTTCGTCGTTTACATTCAAACCGGCAGTCCATGCACCCGAAATACGGGATACGGAAGTAACCATGACCCTTCCTTCCAGTTTCTTGGTCGCTACGCCCAGATAAGGGATCTTTTTGCCTTCGTTTTCATTGACCACTTTGATGCCTGCATATTTGAAATATTTTGCATAGTCAATGGGAGCAGTACTGTTTACATAGGTATTCCAGAAACTGGTAAAGCTCATGCCGCTGATCTTTTCTACCATCGACTTGAATTCGGCATCTGTATATCCCCTGCCCAGTTTTTTATAATATTGATCGTACATGGCCTTCATCACATCGTCCAGGTTTTTAGCTCCCTTGGTCGCATTGGAGATTTCTATGTCCATCAACATACCCAGCACTTCACCTTTACTGTAATAAGAGATGGTGGAATTGTTGGAGTTTTCGTTCGGACGGTAAGATTTGATCCAGGCATCGTAACTGGCTTCTGCCACGGTCTGTATTTTTGCTCCCGGTGTGTTGATGACATTCGCTGTTGCCGTAGCCAGGTTCTGCGCAGTTTCCTGCTCATCAAAGAAACCGGCGCGGTACATCAGTTTATTTTCGTAATAAGAGGTAAAGCCTTCTGCCACCCACAGACTGGTGGTATAATTTTCATTGTCGTAATCAAATGGACCCAATGCTGCCGGGCGCAGGCGCTTCACATTCCACAGGTGGTAATATTCGTGTGCCACCAGGTTCAGAAAGCCTTTATAGGTTTTGGGATCTGAATAACCATCGCGCGTAGCACCAAGTACGGTAGAATTCAGGTGCTCGAGTCCGCCGCCACCGGTAGAGAAGTTGTGTACAATGAAGGTATAGTGTTTATTGGGATTTTCGCCATAAATGGCAGTTGCCTGCTCTACTACTTTGGCCATATCGGTTTGCAGCCGCGCTTTGTCGTAATTACCTCCGCCAAACATGGCTACTTCGTGCTTTACCCCTGCCGCTGTAAATTCGAAGATGTCCTGGTTGCCCACTTCTATCGGGCTGTCAAACAGGATGTCGAAATTGGCGGCTGTAAAAGTATGGGCTTTGCCTACTATTGGCTCCAGGCCTGTAGACACTTTCTGCCAGTTTTTGAAAGGCTTGATGACTACTGTACTAGGCAGGTTGAGCATGCCATCGGGATACAGGAAAATCCCTGTACTGGAAAGGAATGCATGGGATTCGTCTACAAATGAGGTACGTACCGACACTTCAAAAGCGTAAACGCGGTATTTGATCTTCACATTGCCGGCTTTGGCATTGTGGATCCGCCAGGCATTTTTCCTGACTTTTTCGAACCGAACGGCTTTGCCGTTGGCAGTGGCACTGAAACCTTCGATGTTTTTTGCAAATTCCCTTACAAGGTAGGATCCCGGTGCCCATACCGGCATTTTTACATCGACAAACTCCTTGCTGAGCCCCGAAAGGTTCATTTCTACTTCTACATAATGTGCCTGAGGCTCTGTGAAACTGATTTCAAAGCCTACTTTTACCTGGGATTTGCTGGTCATGCTTATTGATAATAATACGATTAACGCGCTTAGTGTTGTCTTCATAAATATGGTGTGCTAAACTGTTTCAAACTTAGAGAAATTGTACGAAAAGCCAACCAAAGCATTTATAAGTAACGTAAAAAATAGCTGTAACATACTTAATACAAGCTTCATCGGGCATCATATTTGAATATTTTTGCACGTTAACATACAACACCGCCTGAATATGAAGCTGAAATACCTGATCTACGCCCTATTGGTTATGGGAATTGCCTACCTGGTTTATTACAGGATCTCTGCCAATAAAAAACTGGAAAACGAGGGCGGCGGAAGCGGCGGCCGGAATGCGAAAGGCGGAGCCGGTAAAGCCTTACAGGTGGAAGGGGTCGTGGTATCGGCATCTGCCTTCACCAATAACCTGGAGCTCAGCGGTACCCTGGAAGCCAACGAATCGGTCACCTTGCGCAGCGAAGTTTCCGGACTGGTTACCAGCATCAATTTCAAAGAGGGCGCTACGGTGAGCAAAGGCGCACTACTGGTCAAAATCAACGACAGGGACATACAGGCACAGCTGCAGGATGCCCTGACCAAACAGCAACTGGCGGCAAGCAATGAAAACCGCTCCAAACAACTGCTGGATAAAGGCGCGATCAGCCAGGAGGAATACGATACGGCTCTGGCCAACCTCCAATCGCTGAAAGCGCAGTCACAACTGATCCGGGCACAGCTTTCCAAAACGGCAATCTATGCCCCTTTTAGCGGCAAGATCGGACTGCGTTCCATCTCTGCCGGAGAATACCTGACCCCTGCTACCGTGATTGCCAACCTGGCTAGCATCAATCCGCTGAAGGTCAACTTTTCTGTTCCGGAACGCTACATGGCACAGATTAAAATGGGTTCCGAGATCGCTTTCAACACTGATGGCACCAATAAAACTTATACAGGCAAAATATTTGCCGTAGAACCGGGCATCAATGTGCAGACCAGAACTTTACAGATCAAGGCCCTGGTGCCCAATCCGGACAGCGAACTGCTCCCGGGCTCTTTTGCCAAAATCAAACTCTCCCTCGACATGGACAAGGATGCCCTGCTGATTCCCAATGAGGCCATTATCCCTGTGCTCGACGGGAAGACGGTGTTTGTGAGCAGGAACGGCAAAGCACAGCAAGTGAAAGTGGAAGCGGGCACGCGTACGGCAGAAAACATTGTGATCACTTCCGGACTGAAGGCAGGTGATACGGTATTGACGACCGGCGCCATGGCCCTGAAACCGGATGCCCCGGTAAAAGTGAGTGTGATCAAAATTAAGCAGCCGAAATGAGCATTTCAACCACCAGTATCAAACGCCCGGTTCTGGCGATTGTCATGAACCTGATGATCCTCCTCTTTGGAGTGATCGGATACAATTTCCTTGGTGTCAGGGAATTCCCGAATATAGACCCAACGGTTGTTTCAGTCCGCACTTCCTATCCGGGAGCAAATTCGGACATCATTGAATCACAGATCACTGAACCCCTGGAGAAATCTATCAACGGAATAGACGGGATCAGGAATATCTCTTCTTCCAGCAACCAGGGAACCAGCAACATCACCATCGAATTTAACCTGGATAAAAACATTGATGATGCAGCGAATGATGTGCGCGATAAGGTTTCTCAGGCAGCCAGAAGTTTACCTAAAGATATTGACGGCAATCCCGTCGTAAGCAAGGCTGATGCCAATTCCGATGCGGTGATCACCATGACGGTACAGAGTGATAAACGCAACGTCATGGAACTGAGCGATTATGCGGAAAATGTGATCGCAGAACGCCTGCAGACCATTTCGGGTGTGAGCAGCATCCAGATCCAGGGACAGCGTAAATATGCGATGCGCATCAGGATCTCCCCGGATAAACTGGCGGCCTATGGACTGACATCACAGGACATCGTAACTGCCCTCGACAAAGAAAACGTGGAACTGCCTTCGGGTAAAATCACGGGTGCAAATACTGAGCTGATTGTGAAAACACTGGGCAAACTGACCAACGAGGAACAGTTCAACAACCTGATCCTGAAAACGGATTCCAATAACCTTGTCCGGCTAAGGGATATCGGGTATGCGACCCTGGGCTCTGAAAATGAAGAAACGGTCCTGAGGGAATCTGGCAAGCCTATGGTGGCCGTTGGTCTGATCCCGCAACCGGGTGCGAATTACCTGGACATCTCCAGGGAGTTCGACAAGCGTTTTGAACAATTGCAGAAGGATATCCCCAAGGACATCAAGCTAAACATTTCCCTGGATACCACGAAATTCATCAAGTCATCGGTCACCGAAGTTGCGGAAACCATTATCCTCTCACTGATCCTGGTGATCCTGATCATCTACCTGTTCTTCCGGGACTGGGCCATTGCCATCCGGCCCCTGATAGACATTCCGGTGTCCCTGGTCTTTACCTTTTTCATCATGTACATTTTTGGTTTCTCCATCAATGTACTGTCGCTGCTGGCTATCGTACTGGCTACGGGACTGGTGGTGGATGACGGTATCGTGGTGACGGAAAACATTTTCAAAAAAATGGAAGAGGGTTACTCCCCTTTCGAAGCGGCGATCAAAGGCTCCAACGAGATTTTCTTTGCGGTGATCTCCATATCCATTACCCTGGCGGCGGTATTCCTTCCGGTCATCTTCCTGCAGGGTTTTGTAGGCCGGCTTTTCCGGGAGTTTGGGATAGTGATCGGCGCGGCAGTACTGATCTCGGCATTTGTGTCCCTCACACTGACCCCGATGCTGAATGCTTACCTGATGAAAAAAACAGGGCACAAAAAATCGAAGTTCTACGAACTGACGGAGCCGTATTTTGTGAAGCTGAATGACAGCTACGAAGCGAAACTCAATAAATTCCTGGATCGCCGCTGGCTGGCCATCCCGATCATCCTGGCCTGTGTGGGACTGATTGCTTTATTCTGGACTATACTTCCTAAGGAAACAGCGCCATATGACGACAGAAGTGCCATCAACATGAACGTGACAACCCCGGAGGGTTCTTCTTTTGCCTATACGGACCGTTTCATGATGAAAGTGCAGGAGCTCGTGACGGATTCGGTACCGGAGAAAAAAGTAAACATCACCATTACCTCTCCTGGCTTTGGTGGTGCCGGCTCTACCAATAGCGGTTTTGTGCGAATGGGCCTCACAGATCCTGGCGACAGGGAACGTAGCCAGGCAGAGATCGCTCAAAAACTGACCAGCATGACCCGCAAGTACAGCGAAGGAAAGGTCACAGTGACACAGCAGCCTACCATCTCGGTGGGAAGAAGGGGCGGCTTGCCGGTCAATTACATCATACAAGGGCAGAATTTTGAAAAGCTAAGGGAGAAAATCCCGGTGTTTATGGATGAGGTGTCCAAAGACCCCACCTTCACTACTTCTGATGTGAATCTGAAGTTCAACAAACCGGAGATAGACCTGGCTATAGACCGCGAGAAAGCTAAAAATCTAGGGGTATCTGCGGCCGACATTGGCGCTGCCCTGCAACTGGGACTGAGCGGTCAGCGCTTTTCTTATTTCTTCATGAACGGCAAACAGTACCAGGTCATTGGCCAGTTTGAGGTGGGCGACCGCAAGGACCCGCTGGACCTGAGTTCGGTCTATGTGAGGAACGACAAAAATCAACTGATCCAGCTGGACAACCTGGTGACTGCACGTGAGGAAAGCAGTCCGCCGCAGCTCTACCGCAACAACAGGTTTACAGCTGCAACGGTTTCTGCAGGCCTTGCCCCCGGCAAGAGTATCGGCGACGGTATTGAAGCCATGGACAGGATTTCTGAAAAAGTACTGGATGAAACTTTCTCTACCGATCTGGGCGGGGAATCCCGTGATTTTAAGGAGAGTGCATCGAATACGCTTTTTGCCTTCGGACTGGCGCTGTTGCTGGTCTACCTGATCCTTGCGGCACAGTTTGAAAGCTTTATAGACCCGATCATCATTATCCTGACCGTACCGATGGCTGTAGCGGGGGCCTTTTTGTCCCTATGGCTCTTTGGCCAGAGCTGGAACATCTTCAGCCAGATCGGAACGATCATGCTGATCGGTCTGGTGACCAAAAACGGGATCCTGATCGTAGAGTTTGCCAATCAGCTGAAGGAAAAAGGAGCCAATACACAGGATGCGATCCGGGAAGCGGCCGTGTCCAGGCTGAGGCCCATCCTGATGACCAGTCTGGCCATTGCCATCGGCGCATTGCCTATTGCGATGGCCCTGGGTGCAGCTGCCAAAAGCAGGATGGGTATGGGTATCGTGATTGTAGGCGGAACGACCTTCTCGCTGGTACTCACCTTATTTGTCATCCCTGCCATTTACTCTTACTGGTCAAAAGCCCACAAAGTCAATGAAGACCTGAAAGCATCCCTCGAAACTATAGACGCGGAACCCAATGAAAAAAATAAATAACCAGCAGATGAGGAAAGGATTGTTGCTGATGGTCACACTGATCGGCGGGATGGTTTACACCGGCAAAGCACAGGAAAAACTAACGCTCCAGCAAGCCCTAAGTACTGCCTTACAGAATAACTACGATATTAAACTCGTGAACAACGATGTGTTGATCGCAAAGAACAATGTCAATGCAGGCAATGCAGGCATACTGCCCCGCCTGGATGCGAGTTTCAGTGAAGGTGGCTCCAGGCAAAATACCACCAGGACCCAAAGCAACGGGAACGAACAGACCCTTACCGGTGTGAGGAACACCAATATGAGTTATGGCGTGGCACTGGGCTGGACGATCTTTGACGGTCTGCAGATGTTTACCAATTACGAACGCTTAAAAGAACTGCAGAAATCCGGCGAGGTGAATGCAAAAGCGACCATACTTTCCACCATCAGTGCAGTGGTAAATGCGTACTATACCGTAATGAAGGAACAGCAACTGGTAGTGGCCCGGGACAGTGCCCTGGATGTGTCGCAGCTCCGCCTGCGTATTGCCAATAACAAACTATCGATCGGCAGAGGTTCCAAACTGGATGTACTCACCGCAACGGTAGATTACAATACCGATACCTCCGCGTACCTACAGGAACTCAATCTGCTGAAGACCGCAAAAACGAGTCTGAACCAGGTAATGGCCCGCGACCTGAACCTCGACTTTAAGGTAGACACCAGCATTGTCATTGATGCAAAACTGGACTATACGGCACTTTCCGGACAAATGGAACAACTGAACCCTGAACTGCAGAATGCCTTCATCAGCAAAAAGATTGCAGAACTGAACCTGAAGCAGGTGAAAGGACAAAGGTATCCGGTGGTGGCAGTAAACAGTGGCTATGAATTCCAGAGGAGTTCCAGCCCTACCGGCTTCAATACACAGCAGCGGGCGAACGGGCTTACCTACGGACTTACAGCGAGCCTGAACATTTTCAACGGCTTTTTACAACGCCAGAACGAAAGGAACGCAAAAATCCAGATCAATTCCGCGGAGCTGAGCCTGGACAAAACCAGGCAGGACATCAGTGCACAATTGATCTCCGCTTATCAGAATTACCTGACCAGTCTGGAGCTCCTGAATGTGGAGCAGCGCAATGTGGAACTGGCGAAACAGAGCCTGGACATCACCCTGGAAAAATACAGGTTGGGCAGCATAGCCCCTCTTGAACTCAGGGAAGCACAACGCAACTCGATAGATGCAGTCAGCAGGTATGTGGAAGCACAATATCAGGCAAAACTGACGGAGATCAGCTTAAAAGAGATCAGCGGCACTTTAAATATTCAATAAGATTAGTATTTTTATCGGATGATTCTAGTAGCAGACAGTGGTTCTTCTAAGACCGATTGGATGGGTTACAGCCCAAATGAACAGATCAGCTTCAGCACACAGGGTATCAATCCGTATTTTTTAAATGCACACGATATCTTTAAGCTGTTTTCCAAAAAAAAGGAGATCGCTGAATACGCAGATAAAGTAAAGGAAATCTACTTTTTTGGCGCAGGCTGCTCTTCTCCAGACAAAATAGAAGTGATCTCTAACGGAATTTCTTCTTTCTTTACCAAAGCCTATGTTTCTGTGGAACATGACCTGCTGGGATCGGCATATGCGACATGCGGCGATAAAGAAGGCCTGACCTGTATCCTTGGCACCGGTTCCAATATCTCTTACTATGATGGTAAGGATGTACATGCAGGTGCACATGGTCTGGGTTATGTACTGGGCGATGAAGGTGCCGGTACCCAATTTGGAAGAAAACTGATCACCGCTTACCTATACGGCCAAATGCCTGCCGACCTGGCTACTGAATTTTCTGCCAGTTACGAGGTCGATAAAGAAACAGTCATCACCAACATCTATCAAAAACCATTTCCCAATACTTACCTGGCTTCCATCAGCCGTTTTATGGCCAGCCACAGGGAGCATCCCTGGATCATTCAGATCCTACGTGAAGGTTTCCAGGAATTTGTAGACACGAACATCAAAGACTATCCGAAGTACAGGACATTGGACTGTCATTTCGTAGGTTCCATCGCCTTTTATTATCAGGATATCCTGAAGGCTGTCTGCCAGGAAAACCAGGTGCGTGTAGGACGGATACTCCAAAAACCCATTGAAGGAATCTATAACTATATCTTAAGAAAAGAAGGAATCCTGGTCTAACCGTATTTCATGGACCTGATTTTCCTTAAACCGTAAATTGCCCCGGCGATCATCAGGATCAACAAAAGTGCTCCATCCAATGGTACATCGGGATCGCCGCCCGGAAGACCCGGATCGGGCTGGACTGTGCTCAGCGTAGTGTGTTTCATGTGCTTCAATGTCATTTGATTCGCCAATTTTATGCATTCTTAGACTCATCCGGTAATTTTTTTAAACTTAAGCGTAGATTCGACGACTAATGGCTTACCGCCTCCTCATATTTGCGCCGAACTAACAGCCGTCGACGATGAGACATGCCTTTTTTAACAGCCTGCTGCTGGCAACACTACTACTGACTTACAGCCATCCGCTCCCTGCACAGCCCTGGATGAGCAACTACAGCTATAGAAAACTGATCACTATAGATAAAAACAAAGTATCCCCTACTGTGATCTCCATTGGGGCCAGTAAGTCTTACCTGGACCTGGTTGATTTCCCGGTACTGATAGACCTTCAGGATGAGGACCTCATGCACCATCCCGGTGCCTGCGGCAACAAATTGAGCGATGGCCTTGGCCGCGACATCTCCTTCGCCCTCCGTACAGCGCCACAGAACCCGCTGCGTTTTCAATTGGAAAGTTACCATGCTGCTTCGGGGCGGCTCCGCTGCTGGGTAAGCATCCCCTCTTTATCTGCACAAATGAGTCCTTCGGCCCCTACAGCAATCTACCTCTACTACGGTGCTACAAACCTGCATGATCCCGAAGGGACTGCGACACAACAAACCTGGCCTGCCGATCACCTGGGCCTCTGGCACATGAACCTCGACGGCCTGCCACCCTGGTGCAGGAATGCAAAAAACAACCTTCCGGAGCAGCGCCTGATTGCCAGCGATGGGATGGACAAGGCAAATTTTCAACCCTCCCCCCTGGGTACGGCCATAGACTTAAACGGATTTTCGGAATCCCTGCGGTTGAATGCCACAACGGGGACCAGCTTCACTTTGTCGGCATGGATCAAACTGCGGACAGTTGGGAGGGAACAGGTGATCTTCTCCAATGACAGCCTCCATCAAAATGGCGCTACGGAAGGTTTTACCGTCAAAATGAATGCTGCAGGCCGGCTGGTTGTAGAACTGCGCAAAGCAGGTTTTGCACTTTATTCCCAGGTCTCGCAAACTGCAATAGAGCCCGGACGCTGGCATTACCTCTGCGTAACGACTACGGGCCTAGACATTTTTTTCTCCCTCAATGCTGAAAAAATGCAAGGGAAATCCGGGACTTCATTGCGGCTCGGACAAGGTGGAAGCTGGAGGATCGGCGCAACAAAACAAGGTACTTCCTTCTTTGATGGAATGATCGATGAACTCCGGATCCGCCAGGGCGTAACGAGTATGGAATGGATCCAGACCGAGTATGCAAACCAAAAAGCTGCTGCTGCTTTCTACAGCCTCTCTCCCGAAGAACATGCTTCAGGTGTTTATAAACGCTTCAACGGAACGATCGATCAGCTTTGGGAAAGGGCTGGCAACTGGGACAATGGAATTTTGCCCTCGGACAATGACAATGTGTTGGTTTCTGCAGGAAAAACCCTGCGCATTCAGGGGCTGGTGAAACCAAGGATAAATAAACTCAGCCTGGAATCCAATGCCACGTTCTCCCTTGGCAGCGACCTGAGCTTAACCTGCAAGACAGAACTTGCGGCCCAGGCAAGCATACGTCTGGACCAGGGGGTAAAATTGACTTTCAGGGCCGATGTCCGTAACAATGGACGTATTCTGTCGGACCAACCTGGAGCTCAGTTGGAATTTGCTGGTACAAATACTGTTCAGCAATATTATGGGGCCGGCACTGCGGAAGCCTACTCCCTGCTGAATGAACAGTTGAATGCTGCTGATACATTGAGGCTTGAAGCACCTGTTTCAGTCAGCGGATATTTGAGTCTGAATAAGGGCATCCTGAATGCGAATGGCATGCTCAGGCTTAGCACCGGACCTCAGGCAACTGCAGCCTTGCTCCCTATAAAGGACCTCAATCTGGCGGGAATCCTGGGCCCGGTGCGGGTAGAGCAATACATCGCCGGAAATTATCCTGCTCCTTCCACTGCCAGGGGATGGAAGCTATTGGCCTCACCAGTCTACCATAAGGAAAACAATGGAACACCCAGCTATAATTTCAGTGCATATCAATCGGCAATGTTTATCACCGGCCCGGGGGGAACTGCAAATGGCTTCGACAGTTCGCCTTTAAATGGCGGGAGCATTTATACACACAACCAGTCTTTGCCGGGCAATCTGTCTCAGAAATACCAGGTCATTCCAAACCTACAAAGCACTGTGGCGCAAGGAAAAGGGGTCTATGTGTTTTCGAGGGGTTCCAGGTTTGCACCAGGGGCCGAACAGCAACAATTGCTAAATGCCCCCTTTTCCAACCCGGATGGCTATACCATCACGCATATCGGGAATCTCTACACCGGAAACCTGGAATGCGACTTGTTCAGCAATAACCGCAATCAGGAGGGAGATGGATTTAACCTGCTTGGGAACCCCTATGCCTCGGCTATTGTCTGGTCCAGGCTCAGCAAATCAAACCTGAGCCCCTTCGTCTGGATGTTCGACCCGCTCAACAATGCTTATACCGTAACAGACTTGTCTGAAACAATTATACCAGCAGGTACCGGCTTCTTCGTACGTGTTGTTAATGGTAGTGCAGGGGGCAGCCTCAGCTTTACCGAATATGCCAAATACAATCCTGAAACTGATCGTGTAATAGCTGCAGTACCTGCGACCAGGGAAAGAATGAGCCAGGCGCTTAGGGACGATGCAGGGTCATCAGCCCGAATATCGGTCAGGCTCTCCAGAGGACCCTTTCAGCAGGAACTTGTCA
The DNA here is from genome assembly GCF_037402555.1 of Pedobacter sp. GR22-6. Lineage (NCBI taxonomy): Bacteria > Pseudomonadati > Bacteroidota > Sphingobacteriia > Sphingobacteriales > Sphingobacteriaceae > Pedobacter > Pedobacter sp. GR22-6. Next base: position 21,817 of record NZ_JBBEUC010000004.1, read on the forward strand.
TCAAGTTAAATCCCCAGGGCAGAGACAGCTTAGACGATCAGGATGCATTGAAAATAGGAGAAGGCCATGTGAGCATTGCCAGCATCTGTGGGGGACAAAAACTGTCCATTGAAGAAAAAGCACTGACAGATAGCGGTGCAAATGTAAAACTCTACATCAAGGGCTGGGGGCCGGGCAAATACCAGATCAGCATGCGGAACCAGGGCCTTAAACCTAAACTGACTATGCAACTGCGGGACAACTACCTGCAAGTGGTTAAAAAATCACTGGATACCAATTTCCTGTACGAATTCGACATCAATCCGGAGATTCCTGAAACACAAGGAGAGGACCGGTTTATCCTGAACTTTAAACCTGGTTCGCAGGAATTTAACAGTGAAGACCCCGGTATTGGAATCTACCCCAACCCATTTAAAGACCGCCTGTACGTTAGCAGAAAAAACCAGGGCGCTTTGCGGATATTGATCTGTAATCTTTACGGACAGACCATTAAAACTACAATAACTAAACCGGGTGAAAACCTGCTGCAGAACACGGGAAAAGAACTGCAAAGCGGCCTTTACCTGATCCGGATTTACGATGGGGAAAGCGGCAGGTACCTCAAAACCTTAAAGGCAGTGAGAAACTGAAACTCATAGGATGATCTGAACCTGATCTTTATTTAGCAGATAACCAATGTCGTAGCAAAAGAATTGATGTTGGTGTGTCGGGCTGCTTTCTGCACGGGTATAATAACTGAAGTCAAAGCCCATGGTCAATAAGGTGCGCTTCGGTACCCGGGAGCCCCCTTCCAGATAAGCCCGCTCAAGAATCGTGCGGTTGCGCTTCAGTATGCTGTTGGTCATCCGTACGAAATTCGGGTTAGTCGCCTGTTGGATGGTTTTTAAGTAATGGTAATGGCTCCTGCATTTGTCGCCACAGAACTTTTTATCGGCCCGTCCTTTCATTGGCAGGTTACAGGATAAACAAGGTTTCAAAGCTTCCATAAATAATTTCTGAGAAGCTAGGCACATTCCAGGAAAAGAAAAAATCCGGGAATAAATTTATGCGCAGATATTCAGGGTACTGCGTTTGTTCATCTCCAGTTGTACCATAGAAGCTACCCATTCCAGCTTTTGCTGCTCTTCAGCGCCGAAACTTCTTGGATGACGGTCTACAATGCACACCGTGCCTACATGGAATCCTTCTGTAGTCTTAATGGGTGCAGCGGCATAAAATTTAAGGCCATACTCTCCCGCGATCAGTGGATTGGAAATGAGGAACAACTCATCCGTTGCCTGTTGAAACTCACTTTCGTGTCCCTTCAAAACCGCAAGCGAACACATACTGGTACTGACTTCAGTATTCGTCTCATTGGCCTTCTGGTCGGCTGTACCCCATACAGAAATCCTGTCTATAAAATTGATCATAGCCAGTGGAGCATTCAGCATAGTGGCGGCGATAGCAGCAAGCTGATCAAATATGGGTTCAGGTTTAGTGAACACCACTTTATAATTTTTCAAATTTTCTTCACGCTCGCGCTCATCAGGCGTAATGATGTCCATTCCGATCATATTAGATTCCTTTAACAAAAAAATGTATATATCCCATCCTGCCAGCAGGGGATGTTTACTGGCAACAAAGTATCCTATTGTTGATTAAACAATTACCATACCCTAATTTTCAGATCGGCGTTAAGCAACAAGCCTTTAGCGGAAGAAGGACGAAAATATGCCCATAAAAACCTCCTCAGCGCAGAAAGTGGTTCTCAATATAAATGAAAGTTCAGCAGTGACACACCCAACACAAACATTATCAATACCTTAATTAGGGAAAAAGATTACTCAAACTGGTGAAAAAGCACACTATTGCAAGCATAAAAAAAATAAAAAGCAAAAAAAAAGAGGCTGTCAGACAGCCCCTCCTTACCTATTTGAGATCAATCATTTTTTTGTCACTTTGAATTCTGTCCTCCTGTTGAGCGCCCTGCCTTCAGGATTGTCTTTCCCATTTGGAAACTCATTCGCAGCAATAGGCATGGTCTCTCCATATCCTTTACTGGTCATTCTCTCTGCTGCAATACCTTTGGACACCAGGTAATCTACACAGGATTTAGCCCTTCTATTGGACAGATCGAGGTTGTAGATCTCTACTCCCTTACTGTCTGTATGCGCACTCAGTTCGATCTCTATTTTCGGATTATCGACCATAATCGTATACAGGTAATCCAACTTGACTTTGGAATCTTCGGTTAACGTTGCTTTGTCAAATTCGTAGAGGATGTCCTTGAGTACGATGGGCTTGTCCATTTCAAAAGGAATCAGGCAGATATCCGGGCTAAACAAGGTATCTTTTTTGGCCAGTTGCTCGTAGCCAAAATGAATGACCTTGCTGAAGTATTTTTCTTTTTCTGCTGTGACCTTTATTTTACGGTTGCTGCTGATCCTTAAATTGTACCTTCCAGATTCGTCAGTGGTGACCTTGATTTCGGACAGAGAATCTGTCACGACCACGGTAGCATTGGACAGGGGCTGAAGGGTATTGCAGTCAAACACAGTTCCCCTGATATTCAGGTATTCTTTTTTCACATGAAAAACTTCGAGGCAGCACAACGATTCGCGGTCGGAACTGATGTAGCCTTCGTCTTCTGAGTTCAGTGAAGGCGTAAAATACAGATCATCTTTTGAAGAGTTAAAAGGATACCCGAGGTTACGGGGTTCAGACCAGTTACTAAAATCTCCCTGGCTTTCGAAAAAATCAAATCCTCCCATTCCTACCCGACCATTGCTACTAAACAACAGCCGGTTTGTCAAATAGTTAAAATACGGCGCCTGCTCATCCTCAGGGGTATTGATGTCGCCCCCCATATTGATGGCTTGTCCTACACTACCGTCTGCACGGACCGAGCAGTACCAGAGGTCATATTTGCCCAATCCTCCAGGTCTGTTGGAAGAAAAGATGAGGTACCTGCCATCTTTGGTGACAAAAGGCTGCATGGAATTAAAACCCTTGACATTGACTTCCGAACCGAGTTCCTTCGTTTCTGACCAATCAGATCCTGTACCACCTGATTTCAGCTGGTAAATCTTTTTATCGCCGTTGGCTGTCCAGCTGGTAATGTACATGATCTTCCCATTGGGATGAAAAGCCGGGGCAGCCGATTCTCTGTCCCTGGTATTTACAGGTACTTTTTTAATCGAAATATTTTGTGCCAATGGGTTACCGGAAACTTCGTACACCGCATTGATGAAGGGCGTTTCTTTTCTTGTTACTTTATCGTTATTGGCATCCGTCAGTACTTCCTTTTTTCCTGTGGTGCTGACAGGGCGTGAGGAAGTAAAATAGAAGTTACCCCCCTTCAGTGCAGGCGTGTAATTAGAACCTTTATCGTTGATGTTGTTCTGAAGTTTGGTGAGTTTGAACAACCTGGGATAACGCAGGTCATACAAGGCAAACTGACAGGAAGCAATTTCAGATTTGGCTTTGACAGCGTAACTGTCGTTCACCTTATATTTCGAAAGAAAAAGATTAAATGCAGCAATGGCTTCTGTATATTTCTGATTGGCGCGCAACGTTTCTGCGTACCAAAAATTACTCAGGATATACTTCGGACTTACAAAATCCTTTGCCAGGGCATACCATTTTTCTGCATCCGTAAAATTCTTATAGAGCCTTAGCGATTCGGCAAGCTGAAATACACAATACTCATAGTCATCCTTCTTAGGGCTGTCCTGCTTGAGCTTATTCTCAAAACCATAAGGAATCACAAAACCCGCACTGTCAGGTGACAGCTGCAGGGCTTTTTTATAGTATTCCGCAGCTGCATAATATTCTTTATTCTGAAAATATACATCAGCTACCCTTTTGCTGTTGCTCACAAATTGTGCTTTTGCTGCCGATGTTAAGATACAAAGGGTCAGTAATGTTTTAAGCAGTTTCATCTTTAAATGATTTAGTAATATTTCGCTTTAATTATAACCTTGGACAAAAGAAATTGGGCCCCAGAATACCTTTGCGCCCGGTGAAGGAAACGGAAAGTTCCAAACCTCCCTGACTACGTGTAGCCCTGCTGAGGCTGGAAGTATTGAAGTCGTAGCTCAGGCCAAATACCATGTTCTTCAGGTGTAATCCAAAAAAAGCAATGGCAGCATCATCTACCCGGTAGTTGGTACCGAACATGAGATCTGCCTCCTGGTTCAGCATCAGCTGGGCGTAAGCGCCAACGGCGATTTCCCTTGCATTGCCCTGCTTCATATACAGGCCATTTGGTGTAATATTTATTGCCTCGCTTAACCTTACCCTCGTTCCGCCGTGTACGGCATATCTGATGGGCATCCTTACTGTACTCCCCAGGAATTTATCTACGGGCCTGGTAATGTGTCCGGCCATCACTCCGCCAAAGGCATTCAGCAACTGGTCCGGATTGCCATCAAAATACATGACACCTGCATTTACATCAGGCACCAGGGTATTGGATGAAGCAAAAGATTCATTGATGCCAAAGTTTGGATCGTAACCAGTTACCGGATTGAACTGCGAGCCAAGGGTGATCTTGGACGGGTCAAAGCTCTTATTCAAAATACCGGCCTGAAGTCCGAAATTGATCATGTTTAAGCCCGCGCTGCCAAAATGGATGCGGTAGGCACCTGAAACCAGTGCACTGAGGTGGTTGTAACTGATGTCACCTGAGTTTTGGTTTAACACCATGGCGCCGAAAGCAAGGTTTTTAACTGGTGCCATGTCAAAAGATGCACCTCCTGTGAGGAAGGAGTTGGATACGGAGCCCCATTGCTGCTTGGCATTCAGTGAAACCCTGTATTCCCCGTCAGTGACCCCGGTAAGGGCAGGATTCAGCCACAAAGGATGCGCATAATATTGAGAGAAGTGAGGGTCGATCTGGGCCTGCACTTTTGCAGTGCCCAGACTTAAAAATATTCCTAAAGCCAGTATTCTTGTGAAGTTCTTCATAGCAGTTTTGTTTTTCAGGTTCATCTTCTATCTTAATAAAGTGATCGTGCCTTTTTTCATCGACTTGGTACCATCATTGAATTCTACATCCAGGTAGTAGACATAGACTCCGTTAGGCTGCATCTCACCTTTATAAGTTCCGTCCCATCCATTCTGGATGCTCACTGACTCATAGAGGAACTGACCCCATTGATTGTACACACGCAGTTTCATTTTGGCAATGGTGGTTCCATAAACATAGAAGACGTCATTCTTGCCATCATTATTCGGCGTGAAGGTATTCGGCACGAAGACAGCATTACCCAAAGGATTTTCGCTCTGTCCTGTAAAGGTAGTGGCGTCGCTCAGCTGGCAGGCCAGTTGTCCTACCGCACGCACCCTGATGGTGACTTTTTGGCCGGGCTGTAAACCTGCAGCAAGATAAGTGGTACCTGTACTGCCACCAGTAGGTGAAATCCAGGTCATTCCATTATCCAGAGATACTTCATAACCACTCGCTCCGGTTACCGCAGCCCATTGGAAAGTGATGCTCGTTGCGGTTACAGACTGTATGGCAACAACGGGAACATCCAGTTTCGACAGTACAGTTACGGCTACAGCTGTACGGGTAGCACTGGTACAAGAGGTCGTTGTATTGGATGTTTCTACGTAGTAAGTCGCATTTGCACTGAGTGCCGGTGTCGTGAAACTGCTTCCGGTAGCAATTGCGGTTCCTCCAACTGCCATTGTATACCAGCGATAGGTCAGCGTAGCATCCGGATTGTCGACAGACAACACAACACCAGATCCCGAGCACAACGGTGCTGCTGCACCTGAAACTGAAGCCGGAGGCAGCGGAAGTGCTGTAGGTGTAACGGTTACTGCCGTACGGCCATTGCTGCTGCAGGTCTCTGTGGAAGCACCTACATAGTAAATGGTAGTTGCGGTAATTGGCTGTGTTGCAAAATTGGTACCCGTACCAACCGCTGTGCCGCCAGCAGCAGTGGTATACCAGCTATAGGTAACTCCGACCTGCGGATTGGTCACACTTAGAATGGTTGCACTTCCATTACAGATGCTCAGGGCGGTTGAGTTAACTGTAGGCACCAATGGTTTAGGTGAAACGGTTACTCTTACCCTTACCCTTCCTGTTGGATTTCCACATCCCGAAGCACTTACTGCCATCACATAGAAGTCTGTAGTGGCATTCAGTACGCCTGTGGTAAACTGGGTACCTGTAGCCAGTGCTACTCCACCGATTGCAGCATCGTACCATTGATAAATCACGCCGTTTTGTGCATTCTGAACGGTCAGCACTGTAGCCTCTCCGCTACAGATATTGGTACCTGTTGATGACACAACAGGTGAATCTGGCAATGGATTAACTGTGATGGTTACGACTCTGGCGGTTGCAGCAGTGTTTGGACATTTATTGGCTCCTCTGACGGTAACATAGTAAGTAGTTGTAGTACTCAGCAGCGGTGTGGTATAAGCTGGTCCTGTAAAGACTGCATTGGTTAATGCCGCATCTGTGTACCAGGTAAATACCGGACTGGTTACTGTAGTACTGCTCGCGTTCAGGGTCACACTGGCCCCGGCACATACCGGATCTGCACCTGCGATCACAATATCAGAAGCAATAGCGGGAGGATTGACCACCAGGGTAACCACTTTTGCTGTTGCCATACTGTTCTCGCACTTATTCGCACCTCGTACAGTCACATAATAATTGGTGGTGGCCGTAATCGGAGGGGTATTGAATACTGATCCTGTAAATACCGGTGTGGTCAGCGCAGCATCGCTGTACCAGGTAAATATAGGATTGACGACGGTAGTGCTGCTTGCTGTTAAGCTAGCTGCAGAACCAGCGCATAAAGGTGCGTCTGCCCCTGCGACATCAATATCTGTTGCCAATGCCGGCGGGTTTACCGTAACGACAACCACCCTTGCATTCGCTGCAGTATTCTCACACCTGTTGGCACCACGGACAGTGACATAGAAGGTCGCGGTACTGCTTAGTATTCCGGTGTTGAAATTAGGGCCGCTGGCGATTGCATTGGTCAGGCCTGCATCACTGTACCAGGTGAATACCGGATTGATCACATTGACACTGCTGGCAGTCAAATTGGCTGCAGTGCCTGCACAGATCGGCGTATTGGCACCCTCCACATTGATGTCTGATGGCAAGGCCGGCGGGTTCACGGTCACGGTAACCGCTTTTGCCGTAGCTGCGGTATTTTCGCATTTGTTCAGTCCGCGCACAGTGACGTAATAAGTAGTGGTGACGCTCAGCGGAGGCGTGATAAAGGTCGCCGAACTGGACACAGGAGTAGTGAGTGCAGCATCGCTGTACCAGGTGAATACCGGATTTACAACAGTACTGCTGCTGGCTACAAGTGTGGCCGTATTACTGGCACACAATGGCAATTCTGCTCCTGTAACATTGATGTCGGCCGCCAGTGCAGGAGGATTCACGAGGATGGAAACCACCTCTGCATCTCCGGCAAGGTTCTCACATTTATTATCTCCTTTAACCGTCACATAATAAGTTGTACTACCTGTGAGTGCCGGAGTGGTATAAGTATCACCCTGGAATACGGCATTGGTCAGTGCTGCATCGGTGTACCAGGTAAATACCGGATTGATCACCGTAGTTGTAATTGCTTTCAGCACCGCAGATGTCCCAGCACACACCGGATTTTCTGCTCCGGTTACATTCAGGTCTGCCGCCGTAGCCGGTGGATTTACGCTCAGGCTTACCACTTTTGCATCAGCCGGAAGGTTTGCACATTTGCCCAATCCGCTCACCGTCACGTAATAGGTTTTCGTACCGGTCAACGCTGGCGTCACAAACTGATCGCCGGTAAAGGCCACGCTGGTCAGGGCAGCATCGTTGTACCAGGTAAATACCGGATTAGTGATGGTTGTACTGGTTGCGGTAAGTGTAACAGTACTTCCGATACACAATGGCCCGGTTCCGCCTGCCACCGTAATATCAGATGCTACGGCGGTTGGGTTTACGGTGATGGTAATTTTAGTACGTGCTGCTGTGCTCAGACATGCATTGCCATTGCTGGCTTCTACATAGAAATCATGGTCGCCCACACCAAGGTTGGCCGGTGTGGTGTAGCTGCTTGTATTTACGGCAATCGGATTGCCGCCAACAGCCACATCGTACCAGTTGAAGTTTACACCTGCAACTGCATTGACCCTTAGGGTGACAGGTACATTAGGACAAGTCGCCGCAGGATTAGCAGCGTCAGCAACAGGAGCTTGAGGAGCAGCAAGTACTGTAAGCACCACTTTAGTTCTTACGCTTTCACAACCGTTGCGGTTGGCCGATACAAAGTAATCGTAACTGCCTGCTGCCAGATTGGTAGCTGTAGCGATGGTTGGTCCATCAGCCAGATAAGTGGTACCTCTATACCATTTGTAGGTGATACCGGATGCGATCGGGTTCTGTACAGCAAGGGTCACTGATGAACCTTCACATACGCTGGCATTAGCAGCCGACACTGAAGGCGGAGCGATAATGCGCTGTGCATAATTGAAATTGATCGATGTCAGTGCACCCAGTAAACCCGAGTTTAACCTTACTTCGACCCTGTCGAATACTGCGGTTGGTGTAAATTCAAGGATAGCCTCAGTTCCTGCACTCAGGAGCTGAAGGTTCAGTAATGGGTTGTTCAGTACCCGCGTGTCTCCATTGCTTGTCGCTCCATTATAAGTGGTTACTTCTACACTTTGAAGTAATGCCAATGAAAGCAGTTTGCCTGGAGAAACCAGTCTCAGTTTCACCTTATCTCCTGCAGTCGATGGCCCGTTAAAGATGGCACGCTGATACACATAGGAACCAATTCCTACAGGAATTCTCAAGGTAGAACCTGAATTGATGTTGTTGTCATATACGTTAGCTGCATTATCCACACCTGCAAACAGGGAGATACCGCTCACCGCATTTTCTTCAGCGGTCGCCGCCTCACAAGGAACATCTTCAGGTGTACCGGCTGGGTTTACCGTTACAGTAACTGGTGCAGCTGCTGAAGTACATGCACCTGCTGTACTCGTTACATAATACGTAGTAGTCGCAATTAACACAGGGCTCAGGAAGCTGCCGTTCTCTCCATTTGAGGCAGAAGAAACGATGTTTGCCCCGCCCAGAGCCGGATCACTGTCGTACCAGGTAAAGGTGGCTCCTAGAGTAGTGGATGTAGCAGTCAGCATAGCGCGCTCACCAGCATTGATCGTGGTCGCAGCTGGCGTAATCACCGGAGGCGTAGGTGCGCCCACTTCCACAGTTGCAATTGCATCGCCTGAGGTGGCACCACATGAATTTTGTGCACTTACAGTATATTGAGTAGAAGCACCTACCGAAGCTACAGTATAAGTAGACAGCGGTCCGCTTTGCAGTATCGTTGCTCCGGATTTAAAGGTATAAGTAAGACCTGGTTGTGGGTTTCCTACAGTAAGTACTACACTGGTTCCGGCACAGGCTTTAATGTCTGTAGCCAATAATTGAGGAACAGCTGGTATTGGTGTTACCGTTACATTTACTGCTGTCCTGTAGCTGGAGCAGCCGGAAGCAGTATTCGCCTCTACAAAATACCTTGTATTGCTGGTTAATGGAGGCGTGGTAAAGTTAACGCCATCAGCGAGGAAGTTGCCTGTGGCATCGTACCATTTGTAAGTAATACCTGAAGTCAGGTTTGGATTCAGAACGCTGAGCGTTGGCGTTGCTGTTTCGCAGGCGGTAATATTTGCCGATGCAACCTGAGGTGCCACAGCCACACGCTGTACGTAGTTGATGTCTACAGTTTTCAGTAAGCCGGCTAAACCGTCGTTCAGGCTTACCTGCACCTGATCAAATGCACTTGTTGGCACAAATGAGATGAGTGCCTGTGTATCGCCACTCAACAATTCAAGGCGGACTGCGGTGTTGTTGATGGCGGATCCATCATTATTTGCGGTAGCTCCATTATAGGTGCTTACGCGGATTTCAGACAATAAACCAAGTGAAAGCAGTTTTCCCGGAGAGGTCAATAGTACACGAACGGTATCACCGACAGTAGATAGGGTACTGAATCCGACGCGCTGGTATACAGAAGCACCCAATAAGCCTATCGGCATCACCAGTGATGAGCCTGTCTGCGTATCATTATCAATAGCAAGCTGCGGATTAAATACACCTGCCAAAACTGCAAGTCCGGTCACTCCATTGGTTTCTGATGTGGCTGCTTCACAAGGGACTGGATTTGGACTACCGCCCCCATTGACATTGATGGTTACCTGCACACGGCTGGCTGAAGCACAGCCGGTAGCATTTGAAGTTACTGAGAGGTAATAGGTAGTGGTTGCGGTTAGCGGCGGCGTTACGTAAGTTGGGCCGGTATAAACCGGAATATTAGATGTTGCAGAAGTATACCAGTTGAAGGTAACATTCGTTTCTGTTGAAGTTCCGGTCAGGATCACAGTCTGCCCCGCATTTACGGTAGTGGCAGATGCCTGAACCTGTGGCAATACCGGCAATGGGTTCACGGTTACAGGAACAGCAGTACGGCTTCCATTTGAACAAGCACCATTCGCTGCTTCAACATAATAAGTTGTATTGGCAGTCAGGGCCGGTGTAGTAAATACCGGACCGGAGAACAATGGTGTTCCTCCAACAGCAGCAGCATACCAGGTGTAAGTAGCTGAAGGATCAGGGTTGCTTACCGGAATGGCTGCAGAAGAGCCGGAGCATACTGGCGGTACCGCTGCGACCACAGGTGCAGCTGGTGCTGTAGTAACCGTTACGGTCACTGGTACACGCAATTGATTTGCACAGCTGCCTTTGCTTACTTCAATATAATAAGTAGTAGTCGCGGTCAGGACCGGAGTGGTAAAGTTTTCACCTGTAGCTAAAGGTGCGCCCCCTGTGGCTGCTGCGTACCACCTCAGTGTAGTCCCGCCCATTGCTGCCGCAGAAAGATTAGCCGCAGAACCCGAACAAATGGTTTGTCCGGCAGTTGCTACCGTTGGATTTGGATAGATAACCTCCGCGCCATAGATGCGCAGATTGACCAGCGCAGAGACCAGTCCCAGAGCCCTTACTTCTACCCTGTCGTATACTCCACCTGCTACGAAGGTCGCCGCAAATTGATTGCCGCTCAGTAACCTGAGGTTGAGCAATGAAGAATTTAGGGTATAGGTACTTACAACGGTATTTCCATTCATGATCCTCACCTGGATACCGCCCAGCACCGCTACATCAGCAAGACCTGTTGGGGTTTCCAGGTTCAAACGAACGCTGTCGGTGGCGGTACCGGCTGCATTGAAGATCAACCTTTGATAGCCTGATCCCCCTACCCCAACCGGGATAGAAATAGTGGTATAATTGGTTAGATTGTCGTCTACAGAATTACCTGCATCCTGAACACTGCACAAAAGGCAGATGCCTTCTACTCCGCTCTGTTGTCCGGTAGCGGCATTACAGTTTGGATTTACCGGTCCTCCGATCACCACAACGGTAACCGGTACTCGGGTTGCACTGGGACAACCTGAGGCATTTACAGCTTCTACATAATAGGTAGTAGTCGCGGTAAGCACGGGAGTCGTAAAGTTTGCACCGCTGGCCAGTATTGTGCCTCCAGCAGGGGCAGCGTACCAGTTTAGCGTTGCGCCATCAACAGAACTGGCCGATAAAGTAGCTGTTTGTCCTGAACTGATGGTTTCATTGGTTGTGCTCACTACTGCATTTGCAGGCAATGGTGATACGTTAACCGCTACCGCCGTACGTGAAGCACTCAGGCAAGTACCTGCAGCCGCCTCTACGTAATAAGTAGTATTGGCAGTAAGGGCCGGAGTGATAAAATTGATGCCGGTTGCCAATGGTGTTCCACCCGTCGCATCAGCATACCAGTTGTACACCAGCCCAGTTTGTGGATTGTTGACGCTGAGCGTAGTGGTGGAACCTGCACACACAGGAGCTACCGCAGCTGCAACCGGACTGGCAGGTGTAGTGGTCACTGTAACGGTGACCGGTACGCGCTGTGCATTGCTGCAGTTACCTTTACTGACTTCAATGTAATAAGTTGTAGTTGTGGTCAGTGTACCTGTTGTAAAGGTTTCACCGGATGCCAGTACGGTTCCGCTTGTAGGCGAAGCGTACCACCTTAAAGTAGTACCGCCATTAGCCACTGCATTTAAGGTAGTGCTGCTACCGGAACAGATCGACTGTCCTGTAGCGGCTATAGTGGGATTGGGATAGATGATTTCAGCACCGTAAATATTCAAATTGCTGATTGCTGAGACCAGCGCGCCGAAACGGATTTCCACCCGGTCGTACGCACCGCCAGCAGGCACTGTTGCTTTAAACCTGTTGCCACTGAGCAATTTCAAATCCAGCAATGGAGAATTTAACGGATAAGTGGCGACAACAGTATTGCCGTTCATTACCGTAACGGTAACATTAGCCAATACTCCCAGATCTGCCAGGCCAACTGGTGTAGCCAGATCCAGGCGGATACTGTCTGTTCCGGCCCCTGCATTGGCGAATATCAGCCGCTGATAACCTGTAGACCCAACACCTACAGCGAGATTAATCCTGGTAAAGGTATTTGGATCGCTGTCTGTTGAACCTCCTGGAGTTTGTACACTACAAAGTACACATAATCCATCGATACCGCTTTGCTGCGCTACCGCGACATTACAGTTTGGATTGGCAGGTACTGTGGTAACGGTTACCGTTACAGGCACCCTGCTTGAGCTAATGCAGCCGTTTGTATTTTGTGTTTCCACATAGTAAGTAGTGTTTGCATTTAAGGCAGGCGTAGTGAAGCTCGGGCCTGTGGCCAAAGCCGCGCCCCCTGTAGCAGCTGCATACCACCTTATTGTATTTCCAGCATCTGCGCTGGCCTGAAGTGTTGCAGTCTGACCGGCACTGATGGTTTCGTTATTGGTAACGATGGTTGCTAAAGTCGCCGGTGCATTGATGGTTACATTCACAGCTGTTCTGCTGCTCACCGCAGTTCCCGATACTGCTTCCACATAATAGGTTGTATTGGCAGTCAATACCGGCGTAGTATATGCACTTCCTGTGAAAATCACAGTGTTGCCAGAAGTAGCATACCAGTTGTAAGTAACTCCCGGCAGCGTATTGCTTACCTGTAAGACCACAGAAGTTCCGCTACAGGTGGTAGCATTGGCAACGACTGGTGCTGCGACATTGACCACTAAAGCATAATCAGTACTGGTACTCAACCCGGCATTGTCGGTAGCTTTTAAAGTAATGTTGTAGGTTCCGCCGGTGGTTGGTGTTCCACTGATCTGTCTGCTTGCCGGGTCAAAGCTCAGTCCCGGAGGCAGCCCCGTAGCCACATAAGTATAAGGTGCTGTTCCGCCGGAAACGGCAGGTAATGTCTGGGCAGGGTAAGTTGTTCCTACCAGTCCGTTTGGCAAGGTGGCCATAGGCAATGACAATACCCCATTTACTTTTAAAGCATAATTCTGGGTAATCGACGCGCCTACAGCATCAGTAGCTTTTACGCTGACGTTGAAAGTACCGGATTGTGTAGGTGTGCCAGTGATCTGACGCGTTGTTGCATTAAAGGTCAGTCCGGGAGGGAGATTGCTGCCTGCATAGGTATAAGGACCTGTCCCTCCTGTCGCGGCAGGAATTGTTTCTGTCGGATATACGGTACCTACTGTACCATCTGCAAGGACTTTGGCTGCAAGCACCAATGGATCACTTACCTTGATGCTGTAGTTTGTAGTCACCGTATTGCCATCGGCATCAGTTACCCTGATCGGGAAGGAGAATGTTCCTACCTGTGTAGGTGTTCCTGTAATTTCATGGGTAGCTGGGTTAAAACTTAAACCCGGAGGCAATGTACCTGTGGAAGCGTATAAATATGGTCCATTTCCTCCTGTAGCTGAAGGAATAGTTTGCGTTTGATAAACTGTGCCTACTGTACCGTCCGCCAGCGTAGCAGCAGGTAGCACCAGTGGGTCTCTTACGATAATCGTATAGTCTCTGGAAATCGTGTTGCCATTGGCATCAGTGGCTGTTACCGGAATTACATAAGTACCGATTTGTGTTGGTGTACCGGTAATTTCACGTGTTGCCGGGTTGAAGGTCAGCCCTGGAGGCAAATTGCTGGCCACGTAAGTATAGGGTGTGGTTCCCCCCGTAGCTGCAGGTATGGTTTGCACCGGATAAGGAGTTCCAACCACACCGTTTGGAAGTGTAGCGCTGGGAAGACCTAATGCAGGTGTTACGTTTAAGGTGAATGAAGCAGGGACCGAGCAACCTTTGCTATCTGTAGCAATCACAGAAAATGTTGCATTTTGAACACTTGTCGGTGTTCCTCCGATTACTCCTGCCGGAGACAGGCTCAGTCCTGCAGGCAGGGTGCTTCCCGGTGCCAGTGCGTAAGTAAAGCCTGGTGTTCCGCCTGTAGCTGGTCCAAGTTGTTTGGAATACGCTGCAGCAACGGTAGCATTACTCAACGGAGCACTTGCAAATACAATAGCAGGATTCACAGTGACAGTTACCGGAACACGTGTCACATTTGCACAACCGCCTTTGCTTACCTGAATGTAGTAAGTAGTTGTACTGGTCAGTGCCCCTGTGGTGTAAGTTTCTCCTGTAGCCAATGCAGTTCCTCCTGTTGGATTGGCAAACCATTGCAAAGTGGTGCCCCCATTGGCAGTCGCACTTAAGGTGCTGGCAGAACCAGAACAGGCTTCCAGGCCAGTTGAAGCAATGGTAGGGTTTGGATAAATGATCTCTGCACCATAGATATTGAGACTGCTCAATGCGGTGGCTGTTCCGCCGAAGCGAACTTCCACGCGATCGTAAACACCCCCCGCAGGTAATGTCACCCGAAACCGGTTTCCACTTAACAGTCCCAATTGAAGCAGGGATGAGTTCAGGGGATAAGAAGCTACCTGGTTGGTCCCATTGAGCACACGAACTGTGATGCCTCCGAGCACACCTAAATCGGCAAGGCCGGTAGGCGTTTCCAGATCGAGACGAATGCTGTCAGTCGATGAGCCCGGACTGGCAAATATCAGTCTTTGGTAGCCAACAGCACCAACACCCACTGCCAGATTAATCCGGGTAAAATTGTTGGCATTGGCATCCGTTGAATTGCCGGCATCTTGTATGCTACAAGCAACACACAACAATCCGGTGATCCCACTTTGTTGTGCTACAGCAGCGTTACACGCGGGATTCACGGGAGTACTGGTCACCGTAACTGTCACCGGCACTCTGGTTGCACTTACACAGCCGGATGCATTTCTTGTTTCTATATAATAAGTAGTGGTACTGGTCAGTGCAGGAGTGGTAAAAGTAGTCCCTGTTGCCAGTGGAGTACCCCCTGTTGCGGTCGAATACCAGCTAATGGTATTGCCTGCATCTGTGCTGGCCGCAAGTGTAGCGCTTTGCCCGGAACTGATTGTTTCATTGTTGGTGCTGCTCACTGCCAGATTGGGCAGTGGGTTGACAATGACAGATACTGGAGTCCGGGTTGTACTGACGCAGGTGCCAGTGGCACTTTCTACGTAAAACGTAGTATTTGCGGTCAATGCCCCGGTAGTATAGGTTGTTCCCGTGAATAGTGGTATTCCACCTACCGCATCAGCATACCAGCGATAAGTATTACCCGACACTGCTGCACTAACGGAAAGGACTGCAGCAGAACCGGAACAAACCGGCGCGGGGGCAGCCAATGTCGGTGCTGAAGGAATTGGGGTAACAACCACATTGACAGGAACGCGTAAAGATTCTTCTGTACATCCAATAGTTCTGGCAGCTACGTAGTAAGTCTTATTGGCTGTCAGCGCAGGCGTAGTGAAAACACCAGTTGCAGGAACAGTGGCCAGCACAGTTCCTCCCGTAGCAACATCATACCAACGCAATTCGTTGGCAGGTAGCGTCGTAGCACTCAGGGCAGCAGTGGCACCCGAACAAATAGGTACAGTGTTGGAGGCCGGTGCTGTAAAAGTTGGCCTGCCAGCGGAGCGTGCAATTGCATACAGGTTGAAGGTTTGAGTTAAACTTGCATTCAGCAGAGAAGAAAGTGTAATCTTTACCCTGTCAAAAGGCTGGCCAGGGGAAAAAGGGAGTGCCGCCGGTTGTCCGGAACTCAGCAAACCCAAAAGATCTGCGTTAAGCAGATTAGATACTTGCTCTGTGTAAACCAGCGTGGCACCATTATAGGCCCGTAGCGTAATATTATTAAGCAGGCTTGCGTTCAGTAAAGCAGGACTCGTAAGTATTTTGACATTAAATTCATCCCCTGGCCTGGATAAGGTTTCAAAATAAACCTCCTGGCTGATGGTACCGGCGACACCCAATGCGCCAAGACTAATCTGCGAAAAATTATTTGGGTCGGAATCAATCACCCTCTCCATATCTGTGACACCAGCTTTGCCCAGTCCCAATAAATCTACGGTGAGCCCCGTACCTTCATAAGAAGTAGCAAATGCCTGTGCACATGGATCTGTGCCTGATCCATAAAAAGCATAGTAAACATCAGTATAGCTATTAGCACCCAATCCAAGTACAGCATTGGTAAAATCTTTCAGATATACCCTATCATAGGCCGCGGTTGGGGTAATTGCCACATAGAAGTATCCATTGGCATCTTTAATGACCTTAATCACTTCAGTTGCGAAAGGATTGGAACTGTTTCCGCTGGTGACGTTATTCACACTGCCAGCCCCCATCCTCGCACCTACTTCGAAATAGCGGTTACCTAGTGCAACAGAGCCTACTACATTGGTAAGTACATTTCCAAGATTACCACCGAGCAAGGTATTCAGCAGATCTGGATTACTACTATTAATCCTGATATAGGAGGTAGTACCTGCTGTGAGTGTACTGCCAAATCTCAGTTCAATCTCACCCTGATAAGAACCGAGACCGGCCGCAAGACCAGCCCTTGATTTTACCCTGGCGAAGGTATTATCGGAACTGGTTGCATTCGCCGCATTATCGACAGTTGCCTCGTTGCAGCCGCCGAGTCCGAGAAGACCGCAACCAGTGGCAGACACGTAGTTTCCGGTACTTGTTTGTTGTGTTGCATAAATTCTGTTCTGCGCATACGATTTTATACTTAACAACGTTATAGCTATAAGCGTAGCAAAAATTGTAATAGACCTTTTAGTACGTCCAGGTAGGGTAGATGTCCATTTCATAGGTGAAGGATTGAGGTTATCTAGTTTACTGGTACAATTTTAGTCATAGATTATATCGTTCCAACCGTTCGAATTGTTCATTCAAAACGCGCTCTAAAGTCACTTTTATTCATTTTGTTCATTTTTGAGCGCCGAAATGGACCACCAGTCATCGCAATGCTCATAAACAACTATGAATTAGACATTTACAGCAAATACTCACATCTTGTTCATTTTTTAGGCCTGTTGTGCAGGACAGTTCTTGCCTTTTAAAGCATTATATTCGTTATGATCAAGAATGTATCACTCAACTATAAATGATAATGGATGAAGCATTTATCTTAAACGAACTAAGGAGCTTAATTTTATCAAAGACAGGCATCCGTACAATCACACCTGCTGATTGCAAACGGATTTCTATCGAGATCAGCAAGACGCTAAACAAGAATGTGAGCGAGACAACTATAAAAAGGCTGTTTGGTTTTGCTAAGGTGAAACACAATTTTTCAAAATTCACATTAACTACCCTTTCGGAGTATGTGAACGAACCTCATCCTGAAAAAACTTCAGTTCCCGTAAATGTAAGCATACAGACTCCGGTGCGTACCTGGAGAGAAATTCATGAGAAGGCTGTTAAGATTACCGACTTCACCCTGAAGAGCATTAAGAACCGATCGGGCATGCCTTATGAAATGACGATAAGCAGAAAATTCGCTGAACATGATTTCGAAGAGTTCTTTAAAAGCAAATACAGCTTTACCTGCTTCATTTCACAACCTGGTTATGGCCGTACTATTTTGCTCAGTCACCTAGCTGATTTTTTTCATAACAACAAACAAGCACTATATAAAGACTCTACATTATTTTTCATTACAGCAAACAGCTTTTTCAACAGGGAAAACATTGCCTTACACTTTGAAGAACACCTCAAATTACAGCTGGGCATCCATCCGAAGGATACACTTATCAACTACGCAAATAAAAATTACAACCAAACAGGAGGTAAACTGGTTATATTTCTCGATGGCTTTTCAGAGCTGGTATTAAAAAGAGATTTAAAAAAGCAACTTTTTGAAAGCATCATTAATTTTATATGTAGTATTGAGGATAACAATAGTATAAAACTGGTGATGAGTATGAGATCTACAACATGGATCAGATTTCACGATTGTATAAGACATTCAGCTTACCTAAAAACCAAATGGTTTCATGGCAACTATTTTGATATGAATGACATATCAAATGTACCACCCCTTACAGAAAAAGAGGTCGACCTGATCCTTTCCAAAATCCACCATATAAAACTTGAGGAAATCAACCCCAAACTGAAGACGCAATTGAAATTTCCATTGCATATTCAGCTTTATTACCAGCTTAAGGAAGAAGATCCCTATTTCAATTATGCGACAAACATCACTTTTTATGAGTTGATATCCCGGTTTATCCAGGATAAAATATACCGTTCGAATTACTACACGGAGAAAATTCTTTTTCTTAAAAAAATCATTCAACTGACTGACTTCGGCAATAAAGGGAACTCCGTCATGAAGGATGAACTGATCAGTGAACTTTCCGCATTCAAAAATGCCTACATGGAACTGCTTTCAGATGGCATCCTAATGGAAGAGAAAAGCTTACAGGAATACCATCCGAGAGAGTCTGTTCGTTTCATTCACCCACATGTATTCGAGTATTTCCTGTTCATTGAATTGCTGGAGAGATTTCACCTCCGGATAGAAGAGCCATTTTTTCAATATGTAAAAAATGAATTTGCGAGCAACCATTCTAAATTTCAATTGCTCCAATGGGCGATCCGTTTTATTGTCAGGACCGGAGACCTCAGCACACTCGCTTATATTTTCGATTTGGATTTGAATAGTTATGAGCGGTCCTATCTTGTACTGTTCATCGCAGAAAACCTGGATTACAGGACTAAATATAGTCCTGAAACAATTGAATCGCTCAAAAAACACCATCTACATGAACTGATTATCAAAGAACTTCTCAATTTTGATTTCATTGATACTTGCTACAGAGAATCGATCACAGTACTGATGAAAGTTGCTGACAGTGAAAAACACCTGCTGACTTACAACGTTTTGCTTGCCTGCTTTGACATTTTGAGTTTGAATCCCCAGCAAATCAAGACGAGGATGGACATCATTGCCAAATTTCGGACCGATGACTGGAGTATTTCTCCACACGAACTGATCTCTCTAATCTACTCCAAGATTCAAAATAAGGAATTTAAACAGTTACCGGCCGACCATTTCAAAGAACTGATTGACACGAAATCCGGGGAAGCAGTTGAACCAGAACAGGCCCTATCTTACGTTTTGCTTTCCTTACTCAACCTCTTTTATGGCAACCAGGCAAATACTTTAAAAAGAATTTCTGAAATCCCGGACGAACATCCGGATGTACTTTCTAAGAAATCAGCATTCTCAATTTTTACACTGAGTATTTTAGGTCAGGGAAGTATTATGGCCAGTACAACTCAAAAAACTGCCCAACTGGAAAGTATTCTTAAAAAACTGGAAAACCAGCCTGCCAGTTTCGAAATTACCGGATATACAGAATCTCTGATCAGATTGATGCAGGCGGAAAAACTGAAAGAAAACAAAGAGTTTGATCTGGCGCTGCAATATGCTTTTGAAGCCTTGAAATTGTTCAAAAAACACCATCTTCATATCAATGTGCTTTTTGCCTACAACCTGATCATCGACCTGTACCTGGACTCAAGAGAGTTGATCAAAGCCAATGAATACAAATATGAACGCCTATGTTTCATAGAAGAACATCAGATCCCTAACCATCTCTTCATCAATTCAGGAGAGCCGAGACGCTAACAAAAAAAAGCCAGCAGAAACAATGATCTATCATTTCTGCCAGCTTCCCAATCTGCTCAAATGAGTACTATTTTTTATAAGTCTCAGCGAGTTTCAATGCTTCATATGCATTCACTACACCTCCGGTAACACATAGATCCGAAAGTCGATCTACCTTCTGCACAGATTTCATAATAATTTCTTTTACCTGAACGGCCTTCAGTTTAGGATAATATGAACGGATTAATGCCGCTAAGCCCGCAACGACCGGCGCTGCCATGCTTGTTCCATTCAATTTTTGATATTTTGATCCGGGTATTGTAGAGTTAATGTTTACACCTGGTGCAAAAACATCTACTTTGGTTTTTCCAAAATTCGAAAAACTTGCTTTGATAGATTCATTATTCTCCCATCCGGAAGCGCCAACGGTAATCCAGGCTGCAGCTGTTCCGCCTGTAGCATAGTCAGGATTAGGGAAATTAGCTTCTACCTCCAGATTTTTATTGTCATTTCCAGCGGCATGAATGAGCAGGACATCTTTTGACACCGCATATTTCACCGCTTCGTCTACGACCGCTTTATCCCAGGAATAAGCTTTTCCAAAGCTCATGTTAATTACCTTTGCACCATTGTCTACCGCATAGCGAATAGAATTTGCAACATCTTTATCGCGTTCATCTCCATTTGGAGTACTACGTACACCCATAATCAGCACATTATCTGCAACGCCATTGATTCCCAAATCATTATTGCGCTGTGCTCCGATGATACCAGCAACATGTGAACCGTGCATCGCATCAGGTCCGGCAACATCGTTATTGCCGTAAAAACGCTCTTTACTGTTGTTGGGATCATCTCCAACGAGCGGTCTTGGGTCATACTCAAGGTTCAGGTTATAGTCGATCTGCGATTTATAATGATCGTAACCGGGAGCAATCTGCGCATCGTAGAACTCTTTGAAAGTAATTCCTTTCAGTTGCTGTACCATGATCCGCTGAACATTAGCTTCCATCTGATCACCAGGTTTAAAAGCCGAGAAATCATCCGCTGTGGGTTCTGCTTTACCTATTTTCTTCACTACGTTATCTATACCTGCTTTAATAGCTGCGAAACGCTCCAGACCAGTTTTTGCTTCCTGTAGTTCTTTATCGAATTCCGCCTTGTTCTTTTGATAAGCCTGGAATGCTGGTAGATCTGCTGGGGCTACGGAAGTTACATCTGCATTGGCAAATCTCACCTGGTCTCTACGGATCAGACGTGTGAGTTCCAGGGTTTCATGGTTGATGGATCCTTTTGCCGAGCCCAGGAAATTCCAGCCATTGATGTCATCGATGTAACCATTTTTGTCATCGTCCTTACCATTCCCGGCCTTTTCTTTTTTATTGATCCAGATCAGGGATTTTAAATCTTCATGATTGATGTCTACACCACCATCCAATACTGCAACCACTACCTGGGTTGATTTTTTACTTTTCAGAAGTTCTTTATACGCCTTTTCAGTACTGATACCAAAAGTAGAGTCTGTTTTCAGATCCAGATTTTGCCAGTTGGGCTTTTGCGCAAAAGACATAAAGGGCATTACCGCGAGCAGAGAAATACCGAACACACGGCTGCAAAGCATGTTTATTTTCATTTCTATAGAGTTGTTTTAAAGGCGATGAAGTATAAAATTAGTAGATCATTCGCCCATCAGTTTCACGGGCGATGACATCTGCAATAGAGGTTTGTGCAAGTACGTCTAAAGTTGCGTTCCTTACATCGATAAAAGTTTTTCTGATGCCACAAGTGATCTCGTCGTGACATTCATCACATTTGCGATAAAATTTCAGACTGGCACAAGGCACCATTGCAATAGGACCATCAGTGATCCGCAGTATATCTGCCAAAAAAATATCCTTCGGATCCTTATTTAAGCTATACCCTCCCCCAGCACCTTTTTTGCTGTATAAATAACCCGCATTGCGCATGTCCAGAAGGATTTGCTCCAGAAACTTACGGGGAATCATTTCCTGCTCAGCCAATCTCACGATCTGCATCGGCGGATTTTCTCTATTCTTACCAAGCGCAACCAGTGCCTTGATTGCATATTTTGTTTTCTTAGACAGCATATAACAAAGCTAATAAAAAAGATTTATCTAATTATCAAAAGGAACGGTACCAGGGAGCTACTTAAATACCTTCACAATAGCACCCCAAAACCAGCTTTCCTCGGCCTTAAGCATTGTTTCCAATGTCTTATTCACGTTTTTAGCCAGTTTATTGATATCAGTTACGGAAGTTTTAAAAGTCTTGTAAGCGGGGTCGCTTTCTTTTCCTTCTACTTCTGAAAGTTCATTCAACAACTTGATGATCGGATCAAGTTCCCGCTTTTTGCGTTCCTGGGCGACTTGCCGGGCAATATTCCAGGTGTCTTTATCCGCGAAGAAATACTCTTTGCGTTCGCCCGGCCTGTGTTGCTTTTCAATGAGGCCCCAACCAATCAGGTCTCGTAGCGTCATATTGGCATTTCCACGGGAAATACTCAGCTCCTGCATGATGTCTTCAGTAGTCAGTGCCTCTGGAGAGATCAGCAATAATGCATGCACCTGTGCCATAGTTCTGTTGATTCCCCATTCAGAACCGAGTTTACCCCAAGCTTCTATAAATTTCAGTTTTGCCTGTACCAATTCCATTTACAAAGATAACCATACTACTTCACTTTCAAAAACTACTGAAAGTTATTGCAGTCTAAAGGTTATCAATGGCTTTTTAATTTTTTTAGCAATGCTTTTCGTATTTTTGCGTTTCTACTGAAGCGAAATCCCTATGGCAAAAATACTCATCATCGAAGACGACTTAACTTTTTCTCAAATACTAGAAGGTTTCTTAACCAAGCACGGATTTGAGCCGCATGTCGTACACGAGTTAAAAAAGAGTATTGATCTATTGGATCAGCAACGGTTTGACCTGCTTCTTGTCGATTACAGGCTGCCCGATGGTACAGGTCTGGATGTCCTCTCCCACCTGAGGGAACACGGCAATTTGGTGCCGGCAATCATCATGACCAGCTTCAATGATGTACGTACCGCAGTAAAATCGATCCAGCTGGGTGCTCATGACTACATCACGAAACCTGTAAATCCTGATGAACTGCTCATGATCATCAAAAATGCTCTGGGTAAAAAGGAAATTCCCACTCCGTCCGGCAATACGATTGAACATGCTGATGCGATCAAGGGGAAAAGTGCCAATGCAGATAAACTTTATGAACACATCAATCTCGTAGCGCCTACTGACATGTCAGTCATCATTCAGGGAGAGAGCGGCACCGGTAAAGAATATGCAGCCCGTGCATTACATATGCAAAGCAAACGCAATGCAAAACCCTTCGTCGCTATAGACTGTGGTGCTTTGTCCAAAGATCTGGCAGCAAGCGAACTGTTCGGACATGTGAAAGGTGCGTTTACCGGAGCTCTGACTGACAAGAAAGGACAGTTTGAAGCCGCAAACGGTGGCACCTTATTCCTTGATGAGGTAGGAAACCTCAGTTATGAAGTACAGGTCAAGCTACTGAGGGCATTGCAGGAAAGGGTGATCCAGCCATTGGGCAGTACCAAAACCGTAAAGGTGGATGTACGCATCATTACGGCTACCAATGACGATCTCCGTACAAGTGTAGGCAACGGAAGTTTCAGGGAAGACCTATACCATCGCCTGAATGAATTTAAGATCCAGTTACCAGCACTGCGGGAGCGTGGAAAAGATCTGGAGCTCTTTATAAATCATTTTATCACACTATCCAATAAAGAACTGGAGCGCGATGTTAAATACATCTCAGCTGAAGCAAAGGAATTATTACTTCAGTACGACTGGCCCGGAAACTTACGCGAACTGAAGAACGTGATCAAGCGAATGGTTTTACTGACTCCCTCAGATACTGCGGCACTCGACTCACTTCCCGACGAAATGATCATCGCTATAAATCAGGCGCCTAAACCATCAGGATCCGATCTGAAGGCCATCAATGAGGTTAATGAAAAAGCATTGATCATGGAAACCCTGCTCAAAGTAAAATACAATAAATCCAAAGCTGCAAAATTACTCAATATTGACCGCAAAACGCTGTATAGCAAAATGGAACGTTACGAAATAGAGTAAAGTAATTTATCTAATTGCCCCAGTAAGCGCAATAAGTTTTCTTTTTGACTGCTGATGCTGGAAGTCCCCCTTAGTTCCAATTCTAAAGCCCTGAAAGCGGCCGCCAATGCTTTCGCCCCCATCTGCGCGATTCGTCCCGCGAGCCGGTGTGACAATAAACTGAGTACTTCCCGGTCATCACGTTCGAGGGCAGACTTGAGCTCGGCCATATCGTTAACGCAGTCTTCCTTAAAACGCTTCAAAATCTTCTGCAATTGCAGCTCATCTCCAAAAGTCATTTTACGCAAAACACCCAGATCCATCTTTAACTCGTCATCCTCCGGTTCTATAGTGACTGTGCTAAATTCTTCTTCATTAAACTCCAGGGCATTCAGCAGTTCCGCTTCCCGGAAAGGTTTCATAACCAGTCCATCGAAGCCGTTGTTTAAGAGGTACTCCCGTTCATCTGGCAATACCTGTGCAGTAATTGCATAAATTTTCACCTGCTGGCCGACCTTATCCCTAAGCAACCTGCACAGTTCCAATCCGTTCATTTCCGGCATCCGCATATCCATTAATACATAATCTACCTCTGGATCCCAATCTGCATAGAGTAATTGTGCAGGTGAACTGAAACTACGGTACCTGATGTGGTGTCTTTCGAAAATCAGCGCACACAAATCAAGGATTAACTGGTCGTCATCAACCACCCAAACCCTGCGCTCGGAGAGCCTGGTATAATCAGCAACCTGAAGATGTTGGATATCCGGCGCTGTCGCCGACGACAGGCTGAGGTAAACCGTAAATATACTGCCCTGGCCGGGCTTGCTTTTCACATAGATTCTTCCACCCTGCTGCTCTATGAGCGATTTGATAATGGCCAGTCCAAGTCCCGTTCCTTTTGCATTCAATGTCTCGACTTCGTAAACATTTCCTTGTTCGAATTCATTAAAAATCCTTTTGACTTCCTCCTCAGAAAGACCTATTCCTGTATCCTTTACTGCAAACGTAAAATGTAACTGCTCAGCTTGCCGTTTAAAGAAAACGCTGAGACGAACCTCCCCTTCATGGGTAAATTTCACTGCATTTCCAAGCAAGTTATACAGGATCTGCTTTAGCCTGAATGGATCACCATCTACATATCTGGCATCTTCCAGGTCAAATTCAGTGACCATCTTCAGTGACTTCAGTTCGGCTTGTGGCCGCATCACTGAGACGACTTCTTCCAGCAGCTTTTCCATATCGAAAGTAAGCCTGGAAAAAGTAAATTTTCCGGAGATAATGCGGTTGTAGTCCAATACCTCGTTTACGATTTGCAATAAATGTTCAGAAGAATTATAGATAGCCTCTATATCTTTTTTATGAGGATGCTCCTGATGCCTGATCAGCTCTGCGTAACCGATGATAGACTGTAATGGCGTCCGGATTTCATGACTCATATTGGATAAGAAACGCTGTTTCGCCTGCCCGTGATATTCTGCTTCGTCCCTGGCCAACTCAAGTTCATTCCGGTACCGGCCACTTCTGGTAATATCTGTTAAGATCAGGTAAAGCAGTACCCCCGTCAGTGCGACGAATACCAGCATGATGATACTCATGGTATCTATACTTGTACTGACGACCCGTTTCGCCTGCTGCCCGTTTTCTTCGATCTGGCTAACCACTTCTGCCTCCACTTTTCGCAGCACATCCAACATCTGACTGACCAATGTGGCGTTGATATTGGCCAGACTGGCTTCCCTGTTTAGGAAACTTACATTTTTCTTACGCTGTTCTTTCTCTATCGTCCGTATAGATTCTTCCAGGCTTTTCGTCAATTTGTCTTCAGCAGAAAGTGCAATGGTATCCCGCTTAACTTTTTCTTCACTGACAATCTTAAAAGAATTGTCATCAGCCGCCTTACGCTTACCAAAGAGCTTGCTGAAAAACCCCCTGGGTTTTTCTTCTGTTGGATAGATGGTTGTAGTGGAAGTTTTCTCTTCAGTGGCCAGAATGGTGCTGTCGCCCTGTTCAGAGCTCCTGGAAACGATATTATTCAGATCCTGCACCTGCTTCGAGAAAGATTTATTGTTGACCAAGCGCTCCCTTACAGTAAGGTAATTCACAAACTGTTTGTCTCGTGCACTGAGTAATTTTTTGATGCGTTTGATGCGATCCAATTGTAAGGAATCACCATTATAAAGCATGGCAAGCGTATCCAATACCATTCGCAGTTCCCTGCTTTCCTTAAACAACTTCGTGTAATTGCTGGGGTCATTAAAAGCCTGACGCTTTTGGAGCTGGTCGAGGCTGCCTATTTTCCTTGAGATTACGTTTACCACCCGCAGACGTTCGCTTGGTGCAGAGATGTTGTCAACCGTAGTAAGCATCTCTTTAAAAGCTACACGGCTCACTGCCCAGGCCATAAACAGGGCAAAGCAGGCGAGCAATAGCGCGATGATCACTTTTCCTTTAATGGCTTTTATAAAACTCTTCCTTGGAACGGTACTCATTAGGTTGATTTAAACTATAACGGGCAATTTGTCCAAATGTTTGACATACCCGCTTAACTCAGCGAAAAGCGATGTGTTTCCTGACTTAAAAATAAAATAATTTGCACAGAACTAATAAATTTCTAATTTTGCGGCCATAGAAAAAAGCCTCCTTAGCTCAGCTGGTAGAGCAACTGACTTGTAATCAGTAGGTCATTGGTTCGATTCCGATAGGAGGCTCTTTTTTCACTCCCTTATCACTGCTCACATGGAACCGGAGCGAAGGTAAATCTGCCTTTTTCAAAATTGATCGGCTTTCCTTTTACAAAATAAGAACGTCCCAGACTGGTTTCTATCTGTCCAACACCCAATATCAATTTTCCGTCCTTTTTCAGTAAAGCCAATGGATTTTTATATACTGTTTCATTCGTAGTACCGATCTTAAAAGTATAGTCTACAAACAGGGTATCGCCCTTATATACTCCTTCAATTTCACCATCATTCTTACCTTTTTCCTGAAAGTTGATCAGCAATCTGCCCTTAACTTTACCGTCACCCAAAGTATTGACCGACAAACTGGCGGTATCCTGTTGATCAACTGCTTTAAAACATCCGGTGCTAATGACTGTGTCTGCAAGCTTAGCCAGACTATCTGTTTTTTCTGAACCAGATTGACTACTTTGTCCACAGCCAAACAAAAACAGAGCAGCAGCGGTCGCGAAATAAGGGAATGGATTTTTCATAGTGATTTCTTTATTAATTAATGATTCAATATAGCCATTATTACTGGAATAGCTCAAACATCCGGATCTTCCGGTTTCAAAACAACATACAAAAACATTTGATGGTTTGTGTCAAAAGCTCATCAATTCGTCTCAATCTCTGTTTAAATCACCTTTCAATGCTTTTTTTCAGTTAAACTTGTTCTGTTAAAAAACACCGTTAACCAAATGAAATCAAAAAAATTGACCACACTTGCCTTTGCGGCAATGTTAGCTTTTCAGGCCATTGGCCAGGAACGGAAAGCCCCATCCTATCCGCTGATTACACACAATCCCAATTTCAGCATCTGGTCCAATACCGATCAGCTCAATACCTCTACGACCACTCACTGGACAGGTGCAGATCACTCTCTTCTGGGTCTGATCAACGTAGACGGTAATGTGTACCGGTTCCTTGGAAAAGAAGAAGCTAACTATAAAACGATCGTGCCAAGTTCAGAAGAGCATGCTTATACCGTAAAATACACAGAAGCAAAACCTAATGGAGAATGGACCGCTGCAACCTATGCTGCTGCAGACTGGAAATCAGGTGAAGCACCCATTGGCGACAGTAAAGATTCGAAGACCAAATGGAGATCCAATGACATCTGGGTACGTCGTGCATTTAACATTAGCAACCCGGCTGGCATTAATGAACTTTTCTTGAAAATGAATCATGATGACAATATCGAGGTTTACCTGAACGGCAAAAAAGTATATGAAAAAACAGGCTGGACCAATACCTTCCAGTATTTTCCGATCAACAAATCTCAACTCAAAGCAGGACAGAATGTAATCGCGATCCACCTCGCCAATAGTGCAGGCGGTCGCTACCTGGACTTTGGTCTGGTAGACAGACAAAAAGACAATGGCGCAAAGATCCAGTTGGCCAAACAAAAGGAAGTAGAAGTAACAGCCACACAGACGATCTATAATTTCAGTTGCGGAAAAGTAGATCTAAAACTGACCTTCACCTCTCCCCTGCTCATGAATGACCTGGGTTTACTGGCTCGCCCGGTTTCCTACATTACTTATAACGTGCAGTCGAATGATAGTAAAACGCATGCGGTAAAAGTATTTTTGAGTGCTTCATCTGACATTGCAGTCTACCGTCCTGCACAGGAAGTAACTGCAAAAAAATACAACACATCAAAGCTCAGCATCCTGAAAACAGGTACTGTAGAACAACCTATCCTGCAAAAAGGTGCTGACGATATGCGTATCGACTGGGGTTATTTTTATGTCGCGGCGCCTAAAAGCAATGATGTACAGCAGTTTGTTTCCAATGCAAGCAACGCAGCAGATGCATTCAGAAACAATACCTACAATTACAACGTATCAAAGGGTAAAAAACTAGCGTTGAATACGGTAACATCTATGGGTACTGTCGGTAAAACGCCGGTAGAAAGATTTGTGACGCTGGCTTATGACGAGATCTATTCCATTCAATACTTCAAAAAGAACCTAAGACCCTGGTGGAATACTTCTGGTAAAGAAACCATTGAAGGTCAGATCACAGATGCTGTAAATGAATACAAGTCAGTGATGCAGAAATGTGAGAACTTCAACAAAGCAGTTTATGCAGATGCACTTCAATCGGGTGGCAAAGAATACGCACATTTATGTATTCTTGGTTACCGTCAGAGCATCGCAGCACATACTTTGGTAAAAAGCCCGGAGCGCGAAATACTTTGGCTATCTAAAGAAAACAACAGTGGTGGTTTTATCAACACAGTTGACGTAACCTACCCTTCTGCCCCATTATACCTGATCTACAACCCGTCATTGCTACAGGGCATGCTGAATGGTATTTTCTATTTTAGCGAAAGTGGAAAGTACCCACACCCATGGGCAGCACACGATTTGGGAACTTATCCATTGGCCAATGGACAGACTTATGGCGAACCAATGCCTGTTGAGGAATCTGGCAATATGATCATACTGACAGCTGCCATTACCAAAGCACAGGGTAATGCTGACTATGCTAAAAAACATTGGAAAACATTGACTACCTGGGTAGACTACCTGACTAAAGAAGGTTTGGATCCAAAAACACAATTGTGTACCGATGATTTCGCCGGACACCTTGCCAGAAACGCGAACTTATCTGTAAAAGCGATTGTAGGTATAGCCTGTTATGCACAGATGGCAGAGACATTGGGATATACGGAGACTGCCAGCAAATACAGGGCGATAGCCGAAAGTATGGTTCCAAAATGGATGGAAATGGCTGATGCAGGTGACCACTACGCCCTGACTTTCGACAATAAAAATACCTGGAGCCAGAAGTACAATCTGGTTTGGGACAAAGTCTTGAGCCTAAATTTGTTTCCTCAGAAAATCTACGATATGGAAACCAAATATTACCTGACAAAACAGAATAAATTTGGTATTCCCCTGGATAGCAGAAAAGCTTATACTAAAAATGACTGGATCCTTTGGACTGCAACTTTCGCACCAACGCAAAAAGAGTTTGAAGCTTTGGTAGCCCCAGTATACAGACATGCGATAGAGACAGAATCCAGAGTACCACTGAACGATTTTTATGATTCCAATACCGGGATCCGCGACAATTTTAAAGCCAGAAGCGTAGTTGGCGGTTTCTATATGAAACTCTTTGCTGATAAGCTAAAGGCGAAATAATCATCCCCATTTTATGATTGAAAGCCCCGCAAAATTGCGGGGCTTTTTTGCTACAGAAATCTTTTTTTCTGTAGCTGATATACCCCAAAAGCAATAATTGACAAAATTTTGACCGTTAAAAAGTGTTAACCCGACACTAACTGTCGTAACCAATGTTATTTTTGCGGCCATGATTAGGGCTATAGTTGTATTCTTCTTCTTTTTATTCTCTCTATTGACAGGGAGCTTTGAGAAAAGCTATGCAATTCATGCGAGCGGCCATAGTGATACCCCTAAATATCATATAGAAAAACTGCAGCAAAGCAAAATTGGGCTTTTCAGCCATGATTTTGCAGTCTATAAGAACGGTAACCTGGCTGATAAAAGAGAAGATTTTGTCAGTATCAGTGACGAAGATGAAGATCTGGTTTGCAGTCGCAAACAAATAGTAACCAGCAAATCCATCGTTGCCCTAGCCTGCAGTTTCACACTCCATCATTTTTACAATTATCCTAAAAACCGCCTGCCTTTCTGCAGTCATTTATCTTACACATCTTCCTACAAGTACATTCTCCAAAGAGTCCTGAGGATTTGATACCCATTCTACTTTAGGCAACCTAACATTCAAAGTACCATTTGTTGAGGTCTTCGTACTTCAATCACATTGATGTACTGTGCGTTTGCTATGGAAAGCCTGTATCCAAAAACGGGGAATTCTGATCCCTGAAAATCAAATTGCTTAACCACCATTTTTATAACACCATGAAGAGAATTGCAATACTCGTGTGCTTATGCACATTATTGTGCCATGCCGGCTGTACATCAAAAAAAGAAGAAAAAGAAGAAGCAGAACAATATACAGTGACCAATCCTGTAAAAATTGATACTTCTTTTACCAAAGAATATGTTTCTCAGATTAAATCTGTTCGAAACATCGAAATCCGTGCCCAGGAAAAAGGTTTTTTACAAAATATTTATGTGGATGAAGGTCAGTTTGTAAAAGCTGGTCAGGTATTGTTCAGGATTATGCCAAAGGTGTATGAAGCCGAATTGCTGAAAGCTCAGGCAGAAGAAAAATCCGCAGAAATAGAATTACAGAATACAAGCCTGCTTTCCGAGAAGAACGTAGTGTCAAAAAATGAACAGGCAGTTGCCCAGGCTAAACTTCAGGCCGCAAGGGCAGAAGTCGCCTTGGCCAAACTCCATTTAGGCTTTACTGAAATCAGGGCGCCATTTGACGGCACCATCGACCGCATTCCTTTAAAACTAGGCAGTCTTATAGATGAGGGAGAACTGCTAACCAGTCTGTCAGACAATAGCCAGATGTTTGCTTATTTCAATGTTTCTGAACCAGAGTACCTTCAATATCAGACAGACCAAAAAGACCGTGCCGGAACTCACGTAAATCTGCTTCTGGCAAACGGAGAAGCCTTTAAATACAAGGGGAATGTAGAAGTTATTGAGAGTGAGTTCAACAATGAAACTGGCGCCATTGCTTTTAGGGCAAGGTTCGAGAATCCGGGCAAATTACTTAGAAACGGTGAAACCGGAAAAGTTCAGATGTTGGTTCCCCTGAAAAATGCCATCGTAATTCCGCAAAAATCGACCTACGAAATTCAGGACAAGAAATATGTCTTTATCGTAGATAAAAACAATAAAGTGAACGCGCGGGAAATCACAATTACAGGCGAAATCCCGGATTTATATGTAGTAAGCACCGGACTTACAGAAAGTGATAAAATTTTATTGGAAGGCGTTCAGAAAGTCAAAGAAAATGACAAAATCAAATTTGAATATGAATCACCCAATACGGTTTTGAGTCATTTGCGCTTAAAAGCGGAATAGGTCTTTTGGTTTAATCATTAATAATTATAAAATGTTTAATAAATTCATTAAAAGACCTGTACTGTCGATAGTCATATCGCTGGTGATCGTCTTTCTAGGGGTACTTTCGGTAATGAATTTGCCGATTACCCAATTTCCGTCCATATCTCCTCCAATGGTCAATGTAACGGCAGATTATCCTGGGTCAAACGGTGAGCTGATGATCAAATCAGTCGTTATTCCTTTAGAAAGGGCATTAAATGGCGTTCCCGGAATGAAATACATGACTTCTGATGCCGGAAATGATGGCGAAGCAAGTATCCAGATTGTATTTAACTTAGGTACCGATCCCAATCAGGCAGCCATCAACGTCCAAAATCGTGTCGCTTCTGTGACCAATAAATTACCGCCATTGGTGGTGCGGGAAGGAGTAAAAATCACCCGTGAGGTACCAAGTATGTTGATGTATGTGAACCTCTACAGCACGGATAAAAATACCGACATGAAGTTTTTATACAACTACGCAGACATCAACGTGCTGTCAGAACTGAAGCGGGTAAATGGTGTTGGATCCGGCGATATCCTGGGTACGCGTGAATATGCAATGCGGATTTGGCTAAAGCCTGACCGCATGCTGGCTTATAAAATATCTGCCGATGAGGTTATGGAGGCCCTGTCAAGTCAAAGTTTGGAAGCTTCGCCTGGAAAGACTGGGGAGAGCTCCGGTAAGCGCTCCCAGGCATTTGAATATGTATTGAAGTATTCAGGCCGTTTTACCACCAAAGAACAATATGAAAACATTGTGGTAAGATCAAATAGCAATGGCGAGCTCCTGCGCTTAAAAGACATCGCAAAAGTTGAATTTGGCAGTTCGATGTATGACATCTACTCCAACTTAAACAGCAGACCATCTGCGGCCATTGTCTTGAAACAATCTTTTGGAAGTAATGCCAATCAGGTGATTGAAGACGTTAAAGCAAAACTGGAGAAAATAAAGCGTTCCTTTCCAAAGGGGATGGATTATGAAATTTCTTATGATGTTTCCAAGTTTCTGGATGCCTCTATAGAAAAAGTAATTCACACCTTGATCGAAGCATTTATCTTAGTTGGTCTCGTGGTGTTTCTTTTTCTGGGCGACTGGCGTTCTACAGTCATCCCTGCGATTGCAGTACCTGTTTCATTGGTCGGGACTTTTGTGTTCATGCAATTTTTCGATATATCACTGAATCTGATCACCCTGTTTGCCCTGGTTCTGGCTATAGGTGTGGTAGTGGATGATGCCATTGTGGTGATTGAAGCCGTTCATGCCAAGATGGAGGAAGAGCATCTTTCGCCATACAAGGCTACCAAAAAAGCAATGCATGAAATTGCCGGCGCCATCATAGCCATTACTTTCCTGATGGCTGCAGTATTCATTCCGGTTGCTTTTATGTCTGGCCCTGTTGGGGTCTTTTACAGGCAGTTTTCGATCACAATGGCAACAGCCATTATCTTATCAGGTATCGTAGCCCTGACTTTGACGCCGGCACTCTGCGCCATGATGCTAAAAAACAACCATGGTAAACCAAGGAAGAAAACGCCGGTAAATAGATTTATTGATGGTTTCAATAACAAGTTTAACCTAGCGCAAGGTAAATACCAGGATGTACTGGGCAAAATTGTAAACAGAAGAGCGGTTACTATAGTGGTGCTGCTGGTTTTTTGCGCAGGAACATGGCTCATCAGCAGCACAGTTCCTTCCGGATTTATTCCAAATGAAGACCAGGGAATGTTTTACGCGATTATCCAAACGCCTCCAGGCTCATCATTGGAAAGAACGAATGACATTTCGGAGCAATTGCAGAAGATGGCCGAAAAAATAGATGGGGTGAAATCTGTCTCCTCATTAGCAGGTTACGAAATTCTGACCGAAGGTACCGGCTCCAATGCAGGTACCTGTCTGATCAACTTAAAAGACTGGAGTGATAGAAAGGAATCAGTACAGGAGATCATGACAGAACTGGAAGAAAAATCAAAAGATATCCCCGGAGCCAACATTGAGTTCTTCCAACCACCGGCAGTGCCCGGATATGGAGCAGCAGGGGGATTTGAACTTCGTTTGCTGGATAAAACAGGGACAACTGACTTCAAAAAGCTAGAGGCAGTAAACAAAGATTTTGTAGAAGAACTGCAGAAACGTCCTGAACTATCTAATGTTTTCAGCTTCTTTAGTGCCAGCTTTCCTCAGTATATGATGAAAGTAGATAATGATTTGGCGCAACAAAAAGGCGTTTCTATTGAAAATGCGATGAATACCTTATCGACCCTTGTAGGCAGTAACTACGAAATCAGCTTCATCAAATACGGGATCAATTATAAAGTTATCGTTCAGGCAGCTCCGGAATACCGCGCACAACCCGACGATATCCTAAAGCTCTATGTCAAGAACAATCATGATGAAATGGTGCCTTACTCTGCTTTTATGAAACTGGAAAAGGTATATGGTCTGTCAGAAATTACCCGGCACAACATGTATACCTCTACTGAAATCAGCGGTGCTGCCGCTCCCGGATATAGTAGCGGAACAGCCATTAAGGTCATTCAGGAAGTTGCTGCCAAAAAACTGCCCCGGGGATACGACATTGACTGGGCCGGTATTTCTGCAGATGAAGTCGCACAGGGCAATCAGGCAATTTGGGTATTCCTGATCTGTTTGGGTTTCGTTTACCTGGTACTGGCAGCTCAGTATGAAAGTTTTATTCTGCCACTATCTGTGGTGCTTTCTTTGCCGGCAGGGATTTTCGGTGCATTCCTTCTGCTCAAACTCACGGGATTAGAAAATAACATTTATGCCCAGGTGGCGATGGTCATGCTCATCGGCCTATTGGGTAAAAATGCCGTATTGATCGTAGAGTTTGCCATCCAGCGACATGCAGCGGGCAGATCCGTTCTTGAAGCCGCAATGGAGGGAGCTAAAGCCAGATTCCGGCCTATTTTAATGACTTCATTTGCTTTTATAGCAGGCTTGATCCCACTCGCCTTGGCAACTGGCCCTGGTAAAATCGGGAATAGGACAATAGGCACCGCAGCCGCAGGTGGTATGCTCATAGGAACCATTTGTGGTGTCTTTGTGATTCCAGGTCTGTATTACATTTTCGGAAGAATTGCAGAGCGCTATAAACTGGTAAAACATGAAGAAGAAAATCCATTAACTGAAGAAATTGACCACAATGAAATACAGCACATATAAATACCTGGGCTTGCTTTGCATTTGCCTGGGCATAGCAAGTTGTAAAATCCCGGAGATCGTACAGCAAACTGAAAATACCCATACGCCAGGGGCCTATCTGGACGGCAAAGACAGCACCAATATGGCAAGCCTGGATTGGAAGCATTTTTTTAAAGACCAAAATCTGGTGAACCTGATCGATACCGCCGTCATGCGCAATCAGGAGTTGATGATCACCCTACAGGAGATCGAAATGGCGAAAAACGACGTGAAGCTGAGGCAGGGACAAATCCTGCCCAGCGTAGGCGCTAAGCTTGGTCTCGGTGTAGAAAAGGTGGGAAGATATACCAGTCAGGGAGCTGGCGATGCCTCTACAGAAATTGCTCCCGGAAAGGAAACACCAGATCCGTTAATGGATTATGGTGCAGCTTTGTATGCCAACTGGGAAGTAGATATCTGGAAGAAATTACACAACTCCAAGAAGGCCGCTGTGAGCAGGTACCTGGCTACTGTGGAGGGCAAGAATTTCGTAATTACCAACCTGATCGCCGAAGTAGCCAATTCCTACTACGAACTGCTCGCGCTGGATAACCAGTTTGAGATTGTAAAACAAAGTATTCAACTGCAGAAGAATGGTTTTGAAATTGTTAAAATTCAGAAAGAAGCCAGTAGGGCTACGGAACTGGCTGTTCAGAAATTTAGGGCCGAGGTACTCAACTCCCAGAGTCTGGAGTTTGAGATCAGACAAAAGATCAAAGAGACAGAAAACAGGATCAATTTCTTACTTGGCCGTTATCCTCAGGAGATTCCAAGGGATAAAAGCAATTTTCTGGACCTTGTTCCTGCAGAAGTACGCTCAGGTGTTCCTTCGCAGCTGCTCGCCAACCGGCCAGATATCAGAAAGGCCGAACTGGAACTGGCTGCCGCCAAATTGGATGTAAAGGTGGCAAGGGCAGAATTTTATCCTTCTTTAGGTATTTCTGCTGCATTCGGATTGCAAGCCTTTAACCCCTCCTATCTGGTAAAATTTCCAGAGTCGATGTTGTATTCATTAGCAGGGGACCTTGCCGGACCGCTAATCAATAGGGCTGGTATCAAAGCAGAATTCCGAAATGCGAATTTGCGTCAGCTGCAGGCAATGTATAACTATGAACGCGTTATTTTAAATGCCTATCTGGAAGTATCCACGCAACTCTCAGGCATCAATAACCTGCAGAGCAGCTATAACCTGAAAGCGGAGCAAGTCGCAGCGCTGAACAAGTCTATCGACATTTCCAATGACTTGTTTAAGTCTGCCCGGGCAGATTACCTCGAAGTCCTGATGACACAAAGAGATGCACTGGAAGCTAAGCTGGAACTGATAGAGACGAAGAAAAAGCAGCTCAGTGCTGCAGTAACAGTTTACCAGGAACTGGGTGGAGGCTGGAAATAATACTTAAAAACAAAGCTGCCTTACGAAGAGTAAAGCAGCTTTGTTTTTTCATAGGTAAATCTCTATTACTTAGTCAGATCCTTAATCTTGTTATAAAGCGTCTCTGCCCGAAGATTGGTGGCTACAACTTTGCCTTTACTGTCTACCAGCACATTCTGTGGGATGGCACGGATATTATAAAGTACTGCTGCGGGCTCCTTCCATCCTTTAAGGCTGGAAACATGGTACCAGGGCATGCCATCTTTTTCTATAGCTGCTTTCCATTTAGCTCCATCATCGTCCAGAGAAACACTAAATACAGTAAAACCTTTTTCCTTAAATGCATTAAAGGCTTTCACTACGTTCGGATTTTCTTTCCTGCATGGCCCACACCAACTTGCCCAGAAATCGACCAGTGTATATTTATTTTTGGTGATCACCTCTTTCAAGCTCAACTGTTTGCCTTCTGGGGTGGTGGATATAAAGTCCAGAAAAGGTTCTCCAGTCAGTTTCCCTTTGGTGGCCAGCAACCTTTCTCCAAATCGTTTGCCAAGGACCGTAGCTTTCAGTTCAGGGCTCAGCAACGCATAGTGCGGATAAGTGGTTTCATAATTTGCAAGCACTCCGGGCGCACTTTTATCTAAATAATAAAGTGAGATGTAAGAAGCGGGATATTCCTTTGCAAACTGATGGATGGTTTTGTTTCTGAAACTGGTGTAAGCATCCACCCCTGACATTACTTTGGTCAGGTAAGCTTTCTTCTCTTCTCCCTCCGGCATCTTTTTCCAGGCACTGATCGCATTGAAGAACTTGTCCTCTTCCGGTCTGAGCCTTTTTGCCAGTTGTTCATGCTCAACCGCCAATTTGGTGCCGCTGATGTTGGCGCGGTGAATGGAATCTTTCGCGGCCAGCTTTACCGTTCCCTCGGATAAAAACAGGTCAATTCTATCGCCATCTTCACGACCTCCCAGGCTCAATATGCCCACCGTAGCTGCGCTTACAGTGCCGGTCAATTTAAATGTCCCCTTTTTCACTACTACACTATCAGCTTTCTTGACTTCTGCATCTTCATAAAAAAGCTTGATGAATTTGCCCTCAGATTTCTGGTTTATTTTACCTTCAACAGTAAATGTCTGGGATTGGGAAAATGCCGACAGCGATACGAAAGAAAGCGCCAGAATGATCTTCGTTGATTTTATTAAGTTCATGTTCTTTATTTAAATTTATTTAGTTAACCGCTCTCCAGTTGATGTCTTTTATCTTAACCAGGCCCGACCAGCTACTTTTTAATGGTGCGGTCAGCTCTACTACATTTGGATTTGTACCCACCGTAAAACGACGCAAGGTTCCCTTCGTGGTAGCATTATAGGTGGCCACATAAAGGCTGTTCTGTAAATAATCTACCTGAGTATCAAATTTCAACATGGTAATCTGGTCGCCACCGGTCTGTGTATATTCATAGAACCGCTCATTTCCGGGGTTGTAATCGTAAGCATATAGCCGGTTACCCACTGCATAAAACACCACTGTTCTATTAGATGAAAAGGCGTAAAAGCTGGCTTTATCAAAATCTCTTGCAATCGGTGACACCACGTATGCTGCACGTTTTGCAGGAGTTGCTACTGCATAGAATTTATAGATGTGGTGCACATTGGCCGGATCTTTCATGATCGCAAAGGTATTGCCATTGGTAGAACCGCCATCTATGTTTCTGGTGTTTTCTGCATATACCAATTTTCGGCCGGTTGCGGCCTGGTTCCAAGGGAAGGGATCAGCGGGGGCATCCGTGAGGACTGTCGACGCTATACCCAATCCAAAATTCGAATAGTTGAGGAAACGCTGGTTTACGGTATCATACCACATTACAGTCGTCATGTTAGCTGTAGAATAGAGTAAATAAGGTGCAGCGGGAATCCGGACATTCTGTGCAGCAGCCACACGGTTAATGGGGTTGTTATAAAAATCTCCACCGTTGATTGCTAACCATGCGGCAAAAATATCTCCTGCTTTAGTCAACATCACCCGGTAACTAGTTGTACTGATATTACCTGCTGCCGTTCTGATCTGGGGCGCTATCACAATAGGATTGGAGGTTTGCGGATCTATAGTTTCAGAGGTGTACAAAAGTTTACTCATGTTATTGCCAGGTGTAGCTTTCATAGTCACGCGATCGAAATAGTAAGAGCCGCTCCTGGTCATGGTCCAAAGCTTCACGTACTCATCGAGCCCACCTCCGGTGTGTTGCATACTCACTGGCTCCCGAAGTCTTGGTAATCCGCTTTCAGAAAGAATATTTTTCAGGAGCAGGGTATCGTTTTGCATAGAGAGCATTTCTGCTTCGGCAAAGCCCTGTTCGTCTTCCCCCATGATCATCCAGCCGCGGGAGTATGGTGTCCCGATGGTTAGATCGGCATTTGCCTGCCACTCTACTCCAGTCTGCTTATCGCGTATGCGATAATACAGTTTGTAGGAGAGAGGCGCAAGAGTTACAGGGTAGTTCAGATCCTTGAAACGCCCGATGGTATCTATATTGAGTCCTTCTCTTGCCATCCAAAGGTAGCGGTACCTTGTGGTGTCCCCTCCGTCCATTGTAGCTGACAGGTTTGGCTTGATCCGCAGCGTATCAACTCCCCGACGGGCAGTATATGCACTATTAACGCCGGTTATCTTCACGTCGTTAATTTCATGATAATCATAGTTCCCCAGGTCCTTAGAGCAGGAACTAATCAATAAGGCAAAAACGAATAGAATGGTATATTGATATGTTTTCATGTTGATTTTCTATTTAAGGGTTAAGAATTAAGGAGCGTAGGGTACACCGATAATAGAGGTCCAAGGCACACTGCCCATCCACATTAACCTTCCGTCTGAGTCCAGAACCGGAGTTCCCGCGTCCTTAAGCCGTACAAGTATAGCAGTAGCATCACTTGCAATCCCTAGCATTCTTATCATCGGCATGTTCGTAGGGCTGGAAAAATCTTCGTATTTCAAACCCAGATACTGGTTCAGGAATTCCATTTTCTTTCTCGAAAAGATTCCGAACAGTCCAGATTCTTTATTTCCGGGTTGTATGGAACCAGACCATACAGCGGGAGTTACCATCATATCGCTTATCCTTACCGTATGAAGACTGGCGTCAAATTTGGGAACAACCGTTCCGGAGGTATATTCCGGTATGGCATCCCATTCCGGAAAAGACAAAGAAAAATGCTGGGTGGCCACTAAACGTAGGCCTACTGTTTTTATCCGATCCAGCAAATCCGGTCTTCGTTTAACTTTTAAGATGACATTGGTACTAATGGCCCCTGCGGGAATTGTCCAGTTTTCATTTGGGATGTTATAATGTTCCCCTAATATTGCAGTCGTTGAATCCGGGTTTATTTCTACACGAAATATACGGTCGTAATCCTTTACCGGACCTGTAATAGAGACGACTAGTGGCACATCTACTTCATCTTTTGTGAGTTGTGAGAATTCAACAACACTGAAAGGCTGGTAAGGCCAGCGGTTGGTCACAAATTGCCCCCCATGTCTTACAGCAAAGTAAACGCCCTCTTTGCCTTCGTAGCCCATAATGTCCTTTTCGCAGGCTGAGAATGAGACAAGCAAGTGAGCAAAAATCAGGTATATCAATATTCTTTTCATGCTTATATCTTTAAGTTATTTCCTTTGTGAAATTTCACTATCCGGTAGTGGAACCACGTAATTAGTTAATACCATCGCTTTAGTTCCGGTAACCGCTGCATGGTTTGGTATAGTCTGCTGAGCAGTACGCTTATAGAAATAAAACTGCTGCCCTTCACCGATCGTTTCTTTTCTAAACTCATTCATAATTGCAGTTTGCAGCGCAGCCGGTGTTGCTGGATTGAGGCTCAAACTATTACGGCTAGTCCTTACTTTGTTCAAATAAGTAATACCTGTAGCCAAATCCGGCTGACACTCGGCTGCAATCAGCAACACTTCCGACAACCTGATCAGCGGGAGCATAAATCTGCTGGGAACATTGGCCCCGTCTGCATATTTCAGATTCGTTAGTGCTGTGACAGTCCCTGATGAGGCATTCTGCCAGATCCGGCGACGGTAATCATTGGCATCGTCATACAAGGCATTTACACGACCCTCATTGGAGTCGCCGTTACTAAATGACAACTTATTGTTGTTGTCGAGATTGACATTAAACTGGCGATCAAACATCTGAAGCCGGTTGATATCATAGACCGCAAACATCACCTCCGTGGTAAAGAGGCGATCGGCAGGGATGGCCGGGATGTTGCCAGAAGCAGGTGTGCCTATAGCTCCGACGCTAGTGACATAGGGGAATACATTCTTTGTGCCCTGTACTTCATTTAACAGTGCTTCTGCCTCAATCAGCGCATTCACTTTATCGCCCTGCCACAGGTATGCCCTTGCCAATAGTGCTTTAGTTGCGTAGTAGTTTAGTCGATATTGCCTGTAATATAGATCATTAGGCCCTGAAGGGTTACTGCCATTTCTTACACCGGAAGTACGGATCGGATCGGTATTTTCAAGAAGCGCCAAAGCTGTTTTCAGGTCATCAGTAATCTGCTTCATCACCTGTTCGGCGCTCAGTATCGGCGAGATCTCAAAGCCGATTTTGCTTACATATGGAATGGCCGGTTTTGTCTTGTTTGCCTCAGTATAGATGGGGCCAAATAGGCGGAGCATATCCAGATGTAAAAAAGCACGAAGTGCAATGGCTTCCCCCTTGATCACACCGTAATAGGGCTCCGGCAATTTCTGACTCGGAGCATCACCACATTTTTCAATGATCACATTGCAATTGGCCACCAGCTCGTAGGCTTTTTTCCAGGCAGCTTCAAAGGTCGGCTTCACTTTGCCACTCGTGTATACAAAAGTGGTGTGGTCATAGTAACGGTGGGTAGAAGATGTGAGCACGTAGCATTGTGCAAGCACGTCTACGGCACCTGTTGTCATCTCCTGACCGTAGAGATCTTTATTGGCCATTTCTACATAGACGCCATTGATCGCTTTAGTATAGCCCGCGGGATCCACAAACAGCTGGTCTTCGCCCAAACGATCTGTAGGTTTTACATCAATCCATTTACTGCAGGATAGCGAAACCACACTAAGAAGGAGGCAAAAGCATATTTTATATTGTGTTTTCATCTGTTATATCATTAATTGTTAAAAGCGGACCGCGGCTGAAAAAGAAACAGAACGGGCAAAGGGATAGTCCAGACCACGTTCATTTTTGATTGTAGACACGTAGAATATGTCATTCATATAAGCTCTGAAAGTAATCGAAGAAGCCCGGACTGCCCTCAGCCAGGAAGCTTTGCTGGTTTCGTAGCCAAGAGAAAATGATTCTCCGACAAGCATATTGTTGTCGGCTACAAATCGTGACGACATCGGTGTATATTCTGTTGTTGAAATGGATTTGAAGCGTGCATTATCTCCTGGTTTCTGCCAGCGATCGTATAATGCGCGTTTGTCCTGGTTCAACACGACGCTTTGACTTCCGATATTTTCCACCTTATCATATAAGGTTTTCAGAAATTCCTGTCCACCTAAACGGTACCGTAAGTTGACCGAAGCCAGAAAACCTTTATACATAAAACTGGTGCCAATCACACCATCCAGACCTGGCCGGCTATTGCCTACCACTACCTCGTCCTCATAATTGTAAACAAAGGTCTGCTCATTGTTCTTGTTCAGAAAGATCTCCCTTCCCGTAGCTGGATCTATACCCAGGGAACGTACCGACCACAAATCTGTAGGACTTCCCCCATCGTAATAGCGGGTCATGTTCAGGCTCCTGTTGCCCAGGTTGAAATTATTCAACTGATTGCCCATTTTGCGGTATTCCACACGCTCGTGCCGCAGGTTTAGGTTTACACGCCAGTTCATATCGGTACGGTGCAACAGCGTGTAATCAGTAGTTAGATTTAAACCATTCGTCTGTTGTTCGCCAAAATTTTGCGCTACCCTTGCTATTCCAGTAGACGATGGAAGTGTGAGCAATATCAGCAGGGGATCGGTATTTTTCACAAAATAATCGACGGTAAGTCGGAATTTATTCTCCAGGGTACTGAAGTCCATACCAATATTCCGGTCGAGCGTAGTCTGCCAGCGCAGGTTGCTGTTTCCCATATTGCTGATGATGGTACTGGCACCAAATGGATTCCGGTTTTCATTGTTATAGCGGTAAATCCTCATTGAGATGTAATCATCAAAATTCTGATTTCCCGGGTTACCAATGGATCCTCTAAGGCGCAATTGGTTAATCCAACTATAGGAACTCAGGAATGATTCTTTATGCGCATTCCAGGCAAGACCGATCGACCATATATTCGAAAATTGCCTGCTCGATCCGTAAATTGAGGATCCATCAGAACGTAATGTAGCATCCAGCAGGTAGCGTTGATCGTACGAATAACCCGTGTTCATAAAGAAACTGGCACTACGGCGTTTAGATTCCTGGTATCCTGCACGCTGGCCTGCTCTATATCCCAATGCAAAATTAGGATTGGAAAACTCGTCATCAATAAAACCGCTCACACCGAAACTACTTTGGTTGCGAACGTTCTGTTCCATACGCATCCCCGCCACTGCATTGATCATGTGCTTAGCTGCGAACTGTTTACCGAAAGTAAGACTCAGATCACCATCATAGTTTACATTTTTTCCATTGCTTTCATCGTACTTGCCCCTTTGCAGAACATCCGTTTGCATAAACTCGGTATTAAATGGCGACCTGAATATTTCATCTTTCGTTCTCAAACTGCGGAGGCCGAAACGTGCACGCGCACGCAGCGACTCCATAAGGCGCCATTCCGTCTCGAAGTTGTTAGTGAAACCTTCAGATTCAGAGGTGTTGATGTTCAGGTTGCTTTGATTGTATAGCGGGCTGTATATTGGTGCTTCATTTCCCCCGCGAGCCTTAAAATCTTCCAGTATCATCCTTACATTTCCCTGCTCGTCATATTTCCGGTAATACGGGTTCGCACGCGAAAAGTCAGAGAATGGCTGCGGTTCGCGGTTTGCTACTACATTATCAATACTTAAGGTATTCGTAAATGAGACATTCCCTCTTCTGTACAGCAAACGTACGTTCCCATTGGTGGCAGTTCTATCCGAGCCTTTCATCACACCAGGGGTGAGGCCGTAATTCAGGGAGACACTATAGCGAAGGTTAGCATCACCACCTTCCGCGAACAAAGTATGTCGCTGTGCCATAGTTGTTCTCAATGGTTCATTGGCCCAGTAGGTATTCACTCCGCTACGCACTTCCTTCAAGCGGGCAAAATAATTGGCCTCACTGGCAGGATTCGCACCAACAATGATGTCACCATCTGCATTCAGCAAGCCATAAAACAGTGATAAGCGCTCAAACTGCAGTTTCTCCTCTCCATTCATCAGGTTGTAATCCGTCAGATCTGCAAAGTTGACAGTGGAATTGAAATTATAATTTATCCTCAA
Source organism: Pedobacter sp. GR22-6 (assembly GCF_037402555.1). NCBI lineage: Bacteria > Pseudomonadati > Bacteroidota > Sphingobacteriia > Sphingobacteriales > Sphingobacteriaceae > Pedobacter > Pedobacter sp. GR22-6. The sequence continues at coordinate 65,607 of NZ_JBBEUC010000004.1, forward strand.
TGAACCTGCCGCAGGCCTCTTGGTTTCTACAACCACTACGCCATTAGCGGCTTTCGAGCCGTAGATCGCACTGGCAGAAGCATCTTTCAGTAAAGTTATAGATGCAACGCGATCCATACTTAAATCGCTGATAATTGCCAGGGTAGTTTCAAAGCCATCCAAAATAAACAAGGGCTGGTTTGGATTTGAGCTGAACTCATCAGTCAGCCCGATCACACTGCTCTTTCCCCGTATTTCTATATCCGGCAGGCGGTTTGGATCAGATCCAAACTGGTTATTGTCAATCACGGCAAAGGCAGGATCCAGGGTTTTTAAACTCTGGATAATGCTCTGATTGCCGACAATTTGCAGGTCTTTGGCAGTATACCTTGCAGAAGAACCGGTGAAACTTTCGCGATCACGCTGATAGATCCCTGTAACCACCACTTCATTCATCGCTTCATTGTCGGGTTCCAGTTCAACATTCAGTATTTCCTGTTTCTGATAAGTAACTTCCTGTGTGGTCATTCCTATATAACTGAAAACCAGTGTCTGCTTTTGTTCAGACAAAGGGATGCTGATCCTGTATTGTCCTTTTTCATTAGTCATGCTGGTCAGACTACTGCCCTTCAGTTTGACGGTAGCCCCTGCCAAAACCACTCTGGTTTCCGAATTGCGGACTGTACCATTAAGTAGCTGCTGCTGTACAGCTTGTGGAGCAGCAGCAGCTGTGTTGCCCGGTTGCGGACTGGAGAGCGAAATGGTCCTGTCTTCGATGACATAATCTAAGAGCTGACCTTCAGTCACCTTGTTCAAAAATTGCCGCAAGGGCATATCCTTAACATCAACGCTGATTGGTCTGGCAGATTCAATTATTTTTTTTGTCCCAAAGACAGTGTAGCCACTTTGTTTTCTAATGGCATCGATTACCCTCTCAAAAGGTATATTTCGCCCTTTAAGTGTAATCTGTTGCGAGTAGCTGGCTGCACTCACCGACATAAATCCAGTGAGCATTAAGCACATGATGGTCTTCATCACTCGTGATAAGTAAATTTTAATCATTAATTTTAACGTTGGTTTGGTTGGTGCAAATGTTTGCTTGTACGTTTAATGCTGACTATAGCCAATCAAATCATTAAGGGAAGGATGGCGGTCCTTTCCTTTTTTTGTTTTGGTTTAGTCTCTGTGTAGGTTTAGTAAGATTTATTTCATATCGCTTTTGGGGTTAATGGTTTATATTATTTTTTCCTTTGATGATTAATTTTCTTCTGGCTACATCAAGCTTATAGTCAATTTCAGCCACATCCAGTATCCTTAAGACCAGACTTATCTTCTGGTTACGGTAAGCATCCCCTATCAGTTCTTCTTCCGGTATGCGGCTTTCATAAACGATATCAAGGTCGTACCAGCGACCAATCTCATTCATGGTTTCTTCAAATGTTTTTCCATCGAAACTAAATTTTCCATCGCGCCATGCGATATAATTAGCCGGATTCACCTGTTTCACACTGGTCTTACCGAAAGTAGTACTTGCCTGCTGATTGGGCATCAATACAATACGGTTTCGCTGATCACTCACCAAGACCTTTCCTTCCACAAGCGTTGTCTTACTGGTTTCCTGTTCGGGATAGGCTGTGATGTTAAACTGCGTGCCAACAACCTCCACTTCCTGATGTTTACTGAGTACTTTAAAAGGTATTTTCTCCCCATTTGCGCGATAAGTAGACTTCACATGAAAGTAGGCTTCCCCCTCCAGCTCGACAATACGTTCTTCTGAAGCAAAATGTAAGGGGTACTTTATGGTCGATTCCGCATTGAGCCAAACTTGCGTACCATCTGACAAGGTGATACTGTAAGTCCCCCCGCGCGGAGTATGTAGTACTAATAGTCTATTTGCATCACCCGGCTCATTTAAATTGATGTCTTCCACCGGAGTGCCATTGGTATAGGTGATTTTCTCCCCGGCTATGATCCCCGCCTGTGAAGTACTCAGCGAAATGGTCCTGCCATCTTCCAGTGTAAGTGTTGCTTTATTGCCACCTGGTTGTATGCTGGTATGAACTAAATCTGAATTCCTTACCGGCACCTTGTGCTCCAATACCATCCAGGTGCCTAATGCAATAAGCAAAACCGCCGCAGCTGCAGCCATCCAGCGAATACTGAATATAGGTTTCTCTGATTGTATTGTTTCTGCTGCTACTTTAGAAAGCAGGCCGGACAATATGCGTGATTTCACATCATCCGCAGATTCATCTAAGTCTAAAGGAATGATTACCTGTTGGTCATCATGGCTGTTATACCACTCCAACAACGCCTGCATTTCCTCAGGATTAATACTTCCATTGTTAAATTTAAATACTAAAAGTTCTATATATTCGGTACTATAAGACATTCTATTTGCTTTTCTAACTATATAGACAGCAAAACCTCGAAGCAGGGTGAGTGACTTTGATTAATTTTCGAAGAAATAGATAAATAAAAGTGTAGTCAGCATACCGATATTGCCTTGAATATCTTTATTCGCCTTTTTCAGGTGTGATTTAACCGTATTTTCCGAAAGATTTAATTTCTCTGCAATTTCCTTGTTTGAAAAACCTTGCTGACGGCTGAGTTTAAAAACAAGCTGGCATTGAGGTGGAAGTGCATTTATTGAATTGTCTATCTGTGCCTGCAGTTCCCGGATCATCAATTGCCGCTCTGGAGAGAGTAAATTAATGTCTTTCACAGGATCATAATTTTCTGACTTCAGACGTTCCCGGTGGCGCTGTTCCAGGATATTAAAGGACTGGTTGCGGATAGCACGGGAAAGATAATTTGCTAACTCCAGCTTAGAGAGCGAAAAATCATGGCGCAGTTTCCAGAGTTTATACAGAACGTCCTGAACACATTCCTCCGCCTCTTCCTGGTTCCCCAGACGATTAAAAGCCACTGCCAGCATTTTGTCCCAGTACCTGTCGTAAATTTCGATCAATACACGCTCGTCGCCACCTTGCATCAGTTGCACCAACTCTTGATCCCCATATGCCTTGTACTGCGCCATTACTATATACCCTCGTTTACAAATATATAATTTTCAATGTTTTATACACCGTCCGAATTACTGGCTTGAAAAAATCAATTTTTCTCTAAAAAATGATAGCACATAAAAAAGCCGCTCTTTTCGTAAAGCCGCTTGGCGTGAGAAAGGGAAATTCTTTGAACAATCAACGGTTTTTATTCAGATTACAAAAGAAATAAGATCAGATTAAATGTGGCCCACTTCAGATGAGAATGATTGAAAATTTATAAATAAATTTCACAGAGAAAAAGATTCACATGCTTTAAATACTAAATTAATTAGTAATTTTATACTGATTATAAAAATATTAGTATTTAATTTACATTAATAGTTATGGAAATCCTACTCAATGAATATCTGCTCATCATTTCACCGGATGAAAATATCGATAAAGAACTGATTAAGATCAAGTGTGAATTCCGGGATAACTATGGCTGTACTCACGCAGCCCAATTAAAGCCACATTGCACCCTGTTGAATTTTGCACAATATCAGAACATGGAAAATCACCTGATCGAGAGGTTTGATTTACTCGCCAGATGCTTTTCACCAGTAAAGATCACACTCGATGGCTTTGGACAATATCCCTTTCACACCATCTACGGTAAAGTGGAAGATGATAAAAAGCTCAGCAAAATGGTAAAAATCATGAGATTGAAACTCAAACCAGTACTAAAAGGATTCGAAACATTCAAAACAACCTATATGTCAGATCCACATTTGACCATTGCAAGACGCATGACTGAAGCACAATTTGATCAGGCTTGGACGGAATGGAAAAAAAGAAAATTCAGTTCGAGCTTTAACGCAGCCAATATCCTGCTGCTTAAAAGACCCATTAATGAAATCGACTTTCAGCCACAAGGGAATTACAAAGAAGTAAAACATTTCGAACTTACGGGTCAGGAAGAAAAAGAAGAACAGCTTACCCTGTTCTGAAAACAAAAAACCCACTCTACTTATCGTAAAGTGGGTTTTGTAGCCCGTAGGGGAATCGAACCCCTGTTTCCAGAATGAAAATCTGGCGTCCTCACCCCTAGACGAACGGGCCATTAATGTAAAGCGACTCACATATCTGCTTATGCCTTACTTTGGTAGCGGGGACCAGACTCGAACTGATGACCTTCGGGTTATGAGCCCGACGAGCTACCAACTGCTCCACCCCGCACTATATCTTTTCATAAAAAACCCGCTTAGCTTCTGCAGAGCGGGATCGTAGCCCGTAGGGGAATCGAACCCCTGTTTCCAGAATGAAAATCTGGCGTCCTCACCCCTAGACGAACGGGCCATTAATGTAAAGCGACTCACATATCTGCTTATGCCTTACTTTGGTAGCGGGGACCAGACTCGAACTGATGACCTTCGGGTTATGAGCCCGACGAGCTACCAACTGCTCCACCCCGCACTATATACAATTCTTTAGTTTTCGTTAAGTACTTAACTCTTCTTCCGAATTGGAATGCAAAGATATAATTCGTTTCTTTGTGCTGCAAATTTATTTTAAAAAATATTTCCATGTCGCACAAAGCAGGTTTTGTTAGTATTATCGGTAAGCCAAACGTTGGCAAATCAACCCTTATGAATGCCCTGGTGGGCGAAAAGCTATCTATCATCACACCCAAAGCTCAGACCACCCGTCACCGCATCTTAGGGATTGTCAATGAAGAAAATTACCAGATTGTATTTTCTGACACCCCAGGCATCATCGTTCCCAAGTACGGACTGCAGGATTCCATGATGAGCTCTGTAAAGGGAGCACTGGTAGACGCTGACCTTTTGCTCTTCGTTACCGACATCAATGAACAGCACGACGAGAACGACGTGTTGGAGAAAATCACCAATACCACCATTCCTCTAATCGTGCTGATCAATAAGATCGACAATGCCACACAGGAACAAGTCGATGAAAAGATTGCCCACTGGCAGGAGAAGCTTAACCCTAAGCACATATTTGCCATTTCTGCATTGCACCAATACAACCTGGAAGGCATCATGAGCACTGTGCTGGAATTCCTCCCGGAGCACGACCCTTTCTATGATAAGGAAGACCTCACCGACCGTCACCAACGCTTTTTTGTATCAGAGATCATTCGCGAAAAGATCTTTACCAATTACCAGAAAGAAATACCTTACAGTACAGAAGTAATCATCACTTCCTATAAAGAAGAAGAAAAGATCACCCGCATCAGCGCTGAAATCATCGTAGAACGTGATTCTCAAAAGAACATCCTGATCGGTACAGGAGGCAGTATGCTAAAAAAAGTAGGTACTGAAGCCCGTAAAGACATTGAGAAGTTCTTAGACCAAAAAGTCTTCCTGGAGACCTTCGTTAAAGTGATCCCGGACTGGCGCAGTAAAAAGAACTATCTAAAAAGTTTCGGGTACGAAAATTAAGCGTACCTTTGCAACCCCTTAATAATTAATACAATTCACAATACACCATGAGTAATATTATCGCAATCGTCGGAAGACCAAACGTAGGCAAATCTACCCTCTTTAACCGCTTGACAGAAAGCCGTAAAGCCATCGTTGACGATTTTAGCGGAGTTACCCGTGATCGTCATTATGGATCGGCAGAATGGACCAACAGGCAGTTTACTGTAATTGACACAGGGGGCTATGTAGCCAATTCTGAAGATGTATTTGAAGCGGCTATCCGTGAGCAGGTCATCATCGCTATTGAAGAAGCGACAGTTCTGCTCTTTATGGTAGATGTAACTACCGGCATTACAGATTTGGACGACGAGATCGCTCAACTGCTAAGAAGAAGTAAAAAACCTGTTTTCACTATCGTTAACAAAGTAGACAATACACAACTGCAAAATGAAGCATCTGTATTCTATAGCTTTGGCCTGGGCGAGATCTACCCGATCTCTTCCATGACCGGTTCAGGAACAGGAGATCTGCTTGACGAAGTGATTACACATTTCGAAGACCTCCCTGAAGAAGAAAACGCTTTACCTAAGATTACCATCGTAGGTCGCCCCAACGTAGGGAAATCCTCTCTGATCAATGCCCTCATTGGTAAAGACAGGAACATCGTAACCCCTATCGCAGGTACTACACGTGATTCAATCCATATTCACTACAACCAGTTTGGACATGAATTCATGTTTATCGATACCGCTGGTCTGCGTAAGAAAACCAAGGTAAAGGAAAATATAGAGTTTTATTCTGTAATGCGTACCATCAAGGCCCTGGAAGAAGCAGACGTAGTGGTATTGATGATCGATGCCGTAGAAGGCCTGGAATCACAGGATGTGAACATTTTCCACCTTGCTGAAAAAAACAAAAAGGGGATTGTGATCCTCGTCAACAAATGGGATCTGATCGAGAAAAACAACAAGACAGTCAATGTCTTTGAAGAGCAGATCCGTCAGAAGCTGCAGCCATTTACAGATGTGCCCATCATTTTCACTTCTGTGGTCAACAAACAACGGATTTTCCAGGCTATCGAAGGTGCATTAGAAGTATTCAAAAACAGGGGTAAGAAAATCCCTACTTCCAAATTGAATGACGTGATGTTGCCAATTATTGAAAAATATCCACCGCCGGCACTAAAAGGTAAATACATTAAGATCAAATACATCACGCAGATCAACGGAACGTCACCAATGTTTGCTTTCTTCTGTAACCTGCCACAATACATCAAGGAGCCTTACAAACGTTTCATTGAAAATAAGCTGCGCGAGAATTTTGATTTTAGCGGAGTACCAATCCAGATCTATTTCAGACAGAAATAATATTTACTGCAGGCTATTAATAGCTTGCTTCACTACAGCATCACTTAGGTTGAGCGCCTTGTAATAGCCAGCATCACCTAAGTGATACTTACACAACAATACCTTGATATCATTTAGGATAAGTGGCTTCGCAGCGGCAAGTTGACGAGGCTCCACCACAATGTTATCATTCTGAATGTATTTTACCAAATCCTTGAAATCGGCCTCGCTGATGGTAAAATTTGCCAGGTTCTGCTCCAGATAAGCAGGAGTATAGCGATTTGCCAGCACATCATACACAAAGTCCAGCAACACCTTTTTGGCAGCCAGGGTATTATACAACCTGTTATAGCCTGAAGTATCCAGTTTAACGTAAATGTCCGGCTGTATACCACCCCCAAGAAAAGCCTTGCTTTTGATACTATCCTTTCTCAGCATCTTACCAGAGGTTAGTTCACCATCGTTATAGCGGCTTTCCAATTCGTTCTGATAAGCCCTGTAGCCTTCTTTATAAGATTTCTGAATACTTCTTCCTGAAGGGGTGTAATACCTTGCAATGGTTAGGTTCAAAGCAGATCCATCGCCAAAAGGAAATTGTTCCTGAACCAGGCCCTTACCAAAGGAACGGCGGCCAATGATGAGCCCCCGTTTCAAATCCTGCACAGCACCGGCCAGAATTTCACTAGCCGACGCAGAGTTCTCATTGATCAGCACCGCCAGTCTGCCATCTTCAAACTCTCCACCACCGGTAGCGACATAATCCGTTCTTGGTTCATGTTTACCTTCCGTATACACGATCAGTTTGTTCTCCTGTAAAATCTGATTAGCAAGGCCCGTGGCTGCAGTGAGGTATCCACCCCCATTATCCCTAAGGTCCAGCACCAGTTTCTTCATACCATCAGCTTTCAGCGAACGCACGGATTCGATAAAGTCCTTATCTGTCTCTGCACCAAATTTACTAATGCGCACATATCCCACATCAGAAGTCAGCATATACGCTGCATCAATACTACTCACCTTTACGCGGTCACGCATCAAGGTGAAAACTGCAGCCTGACTGTTACCGGGATGTATGATCGTCAATTTTACCGGGGTACCCTTGCGACCTTTGATTTTACCCATCATTTGTTCACGGGGCAAGGCCTTACCGCTCACATAGACAGTATCTATTTTGAGTATCTTATCTCCTTGCCTGATTCCCGCGAGGTAAGCTGGCCCGTCCTTCACCACGTTGGTCACCAATAGCGTATCTTTTAAAATGTAATATTCAATTCCCACGCCGCCAAAGTTACCGCTCATACTTTCGGCAAACTCACTGGCCTTCGCAGGGGGTAGGTACATGCTGTGAGGATCTAGCTTGTGGAGCAGACTGTCTATAGGCAAATGGTTTAGCGTATCGGCATTCACATCATCTACATAATTTCTATTGATGATATGAATAATCTCGTCCACCTTATCTGCATTGGTATCCGCATACTGCACCGTCCTTTGAACCTGGTATCCCTGGTCCTTTAAGAATTTATACCCAAGGAACATTCCGCCAATTAAAGTAACAGAGTAAGTAAGGGCAATCAGGACGTTTATACGGGTGCTGTTTTTCATTATTTTAGACGGAGTAAAGTTATGAAATTACGCTGTCATTTAATTCATTAACGGGCAATCATTTTTATTGTTTTCGTTTTTTCGTAATGCCGTGTAACTTCTCCCCTATTTTACCGTTTAATCAAAAATGAGATTTCTTGTTTAAAAAGAAAATCACGAATTTTATAGAAATTTTAGAGCGATGATTAGAGTAACCGAGCAAGAGTCCAGATACCGCGACATAGATCAAATGTCCGCCCTGGAAATTCTGGAAGGGATCAACAGAGAAGACCAGTCAGTACCCCTGGCCGTGGAAAAAGCAATTCCTCAGATTGAACACTTGGCTTCCGGAGTGGCAGAACGAATGGCAAAAGGCGGCAGGTTATTCTATATTGGAGCTGGTACCAGCGGACGACTGGGCGTAGTAGATGCTTCAGAGTGTCCTCCCACTTTTGGTGTACCCTTCGACTGGGTCGTAGGCATCATTGCCGGCGGCGATACAGCTATTCGCAGAGCTGTAGAAAATGCAGAAGATGATGAACAACAAGCCTGGGTCGATCTTCAGGCCTTCAATATCAATGAAAAAGATTGTCTGGTCGGCCTTGCAGCATCCGGCACTACACCATATGTTGTGGGCGGATTGAACACCGCACGTGCGCATGGTATCCTTACCGGCTGTATCGTTTGTAACGAAGGCGGACCAATTGCGGCAGCAAGCGACTTCCCTGTTGAAGTCGTAGTGGGTCCGGAATTTCTCACCGGCTCTACACGCATGAAATCCGGCACTGCGCAAAAACTGGTGCTCAACATGCTCAGCACTACGGTTATGATCAGACTGGGGCGCGTTAAAGGAAATAAGATGGTCGACATGCAGCTTACCAACCACAAATTGGTAGACCGTGGCACACAAATGGTTATGGACGAATTGAATATCGATCACGAGCATGCAGCAGATCTGCTCATCCGCTACGGTAGTGTACGTAAGGCAGTAGATGCCAGCAAAGCAGCCCATTAACTATGCACGAAATTGAACCTTACTACCTCTGGCGCGACGATTACATTGCCGCTGAAGACGAGCGTTCCCCTTTTTACAATACCGAATACTCTGAGTTTTACTTCGACAAGCAACTGTACAATTTCCTGATTCACCCACAATGGGACGATTTTGGTTCCAGTACCATGTACATTAAAGTGCTCTTTGCGGATTATGAGCGTCAGTATGCCATTATAGAATTCATCGGGGAATGGAACGATGCCATTAATAACGACATCATGCTGCTTAAGAGAGAGATCATAGAGCTCATGATTGACGAAGGCATCAACAAATTCATCCTCATCGGAGAAAATGTCCTCAACTTTCATGCATCCGAAGACGTCTACTACGAAGAATGGTTTCAGGATGTAGAAGATGGATGGATTACCGGCATCAATTTTCAAGATCATGTGATTAATGAGTTCCGGAACAGCAATATCGACTACTACATCAACTTCGGTGGCCAACTTGACGATTTGGCATGGAGAACCCTCAAACCTCTTCAATTTTTCAAAAAAGTTGAAGAAATCCTGACAAAAAGGCTTGGGGCATAGCTTTTGCTCTAATCAAACAATTACTATCTTTAAATAAATTTTAAACAAATGGATAATAACAATAATTACGACTGGGCACAGAAATCAGTTTTTGTGGAAAACCAAACTGGCGTAGTTGCCAAAAAATTCTTTGCAAGCGTATTCCTATGGATGTTTGTAGCACTTAGTGTATCTGGAGGTGTCGCTTTCTATATTTCAGCCAATACCGAAATTCTCCTTAACTTTTTCAATGCTGAAACAGGAAAACCAAACATCCTCGGATGGGTGGTGATGCTGGCTCCATTAGGCATTTCTTTGTTGATGAGCGGAGGAATGAGCAGATTTTCTTATGGCACTATAATCGGGCTGTTTGTATTGTTTTCTGCGGTATTCGGGATCACTTTGAGTACAATATTATTAAGTTATACTTCTGCATCTGTCATCAGTTGTTTTATTGGAGCTGCCGGTATATTCGGAATTATGGCAGTACTTGGTTATACTACTGATGTAGACCTAAGTAAGTTTGGCCCAATCCTCATGGTTGGTGTCGTTGGTCTTATCATCGCTAGTGTTGCCAATATCTTTATCCAAAGTGAAGGTTTCAGTTTAGTAATGGCTTTCTTTGGTATTGCTATTTTCACAGCCCTTACTGCTTATAATGTGCAAATGTTAAAAAGGATTGGTGAAGGGATTGAGGAAAGTGGTGCAAAAATGGACGCTGATGCCAAAAAGTTAGCAGTAATAGGAGCTATGTCACTCTACATCAGCTTCATTCAGATTTTCATCTACCTATTGAGGATTTTCGGAGACAGGAGGTAATCAATCCGCATCAAAAAAATTAAAACAGGCTGCATCTGAAAAGGTGTAGCCTGTTTTAATATCAGGCATTCACCAATCAGCGTTTCTTGCATTTAATTAAAAAGAAGGGCTGACTTTCATTGATCTCGATTACTTCAAATAATCCGAACTCCCCAAACTCATTAAAGATCGAATCTGTATCATAGAAGAACATATTGATGCCCTCGAATATTTCATAACGATCCTGGCTCACAAATTTACCCTGACCATAGCTATGTGCATCCTTCGATATAACTGTAAAAATCATATACCCTCCGTCCAATAATTGATCGTAGCAATCGCGAATCAGTTTATTCCTTTCCACTCGGTCCAGCAAATGGATCAACGCATAGCAAAATATACCGTCATATTGATTCGAATCAAACGGCATATCGGTCACAGAGCCATGATGAATGACGATATCTCCACCATAATGTTTTCTTGCCATCTCTATAGCCGTCTTTGAGATCTCAATTCCCGTTACCTCGATCTCATTTTCTTTAAAAATTTGCGCATTTCTGCCATAACCAATACCCGGGATCAGGATTTTTTTTACTGATTGTGACACAAAAAAATCTTTTGTCAATACTGCTGATTTCGAAGGCTTAAAACCCCACATTTCTTGCTTTTCTGTAAAACTCGATTCCCAAAACTCTGGCTTTTCAACATTGCTTCCCATAATACCTTGGCTTGTTGCAACAAAGTTACATCTTTTAATTTGTCTTGAGTCTGCACCATTAGAAATATTTAGCTATTCGGTACAATAGAGGTAAGCCTTCTATAGGATTGAAAAGGGGTTTAGATATGATTTGTAAGGGTTACTATACTCCATTTCCTTACAAATCATATCTAAACCCCTTTTCAAATACTTACCAGTTAGGATTAACATTATTATGGCTGAATCGTCGCGACTCTAAATTATCTAACATCCATTTACAAAATTTAATTCCTTTTGACAAGATAAATTTCAAGCTCAGTGCAATTTTATAGGGTTTCATCATCGATTTTTTGGAATTGATTTTTCTTTGTTGCATTTTTGCACTGCTTATAGAATGGTACGGATGGGCCGCTCGTCATAGCTTTGTATGTAATAGGTTCGGCACTTGTTTTGGTTCAGACCACTATCAAAAATAGCTTATTGCATCCTCATATGATTTTTTTATAAATGACTATCAGAGAAGAATTAGAAAAAAGAATCCTGATCATTGATGGTGCAATGGGCACCATGATTCAACGCTACACCTTAACTGAAGAGGATTTCAGAGGCCAGCGCTTCAAAGATCATCCATGCGACGTAAAGGGAAATAACGATTTGCTCAACCTCACCCGCCCGGACATCATCAAAGCCATCCATACCGAGTACTTAAAAGCCGGAACGGATATCATTGAAACCAATACCTTTAGCACACAACGCATCTCACTGGCCGATTACCAGATGGAGGAACTGGACTATGAAATGAGTTTCGAGGGCGCTAAGATTGCAAAGGAAGCAGTGGATGAGTTTATGAAAGCGAACCCTTCACGCAGGTGCTTCGTCGCAGGTGCTGTAGGTCCTACCAACCGAACACTCTCCATTTCACCGGACGTAAACGACCCTGGTTTCAGGGCACTTACTTTCGATGAACTGGTAGATGCTTATTACGTACAGATCCGTGGACTGGTAGATGGTGGGTCCGACTTATTGCTGATCGAAACGATTTTCGACACACTGAATGCCAAGGCAGCAATCTATGCCATTAAAAAATATGAAGCTGTCATTGACCGCAAAATAGAGATCATGATCTCGGGTACCATCACCGATGCTTCGGGAAGGACGCTGAGCGGACAAACTGCGGAAGCATTCCTAAATTCGGTAATCCACGCCAATCCTTTGAGCATAGGGTTCAATTGTGCCCTGGGTGCAAAAGATATGAGACCGCACATCGAAGAGCTTTCTGCGAAAGCTGGATGCTATGTCTCGGCTTATCCAAATGCGGGTTTACCGAATGAATTTGGAGCATATGACGAGATGCCGCATGAAACTGCACATTTGGTGGAAGATTTCATCCAACATGGTTTTGTCAACATCGTAGGGGGATGCTGTGGCACTACTCCTGAGCATATTGGATGTATTGCCGAAAAAGCAAAAAATGTAGCCCCAAGGAAGATCCCGAAAATTGAACCACACATGAGGCTGAGCGGTTTGGAGCCAGTGACATTGACGCCAGAGAGTATCTTCGTCAACATCGGGGAACGCACCAATATTACGGGCTCACCTAAATTCTCAAAACTGATCCTGAGCGGCGATTTTGAAGCTGCATTAACTGTAGCCCGCCAGCAAGTGGAAGGGGGTGCACAGGTGATCGACGTGAACATGGACGAGGGAATGATCGACTCTGAGGCGGCCATGACCAAGTTCCTTAACCTGATCGCTTCTGAACCCGATATCTCCAAACTGCCCATCATGGTCGATTCTTCCAAATGGACGGTCATCGAAGCGGGACTAAAGTGCCTGCAGGGCAAAGGGATCGTAAACTCGATCTCACTGAAAGAAGGGGAAGATAAATTCCGCGAAAGTGCACGTAAGATCATGACTTATGGCGCTTCCGTGGTAGTGATGGCTTTCGATGAAAATGGTCAGGCCGACAATTATGAAAGACGTGTGGAGATCTGTAAAAGGTCTTACGATATACTGGTCGATGAAATTGGCTTTCCGCCACAGGACATCATCTTCGATCCGAACATCCTTACGGTTGCGACAGGTCTGGAGGAACACAACAACTATGCGGTTGATTTCATCAATGCTACACGCTGGATTAAGGAAAACCTCCCTTATGCACGCGTAAGTGGTGGGGTCTCGAATATTTCCTTCTCTTTCCGTGGCAACAACACGGTAAGGGAGGCGATGCACTCTGCTTTCCTGTACCATGCCATCAAAGCTGGTCTGGATATGGGGATCGTAAACGCAGGGATGCTGGAAGTTTACCAGGAAATCCCACCTGAACTATTGGTACTGGTGGAAGATGTATTGCTAAACCGCAGGGATGATGCAACGGAACGCCTGGTAGAATTTGCGGATACCATCAAGACAAAAGGTAAAGAGATCGTCAGAAATGAAGAATGGAGAAACGGAAATGTAGAAGAACGGCTTTCTCATGCACTGGTAAAAGGAATCATTGAATACCTGGATGCCGATGTGGAAGAAGCACGACAAAAATATGCACGCCCGATCCAGGTGATCGAAGGACCACTGATGGATGGAATGAACATCGTAGGTGATCTTTTTGGTGCCGGAAAGATGTTCCTGCCACAGGTGGTAAAATCTGCCCGTGTGATGAAAAAGGCGGTGGCTTACCTCCTGCCATTCATCGAACAGGAAAAACTAGATAACCCGGACCAGGACCAGAATTCTTCTGCCGGTAAAGTACTCATGGCAACTGTAAAGGGTGATGTACACGATATCGGCAAGAACATTGTCGGTGTGGTACTCGCGTGTAATAACTTTGAGATCGTAGATATGGGGGTGATGGTTCCTGCACAGGACATCATCAAAAAAGCCAAAGAGATCAATGCAGATATCATTGGATTGAGCGGACTGATCACACCTTCTCTGGATGAGATGGTGCATTTTGCGAAAGAAATGGAGCGCGAGGGTTTCACCATTCCCCTGATCATTGGAGGTGCTACCACTTCCAGGATCCATGCTGCGGTGAAAGTAGCACCGAATTATTCCGGCCCGGCCATTCACGTACTGGATGCTTCCAGAAGCGTAACTGTATGCAGCACATTGATGAACAAGGATACCCGTGATGAATATATTGCCGGCATCCGCATGGAATACGATAAGGCGCGTGAAGCACACCTAAACAAGCGGTCTGACAAGCGTTTCAAAACTTTAGAGGAAGCGCGTGCAGATAATTTTAAGATAGATACCGCATTGGTGGCTCCTGCTCCTGCATTTACCGGGACAAGGGTCTTTGAAGATTATCCACTGGAAGAGCTTGTGCCTTACATCGACTGGACGCCATTTTTCCAGACCTGGGAGCTGCGTGGCAGCTATCCGCGGATACTGGAAGATAAAACTGTGGGCGATGAGGCACGTAAGTTGTTTGAAGATGCTAAAGTGTTACTGACACGCATTGTAGATGAGAAATTACTAACAGCAAAAGCAGTGATCGGTTTCTGGCCTGCGAATGCAGTAGGCGACGATATTGTGTTGAACGTGGAAGGTAAAGAAGTGCTAATCCACACCCTACGCCAGCAGGCGGAGAAAGTAGCGGGACAGCCCTATTATGCGCTTTCGGATTTCGTAGCACAGAAAGAAACAGGGGTTCCGGATTATTTCGGAGGTTTTGCACTTACTACGGGGATTGGTTGTGATGAATTGGTAGCAGAGTTTGAGGCGGTATATGACGACTATAACAGCATCATGGCAAAGGCTTTGGCCGATCGTCTGGCAGAGGCATTTGCAGAACGTATGCACGAGATGGTCCGTAAAGATTTCTGGGGATATGCGAAAGATGAAAACCTGACCAATGAGGAGCTCATCAAGGAAGAATACGTAGGGATCCGTCCGGCACCTGGTTATCCCGCTTGTCCGGAGCACACGGAAAAAGGCACATTATTCGAACTATTGGATGCAGAGAACCGCATTGGCCTCAAGCTGACGGAAAGTTATGCAATGTATCCTACCGCAGCAGTAAGCGGCTTTTACTTCGCCCACCCGCAATCTAAATATTTTGGCTTGGGTAAAATCACCAAAGATCAGATCGAAGACTATGCGGTAAGGAAAAACATGCCGATAGAAGAAGTAGAAAGATGGCTGAGCCCAAATCTTGCCTATTAATTACCAGACAGACCGAAAACCATGAAAATTACAGACCATATAAAAAACGCAGCGAGTAAAACCTTATTCTCATTTGAACTTTTACCTCCCATTAAGGGACAGAGCATTCAGGGCATCTTTAATGCCATAGACCCGCTCATGGAGTTCAATCCTCCTTTCATAGATGTAACTTACCTGCGGGAAGATTACATCTATAAACAACACGCCAATGGCCTACTGGAAAAAGTAGCTTACCGCAAACGCCCAAGCACCGTGGCCACCTGTGCGGCGATCATGAATAAATATAAAGTGGATGCGGTACCGCACCTGCTTTGCGGTGGTTTTACAAAGGAAGAGACGGAGAATGCCCTGATCGACATGCAGTTTCTGGGCATAGACAATGTGCTGCTTCTGCGTGGTGATGCCCGCAAGAGTGACAGTTCTTTCATCCCAACACCAGATGGACACGCTTATGCTTCTGAACTGGTACAACATGTAGCCAACATGAACCGTGGTCAGTACCTGCACGATGACATGGCGAATGAAAAAACTGATTTCTGCATTGGGGTGGCTGGCTATCCGGAGAAACACTTTGAATCACCTAACCTGGATACAGATTTCAAACACCTGAAACATAAAGTGGATATGGGCGCAGAATTCATTGTTACACAAATGTTCTTCGACAATAAGGCTTATGCTGCTTTTGTCGAAAAATGTAGGTCGAACGGTATCAATGTACCCATCATCCCCGGACTCAAGCCGATCACCAGCAGCAAACAACTTGTCAGCCTGCCTAAGATCTTTCACCTGGACATTCCATTGGAACTGACGGAAGCCATACAGGCCTGCAAATCGGAAAAAGAGGTGAAAGAAGTGGGCATTGAATGGATGATCAACCAATGTAAGGAACTGAAGGCAATGGGCGCACCGGTGCTGCACTTTTATACAATGGGCAATCCTGAACCGACTAAAAAAATTGCGCAGGGGGTATTCTGATTTTTGGAATACTCTTTGTATCTTACCTATCTCATCAAAACGATTAGATTATGAAAAGACTGATGATCCTGGCATTTTCTGTAGTTTGCCTGCTGAGTGCATGTACAACGATGAAACCAGGAACGATAGGAAACGGCGGTTTATCGCAATTGAGTGGAACCTGGGAACTGGACTACATTTCGGGACCAAGAATCGCATTCAATGGCTTATATCCGGGAAAGAAACCTACTATCAAATTTGAGGTAGCAGAAAAAAGAATCAGCGGAAACACCAGCTGTAATTCGTTTTCCGGAGCACTGGTAGCTGATGATAGCACCATCAACTTCAATGCCCCCCTGGCTATGACCAAAATGGCCTGTCCCGGTGAGGGCGAAACTACCTTCCTGGAAATGCTCAAAAAAGTTGGTTCTTACAGCATCAGTAACGATACCACCCTCAATTTTATGATGGGTGATATCGCTATCATGAGATTTAATAAGAAGTAAGGTATTTTTTAAATGATTCGAAGCTGGCATCCATCCGGGTAGCCAGCTTTTCTTTTTTACTTAAGGCGGCAACCTGGTCCGGGATTTCAATTTTGCCTTTCATCTCTTCAGGAAACACATCCGGAAATTTGCAGGCATGGGCAGTTGACAGAAATATACCTGCATAGTCACCTGGATTTGCAGATTGATACTCCCTAAGTGCCAGCCAGGCAATGGCCGTATGCGGGCAAGCTATATAATCATACTGTTGATAGATATCTTTCATCGCCTTAAGAGTCTGATCATCTGTATAAGCAGCTGCGCTGACCACCGTTTTTAGTTCGGCCTCATTGCTGCTAAACAAATTCATAATCCTTACCCAATTGCTCGGAGCACCTACATCCATTGCGTTGGCATAGGTCTGCACGGATGGCCTGGCCTCATAAATCCCGGTTGAAAAAAAGCGCGGTACAGTGTCATTAGCATTGGTCGCTGCGATGAATTGCTTCACCGGCAAGCCCATTTTATAAGCCAACAGACCCGCTCCGATATTTCCAAAATTGCCACTTGGTACCGCAAAAACGACATCTGTTTTTCCCCGTCTTTTCAACTGCGCATAGGCATTGAAGTAGTAAAAAGTTTGTGGAATCAGCCTGGCAATGTTGATGGAGTTGGCCGATGTGAGGCGCAAGCGCTGGTTCAGTTCCTCATCTGCAAAAGCTTGTTTAACGAGTGCCTGACAATCGTCGAAGGTACCATCCACCTCAATCGCATGGATATTGCCTCCATTGGTGCAGAGCTGCAGTTCCTGGATTTCGCTTACTTTTCCTTTTGGGTAGAGAATGGTCACCCTGGTATTGGGTACATTCAGGAAACCCAGCGCCACCGCGCCGCCGGTATCTCCGGAAGTGGCCACCAGCACATCCAGCATTTTTTCACTTTCTTTTAAAAAATATCCCATCACTCTGCTCATGAACCTCGCCCCAAAATCCTTAAAAGCAAGAGAGGGGCCATGGAACAGTTCGAGTACATAGGTATCTTCACTGAGTTCGACCAGAGGTGCTTCGAAGTTGATCGCGTCATCAATAATCGCCTGCAGATCTTCCAATGGAATGGCATCTTTCATCAGGACAGACGCTACTTTATAGGCAATCTGCGAAAAGCTGAACTTATCAATTTGATCAATAAACTCCTGATCCAGTTCCGGGATATAATCGGGCATGTATAGTCCTTTGTCCAGTGGCATGCTGTTGAATACCGCAGTTTGGAAATCTGTCCGGAGTTCATGGTTATTGGTGCTGTATAATTTCATGTTGTTTTAGTCTAATATGATCGGTCCTTTTTTATTTACTTCCGACACAAAGGACAGGCTGTTAATGTTTAAGTTTTTCAGGTGTTGCTGTAATTTCGCTGTAATCGTCCTGGCGATATCGGCGTCCCTGGTAAGGGCAAAAACTGATGGTCCCGAACCGGAAATACCGAAACCGATTGCTCCGCTTTCGAGGGCTATAGATTTCATGACAGCGAAATCCGGAATGAGGATCGACCGTGTGGGCTCCACCAGGATGTCAGTCATGCTCCTTCCGATTAGGTCGTAATCCTTGAGAAACAATCCGCTTACCAAACCTGCCACATTACCCCATTGGGTCACTGCATCCTTCAGGAGCACCTTAGAGCGGATCATCTGCCTGGCATCCTTGGTGGGCACATCTACCTCCGGATATACTACCGCAGCATGCATGTCTTCAGGAAAAGGCAAACTAATGATGTCCAGCGGTTCGTAGCTTCTAATGAGCACAAAGCCTCCCATTAGTGCAGGAGCCACATTGTCTGCATGCCCATAACCACAGGCCAACTCCTCTCCTTTCATGGCGAAGGGCACAAGCTCACGATTAGTCAGCAAGTTATCGAACAAAGTATTCACTGCGAAGAGTCCCGCTACTGTACTGGCAGAACTGGAACCCAAACCGCTTCCGATAGGCATTTTCTTATGCAGTTCAATGTCTATACCTGTATCTGGTTTGCCGATGTGGTTCAGGTAATGCTGCACACTGGCACTTACCGTATTTTTATCAGGATCCAATGGCAGCTTGCCATCATCGCCCGTAATTTTAGAGATGCTGATCCCTTTGCCGCCTGTAAGGCGCATGATCACTTCGTCACCCGGTTGGTTGACGGCAAAACCCAGTACATCATAGCCGCAGACTACATTGGCTACGGTAGCGGGAGCAAAAACTTTAATAGAGTCGTTCATGATTATCTTTTACCTACGTTTATAATATCTGCGAATACACCCGCAGCAGTGACTTCGGCTCCTGCACCCGGACCTTTGACTACTAATGGGCGTTCTTTATACCGGTTGGTACTGAAGGAAATGATGTTGTCGCTACCCGAAAGGGTGAAGAAGGGATGATCCTCCCCTACCATCTGTAGGTTGATGGATACCTTGCCGTCTTCCAGTTTGCCGATGTAACGCAAGACCTTACCTGTTGAAGAAGCTTGTTCTTTCAATCCTTCAAAATAAGCAGCATTGTTTTCCAGTTCTTTGTAAAAATCTTCTACACTGGTCGCGGCCATACAAGAAGCCGGCAACATATTCTCCAATTCGATGTCTTTCTCTTCCAATGGATATCCCGCATCCCTCGCCAGAATGAGCATCTTGCGCATGAAGTCCTTGCCATTGAGGTCATCGCGTGGATCCGGCTCGGTATATCCCTTATCCTGTGCTTCCTTCACAATCTCATGAAACAGCACTCCCTCTTTATAATTGTTAAAGATGTATGAAATGGTTCCTGAGAGAATGGCTTCGATACGGCCTACCTTATCGCCACTCAGCATCAGGTCACGCAGTGTGCGGATGATCGGAAGACCTGCACCTACATTTGTTTCATAGAAAAAGTCGACGCCATAGGTCCGGGCAGCCTGCTTGAAAGCGGCGTATTGTTCGTATTCTGCCGAATTGCCAATCTTGTTGCAGGTCACGACCGAGATGCTGGACTGCAGAATATCCAGATAGTATTCTACCGGATTGTGACTCGCAGTATTGTCCACAAACACACAGTTTGGCAGGTTCATGGATTTCATTTTCTTGATAAAATCGGGAAGGCTAGCCCTGGTCTGTTCATTTTCCAGTTCTATTTCCCAGGTATTGAGGTCTATGCCATTTGGATTAAGGTGCATTTTACGGGTGTTGCTGATGCCCATTACCTTTACCTGCAGATCATTCTGATTGGCCAGAAATGGCATTTGTTCCTGTAATTGATGAAACAAGGTTTTTCCGATATTACCCGTACCCAGGCAGAACACGTGCAACGTCTTTTTGAGATCGGCATAAAAAGCATCGTGCACCGCGTTTACGGCTTTAGAAAGGTCAGTTTTAGAGATGATCACCGAAATATTATACTCTGAAGAACCCTGTGCAATGGCGCGTACATTGACGCCATTTCTGCCCAGGGCACTGAACAACTTACCGGACATACCTGGCGTACGTTTCATATTTTCGCCCACGATGGCCAGTACAGAGAGGCCGTTTTCCACTTCCGGGTATTCCAGCTTTTTGGCCTGCAGCTCGAGTTCAAATTCCTTGTTGATCAATGACAGGGCTTTCAGGGAATCTGAAGGCTTAACTGCAAAAGTGATGCTGTGTTCGGAGGAAGACTGGGTGATCAGCACCACGTTTACCTGCTCTCTGGAAAGCAATGAAAACAACCGTCCTGCGAAACCCGCCTTACCGACCATACCGCTTCCGGAAAGGTTGAGCACACTGATCTCGTCGATAGAAGAAATTCCTTTGATGGGCAAACTGGATGGACTGATGCCATGCCTGATGTAGGTACCAGCAAAGTCGACGTTAAAGGTGTTCTTGATGACGATAGGGATTCTTTTCAGAAAAGCCGGGATCATGGTTGGCGGATAGATTACCTTGGCACCAAAATAAGAAAGCTCCATGGCCTCAGTATAACTGAGTTCAGGTAGAGAGAATGCTTTTTTGACCATCCTCGGATCGGCGGTTAGCATACCGTCTACGTCGGTCCAGATCTGTATTTCCTCAGCCTGAAGTGCGGATCCCCAGATAGCGGCGGTATAGTCGCTGCCTCCCCTGCCAAGTGTAGTGACACGACCTTCATCATTACTGGCGATAAATCCAGTTACGAAAAGTAGTTGATCTACATGCGCCGACTGGAAATCGCGGATCAGCATTTCCGTTAAGTTGGTATTCACTTTTGCCTGTCCGAAATTGCTATCTGTCTTCACCAATAGTGACCCGTCCACAAATAATACTTCCGGAAACTGCTGTTTAGCGATGTGGCTGACCATAGCAGTAGAGCAACGCTCACCATAACTCAGGATAAGGTCTTTGGTTTGATTGCTCAGTTCACGCAGGTTATATACCGATTGCAGGATATCTTCAAGTTCATTAAAATAAATCTTTAATTTGGTAAGCACCGGGTTTTGTGCGCCAGCCGGAAGTAAAGCACGAATCACTTGAAAATGTTTCTCTTCTACTGATTGGAGTGCTTCAGCATAGTCTTTAAGGCCTCTGGCATCCTCCGCCATTTGCAGGAGAATATTGGTGACGCCCCCCATTGCCGATAAAACCACCACGGGATTTCCATGGGACTTTTCTTGTTTAACGATATCGATCAATGCGCTGATGCTTTCGGCTGAACCGACGGATGTACCTCCAAATTTTAAAATATTCATAGTATTCGGTTAAAAAAAAAGCGCCTTCCTGGTTAGAGGAAGGCGCTTTTTTGTGGTTTTTATGTTCTTTCAATTAACCCATTAGCTTACCTTCCTCCGAGATATCCCGGTGGTGGTTGTGGTAATGGTTGTAATTGATAAAATGTTGTTCATTGTTTTTGTTACATTGCTGTGCTGTAAAGTAAAGTTATATTTTTCTTATTAGCAAGAGATTATAAAAATATTTAATTGAAAAGGTAATTCTTACCTTTACGGCAGTATATGCAAGGATTAGTTATAAAATCGACGGGGAGCTGGTACCAGGTACATGCAGTAGATGGACTGGATTATGATTGCAGGATCAAAGGGAAGTTCAGGATTCAGGGTATTCAGACGACCAATCCCATTGCTGTAGGAGATCAAATAGAATTTGAACTGGAGCCCAACTCCGACAAAGGCGTCATCCACAAACTGCATGACCGGAAAAACTACATCATCCGGAAATCCATCAACCTTTCCAAACAGGCGCAGATCATTGCAGCCAATATGGACCAGGCTTTCCTGGTGGTCACCTTAGCCTCCCCACGTACTTCACTGGGTTTCATTGACCGCTTTCTGGCCACTGCCGAGGCCTATGACATCCCTGCAGTATTGATCTTCAATAAACTCGACCTCTTCCATGAAGAAGGTTTGGCTATTTTAGATGAATATAAAAGCATTTACGAAAACATTGGCTATCCCTGCTACTCGGTATCGGCTTTAGAGGGCACCAACCTTTCCTTGATCGAAAGCCTGCTCAAGGATAAAACGACCTTGTTTTCAGGGCACTCTGGCGTAGGAAAGTCCAGTCTGATCAATGCACTGCTTCCTGGTCATGACATCAAAACAGGGGAAATATCTGAAGCCAGTGACAAAGGACAGCACACCACCACCTTTGCTGAAATGCACACCCTGCCCTTTGGCGGTTACCTGATCGACACTCCCGGCATTCGTGAACTGGGTATTTTCGACATCCGTCCGGAAGAACTGAGCCATTATTTTCGGGAAATGCGCGCCCTGATAAATGAATGCAGGTTCAACAATTGCAGGCATGTGAATGAGCCCGGCTGCGCAGTACTGCAGGCCGTAGAGCACGGGGAAATAGAGATCAGCAGGTATGAGAGCTATCTGAGCATCTATCATGGCAATGAAACCAGGGCTTAATTAATGAGAGTAGTTATCCAACGAGTATCAGAAGCAAAGTGTGTAGTAGATCAACAAATCACCGGATCCATTGGCCCCGGATTGCTGGTTTTACTTGGTATAGAAGATGATGATACGCAGGAAGACCTGGAATGGCTGGCTGGAAAAATAGTGAACATGCGGATTTTCGGTGATGAAAATGGCCTGATGAACAAAGCCCTGGCTGACATTGACGGGGATATCCTGCTGATCAGCCAGTTTACCTTGTTTGCAGCAACAAAAAAGGGCAACAGGCCTGGATTTACCCGGGCAGCCAGACCAGATAAAGCCATCCCTCTTTATGAGGAAATGATGCGGAAGCTTTCGGCTTTGCTGCAAAAGCCTGTACAAGCTGGGATTTTTGGAGCAGATATGAAAATTAGTTTGCTGAATGATGGCCCGGTAACGATTTTAATGGATACCAGGAACAAGGAGTAAAATTCATATTCCCCAAATATCACTATATTTAGCGAACGTATTCCCCAAATATGAGGTATTTTAAGCCCTTACCCCCCCACACCTTATGACCATCAAAGAAGCACAGGAAACCGTAGACCAATGGATCAATACCACAGGGATCCGCTATTTTAATGAACTGACCAACACTGCCATCCTCATGGAAGAAGTAGGAGAAGTAGCCAGGATCATGTCGAGAAAATATGGAGAACAGTCGTTTAAGAAAAGTGATGAAGCGGTAGACCTGGGTGATGAAATGGCCGATGTGCTGTTCGTGTTGATCTGTCTGGCCAACCAGACCGGGATAGACCTGACCGAGGCGCTGGAAAAGAACTTAGTGAAGAAAAACATCCGCGATGCGGAAAGACATAAAAACAATCCAAAACTCTTGTAAGAAAATGCCCGAGATCGTCTTAGCCTGCGTAATGCTCATTCCACAGATCGTAGCGGGCATATTGGCCAAAAGTATGGGAAGAAACTTTTGGTTCTGGTTTTTCATTTCTTTTATACTGCCAATCGTTTCCCTCGTCATCCTCCTGTTCCTGAAAAACAAGCAACCTGAAGATGAAAACACCGGCTATGAATTGGCAGACCATGTAAAAAACAAAAAAAGCAGTACCTAAGGAGGCACTGCTTTTTTTCCGCTGAGAACCAAGTTTAATCTAAAGTCAGGGCTGCCTTGATTTTCAATGCCGCCGCTTCCAGTTCTTCCTGGCTGGGTGTTAACTTCGCTCTGCTGAAGTTCATATCGCTCACATTATTCATCGGAATCAGGTGGATGTGCACATGCGGCACTTCGAGACCAATGACCGCCACTCCGACTTTCTTACAGGGGAATGCTTCTTTAAGACCTGTTGCCACAATCTTTGCAAACAAAGTCAGTCCAAAATAGTTTTCCTCGTCCATATCGAAGATATAATCGATTTCCTTCTTGGGGATAACCAGTACATGGCCCGGCACTAATGGATTGACATCCAGGAAAGCCAGGAACTCTGTAGTCTCTGCCACGATATGTGCAGGAATTTCACCGTTGACGATTTTTGAAAAGATGCTTGCCATAAGCGTTATCTGCTGATCTCTAATATTTCAAATTCGATTTTTCCGGCAGGCACCTGGATTTCCGTTGTATCGCCTACAGATTTGCCGAGTAAACCTTGCGCAATCGGGGATTTAACAGAGATTTTTCCTGTTTTCAGGTCGGCCTCAGACTCTGCTACCAATTGGTAGGACATCGTAGCACCATTCTTTACGTTCTTGATCTTTACAATAGAAAGTGCCAGCACTTTAGTCAGATCCAATTTGGACTCATCAATTAACCGGGCCGTTGAAAGTGTATTTTCCATCTTGGAAATCTTGGCTTCATGCAGGCCTTGCGCTTCCTTTGCAGCATCATATTCCGCATTCTCAGAAAGATCACCTTTATCTCTTGCCTCAGCTATTGCTTTGGATATTTGCTGCCTTCCGGTAGTCTTTAAATACTGCAATTCTTCTTTCAGTTTATCTAAACCTTCCTGGGTATAATATGTTACCTCTGTCATCGCTTAATATTTTTATTAGTTAGTCTAAAAAACAAACAAGACTACATCGGTTATTAGCCTACATAGTCTTGCTTCATTGGAAACGAAGATAATCGGGTAATACCACAAAACCAAATTATTGTAACTAAAATGATGAAGTACTGAGAAAAACTGAGTTTAGATTAGCTTTGCATGACTATGCGAATGACTATGCACCTGAAATCCTTGAAAATTTCTTTTTTCATACTCCTTTTTGCGGCGACAACGCAGGCCCAGGAGCTATATATGCCCAGAAATATCAAAAATGCTTATGAAAAAGGAACACGGTCCAGGGATGGCAAACCTGGAAAGAACTACTGGCAAAATGAAGGAAAATATGACATCAGCCTCCAGGTAGATGCCAATAGTAAACTGATCAGCGGAACAGAAACCATTCGCTATTCCAACAATAGCAGAGATACACTAAAATCTGTAGTGATTCGCTTTGTAAATAACATTCATAAACCGGAAGCACCACGTTCAGGTACTGTGAGCAAGGATTTCCTGAGCAGCGGACTAAAATTGACTGTATTGAAAGTAGACGGCATGGCGATTAAAGTCGACAGTGAAGGCTGGGAAACGGTAACAGAAGTAAAGCTCCCTAAGCCCTTGCTACCCGGCAGTATTAATACATTTGAAATGACCTGGAGCTATCCACTTTCCAAGCAAAGTGGCCGAGAAGGCCAGATCAATAATACCACCTTCTTTGCAGCCTATGCTTATCCCAGAATTTCGGTATACGACGATTATAACGGTTGGGACCGGGTAGCACATACCGACAGAACTGAGTTCTACAATGATTTCAACGATTATAAATTAAGGGTGAAAGCACCTAAAAACTATGTGGTATGGGCTACGGGTGACTTATTGAACCCTGACGAAGTACTGAGTCCCATGGCCGCAAAACGCTATAAAGCTTCTTTGATTTCGGATCAGGTGCTGCACATTGCCGATGCCAACGAGATGAAAAAAGGACTGGTGACGGCACAGAATGCATGGAATAACTGGAAGTTTGAAGCGCTTCACATCTGTGATGTGACTTTTTCCCTAAGCAGTACTTATGTATGGGATGCTGCCAGTGTGGAAGTAGATACTAAAACAGGTCGCCGGAGCAGCGTGCATGCTGCTTATGATGCCAGTGCAAAAGATTTTTCCCATGCGGTGAAGTGGGGACAGGAAGCCTTAGCCTGGTTTTCGAACAATTGGCCGGGTGTCCCATACCCTTTCTCTAAAATGACTGCCTTCCAGGGATATGCCGACATGGAATATCCAATGATGGTGAACGATTCCAGTACACCTGATCTGGAATTTTCCCAGTTTGTACTGAACCATGAGATCGCACATACTTATTTTCCTTTCTACATGGGCACCAATGAAACCCGTTATGCCTTTATGGATGAAGGTTGGGCCACTACACTGGAATACCTCATCGGAATCTATCAGCTAGGGAAAGACAGAGCAGCAGAAAACTACAAAAATTTCAGGGTAAAGAAGTGGATCTATGACCCCTCTACAGAACAAGATCAGCCCATCATTTCGATGTCAACACAGGTCTCCGGGCCTGGCTACGGCAACAACGCCTATGGCAAGCCTTCCTTAGCTTATCTAGCGCTTAAAGACATGCTGGGTGACGACTTATTTGCTAAAGCATTGAAAACATATATGGAACGCTGGAATGGAAAGCACCCGATTCCATGGGATTTTTTCTTTGCCATGAATGAAGGCAGTGGCCAGGACCTGAACTGGTTTTGGAACAATTGGTTTTTCAGCAATAACTATATAGACCTGGCTATAGAAAAGGTAACGATAAAGGGAAATGACTATACACTCTTGCTGAAAAATACAGGGGGTTTTGCTGTACCTTTTGATCTAGAAGTGACCTATAAGGACGGCGAAACGGCCTTAATCCATCAGACACCAATAGTATGGAAAAACAGTGGGCAACAAGCCAGTATAAACCTAAAGCTAGGTGACTCTGTACAGTCGATCGTTTTAGATACTGGCATCTTTATGGACGCCAATCCCAAGGACAATAGCTGGAAATAACTAAAGTAATTGCAGTTTTTCTGCAAGTACTTCGGAGATTTTACGGTAAGAATCGAAGGTCCAGCCTCCAATATGTGGTGTGAGTAATACTTTGTCAGATTGCGCCAATTCCGCATACCAGTCCTGCTGTCCAAGGGCCGGAAATTTTTCTGTTTGCAGTACATCTAATCCCGCGCCCAATATTTTGCCTTGTCGAATCGCATCCATTACAGCTTTGGTATCGACCACTTCGCCCCTCGCAGTATTGATGAAAAAGATCGGCTTTCGGAAATGAAAAAAGTATTCTTCATTAACCATTTGCCGGGTTTCGCTGGTTAAAGGAATGTGCAAACTCAAGACGTCACTGAATTTGACGATTTCCTCCATGCTTACTTCTCTGGCGAATTCATCTGAAAATCCCGTTTTATATTTGTCATAGGCCATTACATGTACCCCAAAACCGGAAAGTCTTCTGGCAAAGCTCTGCCCCATGTGTCCGTAGCCAATGATTCCCACACTCTTGCCTTTCAGTTCGTAGCCTCTATTGCCTTCCCTGTCCCAAATTCCGTTTCTGATCTCCATATCCGCTCTGCGGAAATTGTTCATGAGTGAGAGCAACATCCCTAAAGCGTGCTCAGCTACGGCATCGCGATTGCCTTCAGGAGCATTGAGCAATTGGATCCCTTTCTGTGAGGCATAAGCTTCATCAATGTTATCAAGTCCGGCTCCTGCCCTGGCGACAAACTTCAGGTTGATGCCCAGATCAAGAAGTTCCCGGTCAATCAAAAATTTGGTACGCACTGCGATGCCTTGATAATTACTTATAACTTCCAATGTTTCCTCTCGGCTGATCAATGGCTGGTCATCTACTTCGTAGCCCATTTCAATAGCAGCTTGCTTAAATGCCGGATGCAGATCATCCACGATCAGGATTCTTCCTCTGTTCATATTACTGGGAAAGTTGTGTTAAATGTTGTGTAAGTACGATGAAATCGGCGACAGTAAGCTGTTCAGCCCTTTTGTCGAAGAAGATATGGTCATCCATTTTATCTTTTGGAACTACACCAGAAAGGGCATTCCGGAGGGTTTTCCGACGCTGGTTGAAACCAGCCTTCACGGTACGCCAGAATAGTTTTTCGTCGCATGGCAAAGTATCAGTTTGGTTTCGACTGAGCCTGATCACACCTGAATTGACTTTTGGTGGGGGATTAAAAGTGCCGGGCTTTACGGTAAATAAGTATTCAATATCGTAGTAAGCCTGGATCAGTACACTCAAAATTCCGTACTCTTTGGTTCCAGCCTTAGAAGCACAGCGCTCCGCTACTTCCTTCTGGAACATTCCGACCATCTCTACTACCTGACTTCGGTTTTCCAAAATCTTGAAGAGGATCTGAGAAGAAATATTGTAAGGGAAATTGCCAATAATGGCATATTTACCTGAGAAAATGGCTGAAAGATCCAGGGCAAGAAAATCTCCGTTGATGAGCCTGCTGCCTAGCTGTGGATATTTTTGCTGCAGAAAGTGGTAAGACTCAACGTCGATATCTATGAGGTGCGTTTCCAGATCGGTGCATTCCAACAGGATGTCGGAAAGGATACCCATGCCCGGCCCTACTTCCAGCACCTGGTGGTACTGATCGGTATGTACCAGGCCGTTGACGATCTTCGCTGCAATGTTTTTATCGGTTAAAAAATGCTGCCCTAAATGTTTTTTTGCCTTTACCAAACTCATAACCCCTGATTTAAAAGCTGCTAAATTATTAAAGTTTTACTAGTATCGGACTAACATTAGGTCGAAAATCTGTAATTTGCGCTAAATTTTTATTTGAAGATGAGCGATAAAATCAAAATTGGCATTAGTATAGGTGATGTAAACGGCATTGGGCTGGAAGTGATTCTAAAAACCTTATCAGAGGCTAAGATCATGGATTATTGTACGCCAATCGTATATGGCCATACCAAGGTTGCTTCTTATCACCGCAAAGCACTGGGCATTAATGACATTACATTCAATGTAATCAACAATGCCGAGGCAGCAAACCCTAAAAAAGCCAACCTGATCAATTGCTGGGAAGAAGATGTAAAAATTGAACTGGGCGTAGCCAATGAAACTGGCGGAAAGTATGCATTGCTTTCCCTGGAGAAGGCAACTGAAGATCTGATCAACGGCGAGATAGATGCCATGGTAACTGCACCGATCAACAAACACAATATCCAATCGGAGACTTTCAGTTTCCCCGGGCATACAGAGTACCTTCAGGAAAGGAGCAAAAGTAAAGATGTACTCATGTTCCTGATGAACGATACGCTCCGTGTAGGTGTGGTAACGGGACATATCCCTGTAGCAGAAGTACCCAAAAGCATCACTAAAGAAAAAATTGTAAGAAAGCTCCAGTTGATGAACGAAAGCCTGAAAAAGGACTTCTGGATAGAAAAGCCAAAAATTGCTGTACTGGGACTGAACCCACATGCGGGCGACAATGGTTTACTGGGGAAAGAAGAGCAGGAAATCATCATTCCTGCCATACAGGAGGCTTTCGACAAAGGCATCATCACCTTTGGCCCTTTCCCGGCAGATGGTTTTTTTGGCAAAGGCAGTTATAAACAATTCGATGGCATACTGGCTATGTACCATGACCAGGGGCTGATCCCTTTTAAAACTATCGCTTTCGGCTCCGGTGTCAACTTTAGTGCGGGGCTCAATATCGTGCGCACTTCACCTGACCATGGAACGGGCTATGATATTGCAGGTAAAGACCTTGCTGACCCATCCTCATTTATGGAAGCCATTTTTGCGGCCATACATATTGTAAAAAACAGGAGGGAACAGGAAAGCCTATTGAAAAATCAATTGCGTACGGGAGGTAAAATCGTAGAAACTGCATTTGATTTGAAGGATGATGCAAATTAGGATTAAAAAGAGTTTGCAATGAATAAAATTAATTCCTACATTTGCGGGCTAAAATTTTGTTACAATTGAATACATTAAAACAATTTTCAATCCCCTTTACAGGCTTAAAAATTGGCAAACATCAGTTTGATTTTGACATTGATAACAGCTTTTTTGATGCTTTTGAATACTCTTTAGTTAAAAAAGGAAGTTTAGAAGCCAGGGTTGAACTGGATAAACAGGAGACCATGCTGATCCTTCAGTTCCATATTACAGGAACTATTGTATTGGACTGCGACAAATGTTTAGCTGAATTTAATTCGCCTGTAGAAATAAATGAAAGGCAGATCGTAAAGTTTGCCGAAGATGAACTGGAGAGTGATGACCTGGAAATCATCTCCCTGAGTAAAAAGGAAAGTGAAATTGAAATTTCAGGCCTGATTTACGAATTCATCACTGTAGCCGTCCCCTACATTAAAATATGTGAGGAAAATGGTGATGGAGAAACAAAGTGCGACCAGGAAATGATAGTAAGACTGGAAAGTCTAGCTGTTGGAACAAAAGAAGAACAACAAGATGATGAGGACCCACGTTGGGCCGCATTGAAAAAATTAAAATAAAATAATTAAATAAAAATCAGCAATGGCACATCCAAAACGCAAGGTTTCTAAAAGTAGAAGAGATAAAAGAAGAACTCACTATAAAGCAGAAGCTCCTTCTTTAGCTACTTGTCAAACAACAGGTGCAATCCACACTCCACACCGCGCATATAACGTTGATGGTAACTTGTACTACAACGGCAAATTGGTAATTGAAAGCACTTCAATAGGTTAATTTTCTGAAAAATAGTTTGTGTTTTAAGTCTTTGAAAGTTTAACTTTAGCGACTGGAAACAAGGGCAATTTTGCCTTCTACACAAACTGATTTTTACTATGAAAATAGGTCTCGATATAATGGGCGGAGACTATGCTCCTAAAGCAAATGTTTTAGGAGCAATAGCTGCCCATCCTTTATTATCTCCCGATGAGCAGATCGTGCTGATCGGTGATACTCATCAGATTAAAACCCTGCTGTCAGAAAACGGATTTGATCCGGACCTCTTTGAATACGTTCATACAGAGGAGGTGATCGGCATGGGCGAACATCCCACCAAGGCAATTCTTCAAAAGCCAAACTCAAGTATTTCTGTAGGATTCAATTTACTCAAAGAAGGTAAATTAGATTCTTTTGCCAGCGCCGGAAATTCAGGCGCTATGCTCGTTGGTGCTGTTTTCAGTGTAAAAACGATCCCCGGAATCATCAGACCTTGCATTACGACTTTCCTTCCTAAACTCAGCGGAGGCCTCGGCCTGATGCTGGACGTTGGTGCAAATGCGGACTGTAAACCGGATGTGCTCCTTCAGTTTGGCGTGTTGGGTAGTCTCTATGCAGAATATGTAATGCAGATCAACAACCCTAAAGTGGCCCTGATGAATATTGGGGAAGAAGATGAAAAAGGTAATATGCTCAGCATGGCTACATTTCCCCTGATGAAGGATACCCAGTTGTTTAACTTTGTGGGCAATGTGGAAGGTCGGGATCTGTTTAACGATAAAGCAGACGTGATCGTTACAGATGGTTTTACTGGAAATGTGATGCTCAAGTTAGCAGAATCATTTTATGTACTGACACTCAAAAGAGGCCTGAAAGATGAGTTCTTTGACCGGTTCAATTACGAGAACTATGGTGGAAGCCCGGTTCTGGGTGTCAATGCACCCGTCGTTATTGGTCACGGCATATCCAGTCCGACTGCCGTGAAGAACATGATTCTACAGTCGAGGGATATGGTAACTACTGGCTTGGTAGCTAAAATACAAGCTGCATTTAATAATTAATAGATAAGATGAGTAAAATTCACGCTGCGATTACGGCTGTTAATGGCTACGTCCCTGAGTACGTACTTACGAACAAAGAGCTGGAATCAATTGTAGACACAACTGATGAATGGATCACTTCCAGAACTGGCATCAAAGAGCGCAGAATATTAAAAGGTGAAGGACTAGGTACATCAGACATGGCTGTTCATGCAGTCAATGGCCTTCTGCAAAAACGGGGGATCACTGCTGAGGAGATTGAACTGATTATCTTTTGCACCACTACTCCCGACCTTCCTTTTCCGGCATCCGCCAATATCCTTGCAGATAAGATCGGAGCAAAAAATGCCTGGGGTTATGACCTGCAGGCCGCTTGTTCAGGTTTCATTTATGGCCTTTCTACAGGTGCTCAATTCATCGAGTCCGGTAAACATAAAAAAGTATTGGTGGTGGGTGGCGATAAAATGTCGTCAATCATCAACTACCAGGACCGTACGACCTGCATCATCTTTGGTGATGGCTGCGGAGCGGTACTTCTCGAACCAAACGAGGAAGGCCTGGGCGTAATGGACTCTATCCTGAGAAGTGATGGCGCAGGCCGTCAGTTTCTGCATCAAAAGGCTGGCGGATCAGCCAGACCCGCAACACACGAGACTGTAGATGCCAACGAACACGTAGTTTACCAGGAAGGACAGGCCGTTTTCAAATTTGCTGTAACCAATATGGCCGATGTAGCAGCCGAGATCATGGAGCGTAACAACCTGACATCCGATGATGTGAAATGGTTAGTACCTCATCAGGCCAATAAACGCATTATCGATGCCACAGCCTCGAGAATGGGAGTCGGTTCTGAAAAAGTAATGATCAATATACAACGTTATGGCAATACTACCAATGGGACTATTCCATTGTGCTTATGGGAATGGGAAAGTCAACTAAAAAAAGGCGACAACATCATCCTGGCGGCATTTGGAGGAGGATTTACCTGGGGCTCAGTGTACTTAAAATGGGCTTATTGAGCTTATTAAAATAATTAATCATAACTTAGTTGATTCTAAAAACATATTGTTTTCTTAAAATAACACCAAAAAATGGATATCAAACAAATTCAGGAACTTATTAAATTTGTTTCTCGTTCTGGCGTAAATGAAGTCGCTATCGAGCAAAAAGACTTCAAGATAACGATTAAAACTGCCCAAACACCAACCGTAGTTCAGGCTACTATTCCGGCACCATTGGTTACTTCTGCAATCCCTGCAGCAGCTGCTCCACAGCCTATAGCTCCTACTGAAGCAAAACCTGCGGCTGCTACTGAAGATAATTCCAAATACATCACTATAAAATCTCCAATGATCGGTACTTTCTATCGTTCAGCCAGTCCTGAAAAGCCGTCATTCGCAAATGTCGGTGATGAGATCAGCACCGGAAAAGTAATCTGTATCATTGAAGCGATGAAATTGTTCAATGAGATCGAAAGTGAAGTATCAGGCCGGATTGTAAAAGTACTTGTTGAAAATGCTTCTCCGGTAGAATATGATCAACCTTTGTTTTTAGTAGAACCAATTTAATATTTGCTTTAAGCAAATAACACCATATCGAATATATGTTTAAAAAAATATTAATTGCCAACAGGGGCGAGATCGCGCTGCGTATCATCCGTACCTGTAAGGAAATGGGCATCAAAACTGTAGCAGTGTATTCAACTGCCGACAGAGAAAGTTTGCATGTGCGTTTTGCAGATGAAGCTGTATGTATTGGTCCGCCACCAAGTAAAGATTCTTACCTGAGCATTCCAAACATCATATCTGCAGCTGAACTAACCAATGCTGATGCCATACATCCTGGTTATGGTTTTTTGTCGGAAAACGCAAAATTCTCTTCTGTATGCCGCGATTACGGGATTAAATTCATTGGCGCAACACCGGAGCAAATTAATTCTATGGGCGATAAGGCTTCGGCCAAAGAGACCATGAAGAAAGCAGGTGTCCCTACGATTCCTGGTTCAGAAGGATTGTTGGAAAGTGTGAAAGAGGGGATCAAACTCGCTAATGAAATTGGCTATCCTGTGATCTTAAAAGCTACTGCCGGTGGTGGTGGCAGAGGTATGCGTGTGGTATGGAAAGATGAAGATTTCGAGAACGCATGGGACAGTGCAAGACAAGAATCGGGTGCAGCATTTGGAAATGACGGTTTGTACCTGGAGAAATATATTGAAGATCCGCGTCACATTGAAATACAGGTTATCGGTGATCAATATGGTAAAGCTTGTCATCTTTCTGAGCGTGACTGTTCTATCCAGCGCCGCCACCAAAAACTGGTAGAAGAAGCCCCCTCTCCTTTTATGACCCCTGAATTGCGGGAGAGAATGGGTGAAGCTGCCATCAAAGGTGCAATCGCTGTACAATATGAAGGTGCAGGAACCATTGAATTTTTGGTCGACAAACACCGCAACTTCTATTTCATGGAGATGAATACGCGTATTCAGGTGGAACACCCGGTAACGGAAGAAGTAATTAACTACGACCTGATCAAAGAACAGATTAAAGTAGCATCCGGTGTACCGATCTCCGGAAAAAACTATATGCCTGATATGCATGCGATCGAATGCAGGATCAATGCTGAAGATCCGTTCAATAACTTCAGACCTTGTCCTGGAAAGATCACTAATTTTCACTCACCCGGTGGCCATGGTGTAAGGGTTGATACGCATGTTTATGCAGGTTATCAAATCCCTTCCAACTACGACTCCATGATTGCAAAATTAATCTGTGTGGCCCAAACACGGGAAGAAGCGATCAGCACAATGGAGCGTGCCTTGAGTGAATTTGTAATTGAAGGTATAAAAACTACCATTCCTTTTCATTTGAAACTCATGAAAGACCCTAACTTCAGAGCGGGTAATTTTACCACGAAATTTATGGAGACTTTCGAATTTTCAGAATAGATTCAAAATAGAAAACTATTTATCATATTTAAAACGTAAATACCATTCTGAATAAAACAAGAATGGTATTTTTGTTTACATAATCACATACATGAGCGATAAAAAGAAAAGAGACCTGATAGGTGCCATAAAAGAAAAGGGAAAGACACTGGAAGCCGAAATGTCGTTCTTCGACCACATTGATGTATTAAGAAAACACTTATTGAGGGGGCTGGCGGTAGTTGTCCTGTTAACCATCGGGGCCTTTTGGTTCTCCGATTTCATTTTCAGTGAAATCATTATGGGGCCTAAAAATCCGGACTTCTGGACTTACAGGATGATGTGTAAATTAACTGCAGCATTTCCCAACCTCATCAGTTCAGATTTTTGTATCACCCATATAGATGCCAAGATCATCAATACAGAAATGGCCGGGCAATTTACGCTGCAGATCAACTCCTGTGTGATGATGGGCATTATTCTTGGAATCCCTTATCTATTATTCGAAATTTGGCTATTTATTAAGCCTGCATTACACGATAAGGAACGTAAATCGGCAAGCGGTTTCGTTTTCTTTGCCTCTGTACTGTTCTTTATAGGACTCATGTTTGGTTATTTCATCATTTGCCCGCTTTCAGTTAACTTCTTAACCAACTTCACAGTAAGTCCGGATATCGAAAATACATTTACCATATCTTCTTACCTATCTTCAGTAGCGACATTGACCATCGGATCAGGAATCATCTTCCAACTTCCCGTGGTGATCTATATCTTGTCTAAAATTGGCGTGATGACACCTGCATTCATGCGAAGTAGCAGAAGGTACGCAGTGGTGATCATCCTCATCATTGCAGCGGTAGTGACGCCTACTCCAGACATTATCACCATGCTGGTGGTAGCCTTGCCGCTCTTTTTACTCTATGAAGGCAGTATTTTCATCTCAGCAAATATTGAAAAGAAGAGAAATAAAGAACTATATGGTGTTAGCAAGGTAAATAGCTAACAAAATCTTTACGTTAACTGGTTATTATTCTATATATTTTTGAAAATGTCGACAGACCAAACAATAAAAATTGCAATCGGTGCAGATCATGCCGGATTTGACTACAAAGAATTGCTAAAATCACATTTAACGGGTTATGAAGTCAAAGACTTCGGGACTTATTCTGCTGATTCGGTAGATTACCCTGATTTTGCACATCCTGTAGCAGAGGCTGTAGAGCAAGGTGCTTATACATTTGGCGTTCTCGTCTGCGGAAGTGCGAACGGCGTGGCCATTACGGCCAATAAACACCAGGGGATACGTGCTGCGATCTGTTGGCTGGATGAACTGGCTGCACTTTGCAGGCAGCACAATAATGCCAATGTAATCTGCATACCTGCAAGATTTGTTTCAGAAGATCTGGCCAAACAGATGGTTACTACTTTCATCAATACCGAATTTGAAGGTGGGCGCCACGCTGGAAGGGTCGGAAAAATATCATGTTAAACCAATAGACCTCATGAAAAAAAACCTTTTACACACTAGTCTTGCCCTATTGATGATGGGCTGCAGCGCAGTTGCCCAAAACAAAGACGCCATCAAATTTAGTCAGACCATTACTAAAGACAATGCATACAAACATTTGTCTGTGCTTGCATCGGATGCTTATGAAGGCAGGGAGACTGGGAAAAAGGGCGGCTGGATGGCAGCCGATTATATCAAAAACTATTTTAAAAGTCTGGGCCTTAAGGGACCTGTTAGTGGGGAGTACTTCCAGCCTATTGATATGGTGACTTATAGCCTTTCCCAAATACTGACCATAGAGGGACAACCTGTTGAAGCCATCAAAGATTTTTACATCTCTCCCCAATTGGTGTCTGCAAAGGGTTTTACATTTAATGCCAATCCGGTGCTGTTTGCTGGCTATGGGCTGAACCGAGAAGGATACAATGATTTTGAGGGGCAGACGATAACAGGCAAGGTGGTCATGATCTTCAAGTCGGGTGAACCTGATGGATCCAATGCAGGAGGCAGCAATCCCAGAAATGCCAATTCAGCTTTGAATGCCAAAATCAAATACCTTACTGAACAAAAAGCTGCTGCTGTACTCGTGGTGGACCCGGTAATAGACAATATGCCGGAGAACCTGAAGAGTTACCTCCTTTCTGAACAAATGGTCATGAAAACAGCAGAAAACATACAGCGGATGAACATCCCACAAGGATTACCTGTAGTAAACATCAGCACTGCTGTAGCTAATAAAATCCTTGCGGCAGGTTCCACAAGCATAGATGCAGTGAAAAAGAAAATCACAGATAGCAAAAAACCCGCAAGTCAACTCTTGAATATCACAGTCTCTCTGTCTGCCAACAAGGTTGAGAAAAAAGTGAGGGCAGAGAATGTACTTGGCTACCTGGAAGGCTCTGACCCTAAACTTAAGCAAGAGGTATTGGTGATTACCGGTCACTACGACCACATCGGTATTACTCCGGAAGCTAAAGGTGAAGATAAAATCAATAACGGAGCAGATGACGACGGTTCTGGTACCACTGGCGTACTGATGATTGCTGAAGCTTTTGCAAAAGCGAAAAAAGCAGGTAAAGGCCCAAAAAGGAGCATCCTGTTCATGACCGTTACTGGCGAAGAAAAAGGGCTACTGGGTTCAGAATGGTATTCTGAGCATCCTATATTCCCCCTGGCAAATACAATTACCAATTTAAACATTGATATGATCGGACGTGGCGATAAAGACCACGCCAGCGATAACAATTTTGTATATATCATTGGTTCGGACATGTTGAGCTCAGATTTGGATCGGGTTGGTAAGAAAGCCAAT
The DNA here is from genome assembly GCF_037402555.1 of Pedobacter sp. GR22-6. Taxonomy (NCBI): domain Bacteria; kingdom Pseudomonadati; phylum Bacteroidota; class Sphingobacteriia; order Sphingobacteriales; family Sphingobacteriaceae; genus Pedobacter; species Pedobacter sp. GR22-6. Next base: position 103,040 of record NZ_JBBEUC010000004.1, read on the forward strand.
AAGGACTATGTGAACATTAACCTCGATGAGCGCTACAACAACCGTACAGATCCCAATCGTTTCTACTACCGCTCAGACCACTATAATTTTGCAAAACACGGTATTCCGGTAATTTTCTATTTTAACGGCGTACATGATGATTATCACCAACCGAGTGATGAAATCAGTAAAATCGATTTCCCCATGCTGGCTAAACGCGCAAAATTAGTCTACTTTACCGCATGGGAACTGGCGAATGGACTGAAGCGCCCACGTGTAGATAAAAATGACGACGGTACACCTAAACAATAACCTGAAAACATCGATTAGCCTGTTCTAAAAAGACAGGCTTTTTTATGACCAGTGCTTTGTAATGTTTTTATTTCTGTTGAATACTTCCTTAGTTTTCTCTAAGTTTGAGCATGACTAAGATTGCTGAAGATTTTTTGATAAAGGCGGATGAGAAAGCTTTCGATTTAGGACATCGCAAAACTATAAACCACAACATTGGAAAATATAATGTTGCTGTAGAGCGGGGGCTTTCGAAATTCGAAAACCTGGAAAATTCCAAAAAGAAGGCCCATGTGATCAAATGGCGTGTAATGGAAAACCTGGATAAGTACCTACCGGAATTTGAATCCAATTTCCAGCGCCGTGGCGGTAAAGTCATTTGGGCAAATGATGTCAATGAAGCACAAAAAGAAATCCTTAACATCATCAATAAGGCAGGGGGCAAAACAGTTATTAAGTCAAAATCCATGACCACTGAGGAAATTCACCTCAATGAATTCCTTGGAAAACATGATATTGAGTCTCTGGAAAGCGATCTTGGAGAATATATCGTCCAACTGTTAGGTCAGCACCCCTACCACATTGTTACCCCTGCCATGCACCTGAGCAAGGAAGAGATTGCCAAACTCTTTCATGAGAAATTCGGCACTCCTATAGATTATACACCTGAACAACTTACACAAAAGGCACGTGAACTCCTGAGGGAGAAGTACTTAAAAGCAGATATTGGCATCAGTGGCGGAAATTTCCTGATTGCCGATACCGGCAGTATTGCACTGACAGAAAATGAGGGCAATGCAAGGCTCTGCACTACCTTTCCTAAAATTCACATCGCCATTGTGGGGATTGAGAAAATCATTCCATCCATGGCTGATCTCGACTTGTTCTGGCCACTCTTGGCCAGCCACGGCACCGGACAAAACCTGACGGTTTACAACACCATACTGAGCGGACCGAGAAGGGGAGATGAAACAGACGGCCCCGAAGAGATGTATGTGATATTGCTGGACAATGGCAGAACCAACTTACTCGCTCAAAAGGACCAGCGACAGGGCCTCTATTGTATCCGCTGCGGCGCTTGCTTAAATGCCTGCCCAGTTTACAAAAATATAGGCGGACATACTTACGATACGACTTATAGTGGTCCTATCGGCTCCATCATCACCCCTCATTTGAAGGGGATGAAGGACTTCAAACACCTCAGTTATGCCTCCAGCCTCTGTGGGAAATGCTCCGAAGTATGCCCGGCCAAAATAGACATCCACAAAATGCTCTTGTTAAACAGGCGCGATGCTGCAACTCAGCATGAAAATACCAAAACCGAAGAGCTTGGCTGGAAGATCTGGAAAACAGGTATGCTCAAAAGATCGCGAATGGATATGCTGGGTGGAAAGATCAAAAACTTCTTCCTCAAAACCTTATTTAGAAAAATCTGGGGCAAATACCGCAATATGCCGGTCATCGCTCCAAAATCTTTCTCTAAACTCTGGGAAGACCATCAAAAAGAAAAAAACGCTTAACAGTGCATTATGATCTTCGATAAAAAGGACAAAAGCAACGCTACTCTGCTTCAACTGTATCAGCAATTGCTTTATCCACGCATGATCGAAGAAAAAATGCTCATTTTGCTCCGGCAGGGACGCATAGGAAAATGGTTCTCGGGCATCGGTCAGGAAGCCATCGCAGTCGGTAGTACTGCCGCAATGGAAAGTGATGAATATATCCTACCCATGCACCGCAACCTCGGAGTTTTTACCAGCCGAAACATTCCCCTGGAAAAATTGATGGCCCAATGGCAGGGGAAACTTCAGGGCTTTACTAAGGGGCGCGACCGCTCCTTCCATTTCGGAACCCAGGAACACAAGGTCATTGGGATGATTTCTCATTTGGGACCGCAGATGGCATTGGCTGATGGCATCGCCCTCGCAGACCTCATCGCGGGCCGAAAAAAGGCAACCATGGTTTTCAGCGGTGAAGGTGCAACCAGTGAAGGCGATTTTCATGAAGCCGTCAACGTCGCCGCAGTGTGGAACCTTCCCGTCATTTTCCTGATAGAAAACAACGGCTATGGGCTCTCTACCCCCACAAATGAGCAATTCAAATGCAAAAATCTGGTTGATAAAGCTATAGGTTACGGCATTGAAGGACACCAGGTGGATGGCAACAATATCTTAGAAGTGTATGATCTGATTGAGCGGCTGGCGCGACAAATGCGCAATGACCCCAAGCCTGTCCTGGTAGAATGCCTTACGTTCCGCATGCGCGGACATGAAGAAGCTTCCGGGACTAAGTACGTTCCCCAGGAATTAATGGCTCAATGGGCAGCTAAAGACCCGTTAAGGAATTACGAGAACTACCTCATCGAGCAACAAGTACTTGACGAACAACTCATCGCTGAAATCAAAGCTCAGTTTAAAATACAGATCGAACAGGAAATAGAAAGTGCTTTCCAGCAGGAAGAACCCCTACCCAATGCAGCAACCGAACTCGCTGACATGTATCATCCTTACGATTTGCCTGCAATGCCCCCCTCAAAAGCCATAACGGAAATGCGCTATTTAGATGCCATTACTGACGGCCTCAGGCTAGCCATGCAGCAGCATGAAAACCTGGTGATCATGGGACAGGACATTGCGGAATATGGAGGCGCCTTTAAAATCACTGAGGGCTTTGTAAAGGAATTCGGAAAAGCGAGGGTGCGAAATACACCAATCTGTGAATCTGCTATCGTTGGTGCTGCACTGGGCCTTTCCATCAATGGATTTAAAGCAGTGGTAGAAATGCAGTTTGCCGATTTCGTAAGCTGTGGTTTCAACCAGATTGTAAACAACCTCGCCAAAACCCATTACCGCTGGGGAGAAAAAGCAGATGTGGTCATCCGTATGCCTACAGGCGCGGGAACGGGGGCCGGTCCTTTCCATTCTCAAAGCAATGAGGCCTGGTTCACCAAAACACCTGGTTTGAAAGTAGTTTACCCTGCCTTTCCAGAGGATGCAAAAGGGCTTTTGCTGGCTGCCATCCATGACCCAAATCCGGTGATGTATTTTGAACACAAATACTTATATAGAAGTAACAATGGAGCTGTACCAGAGGGTCTTTATATTATAGAAATCGGCAAAGCCAGGCTGCTGAAAGAAGGAACTGAACTCAGCATCATCACTTACGGTCTGGGTGTTCACTGGGCATTGTCCTATCTGGCCGACAATCCTGAACGCTCCGTCACTCTGGTTGACCTGCGAAGTCTGCAGCCATGGGACCAGGAATGTGTCGCAGCGGCTGTTAAAAAAACCGGTAGGGTGCTGATTTTACACGAGGATACGCTCACTTGTGGATTTGGTGCAGAAATAGCTGCCTGGATCGGGGAACATTGCTTTCAGCACCTTGACGCTCCCGTAATGCGCTGTGCCAGTCTGGACACGGCAATTCCCATGAACAAAATACTGGAGGATGATTTCCTGGCCAAGAGCCGCCTCGCAGAAAGCATCAGCAAGCTACTCGCTTACTAAGTACCCGTTGCTGCAAGCATGACTTCTGCCAAGGGGTTAAAAAGATAGATATTCCCATTGTCCAGGCAAAGGCAGCGGTAGCGTTTCCTCAACCTTTCTCCTTTTTTAAAACGCCTTCCATCCTTGATCTGGAAAACGGTATCCAGAGGCAATTCCTCCAAACGGGATATGGCATCATGCTTCACATCATATTTCTTTAGTGCCCTTGAGAGCTTCAAATCTGTACAGCTGGCGGCCGATGGATTATGGAGATAGCTGACAATGGCCTGCTGGACATCCTCCGGAAAGATCTGCTGATCAATAAAGGGAACCATCATTCTCTTGAAGTTCCGCTTCCATTCCTCGCCATGCGGCTTCACTTTATTCTTATGGTCATTCCAGGTCAGCAAATGTGCAAATTCATGTACGGTAGTGACCAGAAAAGCATAGGTATTGAGGTTATTGTTCACAGAAATTTTGTGCCCAGCACCTTTAAAAGGATGCCGGTAATCGCCTAATTTGGTAGCCCTGTTGCGGGAGATCTTAAATTCACATTGGAAATAATCAATCCAGCGCGCAATGATCGGCGCTGCTGCCTCAGGCATGTACTGTGCTAAGATCTGCTTTTTTTCCACCTTACAAAGGTAAACAATTTACTTCAGGAGCTGATACGCAATCAATGCCGCTACATAGGCCATCACGGTCATATACACCAGCTGAATCACCGGCCATTTCCAGGATTTCGTTTCACGGTATACTACAGCAACGGTACTCATACATTGCATCGCAAAGGCATAGAACAACATCAGTGAGAGTCCGGTAGCAAAGGTAAAAATCGGCAATCCCGTCTGTGCATCTTTGGCCACACGCATTTTATCGCGTATTGTACCCACTTCTTCATCACCGCCCTCTACACTATAGATCGTAGCCATTGTACCTACAAAAGCCTCCCTTGCGGCAAAGGAAGTAATCAGTGCGATCCCGATCTTCCAATCATAACCGAGTGGCCTGATGGCAGGCTCTATAAAATGTCCCAATACTCCGGCATAGGAGTTTTCCAGCTTTTCTGCGGATTTATCTCTTTCCAATGTGGAGATCTGTACACTGTCCTGCTGCGCTTCAATCTTTGCATATTTCTGTTCGATCTGCTCAAATCTATCGCCGGGACCGTAACTCGCCATCACCCAAAGTATGATAGAAATTGCAATGATGACCTTCCCTGCTTCGAGTACAAAGGTCTTTGATTTCTCATACATGGTAAACAAGACATTGCTCCACCTCGGCATGCGGTATACCGGCAGCTCCATGATGAAATACGAACGCTCCTTGGCCTTAATGATGAACTTCATCACTACTGCCACCAGGATGGCCGCCAGAATGCCAATGATATACATGGACATTAAAGCGAGTCCCTGCATATTGATAAAGCCCCATACCTTCTGATCGGGCACTACCAGTGAGATCAATAACGTATATACCGGAAGACGTGCAGAACAACTGACCAAAGGGACCACCATAATGGTAATGATACGGTCCTTCCAACTCTCTATATTCCTTGCACTCATGATGGAGGGAACCGCGCAGGCCAGACTCCCGATCATCGGGACTACCGACTTACCACTGAGTCCAAATTTGTGCATGATCTTATCCATCATAAAAGTAACCCTTGCCATATAGCCTGTATCTTCCAAAATGGAGATAAAAGCAAAAAGTATGGCTATCTGGGGTATAAAGATCACAACGCCCCCCAATCCTGCAATTACCCCGTCCAGTAACAGATCGGTCAATACCCCCGGAGGCAGTTGCTCATGGCCAAACGCTGTGAGCCAGGCAAACGAAGTCTCGATCAGATCCATGGGATAAGAAGCCCAGGAGAAAATGGAATTGAAGACAAAGAACAGGATGGCAATGAAAATCAGGAAACCCCAGAATTTATTGGTAAGAACCCTGTCCAGCCTGTCGCTGACTACAAATTTGCGCACAGCGCCGGTATCTTCTACAATGCCACTGAGCACTGTACCCAAATAGCGGTAACGTGCTATCGTTTCCGCGGTTTGTATCCTCGATGTATCAAAATGATGATTTTGCCTGATTTGCTCGAGTCCGCTACGTTGTGCCGCTGAAAGGAAATCTATATGCTCATGCTGGTGTAAAACCTGCAGTGCATAGTAGTCGTTGTCGGTCCCGATCAGTTTCATCGCTTCTGCAATGGCTTCCGGTGCCAGAACTTGCACATCCACTTCTTTGGCCTGAGTAGGAATCGCTGTCGTATTGGCAATGGCTTGTTTCAGCTCATTCAGGCCCTTATTGCTTCTGGCAGCAATAGGCACTACCTGTATCCCGATCCGTCGCGACAGCTCCGTTACGTCAATGGCTATGCCCTCTTTACTGGCCATATCGGTCATGTTCAGTGCCAGCAGCATCGGAATCCCGAGATCAGCTACCTGCGAATATAAAAGCAGGTTCCTCCGCAGGTTGGTCGCATCTGCAACCAGGACTATGACATCTGGAAAACTGGGATTCTCTGCATGTGCCAGTACCTGGAAAACGATGCGCTCATCCTTACTTTTTGGATAAAGACTATATGTACCCGGCAAATCTACTATTTCGGCTGTCCTGCCATCGGGCAACTTGCTATAGCCAACCTTTTTATCCACGGTAATTCCCGGGAAATTTCCAATTTTCTGATTTAACCCGGTGAGCAGATTAAACAGCGTAGATTTACCGGTATTGGGATTTCCAACCAGTGCTATTTTTAAATCACTTGCCAAACTATTGCTGTATTATGATGATAGACGCTTCGTTCTTCCTCAAGCAGAGCTGATAACCAGCCACACGGATTGCAATGGGGCAACCCAAAGGGGCAAAACGTTCCACTTCTACAACCTCTCCCGGCAGGCAACCCATTTCCATTAATTTTACCGACATATCCAGGTCTGTAAAAGATACTATAGTGCCGCGTTCTCCAGGATTGAGTTGTGAAAGTTTCATCTCGTATTCAATTATATTTTATGATTCGGAATTGATTTTATCCCCATTTCCGACCGCACGCAATTTAGCCTTAATTTATAACAGTTCCAAATAATAGCACAGGATATAGCGCGCACGGAAACCCATCTGATGGATAGAAAAGGCGGTATAACCGTCATGCCACCGTAACAAAAATATCAGCGTTGCGGATAGGCGCGGTAACTGACCGGCGGACATTTGCATCCTCCATTAAATATAGCACAACCGCTACTCATGGCCACTAGAAACAACAAAACCAATACACTAGTTCTTCTTTTCATTATAATTGCTTTTATGTAAGAGAATGTAACTAAAAACCCCCATAAATACACCGATCATGTCGCAACCAAAATCCCACCATTCCGCAGACCTGTAAGTGAAAAATTTCCACTGTAAAAATTCAATGACGGCACCCAAAGATGCTGTAGCGAGGATGATCTTAAATATAGTCAGCGAACGGAAACTGTAATTGTGCTGATGCCTGATCTTACCGTAAAACAGAAATATGGTGAGTACAAAGAAAAAGCCCAGGTGCACCATCTTATCAAATCCTTCAAAAAAAATGCCTGATCCATTACTATCAGGCATTTTCATATTGCAAAGGATCAAAATAAAGATGGTCCATACAATGGCCCATCCCTGATATTTTAATACTTGAAATTTATTCATCAATTAAGCGCCAACCAGTGCTTTGTACGCATCTGCATCCAATAAACTGTCTACATCAGCAACATCCGACAAGCTCACTTTCACCATCCAGCCCTGTCCATAAGGATCAGAGTTTACCAACTCAGGGTTGTCATTCAGCGCAGCATTCGTTTCCAAAACAGTTGCAGTTACCGGCATAAAAAGATCTGAAACAGTTTTCACAGCCTCAACTGTACCGAAAACATCATCCTTACCTACTTCATCACCCACCGTATTGATGTCGATATACACGATATCTCCTAACTCACGCTGAGCAAAATCGGTAATACCAACATAAGCCTCATTGCCTTCAACTTTAACCCATTCGTGGTCTTTAGTGTACTTTAATTCTGATGGAAAATTCATTTTTCTAAGTTTATTTGTCGTTAGTTATTTCTTAAGGCCACACTACTGACCTGCACGTTCAAAGGTAATTAATCTGGGCCTTTATAACAATCCTAATTCAGTGTAATCCTCAAACTAAATCCGAAATTGCTGAAGGATGTATTAAAAGTTTGCGAAGTATAAGGTTTAGTCACATTGGAATCGTAAAACAGCCTGATGTTGAACCGCTGGTTCAGGATATAATCCACACTTGGCCGCAGCGTAATGTTCTTTGCTCCGGATGATACCTCAGCTTCTGTTACATCAGCCCGGTAGATCACCGTCTTATTGTCACGTAGGGCTACATCCAGCTTAAAATCCATATTGTTGTCCGTTTTTAAGCCTTTAAACAGACCAAAGGGGAACCTGAATTTATTGGTGCGGTAGCCCAAACCAAAGACCATATTGTTTTCCGACAATTGGGCCAGCTGACTGTTCGACAGACTCAGCCCAAGCAATCTTGATCTGCCCAGCTCAAAATTTGCAGTCAGGTTGTTCTTGAACCTGGTGTCTATCCCGATCAGCGGAGAAAACTGTTCTGCAATGGTCACCTGAGAATACTGATATTCCGGCAGGAAGTTACCATTTACATCTCTGCTGCTCACATGTCCATTGCTCTCCTGATACCTGATCAAAGAATTGAAACCATTGATACTGTATACCGATCTATAGGAATGCCTGATGTCAATTGAGGTAAAGCGTTCCGCTAAAAATCCAATCCTGGTCAGTCCCCTATAATTCAACCTCCAATTGGGCAGTGGAATTCTGGGCATGGAATTCAGGTTCGAAGAACCGGCATCTTTACCCGTATAGGCAGCTATAAAGGATGCCACCACCACGTCTTGTGAACTCTTATCGTAGCCATTTGCAAAACCGCCAGATGTACCCGATGAATTCGGATTGGCCGCACCCAAACGCTGGGAGATCACCTGCCTGTTCTCCATAAATTTATTGAAGCGACCAGAGAGTGTACTGCCCGACTGGTCCGAAAATGCAGTCTTCAAGGTAATGAAGGACACGCTATAATCACCAGTGGTATATGGACTCAGGTTTTCAAATCCCCTGCTGCTTTCATCATACCTGAAATTGGTAGAATAGTTGAGCGTCCTGTTTTTATTGGCCGACAAAGTAATACTGAGGTCTCTTATGGGTTCTATTAAACTGGTAAAACTCAGATCTTCCCGAAGGGTATTGATGTAGAGCTGGCTCTGCAGCGTATCTATAGTGATCCAGCCGTTGTTCACCGCCATGCTACGGATATCGCGCTGACTTCCAAAAACAAAGCCCAGTCCGGGTGCTCCGGTCACGTTATCTATACCAAAGTAATTGGTTTTAGGCAGGTAGCCAGGCATGAAAATCCCCTTGGTCTGTGTAAAGGCACCAACCACGTTTTTTACACTGGTCAGTAGTCCGACCAAAAATCCGGAACCGCTTTGCTGGTCTGGAGAAGCCGTGGCCATTCCGGCTTTCCTCACAAAGCCAAACTTGTTGTACAGGCTGGCCAGGTTCAGATTAGGGTTGAGCTGTATGACCCTGGAGTTCTGAATCGTGTTCCCCAGATTGATCAACGGATTTCTTAGGGTAGATAGTGGCTCCGTCTGCCAGTTGAAACTTGTTCCGTAACGTGTTGTCACATTTACCCAGTCCATTCCAGGGATTTTATTCAAAGGCAGGTTATAGGTCACATTCATATTATGGCTATAGTCTGTAGTTCTGCCGAGGCGCTTCAGGTTCTGCCACAGCGTATCTCTCTTCATCCCTTCTATCCTTCCCTCTGGTTCATCAATAATGGAATAATTGGTTGCATCAAAGTCGAGGGTCAGCGAACGGGTGAAGTTCCAGGAAATGCCGTACACCCTGGTTACCAGGAAGTTCTTATTGAATGTGGTATTGATTGGAATGGCATTATTCGGATCATTGTTGCGCAGACTGTTCTCTGAATAATAACGGTCCAGGTCGATCCTGAAATTGATGGAATTTGGCAACAGGCTAAAATTGATATCTTTCAACAAAGCGAGCTTATTCGATTTGATCAGCTTCTCCAAGGGCTGGATGCTCTTCGATTGTCCGGCATAGTTATAAGCCAGCGAAGCTCTGTAGGTCTGTTGTATATTGTTCTGATTGATGAAATCTCTATGCGCAAATTTGGTATAAGCATAGCTCGCATTCAGGTTTTCTACATCCCATAGCTGCGGCTTCTTATCTGGATCTGTACGCTCCTTGCGCACATTGGTAAAACTGATGCTGTTCCTTTTTGTATAGTCTTGCGCATAGTCCAGTATTTCTTTACGCTCCGCTTTAGTGGCTACATCCAAAGCTTTCTTCAGTTCGATATCTGGTGTCCTCGGGTCATATTGTGGGGTACTGATCTGGGTCGAATAACTCACAAACATCGGGATCCTGAGGCCTGATTTTTTCGGCAGGAATTTACCCAGTTCCATACTGGAGGAAATGTCAAAGAATACATTGTCGGCCCGGTTTCTTTCACTGACCCGTTTTTCAAGTGAGCCGAAGCCTATGGTCGATTTGCTACCTGATACATTCACATCTGCAAAATCGGCCAGTTGTGCATTCATCCGTGCTGTGGCGGCCCAACCTCCCCTTTCGTCAAACTCGGTCAGGCGCAGTTCATTGAACCAGACCTGCGCATTTTTATCCAGCCCATCATCTCCCAATGGGTTGGCTCCATTTCTGAGCGGGTTTTTTACACCCAGCATGTACACCCTCACTTTACTCATATCGGGCTGCCCTTTCACAATGATGGATTTACCGTTTTCGACGTACTCAAATGGAATGTTTATTGGCCAGGGCTGACCGTTTAATAAGGCTTTGTTCCTGGCCAGTTTTGCATTTTGCAGCAACTCCAGTTCAATGTCCAATTTATTTTGATCTGGCCAGATTGCATAAGGGTCACTGGTTCCGGGATTGGTCACTTTCAGTGGCTGCGAATATTCATAATAGTTGTCCTGGTTGTCTACACCAATGCGCAGAAATGCACTTAAGTCGTTGTCATTCAAAACGGTATTACCCAGTGCTTCCGCATGGATGTACATCTCCAAACGTTTGTAAGAACGGAAATCGTTCAATGCAGTTTTAAATGCAGCCCTTCCATAACCATCTCTCAGGTTGCGGATGCTCACCGCCAGCGACTGCTCATTTTGACGGGTATCTCCCCTGTAGTTGCTAAAATCTCTTTCTCTTTCAATACCTGGAGGAACCACGTAAGGTATAGGTGTACGCTTGCCATTTTCTTCAATATTTACGGTGGCAACTTCTATGGTGGAGTTGTCCGGATTGGCTGGCAAAAGTGCGGGATCAGCGATCACCTGTGTGGCATCATTATTGGCATTGTATTGCCTCCACTCACCTCGCACCAACTGAATCTTTCCAAACCTCAGTACAGTGGTATCGGCAAAATTGGTCATAAACATCCGCACAAAACGGATAGATTTAAAATCCTGGATATTACCTACCTTCTGCTGATACTGGGCCAGGGGGATCCTGATCTGGTACCAGGTCACCGGCTGTGTCTGCCCATTGGCCAGCTTTACCTGCGAAGTAATTTTATCGGTCACAAAGTTCTGGCCTACCATCAGATCGCCGGGACGCATCGATACTTTGTACTGAAAGTACTCGTCAGACTGGGTCATGTTATTGTCCCTGTTGATGTCTTCACCGTCCGGCAATGACGTAGAGGCCGAATTTTCCACGCCAAAATCTTCCTGGCTCTGCTGAGGGGTTTTCGAATTGCCCTCAGGACCATTATAACGCTGATAGCGTTTTAAAATTCCTGCATTCTGCTGGTCAAGGTCTCTGCTCCGGTAATAGGAATAGTCATCTGAAGAAGGGTCATTATCTAGCTCTGCTGCCGCATCGGGATTCAACTGCGCCTTGATCTGTGCTATCGCAGTAGCAAATTTAGTACGCTCATCAGCATTCGATAACCCATCCAATCCTACGTCCTGTATTCTTCTGGCATTCGGATCATTGTCAAAAGCCTGGATCACGGGCTGCAATTTAGGGACACGGCCCCAATTGGTTTCCTCATATTTCGTAGGGTCCCCGTCTGCAGGCAGTCCATTTTCCAATGATTTTCTACCATCCTTTAAAATGTCTTCCGAAATATTACCCAGGTTGAAATACAGATCACCACCTGCTGAATTGGGTTTGTAGATGTTCGGATCCATCACCCACAATTCAATAAACTCAATGTTCAGGGCCTCAAAATCATTGGCTTCTATCCTCCTAAACAAACCTCCCCAGCGGGATCTCGGATTGTTCAGCAGTCCATTGGAACTAAAACCTGTTGGGGTAAAATTATAGGGTCCCCTTACCGTCGGATAAAATGCAACATCCAGGGTCGGCAGCGTAATGGCCTGGCCTGTACTGATCTCTTTAAAAGGGAAAACTTCCTGTTCTATAATCTCCCGCACATAGTGGTTGGACAACTCATTCCTGTTGTTCCTTAAACTCGCAGGGATATTGCTGTTATTCCTATTGTAGAAAGTAGGGTCAATATTATAGAAGGCAATCCTCGCACGGTTATAGCCATAACTGAGGTCGTTGATGTTTTGGGATTCCGGGAACAATTGTGGGGTTCCCGACAACTGCCAGGCGATAGCGCTTTTCAGGTCAATAACCGATCTGGAAGCTTCGAAATCGTCCAGGTAACTTACTCCTCCAGTCTTACCGGCAAAGTTCAGGGCTTTCGGATGACCAGGCAGCAATTGGGCAAATTCCCCGGAAAAGGTAATGGTCGATGGTGCCTTAGTAGAGATCAATGGCAACTTGTCTACCAGCTTCGTGAGGAAGCGGGAAGGCGAACTGTAATTCAGATCGACACCCCATATCGTATTGGAGATCGGCTCTTCACCGATATTCACTTTCGGTGTCAGCGGTTTCTCACTCAGGTTCATGAAGGTACCGCCCAGGTTCAGTTTATTGTTTACCTTATAATCCAAACGTGTTCCAAACAAAGAGCGCTGCTGCAAGCCAAACAGCTCATTGTTTTCTGTAGAGATCCGGATTGGCTGACCAGAGATCAGAATCCCGGTATTTAAAATCTTTACCCTTCCGCCCTGGTAATCGACCGTAAAGTCCACCCCCTCCTGCAAAGGAATGGTACCAGCAAAAACCTTGACAGATCCTTCAGGTACATTGATAGAGTTCAGGCTAAATTCAGAGGCAATTTCGGACTGGTAATTACCTTTGATGATGTAACGGTTTTGCTTGGTAAACAACTGCTGTGCGATCACCTTCGTGGAATCGTACAATGCCGTATAAGTATATTTGTCTATAAAAGCTTGTTCGGATGGCAAAAACTGATCGGCCAGGTCTTTACCAAAAGGTTCTACCAATGGAAAAATGATCCGCCCGTTCAAGGGGTCTATCGTAATATAGCCATTGCGGGTATTGGTCAGCACCACCGCATTCGCTGAACTTGAATTCAGCGTACTGTTTCCCCCGTTATTGAACTGGTTGGAAGTATTGTTTCCTCCGATCCCATTAGAATTAAAGGGATTATTTTCGGTTTCAAAATCAAAGATCCCATCCGGTTTCTGCTCATCCTGCTGATTCAGGCGATCAAGCCCAACTACCTGGATCCAGAGCTTGTCTTTCAAAGGTTTATTGAAAGCATCCAGCTTTTCTCCTTCTGTGATTACAGGCCTTTCGATCCCGGTCTTTTCATCTATCCTAAAGATGTCCAGCTTAAAGTTCTGCGGACTGATCTGATAACCTCCGATGGAGTAGATATTTTTCATCATCAGGTCCCAGGTCGGCAGATTCGTCTTTGTCGTTTCGTTTTTCAACAACTTGGCAAACAACACTTTTGGGGTACCCTGGTCAAAAGGCACATCAGTAGAAAATTCCCCTACCTGATATTCCTGTCCGTTATAGGTATACCGGTAAGCTACTGCCAGCACCTCATCTGTATTCAGCGCATTGTTCAGTGAAAGGTATCCAAGTTTGGGATGGAAGGTAAATTCTTTGTCTGCCAGTTTCCGCGCATAGGTCAGCTTCGCGAAATTGTCTGTGCCTTTGTTGGCCTGAAAGAAACTGATGGCCGCATTGGAATTGGTTTCCCTGGCTCCGGCCGGCAATTGCTCCAAAAGGTTGTTGGACTGCCGGGGAAACTGTGGATTGGAAAATCCGGAAGGCAATGCCGAATAACCTGCGCCACCGGTTACCTGTACGGTGTTGAAGGGGCTGTTTTCCCCCAGATCGATCAGGGCCAGTACATCCCTGGAATCCTGGGTATTGGCGGCCTTATTCGTGATCCAGACTTCGATTTTCGTAATGATGATGCCCGTGGTGATCGTAGGCGGATTCATCAGGTTTTTATTGTAGTTCTCGCGGAAATACTGAGCCAGGAAATAGTGTTTGTTGGCTTCGTAATTATCGCCACTGATCCTGAATTCATTCTGCTGCGCACCATTGCTGATCTGGATTTCCCTGGACTGCGATTTTTGTTGAGTAAATACCGTATTTACATTCAGCTTCCCGAATTGCAACTGGGTCTTGATCCCGAAAAGCGCCTGTGTACCGTTGATCAAAGTAGTATTCAAGGGCAAACTCACATTACCGGCTTCTATTTTCTTGATGATGTCATCTTCACCTCCGGTATAATCCAGTTTGATCTGATTTTCAAAATCGAACTGGGCTTCCGTATTGTAATTCATGTTGATCTTCAGCTTGGTACCGATATTACCGATCACATCCATCTGGATCCGCTGATTGAAATCGAAATTCCCCTGTACCCGCTGACGTTCATTGAACAATGGGTTTTCGTTCTTATTGATTCTGCCCAGGAATGTCAGCTCAGCTTCCCCACGTGGTTGTATATCTATGGTCGTGCCACCAAAGATCTTTTCAAATGCCTTACTGTTTACCGTCAGACTGGGAATGATCCCCGTCCTGCGCACATCTTCAATCTCTTCATTGGAAAGTATCCGCCAGTTGTCGCGTTTGATCTCTGTACTCAACAGGCGCTGGTACTCTTCCACACTCAGGTACTGTGGCTGCCCAAATACCCGGTCACCGATCATCTGCCTGATGACATAGCGTTTGTTCAGTGCGTCATAAGTGACCTCGCGCCTCACATTGTCGGGCAAGGGATAAAAAGGATTATTCAGCGAGCGGATGCCCAGCCGTTGTTTTTCTTTGATGCCAAAATTGTTCCTGGCCGTATCAACCGATTTCCTTTCGGGTCTCACCTGCGAAAAAGCTGGTTGTACACCCAAAGACAGGAAGAATAAGAGAATTAGCGCTAACTGGTTTTTCAAGAGTAAGGTTTGGTTATAGGTTCTTCAAGGCTAATTTGATCATTTGTTCCACAGACAAATCCTGTCCACCATTCTTCACCGCATTGTCTATTGCTTTTTCAGAAGCAGCTTTGGCAAAACCCAGCATGGTCAGGGCCGACAAAGCTTCTTCTCTCACTGTATTGTTCAATGGTGCAGCAATCAATGATCCTGTACCTTCTTTTTTAAGTTTATCCTGCAGCTCCAGCACCAGGCGCTGGGCTGATTTTGCCCCTATTCCTTTGATGCGCTGGATCAGGTTGAGGTCGCCACTCACAATTGCGTTCTGGATTTCCATTGGCGTGATTGAAGACAGCATCATCCTTCCAGTATTGGGTCCTATGCCCGACACCGAAATGAGGTGCAGGAACAACCTGCGCTCTCCTTCATCGGCAAAGCCGTAAAGTGTATGCGCGTCTTCTTTTACATGAAGCCATGTATACACTTTACAGCGTTCGGCATCTGCCAGGCTACTATAAGTATTCAGCGATATATTGATGTGATAGCCAACGCCGCCGGCCTCTACTACTATATAAGCCGGACATTTAAAAGTTAACCTACCATCGATATATGCAAACATCTTCTATTTTTTAGCAATTCTTTTCAAAATACTGCCGCGTTTAGGATTGGCATCTTCCTCTTTACCCTGCACGTCTAAAACGGCAATCGTCACCATATTCACAATCTCCCTCACTGAACTGCCCAACTGTACAATGTGTACCGGCTTTTTCAAGCCCAAAAGGATTGGACCTACAGCTTCCGCTTCTCCAAGCTCCTGCAATAACTTGTAGGCAATATTGCCAGATTCAAGATTTGGAAATACCAGTGTGTTTGCCGGGGCATCTACCAATGTACTGAAAGGAAAATTGTCTCGCAACAAGGCATTGTTGATGGCAAAATTACCCTGCATCTCTCCGTCTACCACGATATCCGGATGTTTTTCATGCAATATTTTCACCGCCTTGCGTACTTTCTCCGGAACAATGCCTTCATTCGATCCAAAATTGGAATAAGAAAGCAGGGCAATTCTCGGATGGATATTAAACTTGCTTACTGCACGCTCCAGCAACAGGGTCAGGTCTACCAATTCTTCTACTGTAGGATCTACGGTCACTGTCGTATCTCCAAAGAACACAGGCCCTTTCTTGGTCATCATCATATACATACCCGCCACACGATTCACACCAGGCTCGGTTCCGATTACCTGCAATGCTGGTTTTATCGTAGATGCATAGTTCTTAGTCAGACCGGAGATCATGGCGTCCGCCTCTCCAAATTCGACCATCGAAGAACCGAAATAGTTGCGGTCACGAAGCAATTTTGTCGCCTCGATCATCGTTACCCCTTTTCTCTGACGCTTGTTGAATAATGAAGTTGCATATTTATTCATACGTTCCCGCTCTTCAAAAGGATCCATGATCTCTACACCTTCCAGATCCAATGCATTCTCTTCAATAATGCGGTTGATGATCTCCCGGTTTCCCAATAAGATCGGAATGGCAATATTTTCATCCTTCACGATCTGCGCCGCTTTCAGAATTTTGTAATTGTCTGCTTCAGCAAAGACCACACGCTTAGGATCAGATTTCGCCTTATTGGTAATGGCACGCATAATCGCGTCATCACCTCCAAGCCGGCCTTTCAATTCTTCTGCATATGCATCCCAATCGGTAATGACCTTACGTGCTACACCAGATTCAATGGCCGCTTTGGCCACCGCCATCGACACATTGGTCATCAAACGCATGTCCATCGGTTTCGGAATGATATAGGTTTTACCGAATTTGATGTTCTTTTCATTATAGGCCATGTTTACAGCCTCAGGAACAGATTTCTTGGCCAGTTCAGCAATTGCTTTCACTGCTGCAATCTTCATTTCTTCATTGATGCTTGTTGACCTTACATCCAGTGCACCACGGAAAATATAAGGGAAACCCAACACATTGTTCACCTGGTTCGGATAATCCGAACGGCCTGTAGCCATGATGATGTCCTTACGTGAACTGACTGCCAGTTCATAGGCGATCTCTGGATTCGGATTCGCCATCGCAAATACAATCGGGTTTTTCGCCATCGATTTCAGCATGTCTTCCGTCACACAGTCGGCAGAAGAAAGTCCGATAAATACATCTGAATCTTTCATCGCTTCTGCCAGGGTACTCAGGTTCCTGGAAGTGGCAAATTCTGCTTTGATCGCATCCAGATTCTCCCGGTTGTCCCTGATTACGCCCGAACGGTCGCACATCACAATATTTTCTTTCTTAGCTCCGAGGGATACGTACAAACGTGAACAGGAAATGGCTGCTGCCCCTGCACCGTTTACCACGATTTTAACCTTGTCAATTTTCTTTTTCTGTAGTTCACAGGCATTTAGCAAGGCCGCTGCAGAGATGATGGCCGTACCGTGCTGGTCATCGTGCATCACCGGAATGTTCATCTCTTCTTTTAGCCGGCGCTCGATCTCGAAACATTCAGGTGCCTTTATATCCTCCAGGTTTACACCACCGAAAGTTGGTTCCAGCGCCTTTACGATCTTCACGAAATCATCAACATTTTTGGTGTCCAGCTCTAAATCAAACACATCAATATCAGCAAAAATCTTGAAAAGCAAACCTTTACCTTCCATCACTGGTTTACCTGCTTCCGGACCAATGTCACCCAATCCTAAAACCGCGGTTCCATTACTGATGACTGCCACCAGATTGCCCTTGGCCGTATATTTATAAACGTCTTCTGTGTTTTCTGCTATTTTTAAGCATGGCTCAGCCACGCCTGGGGAGTAAGCAAGTGCCAGATCTCTCTGCGAGTTGGTCGGCTTCGTTGGAATCACCTGAATTTTACCCGGGCGCCCCTGCGAATGGTAATCTAAAGCATCTTGCTTCCTGTTTAATTTACTCATAACGATCAATTGTAAAGGGCCAAAGTTACAATTCTTTTATTGAGCCTTAAAATAAAAAAAGGCATTCAAACCAAGTAATAAACTCTTGAAAATCGGGAAAATGAACAAAGTGAACAGCTAAAAATGAATGGGAAAATTTAGCTTTTTGCAGCCCTGAGGCCATTTTTTTCTGCCTGACTGTGGTAAACTTTTAATTTCTGACCCGGAACAATCGTCGTCCCGTTCAGTTTATTCCAAACCTTCAGGTCCTGTACTTCGACATGATATTTGTCGGCAATGAGCCCGAGGTTCTGGCCGGGTGATACTTTATGATAAAAATAGGCAGGCTGGTCCTGTACTGCTTTTTTCTTCTTCAGCACAAGTTTCCCCTCGTTGGCAGCCAATACGATGTTCATATCCGTGTCCATGTCATTGTTTAGCAATTCATAAACCTTCGTAAAGTCCGCAAGACTAACCTTTGGCAGGACCACACGCTTCGGCGACAATTCTGTGCCATTTACAATCTTTTTCTTATAACTAGGATTCAGACTGCACAATTCTTCTTCGTTCATATTCAAGACCTGTGCAAGCGTTGGAATAGAAATGAACTTATTCACCTGTATGGTATCAGTGATCCGGGCATATGAAGCCCGTTGCGATTTAATGTCGTGCTTATCTGAGCACTTCATCACATACACCGCAGCAATAAATGCAGGAACATAATTCCGGGTTTCCAGAGGCAAAAACCTTCGAACTTCCCAAAAATCATTGGAATTAGATTTTTCTACCGCTCTTTTTACGGCTCCCATGCCGCAGTTGTAAGCAGCAATGGCCAGTAGCCAGTCACCCAGTTCTTCGTAGGCATCTCTGAAATATGCAGCCGCAGCATAACTGGCCTGGATCGGATCCTTACGTTCATCCACGAAGTTGTCCATGTTCAGTCCATATCCTTTGGCTGTACCAAACATAAACTGCCACAGTCCTGTAGCACCTACCCTGGACACCGCGTAAGGATTCATAGAGGACTCGATAATTGGCAGGTATTTGATCTCATCAGGAATATTGAGACTCTTCAATGCTTTCTCAAAAATGGGAAAATAATAATCAGACAGGCCAAGCATGCGGCCCATCATATCCTTCCTCCCGCTGTAGACTTCGATGTACTTTTGTACATACTCATTGTAAGGCATCGGCACTACTTTTTCGATGGAGTCGAGCCTGTTTTTATAGATGTAATTGTAATTGGTAAATAAGGGGCTCTCTGATACCAGCGGCACCGCTGTAGTATCATTCAGTGGAATGGCCTGCTGTTGGGCAGATACAGATAAGCCGAGAAAAGCCAGGATGCAATACGATACGAATAGTACTTTTTTGTTCATAGGCATTTTTTGGATAAAAGCGGCTTCTACCGCTCATTTAAAAAATCATGTGACAAAGCCAGCAGCGTTTCTTCAGCGAAGTGCCTGGCCATTAATTGCATACTTAACGGCAATCCATCTGAATTATTGCCCAAAGGCACCGCAACTGCCGGAATACCAGTGAGTGAGGCCAAAACAGTGAAGATATCTGCCATGTACATCACCAATGGATCTTCCATATTTTCACCGATCTTAAAAGCCGGTGTAGGCGCTACCGGACTCAGCACCACATCAAAATTCTTCAGCAACTCTTCCATTTTTTCCCGGATCAAACGCCTTACCTGCTGCGCCTTCTGGTAATAAGCATCGTAATAACCAGCGCTGAGTACAAAGGTCCCCAACAGGATACGCTTCTTCACTTCTTCTCCAAATCCTTCTGAACGCGAATGCTTATATAAATCATTCAGATTGGCAGCTTCCAGGTTTCTGTAACCGTAGTGCACACCATCATAGCGGGAAAGATTGGAAGAAGCCTCTGCTGTAGTTAGTACGTAATAGGCCGGAACCAGGTAGTCCAGCAGGTCAAACGACACATATTCTACCGTATGTCCATGACGTTTAAATTTGTCGATAGCATTTAATATAGATTCCCGGATTTCGGGATCAAGGGCTTCGCTTTCTAATGTTTCTCTTAAAACAGCAATTTTCTTTTTTGCCGGGTTAGCCAACCCTGCAGTGTAATGGGGAACCGGCAACCTGCTGACAGTACTATCGTATTCATCTGCACCAGCCAACACTTCCAGCAACAACGCGGCATCGCCCACAGAAGAAGTAATGGTACCTACCTGATCAAAAGAGGATGCATAAGCAATAACTCCATACCTGGAAATTCTTCCGTAAGTCGGTTTAAGCCCGATCGCTCCGCAAAAAGCTGCGGGCTGTCTCACAGAGCCGCCCGTATCGGTACCCAGGGCAGAAAGGCAAAGATCGGCTTGTACCGCAACCGCGGAACCGCCGGATGAACCACCGGCCACACGCGTATCGTCAGCAGCATTCTTCACCACCCCGTAGTAAGAGGTTTCGTTAGAGCCGCCCATAGCAAATTCATCGCAGTTCAGACGGCCAATGATTACTGCATCTTCTGCAAGCAAACGCTCAACAACGGTAGCTGAATAAGGGGAAATAAATCCCTCCAGCATTTTTGAAGAGGCAGTTACCTCATGGTCCTTGTAGGAAATATTGTCCTTAATACCAATGACCATTCCCGCAAGCTTTCCGGCACTGCCATTCTCTATTTTCTGTTGTACAAGTTTAGCCTGTTCAGCAGCAGAATAAAAAAACACCTCATTGAATGCATTGAGGTGTTTATGAATTTCTATCTGCTCAAAATAATATTCCAGTAAACCGGGTACACTGATTTTTTTCTGACCAATAAGGCTTTGTATCTCTGTTAAGGAGCTATACTTCTTCAAAATTCAAGAATACGTTAAAAGATTTATAAAATGGTACTAAACCTATAAAGGTTTGTTCGTCGTATTAGTACGGTTCTGATCTACAGGATCGCCGTCAACGCCATCTTTTCCATCTTTAAATTCCTTTACGCCTTTACCCAGACCTCTCATCAATTCAGGAATTTTCTTACCACCAAAAAGCAATAGTACAATAACTAATATGATGGCAATCTCTGGTCCGCCTAGCAAGGCACCTAATGTTGTATTTAACATGATCTTTTACTTAAAGTTGTGTTTTATCTGTTTCTATTCTGCTGTGTGCTGTCTCTTCTTTATGCTCTGCGATCAGTTGATCTGTCGCTGCTGCTGCCTGCTCGTCCGTTTTTTTCACAAAGCTGATTGGCTCTGTATTGGCCACTACCGGAGCTTCCGGCTGAGGATACATCTGCTCTTCCAATTGAGATTCTGAAGGATGGTGACGACTGTTGTCATTGATGTCATTCACCATATCATTCACATCATCAACAATACCTACGGAATTAATGTTGCGGTGGATCTCTCTTTTTACGCCTTCAGAGGCATCCTTAAAATCCCTGATTCCTTTTCCCAGTCCGCGGGCAAGTTCAGGCAATTTTTTACCTCCAAACAACAAAAGTATGACCACCATAATGAGCATGATCTCCGGACCACCCATCCCTAAAAAATCCGCTAACGTCCCTGTATACATCTTCTTGCGTGTTTTTGTTTATTTATATACAAATATAACTATTTTGTTTGCCTTTTTACTTAGCACCCAGCCAGGCTTCCGGATTCTGAGGTGTAGATCCGCGCCAGATCTGGAATTTCAATTGTGGCCGGCCATCATCTGTGCCTACCACTCCGATGTTCTGCCTGGTGGTCACCGTTTCACCAGATGACACACTTGCCGATTTGAGGTTACTGTACACTGTAAAATATCCACCGTGCATGATCAGCACATAATATTTCCCATACGACTCTCCTACCTTACTCACTTTCCCGTTAAATACGGCCCGCACACCGGCATCCTCCTGCGTTTCTATATCTATACCATCACTCATACCAGAGGCCTGGTCTACCATGTACCGCCCAAACTTCTGAGTTACCGTTGCCATTGTTACCGGCCATGGCAATGAACCCCTGTTCCCTTCAAACTGCGAAGACAACTTTGCCGATTCCGGTGTCGCTGTCAGATAACCTCCGCTGGTTTTCGGTTTGGAGGTCGTTGCAGGTGCAGGTTTGTTTTCTGCCTTCGCTTTAGCAGCAGCAAGGCGTTCTTCCTCTTCTGCCTTTCGTTTCGCAATCTCTATCTCCCGGGCAATCGCCGAACGGATACTCCTGTCCAGCTGTGCAGATTGTTTCCGCTTCGCAACAATGTCATTTTTCAATTGCTTTTCCTGTTTGCTGTATTTGTTCAGCACTGCAGATTGCTCAGATTTGTTTTTACCCAGTTTATTCTTCTCCTGCTCCTGCTCCTGTAACAAATGGCTTTTCTCTTTCAGGTTCTTGTCCAGTACCACGATCTTGTAGTTCAGGTCTTTTTGCTTACCCTGAATGTAGTCTGCCTGCTTCTTCCGGTATTGTCCGAACTGCTGCAGGTATTTGATCCGCTTATAAGCCTGATTAAAATCCGAAGCCGCAAAAATGAACATCATCTTGTCGTAGGCATTCTTGTTGCGCTGGGCAAAACGGATCATGCTGGCGTACTCTTTTTTCAACTGGCCCAACTGGCCTTTTAAATTATGTACGGTATTGGTGTTCTCATGGATCTGATTGTCGAGGTTTTTGATCTCCGAATTGATCACTGAGATTTTGCTTTGCATCAGTCCGATCTTCGCATTCAGCGCCTTGATCTCACCCAAGGTTAGTTTCTTGCTGTTGGCTGCTTTGTTGGCATTCTTTTGCAACAAGTCGATTTCACGCTGTAAGGCTTCTTTTTTTCTTTTCAGTTCTGCACTGCTTTGTGCTACAGCTACAGAGGCGGATAATACAAAAAACAGGAATAAAAGGAATTTGCTCAACTTCATTGCTCCAAAAGTATTAAAAAAAATCAGTTTATCACCTCATACTTAGCTGGAACATTAAACGGAAATTCCAGAGGAACATTGCGTTCTATCTTGGAAAAGTCCAATGTTAAATTCACTTTCTGAGTTCCTGCTATGGAGCTGATCCTGATATTGGAAGGTACAGGGATATTGTCTATTTTCTGGTATTCGCCATAGACTACTTTCAAAGCCCTGCCGGATTTCACATCGTTCAGGTTATTCTCACCTATTTTCAACAGGGTGTTGAATAGCACACGATAAGCCAGATCACCTTGGTTCCCCGTCAACAGCCATACCCCATTCTGCTGTTCAAGCCCCGATTGCTCCACCATAAAATCTTTGATCGTATTTCCGGAAAAGATCGATTGCAGCAGTGCAAAGTTCACCTGGGGATTCGTATAGCGGTGTATGTAGCTGAACGGCTTTTTTAGGTACACGCCCTGAAAACTGTTCTTCACCTTGATACTGTCTGGCGTAATTAAGGCTCTGGCTACTTCTATCCCCGCTATGGCAGTGATGCTGACCCAAATCTTTTCATCCTTAACCATCCTGATGTTCATCGTCACATTGTTGCCATTACCATTGATCTCCAGATTGGCCTTTGCTTTCATCGACAGACTGGTATACACCAGGTCTTTATCGGCCAGCGTTTTCAGGTTTTCTGCTTTTTTATTAACTACCGTAGTATTTACCCCGGTCTCAGGCACTTTTACAATCACCTTTTTTGTCTTACAGGCTCCCGCCAGCATGACCAGCAGCAACAATACCAGCTTATTTAATGTACTTGCGTTCATCGATCTTCTTCTTTAATTTATCTGAACCCCCACCTACTGCTTTTACTTTTTTCCATTGTACCAGGGCCTGCTCCACGTTTCCTTTTAAAAAGAGGATATCGCCATAGCATTCCTGATATACCGGATTTTCGGCATCCAGGCTTAGTGCAGTCTTGATATTACCCAGGGCTTCCTCATATTTTGTTTCCTGTTGCTGAGCAAAGGCAATGAAATAATACAGGATGGCCTGATTGGGATATACAGATAAAGCTTCATCAGCAGTTGTGATTACTTCCTTATACAACCCCAGGATCGTTTGAATGTTTAAGGTTTGTTCCCATACACCATACAATTGATCTGTTTGCTTCAAAACCTTTCTGTACTGCTCCAGCGCGGCATTCAGTTCTCCTTTCTTATAGAGTTCTTCAGCCATACCGGCCATTACTTTGGGGTCATTGGGATCCAATGCTGGCTTTTGCGCTTCAGTCGCATTGCTTACAGCTGCCTCCTTTTTCGCCGGTTTGGCTCCGGAACGCCCTTGTTCTACCCTGGCCCTGGCCTGGTTCAGTTCTTCTGAAGGCCCAAACTTCTGTTCCAGCTCCGCATAGCCTTTCATCGCCAGCTCCTCCTTACCACTGAGCAGCCAGGCATTGGAACGGTCAAAATAATACGCATCATTATCCGGGGACAACCTGATCAGTTGATTAAAAACGCCGATCAGGGCATCCATATTTCCACTTCGCTTATACAGCTCTCCCATCAGCTTCCAGTACCATACATTATTGGCATCAATGGAAGTAGCTTTCTTAACCGCTTGTTCTGCTTCCTGAATCTTATTCTGACGGTAATTGAGCACCGCGATCTCATAATGTACCGCTGCATTGTCGGCATCTATAGCCAGGATCTTGTTGAAGTTTTCAGCCGCACGTGGATAGTTTTCATTCAGTTTATCCCGCAGTCCGGCATAAAAAAGTGTCTTTATGACATTACTGTCCAGCTTGCTCACTACAGGCTGCTGTGCCTTTGCGGACGCAATCGACAGAAAAAACAAACATAAAAACCACTTCAATTGCTTCATCTTTTTATTTACCTGTATGTCCGTAACCACCAGCACCACGGGCCGTATCACTCAATTCTTCTACCAGTTCCCAGCTCACTGTCTCATGCTTTGCGATCACCATTTGTGCGATCCTTTCCCCGTCATTGACCACAAATTCAGTGTCCGACAGGTTCACCAGCAATACTTTGATCTCCCCTCTGTAATCAGCATCTATTGTACCCGGTGAGTTCACAATGCTGATCCCGTGTTTGTAAGCCAGTCCGCTTCTCGGTCTGATCTGCGCTTCGTAGCCTACAGGAAGTTCTATATATAAACCAGTTGGAATCAATACACGCTGTAAAGGTTTAATCCTGATCTCAGTTTCTATGTTCGCCCTCATATCCATTCCTGCCGCATGAGCCGTTTCGTATTGCGGCAATGCATGCCCTGATTTATTGATAATATTGATTTTCATCTGTTTAAAATTGTCTTTAACTTATTTTATCCTACCGGAAATCTTCATCCCGTAATTTTGAGCTAATTTATAATAATTTGATTTGTGCTTAATGATGCAGTTATTTGTGCCCCACTCACTCCCATTACCATAAAAAAGGGATGGAAATAATTCATATGTATAGATTTTTGAAAAACCTATACAAAGATAACACCTTAGGTAAAGAAAATGCCATTTTCTTTACCTTTTCAAAAGCTTCATCAGCTCGTTTTTCTCGAAATAATAAGCCCCGGAAATGAAAGCCAGCAATAACGCATTACCAATATATAAATTCCTGTCAAATATCCAGAATGACAACACGACCAGCACTAGAGAGGCCAGCATATACAACACAATACGCCTTAAATTATAAGGGATTGGGTAATTGCGTTGACCCAAAACATAGGAAATCACCATCATGGTGAAATAAGCCAGCAGAGAAACCCAGGCCGAGCCCATGAAACCATACCGTGGCACCAATACAATATTGAGCACGATAGTGATTACGGCCCCCACTACCGAAATATAAAGTCCGTACCGTGTTTGGTCTGATAAACGGTACCAGATTGACAAGTTGCTGTAAATTCCCAGGCATACATAACCGAACAACAGAACCGGCACAGCACCAAGACCCACCCAGTATTCTTTATTGTTGATGAAATACTTCAGCAATTCAATATTCGCAACCAAACCCACAAAAATGATAGACAGGGCTATTACAAAGTAATTCAAGATCGTCGCATAAGTCTGCCGGGCATTTGCGCTTTTGGCATGACTAAAGAAGAATGGCTCCGCACCCAGGCGGAATGCGGTAATGAAGAGGCTTAAAAACACCGCAATCTTACATACCGCTCCATATACCCCAAGGTTATAAGCAGACACCCCCAAAGGCTCTAAAATCATCTTATCCAGATTCTCATTGATCACGAAGGACAAATTGGCGACCAGAACGGGCCAGGAATAGGCCAGCATCTTCCGGAACAGTTCCCCATCAAATTTCAGCTTCAGTTTGAGCAGTTCGGGCAACAGCAGCAGAAGCGTAAGTATACTGGCGATCAGGTTAGAAATAAATACATAACCAATCCAGCCTTCGCGGTACCATGAAGCAAACCAACTGCCTGTTGCGCCACCTGATTCGATCAGCGCCGGAACAGCCAATAAAAAGAAAAGGTTGAAACCAATGAAAGTCCCAATATTCAAAAACTTGATCAGGCTGAAACGCATTGGCCGTTCATCTGCCCGAAGCTTGGCAAAAGGGATCACACAGATCGCATCTATAAACAAAATCCATACAAAGTAATGCACGTATTGCAGGTAATCGGCTACTTCTTCCGGACCATTGGCGAAATGCAGTGCAATCGGTCTCGCAAATACCAACGCGCTGATCAGGAAAAGCAACGACAAAAATCCAATACTGAAAAAGGAATTGTTGTAAACTTCCTGCTTCTTGTCTTCATGCTTGTTCAGGTACCTGAAAAAGGTACTCTCCATCCCAAAAGCCAATATCGCGTTGATCAACGAAGCAGAAGCATACATTTTCGTAAAGATGGAATAGACACCCGGTTGGAAAACCCCTGTAAAAAACGGGGTCAGGATGAAATTAAACATCCGGGAAACTACGGTAGTCAGTCCGTAAATCGCTGTCTGTCCCAGAAACTTTTTAATTGCCGACATCCTACTTTTTTAAGACTACAAAATCTTTGAAACCCTTCAGTTCCGCTCCTTCGGTAACTTCACAATGCTCAACTTTAGCCCTGTCAGGCCCATCATTGCACCATTCCAGGAAAGATTCCAGTTCCCATTGCTCGGCCTCTGCTTCGATGTAAACTGAGCCATCAGCTTCGTTACGTACAAAGCCTTTGATGCCCGACTGATCTGCTACGTATTTGGTAGTTTCCCTAAAACCAACTCCCTGAACCTTACCTGTGATCCTGATATTCTGATGTATGATTTTCATCTATTGATAGCTTCTTTTAACGGTGATGAAGAATAATTATAAGCCTGCAAATATAGGCATGTTAAAGTTCTAAAAGGCGTCCTTTTGCGGCCAAAAATCCAGACCAGATTTCTTCCAGAATCTCCGCCGCCGGCTTGATTTCCCCAAGCATGGCCGATACCTGACCGATCTCCAGTTCCCCTTCTTCCATATTCCCTTCAAACATACCCAGTTTCGCACGTGCCCGGCCCAGCAAATTCATCAGCGCTTCCGTACTCGCGCCGGATGCTTCTGCCTGGGCCACCAAATCGGCAAATTCATTCTTCAACAAACGTACCGGCACCAACTTTTTCATCCGCAGTTTGGTATCCCCTTCCACAGCTGCAATGATCTTTTCCTTAAAATTGGGATGCGCGGAAGATTCTGCTGCTACTGCAAAAGCAGACCCGACCTGTACTGCATCTGCACCCAATGCCATCGCTGCCAGCATTTGGGCGCCGTTCCCGATCCCCCCTGCGGCAATTACGGGAATCTGCACAGCAGCACAGACCATTGGGATCAGGCACATGGTTGTGGTCTCTTCCCTTCCATTGTGCCCGCCGGCCTCAAAACCTTCTGCCACTACCGCATCTGCTCCCTCAGCTTCAGCTTTCCTTGCAAATTTGGTATTGGCAATAACATGCACTACGGTAATGCCTTTTTCTTTCAGGTATTTGGTCCAGGTCGCAGGATTACCTGCGGAAGTAAAGACGATTTTCAGGCCTTCATCTACAATGATATCCATAATCTCCTGTACATTGGGATAGAGCAGTGGTACGTTCACGCCAAAAGGCTTATCTGTAGCCGATTTGCATTTTTGCACATGCTCACGGAAAACTTCCGGATACATGGAGCCCGCGCCGATGACGCCCAGTCCACCTGCATTAGATACCGCCGAAGCGAGCTTCCAGCCACTACACCAAACCATTCCAGCCTGTATGATGGGGTATTCAATACCAAAAAGTTTGCTGATCTTCGTCTTCATTGCCATCTAAAATTTCATTACCTGCTGCCTAAAATAAACGTTTTACCCAAGTACCAAGTACTGTCTTCCCAGCCATTTCTACCGTATTCAGCAAATTGACGCCAGGCTGCTTACCTGGCTCGAAACTTCCATAACGATCTGTAATACCCAGGAATTCAGCTCCGTTCCAAGTGCCCCAACGAATCAGATCTGCTATTGGAATCTCGAAATGCGACTGTAGCCGGTTCATCTCCCTCAGGATGCTCAGCCCATCATTGCTGGCCAGACTATCTGTACCGAGCGTGATGCGCAGCCCTGCCTCCATGAACATAGGTACATCTGGCAGGCATCCTTCTATATATTGATTGGCTCCGGGACAGAGACACCAATACAAATTTGGATGTATGGAAGTTGCAAAATCTACATCTGCTCTTTTTGTAAATGTGTTGTGTACCAATAAGGTCTTCAGGTCCGGAGGCAGTAAGGGCAGGTAACTCTGTAAAGAGCTCTTGCCTGTAGATTTGTAAAAATCAATATCCAACCCCAGAAACTCATACAATTTTAAAAAATCCCCGGTTTTATTTTTAAAGAAATCATCTTCCTGTGCCGTCTCCTGATTGTGAATGCTCAATATCGAAGATTTCGAAGTTGCATGCTCCGCGATCGCTTCAAACAAAACTCTGGAGACCGAATATGGTGCATGTGGGACCAGGGAAATTGGAACATCACCAAATTCAGCTTCAAAACTCCGTGCCCGTTCCATAGACAAGTCTACTGTAGCCGGATTGAAACCCATCACTTCAAGGAAGGTATGGTAATACAAAGGGCTACCAGATTTGATAGACCGGGAAATGACCTGATTGGAAATATCACCCACTGCCACAATACCATTCTCACACATTTCCAGATCCGCTTTAAGCATCGCCAGCTCAATGCTGTAATCATCAGCTGCCCGGGTTTTCATCACCTGCTGCACAAAATCGACCAGGCCCTTCTTACCTTTCAGCTCGCCCTTCATATGGGAAAGCTCCAGATGACAATGGGTATTTACAAAACCAGGAACCAAAATCCCTTCGTAAACAGTAATATCGGCAATTCCCTTCGCTTGTGCTTCTTCTGCTGTCATCACAGCTGTGATCTTACCTTCCGGGTCTACACCCAGCACCCCATTTTCGATAACCGGAGCATTAACCGGATAGACACCTGAAGCAGATATATAAGAAATCATGGATACAAAGAAAATGTATTTCCGGATAATATCTTAATTTAGTTCCATGAATCGCATCGACCGGCTTTTTGGAATCCTGATCCTGTTACAGAGTAGAAAATATACCAGCGCCGATAAAATTGCGGAGCAGTTTGGAATGAGCGTGCGGACTGTATACCGCGACATCAAAGCCTTGCTGGAACAGGGCGTACCGATTAGTTTTGAACAGCCTAAGGGCTATTTCATTGTACAGGGCTATTTCTTGCCACCGGTATCTTTCAGCTCAGATGAAGCAAACGCCTTGCTGATCATGGAACGCCTGGTCTCCAGTTTTGCAGACAAGTCGATTTTGACCAATTATACTACCGCATTGAACAAAGTCAAAGCAGTATTAAAGAACTCGCAAAAAGAAAAACTGGAACTGCTGAATGAAAGCATCAAATTCCAACTGCGTCATGAAATGCTGAACGATGAATTCGACCATTTGTCTGCACTGCAAAATGCCATATCAATCCAATGCATGATAGAAATCGACTATCAAAATCATAATAGTGAAAGCAGTAAACGCGAGGTGGAACCGATCGGTCTGATCTTTTATGCCTTTAATTGGCACCTCATTGGCTGGTGCCACCTGCGTAATGAATACCGCGACTTCCGCGTATCGCGCATTATCGCAGTAAGGTGCCTGGATACTCCCTTCCGGAAAAAAGACCACATGAAAATGAGCGAATACATGAAATTTCTTCCTGTTGATTACTGAGCCCTACTCCTAAGCGGGCATAGGGTGAGTCTTACCCGAATCCGTCTCCGCTCCGTCTTTTCTCCGTCTCCTGTCCGACTTTTTACAAGCAAAAGACGTTGAAAGCACGGTTGAAAAATGCTGAATGAAGACAGTGCACTACAGCTCCGGGGCTACCAGGCTCAAGACCCCAGGGGCATGGACTGAAACAGACAATGCAGCGCTGCAAAAAGATTTTGATAGCATATGTGATTATAAATTGATTTCTTTGTAAATAATTTCAATTCATAAGCACAGCCCAATGGCAGATTCTACCACAAGATTAAATAAATACATTAGTGAAAGCGGTTTATGCTCAAGAAGAGCGGCCGACAGGTATATTGAGCAGGGAAATGTGTACATCAATGGTAAGAAAGCTAAGGTGGGCGACAAAGTCTTTTTTGGTGATCTCGTGACGGTGAACGGACAGAACATTGAACCGCAACAAGCCGAAAATACAGTATTGATTGCTTACAACAAACCAGTGGGCATCACCAGCACCACTGAAGCGGGGGTAAAAAGCAATATTGTAGACCATGTAAACCATAGCGAAAGGGTATTCCCGATCGGCCGCCTCGATAAGGATTCACAGGGACTGATCTTCCTGACCAACAACGGAGATCTGGTGAATAAGATCCTGAGGGCAGGTAATAACCATGAAAAAGAATATGTGGTGACGGTCAATAAACCCGTTACAGAGTCTTTCATTACCAACATGGGCAAAGGTGTACCAGTATTGGGTGTCATGACCAAGAAATGCAAAGTGACAAAAGAAGGGCCTTCGACTTTTAAAATCACACTGATCCAGGGACTCAACAGGCAGATCCGCCGCATGTGCGAGTACTTCGGCTTTGAAGTGGTCAAACTGGAGCGGGTACGTATCATGAATGTAAGTATAAAAGGTATCCCTGTAGGGGAATGGCGTGAATTGACTCCTGAAGAACAAACCGAAATATACAATATGGTGGCCAAGTCGAGCTCTGAAGCAGCATCGGCAGCACCCAAAAGGGTCAATAAAAAACCTAAAATAGCTAAAGAAGAAGATTTCATGGAGAATGTCACTCCGGGAAGGTCTTCCGGCAAATCAGCTGGACCTAAAGGTGGCAGGTCGGCAGGGCCGCGTTCAGCGGGGAAAAGCGCTTCGTTGAGCCGTGCAGATCGGCCTGCAGGAGGCAAAGGTAAGGCAGCACCTAAATCAGCTACTGGCGGCAGAGCGGCCGGAGGCAGCAAATCAGCTGGCAATACCAACGACTGGTTCAAAGCAGGCGGTCCAAGCAAAAGACCGGTAAAGCCAGGCAACGGAAGATCCGGCGCGCCGGGAGCTAAAGTGAAGAGCCCAAAAAGGTAAGATTTTTTTGTAACTTTGCAGCGAAATGCTTCCTACAAAGAAAACTGATATACGTTCACTGGATCTGGCGCAACTGCAACAGCACTTTACGGCCATGAAAGAACCATCTTACCGGGCCAAACAGGTCTACCAATGGCTATGGGAAAAATCTGCCCGCAGTTTTGAGGAGATGAGTAACCTTTCCAAAGACCTGAGGGCAAAATTGAACGAGAACTATTCCATCAATGTAGTCGAAGTCAACAATTCCCAGTTCAGCAATGACCATACGATCAAAAATACTTTCAGACTTTATGATGGCAACATTGTAGAGGGTGTGCTGATCCCTATGGATGAGCGCATGACGGCCTGTGTAAGTTCACAGGTGGGTTGTAGCCTGACCTGTAAATTCTGCGCGACAGGTTATATGGACCGCAAGCGGAACCTCAATGCCGACGAAATCTATGACCAGGTGGTCCTGATAGATCAGCAGGCCAAGGAAAACTACAAAGCACCGCTAACAAATATCGTATACATGGGCATGGGTGAACCTTTGCTGAATTATGCCAACGTATTGAAATCCATCGAACGCATTACAGCTCCGGATGGCTTGAATATGTCATACAAACGCATCACGGTATCTACTGCAGGAATTGCAAAGATGATCAAGAAGCTGGGTGATGATGGCGTGAAGTTTAATCTGGCCGTTTCACTCCATGCGGCCAATGACAAGAAGCGCAACGAGATCATGCCGATCAACGAACAAAACTCGCTAAAGGCACTGTCTGAAGCACTGAAATATTATTTTTCAAAAACGAAAAACCCGATCACGTACGAATACATCGTATTCAATCATTTCAATGACGAAATTGAAGATGCGATGGAACTGGCCAAGTTTTGCAAGCACGTGCCTTGCAAAGTGAACCTGATTGAGTACAATCCGATCCAGTTTGCTGATTTCGTCAATGCAGAAGGTGATAAGATCGATGCATTCTCCAACTACCTGAAAAGTCAGGGCATCAATACCAATATCAGACGCAGTCGCGGTAAAGATATTGATGCGGCTTGCGGACAATTGGCGGTAAAAGACCAAAATTAAAAAAACTCTTTTTACCAGTTGATGTGCTAAAGCGGCTACTTTAGCGCATGAAACTCCATCATTTCTTTTACGCTGCTGCCAGGGACCTGTTCAATTTGCTGTTTCCCGACCTTTGCTGTGCCTGCGGTTGCCTGCTCTACCGGGCCGAAAAAGCGGTATGTACCTTCTGCCTGTATGACCTGCCCTATACCGACCATCACCTTTACGCAGACAATAAAACAGCCAGAAAGCTCTGGGGAAGGATTCCCTTTCATGCGGCTATGGCTTTCCTGCACTTCAGAAAAGCCGGTCCGGTACAGGAACTCATCCATCAGCTGAAATACCGGAACCGTCAGGACCTTGGTCTGCTACTGGGCAGAATGCTCGGGGAAAGGCTCCTTGAAGCGCCGCTTTACCATGGACTGGACTGTATCCTACCGGTGCCATTGCACCGTAAAAAAGAAAAACTAAGGGGATACAACCAGAGCCTATGTATTGCAAAAGGCATCGCAGAAGTCCTTGGCATTCCGGTGTTGGAAAAGGATTTGATCCGCAACACTGCCACCTCTTCACAAACGCAGAAAAGCAGGTATAAAAGATATGAGAACATGAAAGACGTATTTGAGGTAAAACAGGAAGCGCAATTGCTGGGCCTGCATGTATTGCTTGTGGATGATGTGATTACGACTGGCGCAACGATAGAAGCCTGTGCGATCGTGCTTCAACAAGCCGGAATCAGCAGGCTGAGTATCGCCACACTGGCCTTTGCAGATTGACGGGTTTTTCTCTAAGTTTGCTAAATGCGGTTATCCTTGTGTCTTATGCTGATCTGTATGATTGCGCTTGCGGCTTGTCGTAAGTCGGAGGGTATCAGTGCAGACAAAAACGCCAGGCTCAGTTTTTCTACAGACACCGTATTGTTCGACACTGTTTTCACTGCGATAGGTTCTACCAATAAACGCATTAAGATATACAATGTGCAGCAAAAGGCGATCAACATCAGCAATATTCAGCTCGCCGGAGGCAATACCTCGAATTTCAGCCTGATCATCAACGGACAATCCCTCAACGAAAAGTCCAATCTGAAGATCGATGCCAGGGATTCCATCAGCATATTTATTAAGGTGCTGATCAATCCCAACACCCAGAGCCTTCCTTTTATTGTGCAGGATTCCATCCTGTTTAGCACCAATGGGAATCCGCAATCGGTGCAACTGGTCGCTTATGGGCAAAATGCCGTATTTGTAAACGAACAGCTCATCAGCACTAACACGAACTGGACCAGTAAGCTTCCTTACATCATTTATAAATCCGTGACTGTAGCTCCAAATACCACACTACGCATTCAGGCGGGCACCAGGGTATTTTTCCACAACCAGGCCGGAATGAGGATCAGGGGCTCGCTGCAGGTAGAAGGCAATGCTGACCAGCAGGTCTTGTTTGCGGGCGACCGGATGGAGAATTTTTATGCTGAAGAACCCGGACAATGGAATGGCATACACCTTTACCCCAGTAGTCAGGCTTCATCAATACAGTATGCCATGATTAAGAATGCAATTATAGGGATCAGGGCAGACTCACTCAGTGCCAATGGAAGTCCGAAATTACTGTTGAATAACACCGCACTAAAAAACATGAGCATTACTGCCATAGCGGGATATGCTACAAGGCTTCATGCCTTCAACAACCTGTTTTACAATTGCGGGCAATACCTCTTCTATGGTGTTGGCGGTGGCAGCTATAACCTTAAGCAGAATACTTTTGCCGGATACAACTATAGCTTTAGCCGGAAAACGCCTGCGGTATACCTTAGCGATACGGGTCCTGGGCTAGTCTTAGGTAACTTAAAAACAGAATTGCTGAACAACATCATTTGGGGTACACAGACAGAGGAGCTCCTCATTGAGCAAAAAGGATTGGGAACAGCAGAAAGCACTGTGAAGAATAACCTCATCCGCACTGCGCTCCAAACCCATGCAGGCAATGGGAACCTGCTAAATACCGATCCAATGTTCGTGAACAGCAGCAGGTATGAATTTAGCCTGGCACCGGCTAGTCCCGCACATAAAAAGGGAGCAGACCTCAGCAACGACCCTTACTTCCAGTTGTTCCTGAACAAAGATTTCGAAGGGGGATTGCGGACATTCCCGAGTTCGCTTGGTTGCTTTCAATAATTTTTTTCAAAAAAATGAACGTTGACAAAACATTTATTCCTCTGTTGCGTTTATATATCCGAGAGCGTTAATTTAGATGGTAAGGGTCGATATTTTCTACAAAGAGATATCGGCCCTTTACTTTTTTTCTATGGTTCCTTTATTTTTTTCAGACACAAAACTGCGATTAAAAGCGTCAAATCAACATTTTTAAAAAACGGCTGTTTTCTACACTAAAATAAACCCTGAATATTTTGGCAAATCAAATTATTTTATCACCTTTGTGACGAGAGCGTTAATTTAAGGGTCGATACTTCCACGCCCGTGGAACATCGGCCCTTTATGTTTTACAGGAATTTTCCTTAATCCCCCAAACTACAATCGAGATATTTTTAAGAGAAATAGGCCAGGATGATGTTCCTGATCTCATCTGGTTTGAAAGGTTTTAAAACATGTCCGTTCATTCCGGATGCTTTAAACTTGCTATTCTCATTTTGAAGTGTAGAAGCGGTCAGTGCGATGATCGGTACAGATTTAAAGTAATGTCCGGGAATTTCCCTGATGATTGTCGTGGTTTCAAAGCCGTCGATACCCGGCATTTTGATGTCCATAAAGATCAGGTCATATACATTCTCTTTTACCTTTGCAATGGCTTCCAGTCCACTGCTGGCAAAATCGAGGTAAAAGCCCCATTTGTGCAATACTCTTTTCGCTACAAGAAGATTGACATCGTTGTCGTCTACTACAAGGATTTTTTTGCCGGTAAATACATCCGGCTGATCGACTGTGGCAGATACATCTGACCTGGCCATATCTTTAGAAAAGCGCAACAGGAAGGAGAAGGTTGTGCCTTTTCCCTCTTCGCTCTGTACCTCAATATCGGATTGGTGTAGCTGCAGTAACCTTTTGGTGATGGCCAATCCAAGACCTGTGCCACCATATTTCCTGGAAATATCGGATTTAGCCTGCGTAAAGGTTTCGAAGATATAAGACTGTTTATCTTTCGGAATACCGATCCCTGTGTCACTGACTTCGAAGAATAAAGATAGCTCTTGTTCCCCTTCAGATGCCAGGCTTATCCTGAGCTCAATCTTTCCATGATCGGTAAACTTGATGGCATTGCCCAACAAGTTCATGAGGATTTGATACAATCTGGTCTTATCGCCCATAATGGTCTCCGGAATCCGCTGATCCAAATTGAGCACCAACTGATTTTCTTTCGTGGCAGCATTGATCTGGAGGGAATTGATGATATCGCCTGCGAGCGCGCTGATGCTTAGAGGAATGGACTCCAGCTCCAGATTTCCGGTTTCTATCTTGGTGAAATCAAGAATGTCATTGATGATGTTCAGCAAGTTCTCGGCACTGAACTTCAAGATGTTCAGATCATCGAGTTGCGAAGCTTTGGGATCATTATCAATGAGCAAATGAGTCATTCCGATCACTGCATTCAGCGGTGTACGAATTTCATGGCTCATCACTGAGAGGAACATTTCCTTGGCCTCACTGAGTTGAAGGGCTTGCTCTTTGGACTCCACCAGTTCCTTTTCGATCTGCTTGCGCTGTGTAATGTCGGTAATCAGGTCGATCTGACGTTCCAGCTTGCCTTTATCATTGAAGATTGGGGTATTGGATACCTGCAACCAAATGGGTTCCCCCGCCTTGGTACTGGCCTGCACTTCTATGAAATAGGATTCGTTTTTCTGTGCTCTTGCCCTGGATTCAACGATCAGTTCCATTTGTGCTTCATCTTTGGAAAGGATATTGCCCAACTGGTAACCTTTGAGTTCTTCCAGCGTATATCCTGTCAGCCTTTCCAGCGATTGGTTTACCCAGGTTGTATTGCCATCTTTATCGGAAATATTGACACCTGTATTGGTTTTACTGGCGACCAGCGACAATACCTGTACCTGCTCTTCCGCCTGTTTTTTATCGGTGATATCGATGATGATCTCGACTTCCATCTCCACTTCAGCCTTCTCGTTCCAAACTACCGTGTTGTGTACAGAGAGCCAGATCGGCTTTTTGTCTTTCCTGTAGGCCAGCATATCTACGGTAAAGGACTGGTTCTGCTGGGAAAGTTTTCTGGCCCGTTCGAGGAGGTCGAAATCGGTATCTGGTCCTGCGATCAGATCGCCAAGCCGTCTGCCCTTGAGGTCTTCCAATGTAAATCCCGTAATGTTCTCAAATGCCGCATTTACCCAGGTTACATGGTTATTGGCATCGTTGATGACTACAGCATTGTTGACTTTACTCGCCACAAAAGAAAGCTTTTTGAGTTCTTCCTCTACCCTTTTGTTCTCGGTGATATCCCGTCCGTAAGCATACCAGCGAAGGTTTTTGGCCACCATATTCCAGCTGAGCCAGCGCACTGTCCCACTTTTACTGACGATACGGCACTCTACATGAAACTGCTTTTGGCGTTTTTTTAGCCCTTTTTCTACCTGTTCAACGAGCGTACTGATGTCTTCCTTATCGCAAAAAGTCCAAACGCTAAGGCCAATGGCCTCCTCCACACTGTATTCCAGGATTTGGGTAACGGCATCATTGATGAACAGGATCTTGCCCTGCGCATCGAGTATACAATGGATTTCCGGAGATACGGTGGAGATATTCAGCATGTCTTCGAAACGCTGCGTTTTGGCTTCCAATTCGGCTGATCTGTGTTTCAGTGAAATGTGGGTAATGATCTCCCGGGAGAGCGTTTTGAGTCCCTCCTTCTGTTCCTGACTCAGCTGACGGACTACGGTATCAAATACACCGATCACGCCAAGCTTATATCCTTGATCGTCGATCAGCGGTGCACCAGCATAGAAACGGGCATAAGGCGGGCCAATTACACCGGGGTGCTGACTGAACCTACCGTCCAGCAGCACATCCTGGATCTCCAGTACATCATCGCCTTCGATGGTCAGCGAACTGAAAGAAAGTTCGCGGGGAATGGGGATGGGTGCTGTGCCCGTTATGGATTTAAAAAAAAGCCGGTCCTCATCCACCATGGTAATTAATGCGATGGAGGTGTTGCAGATTAAGTTGGCCAGTTTGGTGATGTTATCGAACTCATGCTCTTTCGGTGTGTCCAATATCCCATACTGATGCAATGCTTTCAGGCGCTCATCTTCACTAGGGGGTGATTTCCGGCTTTTTGACATTTATCTTATTATAAATGTAAGTTATTTATATAAAGGGAAACGGCTTACCAGTTCAACAACTTGTTTTTTCACATTTTTTAAGTTTTCCTCATCTTCAGGATTGCTGATTACCTGATCGATCAAGTCAACAATCGTAGCCATTTCTGTCTCTTTAAAACCTCTTGAGGTAATGGCAGCTGTTCCAACGCGGATACCAGAAGTTACAAACGGCGATTTATCGTCGAAAGGCACCATATTCTTATTTACGGTAATATCTGCTTTTTCCAGTGCATTTTCAGCTAATTTACCAGTTATATTTTTGTTGCGCAGGTCGATCAGCATCAGGTGGTTGTCTGTACCACCGGAGATGATTCCATATCCTTTAGCTACAAAAGCTTTTGCCATTGCCTGCGCATTGATCTGCAGTTGTTTTGCATAAGCCAGGTATTCGTCACTCAGTGCCTCGCCAAAAGCAATCGCTTTGGCTGCAATGATGTGCTCCAATGGCCCGCCTTGTGTACCAGGGAATACGGCCATGTCCAACACTGAAGACATCATTCTGATTTCTCCTTTAGGGGTTTTCAAGCCGAAAGGATTCTCGAAATCCTTGCCCATCATGATCATACCACCCCGTGGACCGCGAAGCGTTTTGTGAGTAGTGGTTGTTACGATGTGGCAGTGTGGAAGTGGGTTGTTTAAAAGACCACGCGCGATCAGACCTGCAGGGTGCGAAATATCTGCCATGACCAGTGCACCGATTTTATCAGCTACACTGCGTACAAAAGCATAATCCCACTCACGTGAATAAGCAGATGCACCTACGATGATCAATTTAGGCTTTTCCGCAAGCGCCAGTTCTTCCAGCTTCTCATAATCGATCAGGCCGGTATCTTTTTTAACTCCGTAAAACAAAGGGTGGTATAATTTTCCAGAAAAGTTTACAGGTGAACCATGAGTCAGGTGACCACCATGCGAAAGGTCAAAACCCAGGATCTTATCGCCTGGCTGGATCACTGCCAGCATCACTGCGGCATTGGCCTGGGCACCTGAGTGCGGTTGTACGTTTACCCATTCAGCACCAAAAAGTTGTTTTGCACGCTCAATAGCAATGGTTTCAATTTCATCTACAACCTGGCATCCGCCATAGTAACGCTTGCCCGGAAGGCCTTCAGCGTATTTGTTTGTCAAACAAGAACCTGCAGCTTCCATAACCTGCTTGCTTACAAAATTTTCTGAAGCTATCAGTTCAAGTCCATTCTCCTGACGGTCCAATTCCCTGTCAATCAAATCAAAAATTAAAGTATCTCTGTTCATTTATCGAAGTATATTTTTGTAAAATTAACGTTTTTCCTTCTTAGTTTGGCAACAAAATACCTTACTTTGTACTTCTATTCTATAAAATGCTGCATGGAAGATATTAACGGTCCATTATTACCCAACATAAATTATCCTGCTGATTTAAAGCAGTATAAAGAACAAGATCTTGAACAAATCTGTAAGGAATTGCGCCAGTACATCATTGATGTAGTGAGTGTTAACGGTGGACACTTTGCTGCCAGCCTTGGTGTTGTGGAGCTGACCGTAGCACTGCATTATGCCTTAAATACCCCTTACGACAAACTGGTTTGGGACGTGGGGCACCAGGCTTACGGGCATAAAATACTGACCGGAAGAAAATCGGTTTTCCATACCAACAGGATCTTAAACGGCATCAGTGGGTTCCCGAAGATCAGCGAAAGTGAATACGATACTTTTGGCGTAGGCCATTCTTCCACCTCTATATCTGCCGCTTTAGGTATGGCTGTGGCTTCTCATTACAAAGGAGAAACCGACCGCCAGCATGTGGCAGTGATCGGCGATGGTGCCATGACTGCGGGATTGGCTTTTGAAGGGCTGAACCATGCGGGAATTGAAAATTCCAACCTGCTTGTGGTGCTCAACGACAATTGCATGTCGATAGATCCCAATGTAGGTGCGCTAAAGGAATACCTGACCAGCATTACCACTTCCAAATCCTACAACAGGTTCCGTGACGACATCTCCGGAGTGTTGATCAAGCTTTCTGAGCTGGGCCCAAATGCCCATAAATTCGTTAAGAAAATAGAAAAAAGCATTAAAGGCACTTTGCTCAAGCAAAGTAATCTTTTTGAAGCTTTAAACTTCAGGTATTTTGGTCCGGTAGATGGCCATGATGTGGTACGCCTCGCGCAGATCATCAAAGACCTGAAAGATATACCCGGTCCTAAACTGTTGCATTGCGTTACTGTAAAAGGCAAGGGCTTTGCACTTGCTGAGAAAGACCAGACCAAATGGCATGCACCGGGTCTTTTCGATAAGATCACAGGTGAGATCAAAAAATCACCGGTTGAAAAACCTCAGCCTCCAAAATACCAGGATGTGTTTGGCCATACGCTGGTAGAACTGGCCGAAGCCAATCAGAAAATTGTAGGGATCACCCCTGCCATGCCTTCCGGTTCATCGATGAACATCATGATGAAAGCCATGCCCAACAGGGCATTTGATGTGGGCATCGCAGAACAACACGCGGTGACCTTTTCGGCGGGACTCGCGACCCAGGGACTGGTTCCATTTTGTAACATCTATTCTAGCTTCATGCAGCGGGCATATGACCAGGTAATTCATGATGTGGCCATACAAAACCTGAACGTGGTATTTTGCCTCGACAGGGCCGGACTTGCCGGTAGCGACGGCGCCACGCATCACGGGGCATATGACATTGCTTACATGCGGAGTATCCCAAATATGAAGGTGGCCGCCCCTATGAATGAAGAAGAACTGAGGAACTTGATGTTTACTGCGCAGCAGGAAAATGCAGGTCCCTTCTCTATCCGCTATCCGCGTGGAGCAGGAGTCATGGTCGACTGGAAACGCCCATTGAAAGCTTTGGAGGTCGGCAAAGGCCGCAAGATCTGCGATGGTGAAGATGTAGCGATACTGACCATAGGCCATGTCGGAAATTTTGCGGTAGAAGCCTGTCAGGAATTGAATAGTGAGGGCATCCACCCTGCACATTACGACCTGAGGTTCATTAAGCCACTCGACGAAGCTCTGCTCCATGATGTATTCAGCCGTTATAAAAACATTGTCACCGTTGAAGACGGTTGTCTTCAGGGCGGGATGGGCAGTGCTGTGCTCGAGTTTATGGCGGACTATAAATACCAGGCACAGGTGATCCGCCTGGGTATTCCGGATGAATTTATAGAACATGGGGAACAGTCAGAATTGTGGCAGCTTTGTGGCTATGACAGAAATGCGATCATCGCAACCGTAAGAAAAATCGCGGTGAGCAGAACGACAGCGACCATTGCTTCATAATACTTCTATTACGGAATGCTGAGACGCTTTTTGTTATTAAGTGGATTCATCCTTACTTTCTCCCGGCTACAGGCACAGGAGGAAAGCAGGAACAGTATTGAATTTAGCCCACAGACTTCTATAGCTGTATTTACCGCCCAGCAAAAACTGAGCGGGACTGCGTATGGAGGCGAGTTACTCTATCATTTCAATACAGAAAAAAACGCCAGCACCTGGATGCGCGGTATGGGATTAAAAAGTATAGACCTCGTGTTCAATTACAAGAACATGAGCAAGATCAAACTTGTCAGCGACCCAAAACCAGGTACATTTGGTGATTCCTATGCCCTGCTTGCGGGGCTGAACATCTCTTTATTGAAGTTGAATAGAACTGAAGTGCTGTTCTCCCCTGCCTTTGGCCTGGGCTATCTCGGAGAAACCTTTTTCAGCAATGGCAATCCGCTGGTGGGCAGCCATATTAACTTTGGTTCCAGACTCTCCTTAAAAATAGCGAGCCAGGTTGGCCCCAGTACACAAATAGCCGCCGGACTGGATGTACTGCACTTTTCTAATGCTGCTTTTCGGGTACCCAATAATGGCATCAATTCTTCAAACGTCAGTCTTGGCATCATACAAGCATTAAAATCCATCACAAAAAAAAGAGATAGTCTAAGCTTGGCTGGTTATAAAAAGCACAGCGTAGATCTGGGCATCAATATCGGCCGCAGAGGTGTGTACCAAAGCAAGGAAGCACGCTTCCGGACCGGTCTGTATGCTGGCTATAACTATAGACTGGGTCCGATCCTGGGACTGAGTTCCGGGATCGATGCAGTTTATTACCATTCCGTATACGATCCGAATGATAATGCGGGTACTTATCAATCTTTTGCGACCTCCTACGACCATTGGCGTGTGGGTGCTGCCCTGGGCCCGGATATCTGGATGGGTGAACTTGCATTGATGATTAAATATGGTTACTACCTGCATTACAACAGTCTGCGTGACAACCATACATACTGGACTGCAGGAATGAAATACCGGATATGGGACTGGGCCGCGGTACAGGCCAAGATCTATGTGCATAAAACGGAAGCCGATTTTGTTGGCTTCGGATTCTTGTTTACACCTTAATCGACTTTCAGCCTCTTCATCATTTCTGAACTGTGGCTCCGCGCTTCCTCAAGCCGGTCTGCGAAAAACAATTTGGTTTCTTCAAACAAAGACTTATACCCTTGCATGTCGCCATAACCAATGATGGAGGCCCATTCCTGCACCGCAGAATGAAACTCCAGATCATCAGAACGGATATCCTTTTTGTATAATGCCGTCTCTATGGATTCTTCCAGCAGTTCTTCATTTCTAAAAAGGTACTCCACGATGCCCAACCTCAAACGGAAGGGAGGAGTCTGACAGATGAGGTTTTGATAGGGATTGGTCTGGAGCTGATGCCAGGAACAAGCCATACTAAGCAGACTGAGGTGCGAATTGGGCAAAGGGCTTACAGTTTTTGAAGCCAGCGAAAACTCCTGCATCACCTGATCGTCGAGCAAAAGGGCTTGTTGGCCCGGCTGGAAGACAAAATCCCGGGCTGCATAAATGCGTTTCCTAAAGTCCCCGGCTTCCTCCATGATCATCATTTTGAACAATTCAGATTCTGCTCTTGCGTAACATTTCACCTGTTCAGCGGCATATGGATTGAGGATAGCCAGTCCGCCATAAATATGTGCTTTATAGCTAAAGATCCTCAGCGTGGTCAGGATCTTTACATTGTCGATACCACCATAGTAAGCCGCATTTTCCCAGGGATAGAAGCCTGCATTTTTCCAGGCGGTGCCCATGCTTTCAAAACCCACATGTGTAGCCGCCTGGGTATCTGCTACAATGCGGTCATGCTCATGGTAGTCGGCCATTTCCACCAGATCAGCACCCAGGGTAGCGAGCAAATCGGTCATGCGCCGATAAGCTTCATTTGTACAACGATGTGGTATGACAATCAGCTTTTGACCTGCAGGATCAAATGCAGGGCCATGCAGGGAATGGCAGGTAATGATATTGACATCTGTAGGCAGGTATTGCTCAAAAGCAAGGATTTCCGGGCGCTTTACTGAAGTTTGTCCCGCCACAATTGCACCGAATTTGGTGGCACTTCCACATTGGGCCACCACTTTAGCCATATGCTCTGCTTCCACGGAATAGAAGATTAC
Organism: Pedobacter sp. GR22-6; assembly: GCF_037402555.1. Taxonomy (NCBI): domain Bacteria; kingdom Pseudomonadati; phylum Bacteroidota; class Sphingobacteriia; order Sphingobacteriales; family Sphingobacteriaceae; genus Pedobacter; species Pedobacter sp. GR22-6. Next base: position 146,360 of record NZ_JBBEUC010000004.1, read on the forward strand.
ATCACAACGGCGGGAAACCTCTGAACCTTCGTTCAGCAGTTGAATACCTGTGCCTTGCAGCTCCTCTCTCAAACGTTCCATGTGCTGGGGCAGGTCGGCACCGTATACCTGGTAACCCGCCTTAGCAAAAGCTTTCGCATATAATTTCCCCATGTCGCCGAGACCAATGATTCCAATGTCCATTATTCCTTTTTTTGAAAGACTAATGTCGGTATTGGGCTCGACAATAAAACTGACGACAATCAGTATTTTTAAATTCCTTTCGCTTTGATGCTTCCAATGCTTACCAGGCAGTCATAAGCCCTTACGCCAATGGTACCTACCGAATGTGAGTTGTCCTTTACAGCAATCACAGGATTAGTGCTGTTTTCAAAGTAGACATTGATAGATGCTCCTTTGGCCAGTATCCGGACTTTATAGGCTTTTCCCATGTCCAGCTTTTGAGTATGGCTTGCCAGCACTTCCCATTTACTACCGGAAGATTTGCCCAGTTGGATCATTCCCTTTTCAGCATCCAGTCCGAGATAATAACCTTTATAGGCATCAGCACCCAATGCCTGATCGGTAACGCGGAAGAGTAGTCCGCCATTACCTTTAGAGTCGATCCTCACTGTAGCTTCATAATCCAGATCGCCAAAGCGCTTGCCCGCAGCAATGGCTTTCATACCATGGATGCCATAGCCCCAGGATCCTTTATTGGAGGCTGCATGAATAGCTCCATCTTTGATGAACCAGCCACCTCCGTAATTGATCCAGCTGTGCATGGTGCTTTTGGAAAAATCTTCCACAAAAGTTTTGCTCAAAGCTGCGGGTGTCCCGATAACCGGAAAATTACTAACCCGGATATTTTCCGAACCGAAGGGACTAAGTGTCACTTCCTCTACAGGCTCCTCGGAAGACACCGGACTGTCCGGTACCTCGAAGGCATGCATCTGGTTATAGGCCAATGTCCAGGAAGGGATTTTCTTCGCCTTTAGTTTCAGTTTTACCGGTGTTACCGCCTGCTCAAATGGATTCTCTGGCATGCTGGTCTTTACGATCTGGATACCTTTCGCAGGGTCTTTGCGGTCCAAAACCAATCCGTAGTTCCATGGCGAAGCGGGATAAACCTCATAATCAAAGAAGCCCCTGACCGGGTGTTCTTTGCGAATGGTATATTTTGCAGCAATCTGAAGACCATATACCATAGGGCCTCGCTCTACGGTAACGGAATTGTTTACCTGTTCCGAAACAGCAATCTCCATAGGGAAACTCAGCTGTACTTCGTCATCCGCCTTCCAAAGCCTGCTGATCTTGAAAAATGCGGCCGTCTTCACTCCTGCCTGCAGCTGTCCGTTGACTTTTACCACCGGCTTTTTACACCATGCAGGGATTCTCAGACTGAGCGGAAATGGGGTAGCTTTTGCAGGATTGACTTTTATTTTGATCTCTTCTTCAAAAGGATAATTGGTCAGAACATCCAGCTTTACCTGAACGCCATCGCCCACCAGGGCAGTCAACTCTACCGGTGCATAGGCCATTACGGCCAGTCCCTTATCGGGAGTGGCGGCCCAACTATTTTTAACAAAATAAGGCCAGCCCATGTGCATATTGTAGCGGCAGCAACCCATGCCTGAATAAGGACTCAATAAAACACCACCTTCATAATCTTCGTCGAAACCCGAATGCCCATGTTTACACTGAATCTGATTCGGCTGCGTATAGTACAAGTGAGATTTGATATCGCGGCTAAACTGGGCAGGCAAAGTGTTGAAAGCTATCTTTTCCAGTCGGTCACCTATGCTGACGTCCTGAATGATCCGTGAAGCTGTTTCCAGGCTCTGCATCCATTCTACCACAGTACAGGTTTCGGTTCCCTGAAAGGAACTCCGGCCCGACAAAAACTCAGATCCTGAAGCGATACCTGTGGATTGTCCATGATCACTGATCAGGTGTTCGATGCCTTTAAACCAGGCATTCCGATAAGTTGGCCCCTGATCCAATTGTGCGTATACCGCAGGGAATTTAAGTGCCTGACCTACACTCACACTGTGTTTGGTATGAAAATCATCGCCAAAATGGTAAAATTGGTTGTTGGTGAAGATCGCTCCCCAAGGGTAAGCCTGTGATTTTAATTTTTCAGCAAGTGTGATCAGGAAAGAATCGCCGGTGCGATTATATAACCAAAGTACCAGTTCAATGTTATCAGCTGTGCGCGATTTGCTCCATTCGAACAAGGGTTTCTGATCGAGGTTTGCCAATTGATATTTAAAATATCTGGTAAAAAAAGGGATTACTTTCTGGTCGCCAGTAGCTTCATAATAGCTTTGAATGGCATACATCATTGGCATCCTTGGCCACCAGTCGTTCATTTTGGCATGGCCAAAGCATCCATCAGCCTGCTGGTTGTCCAATGTCCAGTTGATCCATTTCAATGCTTTCGTTTTCAATGCCGCATCATCGAGTGTATAGGCCAAAGCCACCAGACCTTTGACATAGTATGGTGCCCGCTCCCATCCAGATCCTTTTCCCCCGAGCCAGTCGGAGCCCGACCCCAGATTGTCGGCTTCAGGATACAATTCCTCTGCATGCCCGGTTGCCCCATCCCGCTGGAGCTCGAGCTGTTTCAACAACCATCCCTTTGCTTTGATACTGCCCAGGGGCAGTTGGACGTAACTTCCTGACGCCAGCGGTGCACGGTTGAACACATAAGCGGCATTGGGCTGTGCCGCAGCATCGACAGCGAAGCAAATCATGAAAAGAGAAAGGAAAAAGGAAAAACGTGTGTGCATATATCTGGTACTTTAACCCAAACTTATAAAAAACTACTTGAATTAAAGGATAATATATCGATTTAGCATTGAATTACAATTCAATGCACGCTGAATCTCAAGCCGGATAAAATCAGGCCTTTAAACATATTTTAAAACGTTTGCGTGACTCAAATAAATTGGTCGGGATAGGTTGATATTTGCAAACATTACTTATTTTCGTTGATTAAAATTTTATCTATCTAAAATATGTGTGGAATAGTTGGTTACATCGGCCATAGGGAAGCCTGGCCTATCGTGGTAAAAGGATTAAAAAGACTCGAATACCGTGGTTACGACAGTGCAGGAGTTGCGCTGATCAATGACAAAGGACTCAATATTTATAAAAAAGCAGGTAAGGTTTCTGAACTGGAAAATTTCAGTGAGGGCAAAGACAAATCCGGGAGCATAGGTATGGGTCATACCCGCTGGGCGACCCATGGTGAACCCTCCGACAGAAACTCTCATCCACATACCTCCAATGACGGACGCCTCTCCATTATCCACAACGGAATTATTGAAAACTATGCCACCATCAAAGAGGAACTGATTAGCAGGGGACATTCTTTCAACAGTGATACTGATACAGAAGTGCTCATTCACCTCGTTGAAGAGATTTATAAGGCAGACAATGTAGACCTGTTTGAAGCAGTAAGACTTGCCCTTCAGGAAGTAAACGGGGCTTATGCCATCGTGATCATGGATGAAGAACATCCGGACCAGCTGATTGCAGCGAGAAAAGGCAGCCCAATGGTTATCGGGGTAGGCGAAGGCGAATACTTCATAGCTTCTGATGCCACCCCAATCATTGAATATACTAAAAACGTGGTTTACCTGAACGACAATGAGATCGCATTGGTGAGCCGTGAGGAACTTCTGATCAAACGCCTGGACAATGTAGTTCAGACCCCATATATCCAGGAACTGGAGCTCAAACTGGAAGCCCTGGAAAAAGGCGGCTATGAGCATTTTATGCTGAAGGAAATCTTCGAACAGACCCGCTCTATTCGTGATTGCCTGAGGGGCCGCATCTATCCCAATGAAGGCCGTGTACAATTGGGCGGTATCAAAGAATATGCAGATAAACTGAAAAACATAGACCGCATCATCATTGTGGCATGCGGAACTTCATGGCATGCCGGACTGGTAGGTGAATACCTGATCGAAGAATATGCACGCATCCCCGTTGAGGTAGAATACGCCTCTGAGTTCAGGTACCGGAACCCGATCATTACTGAAAAAGATGTGGTGATCGCGATTTCACAATCGGGGGAGACTGCAGATACGATGGCAGCCATAGAAATGGCAAAAGAAAGAGGCGCAACCATCTTTGGAGTTTGCAACGTGGTAGGGGCTTCTATCCCGCGCCTGACCCATGCAGGTGTATATACTCATGCCGGACCTGAGATAGGGGTGGCTTCCACAAAAGCCTTTACTGCCCAGGTGACCGTACTGACGCTGATGGCATTTTATATGGCACAGCAGAAAGGTACCCTAACCCAGGCTAAATTGGTTGAATTGCTGACTGAACTGGATCATATCCCGGAGAAAATACAGCGTGCGCTTGAATCTAATGACATCATCAAAGAGATTTCCCATAAGTTCAAAGATTCCAGGAATTGCTTGTTCCTTGGTAGAGGAAGCGGCTTCCCTGTAGCATTAGAAGGTGCATTGAAACTGAAAGAAATCTCTTATATCCATGCAGAAGGCTATCCGGCTGCAGAGATGAAGCACGGACCAATTGCCCTGATCGATGAAGAAATGCCGGTAGTGGTGATTGCAACAAAAAATTCATCTTATGAAAAAGTGATCAGCAATATTCAGGAAGTAAAAGCCAGAAAAGGTGTAGTACTAGCGATCGTCACTGAGGGAGATACTGAAGTGCGTAAAATGGTTGACTATTGCATTGAGATCCCGGATGCGAGTGAGGCTTTTCTGCCATTGCTGGCTACGATCCCGCTTCAGTTGCTGTCTTATCACATCGCTCTGTTGAGAGGCTGTAATGTAGATCAACCAAGGAATCTGGCCAAATCTGTTACCGTAGAATAACATTCATAATAAAAACAAGAAGGGGATGTACGATAACAGTACATCCCCTTCTTGTTTTTATTTCCTTTAAAAGCTACAACAGTTTATAAAGGTGGTTTACCCTCTTATACTTGGTCTGTGCAGGTTTCTTTTCGATAGAAGCTACAGGACGTTCCGTATTCATCATCTTCACCAGGCCAGATGGTTCTGAAGCCCTGTTCTCTTTTCTGTTTATATGTTGCTTTTCCATAAGTTAGTTGTTGTAATTAGATAACACTGTCAACGATTTTTTGTTTTTACCGTCCAAATAATTTCAACATATTTTTAAAACGTTTTTTGCGGAGGACCTGCATTTCTTCCGGCTTCATCCTCCAGGTCCAATTTCCTGATACTGATGCGGGTGTATTCATTCGTCCCTTCGCTCCCTTCTTCAACAGGTCCTGCATCGGAATAATGGCCATTTTAGCGGATGAAGAATAAGCGAGTCGCAACATGGTTTTCAGGATATTGCGTTCTGTCACGTGATGCCCTACATATGTTTCCAGACGCTTTTTACTTTTAGCATCAAGCTCCTGGCGGTACCAGCCTAAAAGGGTGTTGTTGTCGTGGGTTCCCGTATATACCACACTATTCGCATCCTCAAAATTGTGTGCTGCGTGAATGGATTCTGCGATGTCTTCCCCAAAAGCAAATTGCAGTACCCGCATTCCAGGAAGTGCGTACTGATCCCTGAGTGCGTAGACATTTTCATCGATCTCGCCCAGATCCTCAGCAATAAAAGGGAGCACATCGAAATGTTTTTTTAAGGCCTCGAAAAGGTCTGCTCCAGGGCCGGGCCGCCATGCTCCGTTCTTTGCGGTTTCTGTACCTGCGGGCACCTCCCAATATGCAGAGAAGGCCCTAAAGTGATCCAGTCGAACCTGATGATACATTTCCAGGTTTTTGGCGATCCGTTCAATCCACCATCGGTAACCTTTTTTTGCCATCACCTCCCAATTGTAGACCGGCATTCCCCAGAGCTGTCCTTCTTCATTGAAATAATCCGGCGGTACACCGGCCATCCCCTTCACACGCCCATCTTTAGCAATACTGAACAAGTCAGGATTAGACCAGACATCAGCAGAATCCAGGGCGGTGTAAAAAGGAAGGTCGCCGATGAGACCTATGCCCAGTATCTCAGCGCTTTGCTTCAATTCCCTCCATTGTTTAAAAAAGATAAACTGCTGCCATTTGACCATTTCCAACGAGCCCGATTTTTCTTTAACAAACTGCGTCAGTGCCTTTTTATCGCGGTTCCGATAGGCACTGGGCCACTTGAACCACTCCCTTCCGTCCTGTTCAGATTTGATGGCTTCATAGCTGGCATAGTCGCCAAGCCAGGCTGACTCCTGTTCACAGAAATCTTCAAATTCTATTTGTAAAGCAGGGTTCCTGTACATTTTATAATTTTCAAAAGCCAGATTCAACAGCGCTGTTTTACTTTGCAAAACTTTTTTATAATGCAGCTTCCTTCCAGATTTCATGGTATATTTTTCCAGATCATCCTGTGTCAATAAGCCCATGTGCTGAAGCCCCTCCGGACTGATCAGCATAATGTTACCCGCCATAACTGAGGTGGCACTATAAGGAGAAAAAGATTGGGTCGCTGTGATCGGATTAAGGGGAAGCATCTGCCAGTAACGTTGTCCGGATTCTGCAAGCAACTCCAGGAAATGCTGCGCTGAGGGTCCGAAATCGCCTATTCCAAAATTTGACGGCAATGAAGAAAGAGGCAGGAGTACCCCGGCAGTCCTCGAACTGTTTTCCTTTTCAAAATAATGTAAGAGATAGGGCTTATCAGCACAAAGTGACTGCAAGCTGACCTCTCTGTCCGGCAGGGAAATCAGGGTATCTCCCCATTCAACCCTATGCCCCTTATCAATGATTGAAGGATCCAGAGGTACCGCAACCAACAGCAGTTCCTTCCCGTATTTTCTGGCAAAGGCAATCAGCTTCGTTGCGTACTTTCCCCTGAGTTCCAGCGGAAGGTAGAGGCCTGAAGTAAAAAGTAGCGGATGTGCTTTCCTCAATTGCAGGAGCTCCTGCATTAACGACAATTTAGCAGGGACTTCCGAAGTTCCGGAAAGATAAGCGCTTCGTCGCTGGTAATCTACCGCTCTCCTATTGTCGGGATCTACCATGCTCAGGTCCCAAAGTTCAGTACCCTGGTACACATCCGGCAGCCCAGGCACGCACATTTTGAGGATAAGGGAAGATAGTGACAACAATCGACCCGCAGCGCTCACTTTACGCTGTAAAGGTTTGAATGCTGACTGAAAATTACCTTTAGGCGCCAATAAACCACGTATAAATTTCTGAGTCGCGGCCTCATATTCCTGATCGGGATTCTCCCATTCAGAATTGCGCTTGGATTCCCTTAAGGCTTTCTGAAGGTATTCCTGTAATCTATCCGGATAGCTTTCCATCTCTTCCTGATCATCCGGGAAACTGGCTACCAAACTCTGATAGATGAAGTACTCATCGTTGGCATCTGGCATCTCAGCTGTCTTGAGTCCGGCATTCAATTCCCTCCAGTGCCGCACGGCAGTCAGCCAGTCCTCCTGGAGATAGGTCAGGGCATTCAGGCGTGCCCTGGCATCTTCAGCCCTTTTGGTATCGTGAGTTGCCGTAGCGTTCATGGACAGGGGCCAATCCCGCTGACGTTCCTGTATGGCCTGATGGAAAGCCGATGCAGAAATTCCAAAAACTCCTGGAGAATCCCCTACTTCATTATTACCGATAAACCGGTTATAGGTATACATTAGGGTATCTTCTACCCCTTTGGCCATCAGAGGACCGGTAAATTGCATTAGTCGCTGAAAAAAACTGATATTCCCTTCCATCAACATCCACCTGAGCTGCTCCAGGGCCTCTTCATATTCTTTTCCCAATTCAAGCGAAGAAAGCAGTTGCTTCAAAGCTTCTTTTTCTTCTTCCTGCAATGGGAACTGGTTCCCATAGAACCGGTAAACGGGACAATGTACCATCACTTCGGCGATCAGTGTCTTAAATACACCCAGATCCATAGCTACGTTACGGACGCCCTTTTCTGCATTGAGACGGCAAAAAAGCCGATACAGGTTATCCAGTTCACCTTGCATAAAAGCCAGCAGAAAATCTCTTTTCTTTTTCCTGATCTGTTGCTCCAGCGGACTATGCTGATCCTGAAGCCCGCGATAAAAGCTATTGAACTGTTTCACCGCCTCCTCATTGGTAAAGAGCTGATTGACTAGTCCCAGGTAATCATAGCCCGTAGTACCCTGAATGGGCCAGGATTTTGGCAGCGTTTCCCCAGGTTCCAGAATTTTCTCTACGACAATGTATGTTTCTGTACCGCAGAGGCTGCGCAGCCTCTGCAGATAACCTGCCGGATCATACAGACCGTCTACATGGTCAATCCTTAAGCCCTGAAATACCTCTGCAACGATAAGTTCTTTGATCAGTGAATGATAGTCCTGAAACACCTCTTCATGCTGCATGTTGAGGCAGATCAGGTTATTTACCGTAAAGAAACGGCGGTAGTTGATGCGCTCGTTAGTTTCCCGATAGGAACAGGGACGGTAAAACTGTCGGGACAAAATATCACTCAGGCTAAGGCTGGCATCTGTGCCCTCGCTCAAGGGCCATTCCTGATCGTGGTATTTGAAAAAATATGTATCCGATATTTTATGTAACTGCAGTTCTCCACTGGCAATGACTTCGTCGAGATCGGCGCCTAAAAAAGGCAGCATCAGTGGTTCTTTTTCCAAATCCCCCGAAACGATGTCAAAGTACTGCCTGTAGTTTGATTTTTCTCCCTTCCGCAGCACATCCATCAGCCAGGCGTTGGACGGATGGAAGGCCATATGGTTGGGTACAATATCCTGGATCCAATACATACCCCTCTTTTTCAGGGCTCTGGCTATCTGTTTCAGTTCCTGGAGTGTGCCGATCTCCGGATTGATGCGGTGTGGATTGGTCCCATCGTAACCATGCATGCTGCCGGGTACAGCATCAAATATCGGAGAAGCATAAATGGTCTTTATGCCAAGTTCATCCAAATAAGGAATGATGGCTTGAAAGTTTTGAAAAGTAAAGCCGGCATGGAACTGAATGCGGTAAGTAGCGATCGGATTAAACATAATATGCGGAATAAGCTAGGAAAGATTCTGGCTGAAAGGAAGTAAGTGTATTTCCATTTCCAACAGCAGAGTCTGCTATTTTTTCAATTAAAGTCATATGAGCAGGAACGGCCAGTTGCTGCCGGGTATTGGAAAAGTTGAACAGGCAACAGATAAATGCTTTACTGCCCGACAGACCGCGTTCTATAAGCAGGCACTTTTGCTCTTCAAAGACCTGGCAGCGAACTGCACTAAGCTCAGGCCTGCGTAGCAATTCTTCATGCTTGCGCAGCGCGATTAGTTGCTTATACCACTTGAAGAGCTGCTGTTGCTGCTGCCCTTCCAGTTCTTCCCAGTTGAGTTTCGAATCCAGGAAAGTCTGTTCGTCCTGAGGATCCGGAGCAGTACCGTTCAGGTGCATGGCTGCAAATTCAGCCTTCCTCCCTTCCCTTACTTTTGCAATCAACTCCTCCTCTGTATGGCTCACAAAATAGAGAAATGGACTACCTGCGCCCCATTCTTCTCCCATGAACAGTAAAGGTATAAAGGGGGAAAGCAGTACCGCTGCTGCCAGCAACTTCTGCATTTCAAAACTATATAAGGCACTGCTGCGCTCAGCCAGCATGCGGTTACCTATTTGATCATGATTTTGGGAAAATACAACAAACTGCTTCGCGGGATGCGCTGTCGCCGCTCGGCCAAAACGCTTTTGGCGTTCTTCTGAATAAGCACCCGTGTATACATAAGCATCCTGAAAAGATTTGGCCAATTGAGCAAGGCCTGAGAAATCAGCATAATATCCTTTTCTGGGTTCACCTGCGCTCACACGCAGGGCGTGATGAAACTCATCCACCCATTGTGCATCCATGCCCATGCCATTTTTGCTGAGATCCGAGATGTATCTTGGATCATTCAGATCGCACTCTGCAATGAGGTAATATACACGTCCGGTCTGCTTCATCAGTTCATCTGTCTGCAACCTGATCTCCTGAAGAATATGTCGGGCACTAAAATCCCTGATGGCATGAACCGCGTCCAAGCGTAGCGCATCGATGTGAAAATCCCTGAACCACATCAGCACGTTCTCTACCACAAAATCCCTTACCCCATCGCAACCTGCATCGTCAAAATTGATGGCCTCACCCCAGGGCGTCTGGTATTTACTGGTAAAAAAGGGGCCAAACTCGTTTAAATAATTCCCTTCCGGTCCCATGTGGTTATAGACCACATCCAGGATCACCGCCAAGCCTTTGGCATGACAGAGGTCAACCAGTTGTTGCAGTCCTGCCGCTCCGCCGTAGCTATGCTGTACAGCAAAAGGGAATACCCCATCGTATCCCCAGTTCCTCTCGCCAGGAAAACTAGCAATAGGCATCACTTCAATGGCAGTGATCCCCAACTCCAGCAAATGATCGAGCCTTGCAGCAATACCATTAAAATCCCCTTCCGGAGAAAAAGTTCCGGTATGCAGTTCATAAATGAGGTAATCTTCCAGTGCCGGGTTGCACCAGTCCGCATCTGTCCAGGCGTACCCTAGGCTCAGCGCCATAGAGGGCCCATGTACGCCCCGAGGCTGGGAGAGGGCAGTGGGATCTGGAAGCAATTGCTCGTCCAGCAGCAACCAGTACTCTTCTCCTTCAGAGAGTTCATTGCTGGTCGCGCCCCAGTAACCATGAGGCTGCTGCTGCAATACGACAATCGATGAAGCTGTTTTTACACTTAATCGCTTTGCATTGGGCGCCCAGATATTGATGACCGCCTGCTGATGTTCGTTGAAATTTAAACCTATTGTTCTTCTTAAACCCTGCATATTTATTCGCTGTCCGTAGTCTTTAATAAAATCACTGTTCGCCCTTCGACTGCGATCTGTTCTCCCGGATTATACTTGCCGGTCGCTTTATCCGGATTTCCACTGTTGAGCATCACTTTCCATTCCCCACCATACTTTTCTGATGGAAGCTGATAACTCAGTCCCTCATGATAGGCATTAAAAATCAGGTAAAAACTATGATCTATCACTTTATTGCCTTGCTCATCTACACTCCTCAATCCCTTTCCGTTGAGAAAAACAGCCAGTGACTTTGCATAATCCTCCTCCCAGTTGTGTGCTTCCATTTGCTCCCCTTCGGGAAGGAACCATGCGATGTCTTCCAATCCGGAATCTTTAATTTTCAGTCCCTGGAACCAGCGCTTTCTGGAAAAAACCGGATGTTTCAGTTTAATCGCAATCAACTTTCTGGTGAAATCCAGGAGTTCTATATCCTGATCGGCCCAATTGAACCAGGAAATTTCATTATCTTGGCAATAGGCATTGTTATTCCCTTTCTGCGTACGTCCCGATTCATCACCAGCAAGCAACATCGGCACACCTTCTGAGAGAAACAGGGTAGCCAGCATGTTGCGTTTCTGTCGGGAACGTAAAGCCTGAATATTCTCATTATCGGTTTCTCCTTCTACTCCATAATTACAGGAGCGATTGTAGTCTTCGCCATCCTTATTGTCCTCGCCATTCGCTTCGTTGTGTTTCTGTTCATAACATACCAAATCCTGCAAAGTGAAACCATCGTGGGCGGTAATGAAGTTGATGCTTGCAGTTGGACTACGGTCGTCATTCTGATAAAGATCCGGGCTTCCCGTAAACCTTGATGCAAATTCTGCCAGCATACTGTCTTCCCCTCTCCAATAGTCACGGATGCAATCGCGGAATTTACCGTTCCACTCTGCCCATCCGGGAGGAAAGTTACCTACCTGATACCCCCCTTCTCCAATGTCCCAGGGTTCTGCAATGAGTTTGACCTGTGAGATTACAGGATCCTGATGGATGATGCTGAAAAAAGCACCCAGCATGTTTACTTCCTCCAGTTCACGGGCCAGGGCCGATGCAAGATCGAAACGGAATCCATCTACATGCATTTCGGTAATCCAATAGCGGAGGCTGTCCATCATCAACCGCAGGACACTGGGAAAATGCGCGTTTAGCGTATTCCCGGTCCCTGTATAGTCCATATAGTAACGCTTATCATCTGTGAGCCTGTAGTACTCCTCGTTATCGATTCCTTTAAAAGATAAAGTAGGCCCCATATGATTGCCTTCGGCAGTATGGTTGTACACCACATCCAGGATCAGCTCTATCCCCGCACGATGCAAGGCTTTCACCATGTCCTTGAATTCTTTTACCTGTCCACCCAATGTACCTTGAGAAGAATAACGGGTATCCGGCGCAAAAAAGCCAATTGTATTGTAGCCCCAGTAGTTATTGAGGCCGCGTTCTATCAGGTGCCTGTCGTTGATAAACTGGTGGACTGGCATCAGCTCCAGGGTAGTAATCCCTAACGATTTCAGGTAATCGATCATCACCGGATGAGCTATTGCCGAATAAGTGCCCCTGATTGCATCTGGAATTTCTGGATGCAATTGCGTCAGTCCCTTGACATGGGCTTCATAAATGATGCTTTTATGGTAACTGATCTTTGGCGGCTTTACACCTTCCCAATCGTAATGCTGGTCGACCACGACCGATTTGGGAATGAACTTAGCGCTATCGCTCTTGCTGAAACTGAGGTCGCCTTTACTCAGTTGATAACCAAATAAGGAATCATGCCAGTCAATTTTGCCAGAAATGGCCTTTGCGTATGGATCGATGAGCAATTTATGTGGATTGTAACGCTGCCCCTTCTCCGGCTTATAAGGTCCATTGACACGATACCCATAACATTGTCCCGGCATCAGACCTGGAATATAAATATGCCAGATGTGGCGGCTGCGTTCCTGCAGACGAACATCTACATGCATTTCCCCGCAATGCTCCTCAAACAGACAGAGCGTAACCTCGGTTGCATTCTTGGCAAAGAGGGCGAAATTCACACCTTTTCCATCCCAGGTTGCCCCAAGGGGATAGGGATTTCCGGGATAAACCTTTAAATCGCCCATGACCTGATCAGTGGATGGAAATTTTATGTCCCCGCAGTGCTTTTTCGATCAGCCTAACCAGTTCTTCCAATTCAAAAGGTTTCGAAAGAAAGGAATCACCGCCATAGTCTGCTACTGCAACCTGCTCACTGGAAAGCCCTGAGGAAATAATTACAGGAATGGACTGCAGTTGCTCGTTTTGTTTAATCTGACGACAAAGTTCACCGCCATTACTCTGTGGTAACAGATAATCCATAAGTACCACATTGGGCTGTACCTCCTTCACAAGTTTCACAATATCTTCCACTTCAGCCACTGTAATCACTTCATAGCCTACATCATTGAATACATCTTTAATGAGACTGGTGAGGTCCAAGTCATCCTCCACCACTAAAATTTTTGCTTTTTGCTGTATATTTGGTTTCATATTTTGTATAAAGGATTTAGGATTGATGCTTAAACAAAACAGGCAAAAGGAAGTTTTAGTTTTATCATTCAGCAAGTGGCACCCATACAGAGACTGAGCCACCTGAAACCTTGAAATTCCCCCAACCTTCCTCATTGATCTGTACCTGTTCCTGCACATGGCCCAATTTGTCGACAAAAAAACGTCCGGAAAATTGCTTACCCACTTCCATATTTTTTTCTCTTTCTGCAGTATTACTCAGCAACACCGCGATTCCGGAACCCGGATGTTCATCATCCCCTTCCCTAGTCCAGCCAATACAATTTGGGTCGTCAAAATAGTCCCGCTGCAAACCGTAAGCAGCATGTCTTCTCAATTCCAGTAAAGATTCGATGGATTCCAATTTCTCAAGGGTTACCTCATGTTCCAAACCGTCCTCCCCGCTATCGATGTAGCTGGCGCCATACAGGTCCGTGTAAAAGACACAGGGATAGCCGCTTTCGCGCAACAGGATCAGTGCATAGGCAAGCGGCCTGAACCAAGCCTCTACGGTTTGTTCCAGAGACTGTAAGGGTTGTGTATCATGGTTTTCTACCAGGGTCACTGCAAGTTCAGGACGCAGTTGTACCAATGTATTGTCGAATACTGTACGGAGGTCATAACCCTCTCCCTGTTTGGAGGCATTAAAAAAATTGGCTTGAAGTGGCGCGTCGAACAGAGACATCCTCCCTTCAGTGACCTCTATATATTTGAGCAAAGCCGCAAGATCCCCGGGAGCCCAATATTCTGCCACGGTATAAAATTCCTGTTTAAATTCCCCCCTCATATAATCCAGCCATTCGTTAAAGAACAAGGGATCCATGTGTTTTACGGCATCCAGCCGGAAGCCATTGAAGCCGGCAGTCTCATAAAACCATTTCCCCCAGCGCTTCAGTTCTTCCCGGACAAACGGATTCCGGCAATCGATATCGGAAAGCATCAGATAATCATAATTGCCATTTTCTTCATCCAGTACATCCTGCCAGCCTTCCCCATATTGGTTTTGAATACTAAAAATCGCCGTTTCTTCAGTTTTGGCATCAAAATCGACACCGGAAAAGCACTGGAAATCCCAGACAAATTCCGAGTGTTTTCCATTCCGTCCCGGGAAAGTAAATTTGGTATAAGCCTCTATCTCATAGGGCTCACTGATGAACTCATTTCTGTTTTCGGGATTTACCTTCCTGGCGAGTACTGTTTCTTTTTCCTCGGCTCCGCCCATGTGGTTCAGAACAATGTCCACATAAACCTGCAAACCTGCATCCCGTCCGGCTTTCACTGCATCAAGAAACTCCTGTTTCGTTCCATATTTGGTGGCAACCGTCCCCCGCTGATCAAATTCACCAAGATCGTAGATGTCGTAAACATCATAGCCTGTGGAGGCGGTCCCCTCCATCCCTTTATGGGCCGGAGGCAGCCACACCGAATCTATACCAATTTGTTTCAGCCTTTTTGCTTCGGCTTTAAAATGATTCCATAAACTTCCATCTGCAGGATAATACCATTCGAAGAACTGCAGCATCGTAAAATTTTCCAAGGTGTAGGGTTTTAGTGATCCGTATGAACAACATAACCGCAATTCAGCAGAGATGTTTTCCCTGACTTAAATAATCTTCATAAAAGATAGCTGAAACCAGGAATAAGCTTCGTATTTTGTTTGACATTTCAAAGCACCGGTAATTATACATGCAAAACAGACTTGAACTTTACCAAAAAGCTGTTCCTTTAGCCAAACTAGGAATTTGGGAGAGAAATTTGGTGACAGGAGACATCTATTGGAATAAAGTGATGAAGGAAATTTATGAGGTGTCTGATGACTTCCGCCCTGACCTGGACAAGTCGCTCTCATTTTATGTGGATGCAGAACGGATGGCAACAACTATGGACCGTGCCATCGAAACTGGCAAAGAAGAAAGCAGTAAATTCCGGATATTTACGGCTAAGGCAAAATTGAAATGGGTAAAAGTCAGGATCCAGGCCAACTTCGAGAATGGAATTTGTAATTCCCTGTTCGGTACCCTGGAAGACGTTACAGAAAAAGAAAACATGCAGAGCATACTGGAAGAACGCGAAAAGCGCTTTTTCCAAGCATTTGATCATGCTCCGATTGGAATGGCCCTGCTTTCTCTCAAAGGTGAATGGCTCAAAGTGAACAGCACATTATGCTTTTTGCTCGGTTATGAGGAACCTGAATTTTCACAATTCAATATTCAGGAATTGGCCCATACCGAAGACCTGGATCATGTGGTCGCGGCTATGGAAAAACTGCTCGCATCGGAAAGCAGCTCTTTTAATTTGGAATTGCGCTTGTTTCACAAAAACGGAACTTCAGTCTGGGTGATGCTCAGCCAGTCGCTTGTTCGCGGACAATACCAGGACGCCCGGTACTTCATCGCTCATATCAAGGACATTTCAGAAAGCCGGAAACATACGGAAATCCTGCTCAGAGAGCGGCTTAGGCTAGACAATATCATCAAAGCAACCGGTGTAGGAACCTGGGAATGGGATCTGAAGACAGATCAATTGCTGTCTAATCATCGAACTGCTAAATTATTGGGCTATGACCCCCATGAACTGAAAATAGACTACATGCGCGACTGGCAGTTGCTCATCCATCCTGATGACAGAGAAAACAACCTACTGATGTTGCAGGACTGCTTCCAGCGAAAGACAAAGTTTTACTGTTGTGAATGCAGGATGCAGCACAAAGACAGGGAATACATCTGGATGGAGATCAGAGGAAAAGTAATTGAATGGTCTGAAACGGGCGAACCGATGTTTATGCTAGGCACCTGCGCAAATATCCATGAACGAAAAAGCATGGTCGAGCGACAGAACAAAGCCATCCGGATCATTAGTGAGCAGAACCGCAGACTATTGGATTTTGCGCACATTGTTTCACATAACTTACGTTCTCATGCCGGCAATATCCAGATGCTGGTGGAAGTGATGGCCAACGAAAGCGACCCCAATGAACACCGCGAACTAATGGATATGCTCGGGATCAATGTGACTAACCTGCAACAAACCTTGTCGCACCTCAATGAAGCAGTAAAAGTACAAGACCGTGGAAAGACCAACAGCAAAAAGCTTAACTTGCTGAGTGAGATCCACAAAACACTGCACACCCTATCGGAATCGATTAAAAGATCCGCTGCCGTCATCCAGATTTTAGTGGATGAAAACACAAATATTACCTTCGATCCTGCATATTTGGAGAGTATTTTGTTAAATTTGCTGAGCAACTGCATCAAGTATCGTCATCCCGAACGACAGCTTAAAATTGATATCATTGCCCGGGGTGAAAATCCAACTGTATTGAAAGTGACCGACAATGGAATTGGCATAGACCTCAAAATGCATGGTCACAAGCTGTTCGGTATGTACAAGACCTTTCATGGAAATGCAGACGCGAGAGGTATAGGTTTGTTCCTGGTAAAAAACCAGGTAGAGGCTATGGAGGGAAATATAAAGGCGCAAAGTAAAGTTGGTGCAGGAACAACATTT
Organism: Pedobacter sp. GR22-6; assembly: GCF_037402555.1. Lineage (NCBI taxonomy): Bacteria > Pseudomonadati > Bacteroidota > Sphingobacteriia > Sphingobacteriales > Sphingobacteriaceae > Pedobacter > Pedobacter sp. GR22-6. Next base: position 163,177 of record NZ_JBBEUC010000004.1, read on the forward strand.
ACGTTAGAATTGAATTAGAAAATGAAGAAGCCGAACACTGTCTATGTTATTGATGATGATAAAATATATACCTACCTACTCTCCCGGCAAATAAAATCCGTAGATTTTTGCGACAACACGCTTATTTTCAATAATGGACAAGAAGCCATAAACCATCTAAGTCCTCTCCAGGACTCCCATGATGAACTTCCTGATGTAATTCTCCTGGACCTCAATATGCCTGTAATGGACGGATGGCAGTTCCTAGATGTTTTTGATACTTTCAAACTGGCAAAAAAGATAAAAGTCTATATCGTGAGTTCTTCTATCGATGAAGCGGACCATCAAAAGGCAGCAGGCTATGATATCTGCAACTTTTATGTAAAACCCATATCCAAAGAAAACCTTGCTGAAATCAAGAGAGATATTCTTTCCTGAACAAGTTTGCTGAGATCATGCTTCGGTCTGCTCATTGATCCGTTTTAATGCCTCATCCAATTCGGTTGAGGAGCTGGAGAGCATCTCGATCAACGATTGAAGCTCTGGGAATTGTCCGGCACTTTCATTAATTAGCGCAACCAGTCCAATGATGTTGGACAATGGCCGCCTGACCTCATGTGAGTTGATCCAGGCGATTTCCCTAAGTTGTTTATTTTGATTGAGCAATTGTTCCTCATATTTTCGCTGCTGATCTACGTCTTGCATGGCTCCGATCATACGAATGGGCTCCCCTTGTTCATTGAAAACAACGTGCCCACGGTCACGCACGTATTTCAATGTACCATTAGCACATATATACCGATATTCTATCAACCACGCTGGATGTCGTTCAGCAATCGTGCTTCTTAAGGTTTGCTGCACCTTTGGTCTATCTTCCTGGAAAACCTGGCTCATCGCCCAAAAATCGTCTGGATAATCTTCTCTACTATAACCATAGGTCTCCTCGAAACCAGGCATCCAGTTTAGCTTATTGGACTGAAGGTCGTAATCCCAGATGACATCATAAGTTGCCTTATTGACAAACTCATAGAGATAAATGAGTTCATCCAGTTTATTTTTATCCTCCAGTATCTTTTGGATATATCTGGACCGCTGGTTCCAAAGACGCTTCAGGTAAAACCGAACTGACAGGAGAATGAGTAAGAGGAAACCAATTATAAGTAACAATGTGCCTTCCGGGGAAATTACATGAAGAAACCCATAAGCCAAAATACTGAGCATGAGCAACACTCCTATAGTAAACAGGAAGATCATCTGATTAGAGATGGATTGTTTAGGGCTTAGCATTACCTAATTTACAAAAAACACTTGAAATCCCATGCTTTCAAAGAGAAGATACTTTTTCAGCAATCAGACTTAAGCCCGCAGAGAAAACAAGATCCCTGTCCATTCGCGAAGCGGTTGCTTTAATGATTGCTACATTTCGTTTAATTTTCGAATTAAAAAGCACCTTGCCTTTGTACACCACCCTTATTTTTCTATCCAGATCCATCATGTGATCATTTAAGTAGATATACAGCACAGGATGTTGATTTTCTTGAATGCTGATGGTATTTCCGGAGAACGAAGCCCTGACCTCTGCATGGGCAATGCGTCCTTCATCAGGCAATCCTAGCCAGTAGAATCGTGAACGCAGGCGATCGTCCTGATGCCAGGAGACCTGTTTTGGCAATGGATTTCTGATAAAAGATGCCATCCATGGCATAGCTATCGTATCCTTTCTGCCCATCCAATGCGGCATGCCGGGATAAATGTGCAGATCGTGAATGTAATGACCGGGAGCGTCAGCCTGAAGACTATCCAGTTTCCTGCCCCATACCGCAGCCAGTTGATTTCTATTATAAGCCGCGTCGGCTCCTCCCATGTAAATGGCAAAGGGAAGATTTTTCAGACTCAGGGCACTGGCATCACCCGGATGCCCCGCCATCATCGCAGCAGCAGCCCAATGATCGGCCATGCGCGGAGCCAGTTGGAAGGTGCCGTCACCACCAGCAGAATATCCCATAATATATACTTTATTGGGGTTCACACCTTCCATGATGATGGCGTCCTTTATCAATTGCTCCATCAGGTCGTCAATGTGGTCTTCATGCCATAGGTTCCAGGTATTTGTAGGTGCTCTGGGCGCTACATATACTCCTTCTTTGGGCGTATACAACTTGATCTGGTTACTCCATTGCTGATCATTCATTGCTGCCGGGCCATTTCCTCCACCATGCATAGAAATATAAAGACTTCTCCCTTCGGGGGGCATACTGCCACTAATCTTGTACATAAATTTCATGGTTTTGTCCTGAATAGTAATTTCCTTTTTCTCCCAGTCGGCAGCTGCCCTGGTATGCTGCAATTCTTTTTGCCTGGCAATTTCAGCCTCGGCCAACTTTTCAGCCCCAGCTTTGGTTAATCCGGATTGTGCATTCAAGGACCAGCTATTACTCATCAGCAATGTAAAAAGGAGGATAAATCTGTTCATGTATCAGCTATTTATAAGAATGGCGAGTATACATTTTATTTCAATACCAAGCAACATCCCATACCTAACTACTTTGAAGAGCCACCAACTGCGTGAAGCAAAGCTTCTACCTGATGTTTTTTCAGTATAAAACAAGCGCGGTCTTCATCAGCAGTCACATGCTTAAATTCTACGAAAGTCGCTTCTTTAAAACAATTGCAACTTAACAAAGTGCCATCATCCAGTTCAAATTCGATGTGTTCAATTACTTTTATTGGCAAGCCTTCGGGATCCAATTCACAAATTTCTGACCGCCTCATACTGCCTTCTGCGTATTCTGCTAACGTGTTTAAGGTGTACTTTGAAAAATGAAAGTTTAAGGAAGCAAATCCAAAAAACCTTTTCAGGGTGGTTATACTTACCGTTTTGCGAACTGCATGGTAAATGTCTTCGGACAGATGTTTACAATCGGCCGGATTAAGATGCGTTATACCTGCCCTTTTCAGGACATTGGTTTTTAACCTGTCATACATAGGGGATGCGTCTATTGTACAATTGATTATACTACTAAGATAACATTTTTTTTGAAATGCAGGTTCACAATTAAAGATCTGGACTGAAATCAAGATGTTGGTAGTCTGGATGCAAACCTAGATGAAAACGGAATGTGCGACAAACTCGAGAGCATTCTCAAATAAACAATAGCAAATCAGTGGTCAAGCCTGTCAAATAAAATTGACAGGCTTTTTGCATTGTACCTACTCAATACCGACCACTTTAAATTCAGTACGTCTGTTTAACCTGCGTCCTTCCTTGTTATCTCCACCTACGGCTAAACTATTTGGTGCTATTGGCCTCGATTCCCCATATCCTTTGGCAGTGATCCGACCCGGCGATATTCCTTTCAAAATAATATAATCTACGCAAGACTGAGCTCGCTGCTGGGAAAGTCTGTTGTTGTACCAATCAGGACCAATAGAATCGGTATGTGCGCTAAGTTCTATTCTGATCTTCGGATTGCTGGTCAATAATCCAACAAGCTCATCTAGAACGATTAGCGACTGCGGTTTTAAGATCGCTTTATTAAAATCATACAGAATGTTTTCTATCACTATAGGCTTATCTATTTCAAACATTTGCAGACAGAGTACATGATTTAAAGTATCCTTATCCAGCTTTGCCTGGGCAGGCAAACTGACCTGCCGCGCAAAATAATCCTTCTTTTCAAAACGCAGCTCATAAGCCTTTTTCCGTTCGATTTTGAAGTTATAATGCCCTCGTTCGTCTGTGAAATAAACTGTTGTGTTGTTTAATGCGCCTTCTCGAACTGAGACTTTTACCCCTGCCAAAGCTAAACCAGTCGCACAGTCATTGACGGTCCCGGCAAATAAAGTAAATTCCCGTTCTGTAGGTTGTGCTTTTACCTTGAATAAATTCAAACAGCATTCGGAATCCCTGTCGGAACTCAAAAAAGCTGTATAGGGTTCACCTTCACAATAATAGAGGTCATCCTTGGTCGAATTGTAAGGAGCACCCAGATTCCTCGGTTTTGTCCAGGATGCATTTTCCTCTGCATAGCTCTCATACAAATCGAAATTACCCATCCCTACAAAGCCTTTGGAACTGAAAACCAGCTTTCGCGTATGCGTATTAAAATATGGACAGCCTTCATCATCGGGGGTATTGATCACATTACCCAGGTTTTGTGCATTGACGGGCATGCCCTGAGCATCCAGTTCACTTCTCCAAATGTCATTTCCTCCTATCCCACCTCTTCTGTCGGATACAAAATATAAATGCCGCCCATCTGGCGTCACAAATGGTTGCATGGCATTATAGCCTCCTGAATTTACATAGCTGTTTAGTTTCTTAGGAATAGACCAGTGTCCCCCCTCGTACTTACTGAAGTAAACACTTGCAGCATTCTTTCCTTCATTTTTCACCCAGCCTGTGAGATACATCCTTAATCCACTGGAATCTAATGAGGGGGTACCAAAATGCATCGCTGATTTCAAGTCTGAATTGAAATCAATCGCTGTCTTTTTGGACAGACTATTCCTGTCACTAACAAAGATCTGATTTAGCTGACCATTGCCAAATATTTCGGAAGTTGCTGTAAACCAGTATTTTTCGCCGCTAATACTGAGAGAAAAATCGTTTTCCTCCGTACTGAAGCTACTTTCGAGTTTCACAATATCTGCAGATGGCTTCCGCTGATATTGCTCTGACGCAAATAAGGCATTTTTTAATTCCTTGGTTGCCAAAGCGTGATCGTCCTCATTGCCTATACTCGCTTCGCTGAATAAACTCAATTCCGCAACCGCCGCCTCCAGCTGATTATTACTGCGCAAACATATACCATACCAAAAGCGGACGTAACGAAAACTGGACTCATCGCTTTCCAATACCTCTTTGTACCACCCCTCTGCCTGTTGGTAATTGTTTGATAAGCGATAAGATTCAGCCAGCCGGTAGCTATCATAGGTGCGCTTACTCAAATCCCTCCGTTGCTTGATCGAAAAATAGGGTATCTTTTCCTCCAGAGCGGATTGTCCTTCTCCCATTAGTTTACCATAATAGTAAGCTGAAGTAGCATAATCTTTTTTATCAAAAGCCTGGTCTGCGCGTTTCCTCCAAGAACTATTTTGGGCATTTACATCCCTCACTAAAAAAATGAAGAGTATAAGTAGGTATTTTTTCATGAGCGGTGATTTAGAGCCTCGGACATTTTTCTTTTTTAGCAAATAAAGCGGGTTTGAATATATAGCTGATTGAGAACTCATATCCAGCCCCGGCACCGCCACTCCGTAACGGAGAGGTAGTATAATCATAGCTCAGTCCGACAACCAGATCCTTAATATATAAACCTACATTTGCTACAGCAGCATCATTTAAACGGTACATTCCCCCTATCATTAAACTATAATCTGCTTTTAGGTTAAGTTCAAAATTCAATCCGGCAGCCTGTACTTTGCTTTCGCGTTGTTTGATGTAGATGACATGCGGAGTAATATCGAGGAAATCCGCCGCATAGAGCCTGATCCCTCCATGGAGCGTATAACGTCTCGGAATCGTACTGTTGAGCTGCTGGTTCCCAAATGAATCTTCTCCAGAACTTAAGTGCGCAACGCTGAATCCAGCAAAAAGATTCGCTCTGGCATCAGGAGTTCCATCATAATAGAATATGCCAGAACTCGCATCAAAAACAGAAGCTGAGCTTTCTGTAAAATTATCAGCACTGACAATAGAAGGATCAAACCCTGTAGCTGGATTGTATTGATCGTCCATTTGTAGTCGGGATGCATCAAAACTACGGTTGATCAAACCTGCCTGTACACCCATACTCAACTTATGATAGCTGTCCGAAGAGAGGGACAACTTATAAGCGAAAGAGGCCTGGGCGCTAAGGTAGTTGTATCCTGCAGTGCCTACCTTTTGACTCAGCACGTTGAGGCCCAGCGCTACCTTATCTGAATGACGGAAATCGCCTGAAATTGCAACAGATTTAAATCCGTTGCCAATGCCCGTCCACTGGTCACGAAAATTTCCGGTTATCCTGGCATCAGCATCAATTACTCCTGTAAGTCCGGGATTAAGCCATAGCGGATAAGCATAGTATTGTGAAAAATGCGGGTCCATCTGTGCCTTCGCCACCTGCGCCATCAAGCATAAGACCGCGATTTTGATATATAACGATAGTACTTTCATCTGATTAAAGTGATTGTTCCTTTTCTTTTCAATTCTTCTCCGTTGTTCATCACAGCTTTTAAATAATAGACATATCCACCGACGGGAACCATTTTTCCTTTATAAGTGCCGTCCCAGCCCAGAGCTGGGTCGGCACTATAAAAGATTTGCTCGCCCCATTGGTTATAGATGTAAAAGCGGAGGGCCCTTATGGTCTCACCCCGCACGTAAATTATATCATTTTTCCCATCCTGATTAGGACTGAAAGCATTGGGTACATAAATGCCATCAAACTCCTTCAAAGTCATTGAAACAAAATCTTTTATTTCATCTTGTTCCTGACAGCTCAATTGACCCATCGCCTTCACCAATATCCTTACCTCCGCAGCAGCTTTAAGTCCGCTAATGGAATGGCTCAGTCCATTTGCACCGGAACTCGGAGCGGAATAGGTTCTTCCTGCATCGGTACTCACCATATAACCTCTCGCACCTGGAACAGCATCCCAGGAGAAAGTAATACCATCTCGGCCGATGCTTTCTGCACGAACCACAACTGCTGCCAGCTTTGGAAGTACTTCGAAACCTACAACATTACTTAGCGAAACGTCGCAGGAGCCGGATTTACTTAGCCTGCGGAAATGGGTGCTTACCAAAAGAACCGGTGGATCATAATCCTTCGCTGTTGCTCCCGGAATATCACTAAAGTTAACCCCATCTGTAGAGTGCTGCCAAGTGTAAGCATAACCTCCGTTACCTCCCGAGGGCAGACTTCCTGAAATCACTGACGGATCAGTGTCCTTACATATTTGACTGAGTAAAGCACCCGAAATCGAATTATTACTCAAAACCGGATAAACAGTAAGCTGTATGATGTTACTAAACGTCGCCAAACCACAGCCTCCGGTCATGGCCACACGCTGTAAATATACAGACTCCTGTTGCGGCCCAGGAGCGTAATCTTTGGAGTTGGCCCCCAAAATATTGCTAAAGCTTATTCCGTCACTGGATACCCTCCACTGATACAAAATTACGGCATTTCCAGCTAAGGCTACGCTCCCTGTTATCGTCCCCGGATTTCCGGAACCACAAAAATTGCTATTTACTGGTTCATTGATGGAATTATTTTGTATGGCCACAATCGGCTGTACAGTAACCAGATAATAAGAATCATAGACCGAAACACCTAGCACCGTTGTTTTTCGCCTAAGGGTAAAAACAACATCGCTTTCTCCCATATTCAAGAGTGACGCTGCCAGATAGTCCTGTTCTGTATATGTACCAGACGCAGGATGCCAGGAACCACTATAATAGAGTTCCCAAAGGTATGTGCTGGTTAATGCCGTCGGTTGGTCCCCCTTGATGATGATGCTTGCACCAGAACAAATGGTTACCGGACGGGGAACAGGATCAGCAATGGAAGCAGGTTTCGCTGAGAAACAAATAAAAAGCAACCCAAGAAAGGTTACTAAGAGGCGCAATTTTTTGTTCATTTTTGCTTTAGTCTACATTATGCTCCAAAAAAAATGTGGAGAAAAGATTGTATTCTATAATCTCTGGAATACAGACACAAACTTCTATAGAAAAACGAAAATAAAGCTGCCGTATCGATTAACAAAACTGCCATTATGAGCCACTGTTAACAAAAAAAAGGCGTCCGATTTGGACGCCTTTTGTATTATGATAAGTTTTTGATTAGAAACCTTTACAAGCTTCAATTAATAATGATTTATTGAATGCAGGACTCTTATCTCCTAAGAAGTCATTTTCACCTACCACAGTTGACATATCTGCGCTAGTAATCGTACGACCTTTAACTTCTTTAATCTGGTTATTCCATGTTGCACGGAAATCATAACTAGCACCAATGGTTAACAATGTTGTCCTCAATACACCCTGAGAAGTTGTACCCAACAATGTATAAGCAGATGCTGGTGCACCAGCTGGCTTATAGAACAAATCAAAGTTCGGAACTATGATGAACCCTTTGTTAGGACATTTCACGTTCAGGATCAATGAGATACTTTGAACATTAGAACCTGGATTATCTACCGTTACGTTGATGTTACCACCAGCACAAGGATCAGTGATGTTACCAGATGCCAATACTTTACCTGCATTGTTGATTAATTTGAACTTCACAGCGAATGAAGGAAGACCAGTTAATACTTCAACTTTACCATTAGAAACAATCGTCGGACCTGTAGCCAATAATTTATCAGAGGTATCGTAAATCTCTAACGTCATAGGCTCGGTAGCGCCATTAGTCATCCAAGGGGCTGAGAAAGTCAATGAAGGATCAAGGCAGCTTGCTGGTTTAACCACAACATCTCCAACAATGAACACAGTTAAGTGATTGGTACTAAATGTTACCGTTAATTTACCGTTTACCAATGCAACAGTACCTTCACCTTCATAAGTAAATTGTCCAACTTCAGTACGATAAGCATAAATACCTAATTTATCTCCAACTGCTAATGGAAGACCAGTTGCTTGTGGTCTAAAATCAGGATCTAAACCGATTGAAATGCTGATTGGGTTGGTAAAGTTTTTCACTTCAACACCGCCTACAAACATTTGGATATCAGTAAAACCAGCAGGCAGGAAGAAAGCCTCACCAGTCTGACCATTTGGCAATACTACATTTGAAGAACTCAATGAACCAGCGGGGAACAATTCAACCGACAGTGGGTCAGATGGATCAAAGTTAATTGCTTGGGCTGTAACTGCAGAACCTACAATTACATTACCTGCAGCATCCTTGAACTGAGTACCAGTAGGAACAGTGATTGAGGTAGATTGTTCAACATCTCCATTTACTGGAGTAACAATACTAATTGGAGCTGTAGTTGCTCCAGTTGGAGAAAGTGCAGCCTCTACGATTTTCACAACACTAGCTTCTGTCGGCAATACCGTCTTCAGCATAGTTACTTCAATTACCTGGCTGAATTGATTTTCAGCGATAGTCATCTCGATATTTTTGTCTTCGTAGCCAGGTGCAGTAATCTTGACATTAAAAGCTAAAGTCTTAGACGCAGTAGGAATGTCTTTAGGCGTTACTCCTAAAGTGATCACACCGGCAGGAGCATAGATTTTTTTAGTACCTGAAAAATCATAGATACTTGCAGCATCCTGACCTGCGGCCTCAACTGTAATGTTAGCAGGCAGAGTTTCTCCTGCCGCACCTTTAAGGATTAGCGTAGCTTTATATTTGATCACATCTGCGTCAAACAATACGTTCATTTCATACGCCGGGTTCCTGCAGCTATTTAGCAGTACTGTGGCAAACAGCATGAAAGTGAATAATGATAATAATTTCTTCATGATAAGTGTTATTTAAATGTTAAAGTCCAAAGTTAAAGTTAACCTGCAGCACAGGCAGGAAGCGGTAGTATGACATGTTTTTCTTTAATTGCGCTTCGTTGCTGGTGTTTGCACTCAGGAACTTTGTACCCACCAATGTTGCGTCTGGTGCTCCCATATAGTAAGTACCAACGGCAAAACCCAAATTGAACTTGTTGCGTGGAAATACGTTTTCAAATCCAAAACCCAGGTAAGGCGCTACTTTATGCCATTCAACATTACCAGTCAATTGACCAAGGTCTTCACTTGGAATCAGGATATCTCCATATTTGTAAGTTCCACGGTAAGAAACTACTACGTTACCTTCACGTTTCCAGAAATAACCAGCACCTGCGGTTACAACAACTTTAGGAGACAGACCTTTTTCTTTCAAAAATGGATGCCAGTCAAATAATAAATGTGCATTAGCGAAATCAACGTCAAAATCTACATCTGTAGGCTCCTGACGAATACTATATACAGATTGGCCACTGATTGGCAACACACTCGCACCAACACGTACACCAAATACCGGGGTAGGAGCATATTTAATATCAAGACCTACTCCCTGAGTAGATACATGAGCGCTAAGGATTACTTTGCTGCGAGCGGCGCTATCAACTGGAGCCTTAGTGGAAGTTGTGGCCACTTCCTGGGCATTCATCCGCGTAACAACCAGCATCAGCATACTTACGCATAAAATAGTAAGTTTTTTTTTCATAAGTTAATTTAAATAGAGGGTATATGTTTGTATTGTATTATTATTTCCATGTTTTGCTCAAAAATCACTTCGACTTATTGTATCAAATACACTAGCTAAATATGCCGCTAATGTAATCATTATCATCGTATTAGAGGGTAGAAATTTTCAAATAATTTATTTTTAGTCTCATTGTTCATAATAGTTAATATGCATTCTTATGCCCTAACAAAACTTGCCATACAGTTAAAAAAGTAATCTTTAAATCCAACCACATGGACCAGTTTTCGAGATACCAGATATCCGCCTCCACCCGCTTCTCCATCGCGCCATCTTCATTAGTTTCTCCACGGTGCCCACTTACCTGCGCCCAACCCGTAATTCCCGGTAGTACAAAATGTCTGACCATAAATTGGTCAATCAACTCAGAGTAATCATTCGTATGCTGTAGCATATGCGGACGCGGCCCCACTACCGACATATCGCCCATCAGTACATTAAAGAATTGAGGAAGCTCGTCGATGCTGGTTTTACGCATAAAAGCACCCAGGCGCGTAATCCGCTTGTCATTCTTCGTTGCCTGCATAGAATCTGAATCTGCATTTACCGTCATACTTCTGAATTTCAGACACCAGAACGGCGCGTTATCTTTCCCGGAACGTTGCTGCCTAAAAAAAACAGGGCCTTTCGATTCCAATTTGATCCATATCGCCAGGATCGGCAATAGCCAGCTCATCACAAAAACAATGGCAAATAACGAAAATACAATATCAAAAAGACGCTTAAAAACTTTGTTGGATATACTCTCCAGCGGCTCTGCCCGCGGACTGATGACCGGAAAATGCCCGAGCATCTTAACATTTACATTCTTTTTGAAATAATCTTTCACATCAGGCACAAGTTTAAATCGGATCATCTCCCGATCTGCTTCCCGCATCAATGTATTGATCTTATTTAACGCCCTGTCCGGCAAAGCACAAAATACCTCCTTAATGTTGTTCATCTTAACATACTCGATACAATCCGCTACAGAACCCAATATATTGACTTCAGCTACCCGCAGATCCGGCTTATCGTCAAAAAAACCGACCACTTGGTAGCCCATTGAAGATTTACTCTCCATAATCCTGGCCAGCTCTGTTCCAATCGGACCTGCCCCCACAATCACAATTCGGGTATATTCAATCAGATTTGCCCTGTGTGTCCTGCGCAACAATAGAAATGCAATCTTCCCGGCAAATAACATCGGTGCAAATAGGCAAAGCGTATACAAGGCCAGGTGATTGGAAACCTTAAACTCCGGTACCAGATAAATTAAAAGGCTAATAGATATGGCAAAAAGGCTGAAGGCGAAAATAGATTGCTTAACAGTCGGAATGGCATCTTTCGCGAAGATGTCCTGATACAATTGGGCAATCTGAGCAGCATAAATCCATATAAAATTGATCAAAAGAATGTGAATGGAATTGATGTGATGGAAGTCTATACTTTCCAAAGGCCACTTGGTCAAGAGATAGGCAATATAACCTGCCAGATTGACCAGGGCTAAGTCAGCCAATATACTAATGATTCTGTAATACGTCCCATATTTTTCTGTCATGGAGCTGGTCATGTGGTTTTTCGCAGCTACCTTGCCTTCGTGGCGGGCAATTTCCTTAGTAACATTCCAAAGATAATCCAGAGGCATAACAATAAATTTATATTTGATTCGTTTTTCAGACAACCATAGTTAATCCGCGACAAAAGTGATAAAAAAAGCTGAAAAAAAACTATCTGAGCGGTTATATTTCTAAAATTGTTTCTTAGAACACAACAACTTAACTCAAAAACGGGGATTGCCTGCGAAAAAACACAGGCAAAAATCAGTAGGCGTTGTCTTCGCCCTTCATCACATTGATCACGGTCATAAATATGATTTTCACATCCAGCATCCCTGTCCAGTTTTCCAGGTACCAGATGTCGTGCCTGACTCTTTTTTCCATCGCCCCATCCTCCTTCGTTTCTCCTCTAAATCCATTTACCTGGGCCCATCCGGTAATACCTGGCTTCATAAAGTGACGCACCATAAACTGGCTGATGATGGCTTTATATTCCTCCGTATGACTGAGCATATGAGGCCTTGGCCCCACCACACTCATGCTTCCAAAAAACACATTAAAAAATTGTGGTAACTCATCAAGGCTCGACTTCCTCAAAAACTTACCAATCGCAGTGATGCGGTCATCATCTTTAGTCGCCTGTTTCTTATCACTGTCTTTATTCATCTTCATACTCCTGAATTTCAGACACCAGAATGGCTCATCATTCCGGCCACTACGCAGTTGCTTGAACAATACCGGACCAGGACTTTGTAATTTGATCAGTATCGCAATAATCGGATAAAGCCAACTCATGATAAACAATATGACCAAACCGCTAAATACAATATCAAATAACCGTTTCTTGAAACGGTTACCCATTTTCTCTAAAGGTTCGTAACGCAAAGTGATCACTGGAAATTCCCCTCCCATATAGCTTATTGTATAAGGGGTAGAAAGTGATCCCGCAATATCGGGTATGAACTTCAAGCGAAGGCACTGTTTATCAGCTTCCGCTACCAGGGTATGGATCTTAGACATCCGTTCCGGCGGAACAGAAACGTAAAGATCTTTCACACCGTTTGCCGCCGCGAGTTTCATGTCATCTACTGCAACATCAGACAATAAGCCAGTATTGTAATTAAAACCATTGTCATTACTCCCAATAAAACCATAGAAACTGACATTGTATTGCTTCTTCAGATATTCAGCCAAACGGTAACCGGTATCATTTAATCCCATTACTGCTACTTTCTTGGTCGCATTGAACCTGTTTATAAGCGTATATTGTAATGCTGTACCAATAAACCTGTTGAGCGCAAAAAAGATAGCCAGGAGCACGTAAAATATCACTAAAAAAGTCCTGGAAAATTCTACATCCTTTTCAAACAGCAGATAAATGGAGAAAAGGAAAAAATGACTAAGCACACTCCTGAAAGTACCCCTGTAAATCCGCTCCAGTTTACGCGAGCCATATTCCGAGTACAGACCAAAAAGGAGAGCGTTGAACATCCAGATCAGGTTGCATACCACAACATAGTGCTGAATGAGTTCATAAGGAACGTATTTTCCGAAATAAATGGTGGCATGATAGGCTAAAAAATAGATCGCATTGAGCATGATCACATCAGTAACCGGTAAAATGTAGCGCAGAAGGTAGAGGTATCGTGTTTGCATAGAACGTACTAAAACATTTTAAAATCCAACCGTCCGTTCATCGATATTTGGCATGCACGAATTTAGACATTTTTTTCGTCATTTAAGTTAAAATAATTTTTAAAAAGGAAGTAAGTACCTCGTTTTATCAATGATTTAAAGCAAAAATAACATAAAATTGTTTTTGAGCTTTAACTTTAACTTCATATCTTTACAAATACCAACGTATTAGTAAGCGAGCCGTATTTATTCATCTGCCTAGGAAAAGAATATAGGGATTTTTAGATTTTAAATTACTAATTGTGGAGAATACAGAGAACAAATGGCTTAGGGAGGCCGCACCAATTATTAAATGTCCAAAATGCAATGCAGGTAATCTGGATACCAGAGTACCAAGGGGATTCATTGTAAAACATATACTCAGACTCAACGTGAAAAGGTTCAAATGTTTTTCATGCGGAGCCAAAGTATATGTGAAAGCTTAATTCATTTATTTCCAGATCGATTTTACCGTAAATACTTCCAGGTTTTTGATATCAATGTTATTGCCCCAGAAGTGAAACCCTTCTTTGTTATTACGATCAGGTTTACGCTCCATTGAATACGAATAGGCACCTCCATCGATAAAAACCTCTATTGAAGTCTTATCAATATAAATATCTGCACTGATTTCCATACTCGTCATGTCTTCCGGCGAATAAAACATACCATTCAGCATATTAAAGTTCATGTCGTAACCAACCATCCGCTGGGCAAAAAGATTGAAACCCGCTTCCGTAGCGTGTGACAACTTAAATGTTGTTTTGATCCTGAGGCGGTCTGCATCATAAAATGCCTTCAACTTTTCGTTGGCCTCACCAGATTTTAAGTTGCTCCATTGCTGAGTACGTTCGAAAAGCTGTGCTGTTTCCTTTACGGGCTCACTAAACAACCTGACACCATTCTTAGTACTCCGCAATATCAGTTCTGTCGGAAGCAGCATCATGTTATTGAAAGGCATACCAGGCTGGGCCACCCTGCCCCAGCCGATCTGGATCCTCCGTCCATCGTTCTCCGGAATATTGTTATAGGTCTGTGCCGCGTAGATCGTACCCGCAGAAAAGTAGTGTTTCCCACTTTCAGGCTTGAAAACTTTGCCATCAAATGAGCCGATCATATAGGTATTGGATGCACCGTACATCACCCATTTGGTTTTACCATTATCGCCATCTACCGGCAGTTCAAAAAGATCCGGACATTCCCAGAACCCTGCAGTATGACTTTCATATTTCCATTCCTTCAGGTCAGCCGAGGTATAAATAGAATGGCCGTCCCGCTCATTGAGCACCATTACCCAGTGCTTACCGGGCTTATACCAGAATACACGTGGATCGCGCGTATCTCTGCTGTTCCATTTCTCCTTTGAGTCAATCACCGGGTTTTTACTGTATTTTGTCCAGGTACGGCCTTTATCCAGACTATAAGCTATACATTGAATCTCCCTATCCGGATTATCTACAGTATAGGCTGCCACCATTGCTGGTTTTCCAGGCTTCCCAAAGCCGGAGGTATTGTCGTAATCAATTACCGCCGAACCTGAGAACATCGTTCCGAGTTTATCGGGACTTAAGGCGACAGGCAATTCATCCCAATGGACCAGGTCTTTACTCACCGCATGGCCCCATGACATATTTTCCCACTCCCGCTCGTAAGGGTTATGCTGGTAAAACAAGTGGTACTCTCCCTCGTAAAATACAAGTCCGTTAGGGTCATTGATCCAGCCACGGCGACTCGTAAAATGAAACTGGGGGCGATTGTATTCCTGATATAAGGAATCCTGCCCTGCAATCTTGTCATCCTGATAGATCTTGCTCAAACCGGCCACATCTCCGTCATAGCTGATCTTTATGGTTTTCCCCTTCAGGGCAGATACGTCACTAAATACCCAATACTGTGGTTGGTCCTTCGCTAGGCGGATTTTGAAATAGCGTTCCTGCTGCCCATTCACTGTAAACTGCATGTTGCCCCGGTTCTCCCGCTGCGAAATTGGAAAATTCAGGTATTTTTTGGTGATTTTAATGGAAAGCTCCTGTGCATAGAGCAGACTACAAAAGCAACAAAGGATGAATTGAATGGTGGTAATTTTTAAAATTGATTTCATGTTTCTTTATTATTTGCGTTTAAACTGATCATATTCTGCGATTTCGTAGTACGGACAACCGCCTTTTTTTGTAGCAATGAAAGCCCCCAGATCCATTGCATTGCTCAGCATTTCTTCCGGAGGCAGCCCCAAATGATGACCGGCAACAAAAGCTGCCAGAAAAGCATCACCACTACCGATGGTGTCTTCCACTTTCACCTCCTGACCATACCCTCGAAAAACCTGACTATTGTTATAATAGGATGCGCCTGACGCACCTTTTGTAATGATGACCTCGGCTATCTGAAACCGGTCCTGGATAAATTGAACCTGAGCTTCCTCACCAGTCGACACCCCCTGGAACAGCACCTGCATTTGTGCCAGCTCTGCTTCATTTAGTTTAACGATATCTGCTTTCAACAGCAAGGGCTCCAATGCCTCGGCATTCACAAATGGTGGTCTGAAATTTACATCCAATACTTTAATTGCCTCAGTATGTTCAAGCAGGTCAAGCAAAGTGCCGCATGATTTCTGATACCTTGAGGCCAGACTGCCGTAAATGAAGTATTTTGCAGCAGCTACAGCCGACTGTGGCTCCGTTCCCGATTGAATGAAATCCCAGGCTACCGGAAAAAGGATTTCATATTTGACCTCATTTGCATCGGTTAAACTGGCAATGACTTCGCTCGTCGCATGCTGGGGATCTATCTGGAGCAATTGGGTGCCAATAGCCCATTTTTCCAGGAGGCTTTTGAGTGCCATTCCTTTTTCGTCGGCGCCAATGCGACTGATCATCTGTGTTTTCAATCCGAGTTTGTTAAGCTGGTAAGCCACATTTAAAGGTGCACCTCCGGGTTGTGGTCCATCAGGCAACATGTCCCATAAAACCTCACCAAAGCAAATTGCCTGTGTTATACTTTCTGTACTCATATCTTAAAATTAATGAAGGACGATATTCGTCCCGATTTGTTCAAGTGATTTACCCTTAGTTTCCGGCATCCACCGCCAAACAAACAGTAGCTGCAGTACCATCATCACACCGAAGAATGTAAAGGTCACAGCACCTCCAAACGTTTCTGCAAGATAGGGAAAACAGAAGGCAATGATGGCTGCCATCACCCAATGTGTAGAGCTACCCAGAGTCTGCCCTTTTGCACGAACAGCATTGGGAAAGATTTCGGCGATAAACACCCAGATTACCGCTCCCTGAGAAAAAGCAAAGAAGGCGATAAACAGCATCACATAGGCCGGAATGGCAAATCCACCATAAGCTTGCTGATGAAAAGTCCAGGCAACCAGAAATAAGGAGGCGATAAGGCCAAATGAGCCGACCACCATCAGCAGTCTCCGTCCTACCTTATCGATGCAATTGATTGCTATTAATGTAAAAATGAAATTGACTGCACCGATTCCTACCGTAGATAACAGTGAGGAATGCGCTCCCAAACCCGCCATCTCAAAAATCCGCGGTGCATAGTATATAATGGCATTGATGCCGGAAACCTGATTAAAGAATGCAAAGAGCATGGCCAGCATCACCGGCTTTTTGTATTTCGCTGAAAACAAACGTTCATTACCGGAAGCACCAGCAGCCACTGATCCGGAGCTTTTGATCGCTGCCAGTTCCTGTTCACAATTGCTGGGGTCAATGATCCGCAAAATACGCAAAGCTGCATCCATTGCTCCTTTTTTAAGGATCAGCCAGCGCGGACTCTCCGGAACGAATTTAATCAGAACCAGGAACAACAATGAAGGAAATGCTTGAACGCCCAACATCCAGCGCCATGAAGATGCTCCACCCTGACTGATCAGGTAATTGGAAAGGTAAGAAACCAGGATTCCCAAAACGACATTGAACTGGAATAACCCCACCAACCGGCCGCGCTGAGCAGCGGGGCTCACTTCGGAGATATAAATTGGAGCAACCACTGAGGAAACGCCTACACCAAGCCCGCCCAAAAACCTGAACACCAGGAAAACAGACCAATCTTCCGCAAGGGCAGTACCCACTGAAGAAAACAGATAAGCCAATGCCACAAAGTACAAGGTATTTTTCCGGCCAAAACGGTCCGAGGGTAGTGAACCGATCAAAGAGCCAATCACTGTGCCGATCAGGGCTATGGAAATAGTCAGCCCATGTTCAAAGACAGTAAGCTGCCAATAATGTTGAATGGATTTCTCCGCGCCGGAAATGACCGCGGTATCAAACCCAAATAAAAAGCCGCCGAGGGCTACGACCACAGACCAGGCCAGTACGGAATGTTTGCTCATATTGGTTATACTATAAATGGTTAATGAAAATGCAAAGTACCACAATAGGGAGAATGGCAACCTCAATATCATTTCAAATACTTACAAAATGGAAACAATCCATCAAAAACATAATAATCAACAACTTAACAAAACAAGAACATACCCAAAGCCGATAAATCTGTTGTTTTAATACATAAACTTACATTTTTGATACCTAAGTTTCAGCTCTGCGCTGTGAGGCTTCGGGACAGCATTTGGACGCACTCTACATTTTTTCTACATTTAACCGTGCACAAGCTCTACCAAATCATTTTTAAACTTGTACTGCTATGGCTCTTACCGGTCACAGGCCTGCTCAGTTGTAAACCCGAAAAACCACAACAGAAAAATTATACCATTGGCTTCTCCCAATGCACAGGTTCCGACCTCTGGCGGAAGACCATGCTCGAAGAAATGAAAATGGAGCTTTCTCTTCATCCCGGCACCTCATTTCAATACACCGATGCTGAAGGCAGCAGCGCCAGGCAGATCGAACAGGTACAGGATATGCTGACCAAACCTATTGATCTGCTTATCATCTCTCCTAATGAAGCTCAACCGCTTACCCCTGTAGTGGAGCAAGCCTATCAGCGGGGAATCCCCGTAATCATCATCGACCGGAAAATTGCTTCCAGTCAGTATACCGCCTATGTAGGAGCTGATAATTTCCAGGTCGGGCAACTTGCCGCAGAATACATTGGAAATATATGGAAAGCTAAAGGGGCTGTACTGGAGATCATGGGACTGCCCGGGTCTTCCCCCACCATTGAGCGGCAACGCGGATTTGCAGATGGCATTTCCCGCTTTCCCAGACTACAGATCAGTCAGCAGGTTTATGGCGACTGGCTGGCCAGGGATGCTGAAGCTGCGCTGCTGAAAGCACCAGAAGAACTGAAAAAGGCAGCCATTGTTTTTGCACACAATGATGTCATGGCAGCAGCCGCCACCAAGGTCATCACTCAGTTGAAGATCAATACCGGTATTAAAGTAGTCGGCGTAGATGCCCTGCCCGGTAGTGGCGCAGGATTGGAAATGGTCAGCAAGGGTCGCATAGATGCAAGCATTCTATACCCCACGGGAGGTAAAGAGGCCATCAGCACGGCCTTTAAAATCCTAAACAAGGTTCCATTCTCCAAAGAAAATATCCTGCCATCCCTGGTGATTGATTCCAGCAATGTAGCACTCATGAAACTGCAATGGGACAAAATCCGCAACCAGCAGAAGGACATCGAACGTCAACAGGCCTTATTACGGGAACAACAGGTGCTTTTCAAGGATCAACAACTGATCCTCAATGTGACTACCATCAGCCTTGTACTGGCTGTGATCCTTGGTGGACTGGCTTTCTACGCCTTGCTGGAAAACCGCAAGGTCAACAAAAAACTAATGGAGATGTCGGCGACGGCGAAACTGGCTAATGAAGCGAAACTGAACTTCTTTACCAACATGTCCCATGAATTCAGAACGCCACTCACGCTTATCCTTTCCCCTTTGGAAGACTTGATGCTTGATCAGACAATCAAAGGTACCGCAGCCAGCAACCTCAAACTCATCCATAAGAATGCCTTTAGGTTACTGAAACTGATCAATCAGCTGATCAGCTATCGGAAACTGGAGCACAAGAGCATGAAAATCAGGGTCTCTGAAAACAACTTGTCTGAATTCACCAAAGAAATTGTCGGGAGCTTCCGGCACAATGCAGAAAAACAACACATCGAGCTCAGGTTCAGCCCGGCATCAGGGAAAATCATGGCCTGGTTTGATGCCAATATGCTCGACAAAGTCATATTCAATTTGTTATCGAACGCCTTGAAATTCACACCCTCCGGAGGACGGATCCTGGTCACGATCGCCGAGGATGATAGCCATATCCGCATTGCGGTAAGCGACAATGGCCAGGGCCTCAGTGAAGAAGAGGCAAAACGCGTATTTGAGCATTTCTATCAGGGCGACCCGGCCTCGAGCAAAGGCTTTGGACTGGGCTTATCGCTTTCCAAAGAACTGATGCTGCTTCATCATGGCGATATTAGTCTTCATAGCAGAAAAGAGGAAGGAAGTACTTTTACCATCCATTTACCGAAAGGCAATCTTCACTTTAGCCCCACTGAAATTGCTCAGGAAACAATTGATCAATCTGAGTTGTATGAAAATGCGAGAATTTATACTACCAGCCTGGATGAACTTCCTAAAGCACAAATACCGGAAACGGGACATCAACTGAAGGCCCAGTCAATTTTGATCATCGAGGACAATCCGGATCTACTCAACTATCTCCTGCAAAAATTAAGTGAGGAATATGAAATCTTCATTGCCGGCACTGCCGAACAGGGCATGCAGCTGGCTTTTGAACAGGTGCCCGACCTTATTTTATCGGATGTAGTGCTGCCGGGAAGTTCAGGGACCGTGCTTGTCAAAAACTTGAAATCTGATTTCCGCACCTCGCATATCCCGGCTATCCTCTTAACCGCACAGGATAGCGTAGAGCAACAGATCCTCGGCATGGAGCATCAGGCAGATGCCTACATGATCAAACCATTCAATTACAGCTACCTGCTCGCGACCATCCGTAACTTACTCAAAACACGGGAATTGCTAAAAATCCACTACAGTTCGGATATCAGCAGCTCCGGAAAACCACAGATGGCAAGGAATCTCGACAAAAAATTCCTCAATGATTTTGCGGCTATCGTAGAAGCCAACCTCGACAATGAACGCTTCAGCGTAGAAGACATCAGCAGGTCCATCGGCATTTCCAGGGTACAGCTATACCGTAAAGTAAAGGCCATGCTGGACTGCAGCATTACCGATTACATCCTGAACCGCCGTCTTAAGAAAGCGAGTTACCTTTTACTCCATGAGCAGCATTCCATTGCAGAGATTACTTACATGGTAGGGTTCTCCACGCCAAATTATTTCGCCACAGTCTTCAAGACCCGCTATGGTTGCACGCCAAGCGAATTCCGCAAAAATCAATAGTCTTCTATTTGTTGCGCAGTACATAGTCATGGCCAGGTACAATAGGGAAAGTGTAGGATTTGAATTTTTTTGTATAAACCGCTTTAATGACTTTCCTGCTTTTGGCATCCCTGACCACCAGTCCAGGTTTGTCCCAGTTCAGATTCGCATTCCTGATCTCAGAACTGGAAATACCGTCCGGATAATGGAAAGTATAACTGGAGTTACTGCTGCTTAAAGGATATACTGTGGCTTCAAATGTCTTACCGGATGCTTTTACCAATACAGCCTTGCCCCCAATGAAGACCGGAATTTTTGAATCGGGGAAAGCATAGTTTTTCAATGTCCTCGATCCGCTGAAAACCTCAGCACTTTCATAGTCCATCCATTTTCCTGCCGGTAGATACACATCCCTGGAAAGGGCGGTAGCATAATCTTCTCCATAGGCCGGACAAGCGAGTAAAGATGGCCCAAGCATCCAGGAATATTGCCTTCTGGTCTTATTGGCCAGTTCATATGTAGCAGAATCTGCCGGATACGCGATTGGCAAAGGTGTCATCGTCACCGGATAGCCACTATAATAACTCTCCAATGCTGCACTATAGATATAAGGGGCAAACTCATGGTGCCAATCGGCAGCCCGCTTCACCGCCTGTTCATAGCCTGGATTTTCCAGATGCCAGGGTCCAAGGCCCAACGACATCGCAGGACATACTGCGGCAAATAGTGCATTTCTCACAAAATACCGCTTCACGTCTTCCTTAAGTGGAAGTACATGGTATTTACCCCCCACAATATCGGGATAAGTATTCGGTGCCGCACTGGCAGCAAAGTTCAATACATTGATCAGCGGACGGTCCTGCCCATGTCCATATTGAGTGTCTTCTATCCTCAGGATTTCTCCCGGAACTGAGTAGGCAGAATTACGGACCATGACATAATAGCCATTATTCATCAGGATCTCATTCGCCTTATTGGCTTTGGCATCATCCATTACCAACCTCCCATCCTTCATCATTGTGTCTTCTTTCCAACCCATAGCTTCCCATTTCTTAGCCCCTTCATAAAACCATTGTGCCGCGGCGGGGTTGTAGCCATCAAGTATATATACATTCCCCTTGGGAAAAACGGCCGAAAATAATTTGGGTTGTTGCTGCTGATCCTTTACAAAATAAGCTTTCCGGGTGCCTTCTTCTGTATACACACCATCATTCAGCGGTTCATTGAATCCCCCCCTTGCTGTACTGGCTTTAAAATTAACGCGAATTCCAAGGATCAGGTTGATACCTTGGTCACGGAAGAATTTTTTAAAAGCCGGTACATCAGGATATCTTGGATTGGCCAGGTCATCTTTCCTGCCTTCCTGGTAGGTATCATCCCAAATGCCAAAGCTATTGGTTGAGCCCTCTGTCGGTGATTTACGGTCACCTTTCCAGAATCCGGAACCAACCACCGCCCATTTCAGGGGGTAGCCTCTTTGCAGGTATGCCCGCAGGTCTTTCTCTACCGTAACCTGAGCGGTATTCCAGCCCAGGGAACCAAAGGCTTCATAGCCTACATCAAAGAAATCATATTTAGGTTTGAATTCCGGGTAACCTTCCCGAGTCCTTACTTTAGCATAGCTTGCGTAGATGTGCTGTGGCATGCCAAAAAAATAGTAGATATTGATGTCCTGCACTTTATTTGCGCCCAACTTGTTCTCTTTGGAATTAATACCTACCCGCTTGCTTGCTTTTTCAAAGACCACTTGTGCAAAACCTTGCCTGGGAAAGATCGCAAAACTGGATATGAAGCGCGAACCATCCGTCGTATTCATGAAATTATCGTTGCTATAGCCAAAGACATTAGTACTTTGGCCATAGCCACCATGGTCACCCAGGCCATAGGCCGGACCAAATCCCGCTGTCCTTGCCTCTATGCTATAACCTGCATCTGTTTTTTGCGGGGCCTGTACTTTTAGGTTCAGCAGATCAGGACCGAGCTTAAAATCAACCTTCAACTTCAGGTCTTCATCGGTGCTTAGCCAGGCTGAAAACAGCGTATCATTGTGCGTAATGATCTGGATCAGGCGTGTAGCCGGCCTCAGTTCTTTCCCACTCCACCCTGCATTCAATCCCGATATCTCATGAAAATCCGCAATCTGCTTACCTTGCACATCCTGGAAAGCAAAGGCAAAGGGCTGCTTACGGATCAGCAACCTGTAATTTTTCTTTTGAATCCGGATCATGGCTTCCCCTTCCTGCCCGAAAGTAAGCGGACATAGTCCCAGGACCAGCCATAGAACCAGTACAATCATTTGACCTATTTTTATAATACGCATTGTGTTGTTCATCAGTAACCTGGGTTTTGTCTCATCTTTGGCATCTTTTGGATTTCCGAAAGCGGAAGGGGCAGAAGATACATCGCATCTCTAAAGTTAAGCGGCCTTACCGCATTCGCCACAGCATAGTTATAAGTACTTGTACCTGTCCTCGTCACCAACTGCACGGTATTGAATCCTTTGAGCACTGTAGCGGCAATCTTCCACCTCCTGATGTCATTCCATCGCTGATCTTCAAAAGCCATTTCAATCCTTCGTTCATTACGGATCACTTCCCGCATCTCGTCTGCATTCATATTAGCTTTCAACCCGTATAGGTTATCGGTTCCAGGAAGGATGCCTGCCCTGCTCCTCAGTTCAACCAGTTTAGGATAGGCTTTTGCAGGTTCACCGGCTTCGTTAATGGCTTCCGCATAATTTAGCAGAATTTCAGCATAACGGATCAACGGCCAGGCCCTTTCGGTATTTCCGGAAGTCGCATTGGTCAGATTTTCATCCAGCATCTTTCTGGAATAATAACCTGTCGATTTATTGGTCCCGGTATACACATCGGCAGTAGTATTGGCAATGCTAGAGCCTACTGAACTATAGGTCAGGACCTGCGTCTTCGTACCGTTATTGCTCATGTAGCTCAGCCCATTGTAAATAAAGGAATTGTCGAAGCGCGGATCACGGTTGAGGTAAGGATTAGCCGCACTGTACAACGGACTTTCCGTGCTGGGCTTTCCGTCTTTCATTGGAAATGCCGCAGCCAGGCTTTGGGTAGGTTTCATTGTCGCAGCCCCCGATCGGCTTGGTGGCAGGAAATAAGCCTCAAATTCTTTTTGTGCCGCACGGTTATAGGCAAAGATGTATTCCGAATTCACGCGTTTCAAGAAAACCGCATAAAATCCGTAACCTGCCCGCGTGGCATTGTCTACATTCAGGGAATAGCGATTCAAATTGATGACCGCCTCCGCAGCATCTGCCGCCAATTGCCAGCGGTTCTTATCGGCAGTAGGATAACTTACCAGGCTGGCCAATCCAGGATCACTGGTTAAAGCACCACCATTGAATAGCGGACTGGCGGCATATAGCAGTATCCTGGACTTCAGCGCCAAACAGGCACCATGTGTCACTCTTCCATAATCAGCGTCTTTATAAATCACCCCATTGAGCTCAGCCGCAGCGCCATTCAGCTCCCCTACAAGATAGGTTACACAGTCAGCATAGCTACTCCTGGGCAGGTCAATGATGTCATTGATTCCATATACTTTGTCTTCTATGAGCGGAACTCCACCAAAGGCCACCAGCATATAATGGTAGTACCAAACCCGCAGGAAGTGGAGTTCTCCCCTGATCCGCTTTTTTGTTTCTTCTGCAAACGGGATTTGCGGTAGCTTCGACAACATCAGGTTCACACGCCTGATGTTCTTATAAGGTCCATTCCAGAAATCTTTGTCGGCACCAAATCCAGTGGTTACATTACTCGGACTTATGATCCCCTGCACATAGGCATCACTAAACACAGAAAGATTGTTGATGCCCTCCGCATTGTCGGTGGCTGCTTCTGTATTTCCCGTACCTCCCGCAGCGGAGAAACGTGATGGTCCGAAACTGAAACCTGCATCTACATAGATCCTGTTCAGGAAATTGATGCTTTGGATGCTGTCTGTAAAGACAGCTTCTTCGGTCAGCGCGTTGGTCTTATCTTCCAGGAAGTCGGATTTTTTACAGGCTACAACAATCAGGGAAAGCAGGAGTAAGATAATGATATTTCTTTTCATGTCTCTAAGTATTAAAAGGTAACATTCATCCCAAAATTGATAATACGGGTCGGCGGATAAGGCAAGGTACCGGCCGACTCCACGATTTCGGGATCCAGGTCATAAAGCCTGTCCATTTTGGTCCAGGTCAGGAGGTTATAGCCGTTGGTATACAACCTCAATCCCTTCAGGTGTATTTTATTCAGCAGTTTCGGACCAGCGGTATAGCTCAGTTCTGCGGTCTTCAGACGGAGATAATCAGCCGGAATGGCCCAGAAATCGGAATAAAAATCCCGCGGACTCTGGCTCAGGGCCGAAGTGTACAGCTGTGGATATTTGGCATTGTTGCCGAGTTCAGGTGTCCAGTGCTGCTGATGGATCTTCAGGGGATTACTTGCGTTGTGGTGGATTACCGCACCCTGTGCGCTGGCTACTACATTGGTCACACCCTGGAACAGGAGTGTGATTGCAAAGTTTTTATACCCGGCGCCAAGCGTGAGTCCGTAAATGGTATTTGGCAGGTTGGTATAGCCGTAATAAGACCTGTCCCCGGCATCGATCAGCCCATCTCCATTTAGGTCAAGATATTTCGGATCACCCGGCCTGCCCCCAATTGTCGGCTTAGGTATCGTAGGATCTGCAATCTCTTCGGCAGTATAAAATTCCTTGGTCCAGGTATATTTGAGTACCGATCCTATCGGTTGCCCCGTAGCCGCCTGGTAAGGAAAATCTGTCTGTGCTTCATCGCGGAATATGATCTTGTTTTTCGCTACAGAATAGGTTCCTTTAAAGCTATAACTCCAGTCTTTACCAATCTGGTCATTGAACCCTAGCTCAAGTTCAAAGCCCTTATTTTGCGTCTTCCCAAGGTTTACCAGGGGGAGTGTTTGGCCAAATACGGCCGAGACGGTTCCACGGCTGGTAGAAATGTCATATCTGTGGTTATTGAAATAGCCCAAAGTCGCAGTGATTTTATTACCAAATGCTGCCAGATCAAGTCCGACGTCCAGTTTCTTTTCTTTTTCCCAGGTCACCTCGTCATTCCCCAACCCACCTTCTGTAGCTGTCCCGTAGCCATTATTCGTAGCCAGGCCAAAGAGACCAGTTCCGGAACCAGCGGTATAGACTTGCTTATAGGCATAAACACCATTCGTGTTGTCTACGCCAACCAGACCATAGGAACCCCTGACTTTCAGCAGGTCTATAAATTTGATTCTATCTTTGAAAAAGGCCTCATTAGAGATGTTCCAGCCTGCTGATGCCGAAGGGAAAAATCCCATACGCTTTTTCTCAGAGAAACGGTCAATTCCGTTATAGGCACCTCCTACCTCCAGTAGATACCGCTGCGCATAGTCATAAGAAAAACGGCCGGTATAACCCCGGAAATTTTCGGGAATAAAATTATAATCGGTATTTGTCGTATTCGGACCCGTTTTACTGCTCTGGTTATACAAGGCCAGACCAGTGATGCGATGCTGTCCAAAGCTGCGGTTATAGTTCAATATGGCTTGTATGGTAACCGCCCGGTTTGTGCTTCCCGGACTATAAGTTAACGTTGGGGTACTGATCCGGTAGATGTTGTCGCGCTGTCCAAATGAATAGGTATCGGTCTTAGGATCGTAAATGTAAGATACGAAGCCATTTCCATTTGTTGGCCGTTGCAAATTCCTGTTGTAGCTGTAAAGGTTTCTGTAGGCTACCGTTCCTTTGATTGAAAGGCCTTTAGTCAGGAAATCCAGCTTCTGCGTAGCCGAGGTCGACAGGTTTAGGTTGTTTCCAAAGTTCCGGGTATATCCATTGTACATCAAACGCCCGATCATATTGTTGTTATTGCGGTCTGTTCCACGCTGCACCATGCTGTAGCCAAGGCTCCCATCCGGATTGTAAATGGGATAATTGTAAGGCGAAGTTTCATTTGCCCTGCCCAAATCTGCGAACAGTACACCACTATTATCGCCACTGGCATTGTTCTGATTGGTTTCGTCCAGGTTCCCAAACAGGTCAAAGCGCAGGTCCAGATTGTCATTTACTTTTACATCTACATTTGAACGGTAGTTGTAGCGCTTGTAATAGTATTTACTGTTCAGGTCTACGCTATAGTCCTTCAACTGGCCACCCTGGTTCAGGTAACCTACCGACACAAAATATTTTGCCTTTTCGGTTCCTCCGTTAATGTCGAAATTGCTGCGCAGTTGACCGGCAAATTTCTTAAAGAGGAGGTCGGTCCAGTTGTTATTCGGATGACCATAGGGATCGCTTCCGTTTCTGAACAGCTCCAGGTCTTCATCAGAAAAAGTACGGGTAAAATTCGGATTGGGATTCAATGCATTGGTATTGATCTGGGATTCGGTAAGCACCGTGGCAGCCCCAAAAGCATCCAGGTATTGAGGGATCCGTGTCAATTGGTTCAGTCCATATTCTGTCAGGAAGGAAATCTTTGGCTTGCCTACTTTACCCCTGATGGTGGTCACCAGCACCACACCATTCGCTCCTTTAACCCCATAGATGGAAGTCGTAGAAGCATCTTTCAGGATACTTACACTTTCTACTTCATTGGCATTGAGGGCTGCAAACTCTGCATAGGTAAACTCTATGTCGTCTACAATGATCAGGGGGTTATTACTCCCTGAATAAGTACTTACCCCACGGATGTTGAAACTGGCCCCATCTTTTCCGGGCTGACCGCCACGCTGTTGACTGGTGAAACCTGTCAACCTTCCGGCAAGGGTGTTTTGCAAACTCGGTGAAGGGCTCTGGCGGATTTCCTTGCCGCTCACCGAACTTACCGCACCGGTAAGCGTCACTTTCTTGGTCGTACCAAAACCCACAACGACCACCTCATTCAGGCCTTCTTCTGATTCTTTCATCAGCACGTTGATTGTGGTTCCGGTAACGGTCAGCTCCTGCTGCACATAACCAACAGATCTGAATACAAGTACGTTGTCACTAATGGTTAAACTAAACTTCCCTTCACTATCGGTACTGGTTACATGACCAGGTTTTCCTTTTTCGGTTACCGCTACTCCTGGAAGCGGCCCATTATTGTCCCTTACTGTACCTCTTACCACTTTGCTTTGCGCCATGGCTCCCACACTGTACAGCAGAAAAACGATGAATATATAGATATATCTTTTCATGAGTATTCTTTTAATAATAGCCTTCATTTTGTACCAGCTTCCTGTTCTTGATGATCTCCGCATATGGGATAGGCAGGTGGTAGTATTTCTCCCTGAAAGTCAGCGTTGCCACATCCTGACTCACAAAACCGATCGTCGAACCATTCAGGTTAAGCTGCAGACCGCTCAGGTTACCAGACAAAAAGGTGTTGCCCAGTTTCCACCTCCTCAGGTCCCAGAACCGGTGTTCTTCAAAAGAAAGCTCTATCCTCCGCTCATTGCGGATCAGCGTTTGGAGTTCAGTTTGAGTGATACCTGCTCTGATGCCATAACGGGAATTGCTGCCGGCAGTAATGCCTGCCCGGGCACGGATGGGAATGATTTGCTTTACCGCATCTTCCATGCGTCCACGTTCATTCAGTGCCTCCGCATAGTTTAGCAGCACTTCCGCATAACGGAAGTAAGGGAAATTGTGGCTCTGGTTGGAATACGAGGTGGAGGTAGAGAAGTCGGCCATGAACTTACGCAGGTAATACGAAGTCCTGGTCTGAACCCTCAGCGAAAGGTTGGGTTTATCCAGTCCGCCTTCATAGGTCTGTATAGGTCTGTTCAGCCAAAGTACGCCATTGTAAAAGATCGTTGCCCGAAGACGGGGATCGCGGTTATCGTATTGTGCCGGATTTGTCGAACTTCCGGCATAGGCCGTACCATCGAGATTAGGGAAGGCATTCAGGAAATTCTGGGTCGGACTGGTCCTTCCATTACTGGCAGCAGGGGCCACATAGCCCACAGGGGCATTCGTAGTCTCTATACTGGTAGAATTTCCAGACTGCCTGGAAAGAATGATATCGGTATTGATCTTCGTGGTAAACACCGCAGCGTAGGCAGCACTTCCCGTACCTGCAGGCAGCTTATAATAGCCTACCGCAATCAGTGCTTCCGCCGCCGCAATCGCTTTGTCCCAGCGAGCCGGATCTGCATTGGTATAACCGGTCAGTACCTTGAGTTCCGGATTGCTTTCGAAACCTTCTCCATTGAACAATGGACTCGCAGCATAAACAAACAGCCGGCATTTTAATGCCATTGCGGCCTCAGCAGGAACGCGGCCAAATTCTCCCGCGGCAATCGTTGATCCTTTCGGCAGATCCGCACTGGCCAGATCACATTGGGCTGCAATATAGTCGACACATTCCGCATAGGTATTACGGGGCAGATCCAAATTATCTTCCAGACCAAAGACCTGCTCTCCGATCAAAGGGATACCTCCATATCTTTTCAAGAGTTCGAAATACGCAAAAGCGCGCAGAAATCTGGCTTCCGCCACCTGGCGCTTCATCATCTCGGGTACCAGCGGTACTACACCGATGTTCTGCAGGAACACATTACATTTGCGAATGATGGTATAACTTGTGGCCCAGTTATTTTCCGGCGAATTTTGCGAAGTAAGCTGCCCATTATTGAACAGCGTAATGCCAGAACCATAAAAGGACGATACGGCGTCGTCAGTCGCCGCATCCAGAAAATCACCGTCTACACGGTTGAATCCTGATGGCAATAAGGAATAGATAGCCATTAAATAGGCGGTAGACTGTACACCGTTGACATCTTTCGGATCGAACACCTCCGATTCAAAAATGCGCTCTTCTGGGTACTGCTCAAATTTTTTGCAGGATGATGTGCCAATCACCATGACGCTGAGTAAAATATAAATTGCTCTTTTCATATTGTTCATGATCAAGACTACAGTTGAATGTTTAAACCAAGGGTGTAGACCTTCTGTATGGGGTAACTCCCCCCATAGTTTTCCGGGTCTGCACCATCAAATGTTTTGGAGGCCACCGTAAACAGGTTGTGCCCGTTCAGGTAGAGGCGCAACGAGTGCATCCCCACCCTGGATGTCAGGGCTTTCGGCAGGGTATAACCGAGTTCTATAGTCCGCAACCTCATAAAATCTCCCTTGCGAAGCCAATAAGAAGAACTCAACCAGTTGTTCACTGAGCCGTCTCTCGGCCCCATACCCGTACTCAGCCGGGGATAGCTTGCAGTTTCAGCAGTGGCCGGCGTCCACCTGTCCAGGTGGTGCTCCAGGGCCTGTCCTCTTCCATTGTTCTGAAATTCCCAAAAACTTGTACCGGACAAATAGACCTCCCGGTTGGCCCTTCCCTGCAGCAGCGCAGAAAAATCAAGGCCTCTCAAATTGAAGCCCAGCAGTAGGCCAAACAGAATGTTAGGCTTTTTCGAACCGATCATGGTCTGGTCATATTGATTGATCAGCCCATCAGCATTCAGATCCTTGTACTTGATGTCTCCCGGCTGCGGCTGATAACCCTCTATCGTCGCATGACCCTGAATTTCTTGCTGATTCCTGAACAGACCTTCAGCCACATAGCCAAACTGTTTGCCCAGGGGATTTCCTGTCCTTTGCATCCAGATGTAGCGCTGGTTCGCCTCTGCCGAATACAGCAGTTCAGATTGCTGGACACTGGCATTCAAACCCAGCCTAAATCCAAAATTCTTCTTTTGTTCTGCCCAGTTCAGTTCTCCCTCCCATCCTTTATAACGTTCCCTTCCTATATTTTCACTAGGATAGGCAATGCCAAGCAGACCGCTATTGGTACCGCGTACGATACTCAGGTCGGTAAAAAGGTTGTTGTAGTATTCAATCGAAGCCGACAATTTGTTTTGCCATATTGCAGCAGCAATACCTACATTTAGTTTCTCTGCCTTCTCCCAGGTTACATTCGGATTAGCCAGCGAAGCTTCGCCCAAACCGGTCACCCCCGCTGCACTGGAACCAAAAATAGCACTGGCTGAGGAACTATAGACCTGCTGATAAGTATAATAAGCACCATTGTCCTGTCCTGTTTTTCCATAGGAGCCGTACAGTTTCAACTGATTCAGCCAGCTTGCCGATTTCAAAAAGCTTTCCTCATTGATGTTCCAGCCCAGACCTACAGCCGGGAAAAAGCCGTATTTAAAACCGCCATTATCCGGATAGCGGTTGGCTCCGCTATAGGCAAAAGAAATTTCAGCCAGGTATTTTTGCTGGTAAGCATAAGACGCGTGTCCAGATATGCCCTGGATGGTATAGGCCAAATTGGATCCGTTGATCAAATTGTCCCTGTTGGCGAGCAGCCTCACATCCAGGTCATGCACAGCATCGAAGATCCTGGAGTAGCCCAGCGAAAATTCCTGAAAATCTGAGCGGTTCTGAAAATCAATGCCATTAGCATTCGCCTGGGTACCGTTTGTTCCATACTGCCGGTATTGGGCCTGACCACCGCTGGAAGTTCCGACCTGTTCAAACACGGCAAAAGATTTATTCCGGGTGATGCTCTCACTCAGGTTGCTAAAAAAAGACACCCTTGCCTTCATCCACAATCCATCTAATATTTCATTAAAAGTTCTTTTGAGGTAAAAATCAGATAAGATCGTCCTGGTATTGTTCAGGGAATAACCGGAACCTATATTCTGCGCGACAATGTTGTTCTGAAATTGAGAGGTTCCTCCATAGCTTCCATCTTCATTGTATACAGGGTAAGCTGCACTGGGTGTGCTCAATAAGGAACCAAAAAGACTGGCGGTCCCATTGTTCCCGGGACTGTTGGTATTGATCAGTCTGCCCTGGATATAGATTCCAGCACTCAGCTCCTCGGTCAGGTTCAGATCGATATTTGAACGCACAAAATAGGCCTTCAAACCGGAATTGGTATCGTATTTATTGAGATCACTGGTCTTCAGCATACCGTCCTGACTCATATGCTCTACATTAACAAAGTACCGTACATACTGGTTTCCGCCCCTTGTATTCAGGTTATAACGGGCAAAGCCTGCCCTGTTCTTCAGCACCTGATCATTCCAGTTCACATCCGGATAACGGAGTGGATCTGTTCCATTCTGATAGGCAAGCAAGGCCGCATCGGGATAACCGCTGGCCGCTACTGGCAAACCGTCATTGCTCAGGGCTTCATTGTAGAGTAAGGCATAGCGATAGGCATCAAGTGGACGCGAAATCAGGTTATCCGTAGGCTTTTGAAAGCCGGTCTGCAGACTGAAATTGATCTGTTGTTTACCCGAGATCCCCTTTTTCGTGACTACCGAAATGGCACCTCCAGAACCCCGGATACCAAGCATGGCAGTAGCTACTGCATCTTTCAAAACAGTGATGGATTCAATTTCCTCCATACTGATCTGGGTCACAGAACGGGGAATCCCGTCTATAAAAATGAGGGGCGACTGGTTTCTCAGGCTAATCCCGAATCCCTCATTGAGCGGTTCACCCCCGGATTGAGTAATGTTTAGCCCAGCAAAACGCCCGGCCAGTGCCATTGGATAAGATACTACTGGTGTATGGGAAAATTCCGTTCCCTGCACCATTGCAGAAGAGCTCGTGCTCGTTTTTGCGGCCCTGTCAAAATAAATAAGCTGTTTCAGTTTCCTGAGCGAATCTGTTTTTAAGGCATGCTGCTTCAGTTCCTTTTTCAGGTCAACTGTATCCTGTGCCCGGGTCACATGGGCAGACAGCGCCATAAAGCAAATCACAGCCAATATCGGTTTGGTATAAATGGTCATTGATGCGAATTTAATGTGATGGATTGGTAAAGAATCTCGGAATGTTAATTATTGGTCATCATCAGGCTGCGGTTACCTTGGTTGCGAATCTCCTTAAAACGATAGCAGGGCATCGCTTGAAAACTTAATTTTCTCATTTCAATTTGGTTTATTGGTTATCTGGTTAGATTTTCTGAATTGAAGATATTCAGCTTTTAAAGAAATACGCAGATAAATTGGGACTAATTTCTTTGAGAACGTTCCCATTTTTTGGGAACGTTCTCAAAAAACAGGCCTTTTATGCTACCATTAAGGATATGTGGAAGGGGAACAGGAATTGCTACCATGAATCAGTGCGGAAAGAAGAAGCCGGAAGACCTTCTACATTATAAAGTTCGCCTGTCGCCCAGTCCTTGAAGGCATAGCGAATGGCAACCGGAACAGGTACACGCTTGCTGCAAACCAACACCGCACTGCCTTTAATTACTGCATTTGCGGGATAAAACACCCGATCCGTTCCAGCCACTTCAAATTGCGTCAGGGTCTTCCCAAAGCTGGTTAGCCCAAGAGGCACATTCCTGAATTTCAAACTGACCGTATCGTGGCTCAGTTTCATCGATTCATATTCGGGACCACGGACAGCAAATGCTTTTTTGCCATAGGTGTTCGATAGCGCCCAAAAAGCCAATCGCTGGCCGATAATGGTCTTGTCCGGCGGATGAATGTTATGGGCTTCTCCTCCATCTATCGATACCACCATACCTGAATTGGGCTGCAGGTCCATCAGTTTCAACTGCACTTCCCGGAAGCGGGGAGCCAACACAGCCTGTTGCCCCGGATATTGCATCGGGGCAATCTGTACATAGTAAAAAGGCCATTCCCCTATCCCCCAGTGCTCGCGCCAGGATTTCAGCATAGCCGGCTGCAGACGCAGGTAATCCTCATAGTTATACCGGTTCTGCTCACCCTGGTACCAAAGAACTCCGGCCATTCCATAACCGCATAAAGGTGCAATCATCCCATTAAACAGGCTTCCTGGCACCTGGTGCACAGCCTTACCAATAGCCCTGTCATTTTTCAATTGCTCAGCAGTCATGGCTTCCTTCAAAGCACTTTCATCCATCCAGGCTTCGATCGGTGAACCGCCCCAGGTCGACTGGATCAGACCTACCGGCACCTTCAGATGTTCAGACAGAAAGCTGGCGAACTGATAACCTGCAGCACTGAACTCGCTCACCGAAGCCGCATCAGCTTCCTGCCATTTGCCCTTGACCTCAGTCATGGCCTTTGCTGCATATTGTCTTTCTACATGGAAAAGCCTAATCCTGGGATTCGGCGATTTTAGCAGCAGTTCCGCAGCATCCCGGATCGGCGAATTGGCATAACCTTTTACAGGCATGTCCATGTTCGATTGGCCAGAACAGAGCCAGACCTCTCCAATCAGGATGTTACTGAGCTGCAATTGGTTTTGCTGACTGATCCGGATGGTATACGGACCACCTGCTGCGGGGGTAGGCAATTGCAATAACCAGCGGCCCGACGTATCGGCTGTCACACGGTACCTTTTCCCATCCCAGGAAGTCTGCACATTTATCGCCTTTCTACCCTGCGCCTTCCCCCAAAGCTTTACATTGCTCTTTTGCTGGAGCACCATCCCATCTGAAAAAAAGGAAGGCAACGTGACCTGCGCAGTGGCAGTCAGAACAGCGAATAAACAGAGGAGCAGCAGGGAAGGATATTTCATGTTATTTCTTTTTAAAAGTCAGTTTACCAATTACAAGTGAAGATACCAGGATCACCAGGCCCACAACCACCACAACCGTCGAAAAACGTTCAGCCAGCATGCCCAACCATGCGATACCAAGCCCCACCACACCCATAGAGAGTGCGATAACGCGGATTCCGAAAATATTCTGCTGCTCGGCATCCTGATGTAATGCCACATGCTCCACCGGCCGCAATGCTTCCGCCTTCCTATGCGCTTCCATCTCCTCTACTTTCTCTGAAACCTGGCCTTTCGAGCGGTACCAAAGCTCATATAAAGCCAGGATCAGTATGGGAATTCCCATGCCCAGAACGGTTTCCATGGTGCGGTTCAGCTTCAGGCCCAGCAGTGCCGGACTCAGCACTTTAAAGAACAGATTGATGAGCAGCGACAACAATGTTGCACTCACCACAGATGTACCTGTTTGTCTTTTAGAAAACAAAGTCCAAATGATCGGTGCGAACAAAGCACCCCCTGCTATGGAGGCGGTACTGAGTACCACTTCTACAATACCACCTGCACTCGGTATCCAAATGGCCACGCCAATGGTTGCCACGCCAAACAGCAAGGTAAAAAAGCGGGCCATGAGAATCACTTCCCTTTCCTGCGCGGCGGGCCTAAACAGGTTTTTATAAATGTCCTGCGCAAATACAGTCGCCGCCATATTGATCGTCGTATTCGCCTTGCTCGAAGTGGCGGAAACCATTCCGGCAAGTACCAGGCCGATCAGTCCTGCCGGCATCACCTTTTGGATCAGCATCATATACGCATCCTCTGCTTCCAGTCCCTGCAGGTTGGGATTGATGATCCGGTAGATCATCGGCGGGATCATCCAGATCACCGGACTTACAAAATAGAGTATGGTAAAAATCCCCGCTACTTTTTTGGAATCTTTCTGGTTGGCTACACTGGTGTAACGCTGTACGTAAGCCCAGTTCCCACCTATGTAGAACGTCTGGTAAACCACAAAGGCCAGCATAAAGCCAAAGGTATAATCATCATTAAAGGGCTCAAAAAATCCGGAAGGTGCTTTGTCTATCAGGTTATGCACTCCCCCAATCTCCGCAAAGGAAATCGGGATCACGATCAGCACTGCTGCCGATAGGATCACAAATTGCACCACATCGGTCACCAATACCGCCCATAGCCCGCCCGCAGCTGTATACAACACAATGATCAGCCCAATGATCAGGATACACCAGTTGACGGGCAATGCGGTCGCCACATGCACCATTTTGCCTACGGGATACAATACTGCAGCTGTCGTAAATAAACTGAGCAGCAAGGTCATATAGGTATAGAACTGCTTTTCCTTCGCTCCAAAACGTTTCCCGATATATTCTGCGGCAGTGGCCACCCCGGTCTTCTTCCATTTAGCAGCAATGAAGATCGTAACGATCAGGCCGCTGATGGCCATGGTCAACTGGATGGCATTGGCCACCAGGCCATGCTTATAGGCAATGGAGCCCCAGACTACGAAGGTTCCGGCAGAGAAATAGCTGATGAACAGGGAAAGACCATTGATCCACCAGGGGGTTTCGCCCCCGGCTTCAAAAAATGCCTGCCCGTTCTTGCTGCCCACCCGGGTAAAGGTCAGCCCTATAGCAAAGATCAGCAGGGCAAAGACCCCCATTACTATAAAATCAAGTTGTACCATATTTGGTTGTTATTTGTGGTTTAAATGGTCAATTTCGCCTATGCCTTGTAACAGCGTACTGCAAAAATAGCTGCGGGAACATGAACCGAAGGATGTTTCAGTTGAATTGTTACTTTACGCGTCTGCAAGGGGCGCGCGAAGCTGATCCTGTTCCTGCTTTGGTAATTTCCTTTCTTGCTGTACACTTCGTTCCCAAACTCATCCAGTATGCGGTATTCCTGCACACAAAATGGCATCGCGCGCTCAGGGTGCCCCATCAGCACAGATTCCATCGGATGGTCAAAATCAGTATCAAACCAGAGGTCGATATGCGAAATATATTGCATATTGTCCCATTCCAGTTGCAGTTCCGGTGCAGGATCACCTGGATCAGCTACCCAGGCATTTGGTGCTACAACAGGCCGATCTGTTCCGTTTCTGATGTTTGTTGCAGCAAATAAACCTGCGGTGACCTCCTCGGTCTGAACACAAAGGTTTTGACCATTTGGTCTGCGCTGCGGGCACCAGAACTCAAAAGCATCTACACCGGAATCTTCCGTTGGCGACTGCTTCCCATAATTGGATACTGCCTTATTGATGGTATTGAAAACTGACAGAATACCTGTCACGCGTTTTTCTGTAATCCCCAGTTGTATTTGCGCATTGGATTCAAACTGAAGGAAGACGTAAGCGGCCTCGCTGAGCGAAGTACTGAAATCCAGCCGCAAGGTTTGCTGTCCTTTTTTCAACGAAAACTGCTGCTCACCAAGCTCCAAGTCCGGTGTAAAATTCCCGGCCCTTTGCGTTCCACGTAAGCGAACGGTCAGCACTGTATCTTCCAATAGATTGACTTCCGCCTGAAAAACAGGAACAGTCCCAGCTTGCAAAGGGAACAGTTGCGCAGAGGGAATGTCCAGTGTTTTCCAGTTTCCTTCATGAGAAAATCCCCGAAACTGCAGTTCGGTTGATGCAGAGATCCGGGCCTGCACCACCAGGTCATCATTACCAGTTACTTTTAAGCCCGGTATGTAATGCCCGTTTTCCAGCAATTGCTGCTGTAAGGCAGCAATCTGAGCTTTGGAAATGATCTCCTCAGGTAATAGCCTTTTAGCAGTACACAGTGCGGCAGCCATTCCTGCTGCCTGCCCCACGTAAGCACTTGTCGCCATCACCCGGGTGGCACCAAATGCCACATGGCTCACGCTGATGATCCTGCCGGTCAGGAATAAGTTCCGGATGTTTTTACTGTATAGAGAACGGTAAGGGATCTGGAAAATCCCCTTACTATGCCATTGGTTACAGCCTGGCCGCTCACTGTACACCCCGTCTGCCGGATGCAGGTCTATCGACCAGCCTCCATAAGCTACCGCATCTTCATGCTCACGCTGCTCGATCAGGTCTTGCTGCCGCATCATATAATCGCCTTCAAAACGGCGACTCTCCCGCTTTCCGGGGATAGTACCCACCCATTCCAGGGTCAGGTTTTCAGCCTCCGGAAATTCTCCGGAGTTCTTGATGTGGTTCCAGATGCCATACACCACCTTCCAGAGTTCCCATTTTATTTTCTCGGTATCGTGAACAGTATCCAGCCTCCCGCCATATTCTACCCACCAGAGTTTACAACCAAATTCTTTGGCATTGAAACTCCGGTAACGGGGAATTTCTTTGATGTCCTGCAGGGCAAAGGAAGGAGCTATGAACTCTACCGGTTTACCGGCATCCTTACTGTAAAAATAAAGGGAATGCCCCAACAAGGAACCATATTCTTCGCTTGGCGCCATTTTCTCTCCAAATTCTTCCTGGCGTTCTGCACCCATGCGGAAAGCGGCACCCGACAAAAAACCAACAATACCATCCCCTGAAGCATCACAAAATAATGGCGCTGTAAGTTCGTAACTGGTAG
The DNA here is from genome assembly GCF_037402555.1 of Pedobacter sp. GR22-6. Classification (NCBI taxonomy): domain Bacteria; kingdom Pseudomonadati; phylum Bacteroidota; class Sphingobacteriia; order Sphingobacteriales; family Sphingobacteriaceae; genus Pedobacter; species Pedobacter sp. GR22-6. Next base: position 200,969 of record NZ_JBBEUC010000004.1, read on the forward strand.
AGTTCTGACTGCAAAATGCAGAGATGGAACTGATCGTGTCCGCATCCTTTTTCTTCAGGTCGTATACCGCAGTATTGAGCAGCAACTGAATATTGGTTTCCAGCTTCACCTTGTCCAGCAGGATCAGGTCGAAGATCATGGGATTCCCCTCCGGATTGCGATAAGTATTTTCCACCAGGAGCTCATCAATGACCCCTCCCTCGCGGGACCAGCGGTTGTTGTTGCCCATATGGGAAGTGGCACCAAGCACCCATAGCCTCACCTCGCTGGAGGCATTACCACCCAGTACAGGCCTGTCTTGTACCAATAACACTTTGATACCTTGTCTGGCCGCCGTAATCGCGCAGCAAACGCCGGAGAGTCCTCCGCCTACAACAACCAGGTCGGCGCGCAGCTTGATTTGATTTAAAACTCTTTTTTCTGAAAACTCTTCTCGTTTCATGGATATCTGAATACAGGATAATAGATTCGGGCACCTATTTGGTAAAATGTCCGATTGATTGATCCAAAGATATTCAGGGACTGCCTAGTCCAAGGGCAACAAAACAAATAAATTGCACTGAAACCGTTCCCAAGAATTGGGAACGCTCCCGAAAACTCCCAATATCAACTTTCTTCCCGGACGGTCGATGTCCTCACGATCAGCTCAGCATCCAGCGTCCTGATAATGGGCTTCCATTGCGCCACATCCTTGTCCATAAGGCCCAGCAGCAGTTGCATTGCCGTTCGCCCGATCTCCTTTACCGGCTGTGAAACCGTCGTCAGACCAGGTTCTATAAAATTCGAACCATAGTTGTTGCTAAAGCCCACCACCGCAATGTCTTCCGGAATGCGTTTCCCCAGCTTCTTGATCACTTGTATGGCTTCTATAGCAGCAGGGTCATTGATGGCAAAAAGTGCATCTGCAGGGTTTTCGAGTTCCAGCAGGTATTTGATGTAAATTTTCACCTTACTCAAGCTCAGGTCGTAATAAATGATCAGGTCTTCGTCTATCGCGATGTTGTGCTTTTTCAGTGCATCTTTATAACCGTTGAGCCGCTTCCTGCTGATCAGCAATGAGGGCGGACCCGCCAGGTGTGCTATCCTTTTCTTGCCAATGTTGATCAGGTGCTCTACGGCCATGAAAGCGGCCTCATAGTCATTCACCACGACCTTGGGTACCATCATCTCTTCACACACCCGGTTGAAGAACACGATCGGAATTCCTTTACGCTGAAAAACCTTCCAGTGGTCGAAGTTCATGGTTTCCTTACACAGTGAAACCATCACACCGTCTACCCTGTTGGCCAGCATTACCTTGGAATTGGCTACTTCAGTTTCATAACTTTCATTACACTGGGAAACCAGCACACTATAGCCTTCCTTCACCGCTTCCTCCTGTGCGCCTACGACTACCTGTGGAAAAAAAGAGGTGATGAATTCCGGGAGAACGATGCCGATGGTCTTCGTCTTATTGGTCATCAAACTGATAGAAAGCATGTTCCGCTGGTAGTCCAGTTTTTCTGCAAGTGCCAGCACCTTTTCCCGGGTTTCCCTCTTTACATTCGGATGCCCGGTCAGGACACGTGAGACGGTAGACTTGGAAATGTTCAGCTCATTGGCGATGTCAACGATGGTGGTTTGGTTACTTTTCATGGCTATCTGAATATCAAAGTAACAAATTTACTTTAAAAACAGCAGTACTTTCATCCGAAAGCACTGCTGCTACCTAATAGAACCATTTTTAAAATGTTTCGCCAAATCCTGGCAACCAACCAGGATCAGTTTCTTAAATACTGCCTTTTCATCACCCCCATTCAAAATTATTTCCGCTCGTTAAACACCCCAAATTCGGCAATGGACGGTGTGTTCCGGAACTGTAGGAATTTAATCCGCAACTTCTCCCCCCATTTACGGTCAAAACGTTGTGTAATCATTCTTTCTGTATTTTTTGCCTGAACCAATGGATACCATTTGTTGTTGGCGTAATATTCCAGCTCATACGTAATCGCATTGGCTTTCGCCATGGTAATCACCACCGTGTTGAAAGCTTTCTCCTTACCCAGGTCCACTTCAAACCATGGGCTCTTCACAGAAGGGTGCGAGTACCAGTTGGTCCCAAAATTGTCATCAGTAGCAAAATCCATGATCGACATATCATAACTCCAGCTGGAATTGGCCGCTGCCCTTTTAGCAATATTGGAGGAAATCACAGGCGGTTGAGCTTTCGGAAATTTGGGCAGCGAAGCTTGCGGCTTGTACAATTTCCCAATCTCCTTCAGCGCCAGAAGCGCATTCTCATCAATCAGTCCGTCACGGTTGGGTGCCACATTCAGAATGAAATTACAATAAATCTGGTTATAAGGCACAGCATTGTCGTTCACCATCGACTCTGGTGTTTTCACCGCTGTCGATGGAAAAGAGGATTTCCAGAACCAATTGGCCTGCAAAGGAAGACAAGCCAATGCCGGCAGTTTATTGTTTTCTTTAGAAATGTGCTGTCCGGCACCTTGCTCATAAGATTTGATATCGGTATAAAACAAGGTCTCTGATGGATATTTCGCCGCATTAAGGTCCATCACCAGGCAGTTGGGCTGGATCGATTTAATCAGGTTATATATTTCCTCAAAAGGCACATCATCATAGGAAATTCTGGACCATGGGGCATCCCATCCATCGATGATCAGCGCCGATACATCTCCATAATTCGTGAGAAGCTCAGTCAACTGGGCCTTCACCATTTTAATATGTTCCGGCGTAATCTGTCCCGGGCGCAGTTTGTGGTGGGTATCCAAAATGGAATAGTATAGCATCACTTTCAATCCCGCCTTACGGAAAGAGTTCACATATTCCTTTACTACATCGCGCTTCAGCGGACTGTTCATCACGTTGTAAGGGGTTGTCTTGGTGTCCCATATCGCGAACCCGCTATGGTGCTTGGTCGTCAAACAACCGTAAGTCATATTGGCCGACTTCGCAGCCTGGGCCCACTGATCGGTATTTAGTTTTTTTGGATTAAAAATAGCAGGGTCGGCATCCGGGTCTGCCCAGTCATCTTCCATATAGGTAGGGATATTATAATGAATAAACATCCCAAAACCCAGGTCGACGAACTGTTGCTGAAGTTGTTCCAACGGCAATTGTGTACCCTTTGGCACCTGGGCCGACACCGACTCCGGAGCAAGCGTAATGCCCGCAGATAATGTGATTACGGTCATCAATAAATAACCTAACTTTTTTGTTTTCATTTTGTATGTGGTTTTATGAGTGTTCAAGTCTTATTGCCTCCAAAAGGTGATTTCGCTAAAATTACTGGTATTGCTGCTGTTACTTGCAACTTTTATGATTTTTAGCCTGATATATCTGATGTTCGCATTAGTTGGATCCAGCTCAACCCGGTATGGCGCAATACCATCACCTGTCCTTACCACACGCTTCAACAGCGTCCAGTTTTTGCCACTTCCTGTATAGGGCAATACAAGAGGCGCAGCAGCCAGGTCATCTATACCCCAGATCTCAAATTCTATCGGATTATGGTATCCGCTAGACCTTCCCATGATTTCAAAATCTGACAGACCAGTGTAGGTCTGACCCAGATCAATGGTCATATAATGCGGAAGGTTCATCGTATTGCTATGAAAGATACTTGGATAGTCCGTCGGCGCCGTATTACCATTCCAAAGCTGACTTACCGAAGTCTCTCCAGTATAGGTTCCCACATCATTGCTGAGTTTCACTTCCCTGAACAAGGCTTTGTTCAACGGTGCTTTGATATTGGCCAATACACTAAAATCAGTGGGATGAAAAGTATCAATTGCACCACGAACCGGGATATAGCTCGATTGGTAACGAACAGTAGTGCCGGTTTTATAGCCCTCCAACTTAATGCTCTCCTGTTCTGGCAGCAACTTCAGCATCTTTTCTGTTCCGTTTACCTGGGTATAGAATACCTGGGTTTCGGTATTAATGGTATCAGGCTCCATAAAATTTAAGGTCAGATCGTTCCCCTCCAACACGTAAGGCGTAGTAGTATTCAAAAACCGGTTGGTTAAACTGGCTTTATAACTGTCTCCATATACCTTAATGTTGTTCAGGTTTACGGGCACTGAGCGGTTCCCTTTCTGATCGTAGGAATACACAGTAAAAGAATAACTGTATTCCACCAAATTCGTAATCACTACTTCCACCTTGCCTGATGAAACTTGAGGGGCTGCAATTTCCAGCGAATCTGCTCCATTATTCCAGAAAATCCGGTACTTTTCTACTGTAGGGTCCGGACTCGGTGTCCAGCTTAGCTTTACCCTGTAGTTGCCCGGTGCTGCTCCCATTGCGTTGGGAAAACCGGGGTAGACCTTTTCTTTGTTACCCAGATAATCCTGGTAACTGGTCGCGTCCTTACTGCAACTATCTATGAGCAGCATCAGGCCGAAAACTGCGGTTAAACTATATATATTGAATTTCATTTCCAATCTCATTTAAAGGTTAAAGACTAATTGTTGGTGTTTCCCCAAAAGGACAATTCTGTCACATGCGCAAAATCTGCATTTCCCCAGGTACTGTTTACGGCAAGCCTGATGAACCTGACCCGAGGTGCCTGAAGAGAGATGTTGAACTCAAATCCTGCATTGACTGCAGCAAGGTCTAATGGTGTGGTCTGCCCGGGCAAATTGCCTGAAGGCGGTGGTGGACAGTTGAAGTTACCCAGGTTTACCCAGTCACCCACTACATCACCCACGTTAGACACCACAGGAAGTTCTGCATCTCTAGGTGCAGCCAGGGCCGAACCCCAAAGTGTCCAGGCTTTTGGATTTCCATGACCATAGGAGTAGTCATTGCCATAGGCTTCTCCGCGCTGCCACATTTTATAACGGCTCAGTTTAACCAATGCACCCATACTGAACGTACAGATCTGCAAAGGTTTGCCCTGACCTGCTTCTGTATGCCATCCCGGGTCCAGATGGTTATCATCCCACAATCTGGTGGTATTCCAACCTAAACCTGTAGCTCCTAAAGGAGAGTCCGTGGCCAGCCTATACTCAGAAAATCTGTTCTTTGGGACCAGGATCTCATAGATTGGATTGATCTTTTTGATCAGGGTATCAGAAATGTTGCCCCAGCGATCTGTGATGTAAACCCCAAAATCTCTGGCAAGGGTATCGAAACCCCGCACACTGAAATTGATATTTTCCGCCTGCGTGTAATATTGTTCCACCGGCAGCATTCTTCCACTGGTCTTATCGGTACTGATCACAATCACACCAATCGCCTGTTTGTTCGGATTCCTTGCCGATATGTTGACACCCCCAAAGTCGCGTTCCATCGTCACTGTCGGATAGGAAAGCAGGTAGGCCGGCGTTTCAGGATGTACTTTGACAGTCACCGGATCCGATTTCACATCAGCTCTGGATACTGCGTACAAGGTCACCTCATACTCGGCACTGATCCTGAATCCTTCTACACGAATAGTGTCCTTATAATAAGAGGCTTTAGATTGACGCATGACCTGGTCGTTGATCTTATATTCTGCCAATACATAGAGCAGGTTTTCAGTCTTCGGAAGGGAATACGAAATCACTGCCCCTCCTGAAAAGTTGGCTACTTTAACATTGGAGACCGCTGTAGGTTTGGTCTTATCGCCAGAGACAATGTCATTGAAACCCTCGCTTTCCTTACAGCCCGCCAACAAGAGCAGTACTGCAAAGCACATTAGTATATAATTCTGTAATTTCATGATATGAGCTATTTTATTTCAATTCTACCAATAAGGGTTCTGCACCAGATTCGGGTTCACGATGAGGTCATCGTACTTGATCGGCCATAAATAGTCTTTTAGACCAAACACCGGAATGGCCATCGTACGCTGACGATAATAGCCTTCCGCTGAAGCTTCCTGGATACTCCAGCCTTGTAAGGGGCTGCTCAATACCTGCTGCATGATCTTCCAACGCCGTAAGTCCCAGCCTGCCCTTCCTTCAAAACAAAGTTCTATACGCCGCTCTTGCTGGATGATTTGCCTCAGGCCTTCTTTGGAATTCGCCTTACCTGGATTGGAAGAAAAACCAGCCCATGAGGCCTGCACGCCCGGAATACCTGCGCGCTCCCGCACCTTGTCTATATACTTGTACACCTCTGTCCCAGGCCCATTGACTTCATTCATCGTTTCAGCATACATCAGGTATAAACCAGCCAAACGGATCAATGGCATACGAAATGCAGACTGGGTGACTTCGGCAGCAAATACAGACTGATATTTAACGAGTTTTTGTGGCCAGTAACCGGATACGTTTACACGGATATTATCCTTCGGACCGGCAATTGATGTCCCTCCTCTGGCCTGTACATACAAAAGGTTTTCTGGCGTGGTCTGGCCATTTCCAAAATAGTTACTTCCATCAAAGGCAAGGTCGGCATAAAAACGCGGCTCTCTGCCCATATGCATTTTGATGGTCTGGTAATCTTTTTTAAGGTAATATTGATCTGCATCTCCTGCGGCTTCTATGCTATACCGCCCACGGTAATCAAATGTTCTGTCTTCGTTGATGGGTACTCCATTTTTAGAGTAAAACAATTCGGCCATTACAATCGGAACAGCAAAATTACCTGGTGCCCCACCCAGGTTTTGCACCATGGCCGCAGTGAGCCTCGGCATTGCCATACTTTGATATCCGAAGGTGGAGTTCAGTGCCCAGATTACTTCTGGGTTTTGTTCCCAGTTTTCTGTGATGCTCTGCTTAATGTCCATCACAGTCTTCAAACGGCCTGGTAAAGCAGGCAGGTTTCCAGGTGCAATGAATTTATAAAGCGCAAAATTATTTACTTCCGCGGCTTCCACGGCTACCTTACAGGCCTGCATGGCTTTATTCCATTTCTCTGCACTGTAGGTCTGGGGAAATAAAAGCTCCCCATCAGGATTTTTAAAAGCTGCATAATCTGTATTGCCATTGAAAAACGGGCTGGCCTGGGTGGTCAGCACCTCTGCTTTCACAGCAAGGGCGATCACCTTTGTAATCCTTCCGAGACTCTGCGCCGGGTCTTCTATCGTTGTGGGTAAATCCACTGCAGCTTCATCCAACAGGCTCACGATGTAGTCAAAACCTGCATCTACCGGGTCGCGCTTTACCCTTACCTGTTCAGTATTGGCATCGATAGCGAGATTTTCTTTAATCAGGGGAATCGGTCCATACATCCTTAGTAAATAAAAATGGTAATAGGCTTTAAGGAATTTGACTTCAGCGATCCACCTGTTCCGTTCAAACTGAGGAAGGTCTTTGGGCTTATTGATGTTTTCTAAGAATATGTTGCACCTGCGTATGGCCTTAAAAATCGGCTGTCCCAATTGTTCTCCGTTCCAATAGTTCAATGCCGGACGGTCTGTCGTCTGTGTTCCTCTGATCAGGTGAAAGCCCTGCTCTGCATCCCGGCTGCCCAATGTAGGCTCAGTTAGCGTCGAAGGGAAAAAGAGTTCTCCGGATGAGGTAAAGGCAGCATCGCCCACACCAATATTGAGGTTCTGAAGGGTGGAGTAACAAGTGTAAAGGTAGTTTTCTGTCTCATTACGGTTCCTGAATGCGTAATCAATTGTGGCCACATTATCCGGCGTGACGTCCAGGTATTTTTTACAGGATGACAACAAGCTCAGTAACCCGGTCAATCCTATAAGGATGCGTATGGAAAATTTCATGTACATGATCTGTTAAAGGTTAACGTTGATGCCTATGTTGTAAACTTTTTGTATCGGATAGCTAAAACCATTGGAGGCCAGTTCCGGATCCCAGTCTTTATAGCGGCTCCAGGTCAATGGATTCATCGTGCTCAGGTAAATCCTGCAGTTCGACATGAACATTCGCTTCGCCGTCTTTTGAGGTAACGAATAGCCTACTTCCAGCGACTTTAAACGGATAAATGCACCGTCTCTCATCCACCATGAACTGGTCTGAAGGTTGTTGTTCAGATCAGTCGATGACACGCCCAACCTTGGGTATTTGGCATACATGTTCTGGTTTTCTTCTGTCCAGTGACTGTCTGCGAATGCCTGAAGCACCTGTCTGTTGTTCAAAAATGGACTAGTTTGCGAGGGATCGATAAAGAAAGAGGTACGACCTACACCCTGGAAGAAAGCGGAAAGGTCAAACTGTCTGAATGACATCGACAAGCCCATCCCATACACAATTTCCGGTGTTGAAGGCAGACCTAAAAATACCTGATCTGCTTCGCTGATCTTCCCATCATTGTTCATATCACGGTACTTAATGTCACCACCTTTTGGTGCTGCTGAACCGGCACCGAAAAGCTGGCTAGGTGAAGCTGCTGCCTCTGCATCATCTACAAAAAGACGCTCGGCAATGTAACCCCACCTTACACCTATCTTTTGTCCCGAAAGGATTCTCCACGGTTCTTTATAAGCAGGCTGCTCATAGGTTCCATATTTATTTTGCGAAAAAGTAAAGTTCGCACGTCCGGTGATGGAGAAATCTCTGCCCAGACTTTTGCTGTAATCTGCAGAAAGGTCCATACCACGTGAATCTGCAGTACCCAGATTTGCACTTACACCTGACTCAAGCCCCATGGTGGCCGGTACAGATGCCCTGCTCATCAGAATGTTGTAACGGTGCTGTTTGTATACCTCCGCAATTACATTAACACTGTTGAACAGGCTGAGCTCTAATCCAAGGTTGGTTTGCCTGGACGTTTCCCAGGTTACCGCATCATTAGCATAATTGGTAATGCTGACTCCAGGTCTGCTTACTCCGTTATTTTGCCCGAAATAGGCAGGATTACCCCCTGACAGGTTCACGTCCGAAAGGTAAAAGAAGCGTTGTGCGCCAATGGCATCATTTCCTACCAAACCATAGCTGGCCCGCAATTTCAACTTGTTCAGCACCTTGCTCAAACCTTCATTCCAGAATTTCTCGCGCGATACGATCCAGGATCCGCCAATGGTTGGGAAAAACCCAAACCGGTTTTGCGCGGCAAAACGTTCGGAACCGTTATAACCAAAGTTAAACTCCAGGAAATAACGCTGAGCATAAGAATAAGTCGCACGTCCGGAAACACCAAGGTTACGGAAGGGGAGCGACGATTGAAGCGTGGTCCCATTTGCATATAATCGTTGTTGACGTGTACCGATTAAGGTCGCGGCTATGTTGTGGTTTTTACCTAGGTCTTTCGTATAATCCAATACCCCCTGCAAGTATAAAAAAGTATCGATATCCTTGGCGCCGGGTTGAAAGTTAAGGTACTCCGCCGCCTGCCCCGGCTGGTTGTTGATCCAGTTCAGCGTATAGGAATTATTGAAACGGTCATAACCTGATACATTATAGAAGAAGGGATTGTATTGCCTCGATAAATCAAAATAGGAATACCTGTTGGTATTGAAAATTCCTCTGAAGTTGAGTCCCTTTGTCAGGAAATCCAGTTTCTGGTTCAGCTCCAACTGTGCCGACATCCTCGACCTCGAATAGCTCTTGAAACCTTTCATCAGGTCTGCATACGGATTGGAATATCCCGGAGTATTACCAGAACCGCCAAGCGGGGCATTACCAAATAGAATGTGTGTATCTATACCCAGTGCATTGTTATATGGATAAGAGGCAGGAAATAAAACCGGACTCGTATGTAAGGCTTTATAATACAGGTCAGAAGCAAATGAACCATCTGCCGTAATCGGCCCATTGTACTCATCAAAATTTCCCGAAAGCCTCAGCACCACCTCAGTTGTCGGCGTCACATTGATGTTTACGTTAGAACGCAACTGGTAATTTTCCAGTTTCACATTGTTGTTAAAGTTATTGATCGGACTTACTTTTAGGATACCGTTATCCAGATTATAGGACGTAGCAATATAATATCGCGCAATCTTACCTCCTCCGCTTACACTCCCATTCAGTCGCTGATTGCTCGTGCTTTTCTTGAAGAGTTCATCCAGCCAGTCTACGGCAGGGTATACGTATTTATTACTACCCGGCGCATTGTCAAGCGTCTGCTGTCTGTTGAAGATATCGTTTTGGGTATACGTTGGTACGCCGAGGGGATTTCTGGTCGTAATCGCCTCGTTATACATCTTCATGAAAGTAATGGGATCTGCCACTTCCAGACTTTGAGTGGCTTGCGAGATGGAATTCTCAAAACGCACATTTATTTTTGCCGGACCTTCGGCACCTTCTTTCGTAGTCACCAAAATCACTCCGTTCGCACCGCGTGCGCCATATAATGCAGTAGCACTGGCATCTTTCAGAATGGAGAAACTTGCGATATCATCGACTTGTAGCCTGGCCAGGTCATTGGCTGTCAACTCAATGTTGTCTACCAAAATCAAGGGGTCTTGTTTGTATCCAAAGGTCGTGACACCACGAATGAAGAAACTTGCATTGTCCATCCCAGGCTGTCCGCTTCTCTGATAGGCCACTATACCTGCGATTTGACCTGCCAGTGCGGTAGTCAGGTTACTGGAAGGGATCTTCAACTTTTGTGGATTGATACTCGTCACAGAACCTACAACGGCCTCTTTCTGCTCTTTCTTACCAAAAGCGGTGACCACCACCTCAGATAAGCTGGAATCATCGGACTTAAGTACTACTGTGATGGACAGATTCCTGGGATCCAGTGTGACTTGCCTGGATATAAACCCCACGGAACTGAAGATCAGCTTGGCATCAGGACCTACTGCAATGGCGAATTTACCATCTACATCTGTAACTGTTCCGATTTTCGTGTTTTGAGCCAGAACTACACTTACACCCGGAATTCCCACTCCAGTGGTGTCCGTGACTATTCCGGAAACTTTAATACTGTTTTGTTGTGCACTTGCTGGCAAGGCATAGGCCAGACAAAATAACATCAGACATAGGATCGCTTGTCCAATAAGATGAGGTCGCCACCGCATCCGGCTTTTGTAGAGTTTTATCATAATGTTTGGTTTAGGTTGTTGGTCGTCAGCGTAGACCAAATAGATTAAGCACTGATCATTTCAAAGCTAAAACGTTTTTTTCTGGGCTAAAATAAACGATCCATCAATACTGATGCATTATCCGATGATTTTTAATCAAAATGGCATTTAACTAAAGCGCCTCATTTATATATTTAAACAAAATAAAATCTCCTATAAAATGCTTTTATTTCCTAAAATACGCTTCATTTGATTAAAGAATAATACATGCGCCAAAATCGCTGAACGATCGGTAAAAAGCACTGAATACGAATCAGTTGATCGAGTATATTGAAATCCAGTCCGCCCCATTTTAAAATATTTTGTAGCTTAGCGAAAAGCCATCCGTTAGTTAAGATGGATCAAAAACCAATATGAACAGATTAGAACGCTACTACCTATTACTCTGCTTAGTCCTGCCATTTACTACCAGCAGCCTCTTCGCGCAAGAACCTACTCAACTTCCATCCTGGGCGCTTGGCCCCTTCATCAGGCCTGCCGGAGTCAACCCCATCATTTCACCAAAAGAGAATACGAGCTTTCTCGATCCCATGTCGGGCAAAAAAGTATTCTGGGAATCTAATGATACTTTCAATCCGGCTGCTACAGTCAAGGGCAACAAAGTTGTGATTTTGTACCGCGCCGAAGACAAGTCCGGGGTAGCCATTGGTCAGCGGACATCAAGGCTGGGCTATGCGGAAAGCAGCGACGGACTCCATTTCAAGCGGGAGTCAAAGCCGGTATTTTACCCGGGAAAAGATGCACAGGAAATTCATGAAGTACCTGGCGGATGTGAAGATCCCAGAATAGCGGTCACAGAGGATGGACTATATGTCATGCTCTATACACAATGGAATAAAAAGATTGCCCGCCTTGGCGTAGCCACTTCAAGAGACCTTAAAAAATGGACCAAACATGGCCCCGCATTTCAAAAAGCGCATGGTGGGAAGTTTTATAACCTATTTCACAAATCTGGCTCTATTGTCACCAAACTGGTAAATGGCAAACAGGTCATCGCTAAGGTCAATGGAAAATACCTGATGTACTGGGGAGAAAGGTTCCTCAACCTCGCGACCTCGGAGGATTTGGTCAACTGGACGCCCACACTGGATGAAAATGGAAAAATTAAGGAACTCATCAAACCCCGTGCACAGCATTTCGATAGCGACCTTACCGAAGCCGGACCTCCAGCTATACTTACTGAAAAAGGCATCCTGGTGCTTTACAATGGAAAGAATGCCTCTGGTGAAAAGCGTGATAAACGTTATACAGCAAACACTTACGCTGCCGGACAGGTGCTGTTTGACCTCAACGATCCGCAGAAAGTAATCGGACGACTTGATCAGCCTTTCTTTGTACCTACAGAAGCATTCGAGAAAAGCGGACAATACCCTGCAGGCACTGTATTTGTCGAGGGCTTGGTGTACTTTAACGCAAAATGGTTCTTATATTATGGCTGTGCGGATTCCAGGGTTGGTGTAGCAGTACTTTAAAACTGGCACATCAACCTTAAAACAGCAAGCCTGCTTTTAGGGCAAATGTAGAGATCCGGTTAGTCCGTATACTGGGGTAACCGTTGATCTCCTGCTGATTATATCCAAGACTGGTCACAAAACCTGTACGCCTGGCCAGTTTTAGTTTATAACCCAGCCCTAGATTAAACATAAGCCCCTTTTCAAAATCGGAATCAATCGCAATTGAACTGCCCAGATCGCCATATGCAAAAAAAGTGCTGGCCGCATACTTAAAATAATACCTGGCATCTGCAAATAGCAGGAAGGTATTGTTATAGTCGAAAGTGTTTTTCGGATTGTGATAACCATCCAATCCGACGCCCGCACCGATGGAAAACTGCTTGCTAACAAACCAACCATTGATATTGCGGAGGCTAAATGCATATTTATTTGTCCTATATACCGCCTCTCCAAACTGCGGTTCTAGTTTCTGCACCTGTTGTCCGGTAAAAAAGCCGAGCTCAGTAAGGTTAAAGTACCCTTGTTCCTGCTTGGTGATTTCCTGTGCCTTCGCAATAACTGCAAATAGTAAAAGGCAAATTAAGGTACTGCTCTTTTTCATGTTAATGAACGCTGATTGATTATTTAGTGGCTTTTCATGCGAATATATGAATATATTGGCATTTTATTTGCCAAGGTAAGCCTCGTACCCACACGCTCAACTCTCCAACTATCTTCATTATAGTGGGTACACCGAGGGATAATTATAGATGGGTATGTACATGGGACAGGTGCTCGAAGGGGCAATCAGGAAAAAAGGACAAAATATTAGTGAATTAGCGAGGCTATTAGAGGTAAATCGCCGGACAGTTTACCATTGGTTTAAACAAGAAGAACTTAGCCAGCAGACCGTAGAAAAATTGGGTGCGGTGCTTAAACACGATTTCTCAAAGGAATTTCCTGACCTTTTTAAGGAAAATTCCCAGGCACGCAGCAATTCGGAAGACTTAAACATAGAAGACCTAAAGGAAAAAGAAGAATATTGGAAAAACAAATACATTGCATTACTGGAGCGGTATGCGGACCTGCTTGCACAGGAGCACCCATGTCCATAAGGACAATCCAATTGCGTGAAGTACTTGTAGCACTTAGCGTCATGGATTGCCCATATGGGGGATTACTATCTCCTGTTCATAATCAGCGCCCTGTTTCTTAGGCTACCAGAAATTTTTTCTGAACTGGAAGATGTTTCAGATTTCGGATCTGAGCTAAGTCCATTATAAGTACTGCTTTCTGTCCGCGTCCTGTATTTTTCCTTACGGCCTTTCCATCCGATATTGTAAGTCAGGCTGGCAGCCGCAAAACCACTACCGGCAAATGTATTCTTCATTAAATGCCGGATCCACTCCGCTTTACTTTCACCGTAGGCTTCAATCGCATGATGGTTGTACAAACCAGCAGTTAATTTCAACTGAAAGGCCTCTCGTTGGATGCCTATATGTGCGGCTGCATAGTTGGCGGAAGGATAAGCAGCTTTCACATCCCCATTCAATATCATCTGCGTAGCAATAGCCTGGTTGTACACACCATTAGGCCTTGCACGGTCATAAGCCCGCTGCCATTCTTTTCCCTCAATTTGGGTTCCCCCGTCCTGGGTATGCGTGCGTGCGAGTGTTCCTTCATTATTAGTTTCACCAGCCATTTCTACATCAAGCGAAAGAAACCATGGTCTCGGCGCTGAAGTTTTACCAATCCCAAGGTTCAATACCCTCGCCAAAAAACTATAGCGATAATAGGTCATGGACTGGGAGAGGTCAAAGAAACGCTGATAAGGATCTCCTGCGTTAGGTGTCGAGAGTATTGTGGCGTCTATCGATACCAGTACAGGCCCCACATTCAGCCCGGCATGTCCACCCCAATTGAGGTAATTTTGTTTAAATCTGGGCACGGTGCCATGAGGTCCTTTATAAGGCTGTTCTTCATACCCTACCCTGCGTTTACCACTTCCAAAAATGATCCCAAATTCAGGGTAAATAAAAGGTTTGACACCTTTATCCAACAACTTTGCCGGATTGCTGAAATAAAGGTCAGATTCCAGCCGGAGCTCAAAACCGTCCTGACTGACAGGCGAATCGTTCGCAAACCTGACCGGATCATAAGCGGCTACATATTCCGTATGCCTGCTGCCCAGACTCAATCTCGGGCCGAATAAAAAAACATTTTTTGTTTCTGTCGTCTCAGTCTTACTATAAGATGCTAATATTGTCTGGCCAACTTTCATTAAAGTAATCGAAGCAGCGGGACTGGATGTCTGCGGAAGTTCAGGAGCCGCTACGGCTACCAATACCAGATCTGCAATCCGCATACCGGAAGTTTTATCGGGTCCAAAACCCAGCGACTTGATTTTTTCTACACCGTGATACCTCAATTCGGCTAACCGCTTAGGGCTAAAATCGCCCGTTTCCGCGGCCGGCAACGCAGCCTGTCCGTCTAATATCCGATTGTAAAGTTTCAGGGCATCACGCTCGCCATAATGGAGCGCGGTAAGGCTGAGCAATTCCATAGCCTTAGCCTCAGCACCCTTTGCAATCGCAATCGGATCTGCCAGACGGTCTTCGGTCAGCAACACCGGACCAAGGTTACCCGGTACATTAGCGTCAAAAAAACTGCTGTTTTTTATGGCATTCAGGATTGCGCTATTCTCCCCTAAGCTCAGATCTCTCTTCATGCGGACTATCAGCTGTTGAGTCGCAATGTGCTGCTGAAAGTCCGATTCCTGCAGGTCAATCAACGCAAGCAATGCCCTTCTGTAATTTTCATTTGCAACACCCCTGCTGATCCTGCTATTTGGGTAGGTCAGCATCCGGAATGCCTGAACAGCAGCTTGCTCCGCCTTAGCTCCGTTTAGCCCCTTGGCTTTCTGTTGCTGGAGCAATTTTCCAAGGTTGGTTACCGAACCATCTGCCAAAAGAACTTCCAGATCTGGACGCTCCCGCATTTCACGTGTAGCAGATGTGATCGTAATGGTGTTTTCCAATTTCGTACCGTAGTCTCTGGCCATATAGGCCAGGTAAACATTTTCCTTCCATTGTTGCCGGTTTACGTCTATCTGTGCAGGCTGAGCAGAGATTTTCATCCTTAGGCTATCCAACACCAGTGGATTGGCTGCATTAGTTACTTGCGCTGATGAATCCGTCACAAAAGCAATTTTGCGGTTTTGGGGCAACTGTTTATTGACCTGCTCGAATAAAGCAACTACAGATGGCATTCCCCTGCCGGCGACGTACTGTAGATCAGCCTCACTAAACAGGTTTGTGATCAGCACACCTTTAGCAGCATTATAGTTCATGGTATCCTTAAGGATCCGGGCAGCATTCACAGCCGCGCCCAACAATCTGGTATCGGTATTCATTTGCACTTTTGTATTGCTGTACCGATTCAGCGAACTTGCAGGTTGAAGTCTCTTGCTGACGGTGTCCTGCGGAGCTATATACACCAGCTTGCTCTGGGCCTGGAGCTTCTCCGCAATAATTAGTGAACTTACACAGCAAAGTGCCGTGGTCAAGATTGTCATTTTCATAGGGTAGCTATTGTTTAATGAAACCACGACTAACCACTAATCGAGCCGCCAATAACCCGCTGCGCCCAGCTGTGCAGGAAATACGCGCATCTACACAAAACTCAACCAAACTGAGATACAAGGGTTTAAAAAAGCAGATGCCACACATTTGCTCAGCAATTTCACAATCAACGAACAAATTGCTGCACAGTAAATTCAAGAAACTGACCCAGATTGAAAATGTCCTAATAGATAAGCATTTCACATGCTCAGGAGCTGGATTAATAAGAAAATAGCGCGCTAATGTATTTTTGTGAATGCTGAGGCGCCATAAATTGTAAAAAAAAATCCCCGGGCTCTCGCCCGGGGACTGCAATTGAATTCATGTGTAGCTTATTTAAAGGAATAGGTAGCAGAAGAACTCAATACCGTTCCGGTCGATTTTCCTTCAGCCTTTTTCACCCCGTCTACCCAGATCTCGCTCACCAGCGTAGAGGATGCCTCAGGTCCTACACCATTTGCGCCGAAACTAACTACCATTGCAGATGCAGGTATCGTGTATTCTGCGCTGGTCCAGGTTGAACCGGTCAGGCTGGTAAAACTCTCATTTTTACCTGTACCGTCGGTATACACCGCAGTGGAAATACCCACCCCGCTAGATCCAATGGCTTTGAATACGACCTTATGGGAGCCAGAAGGAGCATCATTATCGTCCTTTTTGCAGGAAAATAAAACCGTTAAGCTGAGAATCAGCGCCATTGAAAGGAATTTTGTCATTTTGTTCATAGTGATGAATTTAAATTTATAGATGGCCAGCAATATTCAAACACTATGCCATCCCAGCCTGTGCAAATAATATGATCTGATGCCCAACTATTTTGCAACGACGTTGTTAACCTAGAACACGCTTTATATCAATATTATGCAAACCCAACTCGATCTGTATCAAAAAGCAGTTCCTCTAGCTCAATTAGGGATCTGGGAAAGAAATCTGCTAACCGGCGAAATGTATTGGAATCAGGTCGTCTACGAGATTTTTGAAGTCCCGCTCAGCTTCCATCCTTCTGTTTACGAATCCCTGGCCTTTTATACAGATCCGCATCTGGTCGGTTCCATGATTGAAGACGCTATGAATACACGTCTTCCACAGCAGGGTAAAATGCAACTACTGACCGCCACAGGTAAAACTAAATGGGTCAGGATTAATGTGCTCGCTAGCTTCGAGGGCAAAATATGCAGTTCCATCTGCGGCACCATTGAAGATATCAGCAATTACCAGCATATGTACAATATCCTGGAGGAGAGAGAACAGCGCTTTCAACAAGCATTCGATAACGCTCCAATAGGTATGGCAATGCTTTCGCCTTCAGCAGAATTGCTAAAGCTCAACGAATCACTGCTTAGCAACCTGGAATATGTTGAAGGAGAGCTGGAAGGACGGCAGCTGCAGGAAATCGTCCATGAAGAAGACCGGGAAAATCTGGATGAGATGCTGGAAAAATTAATCAGCGGCGCCATCAACTCCTTTACCCTGGAAATGCGTTTGTTTGCCAAAACAGGAAAGCCGGTATGGGTCATGTTCAGCCAGTCTGCCGTCAGCAACAAGGCGGCTGAAGTTTTATACCTGATCAGCCACATCAAAGACATCTCCGAACGACGAAAACATAGCGAAATCCTCCTCAAAGAGCGTAAGCGACTCGACAACATCATCAAAGGTACGGGTGTAGGCACATGGGAATGGGATATTCCTTCCGATCAACTGCTGTACAACCGGCGTGCGGCAGAATTGCTGGGCTTCGATAAACATCTGGTCGAACTCGACCAGATGCAGGACTGGCAGCAGCTCATCCATCCCGATGACAGGGAACGAAATCTGAATCAACTCCGGGACTGCTTTGAAAAAAAATCCAAATTCTACTGTTGCGAGTGCCGCATGCTGCACCATTCCGGCAACTGGATCTGGATGGAAATTCGCGGTAAAGTGATCAAATGGTCTGCAGATGATCAACCTTTACTTATGCTGGGTACTTTTGCCGACATCCATGCCCGCAAAAGCCTCGAAGAGCAGCAGACTGTTGCACTGAAACACATCAGTGCCCAGAACAGACGCCTTTTAGACTTTGCACACATCGTCTCACACAACCTCCGTTCGCATACCGGCAATATTGAGATGATCGCAGATGCCCTTGCAGAGGAAAAAGATGAGGTAGAAACCAGTACCATGATAGACATGTTACGCACCAATGTGGGCAACCTCCAGGAGACACTATCCAATCTGAATGAGGTCATCAAGATCCAGGAGAAGAAAGATTTGCACCTGATGGAACTCAATCTACTCCAGGAAGTCAATAAAAGCATTGCTGCATTGGCCGAACCTATCCGGGAGTCAAAGGCTAGCCTGCAAATCAATGTAGCCTCCGAATTAAAGGTAAACTTTGATCCGGCCTACCTGCAGAGCATATTGCAAAACCTCATCAGCAATTGCCTGAAATACCATGAGCCACAACGGCAACTCCAGATCGACATTACAGCAAGCAACACTGAACCACTGGTACTGAAAGTCTGCGATAACGGACTGGGCCTCGACATGAAGATGCATGGGCATAAGCTATTTGGGATGTACAAAACTTTTCATGGCAATGCAGATGCTAAGGGGATCGGCCTATTCCTGGTCAAGAATCAGGTGGAAGCCATGGGCGGAAAGATCTCCGCGGAGAGCGAACTCGGAAAAGGCAGTACTTTTACCCTACAGTTCATCTAAAAAGAAACGCCAGCCATTTGGCCGGCGTTTCGCAACTATTTAACCTGTAAAAAAAAATGCTTGTTAATTACAGTCCGGCAATCTGAACTGAGCCAGTACATTTACCGTATTGGTTCCCTGATCATAAGTTGCCGTACCGCTCACCGTACCCGGGAAGCTAAAGTCCTGCTTTTTAAAGGCAATGTTTGCAGTCTTCCATGCGTCACCATACTGGGCTTCCACCACATATTCAGTGTTATTTTTCAATTGCAGATTGAGCTTACCCAATTTCACATATACTGTTGTACCCTGTGAACGGGGCTTCCCTTTTTCATATACCAATGCATGGGAGTCAATATTGGTATTCAATGGTTTGTTAGGGCATGTTCCCTGCAAGTTAATGGCCACATTTACAATATCAAGATCATTTTTCGCCGGGAAGTTAACCGTCACATTACCACCACAACCATTGAAACTTGGCGTTTCTACAATGATTACATTATTTATAGGGTTCCTGACCACGATCTTGAAATTACCTGTAGGCAAACGTTGTACATATTTCGCTCCGTCGGTCAATGTAGGATAAGAATAGCTCACATAACCATTTGAACTCACCAGTTCAACCTGGTATTGCTCGGTCACATAGCCTGGCATACTGTAAGTAATCGTAGTAGTATTCGGGCAGAAAGTACTGTACCAGTCCAGGTTCCAGTAGGATAAGTGGGTAGCACTAAAACTCGCAGTTAGATTGCCCTGGGCGTCTTTTACAATTGTCGCCTCCGATTCGTATTTCCATTGTCCCGTTTTATCATCCAGACTCCAAACAGGAACCTGGTCACCTGCTTTCACAACAGTACCAGTTTCAGGGTTGGTCACTTCCGGACTCACACCCATACTCACTTCGATAGGCTTCGAGAAATTCTTCACTTCAGTACCACCGGCATACATATCCATGGCAATAAAGCCAGCAGTAATGAAGGCAACACCGCCTTCAATAGGCTGACCATTTTCACCGGTTATATTTGCTACGTCAAAACCACCGGGAAAAGCAGCAAGTGCCTCGGGAGAATCTGTACCAAATTGAACTACCCTGCTTTCCAGGCTGGTCGCATTGATCAGGTTACCCGCAGCATCACGAAATTCAGTACCTGCAGGGATGGTGATGGTTGCCTGCTCTTCCATGCCCGGGTTAGTTGGGGTTTCAATGGTGATCACCGTTGGCGTTACACCGCCTACTATGGGATTGTTTTCTACTACAGCTGTAGTCCCAGGAACCGGGTTCGCATACTCGATCAAAGGCACAACAGTAGCCGAAGGCGCTTCAGAAGTAATGCGGAAAGTCTTAGTTGCCGGTGTAAAACCAGCTACTTCTGCCGCTACTGTAAACACAACCGGATTGGCTTCCGAAGGTACCACGCCTTTTTTGAGGGCCAGGAAAATCCTGCCATCTACGGCATTAAATTGCGTTTTATTGGTAATCGTAACGACCTTATCTGCATCCTTGCCACCTATCGTAACCGGAAAATCGTCGGGCTGGTTTGGGGCATTTTTCACTGCGTTCACAAACTGAACTGCAGTTGGAGATTTCAATACATTGGTATTGATGTTAATGGTTACCCCTTCACCAGGGTTTTTGCAGGCATAAAAGACAACTGCGAAGGTCAGTAGCGCCGCTACTGCCAGTAAAATATCTTTAGTCTTCATCATGATATTAAGATTTAGAAAGTTTGAAACTTAAGTTGAGTTGCAATACCGGAAGCCATCTGTAGTCCCTCATATTGCGTTCCAGAATCGGCCCGTTATGGCTGTTGTCTTCCAGGTATTCCGTACCGGTCATGGTCACATGCGGACTGGACAAGTAATAAGTACCGATGTCAAAATTAACATTGAACCTGTGCTTAGGGATACCTCTTCCCAAACCCAGTCCGAAATAAGGCGCAAATTTTTTGTAGCTTACTTCTGTCGTCAGGCTCCCGATTTCCTCTGGCTCCAGCGTGATGCCATCCTGGGTAATGGATTCATTGGGAACAGTGACCGCTTTCGCTTTCAATTTAAAGAAATAACCCGCACCGGCATTAATTCTCAGCCAGCTCAGCGGACTGAATTCTGCCCATAAATGCAGGTTGGACAACTCCGCTTTTAAGGTATTGTCAGAAGAAAGGTTATCAAATTCGATTCCTTCACTGATTTTTACGGAACCAAATGAGCCACCAAGTCTTCCGGAAAGCATCGGCAAAAAGGCATAACGTGCAGAAATACCAAAGCCCTGGGTTCCTCCGTGTAACTGAATACTGGATTTTTCCAGATAACTCAGGGAATCTGACACAGATTTTTTAGTGGAATCCGCAGGAAGATCCTGCGCGAATAACAATCCGCCGCTAAATAGCAGCAGAAACATAGAGAGTAGGCGTTTTCTCATAGATTTTAGATTGATTTTTTAACGTTTTACAATAAAAGGATAATTAATGCAAAAATACAGCAAAAATAATGGCGAACCAATACCTGCAACTGGGTATATTACAAATATAACGCAGAGATTATGGCGAGTTAACCCACTGTATTCCAAATGAAAAACTAAATGCACTCAAGGGTAAAATATTCCCAAAAGGAGTAAAGATTTTTTTTGATTTACCACAAATAAATTTTAGTTTAACAATCTGTTAACCTAACCAAACTATTAAACGAAGCACAATGGAAATCATCCTTACTTTCACAGCCCTTTATACCGCACTATGCGTATGGCTTTACCTGGACAGCAAAAAAGCATTTATCCTTGATGAAGATAGCCCCTTTTAACCCTATATTCACCAATACCGAAAAGCATTAAAACCAAACAAAAAAATCCCCCTGAAGAATTCTTCAGGGGGATTTTTTTTCATAATATGAGTTACATTGTCAAGCTAAGTCTTGTTATTTCAGCTAAGTCTGAAGACTTAGCCTAAGAAAAGCGGTTTTAGTATAGGCTAAGTCTTCAGACTTAGCTTATATTATCTCTCTTAGGCTAAGTCTTCAGACTTAACCTATATTATCAGACTTAGCCTATATAAAAACCGCTTTTATTTCCCTATCGACATCCGCACATTGATTTCAAAATTACCATTGCTGTATCCCGTAAGCGGCGAGGTCTGCGTAGTATACATACCACTAATCAGGTATTTACGTTTATAATCCATCCCGATCCCGAATGTCGCACTTTCCGTACTGTGGTAAAGTGCCATTAGCATTACCTGCTCATTTGCCAGCGTCATTTGCGCACCTGCGTCCCAGATGTTGTCAAAACCTTTTACACCCCTATAAGCTACTTTGGGCTCCAGACCAATCCCGTCCCCACCTTCAGAAATACTGAATTTATAGCTTGCGGCCGTGTAGAAAGTCGCCACATCCGCCACGCGGATCCGGTCATTCGTAAAGAGGTTCTTCAAATTGGGCAATGCAGCCTGAATATTCAATCCACGACTGGTGAAGGCTGCGCCGAAATCCCCATCCACATAAGTCTTCCGGTCATTATAGCGCCCCACCAGGATATCGTCACGATCGCCATAGAGCTCATTTTGATCGACGCGCTGATTCATAAAACCTACAGACACCCCGAAGTGCAACTGGTTGGTTTCATTTATTGGCAGGTGATAGGCATAAGTACCCACCACGCGGCTCTGCCTTTGCAGACCAGTTTTATCATTTAAAATATTGAGGCCCAAACCCACTTTATTAAAACCATAGTCCAGTGTCACATTCTGCAGTTCCGGAGATCCCGGAATTTTGCTCCATTGCTGCCGGTAGCCGGCATTGATCTTTAGTCCCTGTCCATAACCCGCCAGTGCCGGGTTGCCCAGGTACTGATTGTTGAAATATTGTGCCCCCAAGGGGTCCAGCTGTGCGCTGGCAGGTATGCACCAACCTGCCAACAACGCTACTGTTAAAATTGCTTTACAAACTGTATATTTTGTGCTTTTCGATTTCATTTCTTTTCTTTTTGAGGTCCCCTGATTAATCTTCCCTTACGATAGTAATGTATCCTTTCTTCACCCTGCTTCCGTTACCGAAATCCAGGATATAGAAGTAAGTGCCTTCAGCCAGCGGACTGCCATTCAGCATCGCATCCCAACTGTTGTCGTACGATTTTTTGCTGTACAACACACGTCCGGCACGGTCAAAGATCTTCACCGAGTTGTTCGGGTACATGTCTATGTTCTCTACGATCCATTTGTCGTTCTTTCCATCACCGTTAGGGGTCATGATGTTCGTTGCCAATACCACTTCATAATCGGCCGCCACATTCACTGTAAAGCTTTCTGTGCTTACGCAACCGCTCGCATTGGTCACCGTCACCGTATAAGTTGTCGTCTCCGATGGCCGTACGGTCAATGCTGCGGTATTCTGACCGCTCAGGATTCCCGATGCGTTAGACCAGGTGTAAGTTGTGCCTCCCGTTGCTGTAAGCAGGGCGGTCTGACCTTTCGACAGGTTAGCACCTTTATCGCTGCTGATGGCCACTACCGGCAGTGCATTGATGGCGATGGTGAAGCTGCGGGTATACGTATCCACGCCACCATTGGCTACACCACCATTGTCTTTTACCGTTACAGTCACCGTTGCTGTACCGTTCGCGCCATTAGCCGCACGGTAGGTTAGCACACCTGTACTGTTATTCGTTTTACTCACGCTCAGGTTGCTGAACAGTGCAGGATTGGTACTGCTTACCGACAGCGTGGTGGTCTGGGCGTTTTCCGGACCAGCGGAGATGCCAGTGAGGTTCAGACTTTGCTGTGCAGAAGTAAAACAGATCACCTGGTTGCCGATTGCCGCAAGTGTTGGGATTTCATTCACATCGCTGATCGTAATCGTCAGTTGTTTTTCCAGCGTTTGTGCATATTGTGTCGTACTTCTCACACGGATGCTGTAGCTGGCTTTATTTTCAAAATCAAGGCTTGCCGTTGTACTTACTGCCGTGCCGCTGATGCTGAACAAACTGTTGTCAGTATCGCCTGCTCCACTCACCAAAGTATAACTGAAGGTAGCGCTCGGATCATCAGCAGTACTGCTCAGTGTACCCGCAGATGTTCCGGCTGGCCTGTTTTCATATAAGGTTGATGCTGCGAGGACAATATTGGTCGGTGCACCAGGCTTTATGGTCAGCGTACCTTTACGGTAAGTGATGCTGTAATTGGCAGCGCTTGCCCCACTGATGTTGATGTCATAAGTGCCGATCGCAGAACTCGTTGTCGCAGCTGTACTCAAAGTCGGTTGTGCCGTCAGGACGCTGCGGTCCTGACTGTTCACGAAACCTTCGAAGCGCGCAGTTAGAGCCGGATTGGCCGTTCCCGCAAATTTCTCTTTATCCTCAGCAATGGCCAGCAAAGCTTTGGCACCTACCGACAATGTTCCATTTTGATACGTGATGGTATAATTTTCCAATCCTGTTCCGGTAGCGCCCGTAGCATTGATCGCATAAGGACTACCCGCTACCGCCGCAGTTGCAGGTGTACCTGTACTGCTTAATGCCACAGCCAATATGGTATTGCCATTGATCAGGCCAGTACTGCTAAAGGCAGTGCCGGAAAGTGTTTTGGTCTCTCCATAAATCTTGCTGTCGTTATTCGCTGTAATGGTCAGTGCTTTCGGCGTTACTGTTAATGTACCGTTTGCATTACTCAGCGTATAGTTCGCCAACTTGCTGCCCGGATCGGCCAGGGTCGCGACAATCGGGTAAGTACTGCCGGTTACCGCAGTTGCCGCTGCACCTGTACTGTTGCGGCTCGCGGTGATGTTGTCGTTGTTCACCAAACCAGAGATGCTGCCTGCAAAATCGGCGTTGGTCAGCACCTCGCCATACACTTTCGAACGGTTGGTATTGCTTACCGTTAGTGCTTTTTTGCCTACCGACAGTTCAGCTGAAGTGTAGGTAATCGTGTAGTTATCCAATCCAGTTCCTGTAGCATCAGCTGCAGTAATCACGTATGGACTGCCTGCTACGGTTGCTGTAGCTACTGAACCTGTACTGCTCAGTGAAACACCAGTCACCGTATTGCCATTGATCAGGCCTGTACTGCTGAATGCTGTACCGGCAAATGTCTTCGTCTCACCATAAGTTTTAGTGTCGTTATTCGCAGTGATCGCCAAAGCCTTTTTGCCTACGCTCAAAGTACCAGCTGTATAGGAAATGCTGTAGTTGTCCAATCCTGTTCCTACCGCATCAGCTGCATTGATGGCATAAGGACTGCCTGCCACTGTAGCCGTAGCCACTGTACCGGTACTGCTCAGTGAAACACCAGTAATGGTATTACCATTGATCAGGCCTGTACTGCTAAAGGCTGTGCCCACAAGTGTTTTGGTTTCACCATAAGTTTTAGTGTCATTATTCGCCGTGATCGCCAAAGCTTTTTTCGTCACCGTCAAAGTACCATTGGTATTCGTCAGCGTATAATTACCCAGCTTGCTGTTCGGATCTGATAGTGTGGCTACGATCGGATAGGTACTGCCTACTTCTGCAGTGATTACTGCCCCTGTACTATTTCTGCTGGCCGTTATATTATCACCATTTACCAGACCGGTAATCGTACCTGCAAAATCCGCTGCACTCAGCACATCACCGTACACCTTACTCCGGTTGGTATTGGTCACGGCCAGGGCTTTCTGACTTACTGTTAGTGAACCTGCATTGTAGCTAATAATATAGTTATTTAGTCCCGTACCTACTGCTGCCGAAGCATCAATGGCATATGGACCACCGGAAACCGTTGCAGTTGCCACAGAGCCTGTGCTGCTTAGGGTCACACCCGTTACGGTATTGCCATTGATCAAACCTGTACTGCTGAAAGCAGTACCTGCAAGGGTTTTTGTATCACCATATACTTTGCTATCATTATTTGCAGTAATGGTCAATGCTTTCGGTGTCACTGTCAGCGTAGCATTTGCATTCGTGACCGTATAGTTCGCCAGTTTGCTACCTGGATCGGCTAGTGTTGCCACAATCGGGTAGCTTGCACCCACCACTGCAATTGCTACTGCTCCGGTACTGTTTCTACTGGCTGTAATGTTGTCATTGTTTACCAAACCAGTTATGGAGCCGGCGAAGTCGGCATTGGCCAGCACCTCACCGTATACTTTACTGCGGTCGGTATTGTTTACCGTCAGGGCTTTTTTACCTACGTTCAACGTACCCGCCGTATAGGAAATGGTATAATTATCCAAACCACTTCCTACCGCATCAGCAGCAGTGATGGCATAAGGATTTCCTGCTACTGCAGCAGTCGCCACTGTACCCGTACTGCTTAGTGAAACATCAGTAATTGTATTGCCATTGATCAGACCTGCACTGCTAAACGCTGTAGCAGCAAGTGTTTTGGTTTCACCATATACTTTAGTGTCGTTGTTCGCAGTGATCGCCAAAGCTTTTTTAGTCACCGTCAAAGTACCATTGGTATTCGTCAGCGTATAATTGCCCAGCTTGCTGTTAGGATCTGATAGTGTAGCTACGATCGGATAGGTACCCGCTACTTCTGCAGTGATTACTGCCCCCGTACTATTCCTGCTGGCCGTTATATTATCACCATTTACCAGACCGGTAATCGTACCTGCAAAATCCGCTGTACTCAGCACATCACCGTACACCTTACTCCGGTTGGTATTGGTCACTGTCAGGGCTTTCTGACTTACTGTTAGTGAACCTGCATTGTAGCTGATCGTATAGTTATTTAGTCCCGTACCTACTGCCGCCGAAGCATCAATGGCATATGGACCACCGGAAACCGTTGCAGTTGCCACAGAGCCTGTGCTGCTTAGGGTCACACCCGTTACGGTATTGCCATTGATCAAACCTGTACTGCTGAAAGCGGTGCCAGAAAATGTCTTCGTTTCGCCATAGATCTTGCTGTCGTTGTTAGCGGTAATGCTCAGGGCTTTCTTGCCTACGATCAGGTCGGCCGTGATCGTTCCACTGTTGTAAGTACTGCTTGCAGCCTGCGTCGCAGTGATGGTTGTAGTACCCGCTTTTAATATCGTCACGGTTTTGCCGCTAACGCTCGCTACCGTAGGATCACTGCTGGTATATGTAAAAGCTCCTGTACTGTTACTTACAGGATCCGTAAGGGAGAAAGTACCATCACCATAGGTCTTGCCGGCAATAGTAAAGCTACTTAGCGTTGGGTCTAGTTTAGCAGTGGTGAAAGTCAGTTCATTACCGTAGGAGATACCGATGGAATTTTGTGCATATGCTCTTACATAATATAAGGTTCCAGGTAAAAGCCCGGTTAAGTTACTGGTAAATGTACCTGTTCCTGTTCCATCAGTAGTATGAGAACCGGAGCTAGTCGGATTAGTGGTTGTAGCCCAGCAAACTCCACGAGCCGTCACCGGCGCTCCGCCATCATTGGTCACATTACCGCCAGAAGTTGCGGAATTGGCTGTAATACTGGTTATCGCGGTAGTGCTCAGTCCTGCAGAAGAAAGTGCGGCAGCATACTTTAGTGCACCCGGAATAGCCCCCTGTACCCAAGCACTAGTATACTGTGTACAGCTCGGTCCAGCGTCGTAAAAATCAAATCCCATGTAGATCACATAACCGCCACCGTACTTGATTACAGCAACGGCAGCATTGTCATCTGTACCATACATCGCTTTAAAATCAGCAACTGTATTCCTTTTGATACCGTCAGTAGCGCTAAGCACTGGCAAGCTGGTAGCAGCGATCGTCTCGAAGGGTGTCCCAACCGTATTTGCGGTATTCTTACTGGCGACTTGGCCAGACACATTCCCCAAATCCCATCCGAATATCATATTCAGGAAATTTACATCTTTCGCACCAGATGTTCCGGTCATGACCATAACCCCACCTCCAGATACCCAGTTTTTGAATACCGTCTGGGAAGCAACAGGGAAAAAACTCACATTTGCTGGATCCTGAGATTCCATATCTGTCATAAAAAAGAATTCACTGGCTTCTAGCTGGGTTTTCAACAAGGCTGCATCACTAAAGCTTTTAATTGATACATCAACTGTGTATTGAGGAAGCGCTGCAATAATTCCTTCCAAATTAGCATTTTCTGTCCCACATCCTGTCCCACTACCATTAAGTCCAGGATAAGCGAACACGGAAACCCGGGTCGTTTGTGCATCACCAATTAAAGGCTGCAGCAAAAAAATAAATAAAATAAAAAGATAATGTAGTGATCTATTCATACGCGTTTAAGATGACTGGTTAGATATTGAACTATAAAACAGTTGTTTCTGCAAAAGTAAATGAATCTACAAGTAGTGAATGGCCGGGCAAACTCAAAAAACTCCGGTATTATAATGCCGTACAACTTGCAGGAATATTTTTTTTTGTTACTTTAGGGCAACCAAATACAAACCAACCCTATGTCATCTAATACTGCTCCTCTCCCGCTTCTGGAAGCTATCCTCCATAAGATCGATCAAATTCAGCCACTGTGTACAGCGGTCAAGGAAAGCCTCATTCAATGTGCTTTCTTAACTGAACTCAAAAAGGGCGACTTCCTGCTTCGTCAGGGTGAATACAGCAAATACATTTACTTTATCGTGAAAGGTATGGTGTCCGGACAAGCGCATTTTGGCGGCAAGCAACTGACCACATTTATTACTGTTGACGGCAATTTCGTAGGGGCTATAGAAGGTCTGCATGGCGAAGCTGCCTCAGCAGAAGACATCCGTGCAGAAGAAGACAGCGTATTACTCGGTCTTCCTACACAGGCACTTCAGGGACTTTTCGAAAAGCATATTGACATCAACATCTTGATGCGCAAAATCCTGGAACGCTACTATCAACTGGCCCATCACCGTTCAGTATTTGTGAGGATGGCCAGCGCATCCGAAAAATATCAATATTTACTACAGGCCTATCCTACGCATTCCAATCGCATCCCGCTTGAAGTGGCGGCATCCTTCCTCAACCTCAAAATCACCACGCTGCAAAGAATCATGCGCGAGGAAGAACAACGTGCAAAAGGAAGTATCAGCGAGGCCCCACTTTCCAAAGCAGAGATTTCAAGACTGATGGAGGAAGTAAAGCCCCACCTCCAAAAAAAGATCACCCTCACCGATCTGGCGCGGCAGTTTCAGACCAGCACACACCAGCTATCGCAACTGCTCAACGTTCATTTTAAAGAAAACTTCAACCATTTCATCAACCGACATCGCATCAATTATGTAGTGCATGGACTCCAGGATGAGAAAACCCTTGCGCAATACAACCTTGAAGGATTGGGCAAAATGGCCGGCTTCTCCTCCAAAACCACATTTTTTTCAGAATTTAAGCGGCATACCGGTCATACACCATCTTCGTACTTAAAAATGAAGGCATAAGTTAAGTTTCCAAGGCTTAGGCTAAGTCTGAAGACTTAACCCAGTGAAACGTGAAGGTCTTCAGAATTAGGTTAACCAAGGCTTGGGTTAAGTCTTCAGACTTAACCCAGTGGAACGCGAAGGTCTTCAGAATTAGGTTAACCAAGGCTTAAGTTAAGTCTTCAGACTTAACCCAGTGGAACGCGAAGGTCTTCAGAATTAGGTTAACCAAGGCTTGGGTTAAGTCTTCAGACTTAACCTAATTACCGTACCACAAAGCTTAAGTTAAGTCTTCAGACTTAACCTAATTACCGTACCACAAAGCTTAAGTTAAGTCTTCAGACTTAACCTAATTACCGTACCACAAAGCTTAAGTTAAGTCTTCAGAATTAACCCAATAAATGAAGACTTAACCCAATAAAAAAATTCCCGCTACAATTGGTCATTCAATTCAAATCTGCCTAGTTTAGCACATGAGTAAATACAAATTCCACAACCCAGATGGCCTATATTTCATCACTTTCTCAGTGGTAAACTGGATCGATGTTTTCACAAGGCAGCTCTATCGTGACTATTTGCTGGAAATCTTCGATTTCTGTTCCAGGAATAAAGGCCTTGTCATCCATGCCTATGTAATCATGAGCAATCACGTGCACATGATCATTAGTAGAAGAAACGAAGGGAAATTATTAGCTGACACCATGAGAGATATGAAAAAATTCTCTTCTTACAAACTGACCAAAGCCATTCAGGAAAACATACAGGAAAGCAGAAAAAAATGGATGATTGACTTATTCCGGGAAAATGGTAACCGAAACAGTAACAATACTAATTTTCAATTTTGGCAACAGGACAACCATCCCATCGAACTCGACAGCAATACTGATCAGTTCACGCGGGCACTGAATTACATTCATTACAATCCGGTCAAAGCAGGCATAGTAGCAGAACCTGCAGATTACCTATACAGCAGTGCCCGAGACTACCAGGGAGAAAAAGGCCTGCTAGAAATAGAAGTTTTACATTAAGCTAGGGGCTAAGCTAAGTCTGACACCACAAGGCGATAACCTAAGTCTGAAGACTTAGCCTAGTGTCCGTTATTTAAAAAGAAAGCTTAGGTTAAGTCTGAAGACTTAACCTAGTTACAAAACAAAAAGATCAATTGTCCAGCCCCCACGCCGCATATAACGCTGAATAAAATGCCAATTAAGCATAACCTCCAAAAAAGGCCTTAAAAAGCCTAGCGAAGGCGCTTCCCAGTTTTTAAGCAATGGAAAAACCTCATTTAAACGTCACTAAAACGCTTTACCACTACAACGTTTGCGTAGAAAAACAGGCAATTTTTCCAGGCTTTTTTCTCCCAATAAGCTTTAAAACAATAATTTAGCATCACCAAATAAAATCTGTAAACTTAATCGAACGCCAATGCTCTACGATCATACCTCAATTCAAAATTAATTATCCCAATCGATAGGCTCAGGAAGTAATTCCAATAGCACTGTATGCTATTGCGCCAACAATGCGGTTTCCCGCCTTGAACGGAACCCTTTTGCCTGATATGAAGCTAGATATCTCCAAAAAAATAACCAAATAAAAACACCCTTTGAACAAAAAAATGAAAAAGCTAACATCAATTCATGCAACTAAATCCTGGTTGAAAACCAGTACGCTCCTCCTGGGTCTGCTTATTCTTGCCTCCTGCGAACAAACAGAAAAAGAAATCCAGCCTGATCCACCCATCATCAATCCCCTAACCAGCTTCGAATACACGCAGGACCCGGAAAATGCCTTCAAATTTACATTCAAAAATAAATCAGACAAATATGTCCGCCAGGAATGGAGGTTTGGAGACGATACTTTAAGGACTGAAAAAGAACCTGTACACATCTATAAAGCGCCAGGAAATTACCTAATCGACCTAAAAAGCTTTTCCGAAACCGGGCACGTTTCCAGAAGTCAGGTTAAACTGACCATCCATCCCGACAGTGTTGCCCAGATAGTCGGCAACAGAGTTGGTCTGCAAAATGAAGTTAAATTCAAAATCATCTTAAAAGCACCAATTGCTTCTGTACTGTGGACCTTCAATGACCTGAAACCTGTAGGTACCAGCACTGAAATGGAGCCGGTAAAGCCTTATCTACCCGGCACCCTAAATAAGGTTACCGCCAGGGTCACGTCTACAGATGGCTCGGTAGTCACGGTATCTCAGGCCAATGCAACCATTCACGGTATTGTGAAAGACATTACCCGGGAACGTGAAGGCTATACCATTACTGCTGAAAACAATTACAGTACCGGAGAAAACTCTACAAAATTGCTGGATGGCGACATCAACAGTAAATTCGTAATGGGGGGGAGAGATGAACGTAAATTTACCTATCCGCTCGCTACTTCCATTACTTACAAAAAAGCCAGAATTGCCAAAATGTATGCTGTCGGCAGTGCCGAAAACTTACAAACCAGGGATCCAAAATCATGGGAGCTCCACGGATCTAATGATGGAGTGACCTGGGAACTGCTGGACACCAGAACCATGCCTAAAAACTTCTATGACATGATGGTCGATAAAGGTGCTACCGGAGATGCCCAACGGTACAGGCAGTTGTTCTATTTCAGCCTGGTCAATACGAAAGCATTCACTAAATATCGCTTCTCTATCACCTCCAACTGGGGCGACGCTGCTTTGCAGATCAACGAGTTCCGTTTGTTTGAATAAGAAGAAGCTGGGTCTTCTAGCTTAGGCTAAGTCTTCAGACTTAGCTTGTGTTAGGATGAGGATGTCCGAAAAGGTACGTACGTCATCCTGAATTTATTTCAGGATCTACGGACATGCTATTTAAACTATGCTCAAGCGGGGATCCTGAACTAAATTCAGGATGACGAGAAACATAGAATAGTAAATTGCACCTTTTCGGACACCCTCTTGTATTAGGCTTAGGCTAAGTCTTCAGACTTAGCCTATTTTCTTTTGCAGCAAAGCATGCTAGCCCGCAATCACCATCCGATCAAAAGTCAAGCCTTTCTCTTCCCAGTGAAATAGATAGATGATGTTGTACTCCCCCTCACTTACATAATTACCTTCCTCATCTTCAGCGCCAAAAAAGGCAACATTCAGGCTCAGCGACTGACTGTCCTTGTCAAAACCCACATGAAACTGGAAAGGTCTGGCCGCTTCCTTAAACTCCTTCGAAGACCAGATGCCTTCAGTAAAGCGCGCCTCTGGCTTCATTGATTTCAAACCCATCAGCAATTCCGGCAAGAAGAACCTGGAATAAAACTTTTCAAAATCCTTCCGGTCAAATTGAGCAGTATCTCTCTTTCCCGCCTTCCATGCCTTCAGCTCAGTTTCAGTTGGCTCAATCGAGGTCCAAACACTGGCGCTATCTACATTCAATGGGAAATCAAAAAAGGTCTCTACCCTATTCCTGTCCTGGTCCAGCAATGCCTTCTTCAGCACTTTAAAATCTTCCATCCAGCCTCCTGCAGGCTCCACATGCGGCACTACCGAATTGGTATCAGCCGCCATAGCCGTAGCTGTGCTGTCCTCTACAGTCGAAGTTTGAGTTTGCTCCTTGTCCCTGCAGGCCGACAAGACAGAAATGACCAGTATGAAATATAAAAAGCGCATGTTAGAAAATGTTTGTTTTGTACCTATACAAAACACCTGCCAACTAACCTTTTCCTACGGAAAGTACCTGCAAAACGTCGCTTCCGTACACTTCTTTAAACAATTTATTGAAATATGCCGCAGTTTTAAATCCCGCAAAATGTGCGATTTCCGAAACCGTACGGTATTTGCCGGTATCTATGGCTTCCGAGGCCACCTGTAGGCGGATGCTCCTCACCAGGTGATTGGGCGTAGTTCCCAGCAGCTGCTTCACTTCCCTGAACAATTGACGTTCACTTATGCCTAGTTCGTCGCTCAGGAGCGTGATGTTCAGATGGTTGTTCCAAAGGTTTGCCCTTACTATAGCTTCAAACTTCCGAAGCCATGGGTTCTCCGGCCTGGGCCTGTACAGCTCTGTTTTTTTACGGTGGGAGATGTTCTGTGCAGTGGCGAAGATCAGTTGATCCCGCACTACCGGAACCAAGGTCCAGGAAAGCCAGAT
This sequence comes from Pedobacter sp. GR22-6, assembly GCF_037402555.1. NCBI lineage: Bacteria > Pseudomonadati > Bacteroidota > Sphingobacteriia > Sphingobacteriales > Sphingobacteriaceae > Pedobacter > Pedobacter sp. GR22-6. The sequence goes on from NZ_JBBEUC010000004.1 coordinate 234,033, forward strand.
TGCCTCTCCAGTCTTAGTCAAATGCCTGTTTTCGAAATTCACCACCTCCTCCGCAGCCAAAGCACAACCGACCCTTTCGTCCGTAGATCGCTGATCTTCAGGATGTACAAAAGAAGTGATCGGCCTGGAGAGCAATTCCTGTTCCGTATATCCCAGCGTTTTCGAAACTGCCGCGTTTACTTTTTTGAAAAAACCATCATATCCACCGACACATACCAGATCAGGAGATAGCTCTATGAAATAGTCATAATCAAATTTGCCTTTGGTTGAGCGTAACATATCATTTGTCGTTTAGTTCAGCTATATTTAGGGAGGAACTGATCAATAATACTCAAAAAACACGCACAGGCCAGGATTACTGCTCGGGAATGGCCAAATAAGGCATCCAAATGAGCAAAAATGCATTTGAATTGGAATGGTCAATCCTCATCCAAAGTAATCACCGGAAACTCTCCACCCATAGAACTGATGGTGTAGGGCCCAGCCAGGGAACCGGCGAAATCGGGCACAAACTTCAACCTTAAACACTGCCGGTCGGCCTCCCGCATCAGGCTCGGAATTTTTGCGAGTTCCCCCGGAGATATTGCCACGTAAACATCTACCACACCCGCCGCCGCAGCTTTTCTCATTTCAGACACTACCAAATCGGAGAGCTGTCCGCTCAGGTCGCTCCTGTTCTCTGCATCATAATTGATAAAACCATAAAAAGCAAGGTGTTTCTGATGGCGTACATAAGCCGCCAAACGTTTTCCAGTACGGTTATTGCCCATCACAGCGATCTTTTTCTTCCTGTAAAAACGCCTGATGAACAAGACCTGCACATAAGTACGGATGAACCGGGCACTGCTGAACACCAGCGATAGGATCAGGTAAAAACAGATCACAAAGCTTTTCGGAAAATAGCCGGCTCCTGTCAGGCCGAAGTAAGCACAGACCAGCAGGAGGTGCAGTGCAACAGTACCTATCGTCCCCAGGTAAAAATGCCGCAGGCTCCGGTGTGCGTATTGCCTGTACATGCCAAAGAGCAAGGCAGCAAACAGCCAGAGCAGGTTTCCCACCACCATGTACTGCCGGTTGAGTTCCGTGCCGGATAAAGAAAAGGAAATGACATACACCAGGTTCAACAACAAAATGTCTACCACTGGCACCAGGTATCTGGTCAGGTACAAAAAACGAGTTTGCATATTTGGTTAGGTCTGTTTTATCCCTAAGTACAGACAGACAATGATAGCGAAAAAAATAAAGATATAGTTAAACCGCTTTCTCCGTCTGAACAAATAGCTGCCCGAAATGTACCAGAAATCAAATGAAATGACAGCATCAATCAATCCACTTATTACTGCCCGCCACTTTCAGCGCTGCGGCCTTATTGTTCACGGCCAGCTTCTGATAGATATTTTTAATGTGGCTGCGGACGGTCTCTTTGCTGATGAACAGGTCAATCGCAATTTTACTATAACTCTTACCTTCGGCAATACCCTTCAGCACTTCGCGCTCCCGTTCCGACAAAGGAGAATCCTGAGGACGGTTGAAGGACTGCACCACCATCCGGGCGATGTGAAAACTCATGGGCGCACCTCCGGAAAAAGCCTCTCCGATATTCCTGATGATGTCATCGGTATCCGAATTTTTAATGATATAACCGCCCGCTCCTGCACACAAAGACTGAAACACCTTATCGCTGTCTTCCACTACCGTAATGATCAGCACAATGCATTCCGGAAACAATTTTTTGATCTTCAGTGTACCTGCTATGCCATTCATCCCCGGCAGGTCGATATCCATCAGCACCAGGTCAGGCATATCTGCCTGAAGGGATTTCAGCGCCTCTTCACAACTTCCGTACTGACCCGCTACCCGGTAGTCCCCGCTTGCATCTATGAGGGAAGCGAAACCTTCCCTGATCACGCTGTTGTCTTCTATAATTACGATGTTCTTGGTCATGCGATCAGGTTAAAGGGCTCAAAGGCACCCTAAGTTCTATACGTGTGCCCCGCTCCAGGGGCACTAATTTAAATTCAAAACGGTTTTTCTGACTGCGGCGTTCCATATTGCCCAACCCATAATGGGGCTGCCCCGGCGATACAGCTTTCCAGGTTCCATCATCTTCCAGCGCATAGGTTATGCTTCCATCCGTACATGTCATTTCCAGCCTCACCTCTCTGGCCTCCGCATGTTTAATCACATTGGTCATGGCTTCTTTAAAGATATAAATGATGTTCAATGCTGCCATCGGCTCCAGCTGCTGCTGATCGCGACATTCCTCCGCCCTGGAAGAAAAAGGCATGTCAAACTGATTATAATACACCTGTCCATAACCGGTAAGGTATTCAAACAGCTCCTGAGGGTCATCACTATTGTGGTTCAGGTTCCATAAGAAATCCTTACTTGCCGCATAGAGGTTCTTGCTGTTTCGGATGATGCTTTCTACAATCGGGTTCACTTCACGGTGACCCTTTAGTTTTTGCTGCAACAAAATCGCCTGCCTGGTGATGGCCGAAAGCGTATTGCCCGTCTCATCATGGAAATCTGTAGCTATGGTCTCCCGCATGGTGTTCAGCTGTTCGGTGCGCTTCTTCACGGCTTCATCCAGCATACTGATCTTTTGATCCTGCAGGGCCTTGATCTTGTTGCGGTCGCGGTCCTGATCCAGTTGCAGGTAGGCCAGAAAGCCCCCGAAGAAAACGCTGATCAGGCAATGCATCACCAGGGGATACAGCGGATCTCCCAGCTCCGCTTTTAGTCCGCCCAGTCCGGGCGCATGCAAGGTTTGGTAATAGATAAACCCAAACATCAGCAGATTGCTAAAGATGGCATAGGTTCCGTATTTCCTGTCGGCCCAGATGGCCCCTGCCAGGTACATGTGCAATATACTGGTGTTCACAGAGAAGATCAGTCCCGGATCCAGTCATAGATGATGAAATAGGTGACGATGGCCGTCACGGTCATCGGGATCCGGTAGTGTGCGAAATACTTAATCGAGAACAGCATGATAACAATCAGCGTCCCATTAAGCAGGTAGCCGCCAACCGGCTTTCCAATTAAAAGCAATAGCATAGGAAAAAGCAGCACGAGGGGTACCGCTACAACCGAAGCACTCACAATCACACGGAGTTCCTGATACTGCGGATGTGTTTTGTCTGCCCGGATGTGCTGAGGCAGAAAATAATCGATGATCTGGTAAATGTGCATGATTTTAAAAATCCCGTAATAAAAGTACGCAATTCGGCCAGACCATCAATTATGCCCCCCTATCAATATTTATAAAGTCCCCTTAGTAATGGTCTTATTGCCCTTGGCCAATGCATTTTCCGGCACCAGTGTGGCGCTAAAACTTCCGCTGATGGTCCTGTTTACAGGATCTATGGCAGTAATGCTGATCGTGGCAGTACCTTCAGCACCGGTAGTACTCCAGATCATGGGCGGACCGTAACCCATCCCCATAAACTTTCGCTGGGTGATTTTGATGTTCGATTCTGCCGTTCCCTTGCAAACATAGGTCCCAAGGCCTTTTACATCGTCCAGCAACAGATCCAATCGGTCTACTACTACAAAAGTCCGCACGCTCATAGTACCCGACATCTTCGACATGCTCTGTTGCGTACCTTCGCTATAGGTATACAGATGGAACTTTGAATTGTCGTATTCCGCCCCCACTTTGCTTTTTCTATATTGCTGCAGCCCATCCAGTTCATAAGAGATAAAGTAGGCACTGGCAGGATCTGCATTACTGGAAAAAAGTACCGGACTCAGGCTTTTGGCTTCACCTGCGGCCAGCGTAACCGAAAATCCCGTCGCAGTAAGGGCGGTATAGCCCAATCCCCGGCCTACCGATACAGAATACGTTCCGGCAGGTAAATCCCTGATCAGAAATGCACCTGAAGCATCTATCGTAGCATCGTACCGCTGGTTGGTCTCCACACTGTAAGCAGCAGCTGCTGCACCTGGACCGGCCGGACTGATGGTACCTGAAATACTGCCTGTTCCCTTCATCGCCGGAATTGATGGATGCCCCTGGTAATTAAAATTGATAACTTTGGCAGTCCCGGCAGTGATCTGGATGGGTACAGTGATGGGGATCAGGGTAGTTTGTTCGAGCTGAATGCTGATCTGATAGTTTCCCGGTGGCAGGGCAGTCAACTGATACTGCCCCTTCGCGTCCGGTTTTACTGAGAAAGCGCGATCTGTTTCCGTATTTTTTAGTGTAAGCGTAAAGGAGCTGTAAGCAAATGCCGGGAATATAAAGCCAGCAATGGTGCCCGTTCCAGGTACAATTACCGGCGGATTGACCGTCGGATTGCCCGATCCATCCTTTTGCGGCGTCAGCACCGTATCCGGCTTAGCCTCAGCTTCTGCTTCCGGGACGTTTTTGCTGCATGCTGCCATAACGGTAATGGCAATCAGCAATAGGTAGTAGTAAGGTCTTTTCATGTGAGCTATATTTCAGCACAAATCTAAAGACCGCAGAAACAGCACACAATCCCGCAAATTGGGGGATTTTTAAAGGATGACGGCCACAAATGAATCCCGAATCAAGAATTTTGCTGGTTACAACCAGCAAAAACATATTGATTTTGTACATCACAACCAGCAATTTGCCTTAGACATCTACCGTGTAGAAGCGGATCTGAGCAGACGCGTAATCAGCTATACGCTTGCTGGATTATCATTCAGAGAATACCTTGCCTTTACAGAAAACATGGTTTTTGATCCTATTGACCTAAAAGAAATCACAACCAATCACAGAGAAATAAGCCTCAGCGTCCTCGAAAAGATTCAACCCCTTTCTCCTTTTTACAATTATCTAAAGAATGGATATTTACCTACAACCGTGAAAGTCTTTATGAATACGTTTACCAACTCCGGGATGCCAAACTATTGAACATCCTGTCTGCAGAGGGAAAAGGCATCTCCAGACTCCAAAAACCCGACAAGATCTTTTTAGAGAACACCAACTTAGCTTATGCAATAGATCCTAATCCAGACAAAGGGAATATGAGAGATGGAGACTTCTTTATCTCGGGTCTGACCATAGAGGCGGGGGGTAAGTCAAAAACAGGCAAACAAGTTCAGCATACAGGAAATTATCTGGTAGCAGCTGACGACATTGAAACAGGCCTCGGCACTAAAGTTCCGCTCTGGTTATTCAGCTTTCTTTATTAAAGAAAAAACTGCCGAAGGAGCCGATTCGATGAATTCCTTGATCGCTCCAACACCCCATCTTCCTTCAGAAAAATGTAAGCAACAACAAAAGTTCCTTTGTAAAAGTGTAATATATAACAAAAGTTCCTTCGAATTTATGTAATTTTGAATCTGATACTAAAAGCTATGCATAGAATCGAGATTGAAGATTTATTAAAGTGGAAGCATAAATCCAACCGTAAACCACTGATTATTAGAGGTGCTAGGCAAGTAGGAAAAACCTGGTTAATGAAAACTTTTGGAAAACAGGAATATGAGCAAACTGTCTATATCAATTTTGAAAGCAATAAACTGCTTAAAGGTGTTTTCGAAGAAGATTTCAATACCAAAAGAATCCTTACTGCTTTACAGATCGAAACCGGAATAACGATACAACCAGAAAACACATTAATCATTTTCGACGAAATCCAGGAAGCACCGGGAGCGCTCACCTCTCTAAAATATTTTTACGAAAACTCACCCGAATTACATATCATTTCTGCGGGATCACTTCTTGGCGTAGCATTGAACAGACATACCTCCTTCCCAGTCGGGAAAGTAGAATTCCTGGATCTTTATCCACTAAATTTTATAGAATTTCTCATCGCCAAAGGTCAGGGAGACTTGGTGAATCTTTTAAGGAATAGCGATTGGAGCCTCATAAAGGTCTATAAAAACAGGTACATCGAACTACTAAGGCAATACTATTACATCGGCGGAATGCCCGAAGCCGTCCTCAGCTTCGTACTGGAGGAAAATTTTACTGAGGTGAGGGCTATACAAAAACGCATTTTAGAGGCTTATGAGCAAGATTTCTCTAAACATGCTCCCCATGAAATTGTACCAAGAATCCGGATGCTTTGGAATTCCATCCCGGCGCAACTGGCGAAAGAAAACAAAAAATTCATCTACGGGATCATCAAAGAAGGTGCCCGGGCCAAAGAATATGAAATGGCCATGTCCTGGTTAATTGATTGTGGCTTGGTACACAAAGTATATCGTGCAAGTAAGCCTGCCATGCCCTTGAAAGCCTACGAAGATCATAGCGCTTTTAAATTGTTCCTGTTAGATGTCGGCTTGCTGGCAGCGATGGGTGATATTGACGTCACCACACTCCTGGAAGGAAACGCCATATTTCAGGAATTTAAAGGTGCGCTTACAGAACAATATGTGCTTCAACAATTAAAGACCAACAAAGCAGTCATTACCTACTACTGGTCCGCGGAAAATGCTACCGCAGAGATCGATTTCCTCATACAGCATTCAGGCAATATCATTCCTATAGAAGTGAAGGCAGAGGAAAACCTCCGGGCCAAAAGCCTGAAGAGTTTTGTAGATAAATACGCCCCCGGCCTTGCAATCAGGACTTCAATGTCCGACTTTAGAAAAGAAGAATGGTTGACCAATATCCCCCTCTATGCACTTTCTGAATTGCTACAACAATGATTCTAATTGCTTGCGCGCACACTGGGTTAAGTCTTCAGACTTAACCAAACCCATGTCAAAGGCAACGATTAACCATGAAAAACGGAAATGGCATTTCCGTTTTTCATGGTTAATCAGTAAATCTGAGCTATGATTAAACGTGAAATACAAAAAGAAGTAGCAACTCTGCTGGATGTATTTCCAGCTATCGCGTTATTAGGTCCAAGGCAAGTGGGCAAAACTACGCTTACACGTGAACTCTTAAAAGACACTCCACACTGAGCTAAGTCTTCAGACTTAGGCCAAAGCAAACTGACGTGTTTTTTTTTGCAAAAATAAAGGTTGTCTTTTGATTTTATAAAGGCTAACTTTACTTTTACAAGAGATAAAACAATGCAAACTACACCTCGATTCATCACCAATAAATTAACTAATGCATTAAAGATAAGCCCAGTAGTATTCTTAAATGGTGCCAGACAATCCGGAAAAAGTACCCTTGTGCAAAGTCGCACGGAAGAAATTTGGCCGGGAGGCGGATTGGTAAACTACGTCACATTTGACCGTCCGACACAAATGGCAGCTGCGAGTGCAGCGCCCGAAGCTTTCCTTTCGGCTTTTGATGGCCACCTGATCATCGACGAGGTACAAATGGTGCCGGAACTTTTCCGAACACTAAAAGTTGTGGTCGACGAACTGCGGATCAGCGACAAAGCCAACATAAACGGTAAGTACCTACTTACTGGTTCTGCAAACATTCTTGCTTTACCAAAATTAGCTGATCCATTGGTCGGCCGGATGACCATACTGACGCTATACCCATTTTGTACGGCGGAAAGCTCCGGAGGAAAGGGAGATGGCCTTGAGCGCTTGCTCAAAATGGACTTTTCAGGAATTGATAATCGCGGGCTCAACTTAATTGATGCCATTAAAATCGCCAGCTACCCGGAAACGGCAACTATGGACACCAGCTCCCGCAACATCTGGTTTGACGGATATGTCAGCACCATACTTCAACGTGACGTCAAACTTCTGGCAGATCTCGAAAAAATCTCAGTACTGCCAAACTTACTCAGAATATTAGCTTCACGTGCCGGTAACCTGATTAACGATGCAGACATTGCCAGGGATGCGGGGCTCAATGCCGTAACCGGAAAGTTCTACCGCAACATCCTAAAAATGATGTTCTTAAATTTTGACGTAGAACCCTGGTTTAGAAACATCAATAAAAGACTGGTGAAATCTGCTAAAAATTACCTATCCGACACCATGATGCTTTGCTATATGCTCGACCTGAATTTGGAAGACATCTATAAAAACAAACCTGACTTATTTGGACATGTACTCGAAAATTACGTCGCAACTGAACTCACCAAGCTATTGAGTTTTAGCGAAACCAAAGCCAAACTATTCCACATGAGAACCAGCGATGGCAAAGAAGTAGACTTTTTATTGGAACAACCCGACGGCTCTGTATTTGCCATCGAAGTTAAAAAATCCGACTCCGTAGACATTCATGATTTCAAGGGGATAAAACTGCTGGCAGAAATGATACCCGAACACTTTACCGGAGGTGTAGTGCTATATTCAGGAAAAGAAGCCGTTCCTTTTGGTAAAAACCTCTGGGCAGTACCATACCACATACTTTGGCAATAATCTTCCCGCATAAAACCTAACCCAGTCACTAAATCCTTATCTTCATCTTATGAAATTTGAGAAACATTTTCCGGATGAAAAACTGAGACCTTACATTAAATATTTTGTGATCTCGGAGCATGAACAGGAAAAGCGCTGTTCAATCAAACGATTTTTTACAATTAGAGGTCGCAGGAAGATGGCAATTTTGCATCATGACCTTAAAATAAAAAGCAATGAAAACAAATCAGGAAAAAATCTTTACAGCAGTACAAATCCAATCGGCACACAGCAAAGTAAAATCAGGAGCAGACTTCCCTGCTTACATCAAAGCGATTAAAGAACTGGGCGTTACCCACTATGAAGCCTATGTAGCCGACGGACACATTGACTATCACGGCGCAGATCATCATACCGCAACAACACCTGCGAAATATGAAACGCTGACCATTGCCGATACTGCAAAAATCGAAACATTTAAAGCAGAACTGCTTGCCCACCAACAAGGGAAAACGGACTACCTGACTTTCATAAAAATGTGTGCAACATGCGGAATTGAAAAATGGGAAATCTGCATGGAACAAATGACCTGTACTTATTTCGATAAAACGGGAAATGAAATTTTGATTGAAAAAATCCCCGGAGCATAATCGCTCCGGGGATCCAGTACGTATTGAACCTGGGCCTATTTAACCAATTTCAACAAATACTGACCATAGCCGCTTTTCACCAAAGGTGTAGCGATTTTTTTCAGCTGTTCCGCATCGATGAAACCCATGCGGTAAGCAACTTCTTCGATGGCGCCGATCTTCAGACCCTGACGCTCTTCGATCACCTGTACAAACTGACCAGCCTGCATCAATGAATTGAACGTACCGGTATCCAACCAAGCCGTACCACGGCTCAGCACACCTACTTTAAGTTTACCCTGCTCCAGGTATACTTTGTTCACATCCGTGATCTCGTATTCCCCGCGAGGCGAAGGCTGTATATTTTTGGCAATTTCCACTACCGAGTTGTCATAGAAATACAGTCCTGGAACCGCATAATCAGATTTAGGACTGGCGGGTTTCTCTTCAATAGAGATCGCTTTCTTATTTGCATCAAATTCTACTACACCATAGCGTTCCGGATCAGACACCTGGTAAGCAAATACCACGCCTCCCTCAGGATCTGCACTGTCCTGAAGCAATTTAGACATCCCTTCACCATAGAAGATATTGTCGCCCAGCACCAGGGCTACTTTATCATCACCGATGAAATCAGCACCGATCACAAAAGCCTGCGCCAGACCATTTGGCAGTTCCTGTACGGCGTAAGAAAACTTACAGCCCAGGCTGCTGCCATCGCCCAATAGCTTCTCAAAATTGGGAAGGTCATGAGGGGTAGAAATGATCAGGATCTCATTGATCCCCGCCAGCATTAAAGTCGACAGCGGATAATAGATCATTGGTTTATCATAAACCGGCATCATTTGTTTACTCATGGCCAGCGTCAAGGGATGCAACCTTGTTCCGCTACCGCCTGCTAAAATAATTCCTTTCATATCGTTAATTTTTTTAAACGTTTTTATTAAGCTAAGTCTGAAGACTTAGCCTATTGTAAACCTTTACTAGGCTAAGTCTTCAGACTTAGCTTTTATCTCCCCAATACACTTTACTAAACTATCTCTCCAGTACGGCACTTCAATACCAAACGTACTTTTGATCTTGCTTTTATCCATTACTGAAAACTTCGGTCTCATGGCTTTCGTAGGATAAGCAGAAGTCGGGATTGGCCCAACCTTTACCTCTACCCCACCAATCTCAAAAATCGCTTTCGCAAAATCATACCAGGAAACTGAGCCCTCATTACTATAATGGTAGACACCATAGGCAGCATTATCAGCCGCAATGATGTCCAGAATGGCTCCGGCCAAGTCTATCGCATAAGTTGGCGAACCGATCTGATCCGCAATCACCCCCAAAGAATCCCGCTCAGCACCTAGCCTCAACATCGTCTTCACAAAGTTGTTGGCAAACTCAGAATACAACCAACTTGTACGGATGATATAATGTTCCGGCAAAGTATCGATAATATCTATTTCACCTTCCAGCTTCGTCAAACCATATACACTGATGGGTTCAGCAAGGTCATCCTCTTTCAGCAGTTCAACGATATCCCCCTGGAAAACAAAATCCGTAGAGACGTGGATCAGCTTAGCACTATGCGCCTTACAAACCGAAGCCACATTCAAGGCACCAGTTTTGTTCACCAGTCTGCAAGTATCTACCTCGTCTTCCGCTTTATCTACTGCTGTGTAGGCAGCGCAGTTGATCACATAGTCCGGTTGCTCAGCAGCAAACAGGTTATGTAAACCTTCCAGGTTCAGGATATTCCCTGTAACCTCATCCGGAAAAATCAGCCCTTCGATATTTCTTTTGGCAGCTACAGCTTTCAGGCATTGCCCCAACTGTCCACCTGCACCAAGTATTAATGTCTTCATCATAATTATTTAAAAAACGGCAATACCGCATCCTTCTCTGAGATGTTCTCATCACCTGCAGGAATGCCCCAGTCGATGCCCAAAGTTGGGTCATTGTACCTGATGCCCCCTTCAGACTCCTTATTATAACCGTTGTCACATTTGTAAGCAAACACTGCCGTTTCGCTCAGTACCGAAAAGCCATGCGCAAAGCCACGGGGGATGTACAGCTGCAGGTTATTTTCCGCAGTCAGTTCCACAGAAACCCATTGACCATAAGTCTCCGAACCTTCGCGCACATCTACTGCCACATCCAGCACACGCCCTTCAATCACGCGTACCAGTTTCGCCTGGGCATGCTCCCCTTTCTGCAAATGCAGGCCACGGACCACGCCATAGGTAGAAGCACTTTGGTTGTCCTGAACAAAATGTCCCGAAGCTCCCGTCAATGCCTCAAATTTAGGTTGATTGAAGCTCTCAAAAAAATACCCACGAGCATCCTTGAATACTGTGGGTTCTATAATAAAACAGCCTTTCAGCTTAGTTTCGGTAACTTTCATCTATTGTCTCTAGTAATGGAAGCTAAAGATACAAGAATCTTTAATAATCAACCAATGCGATGACGTTGTTGAGACATGAACCTATCATCTGTTAAAATTTTACTCCCGAAAAAGTTAATGCGTTATTGTGAATTGAAATGGCTGCCCCTTCCTAATAGGATAACCATCTAATAGCAAAGCAGGTTCCGCGATAATGGAATAGACTATGGGCTGAAAGCTAAAAGGAGGGTTAAATCCTCTGGGTAAGTCAAATGCTACATATCTGATATCCGCAAACCAATCACCGTTTACAATAGACGTATTATTGAGACTGACTTGGGGAGTATAAGATATGATATTACCATTTGGCAGGCTCATGCTACGATCTAATGATCTAATAGCCCGACCGCGAGATCCGTCTGGATTCATCAAATAATAATAAATAACTACGGAGGCATTGCTTCCGCTATTGGTTGGAATGGATACTTTCCCTGTCACACGCATAAACCTGTCATTGAAAGATATCTGAGGATGTGTAATACTATTCATATGGTTTACGCTTGTTAAGTAAAGGTCCAGTCCATTTACACGGTCAGTATTATCTATTGAACTTTTCTCGCTATATACTACAGTATTTACTGGTGTATTGTTGCTGGATGATGGAATAATGATCCAGGACTGGGGTACTACAGAGTTATAGATATTATAACTAATCCAGCCGTATCCCTGGTCCCCCCACTGTGTACCCCAAGAATTTATAAACTTGAAAGCGCCAACACTATCATCATACCCCACAAGAAGCAATGCATGGTTCATCTGTCCGTCTATATTACCCACGCTACTCCATATATGAGGTGACGATCTCTGTTGAGAAAAACCTCTATCGAAGTATGTCAAATCCGTCCTTGCGTTTATGATTACAGGATGCCCCTTGGCCAATTGATCCTTCGCATCAAGGATCGGATTCATCATTTGCCCTAGCCTCCTAAAAGATTTAATCTTGTAATTAGCAGCCTCATTGCGGGCATTTTGTGATGGCGATTGAAGGTAGTTGACATATCCCATAGTTGCCATCGTGGCCACACCTTGTTCTTTTATCAGGGAAAGTGCGTCTTCATAGTTACTTCCTTGATCTTGACTTCTATTAATTTGATTATATACATAACTTGGCGAAAATAAATTACCAAAATTCAGCCCACCTGACGACGTGAAATATGACCAGTTGGGATTCTCGGTCTTGGCATAATATCCGTGGGCGGCATATGCAATTGCCCAAGCTACACAGGAATTTTGTGGCGACTGATTACCGACGGGCGGCATCCTTGAAGATAAATCCACGCTAGACGGTAATTTATCTGCAGTTGTACTGGGTAGATTGCCGGGAAACCCCGCATAAGCAGATGCATCCATGGAACGCAACCCGGTATAAATTTGCTGCGCACGTAGTTCACCGACTAATAAAATAAATATGAAAAGCAGGAATCTCGATCTTACTTTGAGAGAAGTTCTATTAGATATGGTATAATGCATAACTTCGTATTTAACAACCAGTTAAAGCTACCCCACCTGCACACAAAAAAAAATACCCACTTTCGGGTATTTTTACAATATTTTTAACTCAAAATATCATTAGTTTACACTAATACGCATTCTCTTCACCCCTAACCGCATTGATCACCGTCATGAACACAATCTGCACATCCAACATCACCGTCCAGTTCTCCATGTACCAGATGTCATGCTCCACACGTTTCTCCATTGAGCCGTCCTCTTTGGTCTCCCCCCTGAACCCGTTCACTTGTGCCCAGCCAGTAATGCCCGGCTTCACAAAATGACGCACCATGAACTTCTCTATGATGGCACGGTATTCTTCCGTATGGCTCAGCATGTGCGGCCTTGGGCCTACTACACTCATATCGCCCATAAACACATTAAAGAACTGCGGCATTTCATCCAAACTGCTTTTACGCAGAAATGCACCGATCTTAGTAATGCGGGAATCGCCTTTCGTCGCCTGCACCTTATCGCTGTCTTTATTGACCGTCATGCTCCTAAACTTCAGGCACCAGAAAGGTTCGTCGTTGCGGCCACTTCTCAGTTGCTTGAACAATACCGGCCCAGGACTCTGCAATTTGATTAAAATGGCAATGATCGGATACAGCCAGCTCAGCACAAAAAGGATTACCAGACTGCTAAAGACCAAGTCAAAGGCCCGCTTCTTGAAACGTCCACTCATGTTTTCCAGCGGATCTTTACGCAGGGCGATCACCGGAAACTCACCACCCAAATAACTAATGGTATAGGGTGTAGCCAGTGAACCTGCAAAATCCGGAACAAATTTTACACGCAGCAATTGCTTATCAGCCTCCTGTACCAGTCGAGGAATACTTCCCAACCTGTTTGGCGATACAGACACATACATATCCACTACACCTGCAGCTGCTGCGGCTTTCATTTCAGAGACCACCAGATCGGAAAGCTGTCCGCTCAGGTCACTCTTATTTTCCTCATCATAATTGATGAAACCATAAAATTGCAAGTGTTTCTGGTTGCGCACATAAGCGGCCAGGCGTTTACCCGTACGGTTATTGCCCAATACGGCAATCTTCTTTTTTACATAGAAACGCTTGATGAAGGTCAACTGGATTACCGTTCCAATGAAACGTGTCGTGATAAAGATAACCGACAAAATCCCATAAAAATAAAGGATAAAGCTCCTGGGAAAATCCACATTCTTGGTAAACAAGATATAGATACAAAACAGGATGAAATGCAAAATCGTGGTACGGGCCGTACCACGATAAAAGTTTTGCAGTCTTTTGGAGGTAAACTCCGAATATACATCGAAGAGCGCAGCGCCAAACAACCACAGCAGGTTACCTACTATGATGTACTGACGGTTAGGCTCCAGGCCACTAATGGAAAAAGAAAGTAAATATACCAGGTTGAGCAGCAGTATGTCTACTACCGGCACCACATACCTGATCAAATACAATAAGCGCGTCTGCATATTTTTAGAACTATTTCTTATCCAAGATTAAGCCCAAAGATTCTCAGGATACGCCCCTTCTGCTACTAATTTTTTCAATTCTTCTTTCACCACAGGCGCATCTTCTTTAAAAGTTACACCAAACCATTTCGCCTTCGTTGGAATCATTTTGATCTCTCCGTTACCAGAGTTGATGCAGATGTCTGCTACTTCCGGAATCAGAAATTCCGCTTTCAAATCTGTCGTCAGATTAGCATCCAAAAACTTGCCATATTCCCCTTCAGACCAGTTTACAAAAGCTGGTGTAAAGCAGAAGAAGTTCATGCTCACTTTAGTATCCAAAGGCAATTCTTTTTCAGTATCTCCTTCTTCGGTGATGGCTTTGCCTTCTCTTTTGAAGATCGACTTGCGTTCAATGATACCTGTTACGTTGCCAGACTCATTCGTGCTGATCTCACCACGCGTTACCGAACCATTATCACTCAAAGTGTTTTTCAGTTCGTAGCCTAAGCTTGCATATTTACCATCGGCCACATCAGTAGTCAGGAAAGCATAAGCCAATTCGAAAGCTTCCAAACCATAGAAATCATCTGCATTGATTACTGCAAATGGGCCATCCAGCGCCTCTTTAGTACAAAGCAAGGCATGTTGCGTTCCAAAAGGTTTCACACGTTCCGCTGGGATCTCGCGACCTCCACTAAAACGCTCAGGACTCTGATATACATAGTCCAGTTCAATTTTGCCTGCTAATTTTGGCTCAATCGCTGCTTTGAAAGCTTCAGCGAACTCTTCGCGGATGATGAAGATCACCTTACCAAAACCAGCTTTAATGGCATCATAGATCGAATATTCCATGATGGTCTCGCCAGAAGGGCCAAACGATTCTGTTTGCTTGTTTCCACCGTACCTGCTGGCCATTCCGGCTGCCAGGATCACAAGAGAGGGTTTCTTTGTCGACATTTCTTTATTTTATTTATTTAACTCCAATTGAGGTTACTTTAAATCCTATTGCCCTGAGCTTTTCTGCGTCAAGGATATTACGGCCATCAAAAACCTTAGCCGGTTTCAGCATGCTGTCGTAAATGCGCTGCCAATCGTATTCCTTAAACTCATCCCATTCTGTGAGTACGGCAATCGCATGTGCATTTTCACAAGCTGCATATGGGTCTTCAAAAACATTTACAAACTCCCTGTTTTGCTCAGGTTTACGAGTCGCCAGGTAATCCAGATCGGCTAGGATCTGCGGTTCTTTTACCTTAGGATCGTAGACCTGAATATTGGCTTCTTCGTTCAGCAGTTCATCTGCTACATAGATTGCAGCCGACTCACGCGTATCATTCGTATCCTTTTTGAATGCCCAGCCCAGAAAAGCAATCTTCTTGCCAGAAACGGTATTGTACAGGTCTTTTACGATATTTAAAGCAAAACGTTTCTTCTGGTGGTCGTTCATGATGATCACCTGCTCCCAATAGTCTGCCACTTCCTGCAGGCCAAATGAACGGGAAATATACACCAGGTTTAATATGTCTTTCTGGAAACATGATCCCCCAAAACCTACAGAAGCTTTTAAGAATTTAGGACCAATGCGGCTGTCTGTACCAATGGCCCTTGCCACTTCGTTTACATTCGCTTCCGTTTTTTCGCAGAGCTCAGAAATGGAGTTGATCGAAGAAATCCTTTGTGCCAGGTAAGCGTTTGCTACGAGTTTAGACAATTCAGAAGACCAAAGATTGGTCGTCAGGATACGCTCTCTCGGGATCCAGTGCGCATAGATGTCTACCAATGCCTGAATCGCCTCTTTACCTTCTTCCGTCTGGTCGCCACCGATCAATACACGGTCAGGCGCTAAAAGATCTTCTACCGCGGTACCTTCTGCCAGGAACTCCGGGTTGGAAAGAATTTGGAAATTGACACCAGTACCAGTGTTCAGTAAGATATCTTTCACCGCTTCAGCAGTACGTACCGGAAGCGTAGATTTTTCTACTATAATTTTATCTGTTTTAGAAACGCGGGCAATTTGGCGTGCGCAAAGCTCTATCCATTTCAGATCGGCGCCCATTCCTTTTCCAGCACCATAAGTTTTGGTTGGGGTATTTACAGAAATGAATACCATGTCAGCTTCCTCTATTGCCTGATCTACATTGGTAGAGAAGAAGAGATTTCTTCCTCTTGCTTCTGCAACAACATCACTTAGACCCGGCTCATATACCGGAATATTTTCTGTATTTTCATCATTCCAAGCCGCAATGCGCGCCTCATTTAAATCCACAACGGTCACCTTTATTTCTGGGCATTGCTTCGCAATTACAGCCATGGTAGGGCCACCCACATATCCGGCACCGATGCAACAAATACTGCTAATTTTCTTCATTTCAATATGTTATAGGGTTAGAACGTACAATTTAGCATTAATACCGCAAATTCTAATATTACTACAATCTTAATTAAATATTAAACTAATGGACAACAACTCTAAAATTCACTTCTTTTAGCGAATTATTGCACAATAATATTGAAACGGACTGACATTTTACAGGCAAAAACCAACATTATTTAATTCGAGGATAAAAATAAGCAAAAGCTTAGTGTAAAAGATACACTAGTTAAGATTTTTTTTATCTTTGCTATCAGAGTTTCTACTTAAATACAGTTAGTTAAAAGCAAATCTTATGAATAAACTAAATACTGTGATCGCGATAGATGGCTTTTCCTCCTGTGGAAAGAGCACATTGGCCAAACAACTGGCCAAAACTTTGAAATTTGCGTATGTAGACAGCGGGGCCATGTACCGGGCCATGACCTACCATTTCATTCAAAACAATATTGATTTGCACGATTTAGATGCGATTGCCGGCTGTGTAGATACCGCCCATATCGAATTCCGCTATATCAATGAGGAGAACCGGATTTTCTTAAATGACCAGGATGTTTCAGAAGAAATCCGCAAGATGTACATTTCTGAGAAGGTCAGTAAGGTAAGCCCTATTGCTTGCGTTAGAAAGGCATTGGTGAACATCCAACAGCGCCTGGGATCGGAACACAATATTGTCATGGACGGCAGGGACATCGGCACACAAGTTTTTCCATATGCTACAGTTAAATTGTTTATGACTGCAGATCCAAAAAAAAGAGCAGAACGCAGACATGCAGAGTTATGCGCAAAGAATGAGGCCGTAAGTTTCGATGAAATCTATACCAACCTCGCTCAGCGTGACTACGACGATACCACTAGAGCCGAGAGCCCTTTGGTTTGTGCTTCAGATGCGGTGGTATTGGACAATACTGACCTAAGTATGGAAGAACAGTTTAATTTGGCACTGGAAATTATACAAACAAATGCCAAAATCAACCTTCATCAGTAAGCTTTTAACTAGAAATGAATATATTTACAAAGTTTTCACAGCAAAACTGCAAGGTTATTAATAAAAGTTTAAGTTAAAATAAACAATAAGTTAAAACCATTAGAAATCATAAAATTAAATACTTAAAAATCCATAAATCAATGAAAAAAGCGCTAATCACTGGGATTACAGGTCAAGACGGCTCTTACTTAGCCGATCTATTATTAAAAAAAGGTTATGAAGTACACGGAATCAAACGCCGTAGTTCTTTATTCAATACTGACCGTATCGATCATTTATACCAAGATCCCCATGAAAGCAATGTACGTTTCGTATTGCACTACGGCGATTTAAGTGATTCTACAAACTTAATTCGAATCATTCAACAGGTTCAGCCCGATGAAATTTACAACTTAGGCGCAATGAGCCATGTACAGGTAAGTTTTGAAACTCCAGAATATACTGCAAATGCAGATGGTATCGGAACACTAAGAATCTTAGAAGCTATCCGTATCCTGGGTTTAGTGGAAAAAACTAAAGTTTACCAGGCATCTACCTCTGAACTTTATGGATTGGTTCAGGCAGTTCCTCAATCAGAAACTACTCCTTTTTACCCACGCTCACCTTATGCAGTAGCTAAAATGTATGCCTATTGGATTACCGTAAACTATCGTGAAGCTTACGGCATTTACGCTTGCAACGGTATATTGTTTAATCATGAGAGTCCATTGCGTGGTGAAACTTTTGTAACACGTAAGATTACCCGTGCCACGGCTAAAATCGCCTTAGGTATGCAAGACAAATTATATCTAGGTAACCTGGACGCTCGTCGTGATTGGGGTCATGCAAAAGATTATGTGGAAGCCATGTGGTTGATCTTACAACAAGAAAAACCAGAAGATTTCGTCATTGCAACAGGCGTAACGACTACCGTTCGTGATTTCATTAAAATGGCATTCGGCGAAGTTGGAATTACATTAGAGTTCAAAGGCGAGGGCGCAGAAGAAAAAGGATATGTGGTTTCTTGTGATAAACCAGAATTCCAGGTTGAAATCGGAAAAGAAGTAGTCGCAGTGGATCCACGCTACTTCCGTCCTACTGAAGTAGATCTGTTGATCGGTGATCCAACAAAATGTAAAGAAAAACTGAATTGGACACCTAAATATGACCTAGCAGGATTGGTAAATGACATGATGACTTCAGATGTTCAACACTTCCAAAAAGAAAGAATGTTGAAAGAAGCGGGTTACTCAGTGAAAAACCAATTCGAATAAGGTATGCTTCCAAAAAAGCGAATAATTTCAATTGATATATCTAATGGCACTTACGATGATTTCGTAAGTGCCATTATGAATTATGCCAGAGAGAAAATCTCTTCCTACGTTTGCGTTGCCAACGTACATATGTTGGTTGAAGCAAATGATTCCGTAGAGTTTCAAAAAATCGTCAACGATGCAGACCTTGTTACTCCAGATGGAATGCCCTTAGCCAAAAGCTTCTCCATTCTTTACAAGCAACAACAAGACAGAGTAGATGGCATGAGCCTTTTACCTAGGCTGCTAAAGGAATCAGAAAAAGAAAGCTTCTCGGTCTACTTTTACGGTGGCGCTCAAGGAACATTAGATGCAACCTCCGATTTTATCAAAAGCAATTATCCGGATTTAAAAGTAGCTGGTTTATATTCCCCTCCCTTCCGCCCTCTGACGGCTGAAGAAGATGCAGAAATTGCAAAAAAGATTACTGATTCAGGAGCTAATCTTGTTTTTGTAGTATTGGGATGTCCAAAACAGGAAAAGTGGATGGCAAGTATGAGAGGAAAAATTCCGGCAATCATGCTAGGAATAGGTGGAGCCTTACCTGTATTAGTTGGCCAGCAAAAAAGGGCTCCTAAATGGATGCAAAAAAGTAGTCTGGAATGGCTTTATCGTTTAGCTCAGGAGCCTAAGCGATTATTTAAGAGATACTTTTATACAAATAGTAAATTTTTATATTTATTGACACTGGAAAAATTAGGAAATTAAAATGGAACAATCAGCGAAAATATATGTAGCCGGTCACAACGGCATGGTGGGTTCAGCCATCGTAAGAAAACTAAAAGCCGAGGGCTTTAATAATATCATTACCCGTTCTTCCAAAGAACTAGATCTGAGAGATCAGCAAGCAGTTGCTGATTTTTTTGCTACTGAGAAACCTGAATATGTGTTTTTGGCTGCGGCTAAAGTTGGCGGTATCCTGGCCAACAACATTTATCGTGCAGACTTTTTATATGAGAACTTGATGATCCAAAACAATGTAATTCACTCAGCGTATCAAAATGATGTGACCAAGCTCATGTTCCTGGGTTCTTCGTGTATCTATCCCAAGTTAGCTCCACAACCATTAAAGGAAGATTACTTATTGACCGGGGAATTAGAACCAACCAATGAGCCTTATGCGATTGCAAAAATTGCAGGCATCAAAATGTGTGATGCTTATCGTGCTCAATATGGGTGCAATTACATTTCAGTAATGCCTACAAACCTATACGGCCCTAATGACAACTATGATTTGAACAATTCACACGTATTGCCAGCCCTGATCCGTAAAGTAATCACAGCGAAAAATAATGGAGATTCTTCAGTGACCATCTGGGGCACGGGAACTCCAAAAAGGGAATTCTTATATGTAGATGATCTGGCTGAAGCTTGCTTCTATTTAATGGAGACTTATAATGAGTCAGGATTAGTTAATATCGGTGTAGGTGAAGATGTTTCTATTTTGGAACTTGCGCAACTGGTAGTAAAGGTGGTCGGATTTGAAGGTGAAATCATCACAGACACGAGCAAGCCGGACGGAACACCAAGAAAACTAATGGACGTAGGAAAACTGAATGCCCAAGGCTGGAAAGCCAAAGTATCATTGGAAGAAGGCATCGCGAAGGTATACAACGAAGTGAAAGATTTAAATTGGAATTAATGAATTCGAATAACTACGTATTGATTATGGCAGGCGGAGTAGGCAGCCGCTTTTGGCCGAAAAGCCGCAACAATTTCCCAAAACAATTTCTGGACATCTTAGGAATAGGAAAATCACTGTTGCAGTTAACTTATGAACGTTTCTTGAAGTTATGCCCAAAAGAAAACATCTTCATCGTGACAAATAGCCAGTATGAGGATATTATCTTGCATCAGTTGAAGGGCATCACTGCCGCACAGTTGATCTGCGAGCCTAGCAGGAACAACACGGCACCTTGCATAGCATATGCCTCCTTTAAGTTAAAAGGGATAAATCCTTACGCAAACATTGTTGTTGCTCCCTCCGATCACTTTATTCTTTATGAAAATGTCTTTATTGAAAAAATCCAACAAGCACTGGATTATACAGATAAAAACGAAGCATTAGTAACTTTAGGTATAGCGCCTACCCGTCCAGATACCGGCTACGGCTATATCAAGTATGAATCTGCAGCGCAAAATGGAGTACATAAAGTAGCACAGTTCAAGGAAAAACCTTCTCTGGAAAAAGCTAAAGAATTTTTAGCGGAAGGAAACTATGTTTGGAATGCCGGTATTTTCATTTGGAAAGTTGGTTCTATAATCAACGCGCTGCAAAAACACTCTTCTGAAATTCATACTCTGTTTGAGAAAGGTAACGAATCATACAATACAAAAGCGGAACGCGCATTCATTGAAGAACATTATCCAACTTCTCCGAACATCTCTATTGACTATGCGATTATGGAGCAGGCAGATAACGTTTATACCATTCCGGCAGAATTTGGCTGGTCAGATCTAGGAACCTGGGCTTCTTTATACGAAGCTGCGCCTAAGAATGAAGAAAATAATGTGATTGCCGCACAGCAAATCAGTGTAAAAGATACAACTAACAGTATTATTCATATCAATTCAAAGAAATTAGCCGTTATTAGAGGATTAGACAACTTTATTGTCGTAGATGAGGGGAATGCCTTACTCATCTATCCTAAAGCGCAGGAGCAAGAAATTAAAGCTGTTGTAGCAGAACTCAGTAAAGAGTACGGAGAGACATTTATTTAAATCTCCATCTCTTAATGAATGGTTTTACCTAACATTGCCCTATGTATTTAAATTTCAAATGTAATGTACTATCAAAAAAGCTGTTCTTATCTATGATAACAACAGCTTTTTTTTCGACCGTCAATGCTCAATTAAAAGATGAATATAAGAGCTCGATTGAACTTCACGCAATCGGAACATCAAATAGCACTGTACCTTTTTGGATGAGATCTAATCAGTTTGGATCAACTCCATTGTGCGGCATCTCGAGTAGTGTGATAGGTAAATTCTCTAAGAAATATTCCGAACTTACCCCGAATGAAGAGATTTATGGAAAAAATAAGTTAGTAGATTGGGGATTTGGTTTTGAAGGTCGAGTAAATGGAGGAAAGAGCTCAAACCTCCAATTAATCGAAACCTATGTAAAAGCCAAAGCTTCTATCTTCCAATTGAAGGCCGGAAGAACGAAAGATGTAGTAGGTTTAAATGGAGATACAAGCCTAAGTTCAGGCAATTTCGCTGTGTCAGGTAATGCATTAGGAATACCCAAAATAGAACTATCCATTCCTGAATACTGGAGAGCACCTATCTTTGATGGACTTTTCTCAATTAAAGGCAGTTTTGCTCATGGCTGGGTTGGTCCAGCCAGAATTTTAGATAGTATTGATCTATCATCGAAAGAAAAAAGAAACGTATATTACACGATTGATAATACTCCTAATACTTACTTTCATCAAAAGTCCTTCTATGGGCGTATAGGTAGAGAGGGTTGGAAATTGAATATCTATGGTGGTTTTAATCATCAGGTCTATTGGGGAAATGAAGATTCTGCATATGGTTCTAGATTCAAGTTAAGCCCTGCGCAGACTTTTCTGTATGTTGCAACTGGAAGAGCTTATGGTTCGGACGGGATACCACGATCAAAGATCGGAAATCAAATTGGATCTATAGATTTAGGTATTGACTATGACTTCGAGTCTCTAAAAGTTATGATTTATCGGCAACAATTCTATGACGTAGGAGCATTAGCAAAATTGGCGAACATTGCAGATGGACTCACGGGTTTAAGTATTGAAAACAAGAGATTTCGCGAATCAAATCAAGTTTTCCAACTCAAGAAAATCTTAATTGAATTTTTCAGTTCCAAAAACCAAGCCGGGTATCCATGGTCTACACCAACTGCTTCAGGTGACGAAGACTACTACAACAATTATTATTATATCCAAGGTTGGACATATAAAAATATTGGTTTAGGTAACCCATTGATTACTCGTAAAGATGATGCTAAGCCTGGACAAGCTTCAAGCGAATACGATTATTTCATTAATAATCGAGTTTTAGCTTTACATATAGGGATCGATGCAGATATTAAAGATTGGGAAATGAGATCAAAGATTACTTACTCCAGAAACTACGGAACCTTCACGACAAGCAAATATGGTAAGTCAACAGGGATTAAAAGAGCCCAACCTTCCGACATACTATTTAAGCCAGTGAATCAACTTTCCTTCTATACGGAAGGTTTCAAAAGTCTAAATGAAAAGTACGACATTGGATTTTCTGGAGCTTTCGACTTAGGACAATTGCTAAAACATTCGTTTGGCTTAAGTTTAAAGATTAAACGAAATATATAATCTTAAGTATTCAACGAGTAAATAACGGACTTTTATTACTCATATTGAGAAAATTACTCACTTACCAAATGCATAGTTGATTGTTCAGGGGCTTTGTAACCAATTTTTTATAAAGGCATAAAAATTGCACATAAAGCATTACATATCAGCGCATTTATATGAGAGAACTTTACAAAAAAAAAATGTATTTAATATATTTTATATTCAGTCTATCAAGTTTACTAGGATGCAAAAAACGTAGCGTAAACGAAGAAACGATAGCGTCTGAGAATGCACAAGAATCCACTTCAGTACAGGTCGACACATCATATAATATATTCCATCAGTTGACGACTGACTCTTCTTCACAATCTGTTTTCATGCATGAAATTTCACCCAAATATGAAATAAATGCACGTGGTTGGCAAGGATGTCCTAGCATTGGCTATCTGAAAGGTAGCTTGTATGTTGGGTACTATTGTGGCACAAAGGGTGAAGAGCCTGGCAATTATATTTCTGTAGCGCTTAGTGATGATATGGGCAAGTCGTGGAAAGATAATTGTCTAATTCTAGCTCGTAAAGATGAATTAGGTCGCAATTTCGACCCTTCATTTTGGAATGACAAATATGGAGGATTGCATCTTTCTTGGACAACTTCGTCAAGCTTTTGGGATGGGGCCAAAGGAGGAACCTGGCAAGTTAAGGTTAAGCGTGCAAATAATAAAATCACTATGACTACTCCTTCATTTCTCTTTAATGGGATAATGAATGTTAAACCTACTATATCAATGACAGATAGCTCAAAAATTTTATTTCCTGTATCGGGCTGGAACTTCACGGGAAATAAAATCGGCATCTTTGACACAAGTCCAACACCCCAAGAATTAAATGGAGCATTTGTTTATGAATCAACTTATGATGCAAAAACAAAGCAAATTACGAAACCAACAAAAATTTCATTGATCAATACTATATATTCAAGAACTTTTGATGAGCATATGATTGTAGATTTAGGTTTAGGAAACATGATTTGCTTGCTAAGAACAAATACTAATGGGACGTGTATTGTAAGAAGCGCTGATGGGGGTAGAAGTTGGACAACTCAAGAGCCATTTTTATCAGTAGGATCTACGACCGATAGCAAAATCTTTTTTGGAAAACTAAAATCAGGCAATATACTGCTAGTTTTAAATAACAGCACAAAAAGGGAAAAACTAACAGCCTATCTTTCAAAAGACAACGGTAAAACGTGGCCATTTAAGGTTCTAATTGATGCTAGAAATGGTGTTTCATATCCAGATGCAACAGAAAATTCTGAAGGCGAGATATGTCTAGTTTACGATTATGGTAGATCGCCAATAGGTCACGTGATATTTGCAAAATTCAGTGAGCAAGATATTATTAACGGAGACCCATCAAAGATTTTAAAGACCATGGTAAGTCAAATTAAACCGTTGCCTTAGAACCAAATCCATCAATTAATCTCTGTTTTAGCTTTAAATTGTTCGACAAGTTATGCAGTAAAATAATAGCGACCGGCGAGTATGTAAAAAAACCATTTGTTACTATGAGAATTAAAAAAAATATTAGTGCATAGACATCTTTTTCTTTCAAATAATACCAAAAGCAAAAAACATATAATATAACTCCCAAAATCCCTAGGTTAAACATAATATCAAATAAATCATTATGCATCCAAATTTGCAATCCGAATGTTTTATAATTAAAATCCATAGAAGCATATGGGCCACGACCTACAATATTTGTGCTTGAGAAACCATCCTCTTCGACTTGGGCAAACATATTAAACCATATAATCGTCCTTGATTCGGAATACTCCTCTTGACTCTTATCTCCGAAACTGAAAGTATTCTCGAACGTTGATGAAATTCGATCAAAACTTGCTGAACTACTAAAAATGGAAAAGATGGGGAGTGCGAGAATAGCTACAACACCCAATCCTAATATCCTAGATCTATTTTTCGAATCCTTCATGTTCCTAAGAAAATAGTAGACATAAGGCACCAACATCGCCAATAGCCCTGACCTAGCTCCCACATAAGCACCAGCAGCAGAGACTACAATAGCCAACTGTAGTCTATTGGTGTATAAAAAATAAAACGTGAAGATGGCACAATAATATGCGAGCTGATGTGGAATTACGAATCCCACTAAATAATACCGATCCTCTAATAGTGATTCAACAGAAAACGTATAGTAAAAAGCTATAATAAATAAAATCAACCCAACTAAATAAGTATCGTGCTTCTTAATAATTGCGACAGATTTGTCACCGGCGAATGCTAATAGCAGACTGCATGTCAAAATTATATTTATCAAATAACTTGCATTGTTTGCTAAAGTATTTGAGTCATAAAAAATAAGTCCAAATCCAAATATCAGCAATAGAAATAATTGTTTCTTGTCGTAATTTGTTTTAAATATGATATAAAGGAAAACACCGATATACATATACGGCGTGAAGTTCTTTTCTGGACGAGTTAGCGGATTCCAGCCCTTTAGAAGAATAAATTCCAGCACCTGTATAATTGGCGTACAGGCAACTAGTAAAAGATACTCAAAAGAGCTAAAAATACTTGACTTATTCTTCATTGAAAGGGTTACTTGAACATATTTACTATTTTTGAACCAATCCTGTTGAACACTCTTTTTGGACTATACAAAGATGCCAATAATACGAAAAAATAATACCGCATCATATTTCCTTGGGTGAAAGCATGTATGCCCTTTCTATAAGTTGAAAGAGAAGCCGCGTCATATTTGAGCTTTAAATTCGTTAAGAATGAACCTCCGAATTCACGCTTAAAATCCTCTAAATATTCAACATCCAGGTCATTTTTAAATCTATGCAATGAAAACTGATAATTTATATAACATTCAGCCCATCTCGTATGGGTGATACTGTTTGGATTCATCCTCATCAAGTATAAGCACTTATTGATATTAGCTAACTTACCTTTTTTTGACATCTGTAAAAAGAAATCCAGATCCTCTCCTACCCCTTTCATCTGGTATTTTCCTGCTGCCATGACAACATCCTTTCTAAAGATAATTGACGGGTGGCAAACTGCATGCGACAAGTTTAAAAGTCCATCCACGATCTCCTCATGTATAGTGGGAAATTTTCTATAATACAATTTTTCGGTATGGATATTTTCGATAAAATAAGCTACCTCCGAACCACACATGCCAATGGTAGGATTAAGATCCATGTAATTTACCAAGATATCGAATCTATCAGGAAGTGAAATATCATCTGAGTCCATTCTGATCAAATATTCACCCAGAGACAAATCTATCCCAAAATTAAGTGTATCTCCCAAACCAGTATTTGGCTTTAGATGATATTTCAATCGAGCATCGTAGCTAAATCTAGCTACTATCTCACCGGTGTTGTCAGTACTTCCATCATCCACTATTAATAATTCAAAATCTTTAAAAGTCTGATCCAATATTGACTGGATAGCATCAGATATAAGATGAGCGCAATTATACGTGGGAAGCAAAACAGAAACTTTTGGATTCATATTTAAATATGTTAATCTTTTCTAGTAGAATAATTATATACCAATTTCAATGCATTTTGATAATTTCCTTTAGAAATCAACTTTATAGCATCAACTTTTCGATTGTTAATTAAAAAATAAAGCAGTGAACGTTCGAAAAATTTAAACATCAAATATTCCTTGCTAAGTAATTTAGAAGATATAGTCTCTTTAAGATGTCTTCCCAAAGCCAATATATCTTCCAGTCCAATATCAACTTTGAATTTTGCTCTACTAGGACTTGTTATGACACTTATTATGCTCAATTGATCTACAGATAATTTAAAGGAAAGTTTATCGCTGAGTTTAAGCATAATTTTCTGAAACAATTCAACATCCAGTTCATAGTTCCTATTATTTACGGCTCCCTCATTAAGCTCATGCCTCCTATAATTCAAAAGAACCTTTTGAATATTTGCAAACTCACAAGTACCAATCATATCTATCCATAGAGCGTAATCATCATATTTTGGAAATTCCGTAGAATAGTGCAATCCATTTTCAATTAACACCCTATTTCTTATCATCATAGTGGGATGATAAAAAGGATTTTGACAAATCAAATTAGCAACAAGATTTCTGTGAGAAACTGGAGGATACTTTAGGTAAGATTTTAGATTGTCACCAAAATATTTGACCCCGGTTCCTAATAAGCCTATTTGCGTATGATCGTCCAAAATCTTCAATTGTTCTTCCAATCTTGTCGGATAAGCTATATCATCACTATCCATT
This sequence comes from Pedobacter sp. GR22-6, assembly GCF_037402555.1. NCBI lineage: Bacteria > Pseudomonadati > Bacteroidota > Sphingobacteriia > Sphingobacteriales > Sphingobacteriaceae > Pedobacter > Pedobacter sp. GR22-6. The sequence goes on from NZ_JBBEUC010000004.1 coordinate 261,528, forward strand.
CTGGCTATATATTTTGCATCTAAAGATTCTGAAAGACCAATATTTAACGAGGATATTAGTCCAATGTTCTTTGAATTATTAATAAACCGTATTCTCTTATCTGAAAAAGATTCGATTATTTCCACTGACTTATCCGTGGAGCCATCATTGATGATCAGAAAATCGAAATCTCTAAATGTCTGATTTAAAATACTATTAATCGAATCATGTAAATAATCTTCCTGATTATAAACCGACATAATCAAATTTACTTTAGGCATCTTATATTAGTCTAGAAGTTTTGGAAATTACTTTCATTGGATTTCCATACGCTACAGAATCTGAAGGAATAGATTTTGTAACTACACTTCCCGCACCAATGCTAACGTTATCGCCGATAGAAATGTTTCCAATTAGGACCGTATTGGAGCCGATATCGACATTATTTCCGATTATAGGGCAGCTCTCGTCATTTCCCTTATTACCGATAGTTGTGGAATGTCTTAGCAATACATTACTTCCAATAACTGAATTTGCATTAATTATCAACGCTGTTCCATGCCATACTTGCAATCCTGGCCCGATGATAGTTCTATCAGGAATTTCAACTCCCATAAGCCAGATAAAAATCCAATGATAAAACTTTATAAAAGGTAACCCAACAATTCTGACCAACAAATATTTATGTTGAGAAAAATACCTAGCAATTCGATAAGTTACTACAATTGCTTTACCTTTGCTATTTCCTTTATTAACACTCAAATCCTGTCTTATAGTACTATACAATCCCATTATTTACTGTTTGAAAAGTTTAGCTTTTAATAATTTAAGTTTTAATGTAATTAGCCTCCAATTAGAAACAGACTTAACACTATTCTCTCCATTCAAAGAAGCAAGCAACTTGATAATATAATCGGAAGCTAAGCCCTCTGACGAATTACCCAAATGTTGACTCAAAGTTTTACTACTCTGAGAAAAAATATATTCTGAACTAGTAATTAACTCTAGATAGGATTTCAATTCCGTAATATTTCTTGCTACGAACAATGTCTCATTATCCGCCTCAAACTTGTAATCCATCATCTCATTGTGAGGATTATAATATATAGCTGGTCTTCCTAAGGAAATTGCCTCTAATATTAAGGCACTAAATCGAGAAACCACAACAGACGATTTAATAATAGTGTCATGAACTATTCCCGGATGGGATTTTAGTAAATTAAAATTTGTAAAGTCGCCGTTATCTCGAGGATGTTGAGAAATAATATAATCAACATTTATTTCCTTACATGTCTGAATAATATCGTTTACCCAGACCTCTCTTATTTCCTCGAAAATCCCATAAGTAAAATTTACATTAATGAAAACCTTTTTATATTGCGATTGAGGATGTATTGTTAGGTTTTCAAACCGAGGATTACCAATTACAGCACATATCATACCCTTTAAATTGATATTTTTTAAGGAATTCACCCCTTGAAAGACTGGGACTGAACAATTCCGAAGCCGACCATCCTTCTCATTCAGATCGAGTATAGATTCTTGTATGCAAACTGTATTTTTATTGGCATTCAGATATTCTGCATTTAGGACTAATTCAGCCCTTCCCCAATCATTCCCTAAAACTAACAATCCACTTCTACTCTTGTCTTGAGTACAGTTCAATATGCCTCCAGTTAGCGGAATTTTATTTTTCAGTGCTGCAGTTTCTCCATTTTCATTATCTCCCACATACAATGAGTAATTTGGAGGGCTTAGTGATTCTAAAATGTTCTTAAAGAGATAAACGTGAGTGTCGTTGGAAGCGTAAAAATTAAACATTAATGACGGCTTCCTACTATCAGGCGATTTGAAAGTAGAAATATCTGATCCAGATAACATTTCTTCATACATTTCTTGAAAATCGTTAGAAATATCTTCCTCAATTAAAACTTTTTTAATTTGGACGAATTCATTTAATGAGAAATAAGAAGACAATCCAGGTGAATACCAAAAGGCAACACTTTCCGGATTATTCTCTATATAAGAATAGACAAATTTAATATTGCTATTGTAAATTAATATCGTCAAGTTACCCATTATAGTTGTACATTAATTACCATTGCTAATAGAGAAAATAAAATAAGAATCAATAATGCAGGCAATCCCACAGTTCTTTCAAAATTTAAAAAATTTATGCCTAAAGACCTGTAGGAATGAACAGCTGCATACCACGCGTAAAATCCGACATACCCAATAAGCATCCCAATAGGTATTGCATAAATACCGACATACTGTATTAAAATCAAAGATGAAACTATATACAAAATTCCAGAGACACCATCCGCAATGTGAGATATGATGTGGTTTGTCGATAGATACACCTGGATGTGCATGGCTCCAAATCGATGCATAAAAAATGCGATCCCTAACGCAAACCACATTGTTTGAGAAACAAACGGAACATCACTATGAATCAATGCCAATATTCGGTTGGAAAAAACCGCGACTATTATGAAACTAAATACGAAAACAATATGACTCAGGAACATCCCTTTTTTAACAACTCTTACTAGTTCCTTAATATCACCCTTAACCCTAAGAATCGCCAAAATTGGAATCTTACTATAAAAAGGCGCCATAGATACCTCTCTTATTTGATTGATAATCCTTAGTGCTAGGAGATAAGAGGCGACTGCAACTGTATTGCCAACTTGAGCATAAATTAATCCAGTTAGATTAGTAAGTCCTACTGACATAAATCCAGACACTCCACTTCTCCATGCCGGTTGCCAAATACTGTTAAAAATTTTTCGATCAAATGGAAGTTTGGATGCTGCATCGACATATATATTTCCATCAAGATGTCTGCATAAATACCAATCTCTTAGTGTAACCACCATAACCCAAAACTGATTCACAATCACAAGATTAAGTAAAGATGGAAAAAATAATAGTACACCAATACTGGATAAAATACTTCCGATTGAAGTGAAAGTCTCAATTCGTCTAACTAGAGCTATCTTATTTATCCCCTCTAGAAAGTTTAAATAAATTTTGCCATAAAATCCTACACAAGATACCAATAACACCACTATCCAAGATATCCAACCTCCATTAGATGTACTGGCATCTTTAATTGGCTTAATTAGAGACCAGGTACCAAAAATTGACATGAGAATAAACAATATTAACGTCAACCATATGTAAATCGACTTCATTGTTGATACAATGTTATTGAGCAATTTATAATTTGGAACTAAATCTGAATTTCCGTCAGTGTTTGAAAAAGTATCGATGCTGGTAGCTCCACCAAAAGCATAAGAAATTAATCGTGAAAACGTTTGTCTAAAACCAAAATCAGCTATACTTTGAAGTGAAATAATAGTCGAGAATAGATACCATAATACGATATCACCTGGAGAAAATTGCTTCAAAACTAGTGGTAGTACTCCAAATAATGTGAGAGCTTTGGTGGAATAACTCATCCAAGTCATTATTGTTGGTGAATTCCAAATAGCTAATTTCAAAACTTTGATGCTGCTAGACATTCTTACTGCTACTTAAATTGGAAAAGCTATTTAAATATTCAAAATCAGCAGCCAAAAGAGGATTATTATAAGCAATGAAATCAATTCCATTAAATTCTGCTGCCTCTGCGTCATTTATAGAATCACCTATCAATAAAGTATCTTTGGAATCATATTTCCATTCCAAAAATAGGTTCTTAACCAATTGCTTTTTTGGAGTCGGAGAGCCATTTATTGATTTAAAATATCTTGTAAGATCCAGCGCGTCACAAATTTGGCGTAACTCATTTCCATCTGAACCAGAAACAATATGCATTTCATACTTATCCCAGTTATTTTCAATAAATCTTACACTGTCTTTAATCAATAAATTCTCATCAATCAACGCTTCCAACATAATCTTTGAAAAGGAATTTGCATGCTCCTGAACTTGTTCCTCAGTAATCGCCTCTCCACGAATATTCTCGAAAAAATGGCGAAATTTCACATATCGGGATAAACCTCCATTCAAATTATGAAAGTCCATCAATTCCTTCACCTGTTCTTCAGGGTAGGATTTTAATACAAGGCTAAAACCATTACTCCTAATTGGCATGGAGTCCATAATTACTCCATCGAAGTCCCAAAGTATTACTTTATAATCTAAAAAATTTTTCATATAGTGCCTCAGCAATTTTAAAATCCTCTTCCCAATCAATATCAACTGACTTCAATTTGCCCATTTCATATAAAAATGGTTTATTACCAATTCTGTTATGGTTGTTCAAATAGACAGCTCTTGATGTTAAAAAGACAGCATGGTTTAATTCATACAACTGCGGCAAATCCTGTGTGCGCGGCCAAGCTAATGACGTATTATTATTAAAGATCTTCGCGTTTTCATCTAACAAAAAGTTCTTAAAAGAGGTAACGCTAATCAACGAATCAAAACCTTCCTGAAGCTTAAGCTCATAGCTTTCAATCGCCTCGTCATAATCACTTCCATCTACAAACGGAGTAGTAGTATGACCCCAAAGTATGTGCTCAGCATCCGTTATCGTAGGCACATATTTTATTAAGTCTGTCAAACTTGTGGTATCGAGGCAAAGTTCCTCCGGACGTTCAATGATTTGAACACGACTATCTTGCTCCCTATAAGATTTTGCGATCTCTATACTTAGCTCGTCATTTGTGGATAAAATAATAGAGTCAAGCAGCTTTGAGCTAATCAACTGTTTTAGCTTCAGTTCCAAAATACCACCACTAATATCACTAAATGGTCTTGTGTTCTTGCTTAAAACCCTTTGACTACCTTTACGTGTAGGTAAAAAAAAAGCAACCTTATTTGTCATAAATTAAAGAATAGATAGATCCAATGCTTAAATTTTCATACCTCGTAGGCGTGAGTGAAATCAAATCTTTTTGATAATATTCACTAAAAGATTTAAAGGCATATTCGTTTTCATCAACTAGCATTCTTTCTATTTGCGTAATTGCTGTCTCTTGATAACCATCATAGCCCACTACATAGATATTTTCGACGCCTAAATCTGCTGCTGCTTGTAATGCTAAAACAGTATGCGAGTCTGGAGCTTTACTAGGAAACTTCACAGATTCCAATTCGAAGCTTTTATCTTTCACTGGAGCCGGAATGTAAGTTCCCATCTTTCTTGGATATGGAGGGAGTACGCATTCTCCACTAAATTGCCCAAGATCATTGAATATACTTTCAAGCCTATGCCCTTCATTTCCGACTAAGCAAAAGAACTGATCTACATTAATCTCCTTGTACAATTTGGAGTTTTTAGAGCTCGCATGAATTAGACAGATGTCATCGTATTCACTAGCAAATTCTATAACTGCCTTTGAGTGTTCAACTCCAGCAGGGCCGCCACCGATAATTATGGCAGTTTTATAGGATTTAGCCGGTTTGAAAACGGATAACTCTTCATTATCTTTTTGCTTATTTTTTTGATTTTGTAGGGCTCTAATAATGCTATTAAAAGAATAAAATCTTGCTGTAACCCAATCCATAACATCCTTCTGTGGAAGGGAATTAGAGCCTGAAATCATATAAGGCAAATTCGTTCCCCACTCGTGTTTCGCAAGTAACGGTTCAATGGCATCCACCGCATTCCCCAAAGAATTAAAATCGACATCCCAACCAAACTTAGTGTTTAGAACAGCAAGCAACAATTCCATCTTAAGGTTTCCTGCACCACGGCCCATTCCTAATATAGTGGCATCAATCATTTCTGCTCCGTGTTCTATCGCAGTAAGCGTATTGATCAATCCCAATTCCAGATTATTATGCCCATGGAATCCGATTTTACAACTAGTATTAGCTTTAACTAAACTCATTGTTGATATCACATCTTCCGGATAAACACCTCCATAGGAATCAACCATATAAAAATAATCCGCTATTCCGTCGACGTTTTTTAAGTCTTTGATGAAATCGCCGTATTGATTCCATTTTGACATATACATCACATTGAAGCCTACCTCGAAACCCATTTTTTTGATCTGCTCTGCGAGAATAATAGCACTACCCAAGTTTTGAGGATCAATGGCCATGCGAACCATGTCGACCAGCCCTACGATCGGCGAAAGCAGTTCATGTAGAAATTCAAGTTTAATATCTCTCTCATTAAGGATGATAACTAGTTTCTTATTAGACTTCTTTCTTAAATCTTCGAGTTCATAAATTGGTGAATAAAAATACTTGCCTAAATAACCCTTTTGAGGCTTACTTCTATAACCGATCTCAAGATAATCAACTGGAAGATTGTTCATTGATCTTATATATTCATCTACCAATGGCTTATCAAAATCCCAATTGGTATAGTAACCTCCGTCTCTTAAAGTACAATCTAATAGCTTAAGCATAATTATAAGGGTTTAAATTTTAAATATTCTTTTGAAAAGGCTTGTCTTTTTAACTTCATTACTACCATAACTGCCATAGCCATAGCCATACCCGTAGCCATAGCCATAACCATAACCATAACCGTAACCGCTGGTTGACTGGATATCATTTACGACGATACCTATTTTATTCATCTTCTTATTCTGATAGAGATCCTCAACAATATTCAGTTGGTGCTTAAGAGTATAATTTTGTCTAACCAAATACATACAAATATCAGCATAAGGCGAAATCAATTGAGCATCTGTTACCACTCCAACAGGTGGAGCATCAATAATAACATAATCAAACTGTTGCTTTAGCTCATCGATCAGAATAGTTGTCCTATCACTCAAAAGCATTTCAGCGGGATTTGGTGGTATCGGCCCAGAACTTACGATATAGAGATTTTTATGAAGACTTACCGGCTTTACTATATCTTTTGCTGACAAACTTAGGTCGATAATATAATTTGTAAAGCCAAGATTATTATTGATGTCTAACTTGGCAGATAAACCAGGTTTCCTCAAATCTAACTCCATAAGAAGAACTCTCTTATTAGACAAAGCTAAAATGTTGCCTAAATTTATTGCCACAAAGGACTTACCTTCTCCAGACATACTCGAGGTAACCAAAATTACCCTCTGTGTCCCATCTTTAAGGAAAAAAGACAAATTGGTTCTTAGAGCCCTGAATTGTTCAGATACTGCAGACCTTGAGCTATTAGCAACTACTAGATTGTTATTTTCTTCGTTATGGCTAATCTCACCAATAATTGGAACATCAGTAATTTTTGAAATATCATCCTTTGTCTTGATTTTATCATTCAACAAATCTTGAAGATAAATTACTCCAACAGGTATTAACAAACCAGCAATAATTCCAAATAAATAGATAATAGATTTTTTAGGACTGAAAGGCTTAACCTCCGACTTCGGCGGATCTATAGTTTTTGAATTTGATATATTTGATGTTTTCGATATTGCTGTTTCTTCACTCTTCTGCATCAAGAAAATATACAGTTCATTCTTAATTTGTTGTTGACGAAAAAGATTTAAATAAGATCGTTCTATCAAGGGAACTTCCTTTACTTGTGACTCAGCAGCTTTCATTTGACTAGTGATTTTATTTCTAGTAATAATAAATCCGTCTAATGTTGTTGCCAAATTAGATTCTATATCTGCCCTAGCATTAGCAATCTCTTTATCAATTAGAATTATCGATGGATTTGCTTCAGTAATTCCAATGAGCTTACGTGCGCGTTCTAACGTTAATTCATTATATTTTTCAACTGCACCATTGAATACCATATCGGCAGGAATTAAGGCACTAGGCAATACTCTCTTATTTTTAGAATTGTCGCTCAGGTAATCTTGCAAACTTTTTAAGATACTAATTTGGGTCTCAATCTTAGCTAATTCACTGACATACTGACTAGTAGTTTGGACCAGCAACTTCGACTGTTCTGTCATATCGGCCAAATTATTTCGCTGTTTAAAGCCTTGAATGTCACCTTCCAAATCTCCGAGTTCTTTACCAATAAAACTTAGACGATTTTGTATAAACTTCACCGTACTATCGGCAACTTCATTTTTATCCTTTAAATTTCCTTGCACATATTTTTCGATCAACTTCGCTAAAATCACCTCCCCCTTCCTTGCGATAGGCTGAACTAGAGTTAAGTCGATAATTGTAATCTGCTTATTTTTAACTTCAACAGTTAAATCTCTCATCAGTTGAGCAACTCTAGAATCAATCGACATAATGGAAAAACTACATTCTTCCATTAAATCTGATTTTGTAGGATTTCGCTCAATTTTCACTATCCCCACCTTTGGAATTAGAAAAGGCTGTCCAACTCTTACGTTGGTGTCAAGCCATTCTGTAGAGATAGCTAACTCTTGATTTTTTAGAAACTTTACATTGACATTGGCTCCTCTGATTGTATCAACTGGAGATACCACTTTAACTATAATTGGAGCCTGATAAATCTCAACATCCTTAATTCGCGCATTTTTATAGTAAGTGATATTAAGATCTAGATCCTTAACCACCTGTTCCATTAAAAATCTTGTTTTAAGAATTTCAGCTTCGTTATCAACGATACTCTTAGTCCCAAATAATCCACCGAGATTCCCGAGTAGATCATTTCCTCCCATCAAACCACCGCCTTTCTTTTCATCATTAACCAATAGTCTAGCTGATATTTTAAAATTTGGTGTAGTATACCTCGCATATAGAAAGGATATGCAAAGACAAATAAATAACGACAACCCAATCCAGTACCAATTAGCCAATAGGCGACCCAAGATCTGTCTAAAGTCTACAACGTCCTTTCTTTCACGTGATTCTTTATCTTCAAAAAGTGTATTCATCTATTTTAGAGTAGGGGATGTTAGATTCTTGTAATTAAAACAATTAATACAGACAAAGCCGTACCGATCAAAGCAAAAGTCTGAGCTCTCGCTGTATTTAAGGAAGCAGCTTTACCCTTATTAGGTTCAATGTAGAGAACGTCATTTTGCTTTAAATAGTAATATGGGCTGTTAAAAATATCTTTAGAGTTCAGATTCAATCTTGCAAACTCTTTCTTACCCCCATTATCCCTAATTATCGTGACATTTTCCCTCTTACCAAAAATGGTTAAATCACCAGCAAGTCCTAAAGCATCTAAAACACTGACCTTTTCATTAGGAATTACATAGGAGGCAGGTCTGGCAACTTCACCTAATATTGTTACTTTAAAATTTGCAAAGCGCACCTGCACATTCGGATTAGTATAGACAACAGCTGCCTTTTCTTTAATTAAATCTCTAGCTTGATAAGTCGTCAAGCCTGTGACCTTAACTCTTCCAACAACAGAAAGATCAATCTCTCCATTTTTATCTACCAAAAACCCTGAGGTAGGGGGAGTAGCACCTAAGGCTGACGTAGAACCCGTGCTTGTGCTTATTGCCTGGCTTCCTACTTGGTTCACAACCATATTTGTGGTTGGATCTATCGTAAATATAGATATTGATAAGATATCATCGGACTGGATTACCGGTTCAGTAAACTTCGCGGTATTGGACAGTTCAGATTGCTGTGCAGCGCTGATATCCTGAAAATAAGCGACTTTTTTCGTGGTCTCACACGATGCCAGCAGCAATCCTGCCACCAGTATAAAACAATTGATTAGTTTTCTGTTACTCAAACGTCTCTTCATAGGTATTGATAAGGTGTTTTTTAACTTTTTAATTTAAATTACTTTAATTGGCAAACTTACCGTTTTAAATATACATTATACATACCCGTTCCTAGGTATTTCCCGCCTAGGAATTGAACAATTTCTTATTTTTGAAGGAATAACTACCCAATTTCTCATGCAGGTACCCACTTTCTACTGCTTTAGTCAGGGCATCCAGGTGCTTATCATGGTGCAAATCTGTTCCTGCCAAATCGTAAAGCTTGTGCTCTAGCAAATAATCTGCCGTACGCTTCACTTCCTTGCCATAATATCCGGTTACCGAAAGCAAGTTCAACTGGAGCAATACGCCCATGTCCTTGTAACGGTGGAACCGCGCATGATCTTTATGATAAAAGGTATAACGCTCCGGGTGTGCCAGGATTACATTATAGCCTTTGATCTGCAGATCAAAAATAACCTTCTCTATATTTGGCGTTTCATTCAGATAGGACATCTCTATCAAAATATGCTTGTTTGGCAAGCACATCAGCTCATCCCCTATTTCAAAATTCTCATCGACCATGTGCTCTGCTGCTGCGCCGATTTCTACATTCAGCTTCGCTTTTTCCAGCGCCTCTTCAATAGATGCAAGCGCTGGATTGATCGTGTCACAAGTATTCGGATAAAGCTCTTTAAAAATGTGAGGGGTACATAAAAATTTGTTGAACCCCAAAGCATTCAGCTTTGTAATTAACGCGACGGATTGCGCTACGTCCGGTGATCCGTCATCTATCCCTGGTAGTAGGTGGGAATGCATGTCTACTCCCAACCAACTGATGTCCGTTACTTGTGGCTTTTTCTTGAAAAATGAGAACATGTGGCGATTTAAATTTGAATTGTCATTAATAAAACCTCTATTTTTCAGTGGTAGACCAATTAATATCAATTTTCGAAACGAAATTACGAAAAAGAAATGCAATAATATTAGGTTAATGTTAATTTTTCTAGCAGTTTTTTTGGTTTTTTACCACAATCAGTATCAAATACTTAGCCTAAAATTTCAAAAGTGTATTTTGTACACAAAGAACCTCCAAGGTATCAGGGGTTTAACAATAAAGATATTGAAAAGTGTTGTTACAATTGGCACTCGCTATTACAACTACAAAAGAAATACAAGAGAATAAGAATACAATAGAAACTAAAGTACTTGGACAAAATGGAATATGGAGATCGATAGCTGAAGCAGGAACTTCTGCAGCAGGTGTTGCGTATCATCCCAGCGACAAAGGCATGTACAATATTGCCGCTACACTAGCCAAATATATAATTGAGCTAAACCAACCCAAGTAGTATAAGAACATGGTTGGTTACCAAATCTCCAAGTAAAATTCATAGGTTTATATTTCATTAGCCCACGGCAATGAGTTATTAAATAAGAAAATCCAATATGGCCTACCTTTTCTACTGTTCTATTCTGATTGGCATTTTTGCCAACACGTTGTCCCTAGCACAAGGGTCATACACATCAACAAAACGAAAACTTATCTGGTCAGACGAATTTAATTATGTTGGTTTACCTGACGCTAAAAAGTGGAACTACGAAACTGGCTTTATCCGTAATCAGGAGAAGCAATACTATACAAAGGCTGACTATAAAAACGTAAATGTTAAAAATGGCAACTTAATTATTACTGCGAGGAAAGAAAGGCATAAAAATGCTGAATACACATCGGCAAGTATCAATACACTGAAAAAGGTTGATTTCGAAGGTGACTTCAGGATTGAAATAAGAGCGAAGCTTCCGTACGGCAAAGGTATTTGGCCTGCGATCTGGATGATGGGAACAAATATCCAGGAGATGAAATGGCCAAAATGTGCAGAATTTGACATCATGGAATTCGTAGGGCATACACCCAATACGATACACGCAAACATGCATTGGTGGGATGCTATATCAACTAAACCCGATAGACACAGTACTAGCGGAAGTAAAACAACAGTAAAGAACCTACATAATAAATATCACATCTATGCGATGGAGCGGAAAGGCGAAAATGTCAGATTTTTTGTAGACAACTTATGTTATTTTAATATCTCTGCCCCATCAACAGCTTATAAAGATTCTTTTTCGGCCCCACTTTATCTAATGATAAATACTGCAGTTGGTGGCACTTGGGGAGGACCGGTTGACGACTCGATATTTCCGCAACGCTTTTTGATAGACTACGTGAGAGCATATAGTCTGAAATAAATCTCTAAAGGTTGTTCTTACCACAATCAGTATCAAACACTTAGCTCAAAATTCTAAAAGTATATTTCTTACACCAAGAACCTCCAAGGTATCAGGCGTTTAACAATAAAGATATACTGTCTGAACCCAAGTTTCACTTGCGATATAATAGTAATCATAATTGATAAGATCTATGACGTCGGCAATCCGGATTTTGTGATCACCTCTCCTACTGGAAAATACAGATCCTGCAAATGATCATTTTTTTGGTTCATATAAACATCAATAACTGCGGAACTGTGCGGCCTTTGATTCGATCGCCTCATTGAACTTTTTGGCATGCTCCGAACTCATAACGGCTTCCACGAGTTCAAATGAATAACTTTTTTTGTGATCATCCGATACCCACCTTCCCTTAAAGATTTTACCAAGAAGCGTCCCTAAAAAGACGCCTGAGAAATTTGGTGATCCCTGTTCCACTAAAACGACGTTCCCCTTGCTATTTTTGTAACCGTTAAGCAGCAGGTAGGAATTTTTATTATCATATTTATAGCTGCCCACAATCGGATCAGCATTCGTACCCTCATCCAATCCTTGCAGATATAAGGTTACTTTAATTGATTTATTAATCGTACCCCTGTATAGCTTTCCCGTCTGTGCAGACGCTTTTAATAAAAGAATAGAAAATAATAGTGTTAAGATGGCGCGAGTCATATTTCGATAAATTTTAGTTTATATTTTCATATCGTTATCCTGCTATCCTGTGTTTAAGAAACTTCATTTTATGATCTTCAAATTTAAAAGTCCACATTTGCGCATATTCATCACAGATCTCTTCTTCATCAGGATGTGCCTTTCTATAATCATCGTTTGAATTTGTACCATAAGAAATATTGATTTCATTGTTTTTAATTTGAATACTGTACAGGTGATAACAGCCCTCATCTTTCACTTTATGCTCAAAACTAATTCTATCTTTTTTCTCCAAATCATTTGTATTCAAATGGTTAAACAAGTAATTTAATTCAATCATATCCGTTTTTTCATAAATCGTTTTAAACGAATTGGCGAACATCTTTTTAGTAATAGCACCATTATTTACGCCGCGTTCGGCATCGAAAATGCTATCTACTTCAAAAAAATTAACAGTACTATCTGCCAATGGAAAGTCAAAAAAACTTAAGAAGACAGTTTTATCTTCTTTTGCTATCGCATCACTAAATTTATTGAGTTCCATGATTATTTTTCCACGTTCTGAATTACTTTCAGGGCTTTGATTCGATTTTACAACGGCAGCGGTATCAGGCTTGATTTCTGCTTTCTGTTTTTCTCTACGATCTGTATGGCAAGACAAGAGAACGATTAATAAAAGGCTTAATAAAAGATTTCTTTGCATCATAATATCGGCTTTAATTACGAAATTTAAACTTACATATTTACCAGGGATGTAAAATTAGTAAATAAATACGCTCATTAATGGGATATATTGACTTGTCATCAAATTTGGTTGACAGTACTGCCTCATACACCTTGGTCTCCACTTGTCGATTCCTAAAAAAGCTAACTGTAAAGCTATAGACGTATAAGACTTTATAGCTTAATACGGATAAGACAGACACTACTACTCTACACACATTGGCTTTATCTAGGACTCTGGTTGCTGTCAGTTAGGTCTCTGGTTGGTGTACAGACAAACCAGAGACCTAACTAAGACCTAACGAAGACCTAGCAAAGACCTAGGCCTGTGGAGCTGTATCCTTAGTCTAATCCGTATTTGTCGATTCCTAAAAAAGCTATACAAGGATAAGACAAGTTAACTTATAATTAACGCCTATTATGCGGCTATTCTGCGGATACTCTGCGGACATTGTGCGGGTTGGCCCGATCAGCATCCGGAAAATATGCGATAAAAATTCAACAAGAAATTACTAAATAGTAGAGATCATAAAATATACAGTTAAGTCTGAAGACTCAACCTATGATAGTGTTTTATCTGGAATAACGGGCAACTATTGCGTAAATTTGCGCAGCAAGATGAAGGACCATACACTTGATAATGAACACAACATTTTACTCCGGCTCAAATCCGGGGATCAGGAAGCCTTAAGTGTGTTGTATTATTTTTATAGTGAGGCCCTTCTTAAATACGTGCAGCGGGCAGCACGATCTCCATTTCTTGCCGAAGATGTGGTACATGACACCTTTCTGAAAATCTGGCAAGGCAGAAATAATGTAGATCCTTCCAAGCCCTTTAAGCCCTACCTTTTCGTGGTAGCCAGACACACCCTTTTAAGTCTTTTGAAGCGGGCAAGGCTAGAAGCAGCTATCCTTTCCGAAATCAAGAGCTACGCCGGAGAAGAAGATCAGTCCACCCAGCGCCTGCTGGAATACAACGAAAGTCAGGACTTAGTCAATGAGGCCATTGATCAACTTAGCCCCCAGGTGAAAAGGACATTCCTATATTGCCGGATCCAGGGAATGAGCTACAAGCAGGCAGCACTGGCACTCAATGTAACCGAAAGCACGGTAAATAAACACATCAGTAAGGCGCTTCAATTGATAAGAGCACACCTCTTGAAGCATACCGGAAAAATATTTTTATTTTTTTTCATTTGCTATTGGATGTTTTTGCTCGCCCGGAAGTAATAGTTATAAAAGCATACCTTTTTATTAGCAGCATTTTGAACCAGGACATCATCAAACTTTTTCATAAATACCTAAACAGCCAATGCAGCAGCGAAGAACTGGACAAAGTACTGGCTATCCTGGAAGCAGGTACTTTCCTTGAGGAATGGGATGTTGCTTTATTACAAGATGCTGCTCTTCAGATGGACGCTGCAGATGAGCTCCCCCTGCAAAATGAGCTGTCTAAAATGAAGTTACACCATAGGTTGATGACTGCAGTTAACCAGGGAGACAAATCCATCAGGCTCGAAAGTTCCAGCCTGATCTGGAAGCGCATTTCCATCGCAGCAGCGGTATCAGCCATCGTATTTGGCCTGTGGTTTTTTACAGTCCCTCATCCCGGCTCCCCGGCAGGGCGAGCGCAGCAGAGCGAGCTCAGTGACATCGCCCCGGGAACCAGGGGAGCGACCATCACGCTGGCTAACGGTCAGGTAATTCAGCTGGACAGCACCAAGAAAGGTGTCCTGATCGGAACAGCTTTGACATATGATGATGGCGCTATCCTCTCAAGCGCAGCGAGAGTTCCTGAATTAATTTCAGGAGGTCAACTAACCGCCAGTACAGCCAAAGGCCAAACCTACGAATTCACTTTACCCGACGGCACGCAGGTATACCTAAACTCCGATTCTAAGCTTTCCTTCCAGGCCGATATGCACAAGCGCCTGACCAGAAAGGTAACACTGCTTGGTGAAGGTTATTTTAAAGTGGCTAAAGACAAATCCCATCCCTTTATTGTGGAGAGCAATGGCCAGCAGGTCAAGGTACTTGGGACAGTATTCAACATCAACAGCTATGCTGATGAACCGGACCGCAAAACAACTTTAATTGAAGGAAGTATTGAAATCAGCAGCTCAAAAAACAAATCCCTGCTTCAGCCAGGCCAACAAGCTATTGTAAATGATTCAGGCGCATTGGCTGTTGCCGAGGCAGATACTGAAATGGCCACAGCATGGAAAAACGATAAATTCATATTTGAAGATAACGACATCCAATCGGTGATGCGCGTGCTGAAACGCTGGTACAATATAGAAGTGGCCTATTCCGGACCTTTACCCGAGCTCAGCTTTGGAGGCAAAATATCACGGTCCAATAACCTGTCCAGCGTGCTCCGGTTTTTGGAAACTACAGGAGGTGTCCACTTTAAATTGGAAGGACATAAAGTCTACGTACACAAATAAACAATGTTAACTAAACCAAAAGCTATGGATAAAAAACTACGACTGTAATCATACCCGAAGAGCGGACAGGGCTCTTAAAAAAAAGACCAGGAGCAAAACTCCTGGTCAGTTGGCCTGTCAACGAAAATAATCAACTGATACAGCTGCACCTCAGCCCTGGAAAGTCAGGGTGCTGCTCAAACCAAACTAAACAAACTTAATGATAATTGCTTTTGAAAGCAATCGTTAGGGTCTCTCGTGGACTAAAATGAGTTTAGTTTTAAAAACCTAACGACAAAATGTTTCGAATCCGGATCAAGAATCCTGGTATATGCCAACCGATATACCATAAGACCATATTAATTATGCGGTTAACCATCGTACTCTTAGTAGCCTCCTTCATGCAGGTAAGTGCCGCCGGCTTTGCACAAAAGGTGAACTTATCTACTTCAAAAGTGTCCTTAAAATCTATATTGGCCAGTTTGAGCAAACAGACGGGCTATGATTTTATCTATGCAGAACAATTGCTCAAAACTGCCGGACCAGTGACGATAAAAGTAAAAAATGCAGACTTGCCTGACGTGCTGGAACAAATATTCAGTACACAGCCATTGAGCTTCGTGCTGGACTCCAAAACGGTGATTTTGAAAGCCAAAGAAAAATCATATTTGGAACGCTTAGTTGAAAAATTTCAGGAAATCGATGTCAACGGCAGAGTACTGGATGAAACTGGCATTCCCATACCCGGAGCGACCATCAAAGTTAAAGGAAAATCCAACACCACCGTGTCGGGACTTAACGGTGAATTTACGCTCAGGAACATCACAGAATCAGCTATCATTCAGATCAGCTACCTGGGTTATGAGCTCCTGGAGCTAAAAGCCAGCACCAGCATGGGCAATGTGGTACTGAAAACGGCGACCAGCAAACTGGATGAAGTACAAATCCAGGCCTACGGCACCACCTCAAAAAGATTGAGTACTTCAAACATCAGCACCGTCAAAGCAGAAGACCTGGAGCGCCAGCCTGTTGCGAATCCCCTGCTGGCCTTAATGGGCAGGGTTCCCGGCCTGCAAATTTCGCAAAGCAATGGTAATCCCAACAGTGGCGTTACCGTGCGTGTGCAGGGACAAAACAGTATTTCTAATGGAAATGATCCATTTTATGTGATTGATGGCGTGCCATACCCGCCACAAATGCTGGCCACCGCCCTCAATGGCGGTAATCTTGGTAACTCAGGAAGGACACCCGGCAACCCGCTAAGTTTTATAAACCCGGCAGATATCGAGAGTATAGACATACTCAAAGACGCTGATGCTACGGCAATCTATGGTTCCCGTGCCGCCAATGGAGCGATTTTGATCACGACAAAACGTGGAAAGGCCGGTGAGATCAAAGTAGATTTCAACCTGCAAAGCGGCTTTAGTGCCTTCACCAATAGATTTGATAAACTAAGTACCGAACAGTACTTAGAAATGCGCAGAGAAGCCCTTAAAAATACCAACACAGCAGCAACTGCTGCCAATGCTTACGATATTTTGAACCTCTATGGGTACGACAACAATCGAAATGTCGACTGGCAATCAGAGGTACTGGACAAGAAGAGCTCATTTTCCAACTTTCAGATGAGCATTTCCGGCGGGAATGCGAACACACAATATGTCCTTGGTGGCGGATACATCCATCAGGGTTCTTTCCTGCCCGGCGATTTCCGAAATGGGAAAGCATCTGGCCATTTCAACATCAATACCAGCTCAAATAACCGCAAATTCCAGGTCCAGTTTGGGGGCAGTTACCTCAATGACAACAATACCCTTCCCAGTTCCACCAATTTTGTGGCAGCTATTGTTCCGGCATTGTCGCCAAATGCGCCTTCCCTATACAATGCAGATGGAACCTTGAATTTTGCACTGGATGCTGCCGGACTTTCCTCCTATCTATATGGCAACAACCCACTGGCATCCCTCTCCGCCATCAACATCAATAAGACCCGTAACCTGGTGACACATGCAGACCTGAGCTACGAAATCATCCAGGGCCTCCAGCTGAAGGCCAACCTGGGGTACAACGACCTCAGCTCAAACGAACTGGTCACCACGCCGCTATCCAGCTATCAGCCTTATGTGAGGCCTTTTGTAAGCCGGGCATCTCAATTTGCCAATAACGCAACCAGGAGCTGGATCGTGGAGCCGCAACTGAACTATAAGCTGAACAGGGCCTGGGGTGAGTTAAATGTCTTGCTGGGTGCCAGTGCACAGCAGAACCAAAGCGAGGGCCAGATTGTAAATGCCTCCGGTTATGTCAGTGACGAGTTGATGCAGACCATCATCGGCGCGACTACCCTTGAAGGTGCCGGAACGGTGTCAACAGCCTATAAATATAGCGCAGCTTTTGCGAGGATCAATTACAATTATCAAAACAAATATTTGCTGAATTATACCATCCGTAGAGATGGGACGAGCCGTTTTAGTCCTGAATACAGGTTTCACAATTTCCAGGCCATAGGTGCAGGCTGGATATTTACGGAGGAAGCAGGCTTAAAAGAAAGTCTGCCATGGCTGAGTTTCGGAAAGCTCAATGTAAGCTACGGGACTAGTGGTAGTGACCAGATCGGTGACAACTTATATTTTGCTACTTATGGCGCATCTGCACGGACTTATCAAACCATTCCTGTACTCTCACTCTCACGTATAGCCACACCAAACTTACATTGGGAAGAGACCAGTAAACTTAACTTCGGTCTTAAAACAGGCTTCTTCAAAGACCGTTTGCTGTTTGAGGTAAATTATGCCCATAACCGCTCCACGGATCAGCTGCTATCCTATTTCGTTCCATATTACTCCAGTGGCTTTGGTACGGTAAGCAGTAATTTTCCTGCTGTAGTGCGCAATACCAGCTGGGAGTTTGCGCTAAACAGTACAAATATTCGAACACAGGACCTGAGCTGGACAAGTGCTTTCAACCTGACGGTCCCGAAGAATACTTTGGTGTCTTTTCCTGACCTGGCAAGTTCATCTTATGCATCAAGACTGGTGATCGGAGAATCGGTAAACATCAGCAGACAGTTTCATTTTCTGGGGGTAGATCCGGCTTCCGGACAGTACGTATATGCGGACAGCAAAGGAAACCCGACAATGAACCCCAATTCTGCAACAGATTATGTTTCCGTCGACTTAAACCCTAAGTTTTACGGAGGTTTTCAGAACACCTTCAATTATAAAAGCCTGTCCTTCGATTTTTTGTTTCAGTTCATGAACAAGAAAGCTAAAAACGAATATTTTACCACAACACTCGCTGGTGCGGTGGCAAACAATCAGCCGGATTTTGTCACAAACCGCTGGCAAAATCCCGGGGACATCGCAGAACGGATGCTATATACGACCAGTTCAAGCGTTTCATTTAACAATTCCTACTTGTATAATGATGCCGGGTTTACCAGTGCTTCCTATATCAAACTGCGCAACGCATCCCTCTCCTGGAAAGTACCGGAGACATGGGCGAAGAAAGTATTTCTGAGAAATGCGGCTCTTTTTGTACTGGGACAAAACCTGCTGACGATTAGTGATTATTACGGCAGGGATCCAGAATTCAATTCAAACACGAGCTACCCGGCATCCAGAACCTTCACATTTGGTGCGAGGCTGGGATTGTAAATTAACAACATTTAAAACCTAAAGTCATGAAATCAAGAATTTCTCTAACTATACTCACAGGCTTGATGATCTTCAGCACGGCCTGCAAAAAACTGACTGACGGAGGTTTGCCCAAAAACCTGCTGACTGACGAAACAACATTTACCGCAGATGCTACTGCCATTGCTGCAATTACCAATACCTATGCTACTTTTAGCAACATGAACATCCCTGCTGATCCCTTTAAAAGCATTGGGCTTAGGGCCGGGCTATCTGCAGATGAGTTGACATTCTTTGCCAACTATCCCCCATCCACATCTGGTTACGACGACTTGCTAAAATATTATCAAAACGCGGTTACGCCAGCAAACGCAACACCATGGGTACAGTGCTATTCGTTTATCTTCAATGCCAATGTAGCGATCAATAGCCTGAATATGTCGACCACACTCACAGCCCGGGTAAAGGAGCAATTACTCGGCGAGATGAAGTTTACCCGTGCATTCATGTATTTTTATCTGGTCAACTTATATGGCGATGTACCCTTGGCTTTGTCTCACGATTTTACGGTAAACCAGCGGATCGGACGTACGCCCATAGCACAGGTCTATCAACAGATGATCCGCGACCTTACTGAAGCTCAGGCAGTGTTGAGCGAAGGTTATGTGGACGCGACCTTATTGGCTTCTTCTACTGAACGTATACGGCCAAACAAATGGGCAGCTACAGCGCTGCTGGCACGCTGTTACCTCTACACAGGAGATTATACAAAAGCAGAAGAGCAGGCGACAGCGGTCATAGGCAATACTGGCTTATACCGATTGCCGGCATTGAACGAGGCTTTCCTGAAAAATAGTGTGGAAACCATTTGGTCTACACAACCGGTAGGTACGCTTACGCTGGCGAATACTGCTGAAGGCAGGGTATTTACCCTAACTGCCTCGGGGCCCAACACCACCAATCCCGTTTACCTGAGCAGCCAGCAAATGGCGGCTTTCAGTCCCGGCGATCTTCGCGGCACAGTAGGTTATTGGGTAGGATCCGTCACGGCCTCCGGACTAAGCTATTTCTATCCCACAAAATATAAAATCGGAAGTACCAGCACAGCAACGGCTGAATACTCCATGATGCTTAGGTTAGCGGAACAGTACCTGATCCGCGCAGAAGCTAGAGCACAGCTTGGAAAAGGAGCTGCAGCGGCAGAAGATTTGAACGCACTGAGAACCCGTGCCCGTGCTGCGCAGACCACAGCTGTTCCAAATCCATTACCGGCAATACCTGCCACATTATCTCAGGTAGATCTCTTAGCAGCAGTGCTGAAGGAAAGACAAGCTGAATTGTTTACCGAGTGGGGACACCGCTGGCTGGATCTGAGAAGATCGGGAACTATAGATGTAGTGATGAATGCAGTGACACCGCTGAAAGTAACGGCTTCTTCTACGCCGAATAACTGGAACAGTGCCTATGCTTTATACCCGATTCCACAGGCAGAGCTTGACCGCAGTCCATTGCTGGTTGGGCATCAAAACCCCGGTTACTAACCCCATTGTTCAATTAATTTAAATCAGATCATGAATTCATTCACTAAATATATCATTGGGCTATTTTCACTGGCTTTGCTAGCCTCCTGTGAAAAGGATATGCCCAAATTTTCAGCACTGGCCTCTTTAAATGTGGCAAATGCCGTACTGAGCGGCAACAATGTAAAATTGAATACCAATGTAAGGGACAGCGCTACCGTTAATGGCTACAAGCTGTTTCAGCTCAATGCCAGCCAAAGCACTGGCATCAGGTTGTACCCTACGAATAATCCTTCAGTATCGTATTACGATCAGTCGCGCGAGATTGTCAATGGAGGGATCTATTCCTTATTTTTAACTGGAACAGCTACGGCACCAGAGGCAGTATTTGTCAAAGATGAAATTCCACCTTTCAGTCAGGACAGCATCATCCGGGTGAGGGTAGTCAACTGTTCGCCGGGCAGCACGGCTTTGAGCCTAGCTCTTGCTTCGGCCCCCGCGGCAAATATTTTTAGCGATTTAGCCTACAAGCAATTGAGCGCATTCACTACACTCCCGCTAAAAACAACAGTCCCCACAGGATCAAATGCCTTCCAGATCAAAAACTCAAGCGGAACTGTATTGGCCACCTATACCCTGCCCGCAAGCGGAGTGATCAGCATTGCATCCTCACGGTTTAAATGCATCACTTTAGTCGTCAAAGGACAGGTGGGTACGACTACCGGGGCTAATGCATTTGGGGTTTATGCCATGTCAAATTATTAGAGGTTTATTAAAGGGTTAAGTCTTCAGACTTAACCCTTTCCAAGCCGGTAATTTAAAACAGACTCTACCTCAATACATCAAGCCAAACAACCACAACGGAATTTTATTGCCGGACCCGATTTCCAGATCATCTGCGGCGACGTAAGAATTACTAATGCCGGCGATTTGCCTGAAGGTTTTATCTGCTCCTCCAACCTCGAAAGTATGCATCTCGTCAACCGTAAAATCACCCGCTTTTGCTAAACTTACGGTATGTCCTGTATTTCTAAATTGGTTTAAAAAAAGCACTCCCTTCTACTTCCGGTATTTGAAGGGCTAGAGGACAAGGCTTCAAACAGATTTGGGTTATCCAGCAAAACCTTGGAAGGTTTCTCTATTACTCCCATTCCTTTGCCCTCAAGATACACCTGCTGAATCAATTTGGCCCGTTCCAGATAATGAAAATACTGAATTAACGTACTCCTTCCATATCCATATCAGATTACATTTCAAATGTAAACAAAACGTACAAAATCCAGCCATCCAACACCATAGCATTTTGGATAGCTGTCCTTTTTACGTAGTTTTATCTTTCCAGGGTTTTATTTTTTTAAAGTATTAGGATGATAAGAAGACAGATATTTTTAACGATCCTATGGCTGTTTACTGCCATTTCGGGATATTCAAATGGTCACATAGCAGACAGTTTATGGCATGTTTTGAAGCATGACCTTGCTAAAGACAAGTATTACGTGCAACAAAAAGAAAACAAAATTAAGCAACTAAAGCTAGCCCTGTCCGCAGCTCCGAATGACCGGTTTCGGCCACAATTCGATTTACTGTCAAAACTATTCGGTGAGTACAGCGCATTTCGCTTTGACTCAGCCATCGCTACTGCTCACAAGATGATTGCATTGTCCAAGAAATATGAAGATCGGGAAAACCTATTTCAGAGTCAGAAAGCATTTACAACATTGCTGGTCAAATCCGGATTTTATAAAGAGGCATTTGAATCCCTTTCTGCAATGGATACAGCGCATTTCACTAAGCTCAACAGGTATGAGTTTCTACTTTTGCGCTCGGGTTTGAATGTAGAGATCAGCGCCTATAATAATGATGCCTTTTTCTCAAAACGCTATAGCGCAGTAGGACAAAGAGACTACGATGAGGCCATGGCGATGCTAACCCCTGATGAAACGGAAAAAACGATCAACCTGGCGTTCTCCGAAGGCCCTAAAAAACCTCCGGTAGAATTTTATTACAAATACCTCAACAATAACAAGTTCACAGATCATCAGATAGCGATGCTGGCAACCAGGGTAAGTTTTGCATATAGCAACCAAGACAAACTCATGCTGCTGACACTTGCAGCGATTAAAGATCTCCGATCCTCCATAAAGGAAACTTTTGCGATATTTTTACTTGGTCAGGAGCTATTTAAACAGGACAGGAATAGTGATGCCTATCTCTGCATGAACGAAGCACTAAAAAATGCATCCTTTTATGGCACACGAAACCGCGCCGCACAGATCGAACCAATACTTCCATTAATCGTAAACGGACTGATCGCGGAAGAGCACCATGAAAAGCGCATGCTCTGGATAGGCATCGGGATCTTCCTGATCGTTGCTGTTGTACTGGTTATTCAGCTGGTCTTACTTCGCAAACAAATGATCCGTATTAAGCTGAACGAGCAGATCATTCAGCAAAACAATAAGGAACTGAATGAACTGAACGGTAAACTTTGGGAATCTTCAAGAATCAAAGAGGAATTAATAGGCCTGTTTCTAAATACTTGCTCTCTACATATTGAAACACTGGAAAATGTAAAGCGCAAAGCACAACATAAAATAAAAACCGGAAAATATGAGGAAGCGGTCACGATGCTGGCAGACATACCGATCCAGAAAGAAAGGAAAAACCTGTTCAAGACCTTAGATAAAGTGTTCGTTACCCTTTTCCCGAATTTTGTAACTGCATTCAATGCATTGCTAAAGCCCGAAGAGCAGATATTTCTTAAAGAAGGAGAGGTATTGACAGCCAGCCTACGGATCTATGCCTTGATGCGCCTCGGGGTCACTGACATCAAGGCGATCGGGCGAATATTGGATTTTACCGAGAATACGGTATACACCTACAAAACCAGAATCAGAAGTAAGTCAACGTTACAACCTGAAGCATTTGAACACATGGTTATGGGTATAAAATTCACGGATGAGCGTTGATATCCCGCCTAAATGGGTAAAAAAAAGGCATATGGGATCTATATAATTCACGACACAAACAAACATAAGTATTTGTTAAAAAGACATTTACACAATAAGCGGACTTGATATTTTTCATACGCATCCAGCGACCTGCGCTCAGCGGCGATAGGTCCCTATATTTGCAATAATCAAATATTAATCCGTATGAGAAGAATGCTACTCGCTTTGTTTTTTGCTGCGCTCCATTTGCTTGCACCCGCCTGTAAGAAAAAATCAGATCAAAGCACTACTGCCATTGACCCTCCTGCACAGGGAGTCAAATATTTCAGAAATCCCATTATTTCCGGGGACCATGCCGATCCCTTTGTTGCCCAAAAAGATGGCTATTATTATTTCCTGTCGACCAGGGGTGGACATATATCCATTGCAAAAACACCTGCAATGTCCCAGCTTAACAATGCCGTAGACAAAATTGTATGGACTCCCGCGCCCAATACGCCTTATGCTGTCGACATATGGGCTCCGGAGCTTTATTTCCTCGATGGTAAATGGTATCTGTATTTTGCAGCTGCGGAACGTGGAGTAAATGACAGTAACCGCATGTTCGTTCTGGAAAACGCGAATCCGGATCCTACGCAAGGAGTATGGATCTATAAAGGCCGCATATTTGATGCAGCCGATGACCAATGGGCCATCGACGGAACAATATTGACCATTGCCGACAAAAGATTCCTGGTCTGGTCCGGATGGGACAATCCTTCAGAAAAATATAAACAATCCATTTACATTGCCCCTATGTCAAACCCCTGGACCATCAGCGGAGGCAGGGTGAAGATATCTGCGCCTACAGAGGTATGGGAAAAATACGAGCCGGCCTCCATGGGTATTGGTGTCAATGAGGCACCTATAGTTTTGCAGCGTGATGCCAATAGTCCGGTATTCATCATTTTCTCCGCCAGCCGATATACAAGCGACAACTATTGTCTTGCCCAGATTCAATTGAAAACCGGAGGAAATCCATTGGTTGCCGAAGACTGGATCAACAAAAAGCAGGTTTTTGCCAAAAGTGATCAGAATGGAGTTTATGGGCCCGGACACAACGGTTTTTTTACCAGCAGCAAGACCGATGCGACAGGTATGACCAAGACCGAGCACTGGTTTGTCTACCATGCAAGAAACGAGGCCAACCAGCCCAACCTTCACGAAGTTCCAGAATGCAAAAATTGAACTGGAATGCCGACGGTTCTCCAAATTTTGGTACGCCCACAAGTATCAACACCATGATCCCCTGTCCCATAGCTGAATAAGCCTCAATAGCAGATTTTCCATACTGTGCCTTCCAAAAGAGGGCGAGATGGATCGCGTATGCCTATTTGACCTGCGCAAATTCACACACCAATCCATAAACCAATCCATAAATTATGCAAATAAAACTTCTATTAAACCACCTGATCAACCGGTACAAATACCGGTTGATCAATCAACGTGCTTCCCTCTTGATCTTATGCACTTTGCTTGCATTTGATTTAACCGCGACAGCAGGCAGCAGAACTGATGGTTTTTCGGCTCCGGCCAGCCCATCGGCTTATCGCTTTCAGCAGCAGATCAGCGGTCGGGTTACCGATTCGGTAGGAAAACCCTTACCGGGGGTTTCCTTAACCATCAAGGGCAGCAAGAATGGCACCACCACCGACACAAATGGGGCCTACCAAATAGCGGCAGCCGCGACTGATGTCTTGCAGGTAAAAATGCTTGGCTATATCGGCCAGGAAATCCTCATCGGGGATCAGACCCGAATAAACCTGGTCTTAAAGGAAGAATCTTCTAACTTGGATGAAGTTGTGGTCGTGGCCTTTGGGGCACAAAAAAAGCTGACCACCATAGGTGCACAGAGCAGCCTTAAAGTGGCCGACCTTAAGCAGCCAGTGGCCAACATTTCCAATTTAGTGGCTGGCCGGGTTGCTGGTATCGTCGGCGTACAGCGAAGCGGCGAACCGGGTTACGATAATGCCGAGATCTATATCCGTGGTATCTCTACCTTTACCAGCAGCTCACCGCTGATCTTGGTCGACGGCGTAGAAAGGTCTTTCAATAACATCGACCCGGAAGATATTGCGAGTTTTAGTGTCCTGAAGGATGCTTCTGCTACAGCGCTATACGGGGTGAGGGGAGCCAATGGCGTGATCATCATCCAAACCAAAAAAGGACGGGGAGGTAAAACAGCGGTGAACGTTCAATATGATCAGGGAATGACCGAATTCACGCGTTTGCCACAGTTTGCAGATGGCATCACTTACCTCAATATTGCCAACGAGGGATACAGAAATAGTTTCCCCAATGATCCCAATCCCAGATATTCTGCCGAGCGGATTGCCGCGACTGCAGCACAGTCGGACCCCGATCTGTACCCCAATGTAAACTGGATGGACGTGATCTTAAACCCAACTGGTCAGAATCGCCGGGCAAGAGTGAATGCCAATGGTGGCTCCGACAAGGCTCAGTATTATCTTTCCGTTGGCTACTATGATGAAACCGGGATGTTCAAAACAGATGAACTGGCCAATTACAATTCCAGCATGAAATTCGGCAGGTTCAACTTTACCTCCAACCTGACCCTCGATGTCACAAAGACCACCAAGGTAGACTTTGGTCTGTCAGGCTGGATCAGCAATGGCAATTATCCGGGATCTGGCACGGGCAGCATATTCAATGCGGCTTATTTAATGACACCAGTTACCATCCCCGACCGCTACTCAAATGGGCTATTCCCAAAAATAAGAACCACTACCATATTGAATCCATATACGCTCCTTACGCAAGCGGGTTATGTGACCGAGTTCAGAAATCAGTTGTGGAGCAACCTGCGACTGACACAAAACCTCGATTTTATCGCAAAAGGCTTATCCATCACTGGAATGTATTCATTCGATAATTACAACACCCATCGCCTGGCGCGGACAAAAACTGTAGATGGCTATCTGGCAACCGGCAGGAATGCTGATGGAGAACTCATTTTTGAACAAACTGAGGTCGGTACCAATTATTTGGGCTATGACCGCAGCAATGGGGGAAGCCGCCAGTTTTACCTCGAAAGCGCCATCAACTACACGAAGACGGTAGACAAGCACAACATTACCGCGATGTTGCTCTACAACCAGTCTGACCGCGTAGAGGCTTTTGCCTCAGATTTTATCAGCTCCATCCCTTTCAGGTACATGGGCCTTGCAGGAAGGACGACCTATGCATTCGACAACAAATACCTGGCTGAACTGAATTTTGGATACAACGGCTCGGAGACATTCGCACCCAAGAAGCGCTTTGGGTTCTTTCCTTCATTTGGACTGGGCTGGGTAATCTCCGAGGAAGCTTTCTTTAAAAACGCAAAAGATGATTTTTCTTTACTAAAGCTCAGGTTCTCCTATGGCACAGTCGGAAACAGCAATATCGGTGGCAGACGTTTTGCCTATATCAGCACCATTACCGGGCAGGGCGGATACAATTATGGACAAAACAACATCAATAACAACATCGGAGGGATCAATTTCGGTGATTATGCAGTGGATGTATCCTGGGAAAGGGCAACTAAATACAATGCTGGTATAGAACTAAAAACGCTGAAAGACGCGCTTTCGATCACTGCTGACGTGTTCAGGGAAAACCGGTCCGGAATCTTCAGACAGCGTGGAGACATGCCGCTCGCTGTGGGGGTGGCCAATCTGCCCTATGCCAATCTGGGTAAAGTAAGCAATACTGGTATAGATGCTACCGTCGACTATCAGCAGAAACTGGGAAGCCTCAGTTTAGGGATCAGAGGAAATATCAACTGGAACAGGGCGATCAATATTGACGATGCCAATGCGCCCTATCCTTTCCCATGGCAACAGCGAATCGGACGAAAGCTAGGCCAGCGTTTTGGTTATATCGCGGAAGGCTTATTCCAGTCTGATGATGAGGTGGCCAACAGTCCATATCAAACAGGGGTCAACAAAGCAGGCGACATCAAATACAAGGACCTGAATGGTGATGGTAAGATAGACACTTACGACCAGGCCCCTATTGGCTATGGCAGTATTCCGGAAATCGTTTACGGTTTCGGACCTACCATAAACTGGAAAAACTGGTCGCTGGCCACCTGGTTTAAGGGCATCAGTAAAGTAGACATCTCCCTGAATGGAGATGGCTTCCAGCCTTTTGCCCTAGGAGGAGAGCGCGGCAACTTGCTTAAGGAAGTCAGCAACCGCTGGACGCCGGAAAATCCGAGCAGTGATGTACTCTATCCGCGCATCACCTATGGCAGCGACAATATGAATTATCAGGGCAGTTCATGGTGGACAAAAAACGGATCTTTCCTGCGCCTTCAGACACTGGAACTGAACTACAACTTTTCAGGGAAGAAATGGTTGTCCAAAATTGGGGTTTCCAACCTAAACATTTACGCCATAGGATATAACCTGCTGACATTTAGTGAATTTAAAATGTGGGATGTAGAACTGGGCGATGGCAGAGGCTCACAATATCCATTACTAAAGACCTACAATCTGGGTTTGAGGTGCTCACTTTGATCCACTAACATCTAAAGACAAAACAATGAATCGACATATCAAATTAGTACTGATCACAGCTGTGTTACTCAGCACCCTGCATACCGGCTGTAAAAAATTTCTGGAACAAGTTCCCAACGATAGAATCACGATAGAGGAAGTATTTAGAAAAAAAGCATCTTCTGAACAATTCCTCGCCAATGTATACAGTTTCATACCTGATGAAGCACACCCCATCAATTCTACGCCCTGGATAGGTGCTGCCGATGAAGCTGACCTGACCTGGACGAACAATGGCATATACCAAATCAATACAGGCAACTTAAATCCCTCAAATGTGCTGTACGACCGCTGGGGCAATTATTACCAGGGCATCAGATCTGCCACCTTTTTCATGCAGCACATCAATGAAAACATAGAAATCAGAACTCAGAATGGCCAGCAGCTCATAGACCAGTACCAGGCAGAGGCGCGTTTCCTGAGGGCGTATTTTTACTTCCTCCTGATGAGGCAATATGGCCCGGTTGTACTGGTTGGAGAAGAGGTAATCCCTCCCGATGCGCCGGCATCTACACTCCAGATCCCACGAAGCCCATTTGACGACTGTGTCAACTACGTTTCCAGCGAACTGGACAAGGCTGCGGAGGTACTTCCATTATTGCCACAGCGCAATGGCCAGACCAGTGATGCGGAATACGGTAGGATCACCAAAGGAATTGCATTGGCAGTGAAGTCAAGACTATTGCTGTATGCTGCCAGTCCATTGTACAATGGAAACACGGATTTGGCTGCTTTCCGAAACCAGGACGGCAAAGCCCTCATCTCCCAGACTTACGATGTCCAAAAATGGAAAAGGGCTGCAGATGCTGCGAAGGCAGTTATTGATCTGGGGATCTACTCCCTGTATAAAGATCCTGCGGGCAACACCCTCAAGTCCCTGGATGGCGTATTTTTCAACAGCTGGAATACGGAACAAATCTTTGTGAGAAAAGGCAATGACCTGGGACAATGGGATGTACACTGCATGCCCAGACAGGCCGGAGGATGGAGCGGAGTCGGGCCAACTCAGGAAACGGTAGATGCCTATTTCATGGCTGATGGTCTTTTGCCGGCTGAATCACCACTGTACACGGAATCTGGCTTTACTACGGTCAATGGTGCTGAAGTTTACAACATGTATATGAACCGTGAGCCGCGCTTCTACCATGGTGTGACCTACCACAACAGCAGATGGCAAGGGGGAACCATGAATGCTCCGGCCGCCATCAGCTTTTTTGCAAGTGGCCCCAATGGCAGAAACGGGCATCCGACCGACTTCTCCAAAACAGGTTACCTGGTTCGCAAAAATGTAGGCCCGCAAACCAACATAGGTTCCGGAGGAAACGGACAGGTGCAATCCAGGGTCTTCATCCTTTACCGACTTGCAGAAATATACTTAAACTATGCAGAATCGCTCAATGAGTTTGCTTATGGTGATCCCGATGCACTCAAGTATTTGAATGCGGTTAGAGAACGTGCCGGTATCCCCACATATGGGTCTGCGGCCAATCAGGTGCCGGTCCCAGCTGATCAGCTCCAGACCAGGGCCAGGATCCGTGCCGAACGCAGAATAGAACTTGCCTACGAAGGACACCGCTTTTTTGACATCAGGAGATGGAAGATAGCCCCGCAGGTAATGGGTGTATTGCATGGAATGGATGTCAGCAAAGACGGGAACAACTTCTTTAAGCGGGTGGCCACGACTACGCCACACCTCTTCAGACCAGCTTATTATTGGTGGCCAATCACGCAATATGAAATCGACAGAAACCGCATGATCGTTCAAAATCCTTCCTGGTAATTTAAATATACAATCAAATGAAAAGTTCAACATACAAAAAATTACTCCTGCTAGCTGGAATGTGCTATTTTCTGCAGGGTTGTAAAGATGAGATCAATCTGCCCAGTCAGGATGAATCAATTTATGATCAAATCTATATGCCGCAGGCTGTGAATGGGCCGGTCAGCAAAACACTGGTGATGAAGGAAGAAGAGCAGAGCCTTATTTATGGCGCCAATGTTGGCGGAAGGGGCTATCCCAAATCCGACATCAAAGTTTCTTTTTACCTGGACGCCGATAAGTTAGCCGCTTACAATACTGCGAACCAGACCACACTGGAATTGCCTCCTGCGGGCTCGGTCGTGTTGAGTGCCAATGACGCCACCATCAGGAAAGGAGCGCTGGCCACCGAACCGCTTAAGCTGCGTATCAAAACAAACGGCAACAATGCCCTGAAGCTGTTTAAAAATTACCTGGTTCCCATTAGCATCAGTTCCGACTATAAGATCAATGCCAATCTGCAAACCACGTATTATTTACTGAGGTCAGAGCCCGACATCAGCCAATATCCGGACTACGACCGTTCGGGCTGGACGGTGATTGGATTTTCTTCTCAGGAATCCAGTGGGGAGGGACCCAATAACGGCAGGGCCATATTTGCGTTTGACAACAATGTCAATACCTTCTGGCATTCACAATGGACGGGCAATGGTGCCGTATTGCCACATTATATTACCGTAGATATGGGCAGCGTAAAGATGGTTCATGGTTGTAATTTTATCCAAAGACAAGCCAGTGGTGCCGATGGCAAGGCCAACCTGATGGAAATCCACTACAGCAAGGATAATATAACTTGGCAAAAGGCTGCAGATATTCAGTTACAGGCCTTACAATCGCTTCAAAAAATATGGTTGCCTGAATTTGTGGAGGCCCGCTACCTCAAATTCGTTATCGTCACCAACCATAGTAAAGAATTTTCCAATATGGCAGAAATCGGTGCCTTTTAATCAAGATACGACCTACAAAAAACATTTCATGAGAAGAATTAATAAAGAAATCTGTTGTTTAATTTTAATATTGCTAGTCGCGGGCCATGTGATGGCACAAAAGAAGACACTCTCCTCTCCTGACGGGAAACTGAAGGTGTCCATTGCCATCAGCGATAAAATCTATTACAGTATAATGGCAGAGGGGCAGCCCTTGCTCAGCAACAATCACCTGGCCCTTCATTTGTCGGACGCTGCGCTGGGGATCAATCCGAAACTTGTCAGCAGCAAGTTGTCGAAATCGGAAGAGACCATCAGGCCTCAGGTGCCATTGAAGTTCTCCAGCGTAAAAAGTACATTCAATTCCCTGCTTTTGGAGTTTAAGGGTAATTATGCTGTTGAATTCAGGGCTTATAATGAGGGCCTGGCTTATCGGTTTAGTACGAAAAGGAAAGGGGATATCCAGGTGTTGAATGAAGATTTCAGCATCAATTTCCCAGCTGAGTATGCACTCCACCTTCAGCAAACCGGTCATTTTAAAACTTCCTCTGAAGAATTGTACAGCCAGGTCGCATCTTCCAGCTGGACATCCGATAATCGGATGTCCACGCTCCCGGTATTGATCGATACCAGGCAAAAATTCAAAATATTGATCAGTGAATCTGACCTGTCAGATTATCCCGGACTATTTTTAAAAGGAAATGGTAGAAATGGCGCTGTAGGAACCTTTCCCAAAGTACCTTTGGAGTTCGGGCCAGATGGTGACAGAAGTCAGAAAATCTTAAAAGAGGCCGACTACATCGCACAAACCTCTGGTACGCGTAATTTTCCATGGCGTTATTTTCTGATTACAGAGGATGATAAGCAGCTCTTGGAAAATACCATGACACTCAAATTGGCTCCAAAAAGTGTAATTGGGAATCCGGCCTGGTTACAGCCGGGGCAGGCCAGCTGGGAATGGTGGAACGACGCTGCGCCTTACGGTCCGGATGTAAACTTCAAGTCGGGTTACAACCTGGAAACGTACAAATACTATATTGATTTTGCTGCAAAATACGGGCTGAAATATATCGTTATGGATGAGGGCTGGGCAAAAAGTACTACAGATCCTTACACCCCTAACCCAGCAGTAGACCTGAAGGAACTGATCCGTTACGGTAAAGAAAAAAATGTAGGTATCATTCTTTGGCTGACCTGGCTGACCGTTCATCATCACATGGACCTGTTTGAGACTTTTCATACCTGGGGTATCAAGGGGGTTAAGATAGATTTCATGGACCGCAGCGATCAGTGGATGGTCAAGTACTATGAGGATGTTGTCAAAGAGGCAGCCAGAAACGAGATATTTGTAGATTTTCATGGTGCGTTTAAACCCTCCGGACTGGAATATAAATACCCGAACCTACTGACCTATGAAGGTGTGCGCGGTTTAGAGTACATGGGAGACTGCAGGCCCGACAACAGTACCTATTTGCCATTCATCAGGAATGCCGTAGGGCCTATGGATTTTACACCAGGTGCCATGATCAACATGCAGCCCAATGTTTATCGTGCAGAGCGCCCCAACGCTGCGGCTATCGGCACACGTGTCAATCAGTTGGCCATGTATGTCGTTTTTGAAAGTGGTTTGTCTATGCTGTGTGACAATCCGACTTTATACTATCGGAATGCTGATTGTACCGAATTCATCACCAGCGTACCAACAACCTGGGATGAGACCAAGGCCCTAGTAGCCGATGTAGGCAAAATTGCTGTTGTGGCAAAACGAAACGGAAAACAGTGGTTCATCGGGGGAATTGTCAATGGACAAGAAGAAAATCGAGAAGTGATACTGGATTTTGACTTTTTGGAAGCAGGTAAGCGTTATACCATGACCTACTTCGAAGACGGGATAAATGCCGGACGCCAGGATATGGATTACGTCCGTAAGACAAAGACAGTTAGCAAAGGCGATAAAATGACCATCCAGATGGTACATAATGGAGGTTGGGCTGCCAGTTTGAAATAGTTTTTGGTCAAGGAACGAGCGATCGCAGGAGGCAGATCATTGACCACAATATTTGATTTCAACTGGAGATTCTTCATTCTGCATTTTTTTACAGCAGAAAAACATCAAAGTTGCAGGAATAAAAAGCAAAATTGGCAGTATGAGGATGTCCGAAAAGGTACGTACGTCATCCTGAATTTATTTCAGGATCTACGAACATGCTATTTAAACCATGCTCAAGCGGGGATCCTGAACTAAATTCAGGATGACGAGAAACATAGAATAGTAAATTGCACCTTTTCGGACACCCTCATTGACTTAGCCCAGATTCCGTCCACCCAGATTCCATCCGTCAGGGGCTGTACCTCAAAAAAGCCTTGCTTCGCGATTGCGCTCCCTCACCTCTTCTTCAGTACGCAACATGAAGTTTTCTTTTACATTATGCGCTGCCATAGCCTGCACTTCTTCCACATGGGGACGAAGGTTGGCTTCATAGTCTCCAAAGGCGCTGCGGTAGTTTCCTTCATGTTTCAGCAGGGCATCTGCCAATGCAGCCGCGCCGCACATGGATAAGGATGCCCCCTGACCCGCAGCAGGCGAAGCGCAGTAAGCCGCATCGCCTACCAGCGCCACCCGGCCTTTTGACCAGGCAGGCATTTTGATCTGGCAGAATTTGTCGAAGTAAAAGTTACCCGATTGTTCCACCTGCTCCAGTAACTCTGCAATTCGCCATCCTTTACCGCTAAACTGATCCTGGATCATCTGGCGCTGCTGTGCCGTATCCCGATAATCGTAAGGGACCTCTTCATGAGCAACATAGGTAAATATAATATCTGTCTTATTGTTGTAGGCGTTCAGCATCACCGACCTGTAAGGCATGCGGTACAGCTCTGCTGTCCGTTTCGGCACCAACAAGCCGGGAACAATACTGATGGAGAAATAGGCTTCAAGAAAAACAGCATAGTCGCTTTCCGGCCCAAACCAAAGCCTGCGGATATTGGAATGCGAGCCGTCAGCACCAATCACCAGGTCGAAATTACCTACAGTCCCGCTTCTGAATGTCACCGCGATACCGGAATCTTGTTCTGCCAAAGCGCTGACGCTATCGTTGAAAATAAATGCTACTTTGTCGCCCAGGTCGCCCATCACGACCTCCACAAATTTATCACGCTCAATTTCAATTTCATCGTCAGCGGGCTGTTCTTCAGGCTCGCCATTAAGCACCAGGCTGCCTTCCGTGACATCATCCATATTTTTAAAATCGATCCTGTCCACACCCAATTGATGTGCCTTGAACTGCGCATACAGTCCCATGCGTTTGGCGATGCCGATGGCATCACCCACCAGGTCCACTGCGCCACCTGCGGTTCGCGGTGCGGCAGCCATTTCGACTACCGTTACCTGGTAACCGATATGGTTCAGCCACCATGCCGTTGACAAACCAGCAATGCTGGCACCGGAAATCAGTATCTTTTGATCTTTTATTGCTTTCATGCTTTTAGGATTTAAAGCACAAAACTGGCAAAGCTAAACCTGCGAGGATAGAACAATTGCGACAAAATCATCGGCAAAGCTGGCTCGCCTGACTTTCGCCTGTCTGGCAAATGCCGCAGCTGTCATCCCGGAATACCGCTTGAATTCCCGGTTGAGGTGTGATTGGTCTGCGTAGCCCAGCTCATGGGCCAGTCCGGCAATAGGCGTATCCGGCGCGCACCACAAGCGGTCACGCACCTGCTCGAAACGCATCAGCACAGCGACATCCTTCACCGTATGTCCGCTTGAGGCTTTGAATTTCCTTTCCAGCGTCCGCACCGTGGCATGCGCAGCCTCAGCTACCGCTGTTACCGGCAAACTGCCCTTGCTCTGCAACATGGCTTTACCTGCTTTAGCTAATAATGGATTGTCGGCCAACAATGATTGCTGCTCCACAAACCAGTTGCTGACCAGGTTCAGTCCCTCTGCAATCTTTTCCTGTTCCAATAGCGCGGCCATCTCATGTTGCAATGAAACGATGGGATGGCTTAAACTACTGGCAAGGCCGTCTTTTATGGGTGTCAGGTTTAGGAGCTCATACACAGCCCAGGGATAACACTTCACACCTATGATCTTCAGCCGGCCTTTTGCATAAAATTGTACCGTTTTCCCAAGGAGCCCTACAATGAAAGGAGAAGGCATCAGCTCCCGCTGGCCGCCTTGCTGTAAAGTCAGCTCAGTGCCAAAATAAAAAATGACCTCTGCGTTTCCATCAGGTAGCACCTCAAATGCCGAAGGCTCCGAACCGAAGTCTCGCTCCAGGTACCAGAAGCCCTGTATCCGGTCGCGCATCCCGACCGGTGGCTGTAGTTCAAGGTGCTGCATGATTAAGTGACCAATATCCTTAGAAAGCTATCAAGCTACC
The DNA here is from genome assembly GCF_037402555.1 of Pedobacter sp. GR22-6. Taxonomy (NCBI): domain Bacteria; kingdom Pseudomonadati; phylum Bacteroidota; class Sphingobacteriia; order Sphingobacteriales; family Sphingobacteriaceae; genus Pedobacter; species Pedobacter sp. GR22-6. The sequence continues at coordinate 296,975 of NZ_JBBEUC010000004.1, forward strand.
TCCTGGGAAAGGTAATCCGCTACTTCTCTATTTTCTGAAGAAAAACTTATTCCAATTGCAATCTTTCTGCGGCGATCTGAGGCATAAGGCCCTAGATATGCCAGGTCCAGTATTTGGTCCAAAGCTTCCTGTGCTGTTCCATCCCTTTTCAATTCCATCACATAAATATAGCGGTCAGTCTGTACTAGAATATCACAACGACCTTTGCTGCTATGCACTTCAGTTTGCACATCTACCCCAATCTTTTGGAATGTGAGTAAAGTAATGATGTGGAAAATAGATTCCGTATCAGCACGCCAGTGATCGTAAGGAATGCTGGAGATAACCGCATTCAAGGCTTTGATGATCCCGGCGATATCTCCCCCCAGAATAGAGAGCAATAAATCACCGGTTTCTTCAGAAGAAGTGTTGGGAAAAACGCCTCTGTATGCACTCAATAAATTGTCCAATAAACTATCCTTGACTTCTAAATTGGGGTAACCTAAAGTGTAATTCCGGGTAGTCTGATCATAACTTTTGATGGTGAGGTAGCCTGTCTGAAACAAAAGTGGTACAGACAGCATATTTGCAGGATCAAATTGACTCAACTTGTTCTCATTACTACTTACCCTTTCAAAGTCGTATTCACCCTTAGCCCTGATCCCCTTGACCAGAAATGTTGGCGAACCTGTAGCAAACCAAAAATTTCTAAACTCCCGCTGTTTCATAAAGTTCAGTAAAGAAAAGGGATTGTACAAAGTTTCCCTGCCACCCCATGAATATCCGTTATAGCGTTCCTTAATTGCTACCAATAATTTCTGAGGGTCCACACTAAGTTCAGCAGGATAAGTAGCTAATTCTTCTTTAAAGTTCGCTTCTAGTTCTTGTTGCGTAATACCCAGCAAGTTATTGAATTGCCTTCCCACAGTAATGTCTTCCAGATTATTCAAATCAGAGAAAATACTCACCTTACTAAAACGGCTCACGCCCGTGATTAATAAAAAACGAATATGTGCATCTGCACCTTTAAGTACGGAATAAAAATTACCCATGATCTCCCTGTGTTCATTGGCCTTAGGCAGGTCATCCAGGTAATCTATGATCGGCTTGTCGTACTCATCCATGAGAATCACCACTTGACCTTTTAAGGAAGCTTTTCCTATCAATTCCCTAAACTGCTGATCGTAACTTTGAGCCGTTAAGCTAATGTTAAGTTTCCCGGCTGCAATTTCCAAAGCATTGTAAATAGCCGGAATCAATCCCATCGTATTGACGCCGATATCGGAAAAAGAGATGTGTATCACCGGATTTTTTTTCTCCCAGTTCCAGTGGTTTTCTATCCAAAGGCCATCAAACAATTTCTTGCTACCGGAGAACAACTCTTCGATGGTATCTACCAATAAGGATTTCCCAAAACGTCTAGGTCTGCTTAGGAAGTAATATTTTCCCGAATTTACCAGATCATAGATCAGTTCAGTTTTATCTATATACAAAAATCCACCTTCCCGTATTTCACGAAATGATTGTAAGCCTATCGGATACTTTCTGGTCATAAACAAAGATAATGTTTTTGCAGAAGGAAACCGACTGCGCCGCAGGGCTGAAATTTCAAGTAACAGACCTAGCGCTATGGAGCTATGCCAGGAATTGCGTATTTTATGTAGGTTAAGTCTGAAGACTTAACCTACATAAAATATAGCTTGCTTGCTATTAAGTACGCTGGATAGCATCAAAACTCCATGTTCTGTGAAAGCATAGGGGTAAATAAGTCCTACCCCCTCTTTTAATTTTTGAGGTCGCAAATTGCGACCTCAAAAATTCGGATTCTTCCTGTGTAAGATGAAACATAAAATCTTCAGGAAATCTATCAGGATTCCGTCGAACCTGTTCATTCAGTCTTTTAGTCTCAACACCATAAAGCTCTGCCAAATCACTATCTAACATTACCTTCTGGTTTCTGATCATATAGATCTTACTTAAAACCACCTCGTCTGGAACTCTGACAATTTCATCAGTCATAGTTTAAAAATTTTTTTTTGAAGATTTGTGAGATTTTCTCGCATTTTAAGACAATATCTTCGACCTGCCGAATAGAACCGCCTCCCAATTCGATCATTTTGTTGAGCTCAACAAAAAGGTCTGGAACCGTATTAACGCTTATTTCTTCCGATTTTATCATATTTGATAGTTGATGACCAAACTTAATAACAATAACCAAAACAACCAATTATTTCTCTAAAATTAATATTTTGGTGTGTTTTAAAAATATTGACTGATATTACAGAAATTTGGGATTAATAATCAAAAACGAGATAGGTTGGGAAAGCCCTTAACTTTATATTTAAGAATGAAAGAGATCATATTATTAATAGTCCTCACATTATTCAGCAAAATTTCATTTGCTCAGGATAATCTAAAACAAAAAATTAATCCAGCCATCAATTTCAGAATAGAGCGGATGGAAAAAGGTGAGATAAAGGCCAATCACCTTTCTTTTAAAGTTCACTTTAAGAACTTAAAGTATGAGCCAGTTAAACTTTTAGACCTTTTTGATCCGCTACCGATTTTCTTTGAAATACTAATCACTAAAAATGATGGAGATAACATATTTCTGCCCGGTGCAGGCAAACTAGATTTCGGTCCGGGAAATACATTTAAATATATTGAGCTAACTCAGGGAAAATCTTATATAAAAACCTTGAATGTAAGTCAGTTTCTAAAAGAGAACAATAAAATACTTTCTCCAGGGAAATATAAAATAAAGATTTCATACCATAATCAATATGGCTCAAATTGTATAAAAGGTTGGTTTGAGGGTAATGAAATACCTATTACCGTTAAGTAGACGATCTGATCAGTGATTTACAGCTTTTCTATTTCTTCCTGAGAAAGGCCGCTCATTTCAATAATGTCTTCAATTGAAAATCCTTTAGCCTTCATTTTTTGTGCAATGTTCAATTTTTCTTCGGCTCTCCCCTTCTCAATTCCCCGCTCTTCTGCTCCTGCGAGCACAGCTGCGTTGTCCCATTTGCGTTTCAGATCCTCGTCATACATGCGTTGTTCCTCCTGACTTAAGTTAACGTATTCGGCGGCACTGTAAAGCTGTTCAAAAATCGTCTTCTCCAGATTATCCGGGAGTTGCTTCATCCTTTGCATGTTCTTCAAATGATAGAGCCATTTGTCCAACTCAGTACTGCATTGCTCCAGTGTCTTTACAAAATTAAGCAAATCTATATAGGTGTAACCCAATTGATCATAAAATATTTCACCTGTATCCCGATAGCAGAGACATACATCATGCAGGTACCTGCCATTGGAAATCAGCCTCTGAGGCATATGATCTGGTTCCGGCTGATCCAGAATAGCGACGAAATAAACTTCTGAAATATCATACTGCCATTCTTTCATCCCTCCCTTTGGAGCTTCTTCACTAATGAGCCTGGAAGTATAAAAGATACTTCGTTTTTTAAAATTGATCGGCTTGCTGTGCTGAATTTCGATCAGGAATTTCTCTCCCTTATCGCCGGTACAGAGCAGATCGAACACCGCTGCCCCTTCCTCTTTGTTGTTGCCATGATGTTCGTTTTTGTTGTAGACCAGGTCAACAATCACCTTTCTGTTTTCAAATACTGCGTTCAGCAAATTGATCAGTAAGGCCTTATCGGAATCCGTTCCGAAGATTTTTTTAAATGCAAAATCGACCAGCAGGTCGATGTAACGGTTGTTATTCATTTCGTGTAGATTTATACACAGCGAATAATCCCATATTTTAGGAAACCGGCTAAATTCTGGCAGAAAAAAAGGCTACCAACCTGTGGTAGCCTCTGCAAATAGACCAGGGGTTAAATGATCAGTTTAAAAATTTTTGTTGACGATCAATTGCGCTTTAGCCTGATCCACGAAATCCATGGGGATGACACCATACCTGCCTGAAGCATTATTGGTGAAATACTGGCTAAGCTTTGGATTTACATAATTGGCCACTGCATTAATGTTTGGTATGCTAAAGATACCAGGCTGATAACCGCTTGCGTAGTTGATGTAAAGCTTGTTCGAACTGTCGTTTTTTGCTGCGTTCAAAAGTCCTTCCACTGCAGTCCATTTATTGGCCAAATTGGTAACCTTGTAGGCATCCTGAATTCTGATCCCACCGTAGCTGTTGCTGATGTCAAACGTGGTATTATCAGCCCAGGCAGTCGCATTGATGCCCTTTGTGCCGATAAATCTCCTGATCAACTTGATCTTGCCACGTAAGGCACCTAAATTGGGCAGGGCATCAGTTAAATCCCATTTACCTGGGTTCTGTTGCGTATAGGTGTTGAAAGTGGCTTCAAATGAACGGGTGGTATTGGAATAGTCATACTCTTCTTTAACGCTCATCAGAATGGTTTCCGTAGGATTTGCATTCAAAAAGTTAAGACAGGCATTTACTACATCCTGAAAATTCAGGTTCTGATAAATTGCTCCATGATGAATTGCGAAGCTGTCATCAATGTGCCTGCAACGAATATCCAGGTAGCGTACCCCCATGTTCAACTGTGCGGCGATTCCCACATTCTGGCATTTTGCAGTGCTCGAAATTGGTTCGAAGAGGGCCCCTGAATCGTGGGTCCCGGGAATGGATAAGCGTGCTATTGGGGTAGTATTTGGCAGGCCCGACATCCAGTTGGTCATTAATGGTGCCATTGCCTGTAATTCTACCTCAGCCGCTGTTGCCGTGCTCGCTTTAGCGGATGGGCTTACCATTGGTGTTTCCTGCTCCTTTTTACAAGCAGAAAATGAGCAGGCCAATACGGCCAGGGAAATAACTAATTTTTTCATAATTTTTGAGGATGATATGTTTGATCTATTTGCTAAAAATTAAGGGTTTGGAAATGCGGATAGCTTTGGATGAACATTCGCTTACCATCCGGGATTTTGTTTGATCAGACCACCACTGTTGTCAATTTCGCGTTGGGGAACCGCCCAAACATCATGTACCTGCGGATTAAATGCCCGGCTTTTCCAGATCACATTACCACCAGAATCGTGCAATGGCAGTTTATATACCGCTTCTGCATCGCCCCACCTGACCAGGTCGCGGTGCCGATCTGCCCATTCACCCGCCAACTCATTTCTACGCTCACGTTTGAGATCTGTGATCGTCATGCCTGTTTTCGGTTCCAGATTGGCACGCTTGCGGATCATGTTCAGTTCTGTGTCGCCGGCACCGGCACCACTGATATTGATGGCTGCTTCTGCCTTAATCAGCAATACCTCTGCGAAACGCATCAAAGGAACGTTCAGGTCAGTAGTTCCGTTATCGCCATTTGGGTTCACATGGTTTGGAATCGGGTTTGCATAGCTAAAGGGCTCCATATATTTCTTGAACTGATAATCGGAAGTCGCACCTGCATCTTTTGTAAAAGTACGCTCCGCCCCAAAGAACATAAACTTATCCCCGGTTTTGAGGATGCTGGCCTCACGTCGCAGATCGCCGGTTTCAAAAGAATCGTACAGTTCCTTTGTTGGCAAATAATAGCCCCAACCGTTGTATATGCCCCAGGCCTTATTGGTGAGCATTACCCCCGGCAACTTGCTGCCCCATCCTGTTCCTCCGCCACTTGGTGTACACACGACAGACCAGATGTATTCTTTAGACCAGTTGTTTGCCGCTTTGAAAACGTCTGCAAAATTATCTACCAGCTTGTGCTGACCTGATGTGATCACCATGTCTGCATACTTTGCAGCGTTGGCATAATCTTTTTTATACAGATAGACCTTGGATAGGTATGCCCATGCTGCTGTCTTGTGGGCCTTTCCATAATCGGCGGCTGCCATCTGTGTAAATACGGGCAGCTGATCTGCAGCCTTTAAAAACAGGTCGATGATGTAGTCATAGTTTTCGTTGACATTTGCAGCTCTCGGAACCGGAATCGCAGGGTCGGCATCAGGTTTCACTATCGGTACTCCTGCTTTGCTATTGCCATAGTTGGCCGCCAGTTGAAAATACACCAGTCCAGCGTTGAAATACGCATCACCGATAATTGCCTTTTTGAGGTTTTCATCCATGGTGATATTTGGCACATTGATGATGATATCGTTGGCTCTTTTGATGATCGCATAACGTAAGCTCCATTGTGTTTCGGTATATCCGCCGCCAATATAATTGCGGTTGAAATCCTTGATGTTATCGCCTTCCGGCTTGTTGCGGCCGGTTACCATATCGTCACTCGCATTGATGAACCAGAACATCCCACGTCCATAGAATTCCTCCGCATTGTAGTTTGCATACATGCCGGCTTGCGCCTTCACTGCATCTTCTTTGGTTTTCCAAAAGTTTTGCGCCGAGGGAGCACCTTCAGGAATAATATCTAATTGTTTGCTGCATGCTGTCAAGCCCAATGTGGCGGCCAGTATGAAATATTTAAATCTTGAGATCATGATAAAAATTTTAAAGTTTTACACTTAGTCCAATAAAAAAGCTTCTGGCCTGTGGATACCTGCCCACATCCAGGCCATTGTTGTCCATCCCTATTTCCGGATCAAAACCGGTATAATCTGTAATGGTAAAGAGGTTGTTGGCCGTGGCATAAACACGAATCCCGCCGGTCTTCATTTTTGAACTCAGCGATTTCGGTAAAGTATAACCGAGGGTCAGGTTGCGCAAACGCAGATAAGAGCCATCTTCGATATAAAAATCGGATGCATTGAAGTTGCCGTTTGCATCGGAAGTAGAAATGATGGGCACCTTGCCACCAGGGTTTTCCGGCGACCATGCATCCAAAATACCAGCCAGTTTATTGTAGGATGGTCCGCTGGCATTGTAGGTAGTACGCTTTACCGCGTTGAAAAGCTTGTTGCCCTGCACACCTTGCGCAAAAATATTCAGATCAAAGTTCTTATAGCTGGCGTTAAAGCTCAAACCAAAAGAGAAATTTGGATAGGCACTTCCAGCGTAATATCTATCCTTTGAATCAATGGAACCACTTCCGTCTATGTCCTCAAACCTAAAGTCGCCTGGCTTGGCATTGGGCTGGATTTTTTGCCCATTGGCTCCTTGATGTGCATCTACTTCGGCCTGGTTTTGGAAGATGCCATTTGTTTTCAGCACAAAATAACTGTAGAGCGGTTGCCCAACAGCATTGACCAAGGGCGCCAGTTCATTCCTGAAATTGGTAGACACCGCGATATTCTGCATCCCTGGTGCGAAGGCCAGTATTTTATTTTTCAACCTGGTAAACGTTCCATTGATCGAATATTGAAATGCCGCATCTTGCTGATTGTTGAAGGTCAATCCAAGTTCTATACCCCGATCCCTTACCAGGCCTGCATTAATGGTCTGTGTTTCCAAACCGGCGGTGCCCGGCAAAGGTCTGGTCAGGATCATCTGATCGATCTCTTTTACAAAATAGTCGGCATTCAGGCTCAGGCCACTGAACACAGAAAGATCCAGTCCAAGATTGGTCTGTTTGGATTCAGCCCAGGTCAGATCTTTATTCGCCAGTACGTTTTGTGTGTACCCGTTTTGCAGGGCTGGCGTTTGTCCGAAATACCCTTGCGCCGCACGTAACAATGGATTTACCGCATCTGCAGATAAACTGCCCAAATTCCCTAAAATACCATAGCTTCCTCTTATTTTTAATTCATCGAGCCAACTCAGGTTTTTCAGGAAATCTTCTTTACTTAGCACCCAGCCTAAGGAAGCAGAGCCATAGTTTCTGAAACGATTTTCTTTTGTCAGGAGCGATGAGCCGTCCCTACGACCAATCAGGGAGAGGAGGTATTTTTCTTTGTAGTTATAATTGACACGCAAAAACAAGGATGAAAGTGCCTGTGTATTATAATAGCTGGTAGATGGCTGTACAACGGTAGCATTGACCAGGTACCGGTATTGTTTAGATTCGTCATCGAAACCAGAGCCGATAGCTTTTACTCCGTTGTTTGTGGTTTTCTGGTAGGTATAACCCCCGGTTGCATCCAGTTGGTGTGCAGCAAATGCAGTTTTATAGTTCAGTACCTGTTCAGCCAAAAGATCGCTGCTTAAATCAGAGCGTTCCTCCAAACTATTGCTCAGCACCGGTTTCCCAACTTCCGGACGTTTTGGTATAAAGTTTTTATAATAGGCATTGGTTTTGGTCAGGCTGAAGTTTGACCTGAATGTGAGACCTTTTAGCAGATCGATCGTAGCATAGGGATTGATCACCAGCACATTGGATGGGTTGCTGATGTCTATACGCTGTAGTTCGGCAACGGGATTGACGATATCTCCATAGTCACCGGCATATTGACCGCCCGGCAGACCTGCAAAACTGCCATCGGCATTATAAGGTGTTCCATTAGTCGGATAGTAAATGGCCGATAACAAGGCCCCTGTATAGTCGCTGCTGGTATTGGCACCGTTGCCGTTTGTACTGCTGTAAGAAAGCTGCTCGCCGAGGGTCAACCAATTGTTCAGTTTATGAGATGAATTGATCCTGAAATTATAGCGCTGTGTCTTTGTGTTCAGTACGATACCCTCTGCGTCACGGTAATTGAAACTCAGGTAGAAATTAGATTTGTCGCTGCCCCCACTGATTGCCGTATTGTAATCCTGCAACATGGCTGACCTGAAAACCTCATCCATCCAATTGGTACGGGTGATTTGGCCGTCGGGGAACAGGGCAGGATTAAATGCAGGCAGTAAAGTACTGCCGCCATTTTTGGCCGCGGTCTGTGCAACCTGCGCACGTTCCTCTGCATTTAAAGGATCCAGTTTACGCCAGGCGCTTTGGCTACCAATCTTGCCATCTACAGTAATCTGCATTTCGCCCTTCTTGCCTTTTTTTGTGGTAATCAAGACCACACCTCCAGATGCCCGGGCTCCATAAATTGCCGCAGAAGCATCTTTAAGCACCGAAATCGATTCGATATCATTCGGATTGATCTGTGGAGTCCCGGAGAAGATGGAACCGTCTACTACATAGAGCACACGCTCACCATTGATGCCGCCCATTCCCCTTACGTTGACCCGGGGCGGAGAAGTAGGATCACCGCCTTCGTTGGTCACAATGACGCCAGGGGATTTACCTGCGAGCACATCACCCACATTGTTTAGCGATCTGGAACCCAACTGATCTAAAGACACAGTGCTGATCGCTCCCGTTAGGGTCTCTTTCTTTTGTGAACCATAACCCACTATGACCACGTCCTTTAGCAGGCTTGGGGCTTCAGTCAATTCCACATCGATGGTTGTGCTACTGCCTACGGTCATTTCCCTGGCCTGATAGCCCAACATGGTAAAGGACAAGACCTCTCCTACATTGGCATTGATCTTATAATTACCCCTGTAGTCGGTTAATGTAGCACGTTCGCTCCCGATCACTTTCACAGATACTCCCGGCAATGCCGCACCTAATGAATCCTTTACGGTTCCCGTAATTTCCATTCTGGCAACTTTTGAACTAGGCCTGGTCAATACGATATAATCGCTCTGCTCCATTGCGTAGATTCCCAATTGGTCCAGCAGCGTTCTTACCGGATATTTGTGATAGGCTTTCGAGAAAAAAGCCTTGTTCTGAATCAATTCGTCCGGATTGTAGACAAACTTTAAACTATTTTCCTGTTCAATCTGCTGAACGATGGCCAGGACCGTTTGTCCTTTATAAACCCGCAGGCTTATTTCGGTATTTGCCAATTTTTGCGCCATCAGGTTAGAGGCGAATGCTGCGTTGCTAAAAATCAGCATGGCAAAAAATACCGCATTAAATAGAGGTGTTTTCATCATTTTAAGTTGTTATCTGTTTGTATGTTTATTTATAAAGGATATAAGTTTGTTGGTCAGGTGCTACTTTATACCTGAGTTGGTGCAGTTTGCAAATCAGGCTGAGCATTTCGGTGATGCTAAGCGAAGAATTGAATCGGGCTGTGGTTTTTAACTTCGAATCAACCGATGGATCCAGTTTCAACTTTACATTGTAGACATAGGCCAGCTTCCTGGCAACCTGGCTAATCGTACTGCCATTAAAGTGGATCGGAACAGTTTTCACTTCCGTGTTTTTACTCAGCGTAAATGTTTTTGTGCCCTTGTGGAAAAGCAATTGGTCGCCCCGGTTCAGTAGTCCAAGTGTTTTTCCTTGCCTGTCGACAGCCACCTTTCCCGTGCTCACGGCTACCAAAATATCATTCTGTTTAGCGAAAGATTTCAGCAAAAAGCTGGTCCCTAATACCTTTACAGCTAATCCAGTAGATGTAGCCACGGCGAACCGCCTTTTCTCATCGTGTTTCACATCAAAGAAGGCGGCACCCTCTCTAAGAAAGACCCGGCGTTCGCTTTTCGTAAATTGCTGGGGATAGGCAAGGGTAGAATATGCATGAAGCGTTACTGCGGAACCGTCGGGCAAACTCAGCAATTTAGAACTTGATCCGTTGCGCACTACAATCAGGTCTTGGTCGGCCTGACCGGGCTTATTTTTGGTAAGCCAGAGGGTACCGAGCACAATAAGCAGAACTGCCGCAGCCGCCTGGATCCAGGGGCGGTACAATCTAACTTTTAGGATCGGTCTGGTCCTGGCCTGTAAAGTTTTTTTAGCCAATGAGCCGAGCCGTTGTTTTTGATCAGCACTAAGCTTTCCCTTGAACTCGATGGAATTGTACCATTCATCCACCAGACTTTGTTCCTGTGCTGTTGCTGTTCCCCATAAATACTTTTCGAGAAGTTCTTTCGCTTTCTTTTCCTTCATTGCTTAGAAGTCAAATGGAATCGAAAAAAGTACCAGCAGGATTTGTTATCCGTAAATTAACTTTGCGTTAAGCAGTATAAAATCAGCAGTTGGAGATAAGAAAGTGATTTTTTTAAAATTTTAACTGCGGTGCTCAATTGGTTTTTAACCGTCTGCAGGGAAATGCCCAGCTCAGCAGCGATCTCCGGATTGGATTTTCCTGAAATTTTGCTCATTCTAAAAACAACCTGCATCTTTTCGGGCAGTCCCTTTACGGCCTGGTCTATTTCGCCCTGCATTTCCTTATACATCATGATGCTTTCTGCCTGCAGCTCTAAAGCAGAATCGGCTAATCTTATCAAGTGTTCCTGATGGCTTTGCCGAATGGAGTTGGCCTTATAGTAGTTCAATATCCGATACTTTACGGCCTGATGCAGATAAGCTGACAATGATGTTTCTACATTAAGCTGCTGCCTGTTTTCCCAAAGATAGATGAGCACTTCCTGCACCACATCTCCCGCCACATCTTCATCGCCAACTTTGCCGTAGGCGAAATCGAATAACTTTTCCCACCAAGCCTCATAGATTTCATCCATGGCTTTGGGATCATTGGCCTGCAGATCGGAGAAAAGCTGTATGTCCAAAATCGAATAATTTGAATCCCGACAAATCTAGCTTTGGTATATTCCGTTAATATTAACTGCCAATAAACAAAAGATAAATCGTCAGGAAACTTATAAAGGTGCCTTCGGACAAATGAGGTAGGTGATAGGCTAAATCTGAAGACTTAGCCTAAGCTATTGTCAATTCTAGTTTACAACTTTTCTATTTCTTCTTGGGAAAGGCCGCTCATTTCAATAATATCTTCAATTTGAAGATTTCGGAGATAGTATCTACCTCTTTTCGGGCCAAAGTGTCCAGTCAGTTTTCACCCAACGCTTTCTGGATCCCCTGGACCTGGCGCTAGGTATTTCTGACTGATAAATGTGCTTAGATTAGCGTTAGTAGCGTCCCTAATTCAGTTCTCTATAAGTCTCTGTTTAGAATCCAGATTTTACCCCATTTTCAGTTCACTGAGCTTTCTGAAACTGCTCAGTGGAACAGGAACGCAGACCCCATATGAATGATGATTCAAAGCCTTTAAAATCAGTCAAGTGGATACTTTGGCTGAATTAGTGGACATTTTGCAGCAAAATGGCTGAACAGCGGATTTCAAAATCAGGTGGACAGTATTGCCGAAACCTCCACTTAGTCACTGTGCCCCGCAGAACTCAGCCTCCCTACCCGCTCGAGCCAAATACGCTTGTATTCTTCTTGATAATCTGCTGAAAGGAAGGAGCGATCAATGAGCTTAAAGACCTTATCATGATCAGCGGTAAACTTCTTAATAACCCGTGAAAACACTTTTGAATCTATTCCAAGTGAATCTGCCAGGTTACTAAAATCCTGAAACTTCAAATTCCTTTTACGTCCGCTTAAAAGCATCGCCGTGTCGTCCTTATCCTTTGGGAACACCAAGCTACTGTTGATCAGATCATAAGCAGGTGAAAGCACAATTTCGTCTTCCTTATATAAAATGGAAAAGTTCTTCATATGCATATCACTGTTGCCGCTCAGAAAAGAAAACACCAACAGCTCGAAATAATTGAGCAGGTCTAAACCCCGATTTGTGCAATAGGCGTTAATCAACTTGCCACAACGCTCGTAGGAACTATCATATTTTTGCTCCGTCTGAAAACCACCTAGCTGACAAAAATCTTCTGCATGTATTTTAATGTTTCCTTTCCGATCGAAGCGCTTGGCAACATAAACCATTTTACCATCAGACATGGGGATCAGACAATGACCACAAGTTTTAATGTGGAACAATTCTGCAAGGTGCATGGTGAGGTCCTCCACTTCGGGCATTGCAGCAATTTCTGCATTTTGAGGTTTAAGGATGTATTTTCCCCAAAGACCTACGATGGTAAGCCGCTTTCCCGCCTTTGCAGGCTCCAGATCTAAAGACAATTTGGGCTGGACACCCGTGATGGCAATCCGCTTGTTAATGGTCTGAGCAGTAAGCTCATCCAATAGTTTCTGATTCAACTTAAGCTCCGGCAGTTCTGCGCTACCAAAAAACTTTTTACAGCAGGACTTATGATAACCGGATCCTGCTTCAACCGGCTTGTAGCAGAAAAAGCAATTACTCATTGTTGTCCTCCTCTCCTATGGGCAATACAGTTACGGCTCCTATAGTATCCCTGCATAGGGTAATTAATAATTCAAAACGATCCGTCCCCTTGATGTTCCAGTGCTTACTAGCGACATCAAGCAGCCAACCTTCCGGAATGAGCCCATCAAAAAAGGAAAACAGTATTTTGCTGTGTTGAGGATATGGGCTCAAAGGCAGTGTCTGGCTTATAGGCTTAGCTTTTTCATCCTTCAGGTACGCCTCATCGTAGCTAAAAGTATAACCCGTATCATTCTTCTGCAGAATCCCTGCAAGGTGCTCAGCATACATTACTTTCGCCTTAGTTGTCATGATCTGGCTCCTTCTCAATCACACCTACCTGTTTACCGAACATCTTCAGCACCTCGTTTACTTTATCTAGCTGGACCGTAGTTTTTCCACGCTCCAATTCCCTCAAAAAGCGTAGTCCGACACCTGCCTTAAAGGCCAGATCCTCCTGCGATAATCCGTGTTTCTTTCTGGACTCTTTAATAAATTTGACAATAGCATCCATATACTGTACCCTTTCGGGTACAATATAGCGATATTTAATTAAAATATACCCTATCGGGTACAATTATAGTTAAAATGACGAAAAGGATACCCGAACGGGTACAATATCATTGAAAAACCCTCACATAATCTATCACATACTTTTGCGGGAAGACAGTAGCCGCGTTTGGTGCACCTGGCCAATTGCCACCAACCGCAAGGTTGATGAGCAGGAAGTAGGAACGCCTGAATTCATCTTTGTTGGCACCTGTGGTATCAAATGTATAAAACTGCACATCGTCTAGATACCATTTTATAGATCGCTCCGTCCATACTACAGAAAACACATGAAACTTATCGTAAAAATCTCCCGATGTCAGGGTAGTAGAACCACCGATATATTTATGTCCACCGTCCTCATAATGTACGGTTCCATGAACGGTGTTGTCTTTTCCGGCGCCACCGCCTACCATTTCCATGATGTCAATTTCTCCGGAGAATGGCCATGGCGTAGTCCGGATGTTTGCACCCAAAGCCCAAAATGCCGGCCAGATACCCTGTCCTTTAGGTAATTTTGCCCTGAAATCGATACGCCCGTACAAGAAGTCTTTTTTTGCTTCTGTGGTTAATCTGGATGAAGTATACTCCTTGCCCCCGAAAGATTCTTTCCTTGCCGTAATGGTTAAGTAACCATTACGTACCCTGGTATTTTCTTTACGATAGTACTGCAATTCCAGGTTACCCCAACCGTCGGTGCCGTTTCCTTCTTCAAAGTTCCAAAACTTGTCATCCAGCGCTGTGCCATTAAATTCATCCCGCCAAACCAGGGTCATTCCCGGATAACTTTCTGCAGAGACATAACCGGTATTGTCGATCACTTCATTTTTATCAACCGTAATTTGCTTCGTGACTTCCATGGACTGATCGCCTGCATAAGCGATGACCTTCACGGTATAGACGCCACTTTCTGCATATATCGTGTAGGCCTTCCCATCTGCAGACCTGATACTTTCGTTGGCGCCTTGTCCGAATGAGAACAAATAACGATCAGCGTTACTCGCAGTGGCAACGAAATCTACCCTGCCGGAACCATCATCACTTACAGTAGCTACCAATTGTAAACCAGTGGGTGCTACCGCTTTTGCTTCCTTTTTACAGCTCAGGTTCAGCATCAGCAGCGTCAATATGAGCAACGAGTTTCTAAAAAATGCAGGTGTTTTCATATCCTTGGTTTTATTGTACGTAAAAGGGAATATTCGCGGTGGCAACTTTATTTTTGCCATCGGCAACATAGATAAATAAACGATAAGCACCAGGTGCTTTAGGGGCAGTCAGGCTAATTTCACCTTTACCGATCGACTTTAGCACCATTTTTAACGCTTCTGGTTTGTCTTCATGATCACCGCCCTCGCCAACCTTTGTGGCTTCCGGCAACAATTCCCAACGGTAACTGAGGGCATCGTTGTTGGGATCAAAAGCATCTACCGCTGCGTGATAGGTCGTCCCGGGTTTAAGGTAAACGCTTTGATTTGCTCTTTTGCTATCCAAGGTAAAACCATAAATGTGCGGCGCTCTGTTTTTAGGATAGGCTCCGGTCCAAAGATACTGCATCACATCAATCACTTCACTTTCTTCGCCTTTGGCTGTAAAAAGACCATACCATGTGGGTGTTCTTTCTTGTTTCTGTCCCCATAAAAACACATATGAGCCCAAACAATTCGCCTGATCTCTTTCAACAGAATAAATGTACCGGCTTCGGTAAACCGCTGCTTTCTCACTGCTGCTTTCTTCCACAGGTGCATTCCATTTCGTTTGCAAGCCTTCCCAGTGACCTGTGGGTCCCCATTCGGTCACCATGTAGGGACCGGTCCAGCCTGTAGATTTAACCCTTGCCGGCAACACACTTAAATCGGCGTAGGTATTAATGGATAAGAAATCTAAATCTTTGGCATCTGCCTGGATATGATCGATCTCTTTCTGATTGATTCCTGCGAGTACAGTCGTAGCCGGGTGATTGGGATCCAGTTCATGAATCATCTTTGCGATGTCATTCACCGCCTTCCAGACCCTCGGATTTGTATAAGAAAGGTTTAACTCGTTCCCTATTCCCCAACTTAACATGGCTGGATGGTCTTTATACTTCATCACCTCAGCTTTTGCTTTCTCAAATTGCTTTCTCACCGCTACGGGATCATCATAATTAAAACCATGACGTTCCGGAGCTACCCAGAGCCCCATCATGACCGTCAGGCCATTTTGCTGTGCAGAATCTAAAATCTCTTTAGCGCCATCGGTTCCCCAGGTGCGTATGGAGTTACCACCATTTGCGGCAACCCGATGAAAGTAAGCAGTTCCGCCGGCACCTTTAACAAAGTAAGGTTTGCCGCCGCGCAATAGCTGAAATCCTTTTTCAGTTTTTTTAACTTCTACTTTAACGGGCTGGAGTTTTTCGCCAGCTGGCAACTGCTCTACCGCAAACAGCCCATTACAAATTGTTGCACACATGGCAATAGTGCCAAAGAGTATTTTCTGCATCTGCTTTCTATTAAGGATTCGGCGTTAGTTTTCTATTTCTCTCCATTTCAATCTGGGGAATTGGGAAGAGGTTGTAACTTTCTTTGTAAACCCTGTTTTCTAATACGACTTTGCTGTAGGTTAGGGTACCGTTTGTATTTTTAATTACGTTCATTCTGTATACAGGCTGATTGAAGAATGTCATTCCTGTTTTCCAGCGTCTCACATCATATACACGGTGTTCTTCGAAACAAAGTTCTACCCTACGCTCGTTACGGATCTTAGTTTGCAAATCGCCCTTAGAAAAATTTCTGGTTAAAGGTGGCAGTCCTCCTCTTCTTCGTATCTCGTCCAGGGCATCGTAGACACTTGCATCCGGGCCGCTGAACTCATTTTTCGCTTCAGCATAGTTTAATAGAACTTCAGCATAGCGCATGTAAATCCAGTCGTTATCACCACCCTGATATACTGCATCAGCAGTCATGTTTTTTTCGTCGATGAACTTACGCAGGCCGTAACCGGTTTTGGTTCTGTCGCCATTGGTGCGGCTATTTGCATTACCATCAGGAAAAACACTGAGATCTGCACTTTGGAAGGTTTCTACGGTGATCCCTTTGAATTGCGAACCATTCATTAACATGGCTTTATCCAGGCGGGTATCCCGGTTGGCATATGGATTTTGCGGGTCGTAACCAGAACCAGCCTGATCAGGACGCAGGCCTGTTGTTTTCATTTCAAATGCATCTACCAGATTTTGTGTCGCATGGAAAGCACCCCAGCCGCCCCAGCCTGTAGGCGTAAAACTCATGTGTAACATCCAGGCACTTTGGTGTGTACGGTTTGGACGTCCGAATTTTTTAGCAAAAATCACTTCTTTGTTTCCGGTTTTCGTCATGAACAACTGGTAATAGTCTGGATACAAAGTATATACAGAGGGCGACATGTTCATGACCTCCTTAGCTGCTTTTGCCGCATCATCCCATCTGGAAACGACGTTGCCCGGATTGTTAAGTGGACTGGCGTGATACAGTAATACCCTGGCTTTTAAAGCTAATGCCGCACCTTTTGTAGCCCTGCCCAAATCCGCATCCGGATAGGTTGGCGACAATACCGCAGCTGCTTCATCACATTCTTTGAGGATAAAAGCCACACACTCATCGTAAGTATTTCTTGGAACTTCCAGGTCGTCACTTGCATTTTGTTCTGTGATGATCAAGGGTACGCCACCAAAAGATTTAACCAAGTCTGCGTAAGCAAATGCCCTCAAAAATTTAGCTTCTGCTTTTAAGCGATCTTTTAAAGCGGTATTGGTAGTTGGCACTCCATCTATACGCGCGATTAAAGTATTGGCCTTTCTGATCAAAGCGTAGTTGACCGCCCAAAGCTGTGTACCCATGGAGAAATTTGAGTTCAAATCACCCGCCTGAACCCTGTTCATCGGCAAATCGTTGTGCCCTTCGATGTCATCTGTCATCATATCCAGGGTAGCAAAACCGCGTGCCCAATCCTGGTCATAACCGAAATCACGACGTTCGAAACCACTTAACATGGTGCCATAGATATCGCTCACAAACTGAGAGGTAAGGGTAATGTCTTGAAAAACGGCAACATCTGATACGAAATCTATCGGTTTAATATCCAACAGGTCTTTTTTGCAGGAGAAAGTGGTCAGCGTAACCAATATCACGCCAACCAACCATTTATGTCTTTTAATCATTTCTTTTCTTTTAATATTCATTTCAACGATTGGTTATTAGAACTGTATATTAACCCCAAAGGTGTAGGTCTTTTGTTGTGGGTAATACCTGCCTATGCCATTGGTATTCTCAGGATCCAGATTGATGAGGTCGGTAACCGTAAATAAGTTCTGACCCTGAGCGTAGAGCCTCAGACTACTGGCGCCGATCTTGGACAAAAGCTGATTCTTAAGCGTATAGGCCAGCTCTACGTTCTTTAAGCGCAAATAGCTGGAGTTTTGAACCCAGAAACTGCTGACCAGATAATTGTTGCCATTGGTGTTCAGGCTCAAACGTGGAAGCGGTGCATCAGGACGGGCTGGCGTCCATCTGTCTAACCATTCTGCATTTACGCGGCCGCCATTGTGGAAGGCCCAGGCTGCATTCTGCGTAAACAGTTGTTGAGACTGTGCTGCTCCCTGCAACAGGAAGTTCAACTCAAAGCCTTTATAATTTACACCACCATTGATTCCGTAAAGGACTTGTGGTAAGGAACCATTTCCTAAATAGGTAATGTCGTCATCGTTGATGACCCCATCTCCATTGATATCCTGATATTTGATATCACCTGGCCCTGTGGAAGTCAGGTACGCACTGTGTTTTACTGAAGCTGCATAATCTGCTGCATCTTTAAAAATACCGATTGCTTTGTAACCATAAATTCCACCGTTTGGTCTTCCTGTAATGCGTCTGTAATCCGGAATATTTGATGCCTCTGCAGCCTCTACAATTTTGTTTTTTGCATAGGTAAAGTTACCACCAATGAAGTAAGAGAAATTGTCAGACAATTGCCTGGTGTGGTTTAAAACTACCTCCAAACCTTTATTATCTACGATACCGAAGTTTTCGCTGGGCAAAGCCGCCCCAAAACTCAAAGGAACAGATAGCGCTCTGGTCGCTAAGATATCTTTTCTTCTTTCCTTGAAAACGGTTACGTCTACACTCAATTGATTTTTGAATAATTTAGCTTCGACCCCTGCATCCATTTTGACAGAGGTTTCCCAGGTCAGGTTTTCATTGGCAATGGCACCTGGCGTGAGACCTGTAACGAAGGTACCGCCAAAAGGATATACGTTTGGCACCAGGTTGTAACGGTTGTAATAACCAAAACGACTAGGGATACGGTCACTTCCCAATGTTCCGTAAGACGCCTTTAGTTTTAAGAAATCTACAAATTTCAGATTTTGCATGAAACTCTCCCTGGTCAACAACCAACCGGCAGAAAATGCAGGGAAATAGCCCACTCTTTCTTTTGGCGCAAAGTTCTCCGACTCATCTCTTCTCAAACTCGCCTGAAAAAGGTATTTACCATCAAAATCGTAATTGATACGGAAGGCCGCACTACGTAATGCGGTTTTATCTTCACCATCGCTCAATACTTCATTTAATGCCGGACCAAAATTCAGAATTTGTAAGGCAGAACTCTCGTAGGAATTTCTGGCTGCGTAAATTCCGGTACCCTGATTTTGTTTTTGCAATACCAGTGCTAAAGCGGAAATGCCATGTTTTCCAAACCTTCTATCATAATTGATATGGCCCTGTAATTCGGTACTTTGACCTTCACCATATCCTTTGGAAAGTGATGATTTAGATTCTGCGTTGATCGCATAGGTACCATCGTTATTTCTTACGTAAAGCGGCACCCATTGGTTCCAGGTTTTGTTAGAGTTGAAGTTCTTATCGAACGCCAGGACACCTTTAACAGACAGGCCTTCTACACCAGGAATTTGCTGTACAACCTGAAAGTTGCTCATGAAGAAATTGGCATTGTTTCTATTGTAGCCGCTTTGTTCGCTAATTAAGGCCAGGGGATTTGGATATACGCCTGGTGCAGCTAATAATCCATTAGAAAATCTTGCTGGCTGCACCGGTGGATTACGCATGGTGTGCTCAAAAATATTATCTATGCTGGCTGGCGGAGATTGCTTGTTTTCTACCCTTCCAGATAAATCGACAGAGATTTTGGTCGTTGAAGTTGCCTGGATGTCGACATTACTTCTAACATTATACCTACTATAATTCAATGACTTATATAAACCATCTTCATTAAGGTATCCAAATGAAGTAAAGTATTTGATTTTTTCGCTGCCACCGGAAAGTGACAGGTTGTGCTGCTTTCTTGGTGCAGTGCCTCCAAGGACTAAATCCATCCAGTCGGTGTTCGGGTCTGCATCAGGATTTGATCCATTTCTGAAAGACTCCAAACGCTCTAAGGAAAATTCTGGTGTGGCTAATGGATTGTCGTTTAACTTCGCTTCGTTATATAGCGTTGCGTATTCGTAAGAGCCTAAAGCATCTGGTAATCTGGTTACCTTAGAGAAACCATAATTGAAGGAATAATTTGCACTGAGCTGTCCGGCTTTACCTCGTTTAGTAGTGACTAAAACGACACCATTTGCTCCTTTGACCCCAAAAATTGCCGCAGAAGAAGCATCCTTTAAGATACTTACGCTCTCGATCTCATTGGGATCCATCTGCCCGAAATCACGTCCGGTACGAACCACTCCGTCGATGACAAACAGGGGTTCCATGCTACCACCACCAAAAGTAGAGTTACCTCTGATGAAAATTTGTGTACCATCGGCACCCGGCTCTCCGGAGGGTTGTTTGGTAATCACCCCAGGCGTACGACCTGCTAAAGCATTACTCAAATCGCCAACAGGGGTCTGTACCAATTGTTTGTTGTTTACGGTCGCTACAGAACCGGTTACATTGCTCCTTTTCTGCGTACCAAAACCGACTACAACAACATCGTTTAAGGTGTTATCCGCATCATCCATCACAACGTTAACTGCTTCCGATTTGGTCACAATGATTTCCTGACTGGTCATCCCCACAAAAGAGAATACCAGGGTTGAACCAGCTTTTGGTACGGTGATGGAATATTTACCATCTGCTGTGGTAGAAACACCCGTGTTGGTTCCCTTAACCACCACGGAAACACCCGGAATTTCCAGTCCTGTTTTGTCCTTAACCACTCCAGAAATGGCAATGCCCTGAGCGAATGCCTCTGTAAAGGCAAGCGAACAAATCAGTAATACGATCAATAGTCGAATTCTTTTCATATTTATATTTGGCTTTAATTAAATAATAGGTAGCTGCTTATTTTTTCACAAAACGCATGGTATGCACGGTCTCGCTTACTTTTCCTGAACGTAGCACCATTTCGTTGGCTGTGATAGAAATAATACGGTAATTGTTAGAAGAAACATCGGTTACACCGATAAATCTGGTTGGCGGCGTATTGGGGATCGTTATGGTAGCAAGGCCTGCTCCTTCTACGACTGTACTGAACGTAAATGCAGATTCATAGGATCTATCGCTGCCACAGTTGTAGTTGGGATTTACGTTTCCACCGTTAAAGGTTGCGCCATGCGCATTGTAAACCACTTTAAAGGCATTGTTTGCAAATGAGAAGGTATAATCGTCATCTAGCTGACAGTTGGCCAATGAGCCCCCTCCGAAATATTCAGCCGGATTGGCTTCCCTGCCGACAATAACCGGCGCCGAGGAATTTCCGTCTAATTTCCAGGCATGGGCAGTTAATAATTTAAAAGCTTCATTATTCAGGGTTGGTGTAAAATCATCCTGCTCAACCACAATTGGCAGCGTCGCGATATCATATCCACCCTCGCCATAGGCATATAATTTTACATTATAGGTTCCCTTGGTAATGAAATAAGCTTCAATGGATGAACCGCCGCTCTTTAAGCCTTCGTTTAAGCCGAAGTCCCATTGATAACGATAAGCATTTTGAGAAGTGCTTTCTAAAAGGTAGGTGTTTACTTTACCCTGTACCTTGGTCACGTTAAAAGAGGCCTTTGCAGAGGTCCCCAATTTGCCGGCGTAATCCTCTTCTTTACAGCCAGAGCTCATGAGAAAAAAGAAGGCTACCAGCGGAAGACAATATTGTCTTACAAACAACTTATAGTTCATACAATTTATAATTTGGTTAATGATTTGATACAAAAGTATCTGTAAAAGGGCTTCGCTTCCAAATTTTCAGCCCCTACAAAACTACATCAAAACCGCTTAAAATAACCTTTAAAGCCAGTTTTCACCTACTACACCTGAGAATCGAAAGATTTTACCTATTTTTAGTCTGTTGATGAAAAGCCAAATATTTTTCCTACTCCTGTTTGCTCTGAGCACATTGGGTTTTGCGCAAAATCCGATAGGGATGCCTGACATCGTAAATTACGATAATACTGCATACAGTGCCGGCATCCACAACTGGGATATCCAGCAGGATCGCAATGGTGTGATGTACTTCGCCAATGATGAGGGGCTGCTTACCTTTGATGGCAGCCGATGGAAAATATATCCATTACCTAACAAGACGATTGTACGCGCTGTCAAAATTGGTTTTGACCATAAAATATATGCCGGAGGTCAGGGCGACTTCGGTTTTTTCTCCCCAAACAAAAATGGAAAGCTGTTTTTTACCAGCTTGAAGGGAAAAATACCTAAAATGCATCGGTCATTTGCTGACATTTGGAATGTGCAGAGCGTTGGAAATGCCATATTTTTTCGTGCGGAAAACAATATTTTTAAATGGCATGACGAAAAAATCACCGTTTTAGGAACGAAAACGAAATGGCTTTACATGGGCATGGCCAACAATACCATTATTGCTCAGGAAAAGGACAATGGACTGTTAAAGCTTTCGGGGAATACCTGGTTGCCTCTTCTGACTGATCGTATTCCTTACGATTTCATCGTAAGTTCCATTTCCCAATTTGGTAAAGACACCATTTTAATGAGTTCATTTGCACATGGCCTGCATACGGTAGTAGGTGGACAAATTACTCCCGTAAAAGCGGCATCAAGTATTTCAAATATCAGCAGTGCCTATAAAATAGATGATCATTCCATCGCTATAGCCACGCTCTACAATGGCTGTTACCTGATGGATACCCGCGGGAAATTGATCTACCACCTGTCTAAAGGTTCGGGACTGCAAAACAATGCTATCATCAGTCTCTTTAAAGACAGCAATAGCAACATCTGGCTGGGCCTTGCAGATGGAATCAGCTTTATTGCGAATAATAATGCCATCAAACACATCAATCCGGCGATCTTCGACAATGCGGCAGGACACACTGCTATAATACACAATAACACATTTTATGCAGGCTTATCGAATGGTTTCTATCGTCTGCCCCTGACTGGTGAAACAGACATCAGCACGACCCAGACTAATTTTGCTGCTGTGCCCAATGCTTATGGACAAGCCTGGGGAGCAAACATCATCAATGGAAAATTGCTATTGGCCAGGCACGATGGCGCTTTTGAATTGACGGAGAAAGGGATCAAAGCAATTTCTACTGCGCAAGGCTATTGGAATTTCGTCAGCTATAAGCCGGGAAATGCGGCCAAACCTGTTGTGCTTGCCGGCAACTATAACGGCATTTCCATTTTAAATGAGGTCAATAATGAGTTTGGTATAGCTGGAAATATTAGCAATTTCAGCGAGTCTTCCAGATTTGTTGTAGCCGACGGAAAGAACAACATATGGGTTTCCCATCCTTATAAGGGGGTCTATAAAATAGCTCTGGCAAATATGCGCAGTAAAAGTGTGACGCTTTATACCAATAAAAAAGGCTTGCCATCCACCTTCAATAACCACATCTACCAGGTTAAAAATAAAATTGTAGTGGGCACTGAAAAAGGTGTTTATGCGTATAATGCACAAAAAGACAGCTTTGAAATCTCAAGCTATTTTGCACCGGTTTTTGGCAAAAAGTATGTGAGGTACCTCAAAGAAGATAGTGCGGGAAATATCTGGTTTATTGAAGAAAAGAAGCTCGGTGTGGCACAATATAACGGCAAAACTTATAAGCTGCTTTACATTCCAGAGCTCAATGGCAAAACTTTAGGTGGATTTGAACACATTTATTGCGTGGACAAAAACAATGTATTTATAGGCGCAAAAAAGGGCTTCTACCATATCAATTACGAAAAATACTTGGCTAATGCAGGCAGACAACACGTGCGCATCAGCTTGGTTAAAGCTTTCGGTAAATCAGATATTGGATTGTTCGGCGGTTATTTTGGCGAGGTAAATGAAACTGCGGAACAGAAGGGATTGCCCGAAGTGAAACATGGCTGGAATTCATTTCACTTCGAATATTCCTCCACCATCAACAGGAACAAGGAAAATACTTTCTACAGCTGTTACCTGAAAGGATTTGACGAGACTTGGTCGGCGCTCGACAAAAAGACCGAAAAGGACTATACCAATTTACCTGCAGGTCATTACACCTTCATGGTGAAAACACAGGATAACCTTGGCAACGAATCGCCTGTAGCGACTTATGAGTTTGCTATTCTACCGCCATGGTACCAAAGCATTGTTGCCTACCTGGTGTATGGCTTGATTTTCTTAGGCATCATTTACCTGGTGTACAAAAGGCAACAGCGAAAAATCACCAACCAGCAAATTGCATTTCAGAAAGAACAAGAGCACATTAAATACATGCACCAATTGGAATTGGATAAGTCTGAAAAGGAAATCATCAAGCTGAGAAATGAAAAGCTGGAACTTGAAATTGACACCAAAAATTCGGAATTGGCTTCTAATACCATGCACCTGGTACAAAAAGCAGATATGATGTCCAAGATCAAGCACGAGCTCTTCAAGCTGAAGAATGAACTTAAGGACGATAGCCAAACCGCCGACTTTAACAGAATCATCAGGCTGCTCAATGCCGAAGAAAAATCTGATGAAGGCTGGGAACAATTTTATGTCCATTTCGATAAAGTGCATGTGGATTTCATCAAACATCTGAAAGACAAATTCCCGTCCATTACCAGTAATGAATTGCGCTTGTCTGCCTATCTTAAAATGAACCTGTCTACTAAAGAAATAGCCACCTTAATGAAAATATCGCCCCGGGGTGTAGAAATTGGGAGGTACCGATTGAGGAAAAAACTCAATATTGCAAGTAACGTGAATTTGTTTGAGTTTTTTAATGCGGTGTAATGAAAAATTTAACTATCGGGTTAATCCGATAAAAAAATCGACCCAATTTAAAAATATACCTGAGGGTCTATCCCTTGGCAAAACATTGCCTAAACCTGCGTGATCACGCATCACTGCTTTCGGTGATTTTAAAAAATACCTATTTATGGGTATTGTCCCAGGCTTGGTTCCCTATATATCTTTGATTCAAATCGTAGGGATTTATATATTTTTTACTTAAAAAACCACCACATGACCAAACAACTACTTTTTTGGAAGTCTCTTCCTGTACGCTTGTTTTTGTTCTGCCTGTTCGGCAGCAGCACCGTTTTTGCACAAGGATATACCCGCAAAAGCCTCAGCATTCTGTTCACGGAATTTGAAGATGGCAAACCTATTCCTTCTTCCTATTTCAACCAACTTCAGGTGTCCGACCGCCACGATTTCAACAACATTGGCACTAAAATCATTCGGCCGGGCATTTATTCCAATGCGGCATCAGCCTACTCCCAGGCAGAGCTGACCCAAAAAATTTATGCAGACCGGATTCCCAACAGGATTCTCGAACACATACTGATCGATCCGGTCAGTCAGACCATGACGGTAGCTAAAGTGCAGGAACGAGGGTTATACAATGCTTCCGACAATGAGATGGTACTCGCCCAGCACTCGGCCAGAGGATTTGATTTCCTGAAGGATGCCGGCGTAAAATTACTCAGCAATATCTATTTTGTCGTCATTAAACCCACAAGCTATACCACCAGTTACAATGCCTCCAGCAAGGGCACTGACCACGTGGTCAGTGGGATCAGCTACCTTTACCAGCTAGACCTGGACTCTGCCTACATGGCTGGCAAATTTTGGGATGATTTCTATTTTGATAAGCCGAACGCGACATTATACAACAAACTGAAGAACCACCAGTTTCCACTGAAATATACCTCAAGTGCGTTCAGCGTAACCGTGAGTGATCTAGACGTGGCCAATAAGGTAAGCTCTGCGCTGCAAATGTTTAGCAATGCCCTGGCCAACAAACAGGCTACTGCAGATGCCAGTACACTGACCAGAAAGTCGCAGTCGGAAATCTATACTGAACTTAGCCAGAAAATCTATAGCCAGTCCATCTCGTCCATAGAAAGCGGCAGCGATTTTCTTATGAGGGGCGCTGTATTCAAATCGCACCCACTCCTGTCCAAAATGGGAAAAAAAGAAAACGTCAAAACCGACCAGTTGTTTGAGGTCACTGAAAATGTGCTGGACGAAAAAACAGGCAAGGCCCGTGAAAGACATGTGGGCTTTGTACGTGCAAAATGGGTTGCCGACAACCGTCAGCGCAGCAATGGGACTTCCAAGCCTTCATCCTTCTATCGGGTTGCCTCTGGTCCAATCCGCAAGGGCATGCAATTGAAAGACTACTCTGCATATGATAAAAACTGGACCATCGGTGCCAGCTACAATACCGACACGATGTCTGTATTGGGCGGTTATTACCTGAATTTTGAATACATGACCCGCGCGCTGCCAGGACTGAATGTCGGTGTTGATGTAGGCTATAATCCAAAACTCGTTACGGAAAGCCTGGAATATGCCGGCGATCCGGATTTTGGCGCGCTAAAGGCCGAAGCACTGGTAGGTACGCTCACATTGAGACAAAACTTCAGTTACCATCGCCTGGTGATCACGCCTACTTTTGGGGCTCTTGCTGCATACAGCACCCTCAAAAATGGCACAGGCTTTACCGTTGGCGGTGAAGACCTCACTTCTTCCGTAATTAGCGAAAAGTACAAGAAAGTGACGGCATACCTCTTTGGATTGGTATACGGTGGAGATGTTGGTATCAACCTTGGCCGTACCCTCCAACTCAGGGCCGGGATCCGCTTTGCAAGTGTGATGGATGCCACCTACAACGAGGCGGACGATGCCGAATACGAATTTAACGACTTCACGCCAACCTACAAAAAGCAAACCTTCACCTTTGGCCTCCGTTTCGGAAGGCTCTAATACGCAACAAGTATGAAAGCAATTTTTTCTATACTCTTTAACCTGCTTTTGCTCTCCGCCTGCGGAAGCAAAAGCGGACTGGTAAGAACCGGGGCCTTCTATGACATTCCGGCAAAGTTTGTACGCAGCTCAGCTGGCAAAGACTTCTTTATAGCCTATGGCAAAGGGCTAGATGAGCAGGAATGCCGCAACGATGCCAATCGTAAACTGCTCAAAACGCTCATTTATGAAGGTTCCAGAGAGGGTACTCAAATTCCTCCGGCGCTCAGCAGCAACACCTCCATCGCAGCTTTTAAAGCAGAAGAACAGCGCCTGCTCTCCCTGTGGTCTGCCAATGAGGCCCTGTTAGAGAACAAGGGCAGTCCCGTAAACCGCATGAAGCAGTCCGAAGAAAAAAACACGGTACATCAGCTGTCATTTGAGATCGGAATAGACCGCAACCTTCTGAACACTGAATTGGCAAAGTTTAAATAATACATATGAATATGAAGACAATCTGCAGCTTCCTGCTTGGCCTCATGATGGCCACAGTGAGCTACGCACAAAAAGATAAAAACAAGCTCATGGACGATGAGTATGAAGTGAAGTTCCTGCGAACTGCAACAGAGGGCAGCATCCTGTTCAAAGTTTACACCTATGGGAAAAATGAAGAGGCCTGCCTGGAAAACGCCAAGCGGAATGCAGTAAAGGCGGTACTCTTTACAGGAATACCAGGATCTGATCTGCAGAAACCTCTGGTTACTGCTGCCGGGGCGGTTGAAGCGCACAAGGACTTTTTCAATGCCTTCTTTCAAAAGGGGGGTAAGTACCTCCAGTATGTAGCGCTCTCCACCGATGGCTCTATAGAGGCAGAAGACCGCCTGCGGGTGGGCAAACTCACCAAAATAGGTGTAGCTGTACTCGTGCAAAAGGCAGCCCTGCGCAAACAAATGGAAGATGCCGGGGTGATCAAGTCTCTGGGCAGTGGATTTTAAACCTATAAAAAGATGAAAAAATTATTCAACATATTATTGCTATTGCTTTTCCTGACTATTGAGGGCTATACCCAGGCAAAAAAACCGACGATCATGGTTCTGCCCTCCAGGCAATGGTGCATCTCCAGGGGTTATTTTACGTCCTTCGATAATTTTGGGGCCATAGAGAAAGTGCCCGATTACCAAAAGGCATTCGATGAAAATCCCAACCTGCTCCTGGTCATCTCCAAAATAAATACACTTTTTGGCGACCGTGGATACCCTTTGAAAGACCTCAGTCAGACGCTTTCCTCCATCAGTAAAGGCAATGCAGAAGATATGGCCTTGAGCATGGACCGTGAGAGCGCCGGAAAAGGCGGCCTGGCCGAGTCGCTGTTTGATAAAATCAGAAACACCGCTAAGGCAGATATCCTGATTGAGATCCAGTGGACGGTAAACAGCTCTGGTCCGCAAAAATCCGTAACCTATATCATGCGCGGACTGGATGCCTACACAGACAAACAAGTTGCCGGCGCAGAAGGGACAGGCCCTTCTTCGATCTCTTCAGACCTGCCTGCTCAGCTGGAAGAAGCCGTTCTGCAACATATCGACAATTTCAATGCCCGCCTGCAAAGCCATTTTGATGAGCTCTTCGCCAATGGTCGCGAGATCAAAATAGAATTGAGGAGGGATGCCAAATGGGCCAAGAACTTTGAATCTGAATTTGGCTCAGAAGAGCTTTCCTTTTTAATTGAAGACTGGATCGCAAAAAACAGTGTAAAGGGACGCTTTACTACCGACGAAGCCACAGAGAACAAACTGGTATTCAGTCAAGTTCGCATACCCATGTACGATGACAATCAGCGAGCCATTGATGCCAGAAGTTATGGACGTAACCTACAGCGCTTTCTCAGGGCAGCCCCTTTCAATATCGAAGCCAAGATCGTAACCAAAGGACTAGGGTATGTACAATTGATTTGCGGACAAAAATAAGAAGACCATGATAGCATCATTCAGAAAAATAATGCTGGCAGCACTATTGTTGCTGACCAGTTCAGCAGCATGGGCAGAGCGGCAGACCGACATCAGTCTGCTGCCCGTAATGCAAAATAGTAAGGGAGAAGTAGACGAAACGGTATCGAGCGCATTGCTCAACAAGGTAAAGGACGAGCTTACTGCCCAAGGCCTTGCCGCTGGAGAGGGCTCCAGATTTATCCTGGTCGTCAATCCCGAACTTAGCGATAAACAACAAAATGGGCAGCAGCTCATGTTCAGTTATACCTTACAGTTTAGCGTAGTAGACCTCATTACTGATAAAACCTACAGTAGCTTTAGACAGCAAATGGGCGGTGTAGGCAAAACTGAAGCACAGGCTATGATGGATGCCATACGCAGATTGGATTTGTCTAAAAGCAAACTGCAGAGCTACCTGGACAATTCCGTTGCCAGCATACTCAGATATTACCAGGCGAATTGCAAAAGCATCATTGAGAAAGCGAAGTTATACATGGCGGCAGGGAAGTATGATGCTGCACTGGGCCAATTGGCATTTATACCCGATGTACCAAAATTAAGTTGCCATGCGACCTACAACCAGGTTTTACTTTCGGCTTTAAAACAATACACTGCTTACAAATGCCATGCGCAACTTGTGGAAGCCAAAAGGGCCTGGAGCTTAGATCCTACGCTTGAAGGTGCCGCTGCAGTATCTGCCGTTCTTAGCGGCATCACCCTGAGTCCAGATTGTAAAAAAGAGTATGAAGTCCTGCTCAGCAGCATAAAGTCTAAGCTGGAACGAGACCAGTTCGATGAAAAAGAGTTTACCAAAACTGTGTTTAAAAGCTACGTGGATATTGAACGCGATTCCATAGCCGCTGCCAAGGATATCGCGGTAGCCTACTATCAGAACATGTACTATAAAGACTATTACCGGTTGTAAAGCATTGGTGCGATAACAAAATAAACCATGAAGTACGAAAATGAGCTTATTCGTACTTCATGATTATCTGAAGCAACACTATAAAAACCCCGCCCCTGGCGACTTATTTAGTATGCTAGATTTTCGGGTAAGGGATTAAAAACTCTTGCGCAGAAGCGCCTTTAAGGATTTAACCGGAACTGTGTTTTTTAAGACCATTTGAACACTCTGGTTCATTTCACTATGCAGCAGCATTTTTGTGTTGGACACTGTTCCCACTACATTTCCGCAGACATCCAGTACAGGTCCGCCACTGGAGCCTGTGGCATAATCGGCCGAGATAGACATCATTTCCCGAAAGAATTTTTGGCCGTCCCCTCCGGCGTCTTCCAGGTAATGGTTGTTGACTATACCTTGCGAAAGGTAATAATGCATGCCTTTGGGATGTCCCAGTACATAGACCGCATCACCAACTTTTGCAGGACTGCCTAAAGCAAGGGCAGGCAATGTTGCACCATTGGTTTCCAGTTGCAATACTGCCAGGTCATTTGGTTTTGATGCCGCCAGGATATTTTTGACAGCATAAGTACGGCCATCAGCCAGTCGTACAAAAAATCCTTCTGGCTTATTGCCATCTTTCATGAAGGCATATTGAGCCATGACGTGGTAATTGGTAATGACGATTCCCTTCGGGTCGATGATATATCCAGAAGATTCACTCAGATGCGTATTGGAGCAGCGTGGACATTTATAGGCGCAGCCTGTGATCACCGTTGCAAGCTTCACTTTCTCATACAAAGCATTTCCTGTCAAGGCTTTTTTAGCTGGCCTGATCAAATTTACTTCAGCGAGCGCTGTTGAATCTGTCAGTGCTTTTTGAGCATACTCAGCAGTGATGCTTTGGGTTTTGGCGAGCACAGCATCCACAGATCTGAGATAGCTTCCCAGAAGCTTGGCATCGTTGGTTACATTTTGTGATTTGGATAGGCCCGGAACCAATGCCAGGCTGATGGAAAGCACCAGGACCATAAGGTTCCCGGTGCCTGATGTTTTTATCATCTTCATCTACTTGATCGATTCTGCCATGATTAGGTGTCTCTTGCCCTCCTTGGAAAAAAAGTCTCCGGATTTTTCAAAAAAGGCTTTGATGGACTGCTTTTGAGCCGGACTAGCATTAGCCGTCTGCCTGGCCAGCACACCATCCAGAATGCCCCGGAATACATCGTCGGACGGAATGTTCCAAATGTTTCGGTCGTAATATGCGATCAATCCGTCAAGATCTTTCCTGCTTACATAAAGGGCGGCTTGAATGATGTGTCTTTCTGTAAGATCTGGCTTTAGTTTCAGTAAGCCAATGGTATAGGCCACATCTTCCACCTCCTGCGGTGTATAAAAAACGCTGTATTTTGCCCCATTTTCCATGGCTATGCAGTACATATCTTTACGGACTTTGTCGAAAACGATCCGATTGATGATCTCCGTGCCCATTGCCAGATCTAAATTCGATTTGTACATCATCATTTTTCGAAAAAATGGGCTGCCAAATTTCGTAGTACCCAATGCAATGTTTAGAAAATCCGGACTGAAGCGTTCGAAATCCTGAGCACGATCAAAAATTTCCTGCAACACTGGCGAAGGGTCTTTGGAATTCTGATAAAGTGCGAGTGCATAAGGCAGTCCCGTAGTCATGCTCTTGTTTGCTTCATAGGCAGCCTTGATGGCATTCAACGAATTTTTAGGATCAAGCGCAGTTTTTACTTTGTCGATAAACTCTAATGCAGTGGATTTACCTACTACTCTATTGAGCTCATTTCCCTGAGCATCCAACAACAAAAAAGTAGGATAAGCGGTTACGCCATATTTTTTGGCAAGTTGTAATCCTTCTCCTTTTTCCATATCAAACTTTACCGAAACAAACTTTGGGTTGAAATAGTCGCCAGCTTCCTTTTTTGGAAACTCCTCTTTTGCCATTTGGAGACAAGGCATGCACCAGGTAGTATAACAATCGACAAGGATCAGTTTGGGACTGGCGGGATTAGCTGCTTTTCCCATGGCTTCTTTGAGACTTATGGTCTCGAAATTGATACCCTGGGCTGACAACATTTGCGAATAGCAAAACATGATGGTAAACAGCAGGGATGTGATGGTTCTTTTCATTTCAGACAAATATAGTTTGGCTTATAATTTTGATGTAATCAGGGCAGCTAATTTTGGATCAGAGGGTCTTGGTGCATCAAAACTCACTGTTTTTCCTTGTTTATCGAACAAGATGAAACGCGGCACTGATTCCAGTTCATAGTCCTTCAAAATCGTGCCCTGGTTATTAGAATACAAATGTAATCCAGACAGCTTTTTCTCTTCGATCATTTGCTTCCATTTGGCTTGATCTGTATCAATCGACAGGCTGATAAACACGACATCTTTTCCTTCAAAAGATTTCTCCAATGCTTCCAGGGCAGGCTGTTCTGCCAGGCAGGGCTGGCACCAGGTTGCCCATACATCAATCAGGACTACTTTGCCCAGATTATCTGAGAGTTTGTGCATTTTGCCATTGCGGTCCGGGTAAGTAAAGTCGATCCAGTTACCCCCGGCAACCTGTACACCCGCACGTGCCAAAAGTACCTTCATCTTCGTGCGCTGCTCTTCGTTCAGCATGTCACCCTCAAATTTTTTAATAAAAGCGGCCCTGTCCTGCGATGCACCCTTTTCTGCCTGAGCCAGGATATAACTGGCCTTTAGATTTTTATCGCTGATACCGGGAGGCAGCATTTCTCCGGATATGCCTTGTTCCTGGTTATAGATGACGTGTTTGGCGAAGGCGAAATATTGCATGTACCTAAAGGCGATAGGGAGTGTCCAAAGCGCTTTATCGGAAAAAGTTTCATTTTTAAACCAGTTCGCATAGACTGCAGGGAACTTATCTTTAGATTCGAAACTGAAGCCCATGGCAAATGGCATCACCAGGTCAAATTTATAGCTGTAGGGCAGCATGAACTTCGCTTCCTTGTCGAAAGCCGCATTACCGGTGTTGATGTTCTTCACGAAGTTTTCAACCGGTCCAGCCAAAGAATCCAGCAATTTCGCCAGTCTGTCCTGTGGCAGCAAACGTGCTGATTTCGTATAACCGTATTTGCGGATCGGAGCGATCATTTTGTACCAATCAGCAAAGACCTGGTTTTCCTTGCTTAATTTTCCTGAATAACTCACCTGACCATCGCCGGCATCTAGCGTCAGCGCCTCAGCCTTGCGCAGATAAACCGGATAATGCTCATCAAAAGCCCCAATATAGCGGATGGCATTTTGATCCGCAGGAGTCACATCCACCCGGAATATACCCGTAGCTTTGTCTATAACCGGCTCAGCGATTGCCTTCAAATCGCCATCACCATCAGACTTGGTAAAGAAGATATTACTTACATTCTGATGATTGGGCATCTCGTACCGGAATTTTGTTTGCAATACGGCATTCTGGGCCCAGGCAGATGCCGACATCGTCAGCATCGCTAATAAAATACTTGTTTTTTTCATTTTATGGTTTAATATGGGCATAGCGAAATCGCTATGCCCGGTTAGTTACTTTTTGTGCTTAGTTTACGGGGATCTTCATATCTGCCAAAATCTGACGGATGATGCCATATTTGGTCATGATATTCGGATAGGTACCATAGAGCTGCCTGAACTGCGCATCTGTATTCGCCAACGAAGCTTCCAGGTAGAGCGACACATCTATCCAGGTTGTATAAGGCGTGTAAGACGTGTTGCGGGGGTCCGACGAGAGGAAGCCCAGGGTCTGCAGTGAAGCCACAGTTCCTGTAGGCAAGCCTGTCACAAACTGGGAAAACTGCCATGTCCCCATGTTATAAATGTCCCGTGTCGCAGCAAACCTCCGGCTTACAGTGTAGAACCTGTTTAGGAGATCATCGTATTTTCCGCTCAGGACTGCATTGGTAATCAATGCGCGCATCACAGCGCCCTTGAAACGCGCTTTGGTTGCTGCATCCATTGCAGGGATCTTCGAGGCTTCGCCAATCAACACCGTATTGAAGGCTTTAAATGCATAGTTACCGAAAGCATTGCTGGTGAAAGACTCCAGGAGCAATATACTGGGTACGTGTACGTCCTTCGGCAAGACCGAAATGATCTCAGCTTTGAAAAAGGCAAGTGCAGCCGCAACATCCGCTTTTTTGCAGTACTTGAATGTACGCACAACAGGAGGTGCCCCCACTTGCTCTACGCCCAGGGCATAATTCATGGACAGGACTTCATAGTAGGTGTAGTCCCTGCCAAACAGGTCCTTGCGTTGCTGAATGCCGATGGTATCATTGATGTAAAATGGGATGCCGGTTTCTTTAAAAAACTCAAACCGGGCATGTGTACTGGCATCGCCTGGATCGTCTTCTACGACCAGCCAGTTTTTATCATAGTCAGGAATTACAGTACTTTCTTCCTTCCTGCATGCAATCAAACCTATGGAAAGGGTTAGGACCGCAATATATAATTTGCTTTTCATGTGCTGATTTGTTAAGGTTGAACATTACGTACCGGCCTGATTAAATTGGTCAGGGCACCCCTGTTGAAGTCTATGGCATAGCCAGGAATGGGTACCTGCCATGCAGCCGCATCCTGGGCAAAGGAGTTTAAGACATAGTTTCCATCAGGATTGTGGGATTTCGTCTGCGCATCGTAAGTATAATTAGGATGCTTGATATTGAAACTTGAAGGCAAGGGATACTTTGCGTTAACGGCATATCTCCTCAAATCAAACCAGCGGTGCCCTTCAAAACAAAGCTCACGACGGCGTTCTGCCCTGATGAATGCGACAAGCGCTTCGTTGGTTTGAGGAAGTTGTGCCAGGCTGGCATTCTTAACCCTTTTGATGCGAAGTTTCTGCAGTTCTTCTCTGGCTTCGGCATCAGAACCTTTCATGGCAAAAGCTTCTGCACGGTTCAATATGATTTCCGCATAACGGAAGGAGAAGGTACAGGATACCTGGACCGGATCATTATAGGTCTGGAAGGTACGGTACTTTCCTGGGATCCAGGCCTTGCTTTTTGCCGTTTTCCTGAAAAAAGCCGTCCGGCGCATGTCATCAGTAGTATATGTATCCGCCAGGCCGCTGGAAACCTTAAATGAGGAAGCTTTATTGTCATCTCCATTCCAGGCACTTGTGGAATCGGTCAGGAAAACTACAGGAACCGAGTTGGGTCCCATAGTGAAAATGGACTCGGTTGAATTCCGATATGTAAAATTGGTATTTTCAGCATATTGATTGAGGTCAATCAGGCTGTAGCCCAGATTGTCGAACCCGTCGCTGCTCTCCAATGCTTTATCATATTGTTCTGTAAAGAGATACACCCGACTTTGAAGCGCTTTCACCGCAGCAATACCGACGCGAATTTTATTGGCAGGATCGTAGCCCGCCAGGAAGACTGCCGCCTTGTCCAAATCTGCTATGATTTGTTTGTAGACCACCTCGTTATGATCGCGTTTGAAATAAGCATCGTCAATCTTTTCAGAAATTTTTAAAGGTACGCCCTCGTCCGTAGCGGCCGTACCGGTACGGTAAGGTGAACCATAAATATTCTGAAGCAGAAAATAGTAATAGGCACGCAGAAACAAGGCCTCTCCCCTGATGTGCATCAGATCTTTGTCTTCAGCATTCTTTTCCGCTAATCCCTCAGCCTGGAAAATGATGGCGTTTAATGCTCCGATCCTTTTGTATACCTTTCTCCAGAAAGTCTCTTCCCATTCCAGGTTCTGCACATTGGCATTTGGCTGCTGACTCCAGTTGTGAAAGCCGGAGAGCATGTTGCGCGGTGTCTGTTCAAAGGGCTCTACGTAGTTTGCAAGAGATAGCTCACTGTCATCGTCCATGACATGTAGCCATGGTGCCAGAACCCCTTGATTTTCATTGAGTGTAGTGATGGTCGACTGGCTATAGACGGAAAAAGAGAAACTTGGAAGAAAAGCTTCCCCAATCATTAATTTATTGAGGTCCTCTGTGGTTTCCGCATATTTGAGGTCCCTCGAATACTCTTCGAGGAATTTCTTGCATGAACTCATCACCAGGATACAGGCTAAAAGCACAAATATTTTTTTCATGTTCCTATATTTTTAAAATGATACATTAATGCTCCCTGCGTAAGTTGGCCTTACAGACAGGTTGATATTTGGTGCCGAACCCGATTGTGAGGGATCCTGGCCTTTAAGCATTTTATTGCTAACAATAAATAAATTACTTCCGGTAATGCTCAGGTACGCAGATCCAAGTCCCAGTTTCTTTGCAAAGGTCTCCGGAACGTTGTAACGGAAGGATGCCGACTGCAGCTTGATGTGATCGCCACTTACTAACCTGATATCGGAATTGTCGTACATGTCATACACGCTTCCTGCAAATGAGTATTGTGTCGCAGGATAAACGCTCCACCAGGGTTGGTTAACCAAATTATTGGCCTGGAGACCAGGAATATTGGTGTAGGCCTCATCGCCGGGACGGCGCCATCTGTACACAAATTCTTTACGCAGATTTTGTTGCGGATAGGCGATGTTGGTTCCATATCCTGAAGCAATCTTCAGCATGCGGATCTTATTGCCGAGGGAATAAGTTACATTCAGCGACAAACCAAAATTACGGTAGCCGAAATAGTTGGAGATACCACCCTGAATGAAAGGCTCACGACGGCCGGATTCGCTCATCACGGCCAGGTACACGTCTTCTTTTTTCATTTGTGAGTACTGGTTGCGGTATTGATCTGCCAGTTCATTCTCTGCACCATAAAATATCGGTGATCCATCTTCATGACTTAAGCCCTTAAACTTGTAAGAATAGAAAGTGTTCAGCGGTTTCCCGGCCAATTGTATAGAGCCATTCAGGAAGTTGTTGTAGGTGACATTGTCCAATAGGACATTGTTGCGGTTGTTGATTACCCGGTTTAAAACCTTATTCAGGACCTGGCCCAATTGCGGATCAATTCTCCATACGAAACCACGACGGGCTTTGTTCAGACCAACGTTGTTAATTGCGTTGATCCTGAAGGCCAGTTCTACCCCTTTGTTCTCCAGTGTGCCGCTGTTGATCACATAAGTTTGCACCCCGTTGATTTCAGAAACCACTTTGTTGAGGAAGGCATCTTTGGTCTTTTTGTAGAAAAAGCCAACAGAACCATTCAACTTGGCACCAAACAGGGAGAATTCAAGCTCCGCATTGGATGAAGCCGTACGCTCCCATCTCAGATCCGGGTTTGGGAAGTTGTTGATGGTAGCATATTGAGAATTGTAGTAGACATCTGTAACAAGTGCCTGCTGAATGACCATACTGGAACCTTGTCCGGGCAACATGTTTCCTTGCCATCCCCAGGAGCCTTTCAAAGCAAGCTCATTTACCCAGGAGGCATCGGCAGCAACATCATTTTTCATGTTCCATCGTCCTGAAACAGCCCAGATAGGCAGGAAACGGTTATTGGACCTTCTACCAAAAAGGTTGGACTGCTCACCTCTGATGTGCACATTCAGCATATAACGATTGTCCCAGGAATATCCTCCTGTACCATACCAGGCCAATTCGTTGGTTAATGTCCGGTCAAAAGTTCCCAGGGCAAGTTTGTTCTGCATCCACTGCCCATAATATCCTGTATAGGTAGTTGGTACATAATCAAAATAGCCCCCCATTTCCGGAAAATACCCCCTCTTGGCCATTTTAAATCCTTTGTATTCAGAAGATTTGGTTTCGATACCAGCTGCAAAAGTCAGCTCATGCTTTCTATCTTCTCCCAGCGTAGTCGTGTAGTTGGATTGTAAACGTGCGGTGTAATTGTTATTCCTGGTTTCGGTTTTTGTCAACTCACCACCTACAGGCGCCATGTCATTTCTTAGCTGCTGGTCGGCCCTGAGTTTAAAGATGTAATAGGAATTTTTGGTGTAATACAATTCCTGATTGGTGTTGCTGATGCCATAGGCAAAAGTACCTTCCAGGTCGAAACCTTTAAATGCCCGATATCTAAGCACGGTTCTTACGTTGGCGCCGATGCCCTCCAAATGGTCATTACTGTTGTCGCGCTCATTCAGGATATTGTAATTATAGCCTAAATTAAAGGTATTCACACGTGGATAGTAAAATAAGCTTCCATCAGGATTGTTTGCCGGAATGGTGCGACTCATATTGTAAGCGTAATCCATCACACCAAGATCTGAGGGACTGTAGTTTCTGGTCGAATAATTTCCAGTAAAGGAAATCTGTGCCATGAATTTCTTATAATCTGCTGTGATGTTCAGCATGGTCGAATAACGCTTGTTATTCTCTCCCTTAATGACACCATTTTCATCCTGATAGCCCAGAGAAGAGTAGTATTTAACGTCCTGCGATCCTCCGGACAGATTTAACGTATGGTTGTGTGAAAAGGCATCCCTTGTCAGCAGGCCCATCCAGTCGGTGTTCACGCCGGCATAGTAATCACTTTGTCGTTTGAACTCATCATAACCAATGCGACCAGCATAATAATCCTGCAAAACAGCCTCGTAGCCAGACCATTGTGTAACGCTATTGTATTGCATTTTGCGCTCTACCATTTCTTTGGAGACATCCATCCGCTCCGCTGAATTCATCATGTACATTCCACGGTCAGAATATCTCGGGCGGCGTGCAAAACCTGAACTCATAGAATAAGAAATCATGGGCTTGCCAACTTTACCTTTCTTGGTGGTGATGACAATGACACCATTTCCTGCTTTGGCACCATATAGGGCTGTGGCTGAAGCATCCTTCAGTACGTCGATCTGTTCGATGTCCTGCGGGTTAAGGCCGGCAATGGCGTTGCCCAATAAGTTTACGAAATCCAGATCGTTGATCTGGGCAGGATCTACATTCACCGGATCAACCAGGACGATACCGTCCAATACCCAAAGCGGCTCCCGGTTTCCCAGTATAGTGGAGGTTCCGCGGATTCTTAATTTAGGAGTGGCACCGACCTGACCAGAATTCTCCATGTAGATCATTCCGGGCACCCTTCCTTCCAATAATTTATCGATGGTGTTGATGCCTGGCGTGAGGATATCCTCCATATCTACCGTCGTTACTGCACTCGTCAGTTTCCTGCGGTCGATTTTTTGGTAACCGGTATTGACGACCACATTGACTTCCTTCAGATCAGATGCCTGCATCGCCAGGCTAACTACTCTGGCGCGTTGCGCTGCTATTTCGAGTGTCGCATAACCAAGCATACGGATTTCCAGTACGTCATTGGCGTATTTGCCTGGAATGACAAAGTTTCCATTCTGGTCTGTGCGGGTGCTGTAATCAGATCCCTTTACCTTTACGGTCACCCCATCCATAGCTTTGCCTTCCTCGTTGGTCACTCTACCCTGAACCGGGCTATCAAAACCATTGGAAGGACTCACGTATTCAGACTTGTTGTCGAAAATGATGATCACCTTATCTTTGATCTCAAAAGTGAGCGGCTGATTGGCAAATAGCGCTTTCAGTGCATTCGATAAAGATGCATTGTCGAGCTTTAAGGTGACGGGTTTGGTTTTTTTAAGGATCTTATCATTGTAAGAAAAATCGTATTTCGTTTGCTTGCTAATGGCTTCAGCTGCTTTGGCGAAAGAAGCGTTTTTCAGGTTCAGTGACACCGTCTGTGCATGCAGTTTGCTGGTTAATTGAAATGAGCATAGAACAGACAAAACAAGCAAAAACTTTATCAATTTGGATGATGTACCCGCAGCTTCCGGATTCGACCGGTCCGCGTACTGCGTACATCCCCCTTTGTCCTTGTGGAAAAGGAAATAGTTCATAATTTTGTTGTGGTTAGTTGTTTGGTGGTTGTTGAATTAATAATGCCAGACACAGCTGAGTTGGAGGTGTCCGCACACCTTCAGCTCTTTTGATCTGCGCTGGTCCAATAGTTCTGGTACTTTTTATGGCATAAGCTTTAGACTCCTTCCTTTCACATTAAATTTCAAATCAGTTATTTTTTCGAGCGCATGTAATACGGTAGACAATTGATTGTTTCTATTAATGGAGGCGTGAATTTGAATGTCATTTGGAATGCCGGCGTAATTGATATCCAGATCGTACCAGCGGCTGATCTGGCGAAGGGCTTCCAGTAGTGGAGTGGCTTTAAACCTAAACTCTCCATCTTTCCAGGCGGCAAAAAGCGCCGCGTCTACCTCCCTGGTTGCCAATCCGTTTAAATCCAATGTAGCTTGTTCACCAGGATGCAGCTGAAGGGGATTAAGATTCCCTGCAGGCTTCAACTGCACGCTGCCTTCGATCAGGGTAGTTGCAGTTTTGGGCTCGTCTTTGTAAGCGTTGACATTGAAACTGGTTCCCAGCACTTTGATCTCCTGCCCTGCACTACGTACGATAAAAGGGTGGCTGGCGTCGTGAGAAACCTCGAAATAAGCTTCTCCGCTGAGTGCTACAATCCGCTCTTTAGCACTGAAGTTAGTGGGATAAGACAGTGAGGAGGCTGCATTGAGCCACACTTTAGTTCCATCGCTGAGCACTACTCTGTACTGGCCGCCCATTGGCGTACTTAACGTGATATTTTGGTTCGACTGGTGATCTTCCACCAGTGCTCCATCTTTGTAACGGATCGCCGATCCATCAACAACGATTTCCTCTTTAGCACCATTTAATTGAAGAACAGTTCCGTTTCCCGTAACCAGTGTAGCACGACTGGTACCCGGCAACACGTCATTGCTATACGCCTTTGAGGCGATGCTACGCTCAGCGCCGGATCGGTTGACGAAATAGGTTGTAAGCGAGAGCACCAGCAACACTGCAGCAGCAGCGGCAAATTTGGGGATCCATGAATGAACAGCCGTCTTCCGCACTGTAGCAACCTTATTCATGCGCGCTTGAATGACTTGCCATGCGCGATTTTCTACTGTCTCAGCGCGGTGATGAAGGTCGGAAAAAGCCTCAATATCTGATTCGAAATAGGTTTTCAATAGCCAATCTGCCTTGTCTTCCTCTTGTTGGAAAAACAAGCGCAGTTGCGACAACTCATCTTCAGTGAGGGTCTTATTGATGTACTTTTCAAATAATTTGTATTCTGTTGAATGTTTCCCCATATATCCCTGGCCAGGTACGGCCCTATATAAGCAATACACATGAGAAAAAAAAAATAGCACCTCTGAATAATTATTTTTTCAAAAACACTGGTAATAAGGCTATTAAAATTTGAACAGATTGAGATTTCAGAATTGTCTTCAGTTGTTTGTTGGCCTTTTGGAGGTGGTGATTGATCGCAGACACACTGATATTTAACTGTTCGCTGATCTCCTGATAACTCCTGCCATCTATTTTGTGCAGGATATAAATGTCCCGCTGTCTTTCCGTCAACCTGCCGAGCGCCATTTCCAGGAGTGTTTTTGCCTGAGCAGCATCATCGGCATCAGCTATGGGATTGTAACTGGCCTCAGGATCCATCAGGTTACGCAGGGACTGGTCATACAAATTTTTCCTGAAGACATTTTTGGAGAGATTGGTTGCCATTTTAGAGAGCAGGGCGCTAAAGCTCAGTTCGGGATCAATCATTTCCCGGCTCGACCAAATTTTCATAAAGACATCCTGGAGCACGTCCTGGGCCAGTTCTTCAGATTTCAATAAATAAATCAGTTTACTGGCTAACCTGCGGGCATAAATTTGATAGAGTTGATTAAATGCATTCTCTTCTCCGTCCCGCAATTTCCGCAACAGTTCCTTTTCATCGCTGACAGGTAATATCTTCACTTAAATGACTGACTTAATTGGCCTAAGTTAGAAAAAAGTTATGAACATTTTTTAAGCACTGAAGAATTTCCGACTGAGCTAAATCCAATTGATTGACTTCATTCCTTGAAAACCTATGGCGGCTGCCGGGCCTCCTAAACTCGCCGTCTATAGTACCTACCATACGCAGCAGGTCGGTCAGCAGCAAAAACCAACCATTTTCAGGTATCCAAATCTTGATGACATTTATATCAATTAAATGAGATTGATAGTGGTCATCCAAAAGGCTTTGTTTGGTTTGCTCCTGTTTATTGTAAATGATAGCTAATATGACTGCCATAATTTTATATCAAATCCTAGAATTGGAATACCTGCCTCCATATGGAGCAGGGTAGAAAAATCCTCTGAGCTGCAATTTTGCAATTAATATAAATTAATAAATCACTGGGCTTGAAAGAAAAGAATCAGTACCTTAACCCTGCCTTTTGCCTCATATCAATATATTTAGCACTTGCCATCCCTTAAGCCTGTTCCAAAAATGAGTTATAGAAGGTAATGACCTTTATGAACGAACAGCAAACCCCGGATTTTAAACAGCAACTTTTCGAGTACCAGAAACGTATTGCGAATATATTAGAGAGTTTTACAGACGCCTTTTTTGAACTTGATGTCAATTGGAATGTGACCTATTGGAACAAAGAGGCAGAACGCATCCTAGATATGCCGCGGACAAAAATGATCGGAAAGAATCTATGGGAAGTGTACTCAGATGCTATTCCGCTAAAATTCTATTCCGAATATCACCGCGCGATGCACGAAAATCTTGCGGTAAGATTTGAAGAGTATTTCCCTGCAAAAGAATTGTGGATAGAAGTAGCTGCTTTTCCTTCAGGAAGCGGTCTATCCGTATATTTCAAGGACATCACCGAAAAAAAACAGGCTCTCGATTTGTTACAAAGGGAAAGACAAAAATATGTGGATTTGTTCAACTTAAGTCCCCTACCCCAATGGGTTTATGATAAAGAGACACTCAGCTTTCTTGACGTCAATGAGGCTGCCATAAGGCAATACGGTTATACTCACGAAGAATTCCTGAGTATGACCCTGAAAGACATCAGACCTGCAGAAGATGCAGGGCTGATCGAGGAAATCGTAGGCTACAAGGTCGTAGAAGGCAAAGCTGATTTAAGCCTGCTTCGACATGTCAAAAAGAACGGTGAATTGATTTATGTGAGCGTGAAGGGCGATTGCATCCAGTTTGAAGGGAAAAAAGCGAGGCTCGTGATGGTGGTAGATATGACAGAGGAATTTTATGCTAAAGCTGCAATGGAAGCACAAAATTTGCGTTTGAAAGAAATCGCCTGGATCCAATCCCATCAGATCCGTGCGCCGTTGGCGCGAATATTGGGACTGGTGTATATACTCAATCAAGAGCCGGCTGACCTGGCAACTATAAAGGACTTTCTCCCAATGCTACAGTTGTCGGCAGAGCAATTGGATGCAGTACTTAATGAGATTGTGGACAGCTGTCAGTAATTCATGGGAATTACTGTGGCTGTGCTGATAACAGGGATTGCGACGGCGGCATAATTCATTTCTGGCCCCGGTGGCTTATGGGAGGATGTCTCAGTAGCCTTCGGGTACTCTGAAGACGATGCGTTTGGGAATGTCCGTATGGAACAATTGTAATGCCCGATTTTTTCCTAAATTCGCGAAGTAGCTCAAAGCGTAAATCATGACCAAAAAATCCCCCATAGAAAAAATAATAGCCCCGGTAAGCCGCTTTATCCATTTGGAATATACC
The DNA here is from genome assembly GCF_037402555.1 of Pedobacter sp. GR22-6. Classification (NCBI taxonomy): domain Bacteria; kingdom Pseudomonadati; phylum Bacteroidota; class Sphingobacteriia; order Sphingobacteriales; family Sphingobacteriaceae; genus Pedobacter; species Pedobacter sp. GR22-6. Next base: position 339,940 of record NZ_JBBEUC010000004.1, read on the forward strand.
AGTGGCATTGTGCTTTTATTTAGTGTGATCATTGCCATCATCTGGGCAAACTCCGCCTGGCATGAAATGTACCACCATATCTGGGAGATTGATTTTTCTATTGGCTTTGATACTTATGTACTGAAACATCCCCTGCATATCTGGATCAATGATGGACTCATGGCCATATTTTTCTTTGTTATAGGACTGGAGCTAAAAAGGGAATTCATGGATGGGGAGCTTTCCTCATTCAGAAAGGCGATATTACCTATGAGTGCTGCTTTGGGGGGCATGATTGTACCGGCCCTGATCTATTTTGTGATCAATAAAGGCACGCAAGCAGATCATGGATGGGGGATTCCCATGGCGACTGATATTGCTTTTGCGCTGGCGCTCTTGTCGATGGCCGGCAAGCATGTGCCCACTTCCGTCAAAGTCTTTCTCTCGGCACTTGCTGTAGCGGATGATCTTGGTGCGGTACTGGTGATTGCCTTCTTTTATACCTCTGGGGTAGATTTTACCGCCTTAGGTATCGCAGGTATTTTCCTGGTAGTTTTGATCGCTGGTAATAGACTGGGAATCCGCAGCAGTATATTTTACCTGGTACTTGGGATAGCTGTTTGGATCGGATTTTTACTTTCTGGTGTTCACGCTACGATCGCAGGTGTATTGGTGGCATTTACCATTCCTGCTGTGACAAAAATCGACGAAGTAATTTATTCCACCAACCTAAAAAAGCTGACCTACGAATTTGAACAGGAGATTCCCAGCAACAGTACACTGACCACTCCTCAGCAGCATCAGACCATTCAGCACGTAAAAAACCTGAGTATGGCGGCAGAAACCCCCTTACAGAAGATTGAGCATGCTTTGCATCCTTGGGTAGCCTTTGGAATCATGCCATTATTTGCCCTGGCCAATTCCGGGATCGTGATCGGTGCCGACTTCCTCAGTTCCATCATCAATCCAGTTTCAATTGGGGTTACCGCGGGTCTTGTTATCGGCAAGTTTGCAGGCATCCTATTTTTTACCTGGCTAATGGTTAGGACCGGCATGGGTGCGTTGCCTGAAGGCGCCAACTGGCGCCATATTATTGGAGTGGCTTTGCTTGGCGGGATAGGTTTTACCATGTCATTGTTCATTAGCGGTCTGGCTTTCAAAAATCCTGAATTTGTGGAGCAAGCAAAATATGGTATCCTCATTGCCTCTATTTTGGCGGGAATCATGGGAAGTCTTGTCTTGAGGAAAAGCGCGCACCAAAAAGCAGTAAGGATGTCCTGAACATTCTTTTTTTGCAAGTCTCTTCATTAAGAAAACTTAACTCAACAAGCTTTTAAAAAACGGGCAGGCTAAAAGAGAAACTGGTGCCAAAGCCGAGGCGACTTTCTAACCAGATCCGACCGCCGTTACTTTCCACAAACTCCCGGCATAGGACCAGTCCAAGTCCCGTTCCTTGCTCTGCGGCGGTACCGGGGGCTGAAAACTGGTTACCGACTTCCAGCAGCTTCTGTTGATGCTCAATAGCGATTCCTGTACCCTGGTCAGATATGGTAAAAATCACTTGTTTGCCTTGAGGGACAGCATCTATTTCCACCTTAGATCCTTCATAACTGAATTTGATGGCATTGGAGAGCAGGTTGCGCAGCACGGTGGCTACCATCTGCTTGTCGGCCTTAACTACTAATCCTTGGCGCTTTTCGAAGTGCACGCTGATCCCCTTCGACTGCGCTAAAGGTATCGCCAGTTTTTCTGCTGCGGCAAAAAGTTCTGAAACCAGAATCTCTTCGGGAACCGGCTTGAGCAATCCGGTCTGTAGGCGCGACCAATGGAGCAAATTTTCCAGTAAGCCATAAGCTTGTCTGGCCGATTCGTGCATACGGGCCGCCATATGCCCGATCTTGACCCGGTCTAGTGTTCCTGAGTTCTTCGAAATGAGTTCGCTGTAGGTTAGTAATGCAGTGAAGGGGTTTTTAAGATCGTGTGCGATGATAGAAAATAGTTTGTCCTTGGTGTCAACCAGTCCCTGCAATTGCTGCTCTGTTTTTTTCAGCTCTGAGGCCAATGTCCGGTACTTTTCTTCACTCTCCCCGAGGTTTTTGAAGATGAGGTCGGTAGGCCTGATGAAAGCTGTTTCTACATTTGCTTTATAGATCAGGATAAAAGAAATCAGTTTTGCATAATGCCCGATTTCGTTGGCAGTACTATAGTTGGATATGTACAGTGTGAAGCAAAATTCACTCAAAATGGTAAAAAACAAAGAGATGAGTAGCAACTGGTAAATCTCCGGGCTGAAAAAACGTTTCAATTTAATCAGTAGGTATACGGAAATTGAAAGAATGACAACCACAGCATATTCTGCGTAGATCTTAAAAGGTGTTTGGCCGACACCTTCTATGAAGGAAACCGGAAAGATCTGCCATACCAAAATTGAGAGCATAATCAGCAATGCAGCAAAGAAATAACCCAGAAAAACCAGTTCAGGATTGAAGCGCTTATGCTTCTTTAGCAGTATTAAGCCCACTACAAAGGTCAGGGCTTCCAGCGTCCTTGTGGCAATCCAAAACTGATTGGCCGGAAAGCCGGAGACAGGAATCATGGTCATGCCTTTGAAGGTAAGGGTGTGCAATAAGTCCAGTGCACCGATAAAGAGATAGGATATGCCCACAAGCTGCAAGAAAACATTGTCCTGCATCCTTCGCGAATTCCAGGTGACGATGAATACGGCAAAGGCGACAACGATCGAGAATAATTCTACAAAGGTATGGAACAGCAGGTAACTCTGTAATTTGCTGAAGTAAAACACCAGAATGAGAAATGCAATAGCAAAGCAGGTTCTGTAATTGTTTCTGAATATCCTGAGGATGTGCTGCAAAAAATGTCGATCTTATTAATCGACAAAGATAAACATATTTACATAACGTTACCTAATTGGTGATGTATTTTGAGGAGATCAGCAGTAGCAGCGTACGGTCAGCCTTTGCCTCCTCATAATTGTCCTTTAGGAGCTGGCTAATGTGCTTATTTTTCAACCCTACAGCCGCCATACGCAGTATCTGAAAAGAGGCCATTTCTACACTCTCAATGTTCTGTAGGTAAAAAATAATAGACAGGTCCCTAAGTTCAGGCTCACCACGCTGTTCGTTGATGGCTTCAAAAGCATCCTGGATCAAACCCGTGAGTCCGTGAATACTTCCTTTTGAGACTTCAGCATCCAATAACGAGTAAATGACTTCCATTCTGGCTATCTGCTTTTCAACGTCCGATACCGTCTCTAAAATGGCATTCCTTAGGTCTGCGAATTCTACTTCCTCAGCAATTCCCGGTAGTTTTGATACCAGATGTAATTTGGCTCCATAGATCCGGTCGAGATGTTTGATGAAAAACAGCTTGAGCTTTTCGGATCCTAGCTGTATTTTTTTCCAGGAGCTATTTTTTTGGGGGTTTTCTTCACTCATAATTACAATGCAAGCGCCTAATTTATGAATTCTTTGACTTTTTTGACGAGCTTATCTATATCAAACGGTTTATTCACATAACCATTTGCCCCACAGCTTTGAGCCAGTTCGGGAACATTGAGTTCAGCAGATACCAGGAGCACCGGTATAGATTCCAGATCCCTTTCTTTCTTGATCTCTGCACAGATCTGAGCCCCTGTTTTCGGAAATCCCACTATTCTCACGTCGAGCAATATCAGGTCTGGATCAAGGATTTTGATGTGTTCAGTGCTGATTCCGGTGTTGCAAAGGACGCGTTCATAACCTTCATCTCCGAAGATGATGTCCAAAATGGAGAGAATGTCTTTATCGTCATCAATCACTAATATCTTTTTCGCCATTTTTTGGTTGTAGTATTTAAAATTAGGTTTAGTATCTTTTCTAGAGCAGCTCGGAAACATGAATCCCATAAACCTCCTTAAATAGCTTGCTGAAATGACTTCTCGAGTGATAGCCGGCAATGCTGGAGATTTCTTTTATTGTCCTGTATTTTCCGGAAGCAATGGCTTCCCATGCCAGTTGCAAACGTATGACCCTCACCAGTTTGTTGGGGGTAATGCCCAGAATACTTTCTACACGTCGAAATAACTGTCTCTGGCTAACGGCCAGTTCATTGCTGATCAGGGCGAGGTTGAGCCCTGGTTTTCCAGCATATCTTCTCACAATGGTTTCAAAATGATTCAGCCACAACTGGTCGGCATGTGTGGGTTCTTCAATGTGCTGCGGCACATTTATGACTTTTAGCTCCGATTTGAGTTTTTTTTGATGGTCTTCATTGATCATTTCCAGGATAGCGGAAATCCGGTCGTATTCTTCAATACGCTTTCTGTACGTAATGTTCTTGGCAATAGCAAATATCAACCTGTCCCTGGGTATGGGAACCGATGTCCAAGATAGCCACACAATGCTTCCATCTTTGGCGAGATAACGGTTCTCGAAGTTCAGCAGGGAATGACCTTCGGTCAACCTGAGGCGTTGCCGACCAGTGAACTCTCGGTCTTCAGGATGGATGAAGGAACTGATGGGAACTGAAAAAAGTTCCTCATAAGTGTAGCCCAAAGTTTCCGATACCGCAGGATTTATTTTCTTAAAATAGCCATCAAAACCAGCGATACACAACCAGTCTGGTGTAATTTCGAAGAAGTACTCTAAATCGAAAACAGTATGGGTATCTAACTTATCCATGCCAACTCATTATTTACCATAGCCTTCTATCCTTAAATGATTGGTCCCTTTATGTTCAAGCCCAATGCAAATTTTGAGCAAATTGTTTTAATTAATGAGTACTGATGCGATTATGTCAATTTTGATCACATATTCGGCAGTTTTGTGAACAGCTCCTGCTCAATTATTCCAGAATTGGCCAAATTAAGTAGTGAGCTAGCGTACGCATAATTCGGTATGGGAAAAAACATGTATAGAGATGTATACAGGGTATTGGTAATAACCTTGATCATTTTAAACATTTAAAATTTATTGAGGTTATCTTTCTGAATATGGCCATGAAAACTAATGCAGCCGCCTATAACCTATGAAACAATTCGAGGAAATTAAGACCCTGTTGGGCGAATCAAACACCTATTACTTAATTGCTGTCGACATGAATGCCAATTACAGCTACCTGAATAAGCATTATGCCGAAATCTTTGAACCGATCCATGGGAATCTAGTTGGAAAACATTACGCCATAACGATGCATCACGATGATCAGCAAACCTGTAAAGTGGTCTCGCAAATGGCCTTTATGTATCCCGAATCTATTTTCCCGGCTACACTTCGCAAACATGATGGTTCTGGTGGCTACATCGTTACCCGGTGGGAATATAAAGCCATGTTCGATAGCCTGGGTGCTCCCTCAGGTATTTTTTGCATCGGGCACGATATTACAGAATTGCTGAAAATCAGTGGAGAACTCCATCAGGCAAAAGAAGAAAATGCGCATGCTGTCCGCTTGCATGTGGCAAATATTATGGGGTTGGGGAAGATCATTCAGGAATCTACAGATGCCAAAGACACCAGGGATGCCGCCAAAATGCTGGTCCAAAGTGCCGTCGATCTTGACGATGTGATCCGGTCGCTTTACAAATAAAGGCTAACCCATCCGGATCAGCCTTTGGGGATATAACATATTTTGTAATACTACCGCCGATCCATTAAAAAAGAAATTTGTTCGAAAAATGGGAGCACTGATCTTGAAACATCAGATCTGATCCCCAGGTCTTCATCTTCAAAAAGCTCAAACATTTTTTTATTATCCAACAAAAAGGGCCGCCCTGAGGCGACCCTGGTTGCGATTGTCTTTTTACTGGATTTCGATCTGACGTGTGATCATTTTGGCTTCCTCGCGTTTCGGAATATCGATGCATAGCACCCCATCATTATACTTGGCCTCAATGCCTTCTGCATTGGCACTGTCGGGGATGGTAAAGGCGCGAACGAAGGAACTGTAACTGAACTCGCGTTTTGCGTAGCTCCGCTCTTTTCCTTCATTTTGGTTGACTTGCTCAACAGCTATGCTCAGCACATCTCTTTCGAGTTTCAGTTTAAAGTCTTCTTTTTTCAGGCCCGGTGCAGCAAGCTCTACATGAAAGTGATCTGCGGTCTCGCTGATATTAGCTGCGGGAACACGGCTGATCATGCGGTCTGAAAAAAAGGTGTCATTGAAGATGGAATCAAAAACGTTGTTGAAGCCTGGAACGTTTGCGGTTTTGTTTTTGTCGGAATTAAATTTAACCAGTGTCATAGGTCTGTCCTCCTTAAATTTGATTTAATGATTGAAACTTACAATTAATTAAACTCTTGAACTTCATGTTCGCTCCTGATATTACAACTGGTGTGCCAATAGGATTTTGCTGGAATCTGACTGAAGAAACTTCAGCAGAAATGAATTTTTTTCAGTTTAACTGTCAAAATTTCATTTGATCGAGTATGTAATGTGCAGATTAGAGGACTTAATCCAAACGAGATCCGAAATTGTTAAAAAATGTTAAAGCCATTTGAAAAAAATATTTTGTTTTTTTCATTTGTTCCGCCATTTCAACGGAAATGGACATACATTTTTTAGGGCTATTATTTTAAATTCTAGTTATTGGATCATGTTTACCACATTCTCATTCAAACCATCAAAAGTCAGGCGCAATGCCGCAGTAATTTTTCTAATTTTATGCTCAGCAGGACCGATACTCCGGGCCCAGACGCCTGCTCCTGCAGGGGGCAAATCCAGCTATAGCGCGAGGCTGATGAACATTGAGGCCGCCAGCAATGAAATTTTTCGTTTCAACACCACACTACACAATGCCGAAACCAAATCTAAAGTGATGGAACTGAAGGCGACCCTGCCGATCGGCTGGATGATCAGTTACAAAGTGGAGGGCAACCAGGTGACTTCACTGGCAATGGATCCTGGAAAAACACAAGACATCTCCATTGAAATCAATGCTTCGGCAAATGCCTCGCCTGGAAAATACAAAATACCGGTTAAGGCAATATCCGGAACCGATACCCTGAGCCTGAATCTGGAAGCCGTAGTGAAGGGTTCCTATGGCATCACATTGAGCAGCCCCAGTGGCCGGTTGAGCGCAGAACTGAACTCCGGCAGTCATGAAGAAATTCAACTGGCACTGAAAAACTCAGGAACGCTTCCTTTGAAAGACATCGACCTGACGTCTCAGTTGCCGACCAACTGGGAAGCGACGTTCGAACCGGCTAAGGTAAGCAACCTGGAGCCAGGCAAAAGTCAGGACATCAAACTAAGCCTGAAAGTACCCGACAAAACCATTGCAGGAGATTATGCCGCAACATTTACCGCAAGCAATCCAAATGGCAATGCTCCGGCAGTATTTAGGATTATTGTAAAAACATCTTTATTGTCCGGCTGGATAGGCATCCTCGTAATCCTCCTTTCTATTGGTCTGGTGTATTACCTGATTCGCAAGTACGGAAGAAGATGAGTACCCCTATCATTAAGATCAGGGACCTGAGTAAATCTTATGGTTCCTTTAAGGCTGTGGACGCCCTGAATCTTGAGGTTCATAAAGGCGAGATCTTCGGCCTGCTGGGTCCAAATGGCGCCGGCAAAACGACCACCATTCTAATGATGCTCGGCCTCACGGAACCCAGCGCAGGAACGGTGCAGGTCTGCGGTTACCACTCAACGACCAACCCGATCGCTGTCAAGAGAAAAGTGGGGTATATGCCAGACAGCCTGGGCTTCTATGACGAAATGTCGGCGCTGGACAATCTGATGTATATTGCCAGGCTCAATGGACTGACAGAACCTGAGGCCAACCGTACTGCGCTAGAGCTTATGGAAACCGTCGGCCTCTACGCAGAACGGGACAAAAAAACCGGAGCCTACTCCAGGGGGATGAAACAGCGGCTCGGACTGGCAGAAGTACTGATCAAAAAGCCTGATGTGATCATCCTCGACGAACCAACGCTGGGGATAGACCCCAGTGGCGTGAGGGATTTTCTAACGCTCATAAAATCCCTGAGCAGGGAACAGGGGATCACCGTACTGCTGTCCTCCCACCATTTGCACCATGTACAGCAGGTCTGTGACCGGGTAGGGATTTTTGTGAAGGGGAGACTACTGGCAGAAGGCAATATTGAGTCGCTATCGAAGATCCTGTTTGGACATGAAGGCTACGTGACTTCCGTCAGGCTGGCGCAGGACATCAATGAGCCCTCATTTTTTGAACGGGAGCTGCAGCACTGGCCGGAACTGAGCAAAATAGCCATTCGCGACCAGGAAATTGAATTTACCGGCACAGTAGACTTGAGTGCCAGATTGGTCCGCTTTATGGTGGAAAAGGGTTTTGATGTGCTCACCGTAAACCGCAAGGACTATGGGCTGGATGAGATCTATCAAAAATATTTTGAAGCAAAATAACGACATAACGAATTCATGAAAGATATTCTGTTTTTATCCGGATCATTGGGCAGAAGCCCATTCCGCGTGATGATGAGAAAGGAAATGGCAGACCACATCCGCAGCTGGCGGTTCATTGTACTGCTCAGCCTGATATTGCTGACTTTCACAGCTTCCATGTACGTATCACTGTCCAACATTAAATCGGCCACGGCCAATACCGAAGACCCGGATCATGTATTCCTGTACCTGAAACTGCTGACTGCCACAGACAATTCTGTTCCACCCTTCCACGTTTTCCTCAGTTTCCTGGCACCGCTACTGGGTATCAGCCTGGGTTTCGATGCGATCAATGCAGAACAGAACAGCGGCAGTCTGACTAGACTACTGGCCCAACCCATATACCGCGATAATGTGCTGCTCGCTAAATTTGCCAGTTCATTGCTCCTGGTGGGTGTGCTGTTTATGGTGCTGGTTTTGTGGATGATCGGCGGAGGGTTACTGCTTACAGGTGTAAGAATGGAGCCACAGGAACTGATGAGGATCCTGGGCTTTGTAGCGATTAGCATCTTATATGTAGCCTTTTGGCTCAGCCTGTCCATCGTACTCTCCATTTGTTTCAAAGGAGCAGCTACTTCCGCACTGAGTGCCATAGGCCTCTGGCTCTTCTTTACCGTTTTTTACCAGATCGTCCTGAACCTGCTGATCCGGTCTTTGCTGCCCGACCCATCCAGTCTGAACCAGGACCAGCTGATCCGCTATAATGAGCTGATACTTAGCTGGACCCGGATCGCGCCGAACCAGCTTTACATGGATGCCACCACTACAATGCTGATGCCTTCGGTAAGAAGTCTGGGTCCCATGACGATGGAACAGATGGCTGGAGCTATTCCATCCCCACTACCATTTGGGCAGAGCTTAATGGTAGTCTGGCCCCAGGTAAGCGGCCTGACCGGAGCAACCATCGCCTGCTTTGCACTTTCGTATTTTCTCTTTATGCGGCGCGAAATCAGGGGCAATTAGTAGAAGAGACTTCAATGCTTCATTCACATTGTCTATTGCGGTTCATTTTTTGCAATACAGGGATAGAAATTTTTTTAATATTCTACTATGCCATTCAGTGAACTGGAACGATTGGGGACGCTCAGGCGATTTTTACAACTTAAAACAACTAAAGAAGCAGAGCTGCAACGCATCGTACAGCTCGCAGCACAGCTCTGCAATTGCCCAATTGGGCTCATTACCCTCCTTGACGACGAAAAGCAAGTCTTTCTGGTAAGGACAGGAACCAGCCTAGAGCAAACGGAACGGAGTGATGCCTTTTGTAACCAAACTATCCTGGGGGACGAGGTACTGGTGGTACAAGATGCGGAAAAAGATGCCCGCTTCCAGAACAACCCTCTGGTAATGGAGGCGCCACACATCCGATTCTATGCGGGAGCTCCGATGATAAGCTCCGATGGAAGCCGGCTGGGCAGCCTATGTGTCATCAATACCAGTCCGGCAGACCTTACAGAAGAACAGCAACAAATGTTGTCAGTGCTTAGAGATTATGCCATGATGATCCTGGATTTCGAAATGAGTATCGAAATCCTAAAGGAACAATTTGCCAAAGCCAAAAATTCAGAAATGAAGATCAGGGCGTTTTTTGAAAGCACTGACACCTCGCACCTCTTCCTGGATGCAACCTATCAGATCCTGCACTACAATAAGGCTGTATCTGATTTCATCTGGAAAAATACTGGCAAAAGGATCAGTACGGGTGAAAATATTTTGGATTATATGCATCAGGAACATATGGTCAGCTTTAAATCCAATTTTCAGCAGGCACTGGAGGGAAAGAGTATTAAGTTTGACATCCTGCTCTCGTATCCAAGTGGAGAAATCTGGTGGAGCATGGACTATCACCCGGTATATACTTCCAGCGGGCAGATCATTGGCGTGTCTCTGAATGCCGCCGACATCAGTAGCCGAAAGAAACACGAGATGCAGGTCACGGCCCAAAATGAGGCACTAAAAGAGATAGCCAGAGTGCAGTCGCATGAGGTACGTCGTCCGGTGGCCAGTATCCTGGGGCTCATGAACCTGATGGAGGTATTGCCTGACGATGAACTACGGGAATACCTGAACCTGATGTCTGGACAGGTCGAAGAACTAGACCGAATGATTCACCAGGTAATGGCTACTGTAAACCTAAGCCAACAGCTCGATAAGGGTACCACAAGTAGCCCAGATGCTGCATAACAGTCCAAATAATAGACAGTACAAGAGAACATCTATCTCCTTTCTCAATTTAATCAAGAAAACGACGATAAACATCAGCGGGCAAGTCGCCATAAAAATGAAAATAATGGTAGCGATGGTCTCAAAAATATCCGAGTTGAAATCCATGAGCAAAATCCGGATGCCGACATAGGACAACCAAACAAAAATCGGCGAGATGAAGCAAAAGAGCCATTTCCAGATGGGTTTAAGCTGGAGCTGCGCCGGAACTGCGCTGCGGTAATTTCTGACTAACCATACGATTATAGCCGCCACCAACAAGATCAGGATGCCAATCTTGATATAGGTATTTCTGACGGTATCTGCACGCGTATTGACCTTGTGTTCAGCAATGAGTTTATCCCGATTGAACTCCTTCATACCGGTTCGCTCCCCATTGACAAATGTTTGCAGCACCACCTTGGTACTACTACTGTCCCTGAGTGTCCAACTGGAGTCTTCCAAGCCCATTTTGTAGAATCCCTCGATGATCAGTTTGCCATTTTTTGTTCTGCTGAACCTACCGTCCAGACGCCCGCCATTGAATCTTAAGGAGTCAGTACCATCTGGAGTTTGGATACTCAACCCGGTGATCTGCCCGGAGGGAATCAGGCTTACGCTGTCTGCAACGCGCTCCATGACGTCTTTGTCCAGTTCTTTAATTGAACGGTTCTTATTATAGTCATCGCTCCTGATCGGCCGGCTGATATATACCTGATTAACTTTAACGACGAGCAGGGAATCCTTTTTATAAAACTCAAAGTCACCATATAAATTGGCATCAGGAGTGGTGTCGGCGCGCAAAAGCACATACTGCGGCTGGTCAAAAGACTGCACATACCTTTGCTGGCTGGTGGCACAGAATGAAAAAACGGCCATGGTGCCGATGAACAAAGCGCTTAATCTAGCCATTAAGGAGTCGGTGAAGACTACGATCTGTGGAGCGCCTTTTATATGGAACCAGCTTAGCAACAATACGGGTAAGGCAATCAAATCTGTAGGATCAATAGTCCGCTGAATGCTGAATACAGGATTCAACAGTTCGATAAATCCGGAAGCATATTCGCTTTTCCAATAGACAAAGAATATTCCGCTTAGGATAAAAACCGATAATTTCCGTTTTGGAAAAATGGCCGACCAAAAAATGGGAAAAATAAATAGTCCACAGAAATCGGAAAGTTTCCCGGTGAATGCATTATGGAAAGCTGCTTTCAGAAAGAAGTCGTTGAGGATCAACAGCAGCAGACAAAAAACGAAAAGCGGCGACAAAAGATTTTTCAGGCGGTCATACATGCTGGAGAAGTTTTTTCTATTAATACCCATAAAGTAGTTTAGTAACCTGGCTGCGCCATTAAAGTTCAAAAAATCCAGAAAATTAACTTATATTCATAGACCCTAAATAGACCAATGATCCGGATGATGCCGAACATCTACCATGATGCCTTTAAAGATAGTCCGCTTCCGATGTGGATCTATGACCTGGAAACATTGGCTTTTCTGGACGTAAACCAGGCAGCGATCGAACTCTATGGTTATTCGAAAAAGGAATTTCTTGAAATGACTTTGCGAGACATTCGTCCTCTGGAAGAAGTTCCGGTCCTTGAACAGATCATGCGTACCAAAATCAGGGAAAAAGCTTTTAACCAGTCACTGGTGGTTCACTGTAAAAAAAATGGTGAGCTGATGTTCGTATCGGTCAAAGGCAATGCTACTGAATTTGAGGGTAGGGCTGCCCGCTTCGTATCTGTTATAGACTTAACTGAACATCAGACCACGGCAGAGGCACTGGCTCAAAGCGAAAGACGCTTCCAGTTACTGGTACAGGATGGATCTGATCTGGTTACAATTTTTGACCAGCAAGGGGTATATAAATTTGCAAGCCCCACTGCGATGAATGTATTAGGTGTGGAGCCTGAGGCGCTGATCGGCCGGAACGTATTTGATTTTGTGCATCCTGAGGATCGGGAAACCGCCAAACTACAGTTTGAACTGATCGCAGACCAGCACCGCATCATTATGCCCCCCTTTAGGTACAGGCATTTCAATGGCGAAACAAGATGGATGGAAACCATCATCACCAACAGGCTGAATGATCCGGTGATCAATGGAATAATTACCAATTCAAGAGATGTGACCGAAAGGCTGAACCAGGAAATTGAGCGAAAAAAAATTCTCCAGCGTTACAACACCGTATCTAAAGCCACAAGTGATGCCATTTGGGACCTGGACCTCAGGACCAAAACAATTACCTGGAATAAAGGCCTGAAGGGTTTATTTGGTTATGACCTGGAACAATCAGATATGGACTGGTGGAAGAGTAAAGTCAAGTCCGAGGACCTGGCTACCATTCTCGGTATATTTGATGAGCACATCAAGCAAGGCATTAGCAAATCCAAGCTGGAGTATAGGTTTCAGTGTGCAGATGGCACTTATAAAACCGTGATGGATCGCTCCTTTATTCATTTTGATGAAGCCGGACAAGCGGTAAGGATTATCGGATCTATGCAGGATGTAAGCGAGCAAAGAAAGTATATTGCAGAAATTGAAATCCAGAATGAGAAAATGCGCGAGATTGCCAGGATGCAGTCGCACGATCTGCGCGCTCCCCTCGCCTCCTTCATGGGATTGGTATCGCTAATAGACCCCGATGCCAATGATCCGGATGCGATTTTGAAAATCCTTCCTTTGCTGAAAAAGTCAGCAGAGGAAGTCGATGCAGTCATCAGGGCGATCACAAAGAAGGCTGAAAATAAAGGTTAGGTCTGAAGACTTAACCCAAATGCTTTTGTTAAACTTACCATATCTGTAGCAATAAAGTTGCAGCGAATCACCGGGCTTCTAACATGTTTTCTCCCATAAACAACGCATCTTTGTTGCATTCAACAACACCGCATTAGATATGAAAAAAATTCTACTGACCGCAAGCCTGCTGCTGGCCGCAATAGGGCTGTATGCGCAAAATGCTCCTTTATGGTTAAGGTATCCTGCCATTTCACCTGATGGCAAACAAATCGCCTTTGGTTACAAAGGTGACATTTATCTGGTAAGCAGTGCCGGTGGCCAGGCCATTCCCCTCACCTTAAATGAAGCCCAGGATATGATGCCGGTATGGAGCAAGGACAGCAAGTCGATCGCTTTTGCCAGCAACCGCTACGGTAATTTTGATGTGTTCACGGTCTCCGTGCAAGGTGGCAGCCCGCTGCGCCTTACGTTTAACAGCGCCAATGACTATCCTTATGACTTCAGTGCCGACAACAAAAATGTGCTGTTTGGCAGTTCCAGGAATTCAAATGCTGAGAACGTCAGGTTTCCAAGTCCGCGCGTATTTCAAAACCTCTACCAAGTGAAGAGCAGTGGCGGTAAACCGGTGCTGATAAGTGCTGCAGGAATAGAGAACGCCCGCTATAATAAAGATGGCAGCCAGCTGGTATTTGAAGACAAAAAAGGTTTTGAAGATGCCTGGAGGAAACACCATACCTCTTCCGTAACCAGAGACATCTGGCTGATGGATGTGAAGGCCAATACTTACACTCAAATTTCCAGTTTTGAGGGCGAAGACCGCAATCCCGTTTTCAGTGCCGACGGACAGGCGATTTATTTCCTGAGCGAAAAGAATGGCAATCAAAACATCTTTCAAACACCTGTTAAGGGACAGCCGGGCTATCAACAGATCAGCAATTTCAAGGACAACCCAGTGCGGCATTTGACTGCGGCAAATGACAATACGCTCTGTTTTTCGCAAAATGGAGAGATCTACACCCTAAAGAATGGGCAGAGCAAGAAGGTTAGCATCACGATCCTCAACGACGGAAGGGATAACCTGACCAGAACAGAGCCTGTTGTGGGCAATGTCAGTGAATTTGCGCTGAGCCCAAATGGAAAAGAAATTGCCTTCATCAACCGTGGTGAGGTTTTCGTGACGAGTGTGGACAATGGACAGACCAAACAGGTAACCAAAACCCCGCAGCAGGAAAGAATGCTGAGCTGGTCGCCGGACAGCAAATCGCTTTATTATGCAGCGGAACGCGGCGATAGCTGGGATATTTACAAAAGCACAGTAATACAAAAAGATGAACATTACTTCTTCGCGTCGACAGTGATACAGGATGAGGCTGTGATCCATGGTGTAGCAGAAGCTTACCAGCCACAGCTCTCCCCTGACGGTAAAGAAATTGCCTATATCGAAGACCGGAATATCCTGAAGATCTATAACATCAAGTCCAAAAGCAGCCGTACGGTGCTGCCTAAAGGACACAACCATTCTTACAGCGATGGGGACTGGAGCTTCCAATGGAGCCCTGATGGTAAATATATGCTGACTGCAGATCAGCGGGGTTATATGTCCAGGAGCAACCTTGCCATCTACAAAGCGGATGGTTCCGGACAGGCGATCTACCCTGTAAACAGCGGATTTGGCGAATATGCCGGCCAATGGGCGCTGAACGGCAAAATGATCACCTGGATGAGCTCTAAAGAAGGCCGCAAATCGCTGGCTATCCAGGGAAACCGGGAAATGGACATCTATGGACTGTTCCTGGATCAGGAAGCGTATGACCGGGCGAATATGAGTAAAGCTGATTTCGATCTCCTGAAAGAAAGAGAGCAGCGCGAGCGCCTGACTGCAAAAGATACCGTAAAAACGCCTGCAAAACTGGCGAAACAAGATACCAGCAAAAAATCTTTTACACCTGACTTCAGTAACCTGGAGAACAGAAAAGTAAAGCTCAGTCTGACCAGCAGCTCCTTGGGCGGATATGTACTCAATGCAGATGCGAGCAAACTGTTCTACCTCTCCTCTTTTGAAAACGGCTATGACCTTTGGGTTACAGACACCCGCAGCAAGGAGACCAAGGTTTTGGCTAAACTTGCCGGTAGCCCGAGTGGAATAGAGCTTAGCAAAGATGGCAAATCCCTATTCCTCAGCAACCGTGGAAGGTTGGTCAAAGTGGAATCGGAAAGTGGAAAGGTCTCCCCTATCGCCATCAGCGGCGATATGGAGCTGGATGCTGCCGCAGAAAGAGCTTATATCTTTAACCATGCCTGGCGACAAACCAAGGCTAAGTTCTACGATCCCAAATTACATGGGGTGGACTGGCAGGGATACAAAGCGACTTATGAGCGCTTCCTCCCACATATCAATAACAACTTTGATTTCCAGGAACTGCTGAGTGAATTGTTGGGCGAGCTTAATGCTTCCCATACCGGGGGACGCTATACGCCAATGATTGCGAATGCAGATGAGACTGCCAAACTGGGGCTTTTGTACGATGAAAGCAGCACCCTGGAAGGACTCAAAGTTTCGGAAGTCATTGCAGGCGGCCCACTGGCCAATAGCAAGAGTAAAGTGAAGGCGGGACACATCCTGACTGCGATAGACAATGAAACGATTACGGCAGATGTGGACTGGGCGAAATACCTCAACAACAAAAAAGGCAAAAATACACTGCTGAGCTTTTATGATCCGGCTTCAAAAACGAAATGGACAGAAACCATCAGACCAATCGGCCTTGCTGAAGAAAATATGCTCATGTACAAAAGGTGGATTGCCAAAATGGAGCAGATGGTAGACAAACTCAGCGGCGGAAAAGTCGGGTATGTACACGTTGAAGGAATGAACGATGCCAGTTTCAGGGAAACATTTGATGTGGTACTGGGCAAAAACCTGGAAAAAGAAGCGCTGATCGTAGATACACGTTTCAACGGTGGCGGTTGGCTGCACGATGACCTGAACACCTTCCTTTCGGGAAAAAAATACCTGGAGTTTGCACCACAAGGCGAGCGCCTAAAGGGTGGAGAACCCAATACCAGGTGGTACAAGCCAAGCTGCGTGGTAATGAATGAAGCCAATTACAGTGATGCTTTTATCTTCCCCTACATTTATAAACAAAACGGATTGGGCAAGCTGATTGGAATGCCGGTTGCGGGAACAGGAACCGCGGTATGGTGGGAACGCCAGATAGATCCGACCATGGTTTTCGGCATCCCAATGATCGGAACCATCGGTAAGGAAAACCGCACGACGGAAAATATGCAGGTAGAACCAGACATCAAGGTACAGGTAACGTATGAGTCTTACCTGAACGGATCTGATACACAAATTGAGACTGCGGTTAAGGAGATGCTGAAAGCCATTAAGCCTTAGTTTAGCGGCGGGCTTATTGATTCAATAGTTCAATAAAAAAGGGGAATGAATAACCATTCCCCTTTTTTTTATTGGTAGTTAAGTCTGAAGATTTACCCAATTGTATCTTTAATGCGCTTTAGGAAGGCCGACGGCTAACTTGTACAAAATCAAACCATTTCCGGACAAAAACGAACCCTCCGACCATGTATTTGTGTGTAGTTTTATTGCAACCAAATGTATGAACTATGAAAAAATCAAATTTGAAGGAGCTCGGAAGAGTTGCCTTGACGGCATTGTTCTGCCTGCATTCAATTTCCTGTGCCAAGGTACTGGGTGAGGAAATCCCAGCTGAGGCTGAGGCCGCTGCCGGGCGGAACCAAAAAGCGGTTGCCAGTGTGGCCAATATTGCTGGCAATGTGATCGTAAGTCCAACTTACAACAGTACTGCTATTTTACGAAACCCTCTGAACGGCTGGGTGATGTACGGGAAAAGAGATGCTACCGAGGCCTATTGGGATACCCAGTTTAACGTACCAGAACTGGGCACGAATGTTAAAGCCATCGACTATGCCTCTGCCTGCTACATCCGTACCAGCTGGAGATCGCTCAACCCCAGTCCAGGCGTTTATACCTGGAGAGACCTCAATTCGCAGATGGGCAAATTGATCAATGGTGCGAGGACCCGGGGATTGCCAATCGCTTTCCGTATTGTGGTAGACGGACGTGATCAGGGGGAAAACACGCCTGCATTTGTGTTCAATGCAGGAGCGGCGTACTGGCTGTCGAATCCAGCCGTTCCTGCACAAAAAACGCCTTTCCCTCAGGACCCGATCTTCAGGCAGCATTATACCACCTTCATTCAGGAATTGGCGAGTGATTTCAATGATCCGGAGCGTACTTCTTTTATCGATGCCTACGGTTTAGGAAAATGGGGAGAAGCACACAATGTGGTGTATGCGGAGCCAGGGGCCTTGACAGCTGCACAAACAGAAACAGTAAAGGAAGAAGTCCTGGATTGGTTTATGGCATTGTACAACAGCACTTTTACGAAAATCCCATTGGTAATGAATTACCATCGGTTGATTGGTCATCCCACAAGTTGGGGGGCTGCAAATGCAAATAGCAACACGCTGCTCGTTAAAGCCATTAACCAGGGGTATAGCCTTAGACATGATGCTTTCGCCATGACCGATTATTATCAGAGCTGGGAAAAAAACTTTGCGGCGGCATGGAAACATAAGCGGCCGATCATTATGGAAGGTGGATGGATTGTGAGCGGTACGCACCGCTATTGGATTGACTCCAGTGGTCAATACAGAGAAGGGCATCCGGAAGACGTGAGGCAGGCAGAATTTGACCGTTCGGCTGAAGCAGCAGTCAACATGATGGATTTCCGGGTCGGAGAAACGGCATCCTGGTTTCAAACCAGCTTTCCGCTGGTGCAGCGCTTCAATGCGGAAGGCGGATACCGCTTGTATCCCGACGAAGTGTCTTTGCCTAATGTCATTACCAGCGGCTCAACGGCAAACCTGAGCCATCGCTGGAAAAATATGGGATGGGGATATTGTCCAAACAATATCCCGCAATGGAACTACAAATATAAAGTTGCTTTTGCTATCCTGGATGCCACTGGCGTTGTCAAGAAGCTGTTCATAGACAACAATAGTGAGCCTTCGGAATGGATTAAGAATGCACCAACGACCTATAATTTTACCACAACGGCAGTGGACCTGGCCGCCGGAACCTATACATGGGCCGTAGCCATCATCGACAAAACCAAGGAGAACAAACCAGGCATAGCATTGGCCGTTACCGGTGATTTTATCAATGGATGGCTGAAACTTGGTAGTTTGCAGGTTCAACCATTTGGTACCACGCCTCCTATCGGACAAACGGTTAAATTGAAAGGCCCCAATAACCAATTTGTGTCGGGAGAAAATGGTGAAGTCCCCATGAGGTGTAATCGTGCAACTGCATCAACCTGGGAGACGTTTACAGTTGTAGATGCAGGCGGGGGAAAAATTGCATTGAGAAGCATGAACAAATATGTATCATCCGAGAATGGTGCAGTTTCAGGCATCACTTGCAACAAAACGAGCATTAGTGATTGGGAAAAATTCGACTGGGTGGTCAATGCAAATGGAAAAATTTCATTCAAGGGGAATAACGGCAAGTATATCTCTTCGGAAAATGGAGAATCGGTGATGAAGTGTAATAGGACGACCATTGCCGGATGGGAGACCTTCACGTTGAATTAACGACGAGTAGACCTGAAGACCATTGGGAGGGTTAAGTCTGAAGACTTAACCTAATTATAGAAGACTAAACCCAATCATAAAAAGGCTCAGTCTGAAGACTGAGCCTATATAAACTTAAATCTAATGATTAGTAAGAGCCTGAGTAATGTTTTAAAGCTGCTTACCAAGCACTTCATCAAGCTTGGCTAAGAGGTCATTTCCACGCAGGTTTTTGGCAATGATAATTCCCTGGGGATCGATCAGGAAACTTTGTGGAATAGCCGCTACCCCATAGGCAAGTGCTACTTCATTCTTTCTGCCTTTTAAGTCGCACAGCAATGTCCAATCGAATTTATTTTCCTTGATCGCATTCAACCAAAGGCTTTTATTGTCGTCCAGGGATACACCTACAATCTCGAAGTTTTTTGCTTTGAAGCGGTCGTAGGCTTTATGCAGAAAGGGATATTCCATTCGGCAGGGTCCGCACCAACTGGCCCAAAAATCAATCAGGACATATTTCCCTTTAAAGTCGGATAAAGAGACCAGCTTACCTTTGTCGTCGACCTGGCTAAAGTTGATTGCAGGAGCACCAATGGCAAACTTTTGGGCAAGAAACAGCCGTTCGGCCAATACCTTTCCGGCGGGAGACTCCTTAAGGCGCGGGCTGATCGCTTCAAACAGTTCTGAAAATTCTTTAGGCTGATCGATCACTATTCCGTTTTGGGCAACCAGATCGAATGAAAAATAGGAATCCGAATGGGCCTTGACGAAATCTTTGAGCACCTGCCTTCCTACTACTCCACGGGCATAAAGCAAACGCTTGAACGAAGCCGCGGAATCTTCCGGCAAAGTTCCCAACTGGGAACGCCAGATTTTCACCACCGAATCCATAACCTTGTCCTGCATACTGGTAAAAGCCAGGAAATCACTTTGTGATGGCCCACCGGCTATTGTGGCCTTCGTTAAACCCGGGCCACTGATCTCCGTCAGTCCCGGATCGATCATCAGGTTTGCCCAACCCAGGGATTCCATCACCTGTCCAAGCTTCGGGGCATCCGCCTTTGCGGCATCTAGCGGGGCTAAATACAGATTGCCTTTAACGGGGGCCGATATTGTTCCTGCAAACTTGAACTTACCCTTGTCAGTCACCGTTGAATCCCTAAAATGCTTGCCCTGGTCGCTATAAGCAAGAAAAACTTTCATCGGCGATTTAAGTGCAGTGAGGTTGCCTTTAATCGTAAACTTTTGCTGTGCGCTCAGCGTATTGCAGAAGGACAGCATTACTGCCATATATAGAATTGTCTTTTTCATCATCAAATTAATTATAGCCTAAGTTTTGGGTTAAATTGCGGTTAAGGGTCCTTTGGCCCTCTGGTATCGGATACAATGCTGCATCAGCTTTCCATCCGGGCTTCTGTGCGCCCAGCACTGTGTTGATCCTGGAGGTTCTTTTCAAATCCAGCCAGCGGTGTCCCCATTCATTATTGAGCTCAATCCTGCGCTCTTTTTCCACTGCCAGCAACAGTTGGTTTTTATCGTTGCTGGTCAGGGCACCCAGAGTGGCACGGTCACGGATGGCAAAAAGATCTTCCCTGGCACCGGCAAAATTATTTTGCTGAACCCTTGCCTCTGCCCTGATCAAAAATTGCTCTGCCAGCCGCAGCAGCGTATAGTATTCTGAATTGGCCCCTGCCACCAAACTCTTGTATTTGTAAGGGTAAAAATAGGTCTGCCCATTATATACTGTACTGGCGGTCCAGGCCTCTTTCCGGGCATCACCGGCCTCAAAACTGTTGTTCAAAGCCGTAGTGGTCACGTATTGAGGAACTTTGGAAACCGGATTGGGAAGTACAGTATTCGCGTACCAGGTATAGCCGGTCAGATCATTATACAACTGAAAAATGGCTTCTTTACTGGTTGGGGCAAAAACGTTGTTCAGGTTTTTATTGAGCTCGAAAAGACTGGCATTTGAAATCAGGCTGGTCGATTGTGCCTCTGCTGCAGGCCAATCGCCCAGGTAGAGGTAAACCCTGGCCAGCATGGCTGTTGCCGCCCATTTATTGACCCTTGTTCTGGCTCCGCCGGAAATGGAATAGTCGGCAGGGAGATTGGCCTGGGCGAACTTAAAGTCTTCCAGCATCTGGGTGTAGACCGCAGCGGCCGGGCTCCTTGGTAAGCTGGCATTCTTCACTGCATCTGTAGAAACTACCAGGGGCACATCGCCAAATAAATTAACCAGGTAAAAATAGCAATAGGATCTGATGAAACGTGCTTCTGCCGTGGCCTGGTTTTTAAATCTGTCTGAAAATCCCGTTCCGGTGGCAACACCTTCCAGCAATGAGTTGGCCACATAAATGGTAGCATAGGAGTTGGACCAGATACTGCTGATGTTCCCGTCATTGGAAAGGATGGCATTGTTCGTGAAATTGTCGAAATTATTACCTACGTACTGCAGCTCATCGGCGCTAAAGCCAGGCAGCGTAGCCAGGCTCAATCTATATGGACCAGACTGAATTGCAAAAGTGCTGTATACACCGCTGATGGTACCCTGTACTGTGGCCGAGTCTGTAAACACACTGCTGGTAAGCAACTGTGTGGTAGAGGGGTTGATTTCAATCAGCTTTTTGCAAGCTGAGAAGCAGAGCAGCAGCAGAATGCCTGCTGTGCTGAATGATATTTTTAGTAAATCTTGTTTTCTCATGATAAGCTGTTATAAAGTGAACTTGATGCCGCTTACTACCATTTTTAGTGTAGGAATAGTAGTCCCCAATGTCTCAGGATCCAGGCCTTTGTATTTCGTGAAAGTCAGCAGGTTTTGTCCGTGTACGTAGACCTGCATTCCAGAAAGTTTGAGTGCCCTGGTAATGGAAGCCGGAAAAACATAGGACAGTGCCACGTTTTTAAGGCGCAGGAAGGAGGCGCTTTCAATGGCAGCATCAGAACCCGCATAATAAAAATAAGAATTCAGGGCCTGGGAACCAGAAGTGGCAGAATATTTCAATGGGATATCTAGCATGCTCACAGGTATGTTGCTGGCCCGGCCGGGATAAGTGAAAAATGACAGGTCGCCCCTTTGCGCAGTCCGGCTGGTGAACTGAAACAGGATGTCCAATTGCAGACCTTTATAGCTCAGGGTATTGCTAAACCCGCCATAGAACTTTGGATCTGAACTGCCTGATACGATCTGGTCGCCATTGAGCCCTCCAGTGATCTGTCCGTCACCATTGATGTCCTGTGCTGTAGGAATACCATTCACAATACCTGTCGAATGGTAGACTGTGCGCAAATTCAATGATTTCCCTTCTACATAGGTATTGGCATAGCTTGAGTTTTTGAGGTCAGGGAAGGAAAGGAGTTTGTTTCGGGGAATCGTAAAATTGAAAGACGAACGCCAAACGACTGCATCGGTCTGGATGTTGGTGGTAGAAAGCTCAAATTCGACTCCTTTATTTTGAACGACAGCGGGAATATTGCCACTGACCTGATTAAAGCCTGTTTGCGCGGGCAGGGGTTTGCTGGCGAGCAGGTCGCTGGAACGGTTGCTGTAATAGTTTCCTGAGATAAATATCCTGTCTTTAAAAAATCCCAGCTCCAGGGCCACATCCAACTTTTTGGTCACTTCCCATTTTAGATAAGGGTTTAAAATCCGGGAGGGCGTCAAGCTGGAAACGGGGCCATAGGCCTGACCGGCGAAATACGTACTTAAATAAGCATAATCGACCAGTGACTTGTCACTTCCTATAGCGCCATAACTGGCCCTCAATTTACCGAAACTTAAAAACGAAAACTGCTCAGTGATCAATTGCTCCTTCGAAAAGATCCATCCCAGGGCGGCACTCCCGAAAGTTCCGAAAGGCTCCTGGTCGCCAAATCTGGAGGACCCATCTCTTCTGACATTGCCACTGAATAGATATTTTCCGTCCCAGTCGTATTCTACACGGGCGAATCCGGAGTCATATTTATAATCGGTGTAACCCGAAGATTTGGCCAGTAAGGTAAGTGCACTTAAGCTGGTGGCCAGCTGTTTATTGGCAAAGGTACCGATTAGAAAGTAGGGCTGTACAGACTGGGTTTGCTGCCAGCTTCCACCCATCAGGGCATTGAGTTTTCCCCTGCCCCAGCTTTTCATGTAGGTGATTTGCGGCTCGGCAATGAGCGTTTTCACATAATTATTACTCAGGTTTGAAGTCTGCTGGAAATTGGTTAGCGGATTGAAAGCTTCGGCAGGTGAAATGGTAGAAGCAAACACATTGTTGTGGTTGTAACCGAGGTCCGCCTTCAGTGTAAGGCCAGGCAGAATATGGTATCTGAAAGCTGCACTGCTGATGAAATTGGTAGATTTTAAACTGCTGGTGGAGTTGAAGGCTGCCAGCGGGCTGGTAAATCCGGGGCCAAAATAAAGTGTACCATTCGGATTGTATAGCGGGTAATTGGGTGGCAGGGCGTAATTTTGATTGGACAAGCTGTAGTTTGGTATTGCATTGTTGTCCATATTATAACTCACTGAAACCGAAGCGGTGAATTTATTGTCTAAACTCTTATGCTGCATATTGCTATGGAACTGGAAGGCCTCATCGGCGGTTGAAGCCCTGAGTACCGTAGATTCCCTGCGGTAATTTCCCCCAAATAAAAACTGATTGGCGACATCTCCGCCGGATACATGGAAGGCCGCTTTGGTCTGATGCGCAGTGCGGCCGGTCAGGAGCTCCGGATAATTGGTATATGCCGACTGGTCCCAGGTCTGTAGATCCGGTGCATTGGCCGCTGTGGGCACTACATTATCATTGGCAAAAGCCTGGCGCCTAATGTCCAGGTATTGTTCGGTGCCCAGCATTTCCAGTTTATTGGTCACGGTACTAAATCCAGTATTCACATCTACATTGACACTTGTTTTTCCTGGCCGGCCTTTTTTGGTGGTGATTAGGATTACCCCATTCGCTCCCCTGGATCCGTAGATGGCTGTAGCATCTGCATCTTTAAGCACGCTAATGCTTTCAATTTCGTCAGGACTGATGTTGTTCAGGGGGCTGAAACCAAGGATTCCGAATCCTCCTGCTGTTTGTTCAACAGGCTTATCTCCAAAAGGGATTCCATCTACGATATAAAGCGGCGTACTGGCATTGAAGCCAAGACTCGTCTGGCCCCTGATGGAAGCAGAATAAGTGGCCCCGGCATATCCTGCACTCTGGGAAATGAACAACCCCGGCGTTCTGCCTGCGAGGGTGAGGATCGGATTGGATATGGGTTGCTTTACAATATCCTCGGCACTTACCGAACTGATTGAGCCCGTAGCCAGGCGCTTACTGGAGGTTCCGTAAGCAACTACCATGACCTCATCTAACTTTGAATTACTGATTTCCAGGATGACATTGCCCATATCAGCCTGAGCGTTTAGCTCCCGGGTCAGAAAGCCAACCGATCTAAAAACAACTACCGACTGTTCATCTACATTTCTCAATGAAAAATAGCCTGTAGCATTGCTGTACACAGATTGATTGGAGCCTTTGACAAAAATGGTAACCCCCTGCAGGGGCAGTCCATCCTTGTTCAAAACCCTTCCTGACACCTGTATATTGTTGAACAAATTGCTCAATCTATCCAGTAAACTCGTTTGCTTTGGCGTAACAATAACCGTTTTTTCGGCCAGTTCAAAGCTCAGCGGCTGGTTTGCAAAGATCTGCTCCAAGGCTTGTTTGAGACTGGCATTCTTCAGGTCAATGGTGATTTTATTGCTTGCAGAAATCATCTGGTCGCTGTAAAAGAAATCATATCCTGTCTGTTTCCGGATTTCTGTAAATATACGGGCTAAGGAGGCATTTTTATGCTTTAGTGTTACACTCTGTCCGTAAGAGCTCGCGCTCACCTGTAAAATGGCAGTGCTGAGTAAAACTATGATTAAACGCATAATCAATAGAATTTTAGATGGGATGCCAAACCGCGGCATACCTAGGTTAAAAGCATTTATTTTCATACTTTTGATGGTCTGGGTTAATACGTGAATAGTCGTAAAATTATTTTTTTCCGGTTTCCGGAAAGGGTTAACTCAAACATGTGCCGTGCTTCGATTCGCACTCGGAGCGCGGTTTTTTCTTTGAGTTACCTGCGGGATGTTTGCCCTTACTCTAGTAAAATTTTCTTCATGTGCTGGGTTTGTTTTTGGGTCAGTTGATATTTAGGTGAACGATATTCTTTATTTCATTACAGTAACTTGTCTGCCTTCAATCTTAAACCTGAGCTGGCCGGTAGTTTGCATGATATCCAGTACTTCGGATATTCGTTTTTGCCTGGTTACGGTTCCGCTGAAGGTCTGGTTTTGATCGACACCCTCCTGGTACAGCACCTTAACATCGTACCAGCGGGCAATTTTCCTCATAATTGAAGACAAGGCTTCCGTTTCAAACTCGAAGTCTCCCCTTTGCCAATCTATTGCCTTTTGGGCATCTACCTGTCTTACTGTAACGTTATTTTTTGTGCTGCTGGCCTGCTGTCCAGGAACCAGCGTAACCTGATCTCTTCTTGAGCCAGCCTCATGACTGATCCGCACACTGCCTTCCAGTAAGGTGGTTTCAACTGTCGCTTCATTTTCATAACTGTTGATGTTAAAATGTGTCCCCAGTACCTCCACCTTTTGATTCCCGGCACTGACGATAAATGGCTGTCCCTCTTTTTTACTGACCTGGAAATAGCCTTCTCCGGAAAGCGAAACCATTCTGGATCCTTTTGGATCAAAGGAACCTGGAAATGAAATGGAAGATGCAGCGTTCAGCCAGACAATGGTTCCATCGGGCAAAGTAAATTTGTAGCTCTGCCCCATCGAGGTGCTGGCAGTGAAGGTTTGTCCCTTTTCAGTTGAGCCCAACAATTGATCGGCTGTAGCATCTACCGCAGAACCGTCGAGGTATTCCAGACCGTGGCTTAAAATTGCCACTCCCTGTTGTGCGCCGCTTAAAGTGACCCGCTTCCCGCCGGGAAGTGTAAGCTGCGCTCCATTCTTACCAGCTGGAAGATCTATGGAGCCCTGGGCAATCTCAACCGTGGCAGTGGGATTGCTTCGAAAAACAAAAAACACAGCAGCGGTGAGCAGGATGAACAATACGGCTGCAGCAGCCAAAATCCGCTGTTGCAGGGCAGGGTTATTTTTTGGCTGGGCGGCCTGCTTCGCATGTATCGGTAACCTGGAGAATACCTCTGCTTTGGCATCGGTAAAAAGCTGTTCATCTACCGGCAAGCCTTCCGCGTTCCAGTCCAGGTACCATTGCTCAAGCAGTTGGCGCTCCTGTTCAGAACAGGTACCGGAAAGGTATTTTAACAATAAAGGTTGGAAATCCTGGTTACGCATACGTTAGGCATTTTAGGCCACTTTCCTTCATAGACAATCCAAACAGATGCAGGGGGTAGATAAAAATTAAATTAGATACAAAGAAAGTCCAAGTTTCCCTCTAAGTATGCGCAGTGCATTTTTCACCTGGGTTTTCACTGTCAGCTCAGCTAAGCCCAGTCGCTCGGCAATTTCTTTGTGTGTCAAGCCTTCATTTCTGCTGAGCAGAAAAATTTCGCGCATCTTGTGAGGAAGTTCGCTGACCTCTTTTTCGATGAGGGCCGCCAACTGATTCTGCCGGATGAGGTGATCGGTCTGATTGATGCTGCTCAGGTTTAAATCCGGGATTCCCTTCATATATCCTGACTGCATCTTTTGTCTTGAAATGTAATTCAGCACACCATGTCGTGTGGCCGTGTAAAGGTAATGACTTGGATTTGTGATTCCTGCCAGGTTATCCCGTTTGTTCCATAAGGCCGTGAAAAGATCCTGCACCAGATCCTTGGCCGCTTCCGGATCTTTCAAACGCTTCAGGGCATGTAAGAACAGCAAATCAAAATACCTGTTATAAATCTCAGTATAGGCATTTACATCGCCCAGACTGATCTGGCTAAATAAATGAATATCAACAGAAGTGCTAGAAGTTGCCATTGATGCTGCTGCTGGTTATTTCCCCCTGGCAAACATAAGAAATAAATTGTCTAGTTACCGGATCTTTGATCTCCTAGAACCTTTTACCGCCACTGATGCCAAAAAGTGGCAAAAACCCATGCCTGTTGATGACCGGGCTGAAATTGATCCTCCATGAAAAATCCTTTGTGGTGTAATACCTGTAACCGAAATTTGGAATGATGTTAACTGGCGCGCTGGCTCTGGGTTTGTAACCTTCTTCATACTTTTTGAGTATCCCCATGGTCACATCGGCCCTGGTGTAAGTTCCTCCGAAGCCAACATTCAGAAATGCATGCTTGCTGCCGATATTGATGATGTAGTTTAGTCCGACAGGAACAGTCAGATAAGTTTTAGGATCTGATCCGTAAGCCCCTAAACCTGCACGGAATTCAAGCGCAGGGTTATTGAACAGTGTTCTTGAATAGTTTATGGATCCCAGAAGACCATTGCCACCCAGTTCGAGGAAGATTTCACTTTTTTTGTCCTGGTCTTGTGCGGACACCGTTTGCTGAAATGAGAAGAGACAGATAATGAAGAGACAGAAGCGCATTGAGTTTGGTTTGGTTATGTCAAATATGCTCATTTTAAACAAAGTAATAGAAAAATTATTTAGGTAATGATGCAGGTCTGAAGGCATATAGTGGTTAACTGTGGTCTAAGTCTGAAGACTCAGACCAGGATAGGAATCTAATTTTTCTGGAAATAATCCTACATTTGGTGCATACCAAATAATTTGTGTGATGACGGAATACCATTTTCTAAAAAGATTTTCGGCGCTATTTTGCCTGCTGATGACATCCTTTTTCGCTGTTAATGCGCAAGTAGTTACCCTGGACAATTATTTCAACCGGGAGACGCGAAAAAGCAAGATTACAGGTACAAATGAACCTTTTCACTACCTCTGGGAGGATAAGAGCGATTCCGGATTTTCCAAATTTGGGGCTGCATTTACGGAACAGGGTGCTGTATTAAATACGTTAACGAAAGCACCATCTGCGGAAAATCTAAAAGGCAGTTCGGTGTATATCATTGTAGACCCTGATACCAAAAAAGAGAACCCGAATCCAAATTACATCGGCAAAGCGGACATTGTTGCGATCGACAATTGGGTTAAGAAAGGTGGTGTGCTGCTGCTCATGGCCAATGATAGTGCCAATGCAGAACTGCTGCACTTTAATGAACTAGCGGCCCGGTTTGGGATGCATTTCAACGATGATCTTCAAAACCATGTGATCAATGATAAGTACCTGGAGGAGGGTGCAGTGATCATCAAGGAAAATCCTTTGTTGCCTACTGCGGGCAAGATCTTCATGAAAGACATTGCTTCCATTACTGTAAAAAGTCCGGCAAAGGCCGCATTAATAAAAAATGGCAACATCCTCATCGCCACTGCAAAATATGGCAAAGGTACAGTGCTGGCCGTTGGGGATCCCTGGCTATATAACGAATACGTGAATGGGAGGCTTCCGGCTGGTTTTGAAAATGACAAAGCGGCGAAAGACCTCGCTGCATGGCTATTGAAACAAATCGACAAAAGATTGAACAAAATATAAGTTCGCCATGCTGTTACTTTGAGCTACGATTAGCCAAATATTAACAGAAACATATGTATAAAAAATTACTTGCATTTTTATTGCTATTGCCCTGTGAACGTTTAGTGGAGATACACCCACCAAAGACCACAAATTAGCACCTTTTCATCAAAAAACAACCTTATAAATAACATTAAGACCAGAATAGCTCAATTTCAGCTCATCTTCTATCGGATTTTTGTCATTTACTTACCCATATTCTTAAAAGGTGTAAGATTTTCACAAAAAATCCGCAACAATAACCTGCATTTATATAAATTAGAGGCCTATGCACCGTTCGATCTATCTAATTTACATATTGCTTGTTGCCGGTTTAGTCTATATTACTGTGATGCCCGTAGTTCAGGTTGGGGATAAACACCACCAGTCCGGAATTGGTTCTTACCTGGTTGATGGTGAAGCGCTGCCAGAAGAGCACATAGTAGGTAAGGCCAGGATGAACCCCAATATTACGGAGAAAGACGAATACAATACCAGTGTTGGGACATTGATCTTTGATCCTAAAGCAAGAACAAACTGGCACAGTCACCGCACGGGGGAGATTCTTGTGGTTGTAGAAGGAAAAGGTTATTACCAGGAAAAGGGGAAGTCTCCTATCCTCGTTCAAAAAGGAGATATTGTGAGAATTCCAAAAAATGTGGAGCATTGGTATGGGGCATCCAAAGATCAAAAAATACGCTACATCGACATTGTCCCGAACTTAAACAACGACAAGCTGGGCTGGCAGAAGCCGGTAAGTGCAAAGGAATATGAGCTTGCCAGTAAGAACCTGGACGAATGATGTGAAGAAAGCTCAATGGCCAATTAAATTCTTTTTAGAATGAAATGACCTTCCAGTACGCTTTCTTAGGTTCCAGATTAATATCGAATA
This sequence comes from Pedobacter sp. GR22-6, assembly GCF_037402555.1. NCBI lineage: Bacteria > Pseudomonadati > Bacteroidota > Sphingobacteriia > Sphingobacteriales > Sphingobacteriaceae > Pedobacter > Pedobacter sp. GR22-6. The sequence goes on from NZ_JBBEUC010000004.1 coordinate 369,359, forward strand.
ACAAAGGATAGTTCTTCCGTCCGCGAACCGGAAAATTATCCAGCCAACTATGACGATCAGATAAGTTCCAAAACGTGATCCCGGTAAGCGAAGACTTTTGTTCACGGAAAACCTGGAATAGTTTAGCGTATTGCTCCAGTTGTCGCTCTTCCTGCATGGGAGTAAATCCACTAGCTGTGCCATCAGGTTGTGGTGCAGGCATTTTATTGTCCGTATAGATCGATACATCCAGCTCAGTTACCTGAACTTTCAGTCCTAACGATGCATATTGCTCAATCGAAGTTTTAAGTAATTCCTGAGAGGGATCTTTGACAGACCAGTGCCCTTGTAAACCAATGGCCTGAACGGGCACACCTGAATCGACCAACTTCTTCAGCAACTGGAATATCCTGGTTCTCTTTCCGGGATGTTCGGTATTGTAATCATTGTAAAACAGGATGGCCTTTGGATCGGCCTCATGAGCATATTCAAAAGCTTTGGCGATGAAATCTTCGCCGCAGATCTGGTACCAGAGGGAATTGCGGAGCAACTGTTCGGGATCATCTGAAACAGCTTCATTGACCACATCCCATGCATAAATTTTCCCTTTGTAACGACCGACAACTGCATGTATATGTGCCTTCAGGCGCGCAAGCAGCAACGTTTTACTTACCAATTTCCCTGCCTGGTCATAAAACATCCATTTGGGTGCCTGATTGTGCCAGCATAAAGTATGTCCCCTCACCCTCATTCCGTTTTCGACGGCAAAATTCACGATTGCATCAGCTCCGGACCAGTCATAACGGTGCTCTTCAGGATGGATAGGCTCCATCTTCATCGCGTTCTCTGCAGTAAGGCTGTTGAAGTGTTTCAGAATGAGCAACCTTTGCGCTGAATCCTGCAATTGACGAGGTGTAACTGCCACTCCTACCGGGAAATAGCTTTTGTAATAATCTTTGAGTCCCTTGCTGTCGTCCTGATGTTGACCAAGGAGTTTTAGCGGAAGTAATGCTGCAAAAAGTGCTGTTATAAAAATTCCAATATTTTTCAATGATATCATATTGAGGAGCTTGAGATCATTCAAATATGCAATTTAATTTGGATAATGGCTACAGGCGGCTTCCTGTAGCCATTTTTATTCCCATTTAGAATAGCTTGCTTAGTTTGTCTTCCAAAGCGTAACCCCTCAGGTTGGTCGCTACGATCTTGCCGTTGGAATCGACCAGCACATTTTGCGGAATCATTTTGATCCTGTACAATACTGCTGCAGGTTCGTCAAAGCCCTTCAGCTGCGAAACATGCAACCAGGGCATGCCATCTTTTTTGATGGCTTCTTTCCAAAGCTCGGCTTTGGTATCCAGGGACACACTGAGAATGGTCAGGCCCTTTTGGCCATATTTCTCGTAAGCTTTCACAACGTTGGGGTTTTCGGCGCGACAAGGTGCGCACCAGCTGGCCCAGAAATCTATAAAAGTATATTTCGACTTGGGATAGACTTCGGAAAGCTTCAGTTTTTTTCCCTCCGGGGTTATGGACTCGAAGTCGTTCGCTTCCAAACCTGACCTTAGGTTCTTCACCAAAAGGATTTTTTCGCCCAGCGCTTTTCCTTCCGGGGATGCCTTCAAATCCTTACTCAGCTTCTGGTAATGTGGCATCATTTCATCATAAGAGATGGCCGCAGCAGCCAGGCTATTTAACAGTTTCAATGCAATATAGGAGTTGGGATTATCGTCGATGGCTTTAAACGTAGTGGCCCGCTCTTTTTTGGAAAGTGCATCGATCTGCTCCTTCAGTGCTTTACCTCTCGGGCCGTTTTTATCTTCTGGCGACAAGCCGCTGAGTTGAGTAGATAAACTGAACCTTCGGCTCATCAGACGGTCGACCGGATGCTGCATGCGCTGAAAATCCTCGGTATGCGGATGACCTTTCACCAGGGCATTCCTTAAGGAATCTTTGGTCCTGAAGGTCAGGTCTGCATCTGCCACATAGATACTGAGATTGTCCATAGGGACTTTATGGCCCGTACTCAGGTGAATGGTCTGACCTTCGGCATCTGCCAGCTTGAACTCCAAACGCCCGTTTTTCACCCTGGTGCTATCCAGTTTAAACTTTTTGAAATCGCCATACATGACGGTAACCCGCTGCCCCTCCATGGACTTGGGCAGCTCGCCTTTTAGGCTGATTGTTTTATTTTGCGCAAAGGCAAGCACCAGCAGAACAGCCAGTAATATTGCAAATTTGATGATTGTCATATTTGGTGGATTAACGATCGGTATAACCCGGATTCTGGTGTAATGATAGGTTAGTTTTCAACTCTGAAACGGGAATGGGCAACAGCTTGGCCTCAGGCCTCCAGTTGGGTTTGTCTTTCAATACCAGATCGGCCTGACCGCGGCGCTTGAGGTCGAACCAGCGATGTCCCATTTCTGCGAACAATTCTACAGCGCGTTCCCTTGCGATGAGCCCCAGCAGTTGTGTTTGTGGCGTTGCAGCAGGAGTAGCCAGGGTTAGTCCCGCCCTTCTCCTAATGGCATCCAGATCGGCAATGGCCAGGCCTGTCTTATTAAGTTCGGCCCTGGCCTCTGCCCTGGTCAGGAGCACCTCCGAAAGGCGCATAAAGGCCAGCGCCTCAGTTTTGGCCGTTCCTGTCCCGGCGCGCAGCTTGTACTTGTAGGGTGAATAATAAGTTTTGGTTTGTCCGGCCGCAGTGATTGTACTGGTGTAAATCCAGCTTGTCCTCCGCTGATCTAAGGGGGCAACTTTTGGAAATTGATATATGAAAGCCTCCGTAAACTGATAGGTAGGGACCGTAGTTGCTGAGGCAGGAACAAAAGCATAAGCCTCCCAGGTATACAATAGTGTACCACCTTGTAAGAGGTGTAAGATCACCTCTTTGCTCGACAATAGAAAGGCATTGTTGAGGTTATTTTCCAGCGTATAGAAGGTGGCTCCTGCTGCATCCTTAGCCTCTACCACCTCTGTAGCCTGTGCTTCGGCATTGGCCCAGTCGCCAAGGTACAAGTATACCCTGGACAACAATGCTTTGGCAGCGAATCGATTGGCACGAATCCGTGGTAAGGCAGTAGTGGCACCCGGATAGGCGACACCCAGGTTTTCTGCGGCAAATTTAAGGTCATCTACGACGACCTGATAAACGGCTGCAGATGCCGCCCGCGGTAGCCTGGCATTGACGCGGTAATCATCCGTCAAGGCCAATGGCACATCTCCAAAAAGATTGACCAGGTAGAAATAACTGATGGCCCGAACGAAACGGGCTTCGGCCACATATTGTGTTTTTGCTTTGTCGCCAATGGCATCTGATTTGGGCACGTTGATGATGGCCAGATTGCTCAAATAGATGGTATTGTACAATGCATTCCAATAATAGCTTAGTGCCGTATTTTGCGGACTCACCGCATTTATGGAGAACTCGTTATAAGTCGCTGTAGGGTTGTTGCTGAACATTTCGTCTGAACTGACACCCAGGCCAACAGACATGGCCCCACCGAGGCCAAAATTGGTAGTCCTGACCAGGTTTAGGTACAAGGCACGTACCGCAGAGGCAATTTTAATTTCCGAATCGAATGCCACTTCAGTAGGTACTGAATCGATAGGCAAATCGACTTCCACGAATTTTTTACATCCCGCTGCGGAAATACAGGCAAGGACGATCATCAATTGGGCTACTTTTTTATATAAGATATTCATGAGCTCTGGTGATTAAAGTGATAATTGCAGACCGCCGGTGATTGTACGCAGCGGCGCCATTCTGGTATAGTTCTGAGTTTCCGGATCGCCGACTTTGTACCCGGTGATCAGCAAAAGGTTCTGTCCCTGCAGGTAGATGCGGCATGAGCGGATGTGCGCCGCGCTGAGCCATTTGACCGGTAGTTCATACGAAAAGTTGACGTTCTTGAGCCTCAGAAAAGAGGCATCTGTAAACTGACCACTTGAAAACATAAAGGCATACATCCCGGACGTACCTAAAATAGACCCAGCGGAAGTGGTGTAACGCTGTACGTCTGTAACCTGATCTGCTGCCTGCCAGCGCGACAAGGCTTCCGTAGGTACGTTGAAGATCATACCCGGTGGATTGTAAAGGTTATTGGTCTTCCAGCTCTTGCCCAGCTGCTTGGTGAACTGAACAAAGAAACTCAGGCTGAAGCGCTGGTAGCTGAAATTATTGGTCAAGCCGCCATAATATTTAGGGTCGGTATTGAAAGTGCCGCTAAAATCTGCGCCTCCCAATAGGTTATCTCCATTCTTATCCTGAGCTTCATACAATCCTGAAGTAGGATTTACCCCTAAAAAAGTAGCTGCAAAAGCCTGGTTGAGGGGCTGACCTATGGTATAAGAGGTGGCATAACTGGAATTGGCCAGGTCAGGGAAAGCTTTCAACTTGTTTTTTGGAATGGTGATATTGAAATCTGTACTCCAGCTCAGGGCAGCAGGGCTATTGCCTTTGATGTTTTTGCTACTCAGGGTCAATTCTAAACCCTTGTTTTCTACCTCCACACCGTTCAGGTTATTGACAATACTGCTGAAGCCTGTGGTACCCGGCAATAGGTAGCTCACCAAAGGATCTGAAGAAATATTGCGGTATGCGGAAGCAGTAAATAAAAAGCGGTCCTTCAGGAAACCCAGTTCGAGTCCTATCTCTAACTTATTGTTGCGTTCCCAGCGGAGCAGCGGGCTATAAAGTTTGTTGGGCGCCAATGTGGCCGAATCACCATAAGTACTGCCAGCGATCCAGGTGTCCAGGTAGGCGTAATCGGCAATCTGGTCGTTACCAGTCACTCCGAAGCTAGCCCTTAACTTACCGTAACTTAGAATGCGCTGCGCTTTCATGAAATCCTCATTACTGAATAACCAGGCCGCGCCTGCGGCACCGAAGTTAGAGAAACGGGCCTCCGGACCAAAACGGCTGGAGCCATCGCGTCTGCCGGTTAGGTTGAGCACGTATTTGTCTTCCCAGTTGTAATTGATCCTTCCAAAGAAAGCCTGATAGCTGTATTGCTTCAGGGTATTGCCCGCTGAGAGGGTAATGGCACCACTCAATGAGCCCAGAAGATCATCGCTCGCATAACCATTACCAGTGGTGAGCAGCGTGGTGTTTTCACGCTTGTTGTAAGTAGCCCCCATCAACACATTGAGTTTCCCTTTGCTGATGTTCTTGTTGTATTCTAACTGAGGTTCGACAATCCAGTTTTGGTAACTGGTATTGCCAAAACTGGACAGACCTGCAAGGTTGGCCTTGAAGGGATTTTGCGCAGATATAGGGGTAACCCGTCTGTCGGTATTCAGTGTAGCATTATAACCCAGGCTACTACGGATACTGAGTTCCGGCGTGAGCTTATAATTCAGGTTGGCGTTGGCATTCAGATTGGTCATTTTGGAGAAGTACTGCTGATTCATCGTAGCCAGGGGGTTGTCCTTTGCATTGGAAGTACTATATCCACCTTCGCTCCAGGCCAGGCTGCCGTTTTCATTGTACAATTTGTAGTTTGGGGGCAATAGGATCGCGGCGGCCAGATCGCCAGCTACAAGGTTGCTGTTGCTGATCGAGTAGAGTCCAGAGAACTCCAGAGTAAAACGCTCATCCTGAGAAATACTCCTGGAACTAAAATTGGCAGAAAAGCGGTCACTGAACAGGTCGCCCGGCCACACTGTTCCTTCTTTATGGTAGCCGCCGCTGAGGCGATAGGTGGTCTGCTTGCTTCCTCCGGAGAAACTGACCTGGGCATCCGTGGTATGTGCGGTGTTGCCTACGAGTAAGTCTGCGAAATCGGTATACCGGTTTTGGTCCCAGAGCAACAGGTCGTAGGCGTTGGTAGCAGTTTTGGTGACCTTATCATTGGCGAAAGCTTCGTTGCGCATTTCCAGATATTGCTCCGTATTCATCATCTTCGGCAGCCTGGAAGCTTTGCTGGCTCCTGTGTAAACATTGGCATTCATGGTCATTTTCCCAGCCTTACCTTTTCTGGTGCTGATCAGTATGACGCCATTGGCACCCCTACTGCCATAGATCGCTGTCGCATCTGCATCTTTCAGTACATCGATACTTTCAATATCTGCAGTATTGAGTCCGGCAAAAGCACTCAGACCATCGCCGGTGACCACACCGAATGGTCCTGCTGCGCCATTCACTTTGTCATTGTTGGCCGCCATAGGCACGCCATCAATGACGAACAATGGCTGGTCAGAGCTGTTGTTCCTGTCGAAATTTGCACGTCCCCTGACCTGTACGTTGACCCTTGCTCCGGGTACACCTGTGCTCTGACTCACGATCATGCCGGCAATACGGCCCTGCAGGGCCAATAAAGGATTGTCTACCGGCTGCTTTACCAATTCCTCTCCGGTAACCCTGGAGATGTTGCTGGTAGCCAGACGCTGCGAACCTTTGCGGTACCCTTCCACAGAAATTTCATCCAGTTTGGATACATCGGTTTCCATATTGATCAAAATATCCTCGCGGGTTTTGCCGATGGCAACTTCCTGCAATTTGTAGCCCAGGTAAGTAACCACCAGGACAGGTTTCTCTCCTGCATTGCTGATGAAGAAATCTCCGTTGGCATCGGTCAACACGCTCCTCCCGGTTCCTTTTAGGCTGATGGTGGCGCCGGACAATGGAGTTCCATTTTCCCCGACGACATGTCCGCGTATATCACCATCCTGAAAAAGACTACTGATGCCGTTGAGGGCTTTGTCCAGAAATGAAGTTTTTTTATGAGAGACTACTACGAATTTATTTTCAACGGTGTACTCCAATGGCTGGCCTTCGAATATCTTTTCCAGTACCTGTGGAAGTTCCATATTCTTTACGCTCAGTGTAACAGGCTTAGCATTGCTGAGCATGCCGGTAGTAACGACGAAGTCGACATTACTCTGTTTTCGGATCTGATCGAATACCTTGACCAGAGCTGCGTTTTTTTCCGACAGACTAATTTTCTGTCCGAAAGAAGCAGCGCTGACTTGCAGCATGGTGGTGATGAGTACTAAGGTGGTTAGCCGCATAATCAGCAATAGTTTAGATAGGGCACATGGCATGCCCCACAGTTTTTTGGTGTAAAAAATGTACATTTGTTTAGTTGGTTTAATTGTATTCCCTGAAAAATTTTATGATTGATGCCGACGATTTTGAGCCAGTAGTGTTTGCAGCACTTCTGGCTTTTTTTTCGGTACATCGCTGAGTAGCTATTTCTGAACGACGACCCTCCTTCCTGCTATGGTAAAATGAACTTTTCCTGTTTTTGTGAGCATTTTCAATACTTCACTGATATTTCTGGACCTTGAAAATTTGCCGGTAAAGCCTTCTTTGGTGAGTTCCTTTCCAAGTTCATATTCGATGTTGTACCACCTGGACAGGCTTTCCATCACTTCCTGGATCGGGGTATCCTGGAAGGAGAAATACCCATTTCTCCAAGCCATGACAGCGGCGGTATCGGCCTCGGCAACTTGTATTTTTCCCTGCCTGTTTAGGGCTTGTTCGCCCGGACGTAGCCTGGTATTTTGCACAAGTACGCTGCCTTCGAGCAAGGTAGTAGTTGCCAGTGGTTCTTCAGGATGTGCGTGGACATTGAAATGTGTACCCAGGACTTCAATATCCTGATTGCTGCTTTTAACAATAAAAGGATGGTTAGGGTCTTTGGCCACTTCGAAGTAAATTTCGCCCAGGATGCTTACCGTCCGGCTTTTTGTTTTTCCAAAAGCAGAAGGAAATTGAATAGAAGATGCAGAATTGAGCCAGGCCTTAGTTCCGTCTGGCAGGACAACCTGATATTGTCCGCCACGCGGAGTGTTTACAGAAAGCATCTGCACTTCCCTGCCCAATTTGGACAAAGAAGAACCAATATGAGTTTGATCGTTGTATTGTACATTTGAGTCATAGATGACCACGCCTGTCTTGGCATCACTAAGCGGGATGTCTTTGCCATTGGCCAGATGGAGCGTTGCGGTATTTTTACCAGGCGGGATGTCGTTTTTTAGGATGAGGGCATAAGGATCGGTATTCTCCGACTGGAACATTGATAAAAAGGAGGAATCGTAATAGAACCAGAGCCCCAGGGTAAATGCCAGAATTGCTGCCCAGAAGGCAATTTTCCTAAGCGCAAACAACTGGAGCTGGGGTCTGTCGGGCGCGGTTTTTCCTGCAACATTTTCCCACATCAGCGCTTTCAATTCCCTTACAGGTATATTCTCCGGCAAATCTCCGGTCTGCATTTGTTTGAGGTAGAAGCGCTCCACAAGTGTTTGCTCCTCTGGTGTACAGTGACCAAGAAGGTATCTGTCGATAATTTCTTTTGCGGATTGTTGGTCCATTTCTTTCTGGCTTAGTATCTGTAAGACACGTCCCGAACGCCAAGGTAGTAGATGAAAATAAAAAAAACAGAAAAGATCTTTTATCTAGCGGAAATTCCATAGGATCACAGCCAAAATCAGGTTTTCTTTTTTGTTGAGTTTGTCCTTCATTATCCCTAAAGCATTGCTGATCTGTTTCTTGACGGTCTTCTCGGAGATGCCCAACTGTTCGGCAATTTGCTTGTGTGACAAATGGTCTTTCCTGCTGAGCTCGAATACTTCCCGCATTTTTGAGGGTAGGTTTTGGATGATCTCTTCGATGGCCTGCAGCAATTCCTTTTCTTCCAGCAGCTCAATGGTGGTATTGCGGTGATCGTCGAGGTAAAGGGCAAATAAGCCGATGTAATCACTGCGAACCTGATTGTCGCGGATGCTGTTGAGCACTTTATTTCGCACTGAAGCATAGAGATAGGCAGCGAGGCTGGAGCTAATGTTTAATACGGAGAGGCTGGACCAAAGCCCTATGAAAACTTCCTGAACAATATCCCGGGCCAGCTCTTCATCCTGCAACATTTTCCTGGCCTGGATGTAAAGTACAGCCCAATACCGCTGATAAATTTCAGCCAAAGCATCATGATTACCCTGTTTCAGCAGGGCAATCAGCTCCTGATCCGAAAGTTGCTCCTGTTTCTTCATTTGCGATCTCCGTTTCAATAATAAACAAATTATATCAAATGTGAATCAGGGTATGACGCTATCGGTTAAAATGAAGCCTTGGTTTGATATGTCATTTCCAGCTCAACTTGCTTTTCGAAGCACGTATTATTTGGTTAAAAAAAAGTACTAATACCTGTTTTGTAAACAAATTTGAACCTTTATTAAAAAGTACAGATTTTAGTTGATTAACCAAACTCCCCTGTCACTATGTATCACAAAAACCTGGTTCCTTACTACCAACTCTTTGACCATGCGCCAATGGCGGCGGCTATTTTAGATGTCGATGAGTTGAAATTACAGATGGGGAACAGGCAGGTATTTGAACTATGGGAAAAAGACCAGACGATTTTGAGCGTCCCGCTTCTGGACTTCCTCCCTGAACTGATCGGGCAGCGATTTCCGGGCTATCTGGCAGAGGTGGCTAAAACCGGTAAAACCATCCAGGAAAAAGGGGCGCGGGTAATGCTGGAACGCAATGGAAGACGGGAATGGGTTTTTATGGACTACAGTTACTCTCCTATTTACAATGGCCGCCATACGCCGAGCGGGATCCTGGTGCTGGCCACAGATGTTTGTGAGCGCGAGTTGAACAGGTTAGTAGTACAGCAGTCCAGCCGCGACTTACGTAACTTAGTGATGTCAGCTCCTGTACCTATGTGCATTTATATGGGTGAAGAGTTTAAAGTGGAAGTGGTCAATGACCACATGCGCAATCTTTGGCAGGATAAACCTCAGGTACCGAATGCGATCCTGAACCATGTGCTCGTGCACCGTATCCCCTACACTTCCACAGAAAATGGAATTACTTACTCCTATACACCTTTAGGCTCCATTGAAAATGGCACCGCAGGAATTTGTGTGATAGCGACGAAAGGCAGCTAATCTATCATTGATGAGTAATTTTTTGTATCTTAGAAATACAAATCTATAACCAAATGAAATTATTCGTTGCTCTTGCGCTCTGCCTCCTGGTTTTTGGCCAGTCTAATCTTTCTGCTGAAGAAAAAATACCTCGTAAATTACATGGCTATTGGCTGTTTGACGGTGGCAATAAAGGAAACTGGGATGAAATTCTGGTAGGAGAAAACTTTGTGGAGCTCCTCTGGGACCTGTACCGGGTAGACAGTCTGCGTGAAAATTCCGGAAAATATGAGCTGTGGCTCTCGAATAAGGATAAAGGTATAATTTCATTGCACATAGAAATGAAGGCCGACAGTCTGGCGAATTTTAAATTCGACAAACTGGACAACCCGATCACGGCAAAGCTGAACAGCCGCCATCCGGATATTGTTTATTACGATGCGCCGGAAATGCAAAAGAAAATAGCAGGTAACTGGATTGCAGCGGATAACCTCAGCAAAGAATTTAGTCTGCGCGACAAGCAGATGTTGCTGGACGGGAAGCAATGGGAAGTGCTGTGGTTTGGTGAATACCTAAAGAAAGAATACAGAGCCCTGCTTCGGGAAAACGGCAACCACAGGTTGGTGTATTTTAAAAAACGAGGCCCCTTACTCAATATAGGTGGCGACGGAAAAGACCTGAACTACAGTAAAAAACCTAAATTCCCTGCTATCTTGCAAGTCCTGGGCAATTGGTACGAACCTACTGCCAATCAGTGGACATTTGGCTTCTTTGAAGATTTCGCCATTTATAAGGGCCAGTTTTGGGATTATGAAAAGTTCAGCTTTAATGGCAGCACAGGTCAGGTAGTTCTGACTGACCACAAGAAAAAACTCACATTATCTCTTTCTAAAAGTGCGGCGAATACATTGGCAATCAAAGTAGGCAAAGCGCCTACAGTAAAGTATGAACTTGCCGGAAACCGGCTCCCTGGCTTCAACAAGAAGGATGAAGCGGCCTTCAAGAACACCCACTTTCAACGTGTGGACACTGCGTATATTACTGGTTACCTCCGCAACGCACCCAATCAGGAACCTTTCGGTATATCTTATCACAATCCACTTTCGGATAATGAAGAAACGGTCTATGGTGAACTGGATTCCCTGGGCAGATTTGTGGTGAAAGTCCCGCTGTTCAATACTACCCAGGTATTCCTTGACTGGCGCAGGACCAACAAAATGGATGTACTGGAGCCCGGTGAGCGGTATTTTCTTTACTATGATGCCAAACAATTCCTGATGATGGGCGATAATGCACGCCTTCACACAGAATTGAGTCAATATGAAGCCTATAAGGCCTTCCCATGGAACCAGGAGGAATATGATCAATTGGAAAAACTAAACGGACTTCCATTTCTAACTGCCCAGAAAGCAAAGCTTCAAAAAGCGGATGCATTTTCAAAAGCCTATTTTGATCAGAACCCCAACCTCTCTGCAAAATTCAAATACTTTGTAAACAATTTTAACCGCTACAACATGGGCCGCGACCTGATGCAAAAACGCTTCAGACTGGACCGCCAAAACGGGGAACGTTTTCCAAAGGAGTATATGGCTTATGTGACGGACACAGTCTTTAAGGACCCCGTTGCTCCTTTTACCCTCATCCGGGATTTTTCTACTTTCATCCGTGATTATATAGATTACGAAAAGGAAGGGACCCCGGGCGGCGGAACCTCGGTAAACCATAGCGAGGTATTGCTCAAATTAATCTCGTCGAATCAGATCCAGGCCTCTGCAGCAGAAAAGGAAGCGGCAATTTTGGAATGGAAAGCGGACAGCCTTGCGCTGGTAGATTCCCTGGGAGCCGCAGCATTTGCGAAAACCATCAGTGCTGATCAAAGGAGCCTGACCAGTAAGCTGAAATCAAAGCATCAAAATGAGATGAACAGCGCAGCAACAGATTTGCTTTGGGAAAGGGTTTTGGGCAAGGAACTCGAATTTTACGAAAAAACGGTTTCGGATCCTGACCTCCTGAAACCCCAGATCAGCAAATTGCTTTACCAATATTTGGAGCGGACCAGAAAACCGATGGACGCCCAGGAATTTCAAAAGTATACGACCAAAATCAACTCACCTGCACTGGAAGCCAGTGTAGTCGCTTATCAAAAACACCTGATTAAGTTACCTAAAATGGATTTTGCCTATGCGGCAAGTTTGAAAAATACTTCGCACTTAAAGGAATCGAAAGATGCGGATTCTATTTTCAAATCCCTGATCGCGCCTTATAAAGGCAAAGTGATCTACCTTGATGTCTGGGGCACCTGGTGCCAGCCCTGCCGTGAAGAAATGAAATTTGCCAACGCAGCGAAGGATGCATTGAAGGGCAAAGATGTAGTTTTCATGTACCTGGCAAACAACTCTCCGGAAGAATCCTGGAAGAATATTATCAAGGAAATGAACCTGACGAGCGAAAATACGGTTCATTACCGCCTGCCAGACCTGCAACAGTCATTGATCGAGCGTCGTTTGTCTGTGAAAGGCTTTCCGACATTCATGCTGATCGATAAGGAAGGAAATATTGTGAATACGGCCGCACCACGTCCAAGCGAGAAAGACAAACTGGTCAGTTCCGTGAGTGACCTCTTAAAATAAGCTTTGAGCATCATTTGATGCTCAGGCTATACTTGAGCTTCCTCCCTGGTTCAGGAAGGAAGCTCTTCCCAAAATCATTGCTATATAGGGCTGATTCCGTGGAGTCCGCCAGTCCATCCTGGTAGGCAAATCCGAAGCAGCCCTTTTCTGTAGCTGATTTCAACAAAAAAACATATTGTTTTCCGGAACTCAGTTGAATGCCGGGATTGAGGCTGAACTTTTTAGCTGACCAACCGATCTCCGTCCTCGGGATGACCAGGGAGACCAATGCTTTCCCGGGTTTGATCTTTCCCTGCTCTGCTTCATAGAATTCCAATGTCAGGTCTTCTGTCGGATAACCACTTTTCAGGGTAGTGATGTAGAACCGGTTCAATAATCCGCTGGAACCAGCTGTAAAAGTCTGCGCTCTCTGGATTTTTCCACCAATGTCGCAGAAGGCTTTGTAATCCCCTTCTTTGGATGCCTTCACCGCTTCACCCGGTTTTTGCCTCATCCGAAAAGACTGGATGCACTCCATTGGCTTAATGGAACCATCTTCATTAAAACTAAGCGGTGCCCAATAGAAATTGGCCAGAGCTTCATTTTTCGCGGCATTGTTCCATAGGTCGCTGCCATATAAATAAATTGTCTCTGAATTGAGTTTAATGGTCGATACAAAAGAAGGTTGTCCGCCACAGGAATTATCACTGATCCTAATACCCTCAGACCAAGGTCCAAGTGGCGATTTTGCAGTCTTATAAGAAGTGCCTGTTCCGGCGCAGTAGCCACAGTTCGGATCTGAGTAAGTCAGGTAATAGGTTCCTTTACGTTTGAAAAGCCCTGGTGCTTCGGTATTTCCGGTGGTTACCGCAGTGGAAAGCATTCCTGTACCGTTGAGGTAATCGTCGCTGAGTTGTTCAATGACGATGGCTCCTTTTGCCCTCCAGTCGGTAATGGCAATATAGGCGGTACCGTCATCGTCGACAAACAGGTCGTGATCCCCGTTGTTCAGCCCGGCAGCCGGCATGTTTTTGTTGACCTCAATGCGGGGCTGGTTTACCTCCACAAAAGGACCTGTAGGTTTTTTGGAGGTAAAAACACGGTAACCGGATACATTGTCGTACACATTGATCCAGAGGACATAATTCCGGTTCTTTTTGTTGTAAACCACATGCGGCCGAAAGCAACCATACGTTTTGCCATCACAGCGCGACTGCCAGAGTGGATTTGCAGCATTGAACAAAAATCCCTCATCCTTCCATTGTTCCATATCTTTAGAGCTGTACACTTTAAAGCCGCAAAAGGGTGCAGTTTTATTGTTCCATTCAAAACCGCAGTCATAACTGGTACCATAGAGGTAATAAGTACCTCCGAAATAAGCAATTTCACCATCGTGGGCATCTACTGCATTTCCCAGCTGATCAAATTTGGTAATTTGCTGGCCGGAACTGGTAAAGTTTTTAACCTCCTGGCTGTAGCCGACCAGGACTAAGAAACAAAAAGCAAGTGTTGAATACAATCTCTCCATAAACCAAAAATAGCGGATGTAGATTTCCAGGGTTATTAGAATTTGACATAAAGGTTGTACTTTATGACTTGCTATTCCAGCTCCGCTTTACCAATATCCCGCAATCGGTATGCGGTTGGCGTCAATCCCGTTTTTGCTTTAAAGAGTTTTGAAAAATAGAAATGGGACTCGAACCGGAGTTCATAGGCAATTTCTTTGACCGGAATGCTGTGGTCGGAAAGCAGCTCCTTGGCTTTCTCAATTTTTAGCTGAATATAAAATTGACCGGGTGAAATGCCGGTGTAAGATTTGAACAATTTCCTAAAATAGGAATAACTGATGTGGAGCTTTTCCGCAGCCTGCTCTGCAGAGAATTCAGTAGTCAGATTAGACCGGAAGAGCACCCTGGCCTTATTGATAATATTTTCTTTGTCCTCATTCATTATTGACCGGCCGGTAACTGCCGCATGAATGCTTCCCAGCAAATGCAAGGTGGCACCTGAAATTAATGACTGATAACCAGCCTTTTCCCTTTTTGTATGTTCAATGACCGAATTAAATAAACCGAATACCTGCTCATTGATGCCAATTTGGATACAGGGGTTCCCTGGGTCGAAAAATTGTGCACTGACCAGGTCATCGATCACTTTCCCCTTGAAACCGATCCAATATTCGTCCCAGCCATGCTGTACGGATGGCCTGTAGCGGTGCCTGACTCCGGGAAACAATAAGATAACAGTACCCGCTTCTACCTGACGGATGACCTGCTCAGACTCAAAGATTCCACTACCCTCGGTGACATAGATCAGCTGGTATTCATTGAGCACACGGCCATTCTGCCACCTGAAATGATGGTGCGTAGGATGCGGACTGGTGGGATAATTGCTGGCGGGTGCAATGTGTGTGCATCCGGCATTCAATACACAAAGGCCCCAATCCTCATCCCTTTTACTGACCGGCAAATATTTGTAATAGTTGACCATTATGAAAAAATTTCGCCATAAGGTACAAACCAATTGTCAAATTCTACAACAGCCGGTGGCGAATACCTGCTATTTTTGTTTAAGAAGGTTGGTATGATTTAGAACTCTTGCAGGTCAGGACAGCGCAGGTTGCCACCGCCCCGCATTAGTAATATAATTGCTCAACTAAACAATACACCAACACCAAGCCCCTAACCTTCTAAACCAAGTGAATAACCAAATACTACAACAGGAACCGACTAACAGACATTACTGCTAAAACAATTTTCTTGCATCAGAACACAGTATAGCATTTTAAAATTTAAGAGAAAGGATTGATATGATTTAACGATTATTCAAAGAAGTCTTTAAGCCCCCTTATTCCAGTAAAGGAGCAAAAAGACCTTATTCAAATGTACATGATTTTAAACGCAGACCGGCCTAACAGGTGACATCCATTGCCGGAGCTGCAAGCAATTCACATTTAAACAGGTGTAAAAGTATGAAAAAAATACTTATTCTCCTTGTGTGCTCGGTCATTGGCCATACTTTCCGGGTATCTGCCGCGAATGCCAAGCATACAGGAGTATTCAACAACAAAAAAGTAGCCAGTACACTATATATTGGCGCATCAATGTATCAGCGGATCCTCACCGGAACCGTATATGACGAGACAGGGGTCGCGATCCCCGGCGTAACGATTAAGGTACAGGGTTCCGTACCAGAGCGTGGAGTAATGACCAATACCGAAGGAAAATTCAACATTCAGATCAATAGCGAAAGCGATGTGCTGGTCTTTTCCTACGTGGGCTATACCATCCAAAAAATTACAGTCGGCGACAAAAAGACACTGGATGTCAAATTGCTCCCTGACGAGAAGAATGCACTGGAAGAAGTTGCCGTTGTGGCTTTCGGTACCCAAAAGAAAGAAAGTGTGATCGGCTCCATCACCACGGTGCGACCGGGAGACCTGAAAATCCCTTCGAGCAACCTGACTGCCTCACTGGCAGGACGGGTAGCCGGCGTAATTGCTTACCAGCGGAGCGGCGAGCCTGGCAGAGACAATGCCGATTTCTTTGTCAGGGGCATCACTACCTTCGGTGCAAACACCAGTCCGCTCATCTTAATTGATGGAGTAGAACTGAGCACTGTGGATCTGGCCAGGCTACAGACGGACGATATTGAAACATTCTCTATCATGAAAGATGCAACGGCCACTGCCTTATACGGAGCACGCGGTGCAAATGGCGTGATCCTGGTGACCACTAAAAAAGGGGTGGTTGGTAAAGCCAATATTTCCTTCCGTGCTGAAACTTCAGCTTCAATGCCTACGGACAACATTGAGCTTGCAGACCCTGTCACTTACATGAAACTGGCTAACGAAGCTGTTGCCACACGAAATCCACTCATGGACCTTCCCTATCTGGAGGAAAAAATAGTGAACACTGCTGCCGGACTCAATCCCTTAGTCTATCCCGCCAATGACTGGAGAAAAATGCTGTTTAAGGACAATGCCATCAACCAGCGCTATAACCTGAATGTGAGGGGCGGTGGGAGCATTGCCACTTATTATGTTGCAGGAGCTTATACCAGGGACAATGGGGTGCTCAATGTAGATGAACGTAACAACTTCAACAGCAACATCAACCTGAAAAGCTATTCCCTGCTCACCAATGTGGGCATCAATTTGACAAAATCTACAGAACTCAACATCAAATTGAGTGGAAATTTCGACGACTATACAGGGCCACTGGACGGTGGAGCCGAAATGTACAATAAAGTCGTCCATTCCAATCCTGTCATGTTTCCCGCATACTATCCCACTGATGCTGACCACCAGTTTGTAAAACACATCATGTTTGGCAATTATGGAAACAATTCGGCAGGCTATATCAACCCCTATGCTGATATGGTAAAAGGGTATAAAGATGAGTCGAGGTCGCAGATGCTCGCACAATTTGAAGTGAAGCAAAATTTAGAATCGCTGACCAAAGGCCTCTCCATTAGGGCAATGCTCAACCTGACCAGGATCTCCAGCTTTGGTTTCAGCAGAAATTACAATCCATTTTACTACCGTCTGGCAAGCTATGACCAACTCAGCGATCAATACCGCATTTCCAAAATCAATGAAAATGGCACGGAGTACCTCGGATTCACTGAAAACCCAAAAAATCTGAACTCTACATTCTACCTGGAATCGATGGTCAACTACAACCGGGTTTTTTCGGAAAAACACTCAGTAAGTGGCTTGCTGGTAATGATCCAGCGGGAATCTCTTACGGCAAATGCCGGCAGTCTGCAAGCCTCCCTTCCGGGCAGGAACCTGGGTGTATCGGGACGTGCTACGTATTCTTATGACCGGCGTTACTTTGCCGAGTTCAACTTCGGCTACAATGGTACAGAAAGATTTGCGGACAAGAACAGGTTCGGCTTTTTTCCATCGGCGGGTGTAGCATGGAGCTTATCCAATGAAAAATTCTTTGAACCCCTGAAAGGTGTGATCAGTAATGCCAAATTGCGCTATACCTACGGTCTTGTGGGTAATGACAGGATTGGTGATGCAAATGACCGCTTTTTCTACCTCTCCAATGTGAACATGAGTGAGGGTTCCAGGGGCGCGACGTTTGGGCGCGATCAGAATGTATACCTGAACGGAATTATTGTGAACCGGTACGCCAATCCGGAAATCAGCTGGGAGCGGTCTATCAAACAAAATATGGCAATAGAATTCAGTCTTTTTGGTAAATCCAACATCATTGCTGAATACTACACCGAAAAAAGAAGTGACATCCTGATGAACAGGGAGTCCATTCCCAGCACGATGGGTCTACCTGCAGGCAATATTCCTAAAGCCAATATCGGTAAAGCATCGGGCAATGGCGTGGACATTTCTGCCGATTTTCAACAGGCATGGAGTAAAGATTTATGGGCCTCATTCAGGGGTAATCTAACTTACGCCAAGAGTAAATACCAGGTCTTTGAAGAACCCGAATATCCCGAAGCCTACCGCTCAAGAGTAGGTAGTTCACTTGCCCAGAACTTCGGCTATATCGCAGAACGCCTGTTTGTAGATGATGAAGAGGCAGCCAATTCACCAAGGCAATTTGGACAATATGGTGGTGGAGACATCAAATATACCGATGTGAACGGCGATGGACGGATCAATGAGGCAGACCGTGTGCCAATCGGCAATCCGGTAACCCCTGAGGTAATCTATGGTTTTGGTTTCTCCCTGAGCTATAAAAAATTCGACTTCTCTGCTTTCGCCCAGGGCTCAGCAAACCAATCGTTCTGGATAGACCCTTCTGCTACCTCTCCCTTCAATAACCAGACCCAACTGCTGAAAGCTTATGCTGATAGCCATTGGTCTGAAGAAAATCAAAATGTCTATGCCATCTGGCCAAGATTGAGTCCCACCATCAATGAAAATAACAGTCAGACCAGCACCTGGTTTATGCGTAATGCTTCATTCCTGAGGCTGAAGCAGGTAGAATTTGGCTACAGCCTTCCGCAAAGTATACTCAAACGCATCAGTGCAAGTGCTTTTCGTGTGTACCTGAACGGGAGCAACCTCTTCATGCTGAGCAAATTTAAAATGTGGGATGCTGAAATGGCTGGCAATGGATTGGGATACCCTGTACAGAAGGTTTTCAATGTTGGCTTAAACCTTACTTTCTAAAGATTATAGATGATAGTTATGCAAAATATTAAAAAAGGAAAATGGATACTAGGGGCTGCGGCACTGGTACTCCTGTCTATACTGGGCGCCTGCAAAAATTACCTTGATGTAGTGCCGGACAATATACCGACGATAGAGAATGCTTTTACTATGAGGTCGGAAGCAGAGAAATACTTATATACCTGCTATTCTTACATGCCGAAAGATGCTGACCCCTCTACCAATGCCGGTATCCTGGCGGGTGATGAAATGTGGGGTTATGAAAGCCCTGTACTGCCGGAATTTGACCACAGGATGTTCAACATCGCCCGTGGCCTGCAGGGTACTGACAATCCGGTAGGTGTATTTTTATGGGATAACCTCTTCAGGGGTTTACGTGATTGCAACATCTTCCTGGAAAATATCGAAAAAGTACCGGACCTGACAGCCCAGGAGAGAATTGAATGGGTGGCGGAAGTGAAGTTCCTGAAAGCCTATTATCACTTCTATCTATTGAGGATGTACGGTCCGATTCCACTGATCAAAAGTAACCTTTCTATCGATTCAGACATCGGCACCGTACGTGTTTCCAGAAATACGGTAGACGAGTGTTTTGACTACATCAACCAATTGTTGAATGAAGCCAAAGACAATTTGCCTTCCGTAATCGCAAACCCGGCCAGGAACCTGGGGCACATTACCAAACCCATAGCTTATTCCTTAAAAGCAAAGGTACTGGTCAGTGCAGCCAGTCCGCTCTTCAACGGAAACCTGGAGATGGCCTCTTTAAAAAACAGAGATGGTCAGCAGCTTTTCAATCAGACCAGATCCACTGTGAAATGGGACTCTGCCGCAGTTGCATGTAAAGCAGCCATAGAGGTCTGTAAAACTGCTGGCAATACACTTTATAAATTTAACCCTTCCGTTTCGGTGGTGACCCTCACACCATTCATGAAAACCCAAATGGACCTGAGGATGGCTTTTACCGACAAATGGAACAGTGAGATCATTTGGGGAAATACGCAAAGCACCACCAACCTGATGCAAAGGATTTCTGCTGCAAAAGTAGATTTTCAAAACATGGGCAACCCAAGGGTGATTGGAGAGCTGTCTCCGACATTGAAAATTGCGGAAATGTTCTATACCAAAAACGGAGTTCCACTGACTGAGGATAAAACACGGCTCAATACAGGTTCTGCAATCAGAACTGCCACAGCAGCAGAGCAGTTGCAGATCAGGAGAGATTATGTGAGTGCTGCAATAAATTTTGACCGGGAACCGAGGTTCTATGCCAGTCTGGGTTTTGACGGAGGAATCTGGTACGGCCAGGGCAAGTATGATGATTCCAAACCGCTGGAGCTGTTCTATGTATCGGGCAGGAAAGGACAACCGAATGCGAGCAACAGTACAGATGGAAGTTCGGTGACCGGATACTACGTTAAGAAATATGTACACTATCAAAATGTACAGGGAACCGGTGTGAATGACTACAGCATCAACGAGTATGCCTGGCCGGTAATGCGTCTGGCACACCTGTTTCTGCTGTATGCAGAGGCACTGAACGAATCTGCAGGTCCGACAGACGAAGTATATGATTACATCAACCAAGTGCGTGAACGTGCCGGACTCCCTACAGTACAGCTTTCCTGGACAAATTTCTCTACGAACCCTGCAAAATATACCAGCAAGGACGGGATGAGGGAAATCATTCAACAAGAGCAACTGATCGAACTGGCGTTTGAAGGACAACGTTTCTGGGACCTGAGGCGCTGGAAAACCGCTCCACAGGAATACAACAGGAAGCCGATCTCCGGATGGGACCTTTCTCAAAGTGATCCTGTGTTCTATTATCGTCCAAAAGTGATCAATGACCAGAGGTTCGGAATCAAAGATTACTTCTGGCCAATACGCGACAGAGATCTGTTGGTCAACAAAAATTTAGTTCAAAATTTAGGCTGGTAGTCAGCAATTCAAAAACAAAAATATAAACAGATGAAAAAATTTCGCTACATCATGCCTGTACTGCTACTGTTGCTGGGACAGGCTTGCAAAGAGGAAGAACGGCTGGATCACATGGATGCCAATGCTGCAGCCCCTCAGCAAGTGAGCAATATCCGGTCAACCGGAACCCCGGGGGGAGCCATGCTGACCTATAAGATACCTTCGGACGAAAATCTGGCTTATGTAAAAGCCGTATATGAAATCCAGCCCGGTGTTTTTAAGGAAGGCAAAGCCTCCTACTATACTGACACCATCCGGTTGGAAGGCTTCGGCGACACAAACGAATATGATGTGAAAGTATACAGCGTGGGCAAGAATGAAAAAGCTTCCGAGCCGGTAAGTATAAAAATCAGGCCACTTACTCCTCCCGTCATCAGTTCCTTTGAGGCGCTGAGCATAGAAGCAGGTTTCGGTGGGGTGAAAGTCAGGTTCAAAAATGAAACGGAAGCAAATCTGGCTATTGTCCTGGAATCAGATACCGCTGGCAAGGGACTCAATGCGCCCCTCCAGACTTTCTATACCAAAGCCAGGGAAGGCGCTTATTCTGTAAGGGGACTACCCTCTTTGGAGCGTTCATTTTCGGTCTACCTGCGGGACAGATGGGGCAATAAGTCTGCCGTGCTCACAAAAAAAATAACGCCTTTATTTGAACAGGAAGTACCTAAACCATTCGCTTCATTGCGCCTGCCTACGGATTCCTATTTGCCAGTGGAATCAGCCTATCCAATGGAAAGGATGTGGGATGGACTGGTAGACATCTGGATTTTCGCCTCACAAAGTACAGCGTTGGTTCAATGGTTCAGCATCGACTTGAAAAAAGAGGTAGTATTGAGCCGTATGAAAATGCACCAGCGGTCGCCCAACTACACTTATGGTGGAGCGAATGTTAAGGTATTTGAACTCTATGGTTCTAACGCACCGGCTACGGACGGCAGCTTTAACAACTGGACACTGCTGGGCAAGTTCCAGTCCTTTAAGCCTTCGAAACTACCGACCGGTCAGAATAGTGCGGAAGATTACGATTATGCCTATACCAAGGGGGAGGATTTTGAATTTCAGGAAACACCTCAGGCTTATCGCTATTATCGGTTCAAAACCCTGGAAACCTGGGGTGGTGGCGGTGGCTGCCACATTACTGAGCTCAGTTTCTTTGGTAAATTTTAAATAGCTGTTCAATTAAAATTACAACAGATGAAAACAAGACTATATTATATATTGATAGCGATAACCGGGTTTAGCCTATTTACCGCCTGCAAAAAAATGGACAGTACCTATAAGCAATTCATTGTAGAAGGAGGTATTACCTATCCGGGAAAAGCAAAATCTGCGGTCCTCCACGGTGGTAATAAACGAGCAAAGCTGGTCTGGCTGAGAGGCACTGATCCCAAGATTGTGAAAACAAAGATATTCTGGAACAGCAACCAGGATTCCGTAGAGGTAAATATTCCCGCTGGTCAGGATCTGGCAAGCTATACCTTCAATAACCTGCAGGAAAATTACTACATATTCAGCATCAAAAACTATGATGCAAAAGGACGTCAATCTGTAGCAGTAGAAGTTGGGGGAAATGTATACGGTGAAAAATACCAGAGCAGGATATTGGAAAGGCCGATAAATACTGCTTACCTCAAAAATTCGAACATCCTGTCGATCAACTGGAACGTAGCAGACACCGTAACCGGGGCCTATAAAACAGAAGTAGAATACACAAGTACTGCAGGTATGCTGAAAACCGTCCGCTTCAATGCCGCTCAGCTGGTGACGGACATTGCAGATTACCGTCAGGGTACCTCATTAAAATACCGGACACTTTACCTCCCGGATACAGCGGCTATCGATACATTCTATACCAGTTACCTGATCAAATCGGAAGTCTTGCTGGACAAAAAAGAATGGACTTTAACCGCATTCTCCGATCAGTATTCTTCAGGCAATGAAGCCGCAAAGAATATGATAGATGGTAATCAGTATACACGCTGGCACACCAATGGTTCTGCATATCCACATTGGATCACTGTGGATATGGGTGCAGTCAGGACCATTAAGCGATTCAGCACCTTAAATTCATTGTATGATGGTCCTGGAGGTGATAACCGTGCCCCTATCCGTATTAGATTCGAGGTCAGCATGGATAATGTAACCTGGACCAATGCAGGTGAATTCAGTAGCAACAATACCATACTCAGTGAGCAATTCTACCAATTGCCCGCTGCTGCTACGGGCAGGTATTTTAAACTAACTGGTCTGCAGGGTCCGGCTGGCAACAGCCAGTATATGGTCCTGGGAGAAGTAAGCGCCTACATGTACTAAGCAGATATAAAGTTCATTACTCAGACTAAAAATTCGATGAAAAAGCCAATGGGATTTAATCCCATTGGCTTTTTTTTGAATGAAGCTGCTAGAGAGAAGCCCGTTTGGTGTATACAAAAGGTATCTCTACATGCCCGCTGGCTCTGTTGATGACCATCTCTGCGGCAACCCGTCCCATAAATACGAAATCAGTAGAAATAGTGCTGATCCCTCCCAAGGTAACACGTTTTAGTGCGGTTTCATTATAGGAGATCACGCCTACATCTTTACCTATCTGGTAACCATGCTCAATAACACGGCCGAGGAGTGTCACTAAATCTTCCTCGACAAGGTCAATAAAAACATCACCCGGATTGATCTGTGCAGTCTGAATGTCTTGAACCTCCATATTCGGATACTGATGGTACTGACAGAATCTGCGGAAACCCGCCAGGATTTCTTTCGGGAAATAACGTCCATCTGGAGTTATGATCTTTAGCATCTGGTATTTCCTTAAGTCGGGCAGCGCTTCTTTAAGCGCCTCGTAGATGTTGTTTTCAAAATCCTGTCTGACCATGGATACGTTACCTCGTATTCCTTTCATTTGCCGGTCCATTAGAATGAGCTTGTCGCTGGGAAGGTCATTGATCATGGCAGCAGCCCGTTCCTCCCCAGCCTCAAAATGCGGGGCTATGACATAGTGGGAATAGTCACTATGGGCATTACTTAGAAATCTTTCAAAAAGCAGGATATCATTGCTGTATATAAACAAATCTATCGGAATGTCGTTGCCCAGTACGCTTACAAACTCGTCATAGACCGTCTTTTTATGTGCACTGAGCTTGTTCAGTAACAACAATACGCTGAGTTTACGTACATAACCCCGGTCCTTCACATAATAGCCCTTACCCGGAACAGACTCAATAAAACCGATGTCCTTTAAATGCTTGTAGCTTTTTTCAGCGGTATCCCTGGAAACTTCAAGTTTGGCACTTAGCTCATTGATGGATGGGAGGGTAACGCCCCGCTTCAATCTTCCTTTTTCCACTGCCGTAACAATGGCTTCAGAAAGCTGGATGTACTTGGGCCGCCAGCTGCTTTCTTTGATCAGGAAAAAATCACTATAGTCTTTTGCTACCATTGGTTGTACCGAAAAAGAACCTTACACATGATTATCTTTAAAAATGGGTTAGTTAAGTTCAAAATCCCTTTTGTCTAAGATTTAAAGATACCAACATCTTTTCAGTATTACAACCAAATACCAGTTTGAGTTCGAAACTCGCCGGAGTTCAATTGAATGACACAAATCGACAAAAAGTTGAACAAAATCTAAAGTTTCAATGCCGTTAATTTGCGGTGTTATTAGCCAAATATCAACTAACACCTATGTACAAAAAACTATTTACGCTCCTGTTGTTGTTACCATGCGAACTATTGTTTGCCCAAAACAAGTTACTGACTGATTTTCCAAATGGATCCAGACCGGAAGAGGTAGGAAAAAAACTGGCTTATCGCTTTCTGGAGGGTAAGCACATGCTGCATGCCGGTAAATGGATCAGCTATCCGGAAACGTTCAACTGGAACGGCGCACTTAAATTTGCGGAGATCACAAATGACCAGGTATTGGTGAAACGCCTGCAAGATCGATTTGAACCGCTGTTTACCACGGAAAAGGCACTGCTGCCGATCATGAACCATGTGGACCTGAATATGTTTGGTAGCTTGCCCCTGCAACTGTACCAGGTAACGAAGGAAAAGCGCTACCTGGAATTGGGTATGCCTTATGCGGATACCCAATGGATCCTCCCGGATAAAGCGAATGAAAAAGAAAAGGAATGGGCAGATAAGGGTTATTCCTGGCAAACACGCCTGTGGATAGACGACATGTACATGATCACTATTGTACAGACCCAGGCATATAAGGTAAGTAAAGACAGAAAATACATCGACAGGGCCGCCAGGGAGATGGTGCTCTACCTGGATGAATTGCAACGTCCCAATGGTCTATTTTACCATGCACCGGATGTTCCGTTTTATTGGGGAAGAGGAAATGGCTGGATGGCAGCAGGGATGAGCGAACTGCTCCGTTACCTTCCTAAGGACAATAAAGACCGTCCTCGTATCCTTAAGGGTTATCAGACCATGATGAAAAGCCTGAAAAACTACCAGACACCAGCCGGGATGTGGAACCAGCTGATCGACGATCCGGAATGTTGGGCAGAAACCTCCGGTTCTGCCATGTTTGCCTACGCCCTGATCACCGGCGTGAAACACGGTTGGCTGGATGCCAGGGAATATGCCCCCGTTGCCCGTAAAGCCTGGCTGGCCATGATCCCATACATCAATGAGAAAGGCGCAGTAACAGAAGTATGTGTAGGCACTAACAAGAAAAACGACAAGCAATACTATTATGACCGTCCGCGCCATGTGGGTGACTACCACGGCCAATCGCCTTACTTGTGGTGTGTATATGCCCTTTTGGAAAAGGTAAGCCGGTAGCTATAAACACATTAAGGGCTGCCGAAATTGGCTTTTTCGGCCAGCCCTTTTTTAATTACAAGTTGATGCCCGCGTAAGCCTTGAAATCAGCCTCTTCAGTATAAACCTTAAAGCGCTGAATATCTTCACGGATCATTTTTTCAAACAAACCATTGAACAGGCTCGCCACTCCCCTTCCAAGGCTTCCTGCTGGCGCAAAATATTCAATTTCAATATGGATCTCAGTTCCCAATCCATTGAGGGAGTCCCGGAATTCGACCTTTCCAGCATTATCGATCATAGAGCCAGACAAGGATTGCCAGCCCAGATATTCGCCTTCTTCCTCCCTCGTGATTTCCGCATTCCAGTCCAGATCAAAGAGTCCTCCAGGTGTATTGGCCGACCACAGAGAAACCCCGGCATCCAGCTCCTCTACACTTTTCAGGTGTGTCATGAACTTAGGCAGGTTGGATAAGTCCCTCCAGAAACTGTAGACCTTGTCTTTGGAAGCATTGACCACAATATCTTCCGTAATGCTGATCGCCCTGATGTCCGAGTGATCAATGGACAAACGATCATATAACGGACAAACTCCAGTGGCACCGCGATACAGGAGAAGTCCCGCAGCTGCAGCCCCCTGAAATCCCAGTAAGGGGTGCTTACCAAGGTTCTTCAAACTCTTATACAGCAACCAGCCCCCTGCAAGAGCAGAAAAGATCCGTTCTCCCTGGTCAATATTTTCTTTCCCTGTAGGACTAAAGCTTAACTGCTTTGCCCCTGCTATGATGCGATCTGTGATTTTAGTTTCCATATGTACTGCTTTCTCTTTCTTATTGAACAAGCAGATCAGCATTGAGTTTTCAATAAAAAGTTTTATATTCAAACTGATAATCAACCAAATATTCATCCCTAAAACGAGTTAGCATGAAAACATCAAGACTAAGACTCCCATTATTAATGGTCGCAGCATTAGCCATTGCATCCTGCAAGGAACAGGAAATCACCGACACACTACAAAACCAGGAACGCAGGACCGAAACTGCACTGGCAGGAGCTATTCCTCCCAATTATGCGCTGAACAACTGGATGGCTGCCCTTCCCGACAACGTCAGCATAGCACAACTTTCGATTCCCGGGACACACGATTCTGGAGCCAGAACGGAACCTGTATCGGGAACTGCAAAATGTCAAAACCTTTCCGTCGCCGATCAGCTTTCGGCCGGGGTCCGGTTTCTGGATATCCGCTGCAGACACATCGACAACTCCTTTGCGATTCACCATGGCGCCATTTACCAGAACCTCAACTTTAATGATGTACTTAATGCCTGCATCAGCTTTTTGAACAGCAATCCTTCAGAAAGCATCATTATGAGTGTGAAAGAGGAACACACTCCATCCAACAATACGCGTAGTTTCGAACAGACCTTTGACAGCTACGTTGCTCAAAACAGTTCCAAATGGGACCTGGGGACGGGGATTCCGAACCTAGGAACTGTCCGTGGAAAGATCAAGCTATTGCGTAGATTTGGTACAGGCAGTCCGAAGGGAATAGATGCAACCAACTGGGCAGACAACACCACATTCAGCATTAATAATGCTGCAGCAAATTTAAAAGTCCAGGATTTCTACAACGTGAATGATGTAAATACAAAATGGACAAGTGTAGAAAACCAGTTGAATGATGCGCATAATGATAGCTCCAACAGGTTATATCTGAATTTTTGCAGTGGATACAAAGCTGGCATCTTTGGAATTCCAAACATCAATACCGTAGCCAATTTCATTAATCCCAAAGTAACGACCTTTTTCAACAACCATACCAGCGGAAAATATGGCGTGATCATACTCGATTTTGTCGATGCTGCAAGAAGTCAGCTTGTAGCAAATACGAATTTTTAAATTTGGTTCAGGATCACTTCATTGAATTGATAAAATCAATCTTTAACAATAAGCCCCGGCCTTTTTGAGACCGGGGCTTATATTTGAAGTTAAAAATTCTTACTACCAGCCGTAATTCTGAACCAGATTAGGATCTTTGTCTATTTCATTTTGAGGAATAGGCATCAGGTAATGCTTATCTGCGAAAACACGGGTCTGGATGATTACAGGTTTGTACAACACGGCAACTCCAGCAGCTTCGCTGCTCACATTCAAGCCGGTTGCAGTCAATTCATCCACTGAAGGTCTTGCATTCAGCACGTGAACCGCGGCATTATCTACAGTCTTGGCAATTAGCCACCTCCTGACATCCCAGAAACGGCTGCCCTCGAAAGCAAACTCCACACGCCTTTCATTTTGCAATCTCTTGCGCATGCCTTCTTTCGTGTTGTCTGAGGCAAGGATTGGGAGTACAGGCATGGCAACTCTGCGTCTCACCAGGTTCAGGTACTCATAAACCCTGCTATCAGGTTGATCCAGGTATTCGTTCATTGCCTCGGCATAATTAAGGTAGATTTCTGCCAGCCTGAAAATTGGGAAATTGCGCCTGGCAGTACCTGTATTTGCATTTCTGTCATAGTCCGGGCTCAAAAACTTACGCACATTGTGTCCCCAGGGATTTGTGCCGGCTTTGCCAGTTGCCCAGCCATCCGTTTGCCCATTACCAGCACCCCACCAGGCCAATTTGATCGGTCGTTTGGTGGCATCAAAGCGCCATTGTGAGTATTGGAAGAAGATCGAAGCATAGAACCTCGGATCCCTGTTTTTATACATATTGGAAATATTAGTTACATTCTGAAACTTCAGCCCGTCCCAAAGTTGTCCACTCCATGTACCTGAAATTACGTAGCCGGAGCCATTTTCGCCAATTGGGTAGCCGTTATTCATTTCATAAGCATCTACCAATTCCACCAGTGGCGTTAATTTCCCGCTTCCTTTAAATGGAGGGCCATTGGGGAGGATGTCGCCATCGTAACCGGTTCCATTTCCTATGATTCTAGGTAAAATGGTTTCATTGTAATCCCTGGTGTAAAACTGAGCAGCATAGTTCTGGACAGGATTATTAGGAAATGGATTGTATAGCGAATAGATTCCCAGGTCTATCACTTCCTTCGCAGCATCTGCCGCTTTCTTCCATTTCTCTTTATCGTAAGTAGCGCTAAACAGTGCCTTTCCATCTGAGTTTTTGATGTTGGCGTACAAGGGATTTCCATTGAATAAGGGACTTGCCGCGTACAGAAGTGTCCTCGACTTCAATGCCAGTGCTGCGCCCTTTGTGATTCTACCGATTTGGGCGTTGTCATGACTCAAAGGCAGATCGGCTACGATCGCATTACATTCAGCAACAATAAAATTGACCACCTCATCTACTGAATTCCGAAACAATAATGTGTTTCCGAGATCAGATGGATCTATGTCCTGAGCACTGGTCATGAGCGGCACTGCGCCATATCTTTTAAAAAGTTCAAAATAAAACTCTGCTCTGATGAATCTGGCCTCTGCCTTATAGCGCGGCTTCCAGATGTTATAAAACTCCACCCTGTCCAAAGGAACCGGCACAGCATCTATTCTGTCAATGAAGATATTTGCCCTTCTGATGTCCTGGTATTTCCCCGACCAGTTTCCCGCAGGGTTATCATTTACACTCCAACTACCTAAATTGTATTTGTAAGCATCGATAGCACCACCATTATCGAACCAATGGTGATAGCTTTCATCTGTGTAGGCGGTGATGTTTGATCCCAGATCATTGGGAAGCGCATTGTACAGCCGTGCAAGCGCCTCTTCACTTAAATTGATATTGCCAAAGATATCTTTATCTGTCGCATATTCTGAAGGAACAACGTCCAGGTATTTCTTGCAGGAAGCAGTAAGCATCAGCAGCCCTGCCATCAGGAATATATGTATTGCTTTCATAGTCATTTCTTTTACATCGATACGTTTATACCAAAATTCATTACTCTCTGCTGCGGATAGTTTCCAAAACTGTCCGAAGTCTCCGGATCGAAGATTTTCAATTTATCCCAGGTATATAAGTTCAAACCATTGGCAAAAACCCTTACATTACTCAATCTGATCCTCTGTACCCAGTTTTTAGGAAGGGTATAGCCAAATTCAATATTTTTCAACCGCATATAGTTCGAAGAACGCAGCCAGAACGTGGACCTTCTATTGTTGTTGACATTATTCGATGAGCTCAATTTCGGATAGCTGGCATTTGGATCTGGATTCGCCTCTGTCCAGCGTTTATCCATGTAATCTGCCAGAATAGAACTGTTAGAAGAGAAAGCCCATGCGGAAGTACCTTCCAGCCATCTCGTACCACCATAGGCACCCTGAAATAATATGTTGAAATCGAATTGCCTAAAATTAAAGGCCGCAGTAAGGCCAACAATGGATTTCGGACGGGCAATTCTGCCAAGGTAACCTTCATCCTGTGTATTGATCACACCATCACCATTTCTGTCGAGGTACTTAATATCTCCCGGACGTACTGCACCAAATTGCTGCACAGGGCTGTTGTCTATATCTGCCTGATCGGCAAATAGGCCCAATGCTGTAAGACCCTGAACTTCATAGATCTGCGTACCCTTCATACCACGGTAAGCCAAAGCATAGTTCGGCTCTGCAGCGTAGACTATCCTGTTGGTCGCGTAGGAATACGAGCCGCGCAACATCACTGAACTTCTCCCCATCTTCTTTCTCCAGGTGAGTTCTGTTTCGAAACCTTTGTTATTAACTATACCGGCATTGATCGCAGGCATGTTTTGCACCCCTGTCAGTTCAGGAATGATCTTTGCCTCTGTCAGGATTTGGGTACGCTTCTCCTGAAATACATCGGCTGTGAAAACAATGATTTGCTTGAATAACTCCAGGTCTAACCCAATATTGGTTTTTCTGGCTCTTTCCCAAGTGAGGAATTCATTACCAGAAGCACTTTCTTGCGCACTATTGAAGTTGTCGCCATCTGCTTCTCTTCCAAAGCGGTAACCATTACCTCCACCA
The DNA here is from genome assembly GCF_037402555.1 of Pedobacter sp. GR22-6. Taxonomy (NCBI): domain Bacteria; kingdom Pseudomonadati; phylum Bacteroidota; class Sphingobacteriia; order Sphingobacteriales; family Sphingobacteriaceae; genus Pedobacter; species Pedobacter sp. GR22-6. The sequence continues at coordinate 399,662 of NZ_JBBEUC010000004.1, forward strand.
CTTGTCCAGGTGCTCAGATAAGCGAATCTACCTACACTGTTATCGACCCCAACTGTACCAATTGAAGCCCTGAATTTCAAGAGATTGATCATATCTACTCCTTTCAGGAAAGATTCATTGGACACTATCCATGATGCAGAAACTGCAGGAAAGAAACCCATCCGACGGCCTGCCTGGAAATTTTCCGAACCGTTGTAACCCGCATCAAAGCCGATTACATATCTACGGTCATAGGAATAGTTTACCCGACCTACTAAGCCCAACTGCTTAAACGGTAATGCACCAATGGCATCACCGGCATCGGTAAAGCTCTGGGTTTGATTGTAACGGATCATACTGGTAACCGCGTGTTTGGACGCAAATGTGCGGTCATAATTCAAATAAGCCTCATAGGTAGATTTACGACTCGCATTAGAGCTTACCGCAAAACCCAGCAGTCCATTTCCGGTACTCATCTCTTCATATTTGCCTTTACTCAGGTCTGTTTCATTTTCGTCAATGGTGAAACGGTATGTCGAATAATTACGTTGACGAGTGATGTCGCGGAAACTTTGCGCATCGAAAGCAAAACGGGTCCTGAAGCTCAAGCCCTGCGTTACAAATGGCATTTGCAAGGTAAAACCTCCTATAGCGGCCAGGGTGTTCTCAAAATTGCGCTTGTAACCATACTGCGTAAGTCGGCCATAAGGATTTGGTGGCATATTACGCTGTTGTGGTACCGAACCATTGGGATTTGTTAGGGGATACAGGTATGGAGGTGTATTTCTCAACTCACCCCAGAACGCATTGGTATCTTCATTAGGATAATTGCGTTGACGTACCACATTCGCGAGATTGATCTCCATACTCAGGTGTTTCGTGATGTTCACATCCACATTGGTCCTGAAGTTGTACTTATTCATATACGCGTTGATGTTGTAATCGTTGAGGTCATCATACTTGTACAAACCGTCCTGCCCCAGATAAGACATGGATACAAAATACCTCGCTGTAGCAGAACCACCACTCACGTTCAAGTTGGTCTGATTCATCAACGAATTCGGCTTTAAGAGTTCGTTATGCCAGTCTACATTTGGATACAGGTATTGATAGGTGGGGTTGCTACGGTCTCTGAATTTAGCGATGTATTCATCCGTGTATAAGTTCGCGTTCAACTTATCGTTATTGAGTGCCTCCCTAAATAAGGTCAATGCATCATAAGAATCTAAATAATCAGGAATCCTTACTGGATCTTGTATGGCCATTTGTGAAGTCAACGACACTACAGGCTTCCCGGCCTGCCCCCGTTTGGTGGTCACCAACAATACCCCGTTTGCACCTTTCATACCAAATACCGCTGTGGCCGCAGCATCTTTCAGAATACTTACCGATTCTACTTCATTGGCATCGATCCGGTCTATTGCATTTTCTATTCCATCTACCAGAACCAGCGGATCTTTTCCCTGATAGGTTCCAAAACCGCGGATATTTAGCACAGAACCATCGGCTCCAGGATTTCCACTATTTTGTATTGTACTCAAACCCGGTAAACGACCTGCCAAACTGTTGGTCAAACTTGCTGTGGGTGTGCGCAACAGATCTGCCGTCCCCACTGAGGATACTGATCCGGTCACATTGGTTTTCTTTTGTGTTCCGTAAGCAACCACTACCACTTCGCTCAGGTCAGCTTTAACTTCCTTCAAGATCACGTTGATGGTGGTATTGCTGCCAACGGTCACTTCCTGAGCAACGAAACCCACAAAGCTAAACACCAGCGTTTTCGCATCATCAGGAATGCTGATCAGGTACTTTCCGTCTACATCAGTTGTGGTTCCCACATTTCGCATATTTTTAACATATAGCGAAACACCTGGAAGGGGAACTCCGGCAGAGTCTACGACCATACCTTTGATGACCTTATTCCTGAACTTGCTCTTAGCAGATCTTTTGAGGATCACCACATTGTCTACAACTGAAAAATTGATGTCATTCGGGAACAGCACTTTTTCCAATACTGTACCTAGTCTTACGCCATTGAAGTCCAGGTCAACTACCAGGCTGGGATCGATCACACCATCCTGATAAGCGATTTTAGCTCCTGCTTTCTGGGCAACCTGATCGATCGCCCGCTTCAAACTCACGTTCTTCAGGTTGATGTTTACCTGGTTCTCTAATATCTTCTGTCCATAGGTGTGAGTGGCTGATGCGACTGTGAAAAGACCGCAAAGCAATACTATGACAGCAACAGTATATTTCATAAATAATAAAACACATTGAATTACTCTATGCTCGTATAGAGATTTTTCCATAATTTAGTTGGGATTAATGGTAAGAAAACTGCCCTATTTGCGGTATGATTTCGACGTCGCAGGCAAATTTGGTATTGGGCTTACTTAATTACTCCCTGTCCTTCTTAGGGCAGGGTTTTTAGTTTGTGTAGGTGTTTAAGTCATACAAGATTGTTTATTTGGTTAAGAATTTAATTTATATTGGCTTGTGTGTTAGTGTAGCAGATAGCCTTTCTCAGTTTTGATCACCTTGCTGCTGGTCATTTCAGACAGAACAATCATCACTTTTTTTATACTCTCTTCGCGAAAATCGGCAGTAATCCTTCGTCTTTGTAATTCAGGAGAGGCTTCAATCTCAACGTCGTATTTACGTTGCAGGTCGGCAATTACCGATCTTAGCGGTACTTCGTCATAATGTAGCCGGCCTTCCCGCCAGGAGATCAGGTGCGCGGTATTTGCCACATCACCTACGCGGATGGTTTGCTTAGCCTTGTTGAAAGTGACGAGTTCATGGGCTGTAAGCGCCACTGAGTCCATGCCCTTGGGAGTAGGCATGCTGACCCTAACCTTTCCCGTCAGCACGGCGACACGAATACTTCTATCCTCTTTATAGGCTTTGATACTGAAACTCGTTCCCAAAACCCGTGTAACCACCCGCTCCGAACGAATCAGGAATGGCCTCGAAGCATCGTGTGCCACCTGGAAATAGGCTTCACCTTCCAGCGTGACTGCTCTTCGCTGACCAGTAAAAGTTTTCGGATAAGTCAGCTTACTTCCCGAGTTCAACCAAATCTCCGTACCATCTGCAAGGCTGAGTTGTAAAACACGTCCACGGGCAGCAACGGCAGTTTGCATGACTGCAGGGATTTCTTCCGCTGACTGTTTGAATCGTTGTCTATAAAAAATAAGGGATATACTCGCCATGAGCAAAATAACAGAAGCGACGCCTATAAACCGCTTCCAGGAGCCTTTACGCTGTTCGTATCTGGCGACACCCGACAGTACCCGATCATAAATTACCTCTTCCTGAAGGCTTTCAGACATTTCAGGACCAAGCGTTTTTTCGCCCTTTTCTAGATCATCGTAATACCTGGAGATCTGCTCCGTTGTCTTTTTGGATAAGTTCATATTTGGTTGTTATCTGTATGATGCAAAAAAAGACAACACCCCCTATGTGACAAGGATTTTTTTCAAAAAAAATAATGCCCAGTAACTTCTACAGGAAATACTTCATCAGGGCTGGGCAAATTGCGACGATCCATACGTAATGCTTGAGTGAGCCCCGAAGCTTTTGCAGTGCCTTGGTAATTTGATTTTCGACGGTCTTTACCGAGATGTTCATCAATTCGGCGATCTCCCGGTTAGAGAGCTGCTGCTTCCTGCTAAGAATAAAGACTTCCCTGCACTTTTCCGGCAATTCCTGGATTGCCTCATCTATCTCCTGATTCAATTGTTTCTCCATGATCAAGCCATCAGCAGAATAATGAGATTCTAAAAAATCCAGTGCAGCGTTGTCTAGCTCAATCTTTTTAGCACGTAAGCCCATCAAAACCCGATTTCTGGTGGCAGTGTATAAATAAGCATTTAAATTGTCCACTTCCAATTGATGTCTTTTTACCCAAAGCTGAATAAACAATTCCTGTACGATTTCTTCACAGGCTGTCTGATCCCTAAGCAGATTATAAGCAGATGCATAAAGTTTTGCTACATACTTATGGTAGATGCGCTGAAAAGCAGCTTCGTCGCCGAGCTTGATCTGATCAAGCAATTGCTCATCTGTCCATAATGAAACCTGCTTTGTCTGCATAAAAGCAATAAAGAATAAGTGTTACACAAATATATCATTTTTTAAACACCAGCAATATGCAGAAATAAATGAACTCCTGTCACGGAACAGGAGTTCATTTATTCTTATTCCCCTACAGGGATAGGAAAATCGATACCCGTTGCCGAGGCGACACCAAAATTCGGTGATCCGTCGGTATTCCAACTGAGCTTTTGCATTCTCGGAGACCTTGCGCCATTGGTTGTGGCTGCTACACTGCGCGCATGGTAGATAAACCAATTTTCTTTCTTCGTCACACCATTGGGATCTGTGTAACTGCTGGTGAAAAACCCGTTGTGTCCTGGACCGTAAACAGAATTGGCATCATTCCTCACGAATACCTGCTTCTTATTGATCCAATCGGCAACCACCGTCGGATCACCACCACTCCTCAACTGTATCTGTGCCAGGCAATAATTATCACTACTGTAGCGGCTGGCCGAGTAGATGATGAATACCGGACTACTGGCATCTTTCTGCAGCATAATTGGCCCTTCGTTGACACCGGCACCTATTGATGATGGTTCATGTTTCTCCCAGGTATTGGTAGGTGAGGATATTTTGATCCGCGGTCCGCTGATCGTCCATGGATTTGACATTGTAGCTAGGTATAGGTATTGTTTATACCTGCTGGCAGTACTCTCCCATCCCGACCAGATGAAATAATTCGTACTGCCTATGGTGAGGATTGAGCCGTCGATTGCCCATTGATCGCTGGAATCAAAAATCTTCCCTTTAAAGGTCCAGGTTCCTGTAGTTGGGTCTGCATTGGAATTTTCCAATACGTACATGCGGTGCGTATCTCCTGTTCCATCATTTGCCGCGAAATAAATGTACCATTTTCCAGAAAGGAAATGCAGTTCAGGGGCCCATATGTTAGAAGAATAAGCAGTTCCGGAAGGCGGGGTCCAGACGACAGTTTCAGTTGCAGTAGACAATAAGGACATGGAAGTTGTCTTTCTCAGTCCGATATTACTGCCCCTGGTATACATGAAATAATAGTAACCATCCTTTTCCGCCACATAAGGGTCCGGCCTGCTGGCGTTGATTACTGGATTTTGAAAATTGACGTTGTGGAAATTAAATAAATCCTGCGTTCCTGAAACTGTAGTTTTTTGGCGGATCTTGGTTCCATTGGTGCTGTTTTCCGGATCTACCACCATTTTCATACCCGTAGCTTTGTTTGTGAGCGAAAACACATTGTTGCTGCCAGAATAAGTGATTGACCAGGCCTGTGCATCACTGCCATCATCTGTAGCTTGCTGCAGAATCTCTCCTGATGTTGCAGAGGGAGATTCCAGACATTTATTGCTGGTTACATTAATCAACTTATAATACGTGGCATCAATTTTTATCAATTTCCATTTTTGCCCGCCATTCGGAAACCAGGGCCACTGTTGGATTTTTGCAGCTTCCGCAGTGGAATTACCCGTAACCTCCACTACAGGCCCACCAATGAAGTTGGAAGAGATACCTCTGATGCGGTAGGTCGCACCATCGATCAATGTGCCCAGCGGAGGTGCGGCACTGATCGTTACGTTTTCGCGGTTCGTTGATCCGCCCGTTTCGGCCGCTCCTTGTGGGCTTTCTTTCTGACAGGCCGTAACCAATAAGATCAAGGCTGCAGTCAGATTTTTAAATGAGTTAAAATGCATAAAATAAGGGAGTTTTTGTATGCTACAAAGGCATGTTCAATGCCGGGGGAAATTGTAGCAGGGTTTAAAATTTGGTTAGTTGTATTCCAAAGTAAAGCAATGGCGACTTCATGTTTTGTTCATTTTTTTGTCGAAACGTCTCAAAACACGAGCAATAAACCCCTATGTATCAAATGGATAAACGAGACATAGTCTTCAAATAGAAAGGCCTTTCCAGTAAGGAATCGTGAAAACAGGGTTTTTGTATATATTTGAGGAAACCAAATTATGAAATCCCTGTATTCATTTGCAATCCTCCAAATGATTGTGCTTTTTGCAATGGCAAACTGCATAGGGCAATCGTATTATTTCAAACATTACCAGACAGACAACGGCCTGCCACACAATTCCGTTACGGCCATCCTGCAAGACCACAAGGGACTGATGTGGATCGGCTCACGTGGCGGACTAAGCCGGTTCGATGGCTACACCTTTAAGCCCTTCAAAAACAAAAAAAGTAAGTTTGGGAACATCGGGAACAATGTGATCATTGACATGATAGAGTCCCCAAACAAAGTGCTCTGGATCGGAACTGGCAAGGGACTCTTCAGCTACAATCCCTACCTGGAGATCTTTACTCCCCTGAAGGGCCTACCTGAAACCTATATCAACCAAGTGTTAACGGATCAGGAAAATAACGTCTATGTCATCGCCGACAGGAAGCTCTATTTACACCTCTATAAACAAGATAAATTACTAGACCTAAATACCCAGGCAAGCTGCATGGCGCTGGATAGCGATGCCAATCTGTGGATTGGTGACGATGACGGTATGCTCCATTGCCACAGCCTGAAGCATAAAAAGACAAGAAAAATTCGCATCATAGATGAGGCGATACCGAAAAATCTACGTTCCATCAGCAAATTATATCCTACGGCCAGCGGTGAACTACTTATTGGCTGTTTCAAGCAAGGGCTCAAGAGTTGCCATCTAAAAAGCGGAAAGATTCGCTCCCTGCCGATGCTCAACAGTGGAAAGACAAATATCTATGTACGTGATATCGTTGCCGGTTATGATCAGGAATATTGGATAGGAACAGAATCCGGCATTTTTATTTACGATTTGACCAGCAACACCAGTCGGAATTTGCGCAAACGCTCCGGTGACCCTTATGCCCTTGCAGATAATGCGGTTTATTCATTGTGCAAAGACCGACGAGGCGGAATGTGGGTAGGAACTTTCTTTGGTGGGCTAAACTACTACTCGAAAGAAAACGCAAGATTTGAGAAATACTACCATATGCCGGGCAGCAATTCCATATCAGGAGATGCGGTGCGGGAAATCTGTGCAGACAATAAGGGCAACCTCTGGATTGGAACCGAAGATGCAGGAGTCAACCAATTCAATCCGAAAACAGGAAAATTCATCAATTATACAGCCACTGGAAAAAAAGGTGATGTATCCTACCCAAATATTCACGGCCTGCTTGCGCTGGATAACCAGTTGTTTTTGGGACCATTTCTAAATGGGCTGGAAATAATGGACATGCGCAACGGGCGGATAACTGAGCGCTTCAAATTCATTGGTGATGAAAATGATCGGGCCAGTGATTTTGTGCTTAGTATTTACCTAACGAGGGATAGCACCTTGCTCATTGGTACAGCGTATACTGGTTCAGGTCTTTTCACATACGATAGAAAACTCAAAACATTCAGCCGCATTAAGCAGATTCCTTACAATTCTTATGTATTTGCCATCTCAGAAGATCAAGATGGCAACATTTGGACGGGAAGTGTATCCAGTGGAGCATTTTATTACAACCCAAAGACCCGGAAACAGGGCAATATTCGATTTGGAGATACGATCAATGGAAAAGTCAGCAATGAGTTTGCGGTCTATGGGATTCAGGAAACCAGCGACCGCAGCCTGTGGTTCACTACAGAAGGCGGTGGACTGATCAGGATGAGTCCAGACAGAAAGCGCATCAAAAAGTTCACAACTGAAACAGGTTTTCCCACCAATGTGGTGTTTCGAGTTTTGGAAGACGATGCTAAGCGGCTTTGGATTAGCTCACTCAAAGGACTCATATGTTTCGATATGCAAACTGAGAGATTTAAAGTATATACGCAGTCCAACGGATTGATTACTGATCAGTTTAATTTCAATTCGGCCTATAAAGATCCGCAAGGAAAAATGTATTTCGGATCTGTGAAAGGTCTAATTGCCTTTCATCCAAAAGAATTTGAGCTGAAAGAGACCGGGCCTGCCACTTACATCACCGGATTTCAGATCAATAACAAAGAATTGGCACCAGGTAGCGGGAACAGTCCGCTTCGCCGCTCCATCGTATATACAGACAGCGTGCTACTCGCTCACGATCAAAACAATTTGAGCATTGAATTCGCTGCACTCAATTTTTCTTCTCCCGAGGTGACCCGGTACGAGTTTATGATGGAGGGTCTCAATGAAAGCAAGACCTATCTTAGCAGCAACCGCAAAGCATACTTTACCGGTTTACCGGCTGGTAACTACACCTTTATAGTCAGGGCCAAAAGCAATGTAGACAGCTGGACCGGCAATGAACGTCGACTTTTCATTAAGGTACTGCCGCCATTTTGGAAAAGTCAAATCGCCTATTTAATCTACTTTTTTCTAGGGGCTGCGGTCATCTACGCCTGTTTTCGATATTACCACCGATACCTGGAGCGAAAGAACCTGAATAAATTGCAACGCTTTGAAAACGAAAAAGAAAAGGAGATTTATCAGGCAAAAATTGAGTTCTTCACCAATATTGCGCATGAAATCCAGACTCCCCTCACACTGATCCTTGGGCCTGTGGAACGTATGATCAAGAAATCAGAACAGCCAGGTCTGCAAAAGAGCCTGTTCATGGTAGAAAAGAATGCAAAACGTCTGGCCGAGCTGACGAGTCAGTTGCTCGATTTTCGTAAGACAGAAATGCACCAGTTTGGCTTAAGCTTTGTAAATGTAGACATCCAGCACTTACTGAGAGAACAAATTAACCTTTTCCGGCCCGAAGCCGAGAGAAGAAACCTCACACTGGAACTGGAAGTTCCTGCAGAAACCATCATCCTTTATGCAGACAGGGAAGCGCTGATAAAAATCTGCAGCAACCTGATATCAAATGCCATCAAATATGCCGCAAGTAGCTCAAGAATAGTTTTGGAACCGTTGAATTCCGAGACTGAGCAGGTCAACATCAGGTTCATCAATGACGGCAAAGGCATACCTTATGAATTCAGGACGAAGATATTTGAGCCCTTCTTTCGCCTGCAAAACTCCGATCAACCTGGAACAGGCATCGGACTACCTCTTGCTAAGTCTCTGACTGAATTACACAATGGCTCCCTAAAATTGTTAAGTGACCCTAGTAACATGGTAATTTTCGAGTTAACTTTACCTGTACATCAGGCATATGAATTTAAACTAAGTAGCTGGAAAAAGATAAAATAAGTATGAGCGATAGTATTCTAATTATAGACGACAACGAGGACATCCTGGATTTTTTATCCGAAGTGCTTGGTGAAACTTATCAGTTGCACCTCGCAGGAAATGGTGAAATTGCCCAGGAAATCTTGGACCGTGAAATCATAGACCTGATCATCTCCGACATTATGATGCCTGGCATAGATGGATTTGAATTGTGTGCATTGGTAAAATCCAACGTGGAATACTGTCACATCCCGGTTGTACTGCTTACCTCCAAAAATACTTACAAAGCGCACATAGACAGCCTGGAGGTTGGTGCAGATGTATATATCCAAAAGCCTTTTTCTCCCGAACTACTCCAGTTGCAAATCGCTAACCTGTTGAAGAACCGCGTGAAGATAAAAACACATTTTGCCAGCTCGCCCTTTGAAGATGTACGCGTAATGGCACATTCTAAGACTGATGAGGCTTTTCTGAAGAAACTGGATGAGTACATCCGCAAGAACATCAAAGATCCCAATATTGATATAGACCAGCTTGCGGAACACATGCACATGAGCAGGCCAACCTTCTACCGAAAAATAAAATCTCTATCCTCCCTGTCGCCCAAGGAGCTGATAGACATCACCCGGCTTAAAAAAGCTACACGACTCATTGCTCAAAATGAATTCACACTGTTTGAAATTGCCAAAATGGTTGGATATAGCAGTCAAAGTCTTTTCAACAAAAATTTTCAAAGATATTTCAACCTCAGTCCAATGGAATATATCGATTCTTTGTGTAAAAACGACATCCAATAAAGAAGTTGCAGATTATAAAAATTTTGGTCATTATTGCTCGGGATAAATGAATGATCCTGCTCACCAAGTATGTCCTGACTATAATGAAGATACGCATTCTCCTTGGCACGATTGCCGCAACCTTATTCGGAAATCTATGTGCTGCGCAGCAATTTGACATCAGTGCAAAAATGCTTCAGGCTCTGGATAGATCGCATGATGTACAGGTAGGCGACTGGGGTCCTTATTCCAAGCAATATGCGGGCATCTCGCACATTCCGGATATGCCCTCGGGTTTGCGCTTCGACTTTTCTGTAATGCCGGGCTACTACCGCAACAAAGTGCTTATCCCAAATGTACTGTTCGAATCCGGGTATTTCCCCTGGACCATAGATCCGAAATCCCAGCAATACAGTTACCGGTATGAACTGGAATGGAAGGACCAGGTTTATGTAGATGTCAATTACAGGGTGTTAGACCGAAATAGTGTAATGGCTACCATCAAATGTGTGAACCGTACGAAATTGCCGCAAAATCTGGTACTCAACCTGATGAGCTGGATAGCCTATCCGGAGATCTGGCCGCAAAAGAAACTGCAAATACCAGCTGGCAGTACTTGGATCAATGCCGTAGACTATACATCTTTGGACTTTGCAACACCGAACCCCAAAGATAACCTCGTGACAGACGGGCTAATGAAAGCTGAAGTACGCAGCGCCGATTACCTTGATGGCTCAGCCCTTAGCAATAGATTTGGCCGTGCAAGTGGTGATGAAGTAAGTTATACACTTCCAAAGTCAGTAAAAAAGGGCTACCTGACACTGATATATCGGGCAGCGGAAAATACATCAACAAGTTTCCGCTTATCAGGTGCCGAAAATGAGGAAATTACTTTAAAAGGAAATGGAAAATTAGCTACCCTGGAAGTTCCATTCGATCCGAAAGGTACTTCCAGTATCAGTCTGCGCGCTAAGGCTGGCGATGGCATTGAGCTCAACGGCTTACTCTTCAGCGGATCCAAGGGTGAAAAATTTGCGCTGACAGACAACAATAAACAAGCGCAGCCAGAAATATTGGGCAGCCCCAAAAAGCGTCAGGTTTTGCTGCGCTACCGCGATGTGCCGGGTTATTATGGATTAGCATGGGATGATGCCTTATTTAAAATCCGGGAAGTACGGAATGACGAACTTGACGTCTACTTTAGAAAAATGGTGCATAATCACGTAGACAGCATCCTCAACGGAAATGGGAAAGGTCATTTTGAAAACGTCTTCATCAGGCCTATACAATTGGCCGCTGGAACAGAAAAAGTCTTCCATTGCCTCATCAGTCATGGGGACAATGCAGCCCAAGTCAATGCCACATTGCAGAACTTCGAACAACTAAAAAAAGTTCCTGAACCAGCAACCTCAGCCGATAAAATATTGCCCGCGGGCCTTCCTTACCAGTTCAGCCAGAAGATGCTAAAGGCCGCATTGATGGAGAATATCGTTTACCCCATTTATACGCAAAGAAATTACATACGGCATTTTACGCCGGGCAAATGGTGGAACAGTTTATACACCTGGGACTCGGGATTTATTGCACTGGGGCTTAATGAAACGGACATCAACCGTGCCATTGAATGCATCAATGCCTATACTACATCACCCGGGAGCCAATCTGCATTCATCCACCATGGCTCCCCTGTCCCGGTGCAGGTCTATGCCTTCATGGACCTTTGGAATAAAACACACTCAAAGCCCCTTCTGGATTATTTCTATCCCCGGCTTAAACAATATTACAGCTTCCTCTCTGGCAAACTCGGTAGTTCTTCAACTCGTGCACTTCCATCCAATCTGCTTAAGACCTGGGATTATTTCTACAATTCCGGAGGATGGGACGATTATCCTGCCCAGGTAGGCGTACACCGACAAAGACTGGAGTCCAGCGTGAGTCCAGTAATTACTACGGCTCAGTGTATCCGCTTTGCCAAGATCTTACGCCTGGTTGCTGAACAAACCGGAAAACGAAGTGATGTGAAAGCCTATGATAACGATATCAGCATCTTTACCGAGGCGCTGCAAAAATATTCATGGAATCCCAAAAGTGGTTATTTCAGCTACGTACGTCATGATGCAACCGGCAATCCTGCAGGTCCTTTCAACTATGCTGATGGCAGTGACTACAATATGGGACTTGACGGTGCATACCCGCTGTTTTCGGGCATTTGTACTGCTGAGCAGCAAGACCTGCTTATTGAAAAGATATTTTCAGAAAAGCACATGTGGACACCAAGTGGAATCGGCGTAGTAGACCAGTCTGCTCCTTACTATCAGAATGACGGCTATTGGAACGGTTCTGTCTGGATGCCGCACCAATGGTTTATGTGGAAAACCATGCTTGACCTGGGCAAACCGGAACTGGCCATGAAAATCGCACAAAAAGGTTTAGATGTCTTTGAAAAAGAAACCAGCAACTCTTACTATACATTTGAACATTTCCTTTCTGATAGTGGCCGCGGAGCGGGTTGGCATCAATTTTCCGGATTGTCCACTCCCGTCCTGAGTTGGTTTAATGCCTGTTATCAGCAGGGAACGGTTACTACTGGCTTTGAAATCTGGCAAGAAGGCGGCAGTTTCGATAAGGATCTTTCCACCTATGAAGCAGCGCTCAGCTTTGACAAAGCAACCATAGCCCACCCCCGAAGTCTAATAGTGTGTCTTAACCCAGATAACAGTTATGAAGCCTTTTTCGCAGGAAAGCCCATAAATGTACAGCAACCTTATCCTGGCCTGATTTGCCTAACCCTGCCCGCCACTAACCAAAGTGGGAAACTGCAGATAAAAGCAAAAGGTTCATTTTAATCAGTTGTGGAAGAAGCTGAATTTTCTCAATTACATACGGTCTAAAGAAGCACTACTGTTCTTTAACCCGCTGACTATCACAAAAGCAAATACAGCAACCGCGACACCATAGCAGGTATAGATAATGCTGGAAGGTCCCTGATGCTGGCTATTGGATATCGCAATGGCTACTAGTGCCCAAATACCAACCATACCATATTCGCGGAGGTTTCGGGTCATGATCATGATGATATTGATCATTCCCGCTATGCAAATCATCATGACTGTCCAGCCTGCCTCCGAAATCCCACATCCAGTCCAATTGATTTTGGTCAGGTAAGCGGCCATATTGGCAATCAAGGCTACAGATATCCATCCGGAGTAAAGTGCAAATGGCCAGTAAATGAACAAGTACCTTTTAAAGTGCTGACCATCCAGTTCCATCCTTGTATTCACGATGATTTTTAGTAGGGAAAGCAGGAGAATGAGCATAATGAACACAGATAACCCGGTATAATCATATAACCAGGCAAAGACCCAAAAAGAATTGGCACAGCAGGACAATACAAACCACCAGCCGACCGCAGATAATACGGGGTCCACTTGCTTTCTCCTAAAAATACTACGCCCTGTATAGATTACAAAGCCCAGCAGGCCCAGATAGATGAGTCCCCAGATAGAGAAGGCATAACCCGCAGGAGTAAAATAATTAAAGTATTTATCCGACATGGTCTTCATGGTATTGCCATTAAGCATCCCGGAATTAGAAAGGTAATTGATCACTATAGTAAACACTAAAGCGATGCCGTTGAGTGTGGGTAATATGGTTTTCATCTGATCGTATGTAAATTAATAACTAATCTTCCATTACCTCTTCACAGTGTTTTTCAAAATACCTTCTGATAGCCAGGCCGGCAATAAACCTCTCGAATGCGTTCTTTTTCCAGGAAATCAGCAAAGCCAGCAATGTGAAAAATAGTGCAGCGCAGCCAAAACCTCTGCTGTAACTTCCCAAAAGATGCGATAGATAAAATGCCAGGGTAACAGCAGAGCCTAGAAAAGCCATCAGCAGACAAAATAGTACCAGGGTGTTTGTGACCAGGTCTGCTGCTAGCTTCGATCCTTTTTTTAAAACCGTCAACTTCATTAATTCCAAACGGTTATCCAGGTAGGATTTAAAGTCTTCCCAAAGTACATTAAGGCTTTTAGGTCTATTTTTTTGCATATAGTGATGATATTGGTATACTTTTTAAACCACTGTATCTGTAAAATGTTTATAGTTTCATAAGTATATAAAAAATCTACAGCAGAGGCTGAGCAGTATGGCAAGAGTAAACAAATCTATATATAGCGCTTTAGCTGCCAATCTCCTGATTGCAGTTACCAAGTTTATTGCTGGTGCCTTCACCAATAGCTCTTCGATGATCGCCGAAGGAATCCATTCATCTGTAGATACGACCAATCAGTTGTTATTGCTGTATGGGCTAAAAAGAAGTGTTAAACCACCGGATCAATACAGACCATTCGGATATGGGAAAGAACTCTATTTTTGGTCCTTTATTGTGGCAATCATGATTTTTGGATTAGGTGGTGTAGTTTCCATTTCGCAGGGAATCGCACACATCCGTCATCCGCAAGTATTGATCGATCCAGGCTGGAATTATGCGGTTTTAGCACTGTCATTTGTTTTTGAAGGTGCCTCACTTCTGGTCGCGATCAAAGAATTTAATAAAACGAGAAATGGACTCTCTTGGTGGAAAGCGATCATCAAAAGTAAAGACCCCTCCGGTTTTCTTGTCTTGTTTGAAGATGGCGCAGCTGTGATGGGATTGATCATCGTGTTTATCTTTATGGTTTTCAGCCATCAATTCAACCTACCCTTTTTAGATGGCCTTGCTTCCGTACTTGTAGGCATCTTGCTCATTTTTGTTTCGTTTATACTGGCCAGGGAAAGCAGGAGCCTACTCATGGGCGAAGGTCTCAGCCCGGACACTCAGGTTAAGCTGAAGCAATTAATTGAAGCCGATGAGGATGTGATCGAAGTCAGCAATATCCTTTCTACTTATCAATCTCCAAAAGAAGTCCTGCTGATGCTAACAATAGCTTTTAATGCCGACCTGAATACCAAAGGGCTTACCGACGCTATAGAACGTTTGAGACAATCCATACAATCAAATTCTGCGATTATCAAATACGTCATTATCCAACCAAGATCCTGTGAACAGTCCTGAGCCGCCTTATTTTTTTAATTCATTGACCAATCGAAAAACCAGCCTTACTTTCATTACGTATAGGATGCCGTGGGGTTATTCTAAATATGCGTGGTTCAATAAAGAAATTTCTTGTGTTGGCTTGGCTATTGGCCATTGGCTGCGCTATATCTGCTATATTCTGGTATCAGGATTACGTATATAACCTCCCTACTCCTGTTCCCAAGAATTACCGGGCAATACCTACTGGAACACCGCTACAGCTTAGCAAAATTCTTGATACTGCAGACCACCGGCCCACCATGCTCCATTTCTTCAATCCTTATTGCCCCTGTTCCAAATTCAACAGAAAACACCTCCGTCAACTGTATACAAAATATGGATCGCTGGTTCGGTTTATCATCGTACTGCCAAGCAGCCAGGCAAGGGATCGCCTCAAAGCTGAAGATTTATTGGGAACAAGTATACCGATGATCAGTGATCCCGACATTGCCAAAATTTGCGGGGTTTATTCCACACCTCAGGCGGTCATTATCGATCCGCAACATCAGTTGTATTATAGGGGCAATTACAATACCAGCAGGTATTGTACAAAGAAGGAAACAGAGTTTGCCCGCCTTGCACTGGAAGACTTGCTTCAAAATAAACCATCATCAATGCGGAACCCCTTAGCATCCATTGCTTACGGATGCGGACTCCCACCTTACCAACCGCTACTTTAGCCTTATGCCAGCATACAATTTCAACTACAATGCGCAACGTGACCAACACTTGTCCGAAATGAAAAAGCGCTCTGACAGGCTTATGGATTATTTCCTGATGGGTTACGTATTTATCGGGATGATTTTCTCCTTCTTCTACGATACCTGGTTACTGGCCATCAGCATTAGCGGATTATGTTTACTGGCCTATTACAGTGTCAAATGGGCTTATCCCAATTCTACACTTTATCAATATGTACTGAGCGCCATATTTGGCTTATTTCTGGCGCAGTTCCTCTACCAGATGCATGGCATGTTTGAAATGCATTTTTTTGCTTTTATTGGCAGTGCCATCCTCATTACATACCAGAACTGGAAATTGCAAATCCCAATATTGATCGTGGTAGCCATCCACCATACGCTGTTTGGCTATTTACAAAACTCCGGGATACCGGATATCTATTTCACTCAACTGGATACCTTCGATCTTCAAACACTGATCATCCATATGCTGCTGACTGCAATCATATTTTTTGTCAGTGGATTATGGGCCTATCAGCTACGCCAGTCCAATGAAAAACAGATTCGACAGGCAGTAACCATGCAGATCAACAAGGAGTTGATCGCTTTCAATTCTCAGTTAGAACAATCCCGACAAGAAGCAGAGCAGGCCAATCAGGCCAAAAGCGTTTTCCTCGCTACAATGAGCCATGAAATCCGTACCCCAATGAATGGGGTCATTGGCATGTCGGCCCTGCTGGCAGAAACGGAACTCAGTGAGCAGCAGCGGATGTATATAGATACCATTGTAAGTTGCGGGGACAATCTGATGAGTGTCATCAACAACATACTTGATTTTTCTAAAATAGAGGCTGGCAGCATGGAGTTAGAAGAAAAGGACTTCAATTTACGCTCTTGCATAGAGGAAGTACTGGACATCTTTGGTACCAAGGTCGCTGAATCAGGCATAGAAGTGGCCTATGACATGGAACCTGGAATTCCAGAACAAATAATGGGTGACAAAATGCGCCTGCAGCAAGTGCTGACCAATCTCATCGGGAACTCAGTTAAATTTACGGAAAAAGGTGAAGTCATATTAAGGGTCTGCAAACACGCTGAGAACGAAGGCAGTTTGAAAATGGAATTCTCCGTGCATGATACAGGTATCGGCATTTCTCAGGAACAACACGACCGGCTGTTTAAGGCTTTCAGTCAGGTCGACTCATCTACCACCCGAAAATATGGTGGCACAGGTCTGGGTCTGGTAATTACGGAAAAGCTGGTGAGGTTGATGGGCGGAGAAATAAAGGTCCGGAGTAAATTAAATGTAGGATCTGTCTTCACCTTCTCTATACAAACCAAACCGGGAGTCGGGACATTGCCCCCCTACACCAAGTATGATCTTTCTGCATATCGTGCTAAAAAAGTGTTGGTCGTGGACGACAACCATACCAACAGGCAAATACTGGAAACCCAACTTACTAACTGGCAGTTACAGACAGTCCTCGCAGCATCTGCAATTGAAGGTCTGAAAGTCTTAAAGGAACAGCCGGATTTCGATTTGATCATCACAGATGCACAGATGCCTAACGTCGACGGTATTGAACTGACCAGGGAAATCAGAAAAACACATCCCGGCATTCCTGTCATTCTACTAAGTTCTATAGGAGATGAGCGGAAACTGGAGAAAACCGGTCTTTTTGACCATGTCCTCACCAAACCGATCAAGCAATATGCCTTGAGCAAATATATTTTACGCAGCTTAGCACAACACGCATATACCTTAGCTGCTCCAGCATCAGTTCAGCAAAAAATCCCTCAGGATTTCAGTCAGACTTACCCTTTGCATATCCTGGTGGCCGAAGACAACCTCGTGAACCAAAAAGTAATCCTGCACATGCTCGCCAAAATGGGTTACCATGCAGATCTGGCAAACCATGGGCTGGAGGCAGTGGCGATGGTATCTTCCAGAAACTACGACCTCGTTTTGATGGACATCCAAATGCCTGAAATGGATGGTCTGGAGGCTACGCTCAGGATCAGAAAATTACACATCAAACAACCGGTGATCCTGGCGCTCACGGCAAATACGCTTAAAGAAGACCGGGATGAATGCCTCCGTTCCGGCATGAATGATTTCATTAGCAAACCAATCAAGCCAGAGGAACTGATGAAAAAACTTACTGAACTTCAAATCAATTTTGAGACAGAAGGAAGCTAATTGGATTATTATAAACGAGATCAAATGCTTAATTTGATCCAATCATTTTTCAACCAATTGTAAACGGTAAGCACCTAAAGGATGAACTATAAAAAATTTGCGGCATACTGCCTGACACTCCTGTTGATCCTTCAGATTCAGGCCTCCGCTCAGCAAAAAAAGCCAAACATCATACTGATCATGGCAGACGACATGGGTTATTCAGATATCGGTTGTTATGGAGGAGAGGTAAAAACACCAAATCTGGATGGCCTAGCCGCAAAAGGAATCCGATTCAAACAGTTCTACAATGCAGCACGATGCTGTCCTACAAGAGCATCGCTGATGACTGGTCTATATCCCCATCAGGCCGGCATGGGATGGATGGCCGCAGCAGACATGGGCAGTCCTGCATATAGTGGGAACCTGAATACGAACAGCGTGACCATTGCCGAGGTATTACGAGCAAGCGGCTATGATACGTACATGACCGGTAAATGGCACCTGACGAACGAACGCAAGATCGATGGAAATGTGAAAGACAACTGGCCAAAACAACGTGGTTTCAACCGCTACTTCGGCATCATTCCGGGAGGCGCAAATTATTACACTCCAGAGCTGTACAGCGATAATCAACGCTATGAAGCGCCAAAAGATTTTTACCTTACGAATGCCATCAGCGATACGAGTGTAAAATTTATTGACGAACATTTCAAGAAACAACCAGAAAAACCAATGTTCATGTATGTGGCCTATACAGCTCCGCACTGGCCTTTGCATGCCTTGCAAAAGGATATAGACAAATATAAAGCGTTATACCAAAAAGGTTGGGATGCAATGCGTGCCGAACGTTTTGAAAGACAGCGTAAGATGGGGCTTTTTCCGGCAGACCTCAGCATGTCGCCACGCGATCCGGAAATCCCGTTCTGGGCAGATTTGCCACAAAACAGAAAAGACGAAATGGCAATGAGAATGGCCATATATGCTGCCCAGATTGACATTATGGATCAAGGCATAGGCAGAATCATTGCCAGGCTAAAAACTGAAGGTGAATTAGAAAATACCCTGATATTTTTCCTGAGTGATAATGGTGCCTGTGCAGAATTCGTCAGCAGCGGTACCTCAAAAGAAGTAAATGGCAAAGAAAACACATTTGAGAGCTATCGGATCAACTGGGCCAATGTGAGCAGTACTCCTTTTAAGGAATATAAGCATTACACCTACGAAGGAGGCATTGCCACACCACTGATCATCCATTGGCCAGCAGGGATTCAGCACAAGCTCAACAATTCCCTAGTTAATGGCTATGGTAATTTAACCGACATCATGGCTACTTGTGTAGAGGTGGCTAAGGCCAGTTATCCCACCGTATTCAATACCCATCACATCACACCACTGGAAGGGAAATCAATGACTCCTGCGTTTAAGGGAGAAACGCTAAACCGGGGGAAAATTTATTGGGAGCATGAGGCCAATATCGCTTTCAGGGACGGAAAGTGGAAATTGGTGGCAAGTACACCTGAAAACGCCTCTTTTGACCCCAAAACCCTGCACCTATATGACCTCGAAACAGACCCTGTCGAAATGAATGACCGCTCTAAAAAGGAGCCTGAACGTTTAAAACAAATGTACCAGGACTGGCAGCAATGGGCTAAACGTATCGGAGTATTCCCAATGAACACCCGGGGCTATGGTGCACGCATACAGCAATACAGAAGGACCGTTAATGGTAATTTCGACGATCTGCTTGGCGGCTGGAACATCAATAAAGCCGAGGGCGTACAGGCGAGTGCAGAAGTTGATACTACCGGAGTGATGACTGGAAAAAATTCCCTTAAGATCAGCATGGTCAGACCAGCTGAAAAACCTGCAGGATTATTTTTAGCCTGGCCTTTTCAAGCGAAGAAAGGAGAGCAATTTACACTTGCACTTCAGGCGAAAGGAAACCAAAACTGCACCATCTGGGTCAGATTAGAAAAAGCAGGAGGTGATTTCAACAAAGTCATCGATCAACCTTTCGAATTAGGTAAAGATGCGAAATCAATTAGCCTTTCCTCCAGCGCCATTCCTTCCGATGGTAATTATCGGATCGGTTTATATTTTGGGAAACTTCCCTCGACCGCAACGGTATGGGTAGATGACCTGAAACTCCATTTAGATGAATAGCACGTCTTACTTTGTAGGTTTTGGCAACACATGATGCTTAACGGCCCAGTCATCCCACATTTTGCTCAATGCAGCTACCTTTTCAGGATATTGTGCAGCGAGGTTCTTCGTTTCAGATTTATCGTTCTCCATATTAAACAACCTCCAGTTTCTGTCAGCGCCAGCCACCACCAGTTTCCAGTTTTGGTAGCGTACATACTTGCTGCCTTCATGCTCGTTAAATAAAGGGCGATCTGGCAGTTTATTGCCGCTAAATACGGGCATCAGACTTTTCCCTTCTAAGGGAGTTATCGTATTACCATCGTATTCAGCAGGATATTTTGCACCCGCAACATCAATAAAGGTTGCCATAAAGTCCATTACGTGACCTATTTCATCAGTTTTAGATCCTTTTGCTTTTATACCCTTTGGCCAGGAAATAATCATTGGGGTATGAACACCTCCTTCAAAGGACTGATATTTCCATAACCTGTAGGGGGTGTTTACAACATTCGCCCAATGCTGACCGATAGAGAAGAAAGTAGTTTGCGGGCCAGGCATTACGTCTTTATTTTTAGAGTATGATACTGTCCTACCATCTCTTGTTTGCCCTGGCCTGTCAAAACCCGGTCCATAAGCTTCACTGGATTCTGCACTGGCCCCGTTATCGCTTAAAAAGATAATGATGGTATTGTCCATCTTTCCTGTTTCTTCCAGCGTTTTTAAGATCCTTCCAATACCCTGATCCATCCGGTCGACCATGGCAGCATGGACGGCCATAGCCATGGCATCGTATTCTTTATGTGGATTGTTCGCCCAGGTAATGTCTGCGGGGTTCCTGTCGGAAAGCTTAGTAGTGTTAGAATCAATCAAGCCCAGGCGAATCATATTCTTGTACCGGGTTTTCCTGATGGCTTCCCAGCCGGATTTATAGGTATCTTTGTATTTCTCAATATCTTCAGGCAATGCCTGTATCGGCCAGTGCGGAGCATTATGAGCAACATATAAAAAGAAAGGCTTCTCTGTTTTGCTAAATTCCCTGATGTACCCGGACGCTTTGTCGTTGATGGCATCCGTATGGTAGTAGTTTTTTGGAATTGAAGTTACCGGTTTTGTTCCATCTACCAGACTAAAAGGGTCAAAGAAATCAACTACTCCCCATATGGTTCCATAAAACTTGTCGAAACCACGTTTCGTCGGGTATTGTTCAATGGGCGAAAATAAGGGATGCGCTACCTGATGATGTAACCATTTTAACTGTTCTTCCTGGCTGTTTTGAACAATGGTGTTGGATACGTGCCACTTTCCTGTCATTCCTGTTTGATAACCTTCTTGTTTTAAAACTTCAGCAATGGTTACTGTGTTTTTCCCAAGATAGCCCCGATATCCGCTATCATTCTGCGGGGTGGTCATATCGCCAATCCCAGCATCGTGATTGTAAAGTCCTGTAAGTAGTGAAGCACGTGTAGGGCAACATCTCGATACGTTATAAAACTGGGTAAATTGCAAGCCTTGCTTCGCGATGCGGTCAAGATTTGGCGTATTAATTTCACCTCCATAACAACCCAAATCCGAATAACCGAGATCGTCGGCAAGAATCAGGATGATGTTTGGCTTTTCTTTATTTTTTTTCTGCGCCATTCCTTCGGTTCCGCAAATGGAATTCAGGCCAAATAGAAAGCAAGTTAAAAGGAGGCAGTTTATAGAGCTCTTAGCGTTCATGTTTCATTATTTATTAAGTCTTGGCATCGACTTCCACCAAGCGGCCAACTCCTTCTGAAGTTGAGCAGTGATTTTGGCATTTTCAACAGCCAAGTTAGTACTTTCATTTTTATCTTTCAAGATATTATAGAGTTGTATGTCCGAACCATCCGCATTCATCAGTAGCTTCCAGTCACCTGAGCGTACGGCTAGGTTCGGACTTTTATCAATGACCTTAGGATATTTATAAGCAATGTTGTTTCTTCCATATTCCCAAAACATTGCCTTTTTACGAAGGGAAGGCTTTCCTGTAAGCACTGTACTCCGATCTGTTCCGTCGCCTTTGTAAGTGGATGGAAGTTTTATGCCAGCCATTTTAGCCAAGGAAGGAAGCAGGTCTATAGCATTAACTTCAGAACTGTTATCTATTTTTCCTGCGGGTATCTTTCCTGGCCAGGTGATGATAAATGGCATGCGTGTTCCACCCTCATAGAGCGAAAGTTTGGCCAGGAGATACATCCGCTATAAAGAGTAATGCAGGAATTACAAATTTTAAAATTTTCATATCAGTGTTCGGGTTGATTTTTAGGCTGACGGCTTAGGGCTTTCATTTCAGTCGCTATGCCCTGATCATTTTGTTGCTTCATGAAGCCGGAGAGCTTTTCCTTCAACTCTTTCTTCACCTCGGCATATTCGGGCACTTTCGCCAGGTTGTGTAAATTGAAAGGATCCTTGAGCACATCATAAAGTTCCTCTTCCGGCCTTTTCACATAAAAATGTGCCCGCTCGTAATTGATGGCCATCCATTCTTTGAACAAAGGAGAGTTTGTTACCGTATTTTTAAACTCGTTTTGATAATTCAAATTGTGAATATACAGGAATTTGTCGCTTCTGGCTGAGCGGATTCCATAAGCGTCGCTGCCCCTGATGATCCCTCTGGTAGTCATCTCTGCAAATACATAATCCCGCACATGACGATCTGATCCCGTAAGTATTTTTTTAAAACTCAGCCCATCGAAGCCCATATTTCCATGACCATCTTTCGAGCCGGTGTTAACCTTTGAAGGATCTGCACCCGCAATGTCAATTATTGTAGGTGTGACATCTGCGTATTGAAGCATGGCCGCACTCCTTGTTCCCGGTTTGATTTTTCCTGGCCAGCGCACAATAAAACCTGACCGCAGGCCCTGATCATATAGGGTCCATTTAGAGAATGGAAAGGAATTACCCTGCTCTGTGGCAAACATAATTACAGTATTGTCTTTTTCTCCTGATCGCTCCACCATATCCAGGCAAACCCCTACCAAACTATCCAGATACGTAATCTCTGCAAAATATTTGGCCATTTGCCTGCGTGTTAGCTTTGTATCTACCATATTGGGGGCCAGCTTAATCTTTGCAGGATCATACGCTTTTTGATTGCCCCTGTTCCAGGGTTCATGAGGCTGATTGCTCGTAAACATCAGGAAATACGGTTTGTCAGCAGATTTTCTGATGTAATCCTCAGCTTTGCTCAAATCCACATCTCTTCCATTTCCCTGATCCCCATCTCTTCCGCCAAGGTAATCGAAGGGAAACGCAGACTCCGGTGCGTAATGCTTTTTGCCGATCAGCGCTACGTTGTAATTCAACGCTTTCAGATAAAGCGGTAATGTCTTCACCCCATCGTAAATCATGGTGTGATTGGGATACGCCCCGTTCCTCACCGGACCAAGGCCCGTGAGCAAAGATTGCCTGGTTGGCGAACAGACCGGCACCATATTGAACATATTGTCCATGCAAATCCCCTCCTTTGCAAGACGTTTCAGATTGGGTGTGTGAACCTGCGTACTTCCGTACGGTTCAATGTCCGCCATGGTCAGGTCATCGGCCATGATCAATACAATGTTCGGTGGACGACTAGCTATTGGCTTTTTAAAGGCTAAGCCCGCGATGCACAACGAAGCAGCAAAAACAATATTAATTTTTTTATTGATCATACTTTCCTATCTAAACAATGGCATTTGACGCATTATTATATCCCTATTTTTTCGCAATCCTGATCATCCATATACTCGACCCCCTCTGGTAACTCCCCATGTTTAAGCGGGCCGGCTGTTCGTTTTATCGCTTCCAGCAGATTATTCCTCATGGTATCATTGAAAGTAAAAATAACTTTCCCGCTTTCATCGTAAACGGTTACATAATCCGATACCAGATTGTGATGAACGAATAATGTCCGTTCTATAGCACTCCAGTATTCTCCTTCTTCAACATATTTTGTTTTGATTTTGATATGGCTCATGACATCATCTTATACAGGATAAAAATAACTGTAATATATGATCTTTGCATAAACATCTTGTCAAACAAATGTTGCGAAACCGCATACCAGCAGAATTAACAGACCCTGATGGCCCCAATACCGAGTAGCTCAGCCAGTTTCAGGAGTTTCGAGGAAATATGGCCCCTTCCTATTGCGCAATGGTGTGCCGGCCCATGAGCATTCCAGCGCTCTACAAAGTCCCTTGGACTGATATCAAATTTATACCGGCTATTGGTGTTACCGATTTCAAGTATAGGTCCGGGCACCGATTCGGCTTCTGCAAGCAAAAAGACGACTTTGCCATCAACAGTTTCTACTACGGATAATAAAGTTACAGGTCCATGAGCGACAGACATCTCCACAGATAGTCCAGATCCAACTTTCCCATGAAACTCCTGTAAAGGCTTCACTTTGATTTTTCCCTCTGCTATACCAGAATGACAAGGGCCGTCATGCCCCATCAATACCACGTCCGCCGAAAAATCCATCGCATAGTATTCGGTGAATGATCCTCCTGCCCCAAAACTATCCATGATCTTCATGGCCTGCACATTTTTGACCTCATATTCCCCTGCCACAGGAACACTCCGGGCTGTTAATAAAGAGGCTCCCAAGATAATGGAACTCATGGTCTCTTCGTTTATCCGGTTACCCATCCCTTTGTGGTAATAAGCTATGGATCCCAGTTGGTGCCGCTCCAACAGTCTGTCCAGAGCTACAGCAGTCTTTGCAGCACGTTTCAGCTCAGGTAAGGGACAATCCTCCTGAATTTCGAAAAGCGAAGCGAATTCCATCATTTTTCCGGAAACCTCATTTTCCGTAACCAGTTCGCTCAAAGCGGAAAGCTCATCCACTTCTATAATTTCTATATGGCCTCCAAACGTGCACAGCTGCAAAGTCAGGTTGCTATAGACATCCAACATTCCCCCGTAATAATTGCCCATTAGTCCCATCCGGTTTTCCGACATTACACGTGCCACTTTTGCTGCAGACACCCAGTCTGCTACCTCGTTCCAGGCCTTAGGGTCGTTTCGAAGCATACCCGTAACCTGGTAGAACGGGATATTTGCCCTTTTGAAAACATTCGCGATTTCAGGGAGGGAACAAGAGGAACAATTGGCCAGCCATTCACCGGTCATCGCAGTGCGGTTGCCCATCTTATTGAACTGCTCATAGTCGATATTTGCCTGGGGTGATAAGTTCAGGACAATAACGGGCACTTTTACGTGCCGCACTACGGGCAGGACAGTCGCAGACAAGGCATAGGTCGTTACATACAGGAATAAGACATCTACATCTGATTTTCTAAAATCATGTCCGGCCTTAAAGGCCTTCTCAGGTGTATCCACAAGTCCCAGATTGATCACTTCAGCACCATAAGCGCTCAAGTTTGCACTGACTTCATTCACATAGCCTTCCAATCTGGCCTGCAAACCCTCAAACTGGCTCCAATAGGTTTCAAGCCCTATTCCAAATAAGCCAATTTTCAATTCGTTATTCATATCTCTTAATTAATGAAGGATTATATTATTTTAAATTTAAGATGGTAACAGGGCCAAGGAGACCGGACTTCAGCAATGGGGAATCTTTTGAATAATGCCGGTAAGTCGTATGCGTCAACCGATGCTCCGTTGGCAGGCCTTCATCCCCGATCAAACGGTTTGGCCATAAATTGACCACCTCTATTTCCAGGACATTGTGCTTCATTTTCAGCGCAGAAGTAATGTCTACCTCCCATGGCGCAGTCCAAAGAACGCCAAGGTCTTTACCATTGAGTTTCACCCGGGCCATATGGTAAACCTCTCCTAAAGACAAAAGAAATTTACTATTGCTCTCCGCTCCGGGAAAATCAAAACTTTGACGATACAATGCCGTCCCAGAATAGTACTTAATGCCTTCGTTGGGATGTAACGTCCAGTCAGAAAGCCCTTCAAAAATGACATGCTTTGGTCCGCCCCACCTCTCATCGAAATGTACTTCCCAACTCGCATCCAACACTTTTGCTACCGTTTTTTCTGCAAAATTTGATTTTCCTGCAGTCCCTGCCTTATTTCCATTGCTGAACACAATAAAGTAACTTTCATAGGGCTCAAATTTCAATGGAATGGTAGTTTCATTACCCGCTAAACTAAATTCAGGAAGATTGCGGGTTGCTCCGGTAACAGGATTCCAAAGCTGCGGACTACCTAATGTACTGCGAAAACGTGCTTCTGTTTTTAGAACATGACCTGTTCGATTAGAGACAAAATATACATCTAAACCCGCGGACCTGCGATGGGTATATCTTAGCGCTCCATTCGCTATAAAATCAGGTACTATACCTCTTGACTTCAAGAGCTCTGCTGTAACCTCATAGCCAGGATAAAGGTTGTCATTACTATTTCCAATAGCTGCGTTATCAATCACTTTTCCGGCGCCCCATAACATTTTTACGAGTGCAGCAATTTTTTCATCGGCCGTAAAACGGTCCGTTAAGCCAGGAGATCTCGTTGGAGGCGGCCCAACTACGGTTGCCCCTGCATTTACCAGCGCTGCAATTTTTTCCAATAATGCAGGAGTCATGGTATTGCTCGCGGGTAAAACCAACATTTCGTAAGATGCCCCTCCGGGAAAAACAATCTTTCCTTTCTTCACACTGGCCTTATACAATTGTCCTGGCGCACAGGCATCAAAATTATAGCCTTTTCTATCGGGAAGAAAAGCATCACCTTCAAGTGCAGAAGATGGCGGTCTGAATACATGTGGAGATCCTTCCGGACTCAGGTACAATAGATCAGCCACTGTATTGCCCTGTTGCAATACAAACTGGCATCTGGAAATGTAATCGTGATAAGTACCTACCATTGGCCACCAGGTCTGGTTCCTGTCCCAATGCACACCATATGGTCCCATGGTCATGCCCGGTCGCAGCGCATCCGGCAAACTCTGACTTTGGAAAGTATGGTACACAAATCGGTTGATTCCAGCAGCAAATGCCCAATCCCCCTGGTCCTTCATCATCCCGGGATACTGCTTCCAACCTTCATTGTTTTGCGCGGTAAATGCTTCAGCCGGAATCAAAGCATGGCCTTCCACATGCCCAACAGATGTAGCTTCTATCACGCTGTACGTTGCATTGAAACCCAGGCCTTTACTCCAGAACTCTGCCATTGGCACATCAGCGATGGCACCCAATTCCAAATCAGCTGTAGGGTTCATATCATACGGTTCTATTGAGAGTTCAAGTCCGTTGCGGGCTGCAAATTTTTTAACCTGCCGGGCGTGGTAATCGAGTACAAGTTCCTGAGCGGTCTGTCTTAAATCCCATAAAAACCTTTCCGAAACCTCTAGGCTTTCTACAATATTTCCAGCATATACCGGGTAAAAAGGCAAGGGATCATACCCCCGTCTCCTTAAGAACTCTTCGCGAAATTTAGGTGTCCAGTTTTGCGCTCCCATTTCCCAGCTATCCATATGAAGACGCTTCAGTCCCCCTTTTGCGCCAGGTTTAGGCCGACCAATTTTTCTGATCAAAGTACCCACGTAATGCTCCAGATGAGCATTAATGGCAAGCGTATCGAATTTATCTGCTTCAAAACCTAGTCCCGGCATTGGCGCCGGACGCGTGATCGAACTGTTGTTTCTTCTCCCAAAGCGGAGAATGGTCCAGTTCCCTTTAGGGATAATCCAGTCCAGCGTTCCATCGGCAGCGAGCTTATCCGTCAGGTTCAGGATACCGTCTTTGGGAATCAAAGCTCCTGCTGGCAATTTTTCATAATTGGACGGGACAGGCAAATAGGGCTTAACACCTTGTACTGAGGAATACGGAGCCCGATAGTACAAAGCCTTTTCGTCGATATCAGCGATGCTTTTCTGAATGGTCGGACTTGGATAAGCCAATACAGCTACATCTTCGTAAAAATCATTCCACTCTTTCTTCAATTCCGGAGTAAAAGCGCCCTCTCCAAAGTAAGGGGCTTTTTGTGCCGGTATAGGCAGATGGATCGAGCCTTGGCCCTCCCTGACTTCCAGGGACGAAGAGACCAGGATTTGCATAGACTGAGCGATGTCCACCCAAGGTCCTCCACTTCCTGTCCAGCCGGGGCCTATTCCCAATGTGACCTCAATACCTAAGCGTTCGGCTTCATGTACAGCATGAACAAACAGCTCCTGCCATTCCTCACTAAAAAAAGTTACCGGTCCGCGTGCAACCCCTACATTGACTTCCAGAAATATCAAATTGGCAATTCCGACCCGTTTCATAGATTCCAGGTCTTTGGTCATGGTTTCAGCCGACATATTCCCATCCATGAAATACCAGTACACCCCTGGTTTAGCAGAATCAGGCGGCAGCAAGAATCCTTTTTTTAGCGCATTTAATGAGATTTGGGGAGATTGTATCTTCGTGCTACAGCCAATAGCTAGTAAGAATGCTATAAGCAAATAACTGACCTGTTGTTTTTTCATTTTTCAATGGCTAATAAAACGGCGTTTCCTTCATGGAAATAACTGCCGGCCAAATCTAGCGCAATGGGCATTTATCTTTTTACCCTATTTGACTTTAAAGTTGTCATTTTTGATATTTTATCAACCCATACCGGCTTTGGGCCATCAGCTTTCCAACGCAAGTGAAAAAGAAAATACCGAGCCCTCTCCTGGCCTGCTCTGCAAACGAATCTCTGATCCATGAAGCTTCAGTATCTCTGAAACCAGATACAATCCAATACCAAAGCCTGAAACATGGCTCTGCTGCTGATCTTGTCTCACCCTGTAAAAGCGCTCGAATAAATGGCGCTGATCCTCTTCGGCGATACCCAGGCCCTGATCCGCAAAGCTAATTTCTACCTGATTGTCCCTAACCAGGCAGTCTATCGTGATCCTTGATCCCGAAGCTGAATATTTTACTGCGTTGCTAAGCAGATTGGTCAGCACCTGCCCCAATTTATCACGGTCGGCGAGCAATTCTACTTCTGGACAAGCATCCATTACCAATTGATGACTGGAAGCCAGAATCTCCGCTTCCAGAACCACTTCTTTCATTAAATCCGCGAGAGAAAATTTACTGAGCGACAGCGTCATTTTACCTTCCTCCAGGCGAGAGAGGTTTAAAAAGTCATGGATCATGGTAGACATTTTTCCAGTCTGCACCTCTGCCCTGGTCAAAAGCCGGGTACTGAATTCGTCTGTACGCTCACGCGCCTTGATCAAGGCCAACTGGATATAGGACCTCAATGAGGTTAAAGGCGTTTTCAGTTCATGGCTCACAATGGAAATGAAATCATTCTTACGTTGTTCCTCCAGCTTTTTATCTGTAATATCCCTGGCAATCTTGGAAAGACCAATGATGTTGCCAGCATTATCTTTAATCGGAGATATCGTTAGAGAAACATCAATCAATGTACCCCATTTGGTCATTCTCCGGGTCTCAAAATGCTCCACTCTTTCTCCAGATTTCAATTTTCCGAGAATTAACGGTTCCTCCTGATGACGGTCAAGGGGTATCAGCTTGAGGATAGATTCCCCGATCATCTCCTCCGCGGAATAACCAAAAATCCGCTGAGCCGATGCATTCCAGCTAGTAATGGTACTGTTCAAATCTTTACTAATGATGGCATCGTCGCTGGAAGTAATGATAGCCGAGAGGATTGCACTTTTTTCTTCAGCAATTTTTATTGCCGTGATGTCTCTGGCAATCTTGGATACCCCGATGATCAGTCCTTCCCTGTTACGAACTGGAGAGATCGTTAAAGACACGTCTACAAGTTGACCATCTTTTCGCCTCCTTTTGGTATGAAAATGATCTACCCTATCACCATTTCGAAGTCGGGAAAGAATGTGGGGTTCTTCATCCGCACGGTCTTCCGGGATGAGTCTAAGTATCGACGTTCCAATCATCTCTGAAGCGGTATAACCGAAAATACGCTCTGCAGAAAGATTCCAGCTGGTCACGATACCATCCAAATTCTTGCTGATGATCGCATCATCTGAAGAATCTATAATAGCAGAAAGCAC
The DNA here is from genome assembly GCF_037402555.1 of Pedobacter sp. GR22-6. NCBI lineage: Bacteria > Pseudomonadati > Bacteroidota > Sphingobacteriia > Sphingobacteriales > Sphingobacteriaceae > Pedobacter > Pedobacter sp. GR22-6. Next base: position 429,695 of record NZ_JBBEUC010000004.1, read on the forward strand.
TGCACTTCGTTCCTCTGCCATACGATAGGCAGAGTTGAGTTCATCCTGTACACTAATGATCTGATTCGCTTGTTCAATGTCATCCATACGCTTTCGGTATCAAAACAGAAATATGCTAAAGCTAAGCATATTTCTGCAAGAAAAACAGTCATTGTCTCCGCTTAGTTTTAATAGTTAAACCGAGTATAGGTTTAGCGCCTTTTTTTGAAATATCCTTGCAGCTTTAAGTTATTATATGCAACTTTGCTGCAATTGTGAAAAACACTTCGTTGCAAATCCGGAAAAAGCTACATCAGTTGACAGCATTACTGCTGATCGGCATGTTTGTATCTCTTTTTGCTGTGCAGGCTTTCCACTCACACTATGATGAAACTTCCAGTAATGCAGGTTTTGAGAAGGAAATCGTCCCCGTTTCCGAGCATTGCGAAATCTGTGTATTTCTGGCCCAACTTCAACATAAAGATTACTTGATGCCGAATCTGGAACCCATGTTGATTCCATCCCTACCCGCCCCGGAACATCTGAGCGGCGTTTTTACCGGCAATTACAAATTCACTTTACAGGGCTTCACCAATAAGGGTCCGCCAAGCTTTATTTCTTAAGAAAACCGGTATTCCGGCTCCGGCTCATTGATTTCATTTGAGCCAAACCTTCATCATTTCATTTTTTTTAACAACGTATGCGAAAACTCATCGGTATGTTGCTATGCCTGTGGATCGGAACATCTGCAATGGCACAGCAACGTGTACTGTCGGGCCATGTGACCAATGCCGACAATCAGCCTTTAGCTAAAGTACAGATCGAAATTGCCGGGACGGCAATTCTAACGGAAACCGATCTGGCTGGTAAATTTCAGTTTCAAAATCTCCCGGCGGGGCAACTTCAGCTTATTGCCACATTAATTGGCTTTCAAACTTATCGTCAACAACTGAGCACTGAACAGCATGCCAGAATCCACATTACCATGCACACCCCAAGTCACCAGTTGACCGAAGTAGTCGTAGCTGGTCAGGGAGTGGCAAGCAGAAAGCAGGCAGAGTCCCTGAACCTGGAAATTGTAGACAGTAAGTTTATTCAGCGCCATCTTGGAGGTAGTTTGATGAAAACATTAGAGCGATTGCCGGGCATCAAAACTATAGGCATTGGTTCCGGACAATCTAAACCACTGATTCGCGGATTAGGTTTCAACCGAGTGGTTGTCGCAGAAAAAGGCATCAAGCATGAGGGTCAGCAATGGGGAGCCGATCATGGCCTGGAACTCGATCAATTTGCGGCAGGAGAAGTAGAACTCTTAAAAGGGGCAGCTTCGTTCATTTACGGTTCAGATGCGATTGGGGGCGTAATCGTCGTAAAGCCGGCAGCAATACCAGAGGCAAATACCCTTGGCGGTTCTCTAGACCTCATCGGAAAAAGCAACAATAATCTTTACGGTACCTCTGTGAATCTCTTTGGCCGAAAGGAACATTGGTTTTTCGATTCCAGATTGACGTACCAGAGCTATGCCGATTACCGGGTACCAGCAGACAGCGTATCGGTTTATAACTTTCCTGTTCAATTACATGAAAAGCGATTAAGGAATACTGCGGGCAAAGAAAGCGGTTTACACTTCAGTACGGGATACCTGAGCGACCATTTCAGATCAGTTCTTTACCTGAGCAACGTATACAACAAAAGCGGTTTCTTTGCCAATGCACACGGACTAGAGCCGCGCCAGGTAGATACGCGATTGCATGATGCATCCGCCAGGGACATCCAGACGCCTGGTCAGCAGGTCAACCATTTTAAAGCCATCAGCAGAAATACCTGGAATACCGCCCATCAGCGCATCGAACTCGATTTAGGTTACCAGCGCAATTTCAGAGAAGAGTTTAGTCAATATGTGAATCATGGCTATATGCCTCCAATCTATCCGGACACGATGACTATTCCATCTCATTTGGAAAGGGAATTTGACAAACAAGTATACTCCTTCAACCTGCGGGATGAGCTCAGCTTCGGCAAGCATACCTTTACACTCGGCTTAAACGGAGAGCAGCAAAACAATACTATAAGTGGCTGGACCTTCCTTGTTCCTGCTTTTAAGCAGCAAACACTTGGGGTATTTGCACATGAGAAATTGAAGCTTACCGATGAGGTATTGCTCCATGGTGCGGTCCGTTATGATTACGGCAACATCCGTACATCAGGGTATACCGACTGGTTCCCATCAGAGATTTCTGAAGGAGGGATTACCCGCTCAGAATATGCAAAACGAGCTGAAGAACTGAACCGCAGTTTCCACAGTTTTGTTTGGTCGGCGGGAATAAACTATAACCGAGACGCTTTTAACCTTAAAGCCAATATTGGCAAGAGCTTTCGTATGCCTATAGCTAAGGAATTGGCTGCAAATGGAGTCAACTACCATTATTTCAGCTATGAACGAGGCGATGCCAATCTATCAGCAGAACAGTCCTATCAGGCGGATTTAAGTCTGGGTTGGAATACCGGAAAATGGTCGGTACAATTGAGTCCCTTCTACAATTATTTCCCGAATTATATCTACCTGAACCCTACCCCCAATCACGATTACAACTATGGTGCGGGCAATCAGATTTTCCAGTATACACAAAGCCGCGTGATGCGTTACGGAGGGGAACTGCAGGTAAAATATAATTTCTGGAAGAACCTGAGTACTGAAGTACTGGCAGAATACCTGTATGCTGAACAATTGTCGGGCGATAAAAAAGGCTACACCCTTCCCTTTTCGCCTCCGGTATCAGTATTGCTAAACTTGAGCTGGTCGCCGGAATTGCCTGGGCTTAGGGACAGTTACCTCTCCCTGGACTATAGGATCACAGGCCGACAAAATAATATTGTTCCTCCCGAAAAAGAATCTCCCGGCTATCGGATCGTAAACCTGCAGGCAGGCACAAAAATAAAGCTTTATAAACAGTCCCTTATACTCAGCGTACAGGCGCAAAACCTGCTAGATACCAGATACCTCAATCATACCAGCTTCTACCGGCTCATCGAGTTGCCGGAAGCGGGAAGAAATATCGTACTGTCGCTCAAAATCCCCTTTATGTTACATACACAGAAATCACAACAATAAACAACACCAATATGAAAACAAAGATCATTTGCGCATTGCTCCTCACCGGAGCAATACTTAGCAGTTGCAAGAAAGATGAAACTGTAGCTGAACCCGCTGCACCAACAGCGGAGAACATCGAAATTGGCACAGGCAATAACAAGCAGGCCCTCAGGGGACGGGATTTCCACCTGAATGCTGATGTATTGGCCGGCGATAAAATCCAGGATGTACAGGTAAAAATCCTCCAAAAAAGCGGGGAAACTTATACATCCACATGGAAACTGGAACTGAACTGGGCCGAATATAAAGGTGCAAAGAACACCAATGTACACAAGCATTTTACCATTCCCGCTGAAGCCCCTGAGGGAAAATATGTTTTCTATTTCATCGTATTGGATGAGAATGGCAGCAAACTGGAGATCAAAGAAGATTTCACCATCACTGATCCGGCGAATGTACCTGTCGACCCCAAAATAGGCCGCGACATTTTCTCCAGGAACGGAACGATGATTTATTACATGGATACCTACGTGGAAAAGGAACTGATCTTCAAAAAAGGTGATGAATTCACTGCACATGCACAAATCAGCGACATCAAAGGCGACGGCTTGCTTTATACCGTACTGATCAAGCGCAAAGCCAATTATTTCCCGGAAAGCATCGACAAGCTCGATTTTAGCAAAGCGATTGTCATCTCTAAAGGCGAACATAAGAACCTGCCTGCTGCGTCCAAGCTCTCTACATTGAAACAAATCAATGGCGTGTACGGTGGAGAAAGCATCATCATTGGTGCAAGCAACGATGGCAACGAGCCAAATGCAAATCCCATTTCAGGAGCTAAAGCATGGGAATCTGGCCAATACAACCTGGTAATCCTTTATAAGAATACAACCTATAACGTCAACGTCTATAAGTCAATTCCCATCACCATTGATTACCAATAAACAACACCTATGAAATTTATCCAAACGGCTTTCTTCATGATGGCCATGTCCTTAGTGCTCAGCAGCTGTTCGAAAGAGGAAAAAGAAAACATTGATACCACATATCCTGTAATCGACCTGTCGGTAGCCAATGCCTTCCCGCAGCAATGCAGCGTAGTCAAACGAGGTGAAAAGTTTATGTTCCGGGCCAACCTGACTGACAATGCACAACTGGGTTCAGTTAGTGTCGACATCCACCATAACTTCGACCACCATAGCCACAGCACCGAAGTGAACGACTGTCAGCCCGAAGCCGTAAAAACTCCGCTGAAGCCTTTCCTGCTGATCAAAAGCTTTACGATCCCTTCAGGACTGAACAATTACCAGATTGCGGAGGAAATTTCCGTGCCCGCAGATATCGATCCCGGCGATTACCACTTCCTGATCAGACTAACAGACCAGGCTGGCTGGCAAACCATCAAGGGCATCAGCATTAAAATTCAGTAAAACAAACACATCATTCATTAAACCCTTAAAAAAATGACAACAATGACCAATTCATTCAAATCAGCGGCAATCACTTTTATCGGAGCAGCAGTACTTTTCATGAGCTCATGCAAAAAAGACGATGAGACAACACCCCTTAAGGAAGGTATAGCGCGTTCCGAAATCACCCTGACCGAAGTAACAGGAGCAGCGATCGAAGCACACGGAGATCACTTCCATGGCTTGACAGATCTGGTTTCGGGAGAGAAAATCGTCATCAAATTCAACGAAAATGGAGCCGCTACAGAAAACGGGCACCTTCACCTGGAGGCCGACGCAGTCTATCGCTTAGAACTTAAAGCCTGGGATTACACCGGAAAAGAAGTACAAAACCAGTTCATTCAGAATAAAGCCACAGCAGATTTGTTCAAAGCTTTCCTAGTGGGTGGCAACCTCGTTCTCAACAAAGATTCGCAAGATGAAAGCGGCGCTATCTTCCAACCAAGAGAAACCAATTATGCCGATGGTACGGTGGTCACAGGCCAGTACGAAACTACAGGCGTATTGGCTTACCTGACTGTAGGGCACGACAATGAAGGCCCAACCAAAGCGATTAGCTATGTCATGAGGAAACTCAATAAGGACCTAAAAGCTACCATTACCAGGAGCGATTGGAACCATAATGACTATGCAACCAGGTTTGCAGGAGAAGATGTCCTGAAACTGAAGTTCGAAATCCATGTAGAAGAAGGACATGGTCACTAGTATACTTATGAGCTCCCCAAGCGGGGGCTCATGTATTTTCTAATGGGCTTATCTACAAATTTCCACACCAGATAAGCCAGGCCAATCAGCAATAAAGTTCCTGCTACAATGATCGGTACCATCTCATTTAAGGTTGGTTTCATTCGCGCCACATAGCTCAGGAAAATCCATAAAAATCCATAATGGATCATGTAAAGCGGATAAGAAAGTTCGCCCGAAAGTTTACAGATTTTGCGGAACGCAGGCCTAAGTGTAGCCCCCGCCCCTAAGGCCACCAGTAAAGGGAGGTAAAACACAACAATCAGGGGATCGGCAATGAAATTGATTTGATCGGAATAGGGAAAAAGAAAAGCGAGGGCCAATAAGCCACTTAACCCAACGAAGCCCAGACGCGACTTGATGATCCAGCCGGAGCGGTAGATCAGCATTCCGGCCAGAAAAGAAAAGGCCACCCGGATACCACCCCCTAAAAAGTTATCGCCACCCCAGCCGACACCCAAAAATCTGGATTGATAGGCCTCGTAGAAAAGTGCAGCCGCAGCCAGTAAAGTCAGTCCCCATAACACTTTGTTTTTTAACCGGACGAGCAGTACCGCATAAATAATATTGGCGATGTATTCCCAAAATAGCGACCAGGTAGGCGGATTCAGGTGAAAAAGATTGAAATAGCGTTCTGTAACAAGAGGATAAGGAACCAGGAAAGCGGAAGATAAAAACAGGAGAAAGCCCTGACCGGCACCATATTTTTCATATAGATTGCTGAACGGATCGAAGACAAAGGTCAGCAAACCGATCAGAGCTCCGATAAACACGAGGGGATGAAGGCGGATAAGCCGCAACTTCAAAAACCGGCCGAGGCCTATACTTGCTATTTTCCGGTCATAGGCGTAGGCGATCACAAAGCCAGATAGGCAGAAGAAGAAATCGACCGCCAGGTAGCTGTGCGCAATGAAATTATCATGATAATCGGGCACAGCAAATTCCATAAAATGGAAAATGACGACAGCCACTGCCGCAATACCCCTAAGACCATCCAGGATCTCGAAGTGCGGCTTTTTCTGTAAAACAGATACATCTGGTTCTTGGGTATTCATTGGTGTGTGTTAAGCACACCGAAGAACGGCAAATAGGCAGATAATTCCGTATCAAATATTCTGCATATTGTCTCAAAGCGATACCACCATCTAATTTATGTTGATGCTGAACATCCGCGCAAGATTTTATTACGTTAATGATGCCGGGACAACAATTGACATTTTTATATGAATAATGATTCTGGCGACAGGATAAAGAAGATCATTAGCAACATCAGGCAGATGAGGCTGGATAAAAACTATACGCAGGACTATATGGCCATGAAATTAAATATATCTCAGAACGCCTATAGTAAACTTGAACTCGGCCGCAGCAGCCTTTCCCTGGATAGGCTATTTCAGATTTCTGCGGTTTTAGAAATCGAGATATCTGAACTTTTCTGTAACTAGTTAATTGCAATTCGCATCGCGGTATAGGATTTGAGGTAGGGCTATAGATTCATCTTAAACCCTATACCTATGGAAATTTCTACATTAAACTATTTGATCTGCATGGAAAAACCGACACTGGAGGTTTTCGCACTACGATTCGTAAAGGATATAGAACAGGCAGAAGAACTGGTACAGGACACCATCATCCGCGCCTTGCAAGATTCCAGCACCTATACGCCCGGCAGCAATCTGAAAGCCTGGTTGTATTCCCTGATGAAAACCGTTCACCTGGAAAGCAATCCGGAACCAATAATCAGCATAGAACCCTTTAAAAAGAGAAAAATGCTGTCTTTGGACGACATTCAATTGGGTAGTTCCGAATTGCGGGTAGATAAAAAGGAATTGCTTGCCCAGGTAAACCGTAGCCTGAAACATGCGATCAATGCCTATTCAAAGGATTTGAGGGATTTCCAGAAAGCGAGTGCTGTTGCCTCCTAAAATGCTGTTTTGTTCATTCCTATCGTGTCGACTTAACTAGCGGTCAGACCTTAATTTTTCCCGGTGCATCGTCCCCCAGTCTGAAAGCGCGTGTAAGACATCGCTCAATGTGTCTGCATAGGGTGTAAGTTCGTATTCCACCACGACCGGTGTTTGGTTATGCACTACCCGCTTCACAAATCCGTTCATCTCCAGTTCTTTTAACTCACTGGATAAGACACGGGCAGAGATGCCCTCCACCGTCCGCTGAATCTCATTAAAGCGTTTGTTGTTTTCGCGCAGGGCAACGATGACCCGCAATTTCCATTTACCTCCAATTACGTAAAGCGCATCCCCTATGGAGCTTAACCTTCTGGTACATGCCTCTCTCGTGATCCCTACTACCTCATCCATAACTACTTGATTTAAAGAAAGCTAACTCAAAGGTTAGCACTAACCTTTTGTATACTACTAATATTTTATAAGCAAATGTATATAGATTTGACGGTATAAAATATTTAAATCATGAAAAAGATATTGCACATCATATCGAGTCCGCGGGGAGCCGCATCCTTCAGCATCAAATTGGGAAACGCGATTGTAGAGAAAATCCAGGATCACTACCCAGACAGTACGCTAAAGGAAACTAATCTGGTCAGTAAAAAATTCCCCCATCTGGAAGAAGCGCACCTGGCCTCTTTCTTCACACCCGCAGAAAGCCGGACACCGGAGAACCTTGCAGCCATTAAACATTCAGAAGAAGCCATCCAGGAAATTATGGATGCAGATGTAATTGTTCTGGGCGCACCGCTTTACAACTTTTCCATACACTCCAGTCTGAAAGCCTGGATAGACCATATCGCACGTGCGGGGATTACCTTTAAGTATGATGAAAACGGCCCGCAGGGATTGATAAAAAACAAGAAAGTTTACCTGGCACTTTCATCAGGAGGGATTTACTCGGATGGCCCGATGAAGTCCTTTGACTTCGCAGAGCCCTACCTGAAATCTGTTTTAGGCTTCTTAGGCATGACAGATGTTACTTCCGTCCGCGTAGAAGGCACCTCTATTCCGGGGTTACAGGATACTGCCCTGCAAAAAGGCATTGACAGCATACAGATCAACTAAAAAAAGCGCCCTGTTCAAGGGGCGCCTTTTTTATGTTACTTTTTCTTGGTTAAGGACTTGATGGCCTGGATTTCGTTGTTACTGAAAGGAGTTTTATCTTTCCTGTAAATGTCATGAAACCAAAGCTCAGGTTCTTTTCCATCTGGTCTCGGAGTATCCCAGGCAAAAATGGTATTGGTTTTCCCGGAAACAAAACCCCAGTGGATGGCACCTACTTTCTGCTCTTTCAGCATCGGCATTACCGTTTGGAATAAACTACCGTTTCTCCTGGCCATATATTCAGTACACAACATCGGGCGATTGTAAGCCCTCAGTTCTTCGATCTTTTTCAAATGAGCATCTACGTAGCCATAGTGGTGGTAGGTGATCACATCTGAATTCTCTAATTGAAATTTGTTCAGGTTTTCAAAGTTGGCTCCAAAATTCCAGATTCCGGAAGTAATGGGCTGACTAGGGTTTACTGCCTTGGCCCATTCAAAAACCAATTTCAGCAGGGGTAGACTTTTGTCCACGTACTGGTTGTTGCCCGGTTCATTGTAAAGGTCCCACATGACAATACGGTTGTCGTTTTTATACGTAGTCATGACATCTTTGACATAAGCTTCCAGCATTTTCAAGCTATCCGGGTTATTGCGGATATCAGTGCCCGGGTCCCTCAACCAACCACTATTGTGCACTCCTGGCTTCGGTTCAGGCTGTTTACCAGCCTGGTATTTATCATTCCAGCAATCGTCGAAAAAGACCAGCATCGTTCTGATCTTATGTTTGGTAGAGATGTCCAGGTATTGATTTAAGCGTTTTTTGAAACCCTCCTTATCGGATGTCCATGCCACATGGTGTAAAAACACCCTCATGGTATTGAACCCCAGTTCCTCGGCCCAGCCCAGTTCCTTATCTAACGTTTCAGGATCAAAAGTAGCAGCCTGAAACATCTCCAGCTGGTTGATGGCTGTAGAAGGCTGAAAATTAGCTCCGGTCATCCAGGGCTGCTTTTTATACCAGCTACCTGCCTGTTCCGCTGTCCAGCGAGGTTGTGCCATCCCCGTGCCGACAATGAAAAAAGAAAAGAAAAAGAAAGTGAATAAATTCCTCATATGTGTTTATATTTTGTTGGGCCAAAATAAGCAAATCACCTGGCTGAATCTGATCATTTATTTGCGGTTTTGTCTCATTTTATCCCCTCGACCGGGCAGTTCCCTCCAGGAAACTGGAAAGCAGGGCCGCAAAACCTACACCCAATGTATAGGCCAGCAAATCGCCCCAAAGGAAACCATGCCCCAAAACTAAACTACCCAACAGAGTATTGCGGATGTCATCGATCCATGCCGCATGGTAAAGCTGACTCAGTTCTACCGCATAGCAGGTGAACAAACTCAGGAGCGCAACTTTCTTCCAATGCTGATCGATCAGCAGAAACCGAATGATCAGAAACATCATCACTGCCCAGAGCAGGTCGCCCACCATTAGCGGGATCCCCGAAAGCCTTCTCGATAACAAACCCAATAGGACTACCAATACGATCAGCATCACATAAATTAACCTTCGCTTGGTAGCAGACATTTATTCCTAAGTTTTGCCCTAAAATATTAAAATTTAAGCATTACTTCATAAATTCATAATTGGCCGGGTTTGTGTTCATCGAAAAGTTCGTTTTATCCGTACATATTTATAATTTTATCGCTGAACCGAAAGAATGACTATTAAAAAGAACTTTGATTCCGATTTCTGTGGAAGCCTTCCCCTGCATCACATCAACTCCATACAAGACTATGGCTATGTATTGGTTGTAGAAACCAAGGGGCTGATGATCGTTCAGGCCAGTGAAAATCTGGCCGGATTATTCCATAAAGACATCCAGGAAATCATCCCGGGCCCATTGGCGCAATATTTGGAAGAGGCCAGCACACAAAAGATTAAAGAACTGATTAAAAGCCAGTTACTATTTAGGATTCCCTTATCCCTGAGTTTAAAGCAGGATGATGGTAGCGAATCTTACCATGCCCTGGTACATATTAAAACCGACTACCTCATTATTGAACTGGAAAAGTCGGATCAAAGTACTTCCAGGAGTTTTACGGAAGTGTACGAAAGCATCAGGCATATCGGCGCAGCCCTGGACAAAGCAGACACCGTTCAGGAAGTCTGCGATACCGCAATTACAGAACTCCGCAAGCTTTCCGGCTTCGACGGAATCCTGATGTATAGTTTTGACAAAGAGTGGAATGGGACTGTAATTTCAGAAGACAAAGATGAACGACTTGAGCAGTATTTAGGTCAGACTTTCCCTGCATCTGATGTACCCAGACAGGCACGGGAAATGTATTTGAAAAATCCTTACCGGCTCATCCCCAACAGAAACTATCAGCCGATCCGCCTGTATCCGGTCATCAATCCAGTGACCAATGCCTTTATAGACCTCTCCGATTGCAATTTGAGGGGAGTTGCGGCAGTGCACCTGGAATACATGAAAAACATGGGCATCAAAGCTTCGATGTCGATCAGGGTGATATACAATCAATCCCTATGGGGTTTAATTTCCTGTCACCACATTGACGAGAAATACCTCAATTATGAAATCTGTTCAGTCTTTGAATGGCTTTCGGAACTGATCTCCAATAGGCTCAGCATGGTCCTGAATCAGGAAAGTCATCAGGAGAGCCAGTCGCTGCATTTACAGCGACAGCTCCTGAGCGACCGTATTTATACTGAAGATCAGTTGATGGCCGTTCTTTTAGCTGAAGATGCTGCACAGCTGCTTTCGCTATTCAAGGCTTCAGGTGTCGTGGTGTCCCAAAATGGGCGCATAGAAAGCCGTGGTCTTGTTCCCCCGAAAGATGAGCTGGAGAACCTGCTCCTGTGGCTGGAAGGCAAAAGCTTCAACAAGGTTTTCTCTACTTCACAGCTCAGTGAAGATTATGAAGATGCGGCAGCATTCGCTGCAGAAGTCAGCGGCCTGTTGTTCATTCCCATCGATAGTGAAAGGGCAGAGTTTGTGGTCTGTTTCAGGCCCGAGGTTTTACAAGACATCAATTGGGGCGGCGATCCAAACCAAACCATTACTTTTGATCAGGATGGGAAAAATTATCATCCCAGAAATTCGTTTACTTCCTGGAAGGAGACCGTAAGGGAACATGCCCTGAGCTGGCGGAAAGAAGAACTGGAAGTGGCCGAGTCGCTCCGCACTTTTCTTTTTGAATTCAGAACGAGGCAATTAAAGCACTAAATCAATGGCAAAAAGTAATTTAAAAGCACTGCAAAAGGAACCACGGTATGACAAATATATCGTAGCGATAGGAGCATCTGCAGGTGGTCTGGAAGCCATCCATACTTTCTTTGACCACATGCCGGAGAGTTCCAGTTTCTCTTTTATCGTCATCCAACACCTTTCTTCCAATTTCAAAAGCCTGCTCGTAGAACTCGTTTCCAAACATACCCATATGAAGGTATTTGAAGCAGCGCACAATATGGCGATCCAGCAGGACTGCGTCTACATCATACCCAACAATAAGCTGATGACCGTGAGCAACGGTCGCCTGAAACTGGCGGACAAATCGCTGATCAAGGCCCCCAATACAGCGATAGATACCTTCCTGCACACGCTGGCGGAAGACAAAAAAGAAAAAGCCATAGCCATTATCCTGTCCGGGACAGGCACCGATGGTACCAAAGGCATCCAGAGCATCAAAGATTTTGGTGGAATGGTGATTGTTCAGGACCCTGCAACCGCCCAGTTTGATGGTATGCCCAACAGTGCCATTGCATCAGGCAATGCAGACTTTGTGCTGGCTCCCGACAAAATCCATGAAGCACTTTTCGAATACAATGAAGAAGAACCCGTAAAAGTACTCGAACCCGGCAATGTAGATGACGGACTCCTGGAAGAAATCTTCAAACTGGTATTATCGAAAAGCGGCAATGATTTTAACCTGTATAAAACGGCGACCATCGTCCGGAGGATCAGCAGGCGCATGACCGAAACCGGGCACAAGCACCTGAAGGATTACATTACATTTTTACACAGCAACCCAGATGAAGTAGAGGTCCTTGGGCAGGATTTCCTGATCGGAGTTACCCGGTTTTTCAGGGATAAGGCCTGTTTCGACCTTTTGAAGAGCGAGGTGATTCCTGCGCTGATCAACAGCAAGGCCGACCGCGACATCCTGAAAGTCTGGGTATGTGCCTGCAGCACTGGCCAGGAAGCCTATTCCATTGCCATTGTCATCAATGAATGCCTGGAAAAAATGGGCAGAAAACTGGATGTAAAAATCTTCGCCACTGACATTGATGAACAAAGCATTGAAATTGCGGCCAGCAACAGGTACCCACTGACCATCAATAAAGAGATTGATGCCAAAACGCTCAAAAAATATTTCATCCAGGAAGGGAAGACACTCAGTGTGATTCCCCAGATCCGGAAACAGATCGTTTTTGCCAAGCACGATGTGATCAAGTCGCCGCCCTTCATCAAAAACGACCTGATCAGTTGCAGGAACATGCTGATCTACATGAACAGCATGTTGCAGGACAAGGTATTGTCGACCTTCCATTTCTCCCTGAACCCCAATGGCTACATGCTGCTGGGATCCAGTGAAACAGCAAATGCAATAAAAACCGGCCTGACGGAACTTTCCGGCAAATGGAAGCTTTTCCAGAAAACCGGAAAGATCAATTATTCGACTTTCAATACCTACCATACCGGCGGACGCATGCTGAGCAAGACCAATCAGCAGGAACAAGCTACAAAAGATGTCCCCCTGAGCCTTGCAGAGAAGCGGTTCAATAAGTTCGTTACAGCAGATCTGGGCTATGCGGGTGTTTTTGTCGATAAGAGCTATATCATACAGGAGACTGTCGGCAATTACCGCCGTTTCCTTTCCCTTCCGGAAAAGATTGAACTGAATATCCTGAGGATGGTACCCAAGGAGATCTCCATCGTGCTGAATACCGCGTTGCGAAAGGTTTGGAGTGAAAACAAACCCGTACATATCAACAGGCTACGGATCCACAGGGGAGATGAGTCCATTTATCTGAATGCATCCATCCAGCCCCCTCAGGATGAAGATGGGTATACCATGGTGATTTTCTCAGAGAGCATTGCCGAGATCATTCCCGATAAGGAAGAGCTGGTGCTTTCTGCCCTCTCAGGTGAACAGCACAGCGAATACATCTACGAACTGGAAGCCGAACTCAATGAGACCAGGAACAATTTGCAGTTTGCCGTCGAAGAGATGGAGACAACGAACGAAGAGCTGCAATCGACCAATGAAGAGTTGCTTTCCGCCAATGAAGAGCTGCAGTCCAGCAATGAAGAGCTACAATCGCTAAATGAAGAACTTCATACCCTGAACACTGAGCACCAGATCAAGATTAAGGAGCTTGTAGACCTGAACGACGATTTGGACAACTACTTCAGAAGCACAGATATTGGTCAGATCTTTTTGGACTCAGGTTTGTACATCAGGAAGTTCAATCCTGCGGCGGTGAGCATGGTCAACCTCATTGATGCCGACATCGGTCGGTCGATAGAACACATCTCCAACAACATAAAAACGGAAAACCTCTCTGCCGATATCCGATCAGTCCTGCTCTCCGGGCATTTGGTAGAGAAAGAAGTGGCCTTGAAAAATGGCGATAAGAGCCTGATGCGCATTATGCCTTACATCAGGAAGGACAAGCAAAAGGACGGTGTGGTGATCACTTTTGTAGATGTATCGCACATTGCCGACCTCAACAACATGATCACTGGGGTTTTCAATGCCAGTTTGAATGGCATTTTGGCCTTTACTTCCGTAAGAAATCACGAGCACCTGATTACCGATTTCAAATGCATCTCTTACAACAATGCCGCACTGGAAATGCTGCATAAAGATAAGGAAGAGCTCAAAAATGCATTACTGGTCAAACAATTACCGGAACTGACAGAGGGCAGCCTTTTCCAAAAATACATCAATACGGTAGAAAAAGGCATCACCCTGGAACACGAATTTAAGACTGCGGATGAGCGCTGGTACCGCCTGGTGGCAGTAAAAATGTCCGATGGATTCGCCGCCACACTTACTGACTTTACCGATCAAAAAGCAGCGGCAGTGAAACTGAAGAAGAATTACAATGAGCTGATCGGTGTCCGTGAATCCCTTAAAAGATTAAATAGCGACCTGGAAATTAAGATCCAGGAAAGGACCCAGGCACTCAGTGAAAGCGAGGAACGTTTCAAACAGGTTTCTGCTGCAACCAACGATACCATCTGGGACTGGAACCTGGTGGACAACCAGATGTGGCGTAGCGACAACTTTACCTCAATGTTTGGTTACCAATTGAACGAGGAAAGCAGCAACATTGACTTCTGGTTTAAAAAAATCCATCCGGACGATAAAGAAAGGGTAAAGGAGAGTGTTTTTAAAGCCATCAATACCAGTCAGAAAAAATGGACTGAAGAATACCGTTTAAAGAAGTCAGACGGAAAATATGCGGTGATCCTGGACAGGGGAACCATCATGCACGACGATTTTCAGACCCCCTACCGTATGGTGGGTTCGATGGTAGACATTACACGCCTGATCGAAGCTGAGCAAAAACTCAGGAAACAACAGGAGGAGCTGATGCAGCGGAAAGACGAGTTCATGAGTATTGCCAGCCACGAACTGAAAACACCGATTACGAGCATTCAGGGCTTTTTACAACTGGCCTTGCGCATAGCCCAAAAGAATGAGGCCAGCAAGCCGATGCTTGGTTTTATTGAGAAAGCAAACCGACAGTTGGGCAACCTCACCTCGTTGGTGAGTGATTTGCTGGACGTCACGAAAATCCAGGCAGGCAAGATGCAGTTCAATTTCAGCCAGTTCAACCTGAAAGAAGTACTGGAACAATTTATCGGCGACATCGTCGCAGATGAAGACCATGAAATTGTACTGGACCATGTGGATGACGTGACGATTTATGCCGACAAACACCGGATCGAACAAGTGATGCACAACCTGGTTTCGAATGCCATCAAGTATTCGCCTAATAATAAAACAGCCATCATTCATACTCAATTGATAGATGATCAGTTGCGCATATCGGTAAAAGATTTTGGGATTGGCATACCAGAAAGCAAAATTGACCATGTTTTCGACCGCTTCTTCCGCGTGCAGGATTCCCATTCCATGATCTCAGGACTGGGATTGGGCTTGTACATATCCGCGGAAATTGTGAAGCGGCATGGTGGAAAAATAGGCGTAAACAGCAAGGAACATGAAGGCTCGGAATTCTGGTTCGAAATCCCATTAAATCATAAGAAGAAATAAATTCATTTTGAACCCAGGTATGCGCATCAAAGCATTTATGCTCCCTCTTTTCCTGCTCATCAACTTTTTTGCTTCCGCACAGGTGATCAGGCTGAACGAGGAAACGCCATACCAAAATATAGGCAAACAACTCAGTTATTACCGCGACAACACGGCAAAGCTTGAGCTGAAGCAGGTGATGAAACTGGATTCCTCCAAACAATTTGTCCGGGGAACTTCAGATGTCATCAACTTCAAAAACACCAAATCCGCAGTCTGGATAAAGATCAGCTACCTGCAGGACTTTTTTGAAGATGTGGCGCTGGTAGTCGATGTACCTACCATAGAGCGCATAGACTGTTACATCCTCACAAAGGACGGAGGCATCATCAGTCGCCATTCCGGCGCTTTCGCCAAGGAAGTGAAGGGTGTACGGATTGCCAATAACTACACCTTCAAAATGCCTGATCCCAAGGGTTTAGAAAAACCTGCTACCGTTTACCTCCGGCTGCAGACCAACAACTACCTTTTGGTGCCCGTTAAACTTGGCACTGTAGACACGATAGTGAAGGGTCAGTCCTCCCGTGACCGGCTGGAAAGCCTTTATATCGGAATGCTCATCACCTTACTCCTGTTCAATATCTTCCTGTTCATCAGCGTAAAGGACAATACCTACTTGTACTATTCCATATATGTGCTTACACTGACCATTTATGTCAGTTTGTACCTTCGGGGCTATGCCTACCTCTTGGGCGACAGCGTAAGGTTTTTGGTATTTAGCTACCCCCATGCCTTTCTGAGCATCTCCATTGTTGGCTCTATTTTGTTCTGCAGGAAATTCCTCAACCTGGAAAAGACCTTTCCAAAGGTGCTGAAGGTTTATTGGGCGATGATCGGGATTGCCACTCTGATGTTTTTAACCAGCATCTTGGGCTATAAAACTGCATCTGCAGAGATTTCCAAATACCTGACCATCCTGATTTCACTCGTGCTCTGGGGAACAGGCTTTGTCGTCTACCGCAGAGGGCTAAAGGCAGCGAAGTTTTACATCATTGCCTGGTTTTCACTCGGCATCACCCTGATCATCGTGACGCTGAGTACCGTTGGCGTACTGCCTGTAGGCGATTATACCTTTGAGCTCGTTCCGATCGGATCAGCACTCGAATTGCTATTGCTGTCTTTTGCTTTGGGCGATCGCTATAAATCCATGTTACGCAATGAAAAAAAGGTGGTGGCACTTAAAGCCTCCAATGAGGTGAAGAATAAGCTCTTCTCGATCATCTCCCACGACCTGAGAAGTCCATTAAATAGTTTGATGAGCATTTTGACCTTAAAGGATATGGACGCCCTCAGCCTGGACGAGATCAAGTACTTGCTGGATGAGAACAGGAAGAACATCGAAACCATAAACACCACGCTGAACAACCTGCTGCACTGGTCTAAGAGCCAGATGGATGGCATCAGAACCGAGCCTGTAGCATTTGACATCAGTATGCTGATTGATGACTTGATGTTGGTCTACATGCCATTGATTCAGGAAAAGGGAATTCAAACCCAAATGAACCTGCAGGCAGGGCTTAAGGTTTATGCAGATCAGGACCAGGTGAAGCTGATCCTCCGCAACCTGATTGACAATGCCATTAAATTCACCGCGAAGGGGAATGAGCTTGGCTGCAGCCTGAAGCAGGTGAAGAACAAGGTTGAGATTTGTTTGTATAACCAGACCAGAGACACTTCAGGAATTTTTAACAATGGAGGAACGGGCTTGGGGTTACAACTCTGCAGAGAGTATGTGAGCAACAACGGCTCTGAACTGGAAATTTCAAGCAAAGACGGAGCGGTGTATTTTTGCTTTGAATTGCCGGCTGTCTAAAATATCCCCTTTAAAGTATATCATATCCAAATCAGGAATAGCCTATTCCTGCAGATTCCCGTTGCTTAGCATTCTAATCTCAATAAAGCTATGTCAACAAAGATATCTACTCCTAATGATCCAAATCTGGCTCCGTTTATCACCAAATTGGCCGATAAATACCAAGCCCTACACATCTATAGTTTTGGCTTTGTAAGCGCTCGTCAGGAAATGCAGACCTTGTTTAGACAGCACATCGAATCATCAAACCAGCATTTCCTGCTGATGGTAACAGCGCACAATACCAGGATTGACCATGAAGTGCAGGATTATTCCAATGCAAACTACAAAGAAGGTAAAATCAATATCCTGGTATTTGGCATAGAGAATATCGGAACTGCATTAGAAAGGAACAGCAGGTTTATCATTAGCATCATTCAGGAAGGTCTGCTAATGTACAACAAGGAAGGCGCGATTGTGCCGATGCCACTCAAAGCCTATGATCACAGTGGAGCCAAACAAAACGCGATGAAGCTGATCGAAAAACGGATAAAACTCATCCAAGGATTTTTGAAGAGCGCCCGGCAAGCGGTAGCGGCTCATGATGAGCTGATTGGTGTCTTCATGCTGCATCAATGTGTAGAGCAAAGTGCCGTTCTATTGCTAAGGGTTTTCGCCGACTTCCGCAGCGAGATCCATAACCTTAGCCGACTGCTGGATTTTTGTGCCTTATTCTCGCTTCCGATCTCCAGATTCTTTAACAGGAACGATGCAGAAGACGAACGTCTGTTTCAGATCCTGAGGAAAAGTTATTCCAGCACCAGGTATCAGGATGATTGTGAGATTGCCCTTGTGGATGCCGCTAAGCTGCTCTACAGGGTTAGTGCATTTGTAAAAATGGTCGATCTCCTATGCACAGAAAAACTGGAAGCAATGTCCTAACTATTGAAAAAATGTATATTTTTGATTCAAACAATTCTACTATGAGTACTAGCAGCAAACATCCCAATAAAGTTCATGAAGGCAGAAATGTGAAACGATTCAGAGAGATGATGGGGATTAAGCAAGAATCCTTAGCCTACTCATTGGGTGACGAATGGAGCCAGAAAAAGGTTTCTTTACTGGAGTCTAAAGAGAAGATTGAAGATGAATTGCTGGCTGAAATTGCTAAGATTCTCAATGTGCCTGAAGAGGCGATCCGGAATTTTGACGAGGAAACAGCCATAAGTAACATACAGAATAACTATGATAGTTCGGTAGTTAATTCGGGGCCAATTGTGAATTATGGTTGCACATTCAGTCCCTTGGATAAACTCATAGAAACTATGGAAGAAATCAAAAAGCTTCATGCAGAAAAAGAAGCTTTATATGAGCGACTTCTAAAAGCTTTGGAACAAAAATAGGCTATCTTTTGCCAGGTACTTCTAACACTGTGTAGAAATTCATTCTACTAGTCCAGTTGAAGCCTTCTCTGCGTTGATTAAGCATTAAAAATCCTGATACAAGTTTCTAAATGTACTTCTTAATCCGAAAGTGATCAGGTTGGTATTTTTAGCGCCCGTCAATTCATTGTTCTCCCTTCTGTACACTCCACCTAGCTCTAGACGCAAGTTGTATTTAGGATTGAGTAGATAAGATGCCTTAGCTTCAGCGAAGTACAGATTTGTTTTAATCCCTTGCCCTATATTACTACCATATTCCAATGACCTTGTTTCGTAGCTTTTGAAGATGTTCTTGCCATAGTTCATTCCCTCTGGGTCGAGACCATAACACGCATACATTAACTGAGTTTGAAAGTCGAAGCGTTGGTAACTGTAATTTAAAATACCCAGCATCTCACGGAAGTTGGCCCCGAGTGGATGCGCCAAAGGTTGATTCATTGCTGCATAGTTGGAAACACGGTCAAAATGAGCGTAAGTATAAGGTCTTGCAGTATTAAATTCAGCGAGGTAATTCAACCCTTCTACCTTGAACAGGTCAGAACCTTTAAAGCCGACTTGCAAAGCCCATTTATTGGCCCAATAACCTTTATTGCTAAAGAATTCCTTGGCGGTAAACTCATCAAACATGAACTGTCCGTATAGAGCTGTTTTCTCGAGTAACTCGTATTTTACGTTTAAGCCGAGGCGCATTTTGTCTGGAGAATACGTATTTGCACTTTCTAATGGCCTCAAGAAGATAAAAGGATGAATATAATTAAAATCAAATCCACGCTTTCCTTCTTTCTCTGCATCAGCCCAAGTTACTGCCTGGAAGAAGCCCAAAGAAAGTCTGTTACTCACATTCCAATCGATATAATGCATAGCAGCCCATTTACCACGGTCACCTAGCCGCCTGTCAACGGTTAACCTTTCCGCACCTGGATCCAGCATATAAGCAAATATGGTTTGATACCTCACATTACCCAATGTGGCTCTTAATCTTAAAAAAGAATAGTTTGAGGCCACATCTGACAATAACATCGAACGATAACCATCTCCTATAAAGTTTTTGTCATAACCCAGAGCAATATTTAAGTGTTTGCTGGCAGTGTAGGATAGTAAAGCAGTTACGTATGACCAGTCTTTTGTTTTATTATCCAATTTGCCTACACTCCCTCCAATTTCACTTGGCACCACCTTATTGCTATCGATGAAATCAGTAATGTATTTCGCAAAGACCCCTTGATTCTCAAAAACATTGGTGTAAAAAGAAAACTTCTCTCCTATTGTTCCTCCAAGCTGAACACCCCTTGTATTTTTCCAGGTGGTTTTGCTCTCGTCGAATTCCCTTCCAATCTGAAAATCAGGCAGAAAATCTGCGTATACTGTATAATCTTCCCCTTTGAAATTGAGCAAATGCTCCTGAGTCAATTTCCTCCTTACCCATGAGCGTCGGTTTAAGGAGTCTACTCCTGCATTCATCAAGCTATCATACCTGGCTTTAAGTATTGGATCATCCGAATAAAAGCCCTTAATAGAAGAATGCATACGTCCGTTAACGTCGTATACAGATTTATTGAGCTTCTGATAGAATTGGTAAGAATAGGGAATATTGACATTTGGAGTCTGTGCTTTCGCGCAACTGAGCGCTATTGCAAGAATCCCCAAGGTTAGGAATGCTCTCATAAGGTGATTAAAGGTTTTCTTGTTCTTGTACCTGAGGGTCCAGTTCTTCAAATACAGAGTTTTTACTGAGGAATTCAGGCACGATGAACTTCATTTGCTCCACGACCTTTCTATTGTTGTGCAAAGATGCCAAACGCAACAACTCATAAATCTGCGTCTCAATATCATTAAATACATACTCACGCACCTGTCCGATCATAATCTTTTCATGGTGGGTAGGCATGGTATTTTCACTATCATTTAGTAATTCTTCAAACAGCTTCTCGCCCGGTCTTAACCCCGAGTAGGAGATTTTGATATCCTGGTTTGGAATTAAACCAGCCAATTTGATCATCTTCTTAGCCAATTCAACAATCTTCACGGATTTACCCATATCAAAAATGAAGATCTCTCCCCCTTTGCCCATACAGCCCGCCTCCAGTACCAAACGGCAGGCTTCAGGAATGGTCATAAAATATCTGGTGATTTCAGGATGGGTAACGGTAACTGGTCCGCCTTTTTCTATCTGTTGTTTAAAGCGAGGGATTACAGAACCATTGGAGCCCAAAACATTTCCAAAACGGGTAGTAATGAATTTGGTGATCGGTTTGACATTTCCTTCATTTAGATAACTTAGGCCATTGGTATAAATTGCATCAGATTTATTGAGAGAATTGTTCAATGACTGCACATAAATCTCCGCAATGCGCTTAGAGGCCCCCATTACATTTGTTGGATTAACAGCCTTATCAGTTGAGATCATTACAAATTTCTGTACACCATGTTTCACAGAGAGGTCAGCGATGGTTTTAGTTCCCCTCACGTTCGTTTTAATAGCTTCTGCGGCATTATCTTCCATCAAAGGCACATGTTTATACGCTGCGGCGTGATAGACGTAATGAGGCTTGTATGTCTCGAATAAATGCTGCATTCTCTTCTCATCTTTTACATCACCAATGAAAGCGTGGAAGTTGGTATTTTTATGAGTTTCGTCTAGCTCCAAATATATGTTATGCAGAGCCGTTTCACTTTGATCACATAAGATGATTAATCCAGTTTCGAATTTCATCAATTGTCTGACTATCTCACTTCCTATAGAGCCTGCAGCCCCTGTGATTAGGATTCTTTTTCCTTTAAGTTGTTTCTGAATCCCTTCAATATCGATCTGGATGGTCTTGCGATTTAAAAGATCTTCGATATTAATGTTCTGAATCTGAGCCGTTGTGACATCTCCTTTTGCCCAAACATCCGGAGAAGGAATATTTAAGATTTTAACATCATGATCTAAGCAGATATCAACGATGTCGTTTTTACGCTCCAAAGGAATGGTATAAGAAGCAAAAATAATTTCATCCACTTCATGCTCTACAATCAGGTATTCTAATCGACCAGCATCCAGAATTTTAACCCCATCAATAGTTTTTCCTACTTTTCGAATATCGTCGTCCACAAAAGCTATAATGGTCTTATTTACTTTAGCGTCGTGATCGAAAGTACGTTTGGTGGCTAGTCCAGCCTCGCCTGCCCCATAAATAATAACTCGAATTTTGTCCAAGCTCGCATTCTTCAAATACATGAAGAAATATTTGACCATTATTCGATAGGTGATTAAAAAAAGAAAAGAGAAAAGGGTAGAGATAATTATTGCGACATTACTGATTACGTGCTCATGTGAAATCACAACACCCACCGCATGCGCGAAAAACATCAATAGAGAACTCAGGATCACCGCAAACAAGATTCGGAAGGAATCTTGGGCCGATGTATATCGTACAATGCCGGCATAACTTTTAACACTGCTAAAAACTAGCGAATTGACTATTACGAGCAATACTACGGATTTGTAAAATGCAATAAAGTCTATCTCATTTAGGTGAAAATTATGCTGAAGTACTACAGCAAAAAGTAACGCTAAAACACTAAGACCAATGTCTATAGTGAAGATAACCCAGCGTGATACGATTTGTACTTTTGTAAACATAGAAGAGTTTTTAGCTCGCAGACCAAAAGTAACAATAATTGAACCAAAGACGAAACTAGGATTTGGCTTTCATCAATTTTGGTTTAAAAAAAATATAGATTAGTGCTAAGGGCGTTATAATGATAAGAAACAATGGAACAAATCTGAGAGAAAACTGAGTTACTATAGCAACTATCAAAACCTGTATAGCACCATAGACGGATGATATCAGTAAATGACTTTGTTTTTGCTCATTTGCCAGAATCTGATAAAAATGAAACCGGTGAGCTTGGAATATATTCTGTTTCAGTATTAATCTATGAACAATGGTTAGTACTGCATCTACACCATAAACTGCCAAGAACAAAATATAGCCGTAGTTTCCAGTTTGCATAATCAATTTGATCAATAAAAACAGAATCCAAAAAGCAATAGTGATACTTCCTACATCTCCTGCAAAGCATTTGGCTCTCTTTCTAAAGTTAAAATATAAAAAAACAGAAACTGCGATGATTGGTAACCAAATCATATCTGGCTCGACAAATTTAATGATATTTAGATTTACATATTGAAGTCCACCAAGAACTACAAAGCTGTAGACACCAGTTATTCCGTTAATACCATCCATGAAATTATAGGCATTAATCGTTCCTATGACAAATACGTACAAAAGTGTAATAACGTAAGGCGAAAAAAACTGAAAGGCACTTAATGAAATGAACAACAAAGTAACTGCAAATAAATGAACAAAAAGTCTGATTTTGTTGGAAAGCGTAATTCGATCATCAATAAAACTGATGATACCGATAGCTAACATACCAAGGCTTAAAATCCAATATTTCGGATAGAAAACGAAAGCAATTGATGCGGCAATAAGAAATATTATTCCTCCTCCCCTTATCGTGACTTCTGAATGGGAACTTCTCTCGTTCGGCTTATCAATGATATTAAAATGATCAGCAACTTTAAAATAAAGGAGCATCGCCAAAAACAGAAATATAATTAAAGATATATAAAGCATTATTTTTCCAGTCTAGATACTTCAGCCATAAAAGAGGAAGCAGTAATTTTTAACCCATCCTCGACATTTAATGGGAGATTCACCCCTAAAGCGTCCTTAACTTTAGCATTGGAAACAATATAATTTTCGGTAAGCTTGTTCAAACGTTCCGTATTTAATGGTAGTTTGAATATATCGCCAAGCTTAGCGAGCCCTAGAATTATTCTGCTACACACAGCCCATAATTTTGGTTTTTTATTTGATGAATTTGCCAATAACCTTATCACATCAGTCGTAGATAGAGGATCGTCATCCGCTACGTTATAAATCCCTGAGGCAACCTCTTGCTGCAGTAATTTGACTATCACAAAACATAAATTCCCCACACTTAAAAAAGATCTTTTATTGTCAAAAGAAGCTAAAGGATAAGGGATTCCTTTCTGGACAAATTTATACAATAAGTTTAAGTTACCTTTGTTTCCCGGTCCATGGATCATACATGGACGTAATATATAATAAAACTTTCCAATCGGTAGTATTTGACTTTGAATATACTGTTCCGCCATCAACTTTGATTTTCCATAGTCAGTAACCGGACTAGGAAAGACATCTTCTGTTAGTATACCATCAACAGTATCAGCAGCAGCTTTTACGGAACTAATAAAAATGAATTTTTTTGCATCTGATGATAAGAATTTATCAAATAGGCCCTTAGTTAGTTCATAATTTACCTTATAATATTCATTGGCATTTGACGAATTTTTTAGATCATGGGCCTTACCAGCTAAGTGTACAACAGCAAAAGTGTCTGAGAAATCTGCTGAAATTAACTCACTCCTAGAAACTCGCGTTATATCGAAATTAAATTTAGCGCTCAAATATTTAATCAGGTTTTGACCGACAAAGCCTGATGACCCAGTAATTAAGATTCTCAAATTTTTATTTGCCTAATTGTTTTTTTATTTATTCTACTTCTTTCTGCATCGAATAGCCACCCCCATTTATTAAAATAGTAAACTGCTGATTTTAAATATACTCTGAATGTATTGTATTGCATGAAAGATTTCTTCTCGTGATCATGAAAGACAGAAACTTCAGGATAAAATAACGACTTGTAGCCGCTATTCATTACACGTCTACATATATCTATGTCTTCTGTATACATGAATATTTTCTCATCAAATCCAGAAATACCTTTTAGGACATCCATTCTAAATAGCATAAAGCATCCTGACAAAAAAGGAACTTCAATAGTTTTGTTATATTTCGTACCTCTGAGTTCATACCTTTCGTCCACTTTATCTTTTATATATTTCAATGGAATCAGTCTTCTAATGATTAAGTCAATTGGGCTTGGCAACAACCTAGCTACATATTGTAAGGATCCATCAGGATAAAGTACTTTTGGCATGACTACACCCACGTCCGTGTTAAGGGCCATGAATGATAAGAGACGTTCGATTACTCCATTATCAAAAAATATGTCAGGATTCAAAACTAAGTGAAAAGGGGATACATCAAGCGCTTTTCGAATGGCAATATTGTGCCCTGCACCAAATCCAGGATTTGAAGGATTATGTATGTATTCCACCCTTGGGTCTGATATAATGTCTTTTAGGCTGTTGGTAGGAGAATTATCAATCAGATAAAGTTTTATTAAAAGTGTTGAGTTTAAAAAACTATTAATCGATTGAATTAACATATGCTGAGGATTGTTATACAACACTATGCTAGCTGTTACTTCAAATTTCAAGGTTTTATTTTTTTAATTTATAGAATTTATAATTATGTTCTATGCCATTTTTATTCTTTTGTTAAGATCAACGAAAATAATTCATCAAATCCATTAGTGAATGGCTTTTCAACTTCGACACTAGGATTCTTATCAAACGCCAATGCCTCCTTTTCAATCAAAGTTAGCATATATTTTTGCAACTCTTCCGGATCATCCGCTGCAAAAAATTTAACAAACTCATATCCACCGGAACTCTCCTTTGCGTAAGGTAAGTCGACCAGAAGCATTGGTCTTCCATACTGCCTGAATTCTGTGATAGGCAAGCCCCATGTCTCTAAAGTTGAACTAAAAATTAAGCAGTCCGACGTCGAATAAAGATAACTCATTTTATCACGATTGACCGCCCCAACCCAACTTATACATCTCAAGTGACCATATTTCTCAATTAGACGCATTGCGTACCTACTCTCTTTACCATTCACAGTTACGATAACCTTAAATTTGGCGAGACTGGCTGATTCAATTAATTGCACGGCCTCACAAATCACTTCAATATTTTTATAAGGCTGGGGTTTAGTAGGATAGATGAATGTATAAACGTCAGGTTTTTCACTCTTTAAATTCACATTCTCGCATGCAGTTGGTTGATTTACTATAACAGATGAACGCATTGCGCCGTAAGCATTCACGAAATAATCCCTAATCCACTGCTGTTGAACAATGATATATTTGTTTCTTGACAAATTAATGTAATAAAAAAGCGGATAATAAAAGCTTTGCAAAAAGCTCCTAGTAGGATTCAAATAGTCTTTTAATCTTCGTTTATAAAACGGCGTTGCATTATGGCAATACACTGATCGTACTCTTGATCTAACAGTTGGACTACAATCATTCAAAGAAAGCCAAAGATGGACGTTCATTTTTTTGGACAAGAAGTAGTACCAGATATATTCATAGAAAAATTTAAGCAGTATAAATTTCTTATAAAGTTTAATTTGTATAAAATGTACGTGATCGAATTCACCAAACAAGCTGACATCTGCTACAATCGCTACAATATAGAATTCTTTGTGATTGCGAGTTTGCGACAGAACGTCCCGGAAAACTTGTAGTGGTCCTCCTGAAGTGATATTTGCACCAGAGATTACGATTGTAGTTTTGCCTTTTTTATCCATTGCTAATGTTTAAATTTTTGATAAGGATATATCCGAGACTTTAATTTTTTTCTTAAACTTCATAAAATATGCCTCAAAAAAATGATAAGACAGGCTTGCTATCAATAACGTAAGTCCAATATAAATTGTAAATGAAATTAATCTGTTTGTAATGATGCCATTATCCTTTAACCAATTGATAAATATAAGTACCGCAACATGATACAAGTATATGCCATAGGATATCTTACCAACGTAGACAAGATATCGGTTTTCCAGCCATGGAAACACCTTAGATCTATTAACAATACAAAATATAACAATTGCGGAAAACAAATTCAGCAAGCTGTACCCCCAAACAAATCCCAGATTATCAAGCAGTAACCATGGATAACCGCCTGTACTTATCAATCCAAGACCAATACTGGATTCATTACTGATTAAAATGAAATTCAAAATTCCTGCAATAAAGACAATTGATAATGCGCAAAAGAAAATTTTACGTAAAAAATTACGACTTAATCTATTTGACAAATCCCTATAGAAAACAATTGTTGCACCAATTGCAAATGCATCCAAATGGGAAAATGTAATAAAATTAACAAACTCTCCTGCGCGAGCTATACTCTGTTCCTTCTCCATTAAAAATAAAAAAAGAAACAGCCTAAATAAAGGAACTATAATTAGCAAAAGGCCAAGGAGAGTTTTAAGCCGTTTAATAGGAAGATAAAAAATAAGAAATGGCCAAACCAAATAAAATTGTTCTTCAACTGCTAATGACCAAAAATGACCTACCCCATTAAGATCTACTGGATTAGGAAAAAGTGCATATATATTAATTGAGTAGGTTAATATAGGAACCACTGCTCCAAAAACTCTAGCCCATTGATCGCTTGCACCCCAAAAAAATAAAATTGCAAATGCATATAGAAAATAAATTGGAAATATCCGTAAACTTCGTCTCCAATAGAAAACCTTCAAATATTTCAATATTCTATCCGTATGGGACTTTTCCATAATCAAGCTAGTGGTAATTAGATATCCGGATAATACAAAAAACGTTTGTACTCCAACCCATCCAACACCCAATATTCCGAAATGAACCATCATTACTAATAAAACTGCTAATGCTCTCAGTCCATCAAGAGCTGGGACATAGTTGTGTTGTGTCTTCACGTTTATCTCGGTTTTGTACATAGTTAAGCCAATAGGCAAAAATAAAAAAATACATTTCTGGAGAAAAATAATGACCTTCTCTAAGCAACTTACAGAAAAAGTAAATTAAAACAGCTCGGCTAATCCATAAAGAGGATTCATTTGCCGCAGAATAATACTTTATTATGAAAGAGAAGATGATTAAGATTCCAACCAAACCTAGTTCTGAAACCACTCGTACCATCAAGGAGTTGGCATCCTGTGAGTTTAACTCCAAAAATTCAGTAAATTCCTCAGAACCAGCTATAGTTCCAATTTCCCGATCGTGTGTAATTACGTGCGATCCAAGTCCCCCACCTAAAACAGGGTTTCTTGAAAAACTTTTATAAGCAACCAAGTAATTAGATATTAAAGAATAAGAGCTTAAATTAGCTCCGCTAACATCTTTATTGACAAAAGAATTCACAGTGTCGTCTATCCTTAAAGTAAACTTAGGAAAAGTAAAATACAAAGCTACTGCAAAGACAGAAGCAAAAATCAAAGGCAATATGATCCTTACAGGATTAATTTTCTTAGGTATTAGAAACAAAATTAATAAGAGTCCTAGTAATCCTACACTCGAACCGCTTAGTAGTATTGCGGCAAGAAGAATTGCTACTCTATTCCAATAATATGCTACATTTTTGTCCTTGATCTGGAAATATAAGGCCGGAAGTACTGCGGTGACAAAATGGGCTGGTTCGAGCATGATACTTTTCACTGGCATAAACTCCATACGCATAAATGAATGAATACAAGAAATTATCAAGCCCAGAGCAGAAATAATTGTAGCAAACCGTGTGTAAATCCCAAAAAGATGGGATATTTTCTCACTAATAAGACCAAAAAAATTGTAGTAATATAACGATACTAAAGAAATACCAACGACCTGAGATAGAACTCGAGAGGAAGTGTTTGTACCTGTCAGGACTGAAAATAAACCTGTAAGGAATAGATAAGAGTAAAATATTAGAAGATTTTTTGAAACCAACATTTCCTTAATAAAAAACATTAGGAAGAAATTAATAAAGAGAATGAGGTAAAAAAGTTTATAATCGATAATATATGTAAAATAGATCGCTTCAGAGAAAACACTAGCAATGGTAGAATAAAGTATAAATCTTTTAATATTCATGGTCTGCGCAATATCCTTCGCAAAATGGCCCGAAGATTAGCATCAAAGTAGTCTAATTTAGCCTTAAACCTTGATCGGGATCTATTAACAATTTTTGCCCTCATAGCCTCCTTCAAAGCATTAGAATTTGTACTTGTTCCACCTGTTTGCATATTTACTGTTATTAAATCGAGGTAGCCTGCCTTCAATTTATCGCCAGCCCTCAAAAGCAACTCATAGTCACCGACAATTTTAAAAGTATCATCAAAAACTCCGTATTCGTTAAAGAATTCACGTGAATGGAAAGATCCCACATGTGTGGCATTCATGTACTTCCTGAATTTTCCCCAGACCCAAGGCTGTCCAATTATTCTAATTTGAGCTCCAGTTTTGTCTACAAGCCTCACTTGAGATGAAACAAAATGCGGTTGTATTAATTGTTGATCTATGTAGGAAACATAGTTTGATAGACAATCAAGTTCGTAGTAGTCATCAGCGCCTAAAAATGAAATCCAATCTCCGTTACATTTAGCGAGCCCCTTGTTCCATGCATCATAGATGCCTTTATCTTTTTCGCTAACCCAATAGTTAAGATAGCTAACATTTTGTTTAATAATATCAACTGTCCCATCCGTTGACTCGCCATCTATCACTATAAGTTCTACGTTGGAATAACTTTGATTTCTAACACTTTCCAATGCACGCGCTAGATAATCTTCACCATTAAAAACCGCTATTATTACAGAAACTAAGGGAGTATACTTCATTTGAACTTAGATGGATAAATAAATATTGGAATAAGCTTGCCCAACTGCTTCTTCAGTGCATTCAGTCAGATAAATTGAAGGGCTTACATACTTTATCGGATCACGAACTACGCTTTCCAACCCAATCTGGATTGCACTTAGCGAATTAGGATTGACTAACATCGCGTTCTGATAAAATTTTTGCTTTGCATAAGCACGATTACCGGTTAGCAATGGCTTGGCGCAAAACGCAGCTTCCAACATACTTATTGGCTGTGTTTCAGAAAAACTAGGGAGTGCGAATACACTGCAATTCTGAACTAATGAAACTAATTCCTCTGACCCTTCGCGTAACCCTTCAATCCAAATAATATTTTTATTTAGATTAACCTTTTCTTCAACCCTAGAAACGTAAGATCTCTCACCCGCTATAGGTTTGCCAACCAATACTAAATTTAACCCTAACTTTACCACTGCATCGATAAGAATTTCCTGATTTTTCCGCTGACAAACATTTCCGACACAAAGAACGTATTGTTGAAATGGCAATCCCAATGGTAGAACTCGTTTTGTCAATGTCATAAATTCATTAGATACAATATTAGGTATTACGATTATCCTATCTTCTGAAAATCCATAATATTTATTAGCAAGTATCTTTTGTTCATCACTAACTACAACTAATATGTCGACATATTTTAGCATTTCAAGTCTAAAACGACCTGCATGGAGATATCTTGAAGCAAAGTTCTTGGCTTTTAACAAGAAAGTTTCATAGTATCCAAAAAGTGCTGTCAACACAACTTTTTTTCCTGATTTTTTAGCCCAAATCAGGTTGCTGAAGTTATCGATTTCCAGACCCCAGAAGTGAGCAACGTCGAAATCTGCTATTCTCGACCAGACGTCCACCTTGCTTAGACTTAAACCATCATAACCAAAATTTTTGACTGCTTTAAAAGCAGATAGCATCTGAACTTCAAATCCACCAAATGCAAAACAGTGAGCCTGTAACGGAAAATACGTAACTTTTCTAGTTATCTGATCACCCATGACTTTAATAAGTATTTTACCGAATCAATTCCTAATGTTGTTAAGTCTCTTAAGTAATCTAAAACTGAAGCATTAGACCTTATATCAGAAGAGAATATTTTGTACCGTTTATTGTTATAAATTTTTTTAATAGGCAAAATTCCATGATTATATTGCATTTTAAACAATGACAAGTTTTTTTGTTGAACAGAGGAAATAGTTACGTGCTGTATCTTTTTCCTGGTGGTTCCCCATTCTATGTCTGATTTAAAAGGTATTGCGAATACACCATTATCAAAACCAGCACATGATACTGCATAACAATAAGCAATATCATCCCATGGTGCATATCTTTCATCAGGCATCCCAACTTTTCTCACTACTGCAGAAGGGATGCAAATTGGACTTTTTATGGCGATTTCCTTGTAGATAAATTCCCCGATAGAAAGCATTTTAAATAAATTCGGCCTGTGACCTACTTCACTTTCAATATATTGATATGTCGGTATAGTAGCCGCATTTTTCATTAACGCCCTAGAAATGTTTGCTCCATGACGAAGTGAAACAATTCCTAGGTTAGGCATTGTTGAATATAAGGCGGTTAGGCGCGATTCAATTAGATGATCTGTTAGAAGAACATCATCCTGAAGAATTATATTATAGCATTCTCCCTGATGAGTAGCCGCTAAAATTCCAGCATTGATGGACTTGAGTTCATGCACATCATTTTCGAAGATTTTATGGATTCGATGATTTGGATATTGGGCGGCTATATCATTTACTCGCTCTTCTGATCCATCAGTACATCCATCCAAGACAGCAAAAACTTCACTGCTCTCGCTCATACATTCGACAACATGATATAAAACTTCAGCAATAAGATCTTGCTTATTGTGTATAGTTATTATATAATTAAATCTGATATCTGACATCTCTTTTTTTAAACACTCATTAGGTAATACCTTAATCTCTGCTTGATATCACGAGGAATCCAATATAATAAGCCTGAAGGATACCTCTCATTTAGTGTTCCAGAAACACCGCAATAGCGTGGTAAATACTTAAGCAAACGATATTTATAGTTCTTTATCAAAGCAATACATACAGCTTTACTCAAAGCCTGTTCAAATGTATGATCCTTTGAATCATCAATTAAATTTTTATTTCCTATCAAAATCTCATAAAAAGCGGGAATCCCACCAAAAAAACGCGAGTCTGCATAAAACAACATGCCCTTCATATCTACCATAACTTCAATAGGTGACGGATAAATAAGTTGATCAGCAAACTTATTAATATTTAGTACTTTCAATCGTCCGGTTATTTTGAATATAAAAGTTGCAGACTTAAGGAATAGAGAATGCTCGAGTCCGTATTCTATAATCTGCATTTCACCATATCCCTTTCCTAAATTCCTATCGTAATCGTTGCCAAAAAAACAAAGTGTCTCAAGGCGGCCTTCACAGCTACTACCTTCGAATTCTTGTTCAATATCTACCCCCGAGTTATCTATGTAAACGATTTTCAACGTTGTATGCTCGAGATAAAACTTTATGGCTTCCACATATTGCGTCAGTCTAATGGATGGATCTTGGAGCTTGGTCAAACTCATGCCTGTGGGATTAATACATCCGGTCAAAAATATTACAGTCTCGCTATCTTTTATCATTTATTCCAAATTCCTTTAGCCATTCCATTGATAATTTTGTTATACTGGACTACTTCAAAGATACCACAAACTACACAAAGAATTGTCGTTGCTAATATTACTCCAGTTGAACCTAAATAGTGTCCAAAAATAAACCCGAGTGGCACATTTAAAACTCCTGCAATTAATGTAATAACAAGCTGAATTGATATTTTACCGGTGGCATTCATATAAAAAATAAAAATAGTCCTAAATGAATTAACACAGATGAAAATCGCCATCACACAACACAATGTGAATGGGATATGTACACTCTCTCCGAGCCAGATTCCAAAAATCGGTTTATTAAACAACAGCATTACTAAACATATACCCACTATCCCAATCCAAACTTTCTGCAACTTCTTTATTGTGGTTTTAATCCAATCATTTTCATTACGAACATTCGCTTCAGTAAAAGCGGGCCAAAATGGAGCCATAATGATTCCAGATATCATGGTTATGATGCTAAAATATTTAAACGCAAAGTTGTAAATAGTCACAGATTCAGGGCCTGAAATACGGGAGATAATCACATTGTCAACATTATAGAACATAATTAGACCAATTTGAACAACGAAAAATTTAACTCCCAAATGCATAATAGATTTCCCGTATTCCATTTTTACATCCTTAAGCGAAGGAGCATATGCTCGGTACTTTCCACGAAACAGGAATACAGTATAACCAAATAGGACTAGAATTGGACTAAACCCAATGGAAAAACATAAATAAATCAATGACCCTTTAGTATATTTTTTTAAAACAAAAATGACTACAAGGCTTAGTGCATTTCCCAAAAATCCGATTACCGATGCAGTTGTAACATTTTGATTAGCGGCGGTTACAGAATTAATGAGCTGCAATACAAATTGTGTACAAAATATCAACGTAATAATGAGAGCAACAGCAGAAAGTTCGCTTTTAAATATCAGAGGTGCGTTTAAAATTTCTTGCCAATTTAAAAAATTATGCAATGCATAATAAATTAATAAAATCGATAGGCTCAAAATTGTAATGAAGAAATAAGCGGTGCTGACATAACTTTTCCCTAACTTTACATCTCCCAATGCAATAGCTTCCGCCAATTTTATTTTCAATCCGTTTCCAAAACCAATATCGAAAAAAGCAACCCAACCAATAATTGAACTCAAAGCGATCCAAATACCATATTGAATTTTATCGACATAAGTCAGCGTTAGTGGAATTAAAATTAAGCCAATCGCCACACTAAGGCCTCTCATAACAAAAGAAATTATTATATGTTTTTTTACATGCAGAGTCCTGGCGTGTCCTTGTGTCAGGAATTTTTGAATATTATCTATTATTATTCTAACCATTGTCAATCGGGCTCATTATGTTTTTAAACATAAGTCGACATAAGAGGAATATTGAGCAGATGACAGATAAAATAAGAAATCCCAGTGTTGAAGCGGTGATCATCCCGACTTTCTGAGATTCCAAAGGCATCCTAGGCGCATCAATAACCTGAATAAGTGGCATCTCCTTCCTTAGGTTAATTTTGGAAATTTCCAGGTTCTTCACCAATTCCATTAGAATAGCTTTATTAGCCTCAGCATCTACCTGTCTCCTTTGAGACGGAACTCTCAAGATTTGCCTGGCAGCATTTGGATTAGGGTTCATGTCTGCAGATAAAGCAACTGATCCAATTGCATAATTTAATCTTTGTCTGATCGAATCTGTTTGATGCTGTAGGATGTTTAAATTATCTGATGATTTTTTTGTTTTAGTTTGAACATAGAATTCATTTACGTTTGCGACAATTTGATTGGTAAAATTCAATGCAAACAATTCATCCTTGGCATTAACCTCAACATTTATAATACTCAATTTCTTGTCTGGTTTTGTAACAGTCAGAATATTATTGTTAATGTCCTTAACAAAGCTATTCATTATGCTATCTTGAAGTCTATTTAGAGATTCACCTGTATTCGCCTTAAATTTCAATTTTTTTAATGACGGTTGATTCATCCATGTCTCCCTAAGATTGTTCATTGTTATGTATCTATCAATTATCAATTCATCGCTTCCTCCCACTTTAACTGTGCTTAAAAGTGTTTTTTCGATCATTGTCCTTGAACGGTAAAGTTCTAATAGATTGTCTCCTTGAAATATTCCTCCACCACTACCGTTTAGATCGATACCAACCATGGAAGCTAAACCGGAATATTGTCCCATTCCGGATCCAGAATTAGATTCCTCGACAACAAACGTGAGATTTGATTTATAGATTTTTTTTTGATAACTTGAATACAAATAACCTAATATCCCGCCCAGTAGCCCGAACCCAATTATAAACATCCAAAATGAAAGTAAATAAGCAAACCATGACCTTACAGTTAATATAATATCCCGCAATGATACCTCGCTTCTCTTCCTAGTATTCTGATCCATCATTTAGAAAAATTAGCGTAATAAACTCACTACAATCGCTGCCATTGACGCAACCGCAGTCCCTATTCCAATCCATCCTTGTGCTGTCAACCGCTCTCGCTCGGCCCGCTTAGGCACCAATATTTCAGCGCCTGGCTTCACCTTTGGAAAGTTATTAAAGAATAAAAACTTTTTAGCAGCCTCAACTGAACCGTTTGCATATTTAATATAAGCTCCATTTCTTAAAGCACTAGCCGTAAATCCACCAGCACCATTGATATACTGTTTAAAGCTTCTATTTGAAGAATAAACAATGCTATTAGGGTTCAAAACTTCGCCCGTAACTTTAACAGTTTGTAATTGCCTTGGCACTCGAATCACATCGCCATCTTCAACAATCAAATCCACCTTCGTTAAGGGCTTCTTCAAAATCCTTACCAAATCAATTCCAACTAAATCGGATTGAATTAACTTCTGCTCAACATCAGCAGAAATCGTATCCTTAACTCCTGCCTCTTGCGAACGCTTCAATCCCAAAAACTTCTTATCTTCTTCTTCTTTATTATTAATTGCATTCTTATCAGCTGGATTCACTTTCTCCGCTCCTGGTCTTTTCAATGAAGCACCTTCAGTATAAGCTCCTGGTGTCAAACCTCCTGCTCTTTTAATCAAATCAGAAATCCGCTCATTTTTATTCGTAATCGTATACAATCCGGGATATAAAACCTCTCCCTCTACTTTCACCTGCTTTTGAACCTGATAACCTTCAGAACTCCGAACTGAAATCACATCAAAAGGCTTTAGTACAAAATTCTCACCAACAATTCTCAAATTCTGATCAACGTTGACCGTAAATACATCTGCAGTACGTGCCGATACAGAAGTCGCATCACTGTTCCTGATCCTACGAGAAATTTCGATCCTATTAGGCGTTGCACCTTCTTTAAAACCTCCAGCCATTTGGATCACATCCTGTAATGAAATGCTATCTGCATAATCAAAAGTCCCCGGCGCTCTCACTTCTCCTTGAATCGTAATCTTATATTCGTCCCTCAAATCAAAAATCGAAGAAATGGTGATCTTATCTTCCCTGATCAAAGTGATATCTCCTTCGGTTCCCGCCATGATCTTTGCCACATCAAAGGAAATCAAGCTTTGCGTATTATCTGCATTCAAGCGATTGATGTAACCCCTGTTTAAAAAGGCATCTTCAGTTAATCCATCAGATTTAAGAATAAGTCCTTTCAGTGTCAGCCCTTTCTCCAGTTCATAAACACCTGGACGGAATACCGAACCCAGAATCTCTACCCTATTTTGAAAACGATCTAGGATCGCTTCAACCACATATTTATCACCATTCTTTGGTGCATAAGTTGAAAACTCCGAGGCAGCGATATCTACAATTCTACGTTCTCTATCCGTATTTTGGAAAGATTTGATTTTTGCCGTATAAGCTTCAGTGGTAAAACCACCTGCAAAACCAATTAAATCTTGCAAACTCTCACCCGAAACTACTTCGAATAAAGCAGCCGTTTTGATCTCGCCCGACATCTCCACGCGTTTATCAAATACCGGAATATTGATCACATCCTGATCTTGCAAACGAATGTTATTTTGCTGGATTCCTTTCAACAGGAAATTATATACGTCGATAGTTGCTACTACTTTATTGTTCCTGATCACCTGGATCTTCCTGAAAGATCCATTTTGTGAAGGACCACCCGCAGCATATAGTGCGTTATAAACAGTAGACAAAGATGAAAGTGTGTAAGTACCTGGTTTAAAAACCTGACCTGTCATGGTGATCTTCACACTCCTGATATTACCCAGATTAACTGAAACACTTGTTCTTCCTGAACGTAAAGATGGATACGTGGAATTCATTGCTGAACGAATCTTGGAAATCGCCTGCTCAATAGTTAAACCACCAACAGCGATCTGCCCAACATACTGTAAGTTGATCGTTCCATCAGGACTCACCTGTAGGTTATAACTTGCTTCATTGTCGCCATTTAAGTCGATCAATAACTTATCATCCGGACCAATTACATAACTTTTAGGTGTAGCAATACGAAGATTTGGTTCAAAAGTAATGTTGCCATTCCTAAACAACTCTGACCCAAACACTTTTGGTCCGATCTCATCATCTGTAGTCTTTTTCTCATTATTAACCGCGCCACCATCTGTAGTTTCACTAGACTCACGACCGGTACTAACAACCTTAGTGTCGACCTGAGTAGCAGAAGAACCTTGCTTACGCAATTTATCCACACGCAGTTTTAACTTCTGCACCTCATCCTGCTTCATACCCTGTGCGGCAGCCATTTGTTCCAGCTGCGCTTCTGTATACCCAACAGATTCCGCTCTTTTAATCATCTGCAAAATCTGTGCATCTGAAAGCTCATCCACCTTCACATTGGCGTAATTGGTCTGAGAAAAAGCGGCTTGACTGATTAGAACGGCAAGTAAGAAAACAAATGCTGTAATCGTTCTTTTAAAATTCATAATTGTTGCGAGAGGTTAGTTTAATTCGGATAGCTGATGATAATTTTTTTTTCGATCGCAAATATATATAAATATTACCTATTGCTACCTAAATGTATTTGAATACCTATCGTTACCGGGTTTAATAAAAATTCCGTTTTGTTGTATTTTTTTAAAGTCACAGTATTGGTCAAATCCCCACTTACGGTCTCCTGTCGCTCATAAGAGGCGAAATAATCCAGATTACCCTCTGCAAAAAGAGAAATCTCAGGTATCGGGTTAATTTTTATACCTATTATCGGCGACGCTACAAAACCTACCTTTGTTGCCTCCACCGAATTGGGTTCTATTGACGCATCGCTGGTACCCTTACCTGCTTGAGAAGCCAGATAAACTGGATTTGTACTCATGAGTTTGCCGTCAAACTTATTGGAACGGAAGCCAATATCTAAGCCGAAATAGGGCTGGAACCTGGAAAAATTGATATTTTTCTCGAAACCAAGCTTAAAGATATAATCCGTCATCTTTCCTTCGGCGGCTTCACAGGTCGCACAGTTATTGATCAGGCCAATGTTTTTACTCAGGTAACTTCCGCTTAGCCGATAGCTAAACTGGTTGTCGTTAAATTTAACCATACCTCCGTGAAACCAGACATTGGTAAAATCCTTCGTATTTTTTTGATTGAGCACTTTCGGCATTTGCATCATGCTGTAGCCTTTAATGGCCACGGTATAATTGAAATCACCGTTCATTTGAGAGAATGCGTAGTTGTAGAGCGTCGACATTAAGATAATAAGTAGACTTTTTTTCATGCACTCGTGGTTGTTTTGGTAATGTAAGTTAATCAAAAAATTGATTTTTGCAACTTTTCGATCAACTTACATTTATCATGCCACGAAGGTTATTTTTGTTTATTTCATTAAACTATTATTCAAAGTAGTTCAACGTTTGAAAACCACCTTGCTTGAGGTATTCATCTTTCTTCATCAAATTGAAATCGGACTGTACCATATCCTTCACTAGTGCAGCTAAATCGTATTTAGGCTCCCAACCTAATTTGGTCTTAGATTTCGTGGGGTCTCCTAATAATAGGTCAACTTCTGTAGGTCTGAAGTATTTTTCGTCCACTTGTACAACTACAGTTCCCGGTTTTAAATAGGTATCGTTCAAACCTAGTTTAGCTACTAGCTCTTGGTCCACATCGATAATTACACCCCGCTCGTTAGCATCCTTACCGCTGAACTCCACTGTGATACCCAATTCCGCAAAACTCATTCTCACAAATTCCCGAACTGTGGTAGTTACACCCGTTGCAATTACAAAATCCTCTGCTTGCTCTTGCTGCAGGATCAACCACATCGCTTCAATGTAATCTTTCGCATGTCCCCAGTCACGCTGCGCAGAGAGGTTTCCTAAGTATAAACAATTCTGCAGCCCCAACGCGATTTTTGCCGTGGCTCTAGTGATCTTGCGCGTCACAAAGGTTTCTCCTCTTAGCGGACTCTCATGATTAAACAGAATGCCATTGCAAGCATACATCTTATAGGCCTCCCTATAGTTCACAGTAATCCAATAAGCATACATCTTAGCGGCTGCATAAGGCGAGCGTGGATAAAAAGGCGTGGTTTCTGATTGTGGAACTGCCTGAACCAATCCATACAATTCAGAAGTTGAGGCCTGGTAAATCCTGGTTTTTTGTTCTAAGCCTAAAATCCTGATCGCCTCCAATAACCTCAAGGTACCGATACCATCTGCATTGGCAGTATATTCCGGCATTTCAAAACTCACATGTACATGACTCATTGCTGCCAGGTTATAGATCTCATCTGGCTGTGTTTCCTGTATGATACGGATCAGATTCGTCGAATCGGTCAGGTCTCCAAAATGAAGTTTGAAGTTGACCCCCTGTTCATGCTGGTCTTGATACAAATGGTCAATACGATCGGTATTGAACAATGAAGATCTTCTTTTCAGTCCATGTACAAAATAGCCCTTCTTCAACAGAAATTCTGCTAAATAAGCGCCGTCCTGACCTGTAACTCCTGTGATTAAGGCTACTTTCATAGATATATACTTGTTTTTTAACGCACAAACATAGGGAAATATCGCGAAATAGTCCAATTCTGAACGAATAGTAGACATAGATGCTTCATCATCACTAAGTAGACAATTGTCAAAGCGAAACAATCTATCCTTTCTCTATCCTTGATCTATCGTTTCTTTATCAGTTGATACAGGAAGGATAGAGCAAGGATACAGCAACCATAGACCAACCATACAGCAATCCTGTTTTAGGATAGATAGCATTTCGATTAACCTGCGAGAATACACAGTTGACGTCCGCTCCCTGATTTATTATCTTCGTTAAACATCAAATCACAATTAAATACATACATTAAAAATGGCAACGAGTTCAAATGGCCCACTGGGCAACCACAATGGAAAGGTTGGCAATATTGTCTACTACACCCTGAACAACAAACAGATTTCCCGCGTTATCGGCAAAAGCAAGAAACCCCGAACTGCCGGACAACTGAGGCAACAGGAAACCATGAAAATCTGCGGGGAGTTTTTTAAAACCCTTAAAGAGTTCACAAACATCGGTTTCAGCACAGAAATCATTGGCACCGACAAAAACCAGTTCAACCTGGTGATGGAAAACAACAGCAAATACATCATCGCAGGAGATTATCCGGATTTGTCCATCGCTTACGAAAAAGTTATCTTGAGCAGAGGAAAACTGAAAGCCGCGGCAAATCCTAAAGTCGACAAAGCTCCCGAAGGCCTGCGCTTCAGCTGGGACAGTGATTCGCAAATGCCCTGGCCGGAGTCTACTGACCAAACCATGATCCTGGTTTATTTTCCGGAAACTAAAGAAGTGATCTGTAAGCTGTTCGGCAACAGTAGGATTTCCGGATCGGAACTGCTGGAAATACCGGAGCCACTGCAAGCACAGCCCATGCAAACCTACCTCAGCTTTATCTCTGCAGATCGAAAAAGCGTATCAGACAGTGCCTACACAGGAAAAGTAAACCTTTAAAAAACTCAGATCATGGGAATCATACCATCGGGCATTCTTGGCCCCGTCTATAATAAAACCGGCGCAGTAGTCGGTCGCAAAAAAGGAAAGATCAATACCGTTTCGGGCTTACCCCGTAAAACGTCGAAAGTGGCAACAGCTCCTCAATCGCTTGCCAGGAATAAGCTAGGGATACTTAGCGAATTCTTCTGCAGGATCTCACCCTTGATCAATGCGGGTTTCAAAGCTTATAAAAAGAATGGCTCGGCGCGGAACGCTGCCCATTCTTATAATGCAGGTCATGCGTTCATCACGGGCGAAGATGGCGCACTGAAGCTCAACTATCCAAAACTCGTCTTGAGCAGGGGAAGTGTAGTCGCTCCTTTAGTGAGGTCTGTCAGGAAAATAAATGACCAGATCATCTTTGAATGGCTGGCACAGCCTCAATCTCAGTATTGCTTATCGGGCGATAAGGTAAGTTTTTTAATCGTTAATGAAGACCAGAATGGGGAAGTACGCTTATTTATGAACCAGGCTCACCGGGATTCCCTTAGCTTTGCGATCGATTTAGAGCTCAAGAAGGCTCATCATACTTACCATTGTTACTTCTGCTTTAGCTCGGCAGAGGGCAAAACTACTGGCAATAGCATTTACGTAGGTTGTATTGGAGAAGGAGCTTAATCCTTCTTCTTGCCACCGATCCAGACATACCTGTTGGCCGTACATTTCGGGCACCAGTATATCCTGATGGGTAAGAAACCCAAAAGGTGTTTTAGGATAAATCCGCGTGGGACCTGATAATGGAAATCCGTCCCGCATTTACGACATTTGTAGTCTTGATAGCTCATTTAATCTGTATACGATTTTTCTAACAATAGGGATTTACCCTTAAGCAAAAATCTTACCAGTAATTTTCAACGTTGGTTAGGCCGTTAAAGTCTGGCGTCTGCAAATCTACGCTCAATAAATGACTTTGTGTCAAATATGACCGCCCCGTTGTCTTTATACAGCTGATAATCAATGGATAAAAATTCGTTGTGTGCCACAGAGATGACCACAGCATCGTAATTATAATCATCCAGCTCGGCCTTCAGATCAATCTGGTATTCGGATTTAACCTCTTCCGCATCTGCCCATGGATCGTAAACATCCACATGCATCCCAAACTGTTGTAACTCCTGGTAAATATCAATAACCCTCGTATTCCTGATATCCGGACAGTTTTCTTTAAAAGCAAAGCCTAGGATGAGTGCCCGTCCACCCTTGACTACAGCACCCTTTGCGATGAGCATTTTGACGACCTTAGCAGCCACAAACACACCCATATTTTCATTGACGCGCCGCCCTGAAAGGATTACCTGTGGGTTATAGCCCAGGGCATTTGATTTGTGTACCAGGTAATAAGGGTCTACACCGATGCAGTGCCCGCCCACCAAACCTGGTTTGTATTTTAGAAAGTTCCATTTTGTACCCGCAGCAGCGATCACGTCTGAGGTATCAATATTCAGCTTATCGAAGATCAGGGCCAACTCATTCACAAATGAGATGTTGAGGTCACGCTGGGCGTTTTCTATGGCTTTGGAAGCTTCTGCGACTTTGATACTTGGTGCCTTATGGGTGCCTGCAGTGATGATGCTGCCATATAACTGATCAACCAGCTCTGCTATTTCCGGTGTGGAGCCTGAGGTGACTTTTATTATTTTGGTCAGGGTGTTGACCTTATCTCCCGGATTTATCCTTTCCGGCGAGTAGCCGCAATAAAAATCCATATTGTACTTCAATCCCGAATATTTTTCCAGGACAGGTACGCAGTCTTCCTCTGTACAGCCCGGATATACCGTAGATTCGTAAATGA
This sequence comes from Pedobacter sp. GR22-6, assembly GCF_037402555.1. Classification (NCBI taxonomy): domain Bacteria; kingdom Pseudomonadati; phylum Bacteroidota; class Sphingobacteriia; order Sphingobacteriales; family Sphingobacteriaceae; genus Pedobacter; species Pedobacter sp. GR22-6. Next base: position 471,587 of record NZ_JBBEUC010000004.1, read on the forward strand.
CGATGTTATCTTTAGAGAGGTAGGGTGCCAGCATCTTTGTGGCATGGAGCAAAGGTCTCAGGTCAGGTGCCTTAAACTCATCTACAGGTGTAGGTACTGTTACGATGTAAATGTCGACGGCTGCCAACAGGCGCTGATCGGAAGAAATTGTCAATCGGCCTTCTTCGCTTTCCAAAGCAGCCTTCAACTGCTCCAAGTCTGCCTCTTTTGTCCGGTCCTTGCCGGATAGGAGTTCTGCAACGCGTTCTTCATCAATGTCGAAGCCCAGCACATGATGGTGTTTGGAAAACTCCAGGCTGAGGGGTAGGCCTACGTATCCCAAGCCGATGACACCGATATGAAATTGCTGTGCTGACATGCCGCAAACATACGTAAAATTTAAAAGGACGGGAAGCATCCACTGTCCAGTCCTTTTACCTAAATTTTATTGATTACGTATTTTTTAGCTTGGCACCAGTAATCAGTGATGCCAATATTTTTAATGAATTTCTCTGGGATGAAGATTAGAGCCCCTAAAACAGGGATTGTTACAAAATTCTTTACTTTCTGATGAAAGCGGCAGCATTTCGGCTAAAATTTTCTACTTTTGGTTATCTAATTAATTATGCTCCAGGTTAATATTGATAAGGCCATTGCAGAAATTGCAGCGATCTCGGATCAGCTTCCGGGAGTAGTAACGATCCATGACATCAGGGACTGGTCCGTAGCATGGATGTCGGACCGCGGGCTAAAAGGATTAAACGTAAGCCCCGACGAAATCTTTGGCAAGACCGCCGATGAATATTATCCCCGTTTTTTCAATGCGGACGATGCCGAGGATTATGTGCCCAAGCTCATGAATCTCCTGCAAAGCAAGAATGACGATGAGATCCTCACCTTCTTCCAGCAGGTCAAACTGCATTCCGGCAAGGACTGGACCTGGCACATGAGCAGCGTAAAGGTATTATTGAGGGATGAGGACGGTCAACCTGTACTCGTGATTGCCATGTCCTTCCCGATTGATGCGATGCACCACATGACCAGCAAGGCGGCACGCCTGCTGGAAGAAAACAATTTCCTCCGCAAAAACTTTCATTTATTCGCGAAGCTGAGCAGCCGGGAAAAAGAGATTTTAAAGTGCATGGCCCTGGGCATGAGTTCTGCTGAAACAGCCCTTCAGCTGTTCATTTCCCAAAACACAGTAGAAACACACCGGAAAAATATCCGTCAGAAGCTGAAAACCGGCTCCTACTATGAAGTGTGTCAATACGCCAGGGCCTTTGACCTCATTTAGGAAGCCCTGTATGCTTCTTCAAGCCCCAGCTCCATTGCTCCCGGATCACAGGTTTTACGACAGCAACGGCACCCGGATTGTTCTCTATGCCGGAAAGCCATAAGCTTTCGCCCGGAACGGTTTGGATCAAGACATTCGTCTTGCCATCATGTTGCGACATGGTCAGCGCCGGGGAATCGGTTTTATCTGAACTCACACGGTTTACCTGCATATCGCTTTCTATGCGGCATGGCCCTCCCTTACTGCTGTAGACTTTGATGTAAGTCGTTTTACCCTCCGTCCGCTGTGCGGAAACCAGGAAAGCATCTGCTGTACTGAGTTTATCGAAACTCAGGTCCTGCCACTGCTCCGGGATGGCCGGAAAGATACGGATCTTGCCTCCCCAGCTCTGCAAAAGCATTTCTTGCATCGCGGAAGCGGCTGAAGCCTCCGGCTGCTGGCGCTGATCGAACAGTTCATTCAAGAGTGCATAACTCTTATTGCCCTCCCCCATTGTGGCGTATATTGCAGCAAGCACAGGATAGGCCTCGCGTTGTACTTTGCCTTTCTGCGACAACCATAGTTCGAGGGACTGGCGAATTGAATCCCTGCGTTCTTCGTCATCTGAAGTGCTCATTCCCTGCAATTCCAATTTCAAACCGGATAAATAATCCACTTCTGCCTCTGCAGGTTGTTCCTTTGAAACTGAAACAGCCAGGTCCCTGTTGAAGAGTGATTTCTCCTGATACACCTGCATCCAATAAAAACTTTCCATTCGCTGGTCAGGAAGGGAGAGGAAGCGCTGCTGAAAAAATTGATGCCAACAGTTGATGTGCGCTGTAAACTCCGCGGCCAGCTTATCGGCATTGAATCTCTTTAAAGCATTGATCCCTTGCAACAGCCCGTCTTGTCTGGCTTCCTGATCGTAGCCCAGGGAAATCAACAGGGTACTGCCCTTAGGTCCAAAGGTCGACTTCCAGACCGCGGCATAGGCTCCCTTGTTCGGCAAGGGCTGTTGAAAAATGGCATATAGACCTTGTTTTTTGCGGATCCCCGGAGTTTTGCCAGGAGCGGGAACAAATTGCCAACTGATGTTCTTCTCCTGTTGCAGCCCCGCAGCCGAGGTGTAGATCACCTGTTTTCCGGCATGCACAAAGGCACCAAAGGTAATGCTGCCTTTAGTGGTATAAATTGTACCCCGTGCCCTGGCATCGTAGATGTTCAACTGCAGCTTCACATCCTTTATTTTACCCGCTGTTTTGAGCATCATGTACCCGGCGGAGGGCTGCTGGGCATCCAGATCTGAGCGGCCGATATCGAAACGGATCGACTGCCCATCTGCCTGGTAAATATTGAGGCGCAACAAGCCGTTTCCAAGGAGCATTCCGGTGGCAGGATCGGTACTGATGGAATCCCACCTGAGGGTTTGCCGCTGCATAAAGACAGGCCAGTCGATGCCGGTTTTCTTCGGCTGGGCCTGGGCTGCTAAAACACTCAGCAACAACAAAAAAAGTGTGTAAAAATGTTTCATATGATCGAGCTCAACTAGTTAATTAAAGCTAAAATTTTTCCTTGGAATTGTCTAGTGTTTGCCAAAATCATTGTTACTTATGACGAAAAAGCTAAAGGATTACCTACTTTTGTCCGAAAAGTATATACTAACCGCAATAACATATGACTTATCCGGAAAAACTGAGCGAAATACGTAGACAAATGTCGGCCGACGGTGTATCGGCGTACATCATTCCTTCTGCAGATCCACACATCAGCGAGTATTTGCCAGATCATTATAAATGCATTCCATTTGTTTCAGGTTTTACAGGCTCCGCAGGTACATTGGTGATTACCCATGACTTCGCCGGACTCTGGTCTGATTTCCGCTATTTCGAACAGGCAACCGAGCAACTGGAAAACAGTGGCTTCGAACTGGTCAAACAAAAAATACAGCATGCACCGGAACACATCACCTGGTTGATCAGTCAGCTCAACAAAGGAGATACCGTTGCCAGTGATGAAAAATTGGTATCAGTACTGCTAGGTGACTTATTGACGCAACAGTTTTCCCTGAAAGGCATCAACCTGGTCAGTAAAGATTACCTGAGCCCGATCTGGGAAAACAGACCTGCACTGCCATCAGAGGAAGCCTATTTAATCGCTGATGAACACATCGGGGAATCGGTGAGCAGCAAACTGGCCTCAGTACGGGCCGCAATGGAAACTAAAGCTGCAGATTATCATTTGGTCTCTTCACTGGACGATATGGCCTGGTTGTTCAACATACGTGGCAAGGACGTGAGCTACAACCCTGTAGTGCTCAGCTTCGCGCTCATCAATCAGGATCATGCCAAGCTATTCATTGCCCCGGATAAACTGACAGAAGCAGATAAGGAATCCCTGCTGAAGAGCGGTGTGGAAGTCTACCCTTATGAAGAAGTTGAAAACGCACTGGCTCAAATCCCTGCTGGGAAACGCATACTCATAGACCCTAAGCGCAATTGCTTTGCTTATGCCAAATTATTGCCCGTATCGGTGATGATCATTAAAGACACGAACCCTTCGACACAATTGAAGTCCATTAAAAATAATGTGGAACTGGCCAATACCCGCACAGCGATGCGCAAGGATGGTGTAGCCATTACCAAATTTCTGAAATGGCTTGCTAATAATATCGGCAAGATCCAGATTACAGAACTCTCTGCAGCGGCTGCCTTAAGTGGCTTCCGTGCGGAACAGGAAGGTTTTGTGGGCGATAGCTTCAACACCATCAGTGCCTACCGGGCTCATGGCGCCCTGCCACATTATGGAGCTTCGGAGGAAAGCAATGCTGAAGTAAAAGCCGAAAGCCTGTTCCTGGTAGATTCAGGTGGCCAGTACCTGTATGGCACTACAGACATCACCCGTACGATCCCTATGGGCAACAATACGGAAGAGGAATGCACAGATTATACGTTGGTGCTGAAGGGAATGATCGATGGCTGCAAAGCCCGATTCCCTAAAGGTACCTGCGGCTACCAGATTGATGCCATCACCCGCAAGCCATTGTGGGACTATGCCATCAACTACGGTCATGGTACCGGCCATGGGGTGGGTTATTTTCTAAATGTACATGAAGGGCCTCAGACTTTCAATCCGACCGCAACTCCTGTGGCGATTGAACTGGGCATGATCACTTCTGTGGAACCAGGCGTATACCGTCCGGGCAAACATGGCATCAGGATCGAGAATCTTGTAAACACAATCACGGATGTGAGCAATGAGTTCAACGAATTCTATGCTTTTGAAGCGCTCACAATCGCGCCAATTAGCACCAAAATTGTAAAGAAAGAGCTATTGGAAGCCGCTCAGCTCAAATGGCTGAATGATTACAATGCTTCGGTTTACGAGCAATTGAGTCCTTTCCTTAATGAAGATGAAGCGGCATTTTTGAAAGAAGAAACAAAAGCGATATAAATCTATTGCCATGACGGCCCATAGCAGACCGTCATGGCATTTTTCCGTCAATGAGGAATCTAAGCGCCTTGAGGCGCTATAGACCTGTCCAAATGGGTATATCCCCCATCTACATAAAGCAATTGCCCCGTCGTATGACTGGACCTTTCAGAAAGCAGGAACAATACGGCATTGCCTATTTCTTCTGCGGTGGTCATGCGGTTTCCCAAAGGAATTTTTTCCGTGATCGAAGCCAGTTTCTCTTCAGGATTAGGTAGGGTCTTGATCCAGGTCTCATAAAGCGGAGTATAACATTCGGCCACGATCACCGAGTTGACCCTGATGCCATAAGGCAATAGCTCCACTGCCCATTCCCTGGTCAGGGCATTCCTTGCACCATTGGATGCGGCATAGGCAGATGTGCCCCCCTGTCCCGTATCTGCCACTTTCGACCCGATATTCACAATGGTTCCCTTTGAGGCAATTAATGCCGGCAGGGCATAATGGGCCATCAGGTAATAATGCACGAGGTTCTTGTGCAGACTGGCTATAAATTTCTGATAGTCGCCGCATGCCAGTCCAACACCATCATTTACCCCCGCATTGTTGACCAGACCATCTATTCGCCCGAATTTCTCCAGCACAGTTTTAATGGCCTGTTCGTTTTCTTGAGGAATGCTGAGCTCTGCTTTCAGGTGATGCACCTGAGCACCATCTGCGCTGATTTCATCGGACAATTTCGCATTGTCCGCTTCATTTCTGCCCACAATCACCGGGATCGCCCCTTCCTTCGCTAACAAGCGCACAATACCTTCTCCGATGCCTTTGGCACCTCCTGTCACAATGATGACCTTATCTTTTAATTGCAGATCCATAGATTGCTTTATTTTAAATCGTAAAATTTACTGGCATTGCCTCCCCAGAAGAGTTCCTGCTCATGCGTATTCAACCTCGGCCCAACATAGTCTTGCAGCAAAGCCAGCCATTGCCCGTAACTTGCTGCCAGGAGACTGACCGGCCAGTCGGAACCATACATCAGTCGCTCCGCCCCAAAGGCACCGAAGACCACATCCAGGTAGGGTGTAAGATCAGCGGGCTTCCAGTTTTTCCAATCGGCCTCCGTGACCATGCCCGACACTTTGCAGTACACATTTTTTAATGTGGAGAGGGCTTCCATATCTTCCTGCCAGGTCTGAATTTTCTGCAGCTTGATCTCTGGTTTTGCCATATGGTCCAGTACAAAGGCCTGCTCCGGAAATTCGGCAGCGAGTTCAGCTGCATACTTCAATTGATCAGGCAAGACCAGAAGGTCATAAGTAAAACCAAAATCATTTAACAAGCTTATCCCGTTCCGGAATGCCGGTCTGAGCATCAAGGCCCGGTCTGTTTCCCCCTGCAGAATGTGCCTGAACCCCTTGAGGATCTGGTTTTCCTTCAGTTTGGCCAACTGAGCCTCAAGGTCATCGGCCTGGAGGTCTACCCAACCGACTATGCCCCTGATAAAAGGGTTTGCTTCCGCATTGCGCAACTGGAAGTCGTTTTCCAGGGCAGATTGATCGGACTGTACCACCACACAACCCTCAAAATTGAATTGCTGCAGGATGGGCTCCAGGTCTGCGGGACGAAAATCGTTCCGCAGCAACTGCATCTCTTCAGTGATCCAGCTGTCCCTTAGCGGATCATAGTTCCAGAAATGCTGGTGTGCATCAATTCTTAACATAGTTCTTCACCAACTGCTTTTGCGTGCCCAGCCCATCGATGCCCAGTTCAATCACATCTCCTTCTTTCAGGTAGATCGGCGGCTTAAAGCCCAGGCCTACTCCTGCCGGGGTTCCTGTGGAAATCACATCGCCGGGAAGCAGGGTCATGAACTGACTCACATAAGCGATCACAAATGGCACATTGAAGATGAAATTCGATGTATTGCCATCCTGCATCTTCTGCCCGTTGACCGTCAGCCATAAACGCAGGTTGTCTACATCTGCAATCTCTTCCTGAGTAGCAAGGAATGGTCCAAGCGGGGCGAAAGTATCGCAGCCTTTACCCTTATCCCAGGTGCCATTACGCTCCAACTGAAATTCACGTTCAGAAACATCATTGTGCAGCAAATAACCCGCAACATAGTCGAGCGCTTCAGCTTCTTCCACATAGCTGGCTTTCTTACCGATCACCACGGCCAGTTCCACTTCCCAATCCGTCTTCACCGAATTTCGTGGGATGACCACATCATCGAAAGGGCCTACCATTGCTGTGCTCGATTTCATAAACACAACCGGCTCCGGCGGCAGCGGCGCATTGGTTTCTTTGGCATGATCGGCATAGTTCAAGCCGATGCAGACGATCTTCGAGGGACGTACAATAGGTGAGCCCAAACGGCTGTCCTGTGGCACTTCAATTAAGGTATTTCTATTGGCTTTTACAAATTCTTCCAGCCTGGCCAATCCGTTGTCGGCAAAGAATTGCTCATTGTAATCTCCGCCAAAAGCAGAGGTATCGTACCAAATATCATCTATAATGACACCGATCTTTTCCTGACCGGCTACTCCCCATCTGATTAATTTCATGATGTTTTCCTGTTATGGTTAATTGTTCAATTTTATAAATCCTCCGTCCAGCGGGTAATCGTTGCCCGTTACAAAGCCGGCCTCATCAGAGCAGAGGTAAAGCGCCAGTGAGGCCACTTCTTCCGGTTTGCCCATCCTTCCGATCGGTTGGCTTTTAGAAAGTTTCTCAAAAATTTCGGCTTCCTGTCCGGCATAGTTTTTCTGGATAAAACCATCAACAAAGGGGGTATGTACCCTTGCCGGGGAGATGCTGTTGCAGCGAATGCCGTCTGCCAGGTAATCCCGGGCCACAGATAAGGTCATCGCATAAATGGCCCCTTTGCTCATGGAATAGGCGAAGCGGTCTGTGATGCCTACTATTGCTGCTATAGATGCCATATTCAGGATCACTCCTTTGTTCTTTTTCTTCATCAGGGGCAGGGCCGCATACATACAGTTGTAAGCACCCTTCACATTGACTTCAAAAACCCGTGTAAAGTCTTCTTCCGAAGTGGTATCGGCCTTGCCGACATGTGCGATACCTGCATTGTTGACCAAAATATCTACTTCGCCGATTTTATTGAAAATATCTACGACCTGGACCTGATTGGTCACATCGCATGGATATCCTACTGCAAGGCCATTAAATTTATTGACTTCATTAATGGTTCCTGAACAAGCGTCCATATTGAGGTCCAGAATATTGACTTCCGCGCCCTGCTGCGCAAACAACACTGCAATGGCACGACCAATGCCGCTGCCAGCTCCTGTGATAATGGCTTTTTTTCCTTTTAAACTAAACATCATATCTTATAATGAGACTCCTCTTTTCCAAGGTATAAAATCGTCCTGATTTAACAAAACTGCTTTGGGGATGACTTCGCCACTGGCTGCCTTGATGCAGTACTCCAGGATCTCGATCCCCATTTCTTCAATGCTTTTTTCTCCCCTGATCACGGCTCCGGTATCGATATCGATGATATCTGCCATGCGCTTCGCCAGTTGGGAATTGGTAGAGATTTTAATGACGGGACAGACCGGATTTCCAGTTGGTGTGCCCAAACCGGTAGTAAACAGGATCAGGGTGGCTCCGCTCGCGGCTTTGCCAGTGGTTGCCTCTACGTCATTTCCCGGTGTACAAACCAGGCTGAGCCCGGCTTTGGTGGCGGGTTCTGTATAATCCAGTACATCTACTACCGGAGAAGTGCCTGCCTTCTTAGCGGCTCCGGTGCTCTTGATGGCATCGGTAATCAGGCCATCCTTGATGTTACCCGGTGATGGGTTCATGTGGAAACCTGAACCTACAGCATGTGCCTGTGCATCATAATCCCGCATCAGGCGGATAAACTTCTCGGCGATCGGCTGATCTATACAGCGGTCGACGATATTTTGTTCTGCACCACAAAGTTCCGGGAATTCGGCAAGCAATACCTTGGCACCCAGGGCAACCAGCAGGTCTGAGGTATAGCCCACGGCTGGGTTGGCAGAAATTCCGCTGAACCCATCGCTGCCACCGCATTTCACACCAACACACAGTGCACTGAGGGGCGCCGGCTTTCTTTCTATTTGATTGATCTCCGTCAGTCCAATAAAGGTCTGCCGTATCGCATCTTCGATCAGATGCTCTTCGCTCTGGCTCAGTTGCTGCTCAAACACCAATACTTTCTTATTGAAACCAGGATTTCTTTCTTGCAGGTCCTTTAGAAAATCGGCAGTCTGCAAATGCTGACAGCCCAGGCTCAAAAGGGTGATCCCGGCTACGTTTGGGTGATCTGCATAGGACACCAGCAGATTACTCAAAACCTGGGAATCCTGCCTGGTTCCCCCGCATCCGCCCTGATGGTTCAGGAATTTGATGCCGTCTACATTTTTGAAAACGCGGTTGGCTGCCGGATTGGCGGTATTTAAATGATTGGGATGGAAAGTCTCTATGGACGTCCCATTTTGATAGGCTTCTAGCAATTGCTTCGTGAAGTCTTTGTATTTATCCGTGACCGTATAACCCAGATTGTTGTGCAGGGCTTCTTTGATCACGTCGAGGTTGCGATTTTCACAAAATACGGTCGGAATAAAAAGCCAGTAATTGGCTGTCCCAACCTTGCCTCCTTCCCGGTGGTATCCATTGAAAGTCCTGTTTTGAAAGGCAGAGACATCCGGTGCGGTCCATTGATAATCAACGGCCCTGTATGCATATTCTTCAGCCGCATGGCTGACATTCCCGGTGGTCATGAGTCCGCCCTTAGGTATATATGCGGTTGCCTTACCTACCAGTACCCCATACATGAGCACTTCATCTCCGATCTGCATTTCCTGAAGAAAGAATTTATGCTTGGCATAGATGTCGTCCTGCAGGACAATGGTATCTTGCGCCCAGGAAACGACTTCCCCTTTTGGCAAGTCCTGTAAAGCGACCAGCACATTGTCATCCGGATGGATCTTTAACACTTTCTTATTCGTAATCTGTGACATTAGCTGTTCAATTCAAATATTTTATTCATCATTACCCATTTCTCCCCGGGCCTTGCACCAGGCACAGCCTGCTGGTATTTCCACATCAGCTTTTCCCATTCCTGCACTTTTTCGTTTTCGGCATCCATGGTGTTTTTGCGATCAAAACTAAAATCGTCGCCAACCTCCATGACCATGAAAAGCCGGTTGCCAAACCTGTAAATTTCCATGGCCAGTATCCCTGCACCGGTAATGCTGGCCTGTATTTCCGGCCAGACATCCTGGTGCATGGTTTCGTATTCTTCAATTAACACCGGATCATCTACCAGATCCAGGGCCAGGGCATATCTAATCATAACGCTATATTTTATGACGCGGTACTACTTTATGTCCGGTAAAACCAAACAAAAACACTACCGCAAAGCAAATCAAAGGTACAATGTATCCGATCTGAATGTCATGGGTAACATCACTGATATAGCCCATTACCGGGGGCAAAATAGCGCCGCCTACGATAGACATGATGATCAGGCTGCTGCCCAGTTTGGTATCTGCCCCGAGGTCTTTGATCCCAAGGGAAAAGATGGTCGGAAACATAATGGACATGAAAAAGGCGATACCGATTACGGAAAAAAGTGCGACATAGCCGGACGTAAACATTGCCGAGGCACTTAACAGGACACAAATCACTGCATAGATCACCAGGAGCAATTCAGCGCGGATAAATTTCATTAAAAACGTACCAATGACACGGCCGATCAAAAAGGCCAGCCCCATGCCATAACCGGCATACTTCCCTGCCGTTTGCTGATCAATCCCGGCAGCTTTGGTCGCATATAAAATGAAAAAACTGAATACGCAGACCTGTGCACCCACATAGAAGAACTGAGCAGTCACTGCCCAACTCAGGTGTTTATGCCTCAAAGCATGCCATACCCCTTTCTTTTCCCCAATTTCCTTTTCTTCTTCTTTGATCTCAGGCAGTTTCAGAAACATGAAAATGACAGCGATCACCAAAATAATGCAGCCCAGCACCAGGTAAGGACCTTTTACAGAAGAAGCTTCTGAAGCAAGGGCCACCGCTCTCGCAGGCGCAGTCATCGTACTCAGTTCCCCATCAGAAAGGCCCTGGATCAAAATCACTTTTACCCCGATCACAGGAGCTAGTGTAGCAGCAAGGCCATTAAAGGTTTGAGCGAAGTTCAATCGAAAAGTAGCTGTTTCTGCCGGACCAAGCAGAGATGCGTAGGGATTGGCGGCAGTTTCCAATATGGTCAGTCCACAGGCAATAATGAACAGCGCGGCCAGAAAAAAGGAATACAATTGTGTATCTGCAGCCGGAATAAATAAAAATGAACCCAGCGCAAAGAAGGCCAGTCCGATGATGATGCCTGTCTTGTACCCGAACTTCTTTAACAGAAAACCTGCCGGCAATGCCATCACAAAATAGGCGATGAATACCGCGGAATCAACCAGGGAGGCCTGCAAAGTGCTTAAACTGAATGAACGCTTTAAATGCGGAATCAAAACAGGATCAAGGTTATGAACAAATCCCCACATGAAAAACAGCGAGGTGATCATCATGAAGGGAAACAGGTATTTGTTTTGTGTCATCAGTTTTATAATTTGGTTATCCAAATAACGCGGATTCCTGCATCATTTGGATAACCTATATTATCCATTCATTAAGCTATTTTGGCATGTCCGGAAACTATTTTACCTGCAGTTCCAGCCTCACATTGGGTAGTCCCAATGTGGTATGCGGGGAGTAAGGGTTATGCAGTTTCCAGCTGATGGGATAATATTTATCTTTCTCTACCTGCAGCGGCTTCAGATCCTTACGGTAAATCACCTGCTTCACATCGGTTGCAATGCCTACCGTACTGCTCTTTTGGAAGCCATTGTAGAATTTTACGATCAGCTGGTTCTTTCCTTTTTTTAAGGGCAGCAGGATTACATCCTTCATGCTGCGTACTTTAAGGGGATTGTTGTGTTCATCCAGAATCTCACCGTTTAGGGAAACTGTAACTGCATCTCCGCTGGTGATCCCTACGGCGTAAGTCTGGTCTTCATCGGCTTCTATTTCCTGGAGCAGGTAGGTCGCAGTCGCTTTATCGGCTTCCACTTCATACACCTCATTGTTTTTCCAGTCACTTTTCAATTGCCATACCGGGCTTTTGCCATTAGGCCAGGGCTGATCTATAGCTACATTTTTGAGGTTGCCATGTACACCGCCAGGACCAGAGTAGTAACTGCCCGACTGGTACAACTTACCCCACTTCAAGCCCTTTCCGTTATTTAACGCTTCTTCTTTACCGCCGCTCAGGGAAACATTACTGCTTTTGCCGCCAATTTCCAGTTCGATCTCTTTGCCTTTCTCATTTTCACTGTAATACAGTACCGGCTGAATGATTCTGCTTGCGGAAGGCTTCAAGGTCCAGGATTCCTTTACAGTGCTCTGGTAACGATTGCTGTAGTCTACACCGGAACTGCTGTAATGCTTAAAGGCATTGTGGCCGTTCAGGACCAGAGGGTAATTGTCTTTAAGAATATTTGCGGGAGGTACTTTGAATCCATTGACAAACTCAATAACAACCACCTTGAATTCTTTATCTATACCCAATGAGGCAGGCACATAGAGCTGAACTCCCGTTGCGTTTTGTGTATACTTTATTTTGGTACGATCTGCTAAAACGCTTACACTTTTGATCTTTCCGCTAAGTCCGGGTAAGCTGATCTGTCCTTTTTCCGGGGCAGAAAGCAAATGCAGATAGAGCTTATTGGTTCTGCTGGTCAGGCTTCCCCATTTAAAGGAAATATGGAAAGGATCTGCATCCGTGCCATAAATTGCTTCTCCATTCTTGTTCAGCCACTGACCGATTTTGAGGAGCACGTCTTTTTCGAATCCCACCACAGATCCATCCCCCATTGGTCCGATGTTGAGCAGAAAATTCCCGCCGCGACTGGTCACCCGGATCAGGCTGGTCAACTTTTCGCGGATTTTATCTTCTTCTTTACCACGCTTCTGAAAGGATCGGTAACCCCAGGTTTCGTCGAAGAAAGAAGCCGGCGACTGCCATGGTACGCCAATGGCATAATCCGGTTCCTGGTTATCGCCCATGACGTTAAAATCTCCCATGTCGTTGCCCACGCGACTCCCGATCATACAGTCGGGCTGAAGTTTGTGGACCAGTTCGCTCAACTCTTTACTTTCTTTTGGGCTTTGTGAGCCCATATCAAACCACAATTCGGATACTTTTCCATAGTTGGTCAACAATTCGGTGATCTGCTTTTTATTCAGTTCCACATGTTCAGGAGTGATGTAATCGGAGTTACTGCCTGAAATGGGCGAAGCTTGTGGAAAATGCCAGTCGATCAATGAGAAATACAAGCCAAAACGCAGGCCTCCTCTTTTACAGGCCTCCGATAGTTCCTTGAGCACATCCCGCTTATAGGGCGTAGCATCTACGATATTGAAATCCGTCGTATTGGTTTTAAACATACAAAAGCCATCGTGGTGCTTGGAAGTGATCACAATAGAGCGCATACCGGCTTTTTTGGCTAAGGATACGATGGAATCAGGATTCCAGTTTGTCGGGTTGAACCTTTTGGCAACACGCTCGTAGTCGTCACTGTAAATCCCTGCATGGGCCTGGATCTGTTCACTTACGTTTCTATAAGAGGGTTTGCCATCCCAAACCCCGCCAAGTACAGAATAAACGCCAAAATGGACAAACATGGAGTATTTCTGAGCTTGCCAATCCTTTAAGGCTTTGGGATCATGCTGTGCAAAAACGTTTGTTTTTGCCAATAGCAATAGAATAATGAATGAAGTTAGTTTTTGTTTCATGGTGTGTGGACCAAAAATTATGAATGGTTGAAGTTCAAATAACGTGATTTCATTCCAGTAAAAATTTCCCCAATTGCCAAAATAGTATGTGATTTTGGCAGCCATACCCCCGCTAATTTATTTTTTGAGGTATAAAAAAGCCCGAAATAATTCGGGCAAAGTCTTTTGATCATGAAGCAAGCGATTGGCTAACTCCTGTTTTGAAGTTCTGCAGCGCCTTCTTCAAGTTCCTGGAACCACTCCGCTCCGTATTTCCTCAATAAGGGCCCTTTTAGAAACTGGTATACCGGCACCTTCAGCTCACGACCAAATGAACAGGCGTCGTGACAGATGTGCCAGCGGTCGTAGTTGAGCACTTCGAATTCAGGATATTGGGTAACACGGATAGGATATAAATGACAGGAGATCGGCTTCTGCCATTCTATAAGCCCCTGTTCGTAACCCTTCTCGATTCCACACTTGGTGATGCCATTTTCGAAAGTCACATAGGCACATTCCTTATTTCCATCAACGCACGGCGTGGTCAGATCACCATCAGCATCTACTACAGAAGTTCCATATTCTTCTATTGCAGCCAAACCCTTTGGCTCCAGCAAATGTTGGATTTTAGGAAAAATATCCGTCAATATAGCCGTTTCCGCCACATCTAAAGGTGCACCTGCATCTCCCTCTACACAACAAATTCCCTTACACTTATTCAGGTTACAGACGAAGTTCTCTTTGATCAGGTCTTCGTGCACCAGTGTATTCTGTACTTCTATCATCATCTATTTTACTATTGCCAAAGGATATTTTAATCCGTCGGCCGATTTAATTTCCATTACTACGGAACCTACCAATATTTCTACCTGCGCTTTTACGGGCACCCTGTTTCCATCATCTGTTACCCACAGGTACAACCTGCTGTCCTTCCTAAAAATCCGGCCTGGCTTAATAGAGGGGCTAAATTTGAGGCACCTGATTTTACCGAGCTTGGTCTTGATCGTCTCCCGTCCAACGAACTGGATCTCCAGCTGACTGATTTCATCACCCAGAAAGTAATTGAGCTTCACGAAATCTCCTGATTTCATCTTGGAGATATCCAGGCTTCTGGCAAAGTAATAGGAAGAGACCAGATCAAAGGTTTGCGTCGTCGGGGTTTTAAAGGTGCCCTTCGTTGCCACTACTTCTTTTTTATCCTGGTTAAACCTGGCTTTGTCCTGCCGTCTGTAACTGCCTTCCCGGATGTTCTCCTGGTAAAAGTAAGGCTTCAAATCCTTCTGGTCTATGTAAGAATCGTAATGGTCCCTGATCTTATAAAATACATCAAAAGTTCCTGAGGTCTCCCCGTCCACACTCAGGCGGTAGGTAGGTTGTCCGTCAAATTTAAGATCAGAGTTCAGCACCTTCAGCGTTCCTTCTGCTGCAGTGATAAAACCATATTTTAGTTTATAAGTAAGCACTTCCCCTGGTTGAAAAACGGGATCCTTAACAAAAGGCAATTCCTGTGCCTGGCCATTTAAACTTAGGAATGCAGTGACGAATAACAACAATAACTTTCTCATACCTAAGCTAAAACAAAAAACAATCCAAAATTAATCCTTACGCTTATAAATCGGCACCGTAGAGCAAGGTTCGCCATACATGATGCTCTTCACTACGGGAGTCAGCAAATTGGTGATTTCCACATAAGCGGAAACAGGCAACTCGATATCCCCGCAGCCTTTCACGACTACCCTTTCATTTGCAAATGATCCCACATCAATCTTAGCCAAAGCTTTGGTAAACAAGACCGCTTCCAGCGTCTCCAGGCTACCGAATACCACTTCATTGGCATAAGGCCTCATCTTATTGG
Source organism: Pedobacter sp. GR22-6 (assembly GCF_037402555.1). Lineage (NCBI taxonomy): Bacteria > Pseudomonadati > Bacteroidota > Sphingobacteriia > Sphingobacteriales > Sphingobacteriaceae > Pedobacter > Pedobacter sp. GR22-6. Next base: position 486,943 of record NZ_JBBEUC010000004.1, read on the forward strand.
CCAGAAGCATGTAAGCCCAGGTAGGCACAATGGCATCCGCGCTGCAGATGACCGAAACGTTCTTACCAGTATATGCTGACCAGTCGTGGTTTTTGATGAACTCCCTGAAATCTTTTTCACGAAGCATCAGCCCATGGAAAAGGTTTTCCTTAATGTCATATACGACACGCTCACCCTGGTTTAGGTATTCTTCCAGGTTAAGGGTGATTAAACCACTTGATGCTACTTTGTTGACAAAATTTTCCTGAATATCCATGATGCTGTATTGAAACTGATCTTTCCTTAAAACAAAAAACCGGAAGTCGCCATGACTTCCGGTTACAAAATTACGTAAAATAAGATTAATAGAATTTCACCCTATTGTCTTTTATCTTGCTTTTATCTTTTAAAGTTTGGAAAGCAGAACCAAGTGACCTTTGTGAGGCTACCTGCATCATCGCTTCTTTTTGCTTATAGGTATTGGCCAGTGGGCCTGGATTACTGAAGTTCTCTACTGTGAATACATATACTCCGCTTTCACCATCGATTGATTTAGACAGTTTACCAGGAGCAGAACCGAATACAGCACCGACAACTTTATTTTCCTGTGAAACTCCAAGGATAACCGGATTGGCCAGGGCCATGTTCACCACTGGAGTCACCGGCTGACCTACCTTTTGAGCAACCTGCTCGATAGAACCAGCTCCCTGAGCAGCCTTATCCAATTTTTCTTTCAGCATTTTGGCTTTAACAGCATTGCGAACCATTGGTTCAATGTCTTTTTTCACTTGTTCCAGAGACAAAGTTCCTTCAGGAAGGATATTCGTCACCTTCGCAACCACAAAGCCATTGTCCATGGAATAAACTTCATCCAGCACATCGCCTTTATCTGCATTGTAAGCATCACGAATCAGCTGACGAGGATTATCCAATCCCGGGGCAAAACCCTGAGTTGGGGTGATCTTATCTGCAACACCTACTGTGTAACCATGTTTCTGAGCAATTGCTGCAAAATCACCGTCTTTCGCCTCATTCAGGAAGGCACTTGCTTTCTTATAAGCAGCATCTTTAGTCTTGTTACTGGAAGCCAAAGCTTTTTCTATGTAAGCCAGTTTAGCAACTTTAGAAGAACCTACTTGTTTTTCTATTTTGATCAGGTGGACTCCGAATTGCGAAGTCACGATCTTAAGATCACCTACACTACCGTCAAATGCAGCATTTTCGAACTCAGGAACCATCTGTCCACGGCTAAAAGTACCCAAATCGCCACCTTTATCCTTAGATCCGTCCTCGCTGTACTGAGCAGCCAGGCTAGCGAAACTTGCGCCTTTCTGGATTAAAGTTTTCAATGAATCTGCTACTTTCTTTGCTTTATCAACACCACCAAGTTTACTTGGGTTCAGTAAAATATGAGCAGCTTTTACAGAATCAGGAGAGAAACGGGTATTGATGACTTTTACAAGTTTGTAAGAATTACCTGAAAATGTAGGACCGTAAAAACTTCCTGCAGGCAGGTTGAATACTACTGAATCTACAGCCGGGTCCAATTTACCTTTAGTGATATAAGTATAAGGAACTTTCACATCAGAGTTATTGGCAGCAAACAAAGAATCGTTTGTTGAAGTCCTGAAATCTGCAGCCAGTTTTTCCACCTGTGTTTTAACAGCAGCAGAGTCTGCCGCAGTAGGGTTTACACTGAATGAAACATATTCAAACGTACGGGTCTCTGTAGGATTTACAAAGCGGTTTTTGTTTTCATTATAGTAATCTGAATAATCAGACTCTGTAGGTTTCACATTCGCATCAGGAATAGAAGCGTAATTCAACAAAACATATTTAAAGTTTGCCAGTTTATTACGTCTCAAATGATCATCGTTCGCTTCCAGTGTAGTCACGTAAAGTGAATTATTGATCAACTTCGCATATTTCTGCTGCAATGCTTGCTTTTCAATCTCTGCTTCTACTGCCAGCAGTTGTTTAGCCATCGCAGGATCTTTATAACCTTCTTTAAAGGTTCTGTCTACCTGTGCACGGTCTACCTGGCCAGTCTGAGGATTGCCAAAATATTGAACAATCAGCGGACTTGGATTTTCTCCTCTGATCAGGTTCATTAACTCTGCATCAGAAACGGTTAAACCTAACCTGTTGTATTCTTTTCCTAAAAGGATATTGGCAATTTCGCCCTGCCATACATTGTCTACAGCCATGGCCTGCATCTGTGCATTACCAGAACCGCCATACTGTTGTTTGAATTGCGCCAAACTCTGATCAACCTTTGCACCGAATTCATCTATGCTGATATCTTCACCGTCAATCGACCCTACTACTTTTTGAGACTCAGCCCAGAAAGGTTTACCAGCCTGAATTGCATCACCAACTAAAAATGCAACAATTGCAAAACCGATGGCCCCTATCAGGATATAGCCTGCGCGATTCCGCAAAAATGTCATTAATCCCATAATATTCTTATTTATAATCTTTTTTTAAGAGGGCGCAAGATACAACTTTTGGGAAAAAAAGAAAATATTAAATTGTATTTGAATAAGTATTTAAAAATTAAGGAAATAGGCAGCCCTAAATACCTTATTCCGCAAAGCCTTTTGGCACGTAGGTTTCCCCGCTGCCGCCGGACCAGTTGATCACACTGAAGTCTTCCGTAGCATTAAAGTTATTGGCGTCAAGACGGGTCCCGTCAGGCTTGGTAATCACCCCTTTCGGAGAAAAGAACATCCTTTTATTCTGGTCCCAGACCAGTTCTTCGGTATTAAATGTCAGCTTATCGTTGACCACAACTACATTACGCCTGAACGTTGCGGTTTTCTCCGTATCCTTCATGATGGCATAGTCTGAAGTGATAGAGCCCTTGATGTTCGTAAATTCGTCGAGAAAGTTGATTTTAACCCCTTTGGGCATCTCCTGATAGACCGTACCATTTGTTTCAGTTACCTTCTCCAGAACAGGGGCAAAGCCCTGGGCCTTTACTTTAGCAGAATCACTATAAATGATGTCCACCTTAGTGGTCCGGTCGCGGTTTAATACGACATTCTTACCCAGCTTGGGCGCCTTCTTCAAATCGTCTTCTGCACAGGAACTCAGGCAAAGCTGGAACAGAAATAGTATAACACAACTATATATTATACCGCGGCCAGCCATTAGTCGAATTTAAATCTTCTAAACCAGGTATCATTAAGTGTAAATCCTAAATGCAGGTTCAGGTAGTTTTCCTGAATCAGGCTATTGCTCATGCTACCCCTTTTACCCAGTTCTGCAGTAAAGTTCAGCTTGTAAAAAGAGAACCTGCTCTGTGCCAGGGGCAATCCCAAACCGAAAGTGATCGCTTGCTGCTTGATGTCGGTATTACCGACGCGGATATAGGTCTTGTCGTAAACGAAACCTAAACGGTAGTCCACCCTTTTGAAATAACTACCTATAGAAGTCATGTCAGGTGTATATTGTCCACCGACTGAAAAACCCCAGCTGTCTTCCAGACCCTGATTGGCATTGGCGACCGTCAATTTAGACCATTGACCAGTTCTGTAATCGGCGCCTAACAACCATTTGTTGTCCCGTTGAATAGAGATCCCAAAATTATGTATCAGTGGCAATTTCAGTTTTGCTGCAGCATTTTCATTGTTGACCAATGTATCAAAAGCAGACTGCTCGCCTCCAGCCGCATCTTTTAAATATTGTGTAACGACAAAGGACTTGGTTGAATTAATTTTTGAAGGTGAAGAACCCGAATAACCAAGGGTGATTCTTTTCTTCGCACCCAGTGGAATGTCATATTGCGCTCCGTAGGAGAAAGCCAGACCACCAACACTGTTTTTGTCCTGGGCACGGGTGTTGAATGAACTGGCATTTGCCAATTCAATAGAGCGGGTTTCCTGAAGGTTACCAAACAGGTATTCCACATTTAAACCCACACGGAAATTGCTTCCGAACTGCTGTCCGAAACCAACGTAAGCTTTGGTCAGTCCGCCTTCACCGGCATATAATGCATTGTAAGTATTTGTATCTACGGTGTTATATTTCGATGAGGCAGAAAACTCATAACCGAGTTCTGTATAAGGAAGGATACCGACACTGAAAGCCGACTTACCTTGCTTGATCGGAAATGCCAATGCCACATGGTTCAGGGTAGAATTGAAACTGGTTTCATCTGTTACGCTTTTTTTCAATTGCGTAAAACCCGCCGACATGCCCATATCCAGGGTAGTCAATGTAATGCCGCTATAAGAGGCAGGATTTTGCATATTGATGTTGCTGTAAGGACTTGGCTTGTTAATGGCCGTTGAGATTCCGCCCATAGCCCTGAACTGAGGTAATAAAGAGCCTCTTACATTACCCAGACCATATCTGGAATAAGGAGATTGGGTAGTGACCTGTGCCTCAACTGAAAAACTGACCAGCAATACCAGGACTGCCGCTATATAATTAATTTTTTTGTACATATTCAAATGCAATGACTTCATTTAATCCTTTTAATACTAAGTAGGGATCGTGTATAATTTGAGGCGCAAAGATGGTCTTTTTTAATTGCACTAGCAAAAAAGCGGCATCCCCCCCTGTGATTAATACTTTCAGATCCTTATTATTTTTATTTTGTTGGGCGATAAACCCTTCTACTTCATTCATTGTTCCCTGCAATACCCCATTTTTTATCGCAGATCCCGTATCTCTTCCTTCGGGGATTTCCAACTCTTCCCTGTTCCATTCCACCAGCGGCAAGCGTCCGGTAAAATGATTCAGCGCCTGGAAGCGCATCTGAAATCCCAAACTGATACTTCCTCCATAGTACTCTGCCTGATCGTTTAACAAATCATAGGTAATACAGGTCCCGGCATCGATCATCAAACAGTTCTCATTGCGATATAGGCAATTGGCCGCAACTACCTTGGCCCAACGATCCAAACCCAAAGTCTGAACAGACTGGTAATAATTCTTTATCCCGGTATTCAGGGAGGTAGAAAACTCAACGTAATTGCTGTTTTGTTTCAGGGTGTCTATCACTTCATCCAGTTCACGGGAAACAGAAGAAATAGTGGAATTGTTAACCTTATATTTTTCTATGACTTCCTTTAACAAGACTGGGCTAAGCTGGCTCAGGCTTTGGTAATGGAGCAGTTCCCGGTCTTTAAAAACGGCCAGTTTACCATTCGTATTCCCAATATCCAGAACAAGATTATGCATTAGCCATTCTAAACTTCATCCCACAAAGCTATTAATCTTTAGCAAGTTTCAAGCTTTCAAATTGTTAAAAAAAGTTAAACAAACAAAAAGTACTGGATGGCAAAAACCAGGATCAGGAACAGACTTTCATAAAACCAGCGCTTTTTTGCATTGGAAAAATAGTAGGCCAGCAATACCGCGCCCGGCGGCACGCAAAGTAAGAAATGGTACAATCTGAAATCGGGCTTGGTATAGAAACTTACGATGCTGATGATAAACATGAAGAACAGCATCTGAAAAGCCTTCCTGGTGCTGATGAAACTCCTGAAGAAGTTCTCCCTCAATTGCAAAGTGGCCAGTACGATCATCACCAAAACCGGAACGAGCACCAGGTAATCGTTGTAATTGATTTTAAATACGGAAGGGAATTTATTTCCAAGCGGAAGCCAGATCTTATAAAACATAGAAATGCTGTCATTCCAGTAATAATATACCGCTACAAAGAAAAAGATCGTAAGAAAACCCACCAGGCCGGAAACCCATTCCCGCCAGTCAAAAGAACGGTAAAGCAGCAGGGTAAACCACAGCATCCCCAACATCACGATGAAGGGAAAATAAATGAGTGTACCTAAGGCAATGATCATTCCCGTATCAAACAGGATCATAATGGCATTAGGAGATTTTCCGATCTTCAGGAATTTATCCATGATCCAGATGAGCAGGAAATTACAGATCAGCGTGGGACTCAGAATTTGAAAGGGCATGAACAAACTCGCTGCAGTAATGTATAACAAAGCCGGCAGGTATCCAGGCTTGCTCAGCAAGGCATGGTTATTCACCACCCGGTTAAACAGAATGGCCTGGATGTAGATGATCAGTCCGGCAACAAACACATTTCCGGCAGAAGAAAAACTATCCTGTAAGGGGATCTGAATGAAGAATTTAGTATAAGGTTCGAGGAATTCAAACTGCAACACCGGAGGAAGATCGGCAAACAGGGCCATCCGCATAAAAAAGGTATACGCGAATAGGAGCAGCAGGTTTATGGGATTTAAATTTCTGAATTGATTGATCATGCCTCTTATACTTAGGCAAAGTAAAGGAAATTATCTCGCAAACTCCTTCACTACTTTATCAATTACCGAGGCTGTTTCATCCGGAAAGTAAAACTGATGTTCCTGGGGCTCCCTCACCCATTTCTGAATGATAGGTAACCAGTTTTTATTGCTCCCCCAGATCACCGGAAGGCCGAATTGTTTCAGCGCATAGGCATTGCATTGCTGCTCATATTGAAATTTCATCGGGGCAACCAACAATTTCTTCCCCATATGTAGTGCCTCTGCTGGCCCTTCGAATCCTCCTCCGGTAAACAATCCTTCACAGGAAGCCAGACTTTGGTTAAAAAGCTCATTATTTACTGCTGAAACTTTGACATTGGCATCCTGGTAGGCTGATTTTGCATGCTTGGAAAACACTTCCCAGTTGACATCCGGAACCTGCTTTAAAATGGGAACCAGGAACTGGTCATCGATTGCAGGCAGATAAACGGTATAATGACCGAGATTAGATACGATCCTGTTCCGGATTTCCGCACGAATTACCGGCGTATAGATGAAATCATCGTACCTGTCGAAATGAAAACCCACGTAATGTGTCGCGGGTGCGTAGTACTTCATGACCAGTTGAGCCCAGTCTATACTCCTGGGTTTGGGAACTTTTGGCGACTGAAAGGAGGCCTGATGGCTCAATCCTACACTGGGAATCCCCTGTCGTTTGCAGGCCCAGGCGGTTACCGGTTCAAAATCATTCAGGATCAGGTTATATTCCTTCAGCGGAACCCTGCGCATGTCTTTTACAAATTGCGGCAGGTTCATGGTTTTCCAGGTCTCATAATGATTTACTCCCCCTTTTTTACCAAAGACAAAACTGAAGCCATGCAATTGATACCTGACCTCCTGGCTCAGTTTCACATCTGCCTGCGTTCCGCTAATCAGCAAATCTACTTCGCCATGTTGCTGCAGCAATGGTACAATTTCCCGGGCACGGCTGATGTGTCCGTTTCCCGTTCCCTGAATGGCATAGAGTATTTTCATCCGCACCGAATATCTGCAATTTTTAGGCCTTAGACAATCTCTAATTTAATCTTTTGCAGAAGCGTATTGATGTCGAGTTTACTGTGGAGGTCTTCACTATCAGACAGCAGTCCTTCTTCCACTTCATCTTTTTCAAAATCCTTATGCTCATACTTGAAAATGGTCCATTCTTTTTCATGATATTCCAATGCGGTTAAGTTTTCCACCCAATCGCCACTGTTCAGATAGGTGACAGCACCGTGCTCTGTATCAATCTTTCTCATTTCGGGCTGATGGATATGTCCGCAAACGACATAACCGTATCCTTTTTCTGCTGCGAGTTCCGCGGCAGTGTCTTCAAATTTATTGATGAACTTGACTGCATCTTTGAATTTGGCCTTGATCCTCTTGGAGAAGCTCATTTTTTCCCGCCCCATTAATGTCAGTCCCCAGTTTACAAAACTATTGATCAATATGAGGGTGTCATAGCCGACAGCACCGAGTTTTGCCAGCCATTTGGAATGCTGCATGGTCACATCAAATACATCTCCATGAAAGAACCAGGCTTTTTTACCATCAAGCTCCAGGATCAGCTTATTCTGCAAATGAAAAGCACCCATATGCATGTCGGCAAATTTACGCAGCAACTCATCATGGTTTCCGGTGAGGTAATACACTGGAACACCTTCTACTACGAATTTCATCAGTTTACGCACCACCTTCATGTGTGTTTCAGGCCAGTAGTGCTTGCTGAATTGCCATACATCGATGATGTCTCCGTTCAGCACCAACATTTTGGGCTTGATACTTTTCAGGTACTTCAACAATTCTTTGGCATGACAGCCATAGGTACCGAGGTGTACATCTGAAATCACCGCTATGTCGACTTCTCTCTTAGACATCATCTTCATCCATTGTCAGTTCGTATGGCCCGAAAAAGAAAGCAACAATCACAATCAGGCATGCAATAAAAAACAATTCCAGCATAGGACATTAGTTTATTATACAAAACTGCAAAGCAAAGATTAACAATCGGTTAAGAAGATGTTATATATAAGAATCAGAAGCGATTCAAAGAAAACGAAATGGGGATGTTGTATTTCACACGGACCGGAATTCCATGTTGTTTTCCAGGAATCCAGGCGGGAGACCTGCGCAAAACCCGAACAGCCTCCTCATCAATTGAGGGACTTACGCTTCTATCAACTTTGATGTCACTCAACGTGCCGTTCTTCTCCACTATAAAGCTAAGAAATACCCTGCCGGAAATCCCTGCACGCTGCGCATCTGCCGGATAACGTACCGACCGTGACAAATAACTGTAGAACGCATCCATTCCTCCCTTAAAAACCGGAAATTCATTTTCAAGCGCATAAATGTAAGTGTTGCCATCTTTGAAACTCTCGCCTGAAAGAAATTTTCCCTTCAGAAACTTTTCCTTGATCCAATAAGTCCCTGCAGCATTTGTTTCTGTCCAAAGTCCGTCTTTTAGTCCCCCTACATAATCCCCTTCTTCAATAACCTCTTCAGTGCCCCATTTCTTGTGCTGCTTAACATGTCCTTTACCTTCGGCCACCATCACCGTTCCAAGAGAATCTGCGTAATAATCCAGCCGATAGGGCACCATCTCAAAGGTCGGTAATGCCGCCGGAGACACCGGCAGGGCAGAACTCACACTATCATAATCAACAATCTTATTTACCTTTCCGTTTTCAAAGAAAAAATATCCCTTAGCTACAGGTTTGCCTTTCACATAAGTAATCAGAGACTCTTTTTTACCGCTTTTGCTATACCTCAAAAACTGTCCTTCGTAAACCAAAACGGGTTCAAACTGGGAAACCAGCCCCCGGGCCTTCTGATTTCCGTTGACATATTGCTCCAGCAGGATGAAATCCGTAGTTCCGGAATCAGGTTCCTGGATTACACGGATATAATCTGCACTGTCCTTAGTGGAAAGGTGCTTTCCGTTACTTTTCAGAAAATACACATTTTGTCGCTTTTGAGCCTGGGCAACACCCAAACCCGTCAACAATGCGATCAGGAGCGTTATACTTTTCATCAGTTACAATCAGGCTGTTTTTTTCTTTTTCTTATCATCGTATACGGCAAATCCCAATGCCACAACGAGCAGTATTGAACCGGCCAGGGAAATTTTCTCTCCTGTGTAATAAGATGTCGGCTCAAACTTGAATTCCACTTTATGGTTACCTGCCTCCAATTGTGCTGCACGCAAAACATAATCTGCGCGGAAATAAGGTTTCTGTTTGCCATCTACATACATGTTCCAGCCCTTATCGTAATAGATTTCAGAAAACACAGCAACGATGTCTCTCGGTGCACTGTAAGAATAGACCAGATGATCAGGATGGTAACTTTCCAGCTTAATCGAAGCTGTCGGATCTACACCAACACGTTTCGCATCGATCATGCTTTTATAAGCCACATCCACGATCGCTTCCTTTTTAGGATCAAAACTATTGATCGCTTTCATTTCTTCGTCTGCTCCGTTTGCATATTGGATATTACCAACAATCCAGGCATGTCCGGCAGCAGTGTTGTTGCGCTGCATCTTGAATGAACCATTTTGCTGATCCTGTGTAATGATGTACTTCGTATTCAGCATGTCTAAAACATCCTGATTGATGCTTTTTGAGAACTGTTTATCGATCAGTTCCTGAAAACGCTTTAATTTCGCAGCATGATACCCTCCTATAGTTTTGTGAAACTGTGAAGTTTGTGCATCTGAAAAGGTATTGATACTCAAATCCAATACCCTGAAATCAGGATCCGTATCTGAGGAAATAAAGGTATCTACATCTCTAGGCTGAAAGCTATTCGCTAAATCACTCTTATTGGCAAAATTCTTATTGTTCAGGTAACGGCGGTCTACTTGCCACATATCAATCAGCACAGCCAGTCCCAAAAGGATAACTGCCAGCTGCAGGTTCATTTTTTTGGTAATCAATGCCCAAACCAGGCCGTACCCGATGGCAACGAACAACACCGAACGCAAAGCATCCGCACGCGCGATATCAGCCCTATCGGAAATTAAGGCCGAAGCGATGCGCTGTGCCATTTCCGCATTGTTCTCCAGCATCTGTGTCAGTGCCTGTACCATCTGCTGATGATTCGATGTGGTGAAACTAAAGAAGGCCGTCGGCATGATGGCAACCAACAAAGCAAAACCACCTGTAATTCCTGCTGCAATACTCAGTTTCTTCACAAGTACTTTTTGATCGTAGCCTCCTTCCTGTGCTTCCTTGATCGAAAGGAATGCCAATATAGGCACCATTAGACCTACCAGAGCAAGAATGGATTCCACAGCCCTGAACTTGTTGTACATTGGGAAATACTCAAAAAAGAGATCTGAGATCAACGGAAAGTTTTTTCCGAAGGACAGGAACATGAATAAAACAGTAGTACCTAAAATCCACCATTTCAACCTGTTCTTTACGATCAACAGACCAAAAACAAACAGGAAGCACACAATAGCCCCGAAATAGTAAGGCCCGGATGTACCTGGTTTTTCTCCCCAATATTGTTGAAGGCCAACTTGTCCTGCCAACTGCTGGATCGCCTGGGTTGGATCTCCTCCCGTAATTCCCTGTAATGTTTTGTACGTATTGCTTTCCGAATTCACCAAAGCCTCAATACTCGTAGCTCCGCCATACAGATTTGGGATCAGGAAAGTAAAGCTCTCTCCCACACCCTGGCTCCAGCCATAAGCGTATTCTTTGGAAAGGCCATTTTTCTCTTCTGACGCATCGGTTGTCAGGTTGGAACTTCCACGGTTAGACTCTTTTCCATATTCATAGGTGGTCCATAGCGTACCCATATTGATCATTAAAGCAAGGATACCTCCTGCTGCCAGGAAGCCGATACTTTTACCAAATGATTTCAATTGACCTCCTTTTATCGCATGGTACAGTTCAAATCCAATAAAGATCAACAATGCAATAAACAGATAATAGGTCATCTGTATGTGGTTTGACCTGATTTCAAGCGCCATAAAAAGGGCGAACAGGGCCCCACCTATGAGGTGTTTTCCCCTCAGGGTGAGTATTGTAGCGGCAATTATCGGTGCCAGAAAGGCAATGGCCAGGGCCTTATTGCTGTGTCCGGCAGCTATAATGATAAAATTATAAGAAGTAAAAGCAAATGCAATTGCTCCCGCAGCGGCAAGCCAGGGGTTGATCTTCAATACACAAAACAACAAATACGCACCCAGAAGGTATAGTAGCACTACATCGACGGGATCAGGGAGTACTGTTTTGATCAGGGAAATGACATGTGATGCACCATTCATCGGGTATTGAACCCAAATCTGATAGGCAGGCATACCGCCAAACATCTGGTTGGTCCAAAGAGGCCCTTTACCATCCTTGGCTTTATAATCCATGATTTCTTTTTGCATGGCTTTAGCCTGGATCACATCACTTTGTGCAGGTGCTTTGCCTTGTAAAACAGGACTGAAATAGACGAAACAGATGATTACAAAAAATCCAATAATGGCCAGGTGTATGCCATTTGCTTTTAACCAATTATTCATTAAGGTTTGTTTAAGATTTAAACTAAGCCCAAACTTAGATAAAATTGTCTTATATAAAAACAATTTTATCTAAAGTTCCGCACCTGAGAACAAGCGGACTATTTGATCTCTTCGTAATCGACAAAATCACCGAGTTTATCGGTTCTGCCCCCCTTTGCCTGAGGAGGCATGTAATCTATCGATATTGACCCTTCGGGTTTTGCATTGCGATTTCGCTCCTGTGAACCGGTCTGGCCCTGTGCTTTTTGCTGCACCTTGTTTACCATTTTGACAAATACCATTGGCAGTATCAAACGAATGATCACCCGAATGATGTAAAGTACCAAAATGGCAATGACTATAAATTTTATAACTCCCATTATCTTTTCTTAATGTTCTGACCTATGACGAATCCGAAAAGGTCTTATTACAAATGTGTTTTGTTTATTGCATAACAATTACAATACCACCTCATCAATTGTCTTCGGTAATGGCCGCAACCCTGCCGATTTGTCCGTCTTCAAGCCTTACCTTAATCCCCCTGGAATGATAGGCCGCAGAAGTCAGCAGATTTGCTACGATTCCCCTGGTCAGTTTTCCACTGCGCTGATCTTTTTTTAAGATGATCTCCACTTCCAATCCCGGATAAATGTCTTTTCTATTTTTCCCGTCCATTTTTACAATTTCATTTTATTTCTTTCCAAAACGTTCCTCAAACATTTTCTCCATAGCAAACATCTCGTCACGCAGCCTTGCCGCCAGCAGAAAATCCATGTCTTTTGCGGCCTTAGCCATATCTTTCTTGGTTTTGTCGATGGATTTCTGCATTTCCGGCTTGGTCATATACTGAACGATAGGATCTGCGGCCATACTCACTTCATCCACCTCTACATAGGCTTTTGCCCTTGTGTTATTTTCCGAGAAATCGAGCATCGAAGTCTGCTCCATGATGGCCTCCCGGCTCTTTCCAACGGTCTTAGGGGTAATGCCATGTTCCAGGTTGTAGGCAATTTGTTTTTCCCGTCTCCGGTTCGTCTCATCTATGGTCTTTTCCATGGACTCGGTAACCTTGTCAGCATACATGATCACGCGGCCCCTATCGTTACGGGCAGCACGGCCGATCGTCTGGATCAACGATTTTTCTGACCGCAGGAATCCTTCTTTATCGGCATCCAGAATTGCGACCAGTGAAACTTCCGGCAAATCCAGCCCTTCTCTTAAAAGGTTGATCCCGATCAGTACGTCAAATTCTCCAAGCCTTAGTCCGCGCAGAATCTCTACCCTTTCCAGGGTCTTGACCTCTGAGTGGATATACCGGCATTTGATGTTCAGCCGGTCCATATATTTGGTCAGCTCTTCAGCCATCCTTTTTGTTAGTGTAGTGACCAGCACCCGGTCGCCCATCTTGATGGTTTTATCGACCTCATCCAGGAGATCATCCACCTGGTTGATTGCAGGCCGAACCTCGATGATCGGATCGAGCAGCCCTGTAGGCCTGATCACCTGTTCAATCACAATCCCTTCGGATTTCTGCAGTTCGTAATCTGCCGGCGTTGCACTCACATAAATGGTCTGTGGTGCCAGTCTTTCAAATTCATCAAAATTTAAAGGCCGGTTGTCCAAAGCTGAAGGCAGCCTGAATCCATACTCGACCAGCGACATCTTCCTCGATCTGTCACCACCGTACATTGCCCGGATCTGTGGTACCGTGACATGGCTTTCATCAATCACCATCAAATAATCATCCGGAAAATAATCGAGCAAACAGAAGGGCCGCATACCCGGCGAACGGCCGTCAAAAAACCTGGAATAGTTCTCGATACCGGAACAATAGCCCAGCTCCTTCATCATTTCAATATCGAAATTCACCCTTTCCTCCAGCCTTTTGGCCTCCAGCAATTGGCGGTCATCGATCAATTGGTTCTTCCTGATCTCCAGTTCTTCCTGGATGCCCCAGATGGAAGAATTGAAGCGATCTTTGGGTGTCACGAAAAGATTGGCCGGATAAATGGCCATGTCCTGCATTTTTTCTATGGTTTTACCGGTTATCGGATCTATGATGCTCAATTCCTCGATATCGTCTCCAAAAAAAGAAATGCGATAGGCATTATCCAGGTAGGCAGGAAAAATGTCTACGGTATCTCCCTTCACACGGAATGTTCCCCGCTTGAAGTCATTGGTGGTGCGTGCGTAGAGGATCTCTACCAGGCTGTGCAAAAAGGAATTTCGGGAAATCCTTGTGCCTACCGAAAACCGGAACACCGAACGCGAAAAATCTTCCGGATTTCCCATACCATAAATACAGGAGATAGAGGAAACCACAATGACATCCCGCCGGCCCGACATCAGTGCGGATGTGGTCCTTAACCGGAGTTTCTCAATTTCCTCATTGATACTGAGGTCCTTTTCAATATAGGTATTGCTGCTGGCGATAAATGCTTCCGGCTGGTAATAGTCGTAGTAAGACACGAAATAATTGACCGCATTATCCGGGAAGAACTGCTTGAACTCTCCATACAACTGCGCTGCGAGTGTTTTATTGTGGCTCAGGATCAGCGTCGGCTTTTGGGTCTGTTCGATGACATTGGCCACAGTAAAGGTCTTTCCTGACCCTGTAACCCCCAAAAGCGTCTGGTAATTCTCCTGGTTATTGACCCCCTCAACCAATTGCTGAATTGCATTGGGCTGATCTCCCGTAGGCTTATAATTAGAAACGATTTTAAATTCCATAGGTGATCAAATATAAGCATTGGCTGTTGCATGTTGGGTATTTATATGGTAATTTTATGCAGGCACAATTCAATTTAAATCCTTAATATCATGATATTCGAACTCAGTAAAACCAAATCGCTGGCCAATGTTTTCATTGCTGAACTTCGGGATGAAACCAAGCAGAAAGATGCCATGCGCTTCCGCCGGAATATGGAACGTATCGGTGAATGTTTTGCCTTTGAAATTGGCAAAACGCTGGATTATACAGCGACAGAAACACAGACTCCCCTGGGTATTGCAGCAAGTGTAGCGCTTACAGATCAACCGGTTCTGGCTACCATACTCCGGGCAGGACTACCTTTACATCAAGGTTTACTGAACATCTTCGATCAGGCTGACTGCGCTTTCATTACCGCCTACCGCCGCAACCATAAAAGCGGCAGCTTTGAGATCCAGCTGGAGCACATCGCTTCACCGGACCTGACCGACAGGATAGTCATTCTTGCTGATCCGATGCTGGCCACTGGGCTGAGCATGGTCATTTGCTGCAAGGAACTGATCCGAAAATTTCAGATCCGCGAACTGCACATTGTCTCTGTCATTGCGAGTACAGAAGGCATCAACCACGTCCGTGCCAATTTACCAAAAGCAAAGTTGTGGATCGGGGCCATTGATGAAGAAATGACCAGCAAGGCTTACATCGTGCCAGGACTGGGGGATGCGGGAGACCTTGCCTATGGTCTTAAACAATAATTTTACTGGAATCGAAATACTTATTGCAAATTTGCAGAATAGCAAAGCAATATGATCAAACACATCTTTTTTGACCTGGACCATACCATTTGGGATTTTGATAAAAATGCTGAAGAGAGCCTGCTCGAACTTTACAGCCGGTATGAGCTGGATAAACTGGGCCTGAATTCGGCTGAAAAGTTTATCTCGACTTATACAGAGAACAATCATTTGCTTTGGGCCCAATACCATCTTGGGCAGATCACTAAAGAAACCCTTCGATCTGAGCGCTTTAGTAAAACCTTTGTACAATTGGGGCTGCATCCTGATCGCATACCGCCCCAATTTGAAGACGATTATGTGAGCCTTACACCAACCAAAAGGAATTTATTTGACGGAGCAACCACTGTCCTTACCTACCTCAGGCAGAAATACGACCTTCACATCATATCCAATGGTTTTAAAGAATCTACCTTGAAAAAGCTCGAAGTCTGTGATCTCAATTGCTATTTCCAAAACATCATCATTTCAGAAGACGTAGGTGTAAATAAACCCGATAAGGCTATTTTTGAATATGCGCTGGACAAAGCTTCTGCACTAAAAGAAGAAAGCATCATGATTGGCGACAGCATCGAAGCTGACATCCGTGGTGCACAAGCTTTTGGAATGAAGGCCATTTTCTTTAATCCGACGTACAAAGAACTGCCGGATGACGTACTATGGCAGATCAACCACATGGAGGAATTGCTGCAACATTTTTAATACGCAAGAAATCTTGGTACAGCCTTGGCATTGCGACCAATACACACAAAAACAAACCAAATTATGAAAACGCTATTTCTAATTATCGCAGCTGCGCTGCAAACCACCTTTGCTTTTTCGCAAAGCGCCACCGAACTGTTCATTGAAATTCCTGAGCAAGGAAAAATAAGCGTCTATGTAGACGATGAAATGATCAGTTCTTCTAAAAATCTTTTCCGGTTTTACGATGTACAGAATCCTAACCCGACGGTAACCGTACTGCAGAACAACAAGCAGATCGCCAAATCAAAAATAGAGATCAGGGCGAATTACCGTACCTTCCTGAGCTACTCCAAAAGATCAGGTCTACAGGTAGTCAAAACGCTGCCGGTCATCCAGAATAATACCTATGCACTGGACGACTGGGACGGTGTCATTGGCGGTAGCATTGGCAGACCGGAAAGACCGGGTGCTGGCAGACCTACCCGTCCGGCCATACCTGTAGCAAATAACATCATGTCTGATCAATCCTTCAATGAACTCTATAACCTCGTAAAAAAGGAAGCTTTTGAAGATGGAAAAATTAAGATCATCAGTGCGGCCATTCCAGCCAACCTGATCACAACTGCGCAACTGACCTCTTTGCTGAAGCAGTTTAGTTTCGATGAAAGGAAACTGGCCGCAGCCAAAGTCGCCTATCCCGGTATTGTCGACAAGCAGAACTTTTTCAAAGTGGCAGAAATCTTTGATTTTTCCAGCAATAGGGATAAATTATTTGACTTCATCAAAACTACAGCAACCCGATAATCTGTAATGGGCATTGCAAAGGATCATCAGCACCTACTTAACTTAGCCGCGGTTTACCAGGCTAAGCTAAGTAGGTATCCAGAGAGGCTATTTCAGCAAACACCTCCGATTGGCGGATGGTCATACTCAGAAGTCTACTTTCACATTTTTGACTCCAGCCTACTGGCATTGCAGACCATAAGAGATTGCATACAAGGGAAAGCGGAGCGAAAAGCTACTCCATTCCTGGTCCGGCTAATTTTGTTTTTGGGCAGCCTGCCGCCAGGAAAAAAATATAAGGCACCGAAAAGACTTGCTGAGCGGCTCCGAAAAATTGACCAAAAGGAGGCTCAGGAACTCATTGAGAAGTTTTTGCAGCAATTGGAAAAGGATTATCCCCATATGGAAGAAGCGGATCCGGACATGAAAACGCCTCATCCGAGAATGGGTTACTTAAATACCGCGCAATGGCTCCGTTTCGCAAGGATCCACCTGGCACATCACCTAAAACAACTCGATAGGATTGAGAAGAGCTTTTAAATTCACATCTTTGTGTCAATGAAGATCCCAAGGATTAAAGGCTTCGATCAGCAAGCGTTCGACAAATATGTGAAAAATACAGGCTGGCTAATGTTCGGCAAACTGTTGAGCATGGTGGTCAGTTTTATGATCGCTAAATACCTGGGACCTTCTTCCTTTGGCGACCTCAGTTTTGTAGATGCCCTTACCGCGATTGTCGCCGCTGTAGGCACACTGGGCCTGGATACCTTCATCATTCGTGAGATCATCAATGAACCGGAGAAAAAAGATGAAATACTGGGTACCTCCCTGTGGATGCGCATCGGGACCAGCGCGATCATTATCCCACTGAGCGTTTGCATTTACCTGTTTTTTCACAGCACTTCAGATAAACCCGGACAACCACTGACCTTGCTGGTATTTTTTTTAAGTGCAGCATCATTTTTCAGGTCCTTCAATATTATAGATTCTTACTTTCAGTCGCAGGTACAATCTAAATATGTGGTTCAGGTACAAAATATCTGTGTGATCTTGTCTGCAATACTTAAGATCTTTCTGGTCTGGATACAGGCCGAACTGATCTGGTTTGCCGTAGCACTGACCTTCGACGCATGCATCCTCGCCCTGGGTCTCGTCTACATGTACCACCTGAGAGGTTTTAAGATGCGTAGCTGGACTTTCAATCTTCAAAGGGCAAAATCTTTGCTAAAACAATCCTTCCCGCTCATCCTTTCTGCCGTGATGGTTTCCATCTACATGAAGATTGACACCGTAATGATCAAGCCATTGGTGGGAAGTGTGGAAGTAGGGATCTATAGTGCCGCCGCCAAAATCAGTGAGGCCTGGTACTTCATTCCTACCGCAATCGTGACTTCTGTTTTTCCTGCAATCATCAATGCACGCAAAACCGATCTGGAGCGGTACCACAAACGCCTGATCAATCTGTACGATCTCCTCGTCTACATCAGTCTGCCCGTAGCCCTCTTCATCAGCTTCTTTGGAAGCGACATCATCCACCTGATCTTTGGCGATAAATATAATGGCGCAGGGCCGATGCTTTCTATTCACATCTGGTCGGGCATTTTTGTATTCCTGGGCAGTGCCAGTTCCCAATACCTGTTAGCGGAAGGGTATACGTCCATTTCCTTCCAACGGACTGCATTAGGTGCATTGGCCAATATCCTGCTTAATTTGTGGTTGATACCGCTATATGGGGGGATGGGTGCTTCTATAGCGACGTTAATTGCGTGTTTCTTGAGCGCCTTCTACCTCTTGCTGATTCCGAAAACCCGCGATCAGGGCTTTGTGATGCTCAAGTCTTTGTTTCTCATTACCTTGTTGCAGCGCCTGAGAAATAAGATGAACATTAGTAAATCTTCCTGATTTTCAAATATTATCCCGATAAATTAGCTTTTTGAGATTAACATTTTAACTTTGATTCAGAATATGAAATCAACATTATCCCCCTTCTCTCTCCTCGATCCGGCGAAATTAAGGGTATTACTATCATTGGGTTTTAAAGGTTATCTGGCTGAAAAAGGCTGGTTTGATGCCTTCAAAACAAAATCTGCTATTGATCACGAAGGGAAACCTATTGCCTGGGTTACCTACTCCTTCATTGATTTCATTAAGGACAGGATCAGCAAAAAACACGATATCTTTGAATTTGGATCAGGAAACTCTACCATTTTCTATGCAGAGAAGGCCGCAGAGGTATACTCCGTAGAGCATGATAAAGAATGGTTCGAAAAGAGTTCAAAAATCAATCTTCCCAACATTAAGATGATCCATTGTGAACTCCAACCTGATGGAGATTATGCAAGAACCGCAGCAAACAGCGGGAAGAAGTTCCACATCATCATCGTAGATGGACGTGATCGGGTCAACTGCTGCAAGCAGTCCCTGTCTGCCCTTACTGAAGATGGTATTGTCGTACTCGATGATTCAGAAAGAGAGATCTATGCTGAAGCACATCGATTCTTTAAAGCCAATGGTTTCAAACATCTGCCTTTTACAGGGATGGCACCGGGTGTGATCACGTCCAAGTGTACCTCCGTTTTTTACCGTTCACACAACACTCTCGACATCTAATCTGACCCCTTCACATGGCAAATCAAACGAACCAAGTTGTTGACGCTTATAAGGACTTTTATGCAGGAAAGGATACTGAATGGAGAATGCTTGGTGCAAAATACAAGGCGAGGAACATCATTGAAGTATCAGGGGAAATCAGACCCAGGAAAGTATTGGAAGTAGGTGCAGGGGACGGAAGTATCCTTCATTTTTTAAATGAGGCGAATTTTGCACCTGAATTATACGCCATTGAAATTTCCGATAGCGGAATTGAAGTTATCAAAGAACGGGGACTGCGAAACTTAAAAGAGGTATTTAAATTTGATGGCTACACCATCCCTTATGCTGATAATACCTTCGATCTTGTTATACTGGCCCATGTTCTTGAACATGTAGAGCATGAACGTATGCTGTTGAGGGAACTCAAGCGCGTTGCAAAATACGTTCTGGTAGAAGTACCCCTCGATTACCGCTTTGGTGTGGATAAACGGATGAAACATTTCCTGGACTATGGCCACATCAACATGTATACGCCCACTTTATTGCGATTCTTACTGCAGAGTGAGGGGCTGGAAGTACTGTCGGACAAGACTTCCCTGATCTCAACGGAAATTACCCGGTTCAACGAATTCATCAACCGTGGCCAGTCTAAGCGCTTTACAAAAGTCCTTAAAATTGAACTGGAATACCGCATCAAAAACCTGCTGGGAAATTTCCTTGGGAAGAAGAAAAAGGAACAATTTGCGAATGCCTATACCGTTCTTACTAAGAAATCTGAACAAACATTGCAAATCCTGTAAACATGCAAACCTTTGCTCCCATCGCCTTATTCGTATACAACCGACCTCAGCATACAGCACGTACGCTGAAATTCCTCCAGCAAAATGAGCTGGCTTCAGAAAGCCGTTTATTTGTGTTTTCCGACGGGGCCAGGTCAGCGGAAGATGAGGTAAACGTACTTGAAGTAAGGGAAATTCTGAAAAACATCGAAGGTTTCAAGTCTGTGGAAATCATAGCCCGCAGTGAAAATATGGGTCTGGCCAATTCGATCATTGCCGGTGTAGGCAAATTAACTGCAACATATGGGCAGGTGATCGTTTTCGAAGACGATCTTATCAGTTCGCCTTATACTTTAACTTATTTCAACGAGGCATTGAAACGCTACAGAAATGAAGAAAAAGTAATGCACATCGGGGCCTACATGTACAATCTGAAGGATGCAGGACTGCCACAAAGCTTTTTCTATCGGGCAGCGACCAGTTGGGGATGGGCTACCTGGGAAAGGGCATGGCGGCATTTCGAACCTGATATTGACTCGTTGATGGCTCAGTTTGATAAAGCTAAAAAAACCGCTTTTTCCATTGATCACAGCATGAATTTCTGGAAGCAGATGCAGGACTTCAAAGCAGGACGCAACAACTCCTGGGCCATCCGATGGTATGCTTCTATTTTCCTGAAGGCAGGCTTGACTTTAAACCCGGGCCAGTCACTGATCAACAACATTGGTCATGACGGTTCCGGAATTCATTCCGGCATCAACGATATCTATAATGTAGTCATCAACCCTAAACCGATTACGGAATTCCCACAGGAATTAAAAGAAAACCCTCAGGCCTACGCGGCCATCAAACATTTTCTTTCCAACAGGAAAGGCAATTTATGGCAACGCCTGAAACGCTACCTTAAGGAGCGCCTGCATTAACTACAAAGGCTTCCTCGCTTCTAAAATGATATAAGGTGATAATGCCTGGGAGTCAAAAGGAAACACCCTCGTCAGTAGTTTTCCAGCAAGCCAGCTGCTTTTCTTCAATAGCCGAACACCAAGTGGCTTTTGCTGTTCATTTTCAAACCAGATGCTGAAACGGCCAAAATACCTGGATTGCAAAACTTTCAGCCCCGCCTGCTCACAAATTTGCTGTAGCAGCTTCGGATCCATACAGTCGATGTTATGTTTATCGTAATTTTCGCGGTCGAAAGTCTTCTGAAACCAGCCGTTCAATGCCTTGAAATTGGGCAAGGTGATAAACAGGCTGCCGCCCGGCTTTACAAAAGCGATATGTCTGTTGATGATGTCTGCGGTGTCATTAAAATGTTCAATCAAGCCACAGGAAAGGACGAGATCATATTGTTTTTCCGGCACATACTTAAACAGGTCAGTCTCTATGACATGGATGTCTGAGGCTTTCAACTGATTCGCTTCCAAAAGTGCGTTGGTTACCGGCTGATGCACAAAATAATCGAGCAGGGTGACGTCAAGCTGAAAGTACTTCCTCAGAAAAACCGCATAATAACCAGGAAATCCACCCAGCTCAATCGCATTTTTCACGTTTTGCTGCCTGATGAGATCGCCCAATTGCTGATGAAACAGGTAGTTTTCGGGGATGCTGACAGACAAGCCTGTCTTGCTTTCCCAATAATTCACCCAAAACTGTCTGTCGGTTAACAGGTTGCTCATATTTTTTTTAATCTTTTAGTAGCACGAAACATTAACTGTAATATATAGCAAAATTTCCCTCGTGTCTTTTCGGGCGGTTAACTTTCGAACGCTAAATAATTGGTAATGATTCGGGTGAGGGCGAAAATAAGGAAGTCTTTTTATATAGAAGAGAAATATATGTAACTTTCATAGATTTAAATCCCGTTTTTTTCTAAGTTTGATCAGTTGAAAGTAGTACACTTAAATACGTATGAGGGGAATGGCGGCGCGGGAAGGGCCTGCCTCAGGCTTAGCGATGCACTAAACAGCAGCGGAGCGGAGTCTAAGGTGATGGTTTACTTTCAGTTCAAGCCAAGCAGCAAAACCGGAAGCTTCAGTAATGGTCCTTTCCAGAAAGCAAAAGCGGTCTTTAATATTCTTTCAGAGCGGTACCTATCGAAAGCACTTACAAAGGCTGAGCTCAAAACACCCTTCTCTCTGCAATGGTTTGGCCGGTCGGTCATCGACCATCCTGATGTGAAAAATGCAGATATCATTCACCTGCATTGGATCAATCACGGTTTTTTATCTCCCAAGTTCCTGGCAGAGATTGACGAACTCGAGAAGCCTGTCGTCTGGACTTTTCACGATAGCAATGCTTTTACTGGTGGTTGCCATGTGCGCTATTCCTGTGAGAATTACTTCAAGGAATGCGGGTTCTGCCCTTTGCTCAAGTTGAGTGGCAAGAACGACATCTCCCATCAGACCTGGCTGCGAAAAAAGAAAGCCTATTCCGAACTGAATTGCCATATTGTGGCACCGAGCCGCTGGATGGCCAATTCTGTAAAACTCAGCAGCCTCATGGGATTCAGGGAAGTGACCGTAATCCCCAATACGATTGAAACGAATGTGTTTAAGCCCTACGTGAAATCGGAGGCAAAGAAAATCCTGAAGATCAATCCCCATAAATTTGTGCTCATGAGTGGTTTTATGCCCTCAAAAAACGACAAACATAAAGGTACTTCTTACCTGGTTGATGCTTTGAATGACCTCGCCTCCAGGCCGGGTATACTTAAGGAAAACATTGAACTCATCATATTTGGGAACAAGGATAATGTTGACATGCCTGAATTCCCCTTCAAAACGACCTTTTTGGGCACCATCGCCAATGATGAACACCTGGCAAAATGCTACTCTGCAGCGGATGTATTCATTACGCCTTCTCTTGAAGATAACCTACCCAATACTGTGATGGAAAGCCTGGCATGCGCCACTCCCGTCGTAGCTTTTCAGACAGGCGGAATCCCCGACATGGTACGGCACCTGGAAAATGGTTACCTTGCCGAATACAAGTCCTCGGAAGACCTGGCTACGGGGATAGAATGGCTCTACCATGAAGACAATGGCCCTGATATTCAAAAAGAAGCAAGAAGAACAATATTAACTCAATTTTCAGAAGCAGTAATTGCGGAAAAACACTTATTATTGTACCAGTCGCTGATCGACCTTCAACCCAAATAGTTTTAGCCTTTTATAAGCCGCATGCAGCCAAAATTAAGTGTAATCACCATCGTTTATAACAATGTAAAGGATATCGAACGCACCATGCTATCGGTACTGAACCAGAACTATCCAAACATTGAATACCTTGTAATCGACGGTGCTTCTACAGACGGCACGAAAGAAATCATCTCCAAATACGCGGGAAAACTTGCCCGGTTCATCTCCGAACCTGACAATGGGATTTACGACGCAATGAATAAAGGCCTGGCATTGGCTACTGGCGACTATGTCCTGTTCATGAATTCCGGCGATGAGATCTATGCCTATGAGACGGTGTCTGATGTCTTTGATACTGCGGCATCTGCAGATATTTATTACGGAGAGACAGAAATGTTCAACGAGCAGTGGCAGAGCCTGGGTCAGCGGAGGCATTGTGCCCCGGAAAACTTCAACTGGAAGAGCTTTAAATATGGCATGAGCATCAGCCATCAGGCCATTTACATCAAACGCAGCATCGTTGGGCCTTTTGATCTGCAATACAAATACAGTGCTGATATCGACTGGATCATCAGGGCAGCCAAGAATGCATCGAGCATCGTCAATACGCACATTTATGTGGCTAAATACCTGGTGGGCGGCATCTCTAAAAAGAAACATTTGGCCAGCCTGCAAGAAAGGTTCAAAATTTTCAGTAAATACTACGGGCTGATCCCTAACCTGATCAACCACGTCGTGATCGCTGCAAGTCTCGGCATCTACTTTGTTCGCCACCGCAAAACCAACGACTAATCTGCGGATGCCTTTCCTATCCAAAATATCGCTCCCGAAAGTACCCCTGGACCATTATCCTTTTTCTATACCCGCCTTTCGGGATGGCCTGGAAATCAAACTCCGCAGTAATGTCACTTTATTTGTAGGGGAAAACGGCTCTGGAAAATCTACGCTATTGGAGGGACTTGCAGAAAGGTGTGGCTTCAACCTTCGTGGAGGAAACCGCAACCACAACACGAATACGGGCCATAAATTTGATGGATACGAATCGCCATTAACCAAACTGATCGAGTTGCAATGGATCCCCAAGGTGGTCAGCAACGGCTTTTTCATGAGGGCAGAAAGCTTCTTTAATTTTGCAGATTACATTGATGAACTGGCGAAAGAAGATGGCAGGATCTTACAAGCTTATGGAGGTAAATCGCTCCATGAACAGTCGCACGGCGAGTCATTTTTCGCGCTCTTTGCAAACCAGTTTGACCGTGGCATCTACATCCTGGATGAGCCTGAGGCCGCGTTGTCACCGAACAGACTGATGACCTTCATGTCGCTTATTCATCAGCTGGAAATGTCAGGCAAAGCACAGTTCATCATCGCGACACACTCGCCGATGCTGCTTTGTTATCCCAATTCAACCATCTTTAGTTTTACAGATGAAGGACTTAAGCAGGTATGCTATGAAGAAACTGAACACTATCAGCTGACCCGCAATTTTCTCGAAAATCCAGACAACTATTTCAGACACCTGTTTGAATAAGCCAGAGTCCGGCTTCCATGATGAATTTCAAAATCTGAAAACATTATCTTTTATGACTTGTCGTAATAGGCAGTTAACCTATTGATCATTTAAACATATAAAAAATGGGACAGTTAAGTAACAGAACCATAGCCGTGCTCTCAGAGAACGGCTTTGAAGAAACAGAACTCACCAGTCCGGTACAACGACTGAAGGAAGAAGGCGCAACCGTTCATATCATATCTTCCAAAGCAGGAAAAATCCAGGCCATGAAGGGCGATCATGAATGGACCATATCAGTAGAAGTAGACAAAATCATTTCTGAGGCTGATGCCGACGATTATCATGGCCTGCTGATCCCAGGGGGTGTACTGAACCCGGATTCATTAAGAAAAAACGAGGAAGCATTAAGCTTTGTAAAAGCTTTCTTTGAAGCTGGAAAACCAGTAGCAGCCATTTGTCATGGGCCACAGGTACTGATCAGTGCAGAAGTGGTGTCGGGAAGAACACTGACCTCCACCAAAACCATTAAAATAGACCTGCTGAATGCCGGGGCCAACTGGCAGGATGAAGAGGTCGTGGTAGATCAGGGCCTGGTGACCAGCCGCAGTCCGGACGACCTGCCTGCTTTTAACGACAAGATCGTAGAGGAATTTGCAGAAGGCGTACATGAAGGTCAGCATGCATAGTTGATAAAAACAAAAAGGCGGGATGAACATCCCGCCTTTTTTATGCTATTCCGCCTTAAAAGGCTGAATCATTACTTATTGAAACTTCTTAGCATTGATCTTACGCTCGTTCTCAGTTAAGTAGATCTTACGTAAACGCATGCTTACCGGAGTGATCTCGATGTACTCATCAGCCTGGATATACTCCATAGCCTCTTCCAAAGAGAATTTAATTGCCGGTGCAATACGTGTATTGTCATCTGTACCAGAAGCACGCATGTTGGTCAAGGCTTTACCTTTCACGATGTTGATCACCAAATCATTGTCGCGGATGTGCTCACCAAGGATCTGCCCTTCATAAACATCAACACCCGGATCAACGAAGAAACGACCACGATCCTGCAATTTATCGATAGAATAAGCAGTGGTATTTCCTTTATCCATAGAAACCAATACACCGTTCAACCTTCCAGGGATCGTACCTTTCCAAGGCTCATAAGCTTTGAAACGGTGCGCCATGATGGCCTCTCCTGCTGTTGCAGTCAAAACGTTGTTTCTTAAACCAATGATACCACGAGCAGGAATCTCAAACTCCAGGTGTTGCAAATCGCCTTTAGGCTCCATGATCAGCAGCTCACCTTTACGCTGAGTAACCAATTCAATCACCTTACCCGCTACTTCACCCGGTACATCTACGATCAAAGTCTCGATAGGCTCACATTTCTTACCATCGATCTCTTTGATGATTACCTGTGGCTGACCTACTTGAATCTCATATCCTTCGCGACGCATGGTCTCGATCAATACTGATAAATGGAGAATACCCCTTCCGTATACCAAGTAAGAATCAGGAGATTCTGTCTCAACCACTTTGAGGGCCAGGTTTTTCTCCATCTCTTTGTACAAACGCTCTCTGATACGTTGAGAAGTCACAAATTTACCCTCTTTACCGAAGAAAGGAGAGTTGTTGATCGTGAACAACATGTTCATTGTAGGCTCATCAATTTTGATAACCGGCAATTGCTCCGGAGCATCAAAATCAGCAATGGTATCACCGATCTCAAAACCGTCGATTCCTACCACTGCGCAGATGTCACCAGATTTAACTTCCTGGGCGCGGATCTTACCCAGACCTTCGAAAGTATATAGTTCTTTTACTCTTGATTTCACCATTTTACCATCACGTTTGATCAAAGTAACCGGTTGGTTTTCTTTGATGCTACCACGGTGTACACGACCAACGGCGATACGACCAACGAATGATGAATAATCCAGTGAAGTGATTTGCATTTGTAATGTACCATCGTTAACCGGTGCAGCTGGGATATTAGCCACTACTGCATCCAATAAAGCGAAGATATCTGTAGTAGGTACTTTCCAGTCTGTACTCATCCAACCTTGTTTAGATGAACCATAGATAACCGGGAAATCCAATTGATCTTCAGTAGCCTCCAAGTTGAAGAACAATTCGAAAATCTGCTCGTAAACTTCTTCAGGACGGCAGTTTTCTTTATCTACTTTGTTGACTACTACAATTGGTTTCAGACCTAAGGCCAATGCTTTTTGTGTTACGAAACGCGTCTGAGGCATCGCGCCTTCAAAAGCATCACATAAAAGCAACACACCATCAGCCATTTTCAATACACGCTCTACCTCACCACCAAAATCGGCGTGACCAGGGGTATCAATAATGTTGATCTTAACGTCTTTATATTGAACTGAAACGTTTTTAGAAACGATGGTAATCCCACGTTCACGCTCCAAATCATTATTGTCAAGTATTAATTCACCCGTTTGCTCGTTATCACGAAAGATTGAACAAGAGTGTAAGATCTTATCAACCAGTGTAGTTTTACCGTGGTCAACGTGTGCTATAATAGCTATGTTTCTTATTTTTTGCATAAAATGCGTGTAAATTTTGGCGCAAAGATAAGGTTTATTATCGAAATATCAGCACGTTAGTTCGTGTACTTTTTACAATAATGCTCATGAGCAACTACTGAAACAATTCAATCCATAAACCTGTTATCTCCAAACACAATTCAATTCAACGTCATGAACAACCCCAACAATACTGAAAAACCAAAAACAGGTCTGGACCAATGGAATGAAAGACTGGATGAAAATCTGGAACCGGAAGCCCATGCGGATGAACAGGCCGATGAGCAGGCAAGACAATATTCTGAAGCAGAAGGAAGCGGCGACCAATCCGACGAAGAGGCAGATTAAAATGCCCAGCAGAGAAAGGCAGACATGGCCTTACCCCAGGTAGCAACATCGTGCCTGCCACCTACTACTTCATAGTAGGCCAGATCTTGTGGCCTCTTATACCCTTTTAACAGCAATTCCTTGATGACATCTACGGTATCGTCTATAGAATCAATGATGAAGTTTTTGTTGCGGTCGGCGGTTTCATCTTCCGTACCTGTCATCAGCCAGAACTTGAGTTCCGGCTTACCCTGGGTGTCTGCTATACGCTGATGTAATATCCTGTCCTGATCGGTATAACCCTCACTAAGGTCTTTTTTTCTCCACCAGAATGAACCCGAAAACACCCCGACAGCGTCGAAATGCGCCTCGTTGCCCCAGGCAATGTCAAATGCACTGAGTCCGCCTAAAGAAAAGCCGGCAAAGGCTCGCTTGCCCCTGATCGGCATATTCAGTGTGCCTTCTATAAATGGGATCAACTCCAGGATGACAAAATCGCTATAAGCCTGCGCCTTACTTCCGCGACCCATGAAGTCAGGTACACCAGCCACACCATACTCCTGCACACGTTCGGCAGAAGCTTTAATGGCGGCCACAACCAGCGGCCCGATCTGCTGCTGGCGCTGCAAATTTGCTAAAGTATCACCCAGACCAAGCGCTTCAGCATCCTGACCGTCGTTCAACAGCAACAGATTAAGCATTTCATTACCCAGCAAACCTTCGGGCAGGAAAAGCTCCAGCTCCACATTCCTTTTCAAATGAACAGAATCTATCGTATAAGCGATATTGACAATTTCTACGGATGGCATAGTGGTGTATTTCATTCAGCATTTTCCCTTCTCACATTTGAAGCAAAGGTACAATTCTTCCTAAAACATTAAAAATCTGCACCAAAACAATCAATTGTGCTGTTTTGTTAACTATCTTATAGCAGCTAATTTTATTGGTATGAAAGAGGAATACAAGAAGTGGTACAGCCACAACCTAAGTGCCGATTTTGAGTTCCTGGCCTTCGGCCACAGCGGCTATCCTGTGGTCCTTTTTCCCAGCAGCATGGGCAGGTATTATGAGAGCAAGGATTTCAAGATGATTGAGTCCATCAGCTGGTTCATCGATGAAGGTCTCATCAAAGTGTATTGCGTAGACAGCATCGATAAAATGAGCTGGTACAATAAAGGCATCCATCCCGCAGAGCGGGTAAAAAACCACATCTGGTATGACAAACTGATCCTGGAAGAAGTAGCACCCATGGCGCGTCAGGAAACAGGCCATTCCAAACTGGTGGTCACAGGCTGCAGTTTTGGTGGCTACCATGCAGCAAATTTCGCATTCAGACATCCCTGGCTGGTCAGTCACCTGTACAGCATCAGCGGTGCATTCGACATCAGGGATCAACTGGACGGCTTCTATAATGACGATGCCTATTTCAATAACCCGGTCGACTTTCTTCCTAATGACAGCAATCCGGAACTCTGGAACATGCGGATCGTTCTGGGCACTTCTGACCGGGATATCTGCCGGGCAAGCAATGAACGGCTCTCTGGCATCCTGCATCAAAAGAACATCTCGCACTGGCTGGACATCAGGCCAAATGCAGACCACGACTGGCCGATATGGCGACAGATGCTGCCGCATTACCTGTCGGAATTATAGCCTCAACACACAACTGGCATCACCTTTTAATTAAATAACCCTAATCACAGATCATATAATGAAGAAAATTGGAATCCTATTTGGCAGGGAGCGCTCCTTCCCTGAAGCTTTTGTAAAGCGGGTCAATGAACTTGCAGGCACTGAGTTTAAGGCGGAGTTTGTGAAAATCGACCGGATCTTTCAGGCAGAACCCCTGGATTATGCAGTGATCATCGACCGCATTTCACAGGACGTGCCCTTTTACCGCGCAGCGATGAAAAATGCAGCAATCACCGGTACAGCAGTGATCAATAATCCTTTCTGGTGGAGCGCGGATGAGAAGTTTTTCAATAATGCCTTGGCCATTAAACTGGGTATACCTGTACCGAAAACAGCGTTGATCCCTTCCTATGATCAGCCTGACGATACCTCGGATGAGTCGTTCTTAAATCTCGCATTCCCCATGGACTGGGAGGGCATTTTTAACTACACCGGCTTCCCGGCATACATGAAACCTTTCGACGGTGGCGGATGGAAGGAAGTCTACAAATTAAATGACAAAGAGGATTTCTTCGACAAACATAGTCAGACGAAACAAACCGTCATGATGCTGCAGGAAGAGATTGTTTTTGAGGAGTATTTCCGCTGTTATTGCATCGGTGGCAAATACGTCAAGATCATGCAATATGAACCCAGAAATCCTTTTCACCTGCGTTACCAGGTAGACACACCGCCCTCCAGCGAAGCCTTACTGTCCACCATCCATGAATATGTGCTGAAGCTGAATCAATACCTGGGTTACGACTTCAACACCGTAGAATTCGCTGTGCGGGACGGGATCCCCTACGCCATCGATTTTTGCAATCCGGCACCCGACGCCGACATCAACAGTGTGGGTCAGGAAAATTTCGACTGGGTGGTGGAGCACTCGGCATTGTACGCCATAGAAAGGGCCAGGGCGCAAGTAGATGGACAGGACAACCTGACCTGGGGGGCATACCTAAAATCCTCAGCGAGCGGAACTCCGCTGTTATCGGCTTTGTCGACAAGCGAAACGCCTGCGGCTAAGGTCAGAAAATCCACAAAATCCAGCGTAAAGGCTGATGCGGTGAGTTTGCTCAGCGCAGAAAATGCACCGACTTTTCCTTCTTCAAAAAGCAAAAAAAGCGCGGCTAAAAAATAAAGCACATGAACGATTTCACATTAGGTGTAGAAGAGGAATACATGGTGATAGACCCTGTAACCAGGGAACTGACCTCCCATGACCAAAAAATAGTGGAGGCTGCACAAAAGATCCACAAAGACCAGGTGAAGGCTGAGATGCACCAGGCGGTGGTAGAGGTGGGCACGGGAATCTGCAAAAACACCGATCAGGCCCGCAAGGAAATCTCCCAGCTGCGGTATACCGTAGCGCAACTTGCAGGCGAACAGGGCTTACGCATTGGCGCTGCTGGTACACATCCGTTTTCACACTGGGAGAAACAACTGATCACCGAACATCCGCGTTACAGTGAGATCGTGAATGAACTGCAGGAAGCCGCCCGCTCCAATCTGATCTTTGGCCTGCATGTGCATGTGGGCTTTCAGTCCAGGGAACTCGCCATACACATCGCCAATCAGGTCCGTTACTTCCTGCCCCATGTTTTTGCTTTATCGACGAACTCCCCTTTTTGGGAAGGCCGGAATACCGGATATAAGTCCTTCCGCACCAAGGTGTTTGACAAATTCCCCCGCACAGGAATACCTGATGTGTTCAACAGCATAGAAGACTACGACAACTATGTAAAACTACTGATCAAGACCAATAGCATCGACAATGCAAAGAAAATCTGGTGGGACATCCGCGTACATCCTTTCTTCGAAACCATAGAGTTCAGGATTTGTGATTGCCCGATGCTGATTGATGAGACTATGGCTTTTGTAGCACTGTTCCAGGCGCTTTGTGCTAAGTTATACAAGCTGCGCCTGCAGAACCTCACCTTCATCAGTTACTCCAGAGCATTGATCAATGAAAATAAATGGAGGGCTGCAAGATATGGTATAGATGGCAACCTGATCGATTTCGGCAAAGAAATGGAGGTCAACTGTCGCAACCTGGTGCTCGAGCTGCTGGATTTCATTGACGATGTAGTAGATGATCTGGGTTGCCGCAATGAGATCAACTATGTGCATAAAATACTGGCAAACGGAACGGGGGCAGACCGGCAATTGGCTGTTTACGAACAAAGTGGTAACTTTGAGGCGGTAGTAGATTTCATTACTACACAGACCTTAATAGGAGCAAAGATTTGAGTTTGACTGAAAAAAATACAGTGAGGGTGGCGGTGATCGACATGAACAAGGGGGTCGCCAATCAAGGGATGCGTGGAATTCTGTCTATCCTGGAAGCATACCGAAAATCTACAGGCATCGCACTGGAATATGAAGTGTTTGACCTTCGGTTAAAAGGAGAAATTCCTTCCCCGGACTACGACATCTACATTTCCAGTGGTGGGCCGGGCAGTCCCTATGACGGTGAGAAAGAGCAATGGCAACAGGATTTTTTTGCACTACTGGATGCCATTGAAGCACACAACCGCCTTGAGGATGTGTCGAAAAAGCATGTTTTTTTGATCTGTCATTCTTTCCAGATGGCCTGCAGGAAATACAAGGTGGGCCAGGTCATCCGGAGACGTTCTACGGCTTTTGGCATTTTCCCGGTATTCCTGACGGAAGAGGGAGAATCGGTTTTCAAAGGCCTGCCCAATCCGTTTTATACGGTAGATAGCCGCGACTGGCAGGTGATAAATCCAGAGGACCTGGAGTTTTCCAATTCCGAGGCCCAGGTACTTGCATTGGAAAAAGAACGTCCACATGTAGACTTGGAACGCTGTG
Organism: Pedobacter sp. GR22-6; assembly: GCF_037402555.1. NCBI lineage: Bacteria > Pseudomonadati > Bacteroidota > Sphingobacteriia > Sphingobacteriales > Sphingobacteriaceae > Pedobacter > Pedobacter sp. GR22-6. Next base: position 519,062 of record NZ_JBBEUC010000004.1, read on the forward strand.
TGATGGCAGTTCAGTTTACGGAAGAGATCATCGGTACACAATTCCATCCGGAAGCAGATGCTGAAGGCATGAAAATGTACTTGCTCATGGAGGATAAAAAAGCAGCGATCATTGCCAACCATGGTGAGCAAAAATATATGGATATGCTGCAAAGTTTGGATGACCCACGGAAGATCCAATTGACGCAGCAACATATTTTACCTAATTTTCTAAAGGAAGCCATACTAGCGCTTCAGGAGGCATAAGCATGATCAGCAAGTACAGGAAAGCATTCAACGAGGCCTTTTCGGAGGAGAAATACCAGGAATTTTTAACTGTACTTGGAGAAGGCTTCCCTCCTATACCCTTCCGGGTAGCCGAAAGCCCTGTGTTTATTCCAGCAGAATTGATGGAAAAACTAAAAGAGGCTGGACAAGAAATCATCAAGCTGATCCGTCAACCCAACTTCAAAGCGCTGACCGAAGCTGCCATCCCTGGAGAATGGCTGGTACCAAACGAAAACGAACATCCGCATTTCCTGACTTTCGACTTCGGTATTTGTCGGGACGAACAGGGTCAACTTTGCCCTAAGCTGATCGAAATGCAGGGCTTTCCCTCGCTTTATGGCTTTCAGTCGCTGCTAGGCAAGACTTATAAAGATGCTTATCACCTACCTGAGGAACTCAGTCCCTTCCTGAATGGTTTTGATGAGGAGAGTTATGTCGCATTGTTGCGTGAGGTGATCGTAGGGGATCATCAGCCGGAAGAGGTAGCTTTGATGGATGTAGATGCCCCGGATCAGAAAACTGCGATTGATTTCTTCGTTACACAAAGATACCTGGGGATCAAGATCTTGTCGCTCACAGATATCTTCCGGGAAGGTAAAGCGTTATATTATCGGGAAGGTGATCGAGCGGTTCGTTTAAAGCGCATCTATAACCGACTGATCTTCGATGAGATTGCCGATCAAACAGATCTATTTCATCAGGCTTTCGATCCGCGGGAGGAACTGGACATTGAGTGGATCACCCATCCAAACTGGTTCTACCGCATCAGTAAATACACCATGCCTTTTCTGAAAACGGACTTTGTTCCGGAAACCATTTTTCTGGATCAATTGAAAACAATCCCTTCCGACCTGGAGAACTATGTTTTGAAACCCCTCTTCTCTTTTGCAGGAATGGGCGTACTTATTGATGTAAAACCAGAGGATATCTCCGCAATAGAAGAGCCTGAAAACTGGATTTTGCAAAGAAAAGTAAGCTATGAACCAGTAGTGCAATCACCGGATGGGGGAGTAAAACTGGAAATCCGGCTGATGTACCTATGGCCCGACGGACAGGAACCCGCTTTGTGCATTAATCTGGCTCGTATGTCTAAAGGTGCCATGATTGGCGTGAGGTACAATAAAGATTTCGATTGGGTTGGCGGAACTGTCGGACTGATAGCCACTTAAAAATAATTTACATTTAGCAGACCGCGATTAACGCGCTGCACATTATGTTTGTATTATGGATATTCAAACTGTATTGGTCGCCCTTATTTTTGCCGCCGCACTGTTTTATGTGGGCCGCATGATCTATCGCTCCGTATCTCCAAAGCGTGCAGGCTGTGGCAGCAATTGCAAATGCGGAGTTGATTTTTCCAATATCAAACCAGACAACAAATAGATTTCATCTATAACACCTATGCTAGAACCTTTCAAAGCCTATTTACAACAGCGAGTCGCCATCACTGATGAGCAATTTAGCCTCATAGCCGACAAACTCAAGGTAAAAACCTTTGATAAAAACGAGATGATCCTGATGAAAGGAGAGGTATCCTCTTATGGTTTCTTTGTATTAAGCGGGCTTTTGCGCAGTTATTCCATAGACAGTAAAGGAAAAACCCACATCATCCAGTTTGCACCTGAACAATGGTGGCTTACGGAACGGAACGGCATGCTGTTCGGCGAGCCCTCCGATTTCTTTATTGATGCCATAGAACCTACCAAAGCGGTAGTAGTACATAAAGACTTCATGAATGAAGCGGCAAAACATGTTCCCTGCATGTACGACCTCAACAACACCATGCTGAACAATTCTATCCGCTTCATGCAGAAAAGGATCAACATGCTGTTGAGCGCTACCGCAGAAGAGCGCTACCTCAATTTCATAAAACTATACCCCAACCTCACACTACGTGTGCCGCAATGGATGATTGCATCTTACCTGGGCATCACGCCAGAATCGCTAAGCCGCGTCCGCAAAGACCTGGCTCATAAGCATTTTAAACCTTAGTCTTTTCTTATCATAGGTCAATGCCGGGGCCAGGCCCGTGCCGTAATTTTGTGTTGTTAATTTAAAGCAATCAAAATAAAAAACAATATTATGGCAACTACACAATGGGCATTAGACCCAACCCACAGTGAACTACAGTTTAAAGTGAAACACTTAATGATCACTACAGTAACCGGTAGCCTGAAATCTTTCAGTGCATCCCTGACTTCAGAAGGTGATGATTTTGAAAACGGCAGTGTTTCTTTCGAAGCAGAGATCGGCTCCCTGGACACAGGCAATACAGACCGTGACAATCACTTGAAAAGCGGCGATTTCTTTGATGCTGAGCAGCACCCTAAAGTGAGCTTTACTTCTACCTCGTTGGAGAAAGATGGCAGCGATTACATCATCAAAGGCGACCTGACGATCAAAGGCGTAACTAAAGCAGTAAAATTAAATGCAGAATTCGGTGGTATCGCTACTGATCCATGGGGAAACACAAAAGCTGGTTTTACATTGAGCGGTAAAATCAACAGAACTGATTTTGGCCTGAGCTGGAATGCCGCATTGGAAACTGGTGGTGTGATGGTGAGTGAAGAAGTGAAAATTGCTGGTGAACTGCAGTTCGTAAAACAAGCTTAAAAAGCTGCAGGCATCCGGTCAATATAAAAAGAGACACAATGGAAGCAAAGATTAAAAGCGTGTCGGCCGTGTTGAACGCGCCGGCACCTCATATGGTAGGTGATGGGTTCAGGGTACACAATTTTTTCCCCAGCGGCTATAAGCTCGCAATGAGCCCGTTTTTTCTATTGGACTACAATTCAAAGATTGAATTTTCTGCGCGCAATGAGCCCAGGGGTGTAGGTGTACATCCGCACCGGGGATTTGAAACCGTGACTATCGCCTACCATGGCGCCGTGGCACACCACGACAGCGCAGGTAATAGCGGCGTCATCTATCCGGGTGATGTACAGTGGATGACGGCCGGAAGCGGCATCCTCCATAAGGAATACCATGAAGAGAATTATAGCCAAAAAGGCGGCCCCTTTCAAATGGTGCAGCTTTGGGTCAATCTTCCTGCTAAAGCTAAAATGACCACTCCGAAATATCAGGACCTGAAACAGGCAGAGCTCCCTCTTTATTCGTTGGACAACAATGGTGGTACCATAGCGGTCATCGCAGGTGAATACAAAGGCTTGACCGGAAAGGCCAGTACTTTTACACCGCTCAATGTCTATAATGCCAGGCTAAACAAAGGAGCTGAGGCCGGGTTTAGCTTTCCTTTTAGCTATAACACTGGCTTTGTGATCATTGAGGGCAGTATCCTGATTAACGGTGCCGAAAAAGCGGCTTCAAACCAATTTGTACATTTTCAGAATTCAGGAACGGATATTGTCGTCGAAGCATTGGAAGATGCTGTAGTACTCATCCTGAGCGGCGAACCGATTGATGAACCGATTGCACAGTATGGACCTTTCCTTATGAATACGGATCGGGAAATACAGCAGGCAATCAGCGACTACAATCAAGGGAAGTTTGGCTATCTGGAAGAGTAGTACAGGGTATTAACCCCGCCAGGTGACCTTAACCTTTCTGGATCAGACAAACTGCATAGGCAACCACTCCTTCTTCCCTGCCAATGAAGCCCATTTGCTCATTAGTAGTCGCTTTTATAGAGATATCCTCTGTAGATATCCCTATAGCCTCGGCAATATGTGCTTGCATCGCCGGGATGTGGGGATTGATCTTAGGTGCTTCAAGGCACAGCATCGCATCAATATTGCCGATCTCAAAGCCCTTTTCCTTTAAAAGTTTTACGGTTTCCTGCAGCAGGATCAAACTGCTGATGCCCTTCCATCTCGGATCGGTATTCTTAAAATGAAAACCAATATCCCGGAGGTTCGCGGCGCCGAGTAATGCATCGCAAATCGCATGCAGCAATACATCTGCATCTGAATGTCCAAATGCGCCTTTATGGTGATCCAACTGAACACCGCCCACTACAAAAGGGTGATTGTCCTTCAATTGGTGCACATCAAACCCAAAACCCACTTTAATCTTCATCTTTCTTTTTTTTAATTGCTATTTCGCCTCTCCAAAATTGAATAGGAGTGTAAACCTGAGCGTGTTGGCTAAAGGGCTTTTCTGCGTATTGGCCAGCAGATAGGCGAAATCTATATTGAATACATTGTATTTCAGGCCGGCCCCTACCGTAAAATACCTGCGGTCTCCTTTATTCGGATTTTCATAGAAGTAACCTGCCCGAAAGGCAAATTGCTGGTTGTACCAATACTCCATTCCGGCAGCAATATTGATTTCCTTCAGTTCTTCTTTAAAGCCACCAGGGGCATCGGAAAAAGAGCCAAATATTCCTGAAGGTACAGAACGGTCTGGATTCTTGCCTGCAACAATTTTGCCATCCAGATCGTAGATCGGCTGTGTAGGCACCAATAATTTATTGAAGTCCAGCGCAAACGTAAACTGGTTATAGTCGTCAATGATAAAAGTGGAAGCCCCCCCGATTTTCAGGTTGGTAGGCAAAAAGCTTTTATTCTGACTGGCATCCAGGTAACTGATCTTAGTTCCGATATTGGAAATATTCACACCGGCAGAAAGGATGGCCTTTGTGCCTAAAAACTGGGTAGGTTGTTTATAATAACCGGAGATATCCACCGCAAGGGCATTACCTGCATTCGCTTCCTGACCTGTGGTCGATTGTCCGGCAGTAACATTTGAATAAATGTACCTTAGGGCAGTACCCAGAGAAAATGAATCCCCAAACCGGCGCGCATAGGTAAAATCCAGTGCCAGTTCACTGGGGTTATAAATACCCTGATCATTCTGGTTGATGTCGACAAAAAGAATCTCACCCAGAGAGAAATAACGCAATGAACCACCTATCGTATTCTGATCATCGAGCTTGTAAAATCCGCTCAGGTAGGCGAGATTGATATCAGGCACCAGACTTTTTAACCAGGGGCTGTAAGAAAGGGCAAAACCATAGGGTTTGTCCAGAAATGCAATTTTAGAAGGATTGATGCTCATTGCATTCACATCCGGCTGCACAGCCACACCTGCATCTCCCATACTCCCGGATCTTGCATCGGGGGTGATCAGCAAAAAAGGAACGCCAGTCCTGATGCTGTTGACCTGGCTACCATTAGACTGGGTATTAGGATCGATGACCTGGGCAGACAATTCAGCAGAAACTGTTGCTAAAGAAACAATGCCCAGGACAGCTTTTACTAAGTACCTAAAATTCATCAGTCAAATAATTTAACAATTATCGGTCGCAAGTTAACATAGTACCGAGTAATTTCAAAGGATTAAGCCATCGATTTAATTTATTGCAATGGCAAGTTTTTTTTGGAGCGTAGTTCTTTTTTTATGTATTTTTAACAGTTAGAGTAACTTTCACATCATCCAATGAAAAAAACGTACTTATTTCCGTTTGCGTCCCTGTTGATCATCGCATCCCTGGCCTCTTGCTCGAAGTCTGGCAAATCGGATAAAACCGGTCTGGCTTACAACAAACAGGAGTATGGGGGTTTTCAGGTAAATAACAAGTTCAAACGTGGGCCAGGCCCTGGTTTGGTCGAAATTGAAGGCGGTGTTTTCGTGATGAGCGGCAGCGCAATCAATGTTCCTGGTGAAGAATTGAGCAATTACAATCACAAAAGGGAAACTACAGTGTCGTCATTCTATATGGATGAAACTGAAGTCTCCAATACCAACTGGCTGGAATACCTGTATTGGATCCGCTCCAATTTCCCGACAGACTACGAGTACTACTATAATGAACTGCCGGATACATTGGTATGGCGCAGGCCTTTATCTTACAATGAACCTTACGTAGACAACTACCTGAGACACCCTGCTTACCAGGATTACCCAGTGGTAGGTGTCACCTGGGAACAGGCTTCACGCTATTGCGAGTGGAGAACTGACCGTGTTAATGAGCTGTTGCTCCGGGACAGAGGTTACATGACTTCTTTTAAAGACAAAAACAACCCTGCGGGCACTGCCACTGCAGGTGCTGCTACAGCGAGCACCAGTCCAAAAGAACCTTTCAATACGGTATTGTATCAAAATAACCAATACGATGACAAAGGCAAAAGGGCGATGAAGGACCTCAGTCCGGGGGCTACTGCAACGGCAGCTCCGGGAACAACAGGTGCAGCAACGAAACCAACCCGGAACGTCCGTTTGGAAGACGGGATCCTTAAGCAGCCGTACCGCTTGCCTACTGAAGCAGAGTGGGAATATGCTGCACTGGGGCTGATTGGAAACACGGAATATGAAAACATTAGTGAAAACAAAATATACCCATGGAATGGGTTGGGTTTAAGCTCTGCCAAGAAAAAGACCCGCGGACTGATCCTTGCCAACTTCAAACGTACAAAAGGGGATTACATGGGTGTTGGCGGCTCTTTGAATGATAAAGGTGGCCTAACTGTACCTGTGCGTTCTTACCTTCCCAATGACTTTGGCTTATACAACATGGCTGGAAACGTGAATGAATGGGTTGCCGACGTATACCGGTCCAAAACATTTGAAGCAGCAGATGCCTTCAATCCTTATCGCGGAAACTTCTATCAGGATAAGAAAATGGCTGATGCCTCGACTGGAAAGTTGGAAGTAGACAAATACAATCATGCCGTCATGACGCCTGCTGTGTCTGCCAGAAAACAAACCTGGGCGGAAAAACAAGCAGCAGCAGCAAAAACAGGACAACCTGCTGTTGATTCACTGGGTAATCCACTCGCAACCAATACTTATGCCGACCAGCGGGGTTATCGGGACAAAGCCAGTGAGTTGTACGGAGAAACGACACTTATAACCGACAAATCACGCGTCTACAAAGGTGGATCATGGGACGACCAGGCCATCTGGCTGAACCCTGCAACCAGACGTTTCCTTCAACAAGACGAATCAACCGCAGATATCGGCTTCCGCTGTGCGATGACCATGCTTGGGGCATCTGAAATCAGGTCATTCGGCAAACCTCAGTTTAAACCAAAAACACAAAAAGCTTTCAATAGCCGGAGCAGATAAGAATATAGCCTAAACAAAAAAGGAGCAGTGTAAAAACTGCTCCTTTTTTGTTTAGGCTATAACGGGATCAGGCAAACTGAATCAACAGTTCGTTCTTCTCTACTTTATTCCCTTTTTGGATTAAGATCTTTTTCACCACACCTTCCGCCGGCGATTTAATCACATTCTCCATCTTCATTGCTTCTAAAACCAATAAGCTTTCGCCCTTCTTTACTTCCTGTCCTTCCTCAACCATCACGTTCAAAACCAGGCCTGGCATAGGAGCCTTGATCTCCCTCACTTTATTCGTGGTTAGATTATCCAGCCCCAATTGTTTTAACAACTGGTCATACTGATCTTCCATCCTGATTTCATACTCCCGGCCATTAACTTTTACCACTGCCGTCTTCTCAGTCTTGTTTTCTGATACCAGCTCCAGGTTATAGGACCGGTTATTATAAATGAAGTGAGACTCGGTGCCCGATAATGCCCTGAAATCGATTGCCAAAGGCTGACTTTGCACTGTAACGGCGTCTTTATTCAGCTCAATTTCAAAGTCATATTTGCTGTTTACCTTTACTTTCATCATCTATTGAGTTAATGCATATTGAACAAGGTTGGCACCCATTTTCAGCGCCTGTAATCGTTTATCTTGTGTGTCTTCAGGATACGTGCCTAAATCCTCCCAGCCATTCCCCAGATCGCACTCAAACGTATAATAGCAAAGTACCCTTCCTTTCGAGATCAGCGCCAGTCCCATAGGACGTTTATTGTCGTGTTCATGAATCTTGGGCAATCCACCGGGAAATTTAAATTTCTGATGATACAAAGCGTGGTCGGCGGGCAATTCCACAAAACTCAGTTCAGGAAATACCTTTTTCATCTCCTTGCGGATAAATTTATCCAGGCCATAGTTATCGTCGATATGCAGGAAGCCCCCACCCAGAAGATACTTTCGGAGGTTAGCTGCTTCAGCTGAACTAAATACCACATTTCCGTGGCCCGTAAGGTAAACAAAAGGATAATTGAACAACTCTGCACTTCCGACATCTACAGTAGCTTCCTGGCTTGCAAAATTAGTTTTCAGGTTCTTGTTACAAAAGTCAATAAGGTTGGGCAAAGCAGTCCGGTTGGCGTACCAATCGCCGCCTCCGTTGTATTTCAATTTCGCCATTTTATAGGTCGGGATCTGGAAACTGTATTGCAACAGGATCATTCCGGCCAGGATACAGGTCTTAAATCTCATCGGTTTAAATAGTTGACTTCAAAGCAGGCAGCCAATGCGGCAGTCTCTGTCCTTAACCTCGTGTTACCTAAAGTTAAGGCTTTGTAGCCATTTTGCAAAGCCAATTCGATTTCGGCTGGCGTAAAGTCTCCTTCAGGACCAATCAATATGGTATAACTTTGGCCAGGGACCGCCAATTCACTAATGTATTTCCGGGGTTCATCCTCAATGCAATGGGCCACCATTTTAAGAGAATCATCAGGTATTTTCAGGAACTCTTTCAGGCTTATTGCAGGATTTAAAACAGGATGATAGGCCTGAAGTGACTGTTTAACAGCCGAAGTAATCACCTTGTATAGACGGTCTTCTTTAAGAATCCTCCGCTCCGAGCGGTCACAGATTACGGGGGTAATGGTATCAATCCCAACTTCTGTGGCTTTTTCCAGGAACCATTCCAGGCGGTCGATATTTTTTGTCGGTGCAACGGCGATGTGCAGTTGATGGTTCCGTTTCTGGTATTCCAGGGTTGATTCTATAACCCTAAGGTTTACCTGCTTCTTATTTTCAGAAATAATTTCGGCAAGATAAAGCCCGCCGCGACCGTCAATCAGGTGAACATGCGCACCCGGACCAAGCCTTAGTACCTTAATGCAATGCTTGCTTTCGTCCTCATTCAGTGCATATTCTGTAGAATTGATGTCTGGGGTATAAAAAACATGCATTGTAAAAACATTTAGTGGTTGTCCACCATATCACTTTTCGCAATGACCAGCTCCAGCTTAATGGTTTCTATATTCTGTTCTGTTTTCTTAAGAATAGTAAATAAGTAGCCGTAACATTCCTCGCTGTCCCCTACTTCAGGAATCTTCCCAAAAGCATGGGAAACCAAACCGCCTACTGTATCAAAATCTTCATCTTCCGGAAGGTCGTGCGGCAAATGCTCATTTACATCATAAACCGTCGCATAGGCATTGATGACAAATTCTGTATCGGAGATCTTCTCTACTGTGGGTTTTTCCTCATCGTATTCATCCTGGATCTCACCTACAATCTCTTCTACAATATCCTCCAATGTAACCATACCCGCTGTACCGCCAAATTCATCAATGACGATCGCTATCTGAATACGCTTTTGTTGCAACTCACTCAGCAGGTCGTTGATCTTCTTTGTTTCCGGAACGAAATAAGGCTTGCGGATGATGTCGCTCAATGCCCATTCCTTATCTCCTGCCAGTAGTGGAAGAATGTCTTTGGCATGTACGATGCCAATGATTTTGTCGATAATATCGTCATAGACCGGCATGCGTGAGTAACCTTCACCAATGATCCGTTCTACAACGTCTTTTTTTGGAGTGGAAAGTTCGATGCCGGAGATCTTTGTTCTCGGAACCATGATATTTTTAACCACACGCTCATTAAAATCAAATACATTTCTGATCAGTTCGTGCTCATTGGTGTCCAATGCGCCACTCTCTTTTCCCTGATCCAGCAAATAGTACAATTCTTCCGTACTGTGAACCGACTCATGTCCACCTACATTAGAGATTCCAAAAAGCTTCAGGATTATATTGGCCATACCGTTCAATACCCAGATGAAGGGCCTGAACAACCAATAAAATCCCTGCAGGGGTAAGGCGATGAACAAGGTGGTGGCCACCGGTCTCTGAATGGCCACTGACTTAGGTGCCAGCTCTCCAAATACAATATGCATTACAGTGATGAACATAAAGGCAATGATCGTGGAGATGGAAGTGATGTAAACCTCTGACAGGTTGAAATTGATCAGCAGGTCATGGACAATTGTGTGCATGACCGACTCTCCGACCCAACCCAAACCCAGAGAAGCCAACGTAATCCCCAGCTGCGTTGCTGCCAGGTATCCATCAAGGTGTTGGGTAATGTATTTAGCAATATTTGCAACCCTACTTCCCGATTTCGCTTTAATTTCAATTTGCGAGGCCCTTACCTTTACTATTGCAAATTCCGCCGCCACGAAAAATCCGTTCAGCGCTACTAAGAAGAATGTTAAAAATATCTTGAGACCTTCCATTAAGAATTACTTATTTCTAAACTTTTCGTCATAAAGCGCCAGGCTTTCCTGGATAACTTTATGTGCGTAGCGTACGCCAAGCAAATGTTCAATTGTCACCTGCTTTTCTTCAAGGGCCTTGTAGTCCTGAAAGAATTTAACGATTTCCTTCATGGTATGTGGAGGAAGATCAGCTAAATCGTTGATATAATTGACAGACATGTCATTCTTCGCAACAGCGATGATTTTGTCATCCTGTTCACCATTGTCTACCATATGCATCACTCCGATCACTTTGGCCTCAATGATCGACAAAGGATATACGTCTACCGAACACAATACTAAAATATCCAGTGGATCATTGTCATCGCAATAAGTCTGCGGAATGAAGCCATAATTTGCAGGATACATTACTGAAGAAAAAAGAACCCTGTCCAATTTAATCAGGTTAGAGTCTTTGTCAATTTCGTATTTCGCTTTTGAACCTTTTGGGATTTCGATAATAGCATTCACAATTTCAGGTAAGTTATCGCCTGGTGAAACGCTGTGCCATGGATGGTGATCGTATTTCATTCTTTTTATTGAATATTAGTTGTTTCTTCGTCATTGCCCTTCGCCACTTTCTTCTTCACAAATGCAAAAATAAGCGGAAGTGACGTAACTGCAATAAATCCTATTATAATGTATAATAAATAATCGTTAATTTCTTTCTCAAAACGCTTACCCAGGAAATAACCGAGTAAAGTTAGTGAAGCTATCCATAATATTGCACCAGCAATATTATATAATGCAAACCTTTTAAAATCTAACCGGACTACACCAGCAAAAATCGGTGCAAAAGTTCTTACAATCGGCACAAATCTTCCCATGATCAGCGCAAATGCCCCTTGCTTGTTGTAATATTCCTCAGCAGCTTTTAAATAACGCTTCTTAAAAAAAAAAGAGTCCTTTCTATCGTACAATACGGGACCTGTTTTCCGGCCAAACCAATAGCCGGTAAAATTACCCGAAATTGCAGAAACACACAAACCAAGGATCAACACATAAATGTTGACATCCAATTTGCCCGTTGCTACGAACATGCCCGCTAAAAATAAAAGGTAATCTCCTGGAAGAAAGAAGCCGAAAAAGAGCCCCGTCTCTGCAAAAATAACGAACATCACAACATAAAAACCACCTTCTTTAAGTAATTTTTCAGGATCAACGAAATGCTGTAATGAGTGCCAGAAATCTTGCATAGTTCAATTACTCGTAAAACTACAAATAATTATCTAGAGAAAATGCTTATATCAAATTTAAAATTACAGCAGGATAAACCCCCAAAAAGATGGTAATCACCAGCGACAATACCAATACAACCTGATATTGAACCGGCGTTTCAAGTTCGGTCTCATGACCTTCTTTGAAATACATCGCCACAATTACTTTGAAATAATAATAGAAACCTACCAGCGCATTCAGGATCGCAAATGCAACCAGGTAAACCTGGTACTCTCCCATCACATTCAGGAACATCAGGTATTTACCAATGAAACCGGCTGTGAGCGGAATACCGGCCAGTGATAGCATAGCAACTGTAAGCGCAAGTGCAATAAGAGGATTACGCTTAGCAAGCCCGTTAAAGCTATCGAAATGATCGTTGCCTGTCTTCTGCTTCACTAAAATCAACACCGCAAAGGCAATGATACTGGCAAAAGTATAGGCAGCGGCATATACCAATACGTTATTTGCAGAGTTCCCGGATAGGGTAACCAATGAAAACAATAAATATCCTGCATGCGAGATACTGGAATAAGCCAGCATCCTTTTGAAATTCTTTTGGAATAAAGCCGTCACGTTTCCAATGAACAGGGTCAGACACACAATCACCATCAATGGTGGCAACCAGAAATCGTGCAATGGCGCAAATGTATCGGCAAACAGGCGCAGGAATGCAGCGAAACCGGCTGTTTTCACTACTGTCGACATGAACGAAGTAATCAGCGTTGGCGCTCCTTCATATACGTCCGGAGTCCAGAAATGGAAAGGTGCTGCACCGATCTTGAAACTCAGACCGATCAGCAAGAGGATTACTCCAGGGTAAAACAATGGAGAAATCGACTGTACATTACCTACCAGGTACTGGTTGATCACATCCAGGTCAAACGAGCCTGTAGCACCATAGATCAATGTAATACCGAACAACAGAAAACCTGTAGAGAATGCACCCATCAGGAAATATTTCAGTGATGCTTCATTGGAAGCGAAATTGCTCTTCCTGATACCTGCAAGGATATAAAGACTCACCGACATGATCTCCAGGCCGATGAACAACATCGACATGTTTTTATACGATACCATAATGATGATCCCCGCCAGGGCAAAAAGGATCAAAGTGAAATACTCGGCTATGTTTTCGCTGTCCTTCGCAAAATAATTCTGCGTCAGCAGAAAAATAAACAGGGTGCCCAATATGGTAATCCCCGAGAAAGCCAGTGCAAAATTATCCATCTGCATCATGCCATAATAAACCTGGTCCGTATTCCAGGAAGTAACTACAAAAGCTAAGGCAGTAAGCAGACCAATTAATGTAAGGGGCAATAATGCTTTTTTAGCCTTAAACAAACCTGCATAAAGCACGACTAAAGCTGTAACAGCAATGGTTATAATGATATTCATTTGCTTAGTTTACCGAAGTTAATTTTTGTGTGACTTGTTCTATTAAATGCTGTACAGAAGCTTCCGACAAATGCAGAATTGGCTTAGGGTACACGCCCAATGCAATGATCAATATACAGATCACATACAATACTACTTTTTCAGAGCCTTTGATGTCTGTAAATCCGATCGTAAGTTCGTTGGTTTTGCCCAGCATCACATTCTGGTACATCCTCAACATATAAACCGCACCGAAAATAATCGTCAGTCCAGCCAAAGCGGCAATCCATACATTGTACTGGTATACGCCCATCAACAGCAGAAACTCACCGATGAAACCATTGGTTCCAGGTAAAGCGACTGTTCCGAATACGATGATCAGGGAAACTATAGCCAATACAGGTGCCTGCTTGGCTATACCACCCAGTTCAGAAATTCTATTTGTCTTCATCCTACTGGAGATGACATCCAGCACGAAGAACAACCCTACAACATTGATCCCGTGACTTAACATCTGCACCATCGCACCTTGCATGCCTTGTGTGTTCAGTGCAAAAATACCTGCACTGATCAATCCCACGTGGGCTATAGAAGAATATGCCACCAGACGCTTGGCATCTTTTTGCGTGAAAGCAATAACGGAAGCATACAGAATACCAATTACCGAAAGGATAATAGCCAGATGTCCCCAGTCCTGAACTCCTGTAGGTACAATCGGCAATAACCACCTGATTACACCGTAAATACCCATCTTCAACATGATACCCGACAACAACATTGTACCTGCTGCAGGTGCTTCTGTATAGGTATTGGGTTGCCAGGTATGAAAAGGGAATATCGGCATCTTGATCGCAAATGCGATAAAGAAAGCCCAGAAAATCCAGCATTGCTGCGAAGCATCCAGGTTCAGGTTATAAAATGCCTGGATTTCAAAATTATGCGCAGGATTTTGAAGGTAGAGATAGATGATGCCCAATAGCATAAACAGGGAACCTGCTATGGTATAAACGAAGAACTTCATATTCACCTTAATCCTGTCTTTACCTCCCCAAACCGCACAAATGAAGTAAATAGGGATTAAAGCAGCCTCCCATCCAATGTAGAACAGAAAAGCATCCATCGCAGTAAATACCAGCAATAATCCGGTCTGCATGAACAGCATCAGTGCAAAAAAGGCATTCGGGCTTTTATAATTATGCTGATAGGCCGATAAAATGATCAGCGGCATCAGTACATTGGTCAGCAATACGGTGATGATGCTGATCCCGTCGATCCCTACATGGAAATTGATGCCCAGATCGCTGATCCAGGGAAAGCTCAATTCAAATTGTGTACTCGCATCGGGAGAGAAATTACATACCAGTGCTAAAGTAAGGCCCAAAGAGGCAATGGCTGAAACCAAAGCTACGTGTTTAGCGGCATTGCCAGAAAAAGCGGTAACTAATGCAGCAACCAGTGGTAAGAATATAAGAAGTATTAAAAGTTGTTCCATTATCTTTTCTTGAACGATCTTTTACAGAGATAAATAAGTATACAATAACAAGGAGATGATGCCTACCACCATCATGAATATATAAAAGCCAACATTACCAGACTGTACCAAACGCAGCCCCTTGCTGGCCTCCGTGGTTCCCCAGCCCAGACTGTTGACAATACCATCTACGATTTTAAGATCTACGATCTTGTAAAAGAATCCGGACAACACATCCAGTGGCTTTCTGAATACCGCATCATAGATCTCATCAAAATAGAACTTACGATAGGATAAATTAGCCAGTGCAGAACGTTTTGCTTCGTCAGGTACTGGTATGTGTGCATTCTTTATGTACTTCACGTAAGCAAATACGATAGAAACCAATACACCTAGCACAGAAACAGCCATCAAAGCATATTCAGTAGCGTGATCGGGTGATTCCCCATGATGACTGATGACTGGCGACAACCAATGTGACAACCAATGACTGCCTCCCAATGCTTCCGGAATTCCAATGATACCTCCTATAGCCGATAATACCGCCAAAACGATCAATGGAACCGTCATACTCTTAGGCGATTCATGGATTTTCTCTTCTGCATGGTGTGTACCGCGGTATTTACCATAAAAAGTCAGGAACAACATTCTGAACATATAGAACGCAGTCAGGAATGCACCAAAAACGGCAATCCCCCACATTACTTTGTCATGCAGGTAAACATGCGCCAGGATTTCATCCTTAGAGAAGAATCCAGAGAAGGGAGGTAAACCTGCAATAGCAATCGTACCGATCAGCATGGTCAGGAATGTCACAGGCAATTTCTTACGTAAGCCACCCATATGCCTCATGTCCTGCTCATGGTGTAAAGCATGGATCACTGAACCTGCGCAAAGGAACAATAATGCCTTAAAGAAAGCATGGGTGATCACATGGAAGAATGCACCATTGTAAGCGCCCACTCCCAGTCCCAGGAACATATAGCCCAATTGAGAAACTGTCGAATAAGCCAATACTTTTTTAATGTCAGTTTGAGTAAGGGCAATGATGGCTGCTACCAATGCCGTAGCCAGGCCTACAATAGCGATAATATGCTGTATCGAAGGGGCCAGGTCGAAGATCAGGTTGGATCTGGCGATCATATAAATCCCTGCCGTTACCATCGTAGCTGCATGGATTAGCGCAGAAACCGGTGTCGGTCCGGCCATCGCATCCGGCAACCAGGTAAACAATGGCAATTGTGCCGATTTACCGCAGGCACCGATAAACAACAATAAGGCAATCAGCGCGATCGTACCGTCGCCCGGCAGCATGTTTGCTGCCTGAGGAAATATTTTAGAGAACTCCAGGCTTCCAAATGTCGTGAAGATAAAGAACACACCCAATAAAAAACCCAGATCACCGATCCGGTTCATCACAAAAGCTTTCTTGGCAGCAGAGGCATAGGCACTATTGGTATACCAGAAACCGATCAGCAGGTAAGAACAAAGTCCTACTCCCTCCCATCCGATGAACATGACGATGTAGTTCGAACCGAGCACCAGCAGGAGCATGAAGAAGATAAATAGGTTCAGGTAGGCAAAGAACTTACCGAATCCTTCATCATCGTGCATATAACCGACAGAATAGATATGGATCAGGAAACCGACCCCGGTTATGATCAGCAACATGATCGAACTGAGTGGATCTACCAGGAATGACAGGGGGATATGCAGCGAACCGGCACTGATCCAGTCAAACAAAAATACTTCATGAGATTTTACAGGATCTGAACCCAAAGCCAGGAATATACATACACTGATCACAAACGAAGCCAGTATCGCCGTACTTCCGATCACTCCGATCAGCCCTTTGGATAATGTGTTTCTTCCTAATCCATTGATGATAAAACCAATCAATGGGATCAACGGAACCAGCCAAACTAAATCTATTATCATCTTATAACTTATTCTTAATAACTACCACTTAAGGCGATTCAACACATTAATATCTATGGACTGCGTATTTCTGTAAACCATTACAATGATACTCAGGCCTATTGCTACTTCTGCAGCAGCAAGTGCCATGATAAAGAACACAAACACTTGTCCCGAAGGATCGTTACTGTGTACAGAAAAGGCAGTTAGCAAAAGGTTTACAGCATTCAGCATCAACTCTACTGACATGAAAATAACGATGGCATTTCTGCGGGTCAGTACGCCGATTACGCCGATGGCGAAAATAATAGCACTTAGCCAGATGTAATGGTTAAGCGGTACTCCCTGTAATTGTTGGGTCATGTTCTCCACTATACTTTTTCTTTTTTAGTTAACAATACCGCACCCACCATCGCTGAAAGCAGCAGAATAGAGGACAGTTCAAATGGCAGCATATAAGGGCCAAATAGTTCTTTTCCAAGGTTCTTCAGCAATCCCAGATTTGGATTCTTCAGGATCACCGGATCGGAAATGGCAGTCGCCTTCAAAGATCCGGCGAGCGTCACGATCAGGCAGCAGCCTGCAATCACACCCACAACTTTGACCAAATTCGATTTTAAAGGCTCATTGTCCTTGTTCAGGTTCAGGAGCATCAGTACAAAAAGGAAAAGTACCATGATCGCCCCCATGTAAACAATGAAGTTCACAACAGCCAGGAACTGGGCATTTAACAGCACATAATGAACTGTGAATGTAAAAAATGTAACGATCAGGTAAAGCACGCTATGCACTGGGTTCTTTGAAAAAATAACCATCAGTGAAAAGATCACGCTCAATGTTGCTACAAAATAGAATACTGATGTACCCATTATCTATGTTTAATTATTATTCACCCCGTCATCGCGAGGAACGAAGCAATCTTATTTTCAAGTCAATTGCTTTAGGATTGCTTCGTTCCTCGCAATGACGGTTACTAATACAGTTATTTTTCCAAAGGGGCTTCAACCAGCTTATCCTTACCATAAATGAAGTCCTTACGCAGGTAATCTGCAGGCACGATCGGACCATCCAGGTAGATCGCTTCTTTTGGACAGGCTTCTTCGCACAGTCCGCAAAAAATACAGCGCAGCATGTTGATCTCATATACCGAAGCATATTTCTCTTCGCGGTACAGGTCTTTCTCTTCCGGCTTCCGCTCTGCAGCAATCATTGTGATCGCCTCTGCAGGACAGGATAAGGCACAAAGTCCACAGGCTGTACAGCGTTCCTTACCATTTTCGTCCCTTTTCAACGAGTGCATCCCACGGAAATTCGTAGAGAATTCCCTTTCCACTTCAGGATACCGGATAGTCGCCTCTTTTTTGAACAAGTGGCTGAAGGTAACAGTAAGCCCTTTCGCAATCGCAGGAAGATACATACGCTCCCCAAAGGTCAGTGGCTTTTGTTCTAATACTTTCTTTTTACTGGTCAATGGTTCCATTAAACCTCCTTATTGTTATCCGCAAATGCGGGTTTAAAATTTCTCAATTATTGCAATCACAATACCTGTGATGATGATGTTGGCAATCGCCAGCGGGATCAGTCCCTTCCAGCCCAAATGCATCAGTTGATCATAGCGGAAACGCGGAATGGTCCAGCGAACCCACATGAAGAAGAAGATGAAGGCAAAGATTTTGACAAAGAACACTACAGTACCGAAAATCGGTGCCCAAGTAGGTCCCAGCAACTCTGCCATGAAATCCATTCCGGGATAGTTATAGCCACCAAAATATAACGTTGCCATTACTGCCGAGGATACGAACATATTGATGTATTCCGCAAACAGGTAAAAGCCCAGTTTCATTGAAGAATACTCCGTATGGTAACCACCGATCAGCTCGGTCTCACATTCCGGTAAATCGAAAGGTGCTCTATTGGTTTCTGCAAAAGAACAGATCATAAAGATCAGGAAACCCAGCGGCTGATACAGCACATTCCAGTGCCAGCCATGCTGCTGTTCTACGATCTCTTTCAAACTCATGGTATTGGTCACCAGCAACAGGGCAATGATGGACAAGCCCATAGCAATCTCATAACTGATGTTTTGAGAAGCGGCCCTGATCGCACTGAGCAAAGAATATTTATTGTTGGAAGCCCAGCCCCCGATCATTACACCATAAACACCAAGGGAAACTACACCAAAAATGTAAAGAATACCGACATTGATGTCAGTCACCTGCAAAGGAACAATCCTATCACCGATGCTGATCGCACTACCCCATGGAATCACAGCGGTACCGATACAGGCAGTAAGCATAGCCAGTCCAGGCCCTACCATAAACAGCCATTTATTGGAGTTGGAAGGAATGATCTCTTCCTTCATGAACATCTTCACACCGTCGGCCAATGGCTGCAGGATTCCGAAGGGACCAGCTCTGTCCGGTCCAAGCCTGTCCTGTAAAAAGGCAGCCACCTTCCGTTCTGCATAGGTAGAATACATCGCAATGACCAGACTAATGGCAAAAATGATGGTTACCAGCACAAATTTTTCGATTACAAAAGCTACGTCCATTAGAATTTAGTGGTTTTTTCTAGTTCTATCCTGTTTGCCTGCTGCAATTGAGGGTTGTTCTGAATTACTGGCAATGGTTTTAAAGTCTCATAATGGTTCGACGCAATTACCGAAGCATCACTGATGTGGGTAGGGTGTTCTATTGTCCAGTCCGCAGTCTTTTTCTTCTCGAAACGGCAGGTATTGCAAATGAACTCTTCTACTTCGCCATATACATCTTTACGTGCAGTCACACGCAATACATCTTCTCCTTTGTACCAAAGGGTTACTTTACCGCTGCAGGTCGGGCAATCCCTGTGTGCATCGATCGGCTTGGTAAACCAAACCCTGTTTTTAAACCTGAAGGTCTTATCGGTCAGGGCGCCCACCGGACAAACGTCGATTACGTTACCTGAAAAATCGTTGTCTACCGCAGTCTGGATATAGGTAGAGATTTCTGAATGGTCTCCCCTGTTCAAAATTCCGTGCACCCGTTTATTGGTGATCTGATCGGCAGTGAACACACAACGGTAGCACAGGATACACCTGTTCATGTGCAACTGGATCTTATCTCCTATATCGATACGCTCGAAAGTCCGGCGCTCAAATTCATACCTTGTTTTTTGTAAACCGTGCTCATAACCCAAATTTTGCAGGTCGCATTCTCCGGCCTGGTCACATACCGGGCAATCCAGCGGGTGGTTGATCAGCAGAATCTCCACAACACCACTTCTCGCTTCCAATACTTCCGGCGAAGTAATGTTCTGCACTTCCATCCCATCCATTACAGTAGTACGGCAGGATGCTACCAGCTTAGGCATCGGGCGGGGGTCCTTTTCAGAACCTTTACTTACTTTCACAATGCAGGTACGGCACTTACCGCCGCTACCTTCTAATTTGGAATAATAGCACATCGCAGGAGGAACGATATCACCACCAATTTGCCTTGCAGCATTTAAAATGGTCGTTCCCGGCGCTACTTCTACTGTTATTCCGTCAATGGTTACCTTAACTGTATCACTCATGATTGTTAATTTCCTGTCGTAACTTCTGCTTTAGCAATCGGCTCAGCATAATTTGCCAAACCATAATTTGTCTCTAGAGATTTAACCGGCTCTTTTACATGCCACTCAAACTCATCCCTGAAATGCCTGATGGCACTCGCAACCGGCCAGGCCGCTGCGTCACCAAGCGGACAGATCGTATTTCCTTCTATTTTCTTCGAAACATCCACCAAAAGGTCAATGTCACTCATTTTACCATGTCCGTATTCCAGTCTGTGCAATACTTTTTCCATCCATCCCGTTCCTTCACGGCAAGGCGAACATTGTCCGCAACTTTCATGGTGATAAAAACGTGCAAAGTTCCAGGTATTCCTTACGATACACTGATCTTCATCAAATGCAATGAAACCTCCGGAGCCCATCATCGTACCGGTAGCAAAACCGCCTTCAGCCAGGGACTCATAGCTCATCAGCCTTGGCTCGCCATTGGCCAGTTTCAGACTCAGGTTTGCCGGTAAAATCGGCACTGAAGATCCTCCCGCAACCGTTGCCTTCAGTTTCTTGCCGTTCGCGATACCACCGCACCACTCGTCGGAATAAATGAATTCTTCTACCGATAAGCCCAACTCAATTTCATAGACACCGGGTCTCACCAGGTTTCCCGAAGCCGAGATCAACTTGGTTCCTGTACTTCTGCCGATACCGATCTTTGCATATTCCTCTCCGCCATCATTGATGATCGGTACAGTAGCTGCAATAGATTCTACGTTATTTACTACGGTCGGACAACCATACAGTCCCGCAATAGCAGGGAATGGCGGTTTGATCCTTGGGTTTCCTCTTTTTCCTTCCAGTGATTCCAAAAGGGCAGTCTCTTCACCACAGATGTAAGCTCCACCTCCGGGCTGAACGTACAGTTCCAGGTCATATCCCGAACCCAAAATATTTTTACCTAAGAAGCCTGCATTTTTAGCTTCTGCAATCGCTTTTTCCAGGATCCTGATCTGCGGCATCATTTCTCCCCTTACATAGATGTAAGAAGTATTGGCGCCTAATGCAAAACTGGAAACGATCATGCCTTCGATCAGCGCATGGGGAATATGGGTCATGAGGTAGCGGTCCTTAAAAGTTCCGGGCTCCGACTCGTCTGCATTACAGACCAGGTAACGGGGCACACCCTCTGGTTTTGCCAAAAAGCTCCATTTCATTCCCGTAGGGAATCCCGCACCACCACGTCCGCGCAGACCCGACTTTTTCACCTCTTCCACCACTTCTTCAGGGCTCAGGGTTTTCAAAGCCTTTTCTACCGCACGGTATCCGCCTTTTTGGCGATACACATCAAGTGTATTGATGCCAGGTACGTTTATGTGTTCTAATAAGAGTTTACGGGCCATTATTTCTTGCGTAAATCGTCTATCAATGCGTCCACCTTTTGTTCATCAAGGTTTTCGTAAAATGTATACTCCGGACCGATCTGCAATACCGGGCCATACCCGCAGGCAGCCAGGCATTCCACACCTCTCCAGCTAAACAAACCGTCTTCCGTCACTTCTCCTTCTTTTACACCCAGTTTGTTTTCTATATGTGTCATGATTTTCTCCGCACCAACCAAACAGCAAGGTCCTGTACGGCATACTTCCAGCATGTATTTACCCTGAGGTTTCAGGAAGTACATAGTATAAAAAGAAGCCACTTCATACACCTCGATCGGTAAAATGTCCAGGTGTGCAGCTACTTTGTCCATTGCACTGGTACTTAGCCAGCCCAATTCGGCCTGGGTTTCATGCAGCATGGGTAATAAAGCAGATTTTTGTTTTCCCTCAGGGTATCTGCCAATGATCTCATCAAACTTTGCGATCAAAGCTGCCGAGAATGCTACAGGTTGTGTTTCTTCTACTTTAAGCATCTAATTCTCCTGCAATAATGTTCATGCTACTCATGTTGATAATGGCATCTGACAACAGCATACCTTTACTCATCAGCGCAAACATCTGGTAATTAATAAAACTAGGTCTCCTGAAGTGCAGACGGTAAGGAGTTCTTCCCCCATCATTGATCAGGTAAAAACCAAGCTCACCGTTACCACCCTCTACAGCATGGTACACTTCAGCTTTCGGGGCGTCAATCTCACCCATCACAATCTTAAAGTGATAGATCAGTGCCTCCATATTATTGTAAACTTCTTCTTTTCCAGGAAGATAGAACTCAGGGACGTCTGCATGAAAAATCCCCGCAGGTTCTTTCTTGATCTTGTCCAGCGCCTGCTGAATCAGGCTCAGGCTCTGCCACATTTCTTCATTCCTCACCAGGTAACGGTCGTAAATGTCGCCACTGGTACCTACCGGAACTTCAAAATCAAAATCTTCATACGATGAGTAAGGATCACTCACACGCACATCGTAATCTACTCCAGCTGAGCGCAGCAAAGGGCCGGTCCAACCGTAGTCCAGTGCCTGCTCTGCAGAAACAGCAGCGACTTTAGCAGTTCTGTCTATAAAAATCCGGTTCCTGTTGAGCAGACTTTCAAACTCCCTCAGGGCTACCGGAAACTCTTTCAAAAATTTATCGATTTTCGCAAAAGCAATCTCATTGAAATCTCTTTCAAATCCCCCGATCCGGCCAATATTGGTTGTCAGTCTGGCGCCGCAAACTTCTTCAAAAATCTCGTAAATATGTTCCCTGAACTGGAAAAGGTAGAGGAATGTCGTTGTTGCACCGGTATCTTGTGCGATGATCGTGTTACAAATGATATGATCCGCAATCCGCGAAAGTTCCATCACCACTACCCTAAGGTAGTCCACGCGTTTCGGCATTTTTATGTTCAGCAATTTCTCTACTGTCATATGCCAGCCCATATTGTTGATGGGTGATGAGCAATAGTTCAGGCGGTCGGTCAGCGGTGTGATCTGATAAAAAGGCCTGTGTTCGGCTATCTTTTCAAAGGCACGGTGTATGTAACCGATTGTAGAAACACCACTCACGATCCGCTCTCCGTCCAGCTGGATCACATTTTGAAAAACACCGTGTGTTGCCGGGTGAGTCGGACCTAAGTTCAAGGTCACCAGTTCATTCTGCGGGTCGTTATCTGTATATACTGGCTGATTGTTCATGAGTTATTATCTACCAAAGTATTCGTCTTTTTTATCTACTCTATTCGGATCTTCCAAAGGATATTGCTTCAGCATGGGGTGCACACCCAGCTCATCCATATTCAGGATTCTTCTCAGGTCGGGATGACCCTCAAATTTCACTCCGAACAGGTCATAAGTCTCGCGTTCCATCCAGTTGGCCGCATTCCAAAGTACAGTAGCTGTCGGGATTTCAGGCTGGCGCTCGTCTATGAACACCTTCACACGAATCCTGATCCGGTGCACCATGCTATTCAGGTGGTAAACTACCGCAATACCATGCTTTTTCTCCGGATAATGCACAGCCGTAATGTCTGTCAGGAAATTGAAATTCGCTAAATCATTTTGTTTAAGAAAACCAAGCACATCAATGATCACATCCGTACTGGTCTCAAAAGTAAGTAATCCGTAAGGTTCATTCACACCGATGATTTTGCCACCGAACTTTTCGGTCAGCAATTGGATCAGCTCATGATTCGTTACTTCTGCCATTATAGTATTCCGTATGAAGCCAACATTTCTTTATACTGGTCAGAATTCCTCCTTCTTGAAGATTCATTCTTCACCAGCTCCTGGATCTTACCAAAGCCATCCAGAATGGCTTCCGGACGCGGAGGGCAACCAGGGACATAAACGTCCACCGGAATAATTTCATCGATCCCCTGCAACACAGAATAGGTATCGAAGATACCGCCACTCGATGCACAAGCACCAACAGCCATCACCCATCTCGGCTCCGCCATCTGCAGGTAAACCTGCTTCAGTACGGGCGACATCTTCTTGGCAATCGTCCCCATAACCATCAGCAAATCTGCCTGACGGGGTGAAAAACTCAAGCGCTCTGAACCAAAACGACCGAAATCGTAATGCGAACCCATGGTAGCCATAAATTCGATCCCGCAACATGATGTCGCAAATGGCAAAGGCCATAATGAATGTGATCTGGCCAAACCAATAACCTTATCAAAGGAGGTGGCAAAAAAGCCGGATCCTTCTATGCCTGGAGGCGCGTCTACTATATTGATGTTACTCATGATACAAAACGAAAAAGGTTCATTCCTGTAAAGAATGAACCACAAATTTACAATTTTTAAAAGCAAATAGGTCGGAGAGGCTGCATTTAGAACCGATCTAAATAGATTAATTCCAGTCCAGCGCTTTCTTTTTTAAGACATAAATAAAGCCTAGTAAAAGTGTCCCCATGAAGATGAACATCTCTACCATACCAGCCATCCCGAGCTCCCTGAAATTCACTGCCCAGGGATACATAAAGATCACCTCCACATCAAACAAAACGAAAAGGATCGCAACCAGGAAATACTTGATAGAGAAAGGCTGACGCGCGTTTCCTACTACTTTAATTCCCGCCTCAAAGGTCGATAATTTATCGGCAGTCTTTCTTTTTGGCCCAAGATAATGGGTCGCTATTAAAGTAACCACTACAAAACCCAGTGCTACAAGCACCTGAAATATGATGGGTAAAAAATCTACTGCTCCGCTTTGTGTTTCCATGCTGATCTGATTATAGGGCAAAATTAAAAGAAAAAGGCAGGATCACAACCCTGCCTTTTCAATTTTCCGTCGAAATCGACTATTTTTTCTTAGGCGCTGACTTTGTTGCTGCTTTAGGAGCAGGTGCAGTTAGCGATTTTAATCCTTCTTGTGCAAGCGCATTCGTTGGATCTAAAGCAAGGGCCTTATCCCAATATAATTTCGCTTTAGCTTTATCCTCTTTGTAAGATGCAAAACCTGCAATTTGATTGTATGCTTCCAGCATGTTCTTTTTCACAGCAGCAGTCTGTTTGTCTACATGTGCTTCTGTTGAATCCAGGTATTGCTGATAAAAAGGCAATTTCAGTCCGGTAGGATCAGTATCGCTGTCCATCAGGTTATTTACACGACCTCTCCACAAATAAGCATCATACGTAGTCGGAGAATATTTCGCAAGCGTAGCAAACGAAGAATCTGCTTTAACCAGAATATCTTTAGATGGATTGGTTTTCTCGCTGTAACCTTTTGCGTAGAAGAAATAAGAAGCAAGTCCATGGTAGTAGAAGTTCAATAAAGCTCCTGTTCCCTTTCCTGTCGGGTTGAATCTGTTGGCCAAAGCGTAAGTAGTCATTGCTTTCTTATAATCTTTAGCATCATAGTAAGTTTTAGCCAGGTCAGCTAAAATTACAGATTTAGATGAATCACGCTGAAGTGCCTTAGTGATTGTAATGATACCCAGACTATCTTCTTTGTTTTGCAATTGTGACTGACCAAGGTAGAAGTAATCTTCAGAGATGATCCTCGATGTGTCTGTTGCTTTCGCAAAGAAATCATTCATGAACTGTAAAGCCTGAGGATAATTTTTATTCTCATAAGCCGAATAGCCCCTTAACCTCAAAACGATCAGATTTTTCGGATCATTAGGGTTCATAGAAGCCAGTGCAGTAGTCTCTTGCTCCAAAGTCTGGAAATCTTTCGCATAGAACAGGATCTGTGCGTATCTGATTCTTGATTCGTAAGATTTATCGGTCAAATCAAGATATTTTTTATAGTTCTCAATTGCCTGTGCATTTTTTGCTGCAGCATTTGCCGGCTCAAAATCTGCCCATTGTCTGTACAATTCAGCCAACTCGCGGTAAGCAGGACCATAATTAGGGTCAGCAGAAACTACTGTTTGCAATTCGGTTTCTGCATCACTAAATGCACGTGATTCCTTATACATACGGCCGATCTGTACGGTAGCTCTGTATAAAGTAGCATCGATACTCAATGCACGCATGTATGCTGACAATGCTTCAGAGTTCTTACGTTGCAAAGCATAGTAATCACCTAAAGCCAGGAAAGTTTCAGCATCGGCGTCTTTTGCATCGATCTCATCTGCTTTTTGCAGGTAAGGTAAAGCCGACTCAAAATCTGGTTTGTCAATCGCAATATAAGCTTTACCTACATATAGGCTTGGCGTATGGTCTTTTTTAGAAGCCATTTCAATCGCTTTTGCAAAGTTTGTCTTTGCTGAAGCTGCATTATTCGACATCAGATCAGCTTGTCCCAATCCAACATAGTTCAGGGCAAATTTAGCATCTGCAGTAATCCCCTGTGTATAGGCTGCCCTGGCAGAATCCAAATAATCCCTGCTTAAATAAACATTTCCTAAATAAAAATAGTTCTCTCCTTTTCCGGATTGTGATTTCACCAACGATTTTAGCATCCCGGTCGCTTTCTGGTACTGTTCGGCATCTATGGCCTTTTTCGCATCAGCTAAACTTTGAGCAAAAGAGGCAGAACCCATCACTACTAAACCTAAACATAAGGTTATTGCTTTCTTTGTCATTTTCATGGTTCGTATATTAGAATTTAATTTGTTATGAAGCTTGCTTGCGCAGGTTTCATGGTTCGTATTTTAGTATTTAATTTTGTTATGAAGCGGATGTGATGCTCCAAATTGTTCGTTACTGTTTTAGATTTCTAAAATATAAATTTTATTTTGTATTCTTCAGGTTAAATTCTCTTGGCATCAATTTATGAGGCCCCAAGCCTGATCGCAAAACGATCAATTGTCCGCGCTGGCTCATTAACCAGTTAGCAAATCCTGTACCTAAACCATCCCTGCCCTCACAGTTGATGATGTAAACATTCCGCAAAAACGGATAGGTAGCGTCCATTAAATTCTTTTGAGTAGGCTGATAAAAAGCGTCGTCCCCCAATTTTCCCTTTAGATTTTTGACTCCCAGTGTTTTTACTCCGGAGATGTATTCAGAGCTTCCTGTGCTTTTTTCTATCAACCAGTTGACTCCGATTACCCCGATATAGTTCTTATGTTCTGAAACGTACTTGATTACATCATTATTATGTTCCAGGGTATAAATTCCTTGTTTTGGCAAATCTTTTATTCCCGCGAGGTCTTTAAAATACCTTAAGGTACTGGAATATGCATTGTCGAAGACAAGATTTGGCCCACCAGCAGCTGCTCTTCCTTTCAGGATACTGATTACCTGCTCCACAGTAATTGTGGTATCAGGATTGTCTTTATTGGTGATCAGGGCGATTCCATCAATGGCGAATCTGGAAGTCTTTGGAATAATATTTCTGTTTCGGTATACCTTCGCCTCTTCAGGCTTCAGCATCCTCGACAAAATGATTACACCCATGCTGTCATTTAAGAAAGCCGGCACAATCTTATTCTCATTCCCGGGCACCACCGTAATTTTAGCGTCCTTATAGTCAGCATTAAATACTTCGATCTGGTCTCTAATGATCGATGAAAAAGATTCATCCACCAGTATCTTGGCAGTACCGGAAGTACGGGTCTGGATGACCACATCTTTTTTGCCACCCTTGCAAGCGGCCAGCATCAACACAACAAGTACTATACTGAGGTTTTTCATGTTAATCGTCATTCGGTTTCATCACGCGATTGAAACGGATCGCTGCATATACAATTAGCAAGGCTCCAAGGGCGATGCGGTAAGGCTGATCCAGGGTAATGGGCATGTCTTTCCATAAGATCAGGACCAGGCCCAAAATCAGGTAAACCGTAAACATGACTAGCCCTAAAATAAACAGAAACCGCTGTTGAGGCGATTTCTGTTTAAATGTTCTCAAATCAAACATCTATTATTGTTGTAAGGTAAAACTAATTGGAATGTTATATTTCACACGAACCTTCTTACCATTCTGGATACCTGGTATCCATTTTTTACTCGCTTTAAGTACACGAACGGCTTCTTCATCCGTACCGCCACCCAGTTTTCTATCTACTTTGATATCGGTCAAGCTTCCGTCTTTCTCTACTACGAAAGAAAGGAATACTTTACCCTGGATGTTGTTTTCCTGAGCCATCTGAGGGTACCTTACTGCTTTACCCAGATATTCGTAGAACTTATCCATACCACCTGGGTAAGTTGGATGTTGTTCCAAACTGGTGAAGTCGTACACTTTAGTATCCTCTACTACTGCTGCCTGTTTCGGACCGTCACCAGCTGCTGTAGCGATTACGATGTCCGCATCAGGGTCACCGGCGATGGTTTTCTGACCAGGGTCAGCCTTTTTCAGGTCTTCAATGGTTGGCGGCTCTTCGTCACGTACCAGTTCATCTGGCTTTACGATCGGAGGAGGAAACTTCACCTGATCCTGTTTCGGAGGTGGCGGCTCTACCGGTGGCGGTGGAGGTGTTTCCGGGTTTACTGGTGGCGGCGGTTGCACCACAACCTCCACTTGTTTCACCTCTTCGATCACAGGCTCCTTGCCTTTGAACAACTCTGATATCTTCGGGGAAAGGAACAACAGGATAAATCCCGTTGACGCAATCAGCAATGATTTAGTGGTGTTGGAGGCACTCTTCTGACGGAGCTCATAAGCACCGTAAGCTTTGTTCTTGCCTGCAAATACCACATCAAGCCAATCCCTTTTTAGTAAATCTATTTTAGAACCTAACATAGCTTAATATTTTCTTGTTTAATGTGTTTATAATATACCAGCTTGTTTCATTGCGGCCTTTTCACTATCCAGGATATAAACGTCATCGATCGCCGGAGCAGTTTTAATGCCCACAATGTTCAATTCGTCCATGATATCCACAAAGTTCTTGTAAGTCGCACCGTCCGTAGGTTTAATTACTACTACCAGGTTTCTTCCCTTGCTTTTATAAACATCCTCTTTATTCTTCATTAAGGATTTTCTGACTTCAGAAAAACTCTCAATATTAGGAGCTGTAGACCCTGCTTCTCCCATGTACCAGGCTACCTTATCGTTTTTACCCAATAAGATGGTCATAGTTTCAGAGGCCCTTAATTCCAATTTTACGTCATTGTCCTCTTGATCCGGTTTCGCAATGTCCATCGCGATCGGCTTCGACAGGGAGGTTGTTAGCATAAAGAAAGTGATCAATAAGAAGGCCAGATCCACCATCGCAGTCAAATCGACTTTGGTACTTGCTTTCTTACTTCTAACCTTCCCGCCTTTTTTCCCTCCCCCGCTGGAGGTATCTAATTCTGCCATAATTTATCTTATTTACCGCCTTCGGTTGATGTAATTAAACTAAACTTGTTTACTTTTTGATCTTGCAGGATATCGATGATCTTTTTGATCACAGGATATTCTTCTTTAGCATCACCTCTGATACTGATACGTAAAGGGGCATTGTGCAATTCAGCTACCGCCTGACGGTTTTGCATGATCCACTGATCCAGTTCTTTACTTACTGAATCCGTAGGAATACCGTTCCCGGCTTTTGCATACTTGTCACGTGCCTCTCCATCCAGCATAATGAATTGCTTCAGGTTCTGGATCGGAACTCCAAACGAACCGATTACGGAAAAACGTTTGATTTCTTCAGGAGAGAAAGTGATTTTATATTGCTCACCCATTTTCTGAAGTGTCAACTTCTTAACGTCCGCACCTACGATCTCGTAGAACACCTTTCCTTTACCGATCGATAAGATCCCCATGTCCGTATCCGGAAGTTTGATCTTATAGGTCGAGGTCGGTATACTGACCTCCAGAGGATCAGGCTGACGCGCTGTTGCTGTTAAAATAAAGAAAGTCAGTAGCAGGAAGGACACGTCGCACATAGCCGTCATATCAATCGCGGTACTCTTTCTTTGGACCTTTGCTCTTGGCATAATTTTAAAAATTATTGTTTCTTTTTACTAATGATGTTAATTCTTCCGGTTTTCCATAAAGCCGGTAAAAAAAAATTCATTATTTTTTATTTATGCGTAGAAGCGTAAGTCTGGATGATGCTGAAACCTGCCTCATCAATAGCGTAAGTCAACTTATCGATTTTTGAAGTCAGGATGTTATACATGATGATCGCAAAGGTGGAAGTACCGATACCAGTAGCCGTGTTAATTAGGGCCTCAGAGATACCAGTTGCCAATGCAGCCTGATCCGGAGCACCAGAGTTAGCCAAACCACCGAAGGCCTTGATCATACCTGTTACTGTACCCAATAGACCTGTCAATGTACCTACAGATACCAAAGTAGCGATTACAGTTAAGTTCTGCTCTAACATTGGCATTTCCAAAGTAGTAGCTTCTTCGATGTCTTTCTGAATAGCCAGACATTTTTGATCTGTATCCATGTTGGTTTCAGTTTCCATCTCACGGTATTTTTTCAGACCTGATTTGATTACGTTTGCAACTGAACCTTGTTGTTTATCGCACTCAGCCACTGCTGCTTCGATATTGTTTGAGTTCAGGAATGCTTGAATTTTCTTAACGAATGAATCTAACCCAGCTTTTCCTGTTGCTTTACTGATCACGATGAAACGCTCAATAGAGAACACAATAACCATTAAAAACATCCCCAATAGAACCGGTACAATCACACCACCTTTATAAGCCATACCCATATAGTTACCTGGGTTTGGAAGTGTTTCATGCAAATCCGGATCTGCTCCGCCAATGAAATTACCTCTATCTCCAAAGATAAACTTGTATACACAGAACCCAATGACTAAACAAATTGGAATTGTAAGCGTAGCGAATAAATTTGAAGCTGAAGAAGAGCTCTCTTTTTTAACTGTTGTTGGTTTTGGTGCGTTTGCCATTTTTTTTTAGTTTTTTAGTTTTTAGTACTTTGTTTTTTAAAATTATATAAATATTCCGTAATACACACAACGACGATTACAAACATTTGTTGCAATAACAAATTTATAACTTTGAATTTAATTACAATATTAAATAATCATTAGTTTGTGAATTCCTCTTGCAGCAGTTTAAACACCCTCACTGTTTGTATTACCTCTATTAATTAAAAAAGATTGTCTCGTTGTGGAGACAATCTTTCGCAATTAAAACTAAAAAAAAACTGAAATGCAAATTTTTCGTTAAAAAAAATGCTTTAAGCAGTGTTTTCGACTACTTTTGGCAAGGCCGACAAAATTTCCTCGCTGGCAAAGGCCTCAAACTGTTTAAAATTATCAATAAAGGCCTGCGACAGTTCGTTTGCCTTTACATCGTATTGATGCGGATCTGTCCAGGTATTTCTTGGGTTTAAAATCCCTGAAGGAACCTCCGGGCAACTGACCGGCATCTGCAGTCCAAACACAGGGTCGGTTGCATATTCCACCTTTTCCAATGTACCTTCCAGGGCGGCAGTAATCATTGCCCTGGTATAGGAAAGCTTCATGCGCTGCCCCACACCATACACTCCAGCACTCCAGCCAGTATTCACCAACCATACTTTTACATCGTGCTCCTGCATTTTCCTGCCCAGCAGTTCAGCGTAGCGTGTAGGATGCAAAGGCAAAAAAGCCTTCCCGAAACAAGCTGAAAAGGTCAATTGAGGTTCTGTAACCCCTGCTTCCGTACCGGCTACCTTAGCGGTATAGCCGGAAATGAAATGGAACATGGCCTGCGCAGCGGTCAGCTTCGAGATCGGCGGCAATACCCCAAAAGCATCCGCAGTAAGGAAGAAGATGTGTTTCGGGTCCGGGGCAATAGAAGGAATCACCGCGTTATCTATATAATGTATAGGATAAGCTACCCGTGTATTTTCTGTTTTATCAATATTGGAAAAATCGACGGTATTGGTACCAGGATAGTAATTCGTATTCTCAAGTAGCGCCCCCGGCCTGATGGCCTTGAAAATCTGCGGCTCTTTTTCCTCAGTCAGGTCTACACATTTGGCATAGCAGCCGCCCTCAAAATTGAACACAGAACCATCGGCCCAGCCGTGCTCATCGTCCCCGATCAGACCTCTGGCCGGATCTGCCGACAATGTCGTCTTTCCGGTTCCTGAAAGCCCAAAGAAAATAGCGGTATCACCTGCACTGCCCACATTGGCAGAACAGTGCATGGAAAGGATGTTGCGCTCGTATGGCAATACGAAATTCAACACCGAAAAGATTCCTTTCTTGATCTCACCGGTATAACCCGTACCGCCGATCAGGATGATCTTTTTTGTGAAATTCAAGATGGAAAAATTGGATTGCCTGGTCCCGTCCTGTTCAGGATTTGCCAGAAAGGAAGGTGCAGCAAGTATGGTCCATTCCGGGGCATCCCCCAATTCTGCTTCAACAGGTCTCAGAAAAAGGTTATTAGCAAATAAATTCTGATAAGCGCTTTCTGTGACTACCCTGATCGTCTTGCGGTAATTCGCGTCTGCACAGGCATAGGCATCCCGCACATAATATTTGTCGGCGGCATTCAAATGCCGGGTCAGTTTTCCCATCAGCGCATCAAACCGATCCGGATCGAATGGGATATTGATATCGCCCCACCAAACGGCGTCATGGGTAAGTGCATCATCTACAATAAATCTGTCTTTAGGGGAACGACCGGTGAAGGCACCGGTATCTATGGCCAGTGCACCGGTATCGGCAAGGCTGCCTTCTCCATTCGACAAGGCCTCCTCTACCAATTGTGCAACGTCCAGCTGATACAGAGCTTTATCTGAATCCAGGTTCAGATAGCTCAAATCAGGCGTCGGCATTACTGCTTTGCTCATATTTGAATAATAAGTTAGTCCGACAAAGTTATGTAGATAAAAAGGTAAAAAACACCCTTTTTACATAAAAATTTTACTTATTGTCGGGAATACACTAATACGCAAATAACTGAAATACAACTAAATAAACACAAAAATAAAGCTAAAATCAGCCTCCTGATTTCTTCACTTTAAATCCTTCTTTTTGCAGCAAATCCACCACCTTGTCCCTGAAATCTCCCTGGATCATGACCTCTCCATCTTTAGCTGCTCCACCTACCCCGCACTTGGTTTTCAGCATTTTGCCCAGTTTTTCCAGCGCCTCATCTGATCCCCTGAAGCCGGTGACCAGCGTAACGGCCTTTCCTCCCCTGTTTTTTTTGTCCAGCATCACCCGCAGGTCCTGCTGCTGGTTGGGCAGCGCTTGTTCCGGAATTTCGTTTTCTTCTTCATAGACAAAAGAAGGGTCTGTAGAATACATGATCCCCCCCAGGTCACTCAGGCTTTTCTTTTTAGGTTTCATAACAGGTATTTTTATGCGAATGCGTTAAGGACTAATGATATTT
Organism: Pedobacter sp. GR22-6; assembly: GCF_037402555.1. NCBI lineage: Bacteria > Pseudomonadati > Bacteroidota > Sphingobacteriia > Sphingobacteriales > Sphingobacteriaceae > Pedobacter > Pedobacter sp. GR22-6. The sequence goes on from NZ_JBBEUC010000004.1 coordinate 552,260, forward strand.
AAAGATAAGGGCGCCACACTGACCTCGATTTCCCTGCCCATGAAAAAAGGTTCTCCATCGATATGGATCGCATCATCCTGACTGCGCAAAATGCGGATTTCTTTCCCCCGGATGATCTCCACCAGGTCCGACTGGTCAGTTTTGGCATTCAGCATCTCATAGGCCAGTACAGGTAATTTATATAGGGGAAACTGCGGGATGACACAGACATCCAGCAGACCGTCTGTGACGGAAGCCCCTGCTGCAATATGCGCATTATTGCCGTATTGCGAAGAGTTGGCGATACTCAGCACCACGGCCTCACGGATATATTCCTTTCCGTCGATGATCAGCCGGTAAGTCTGAGGCCGGTAACTGAGTACCTCCCGGAACCCCAGCTTCAGATAGCCACTCAGGCCCCTGGACTTATTTCCCGCAAAAACAGAACTGATGTGGGCATCAAAGCCCATACCTGCCATATTGAAGAACGCTTTCCCGTTGAACCTTCCCGTATCGATCAAACCGGCCTTACCCTCATTGATCAGCTGAATCGCCTGAACCGGCTTAAGCGGGATCTTCATGTAACGCGCCAGTCCATTTCCAGATCCAAAAGGTATGATGCCCAATATCTTGTCGTATTGCATGACCTTGGCCGCTACTTCATTGATGGTGCCATCCCCCCCTACTGCTACAATCACATCAAAATTCTTATTGGCCGCCTCTTCTGCAATCTCGGAGGCATGTCCCACATATTCCGTAAAACTGAAGTTTGGGTTAAATTTCTCCCGGTCGAGATGTGCATCGATCAATGCAGGAATCTTTAACTTATCCTTCCCACCTGAAATGGGATTGATAATGAATAGAATGTTCGATTTTGACAAGGGGCCTTTCTTTAATGACGGTACAAAATAATTGATATTTTTTGACTATTTAAATATATAGTGTAATTTTGGCGCATCAAAGTGGACTGATTTGCGATGCTATCTTAAAAATAGCGGGATTGCAACCACGTAAAAAAAAGTGCTAACCGATCTACACTTCATTTTACCGCCTGTCTAGCAGGGTCTGATTCCATTTAGGTAATTGTTTAATTAAAAATTTAATTATTTAGAATGTCGTATTTATTTACATCCGAATCAGTTTCTGAAGGTCACCCAGATAAAATTGCCGATCAAATTTCAGACGCACTTATTGACAACTTCCTGGCTTTTGATGCAGAATCCAAAGTTGCCTGCGAAACGTTAGTTACTACCGGCCAGGTAATCCTTGCGGGAGAAGTGAAGTCTAAAACTTATCTGGACGTACAGCAGATTGCACGTGATGTGATCAAAAAGATCGGCTATACCAAAAGTGAATACATGTTTGAAGCCAATTCATGCGGTATCCTTTCGGCCATCCACGAACAATCTCAGGATATCAACCAGGGTGTAGACCGCAGCAATAAAGAAGAGCAGGGTGCCGGTGATCAGGGTATGATGTTTGGTTATGCTACCAACGAGACCCAGGACTATATGCCGCTGGCCCTGGACCTTTCACACAAATTGCTGCAGGAACTTGCTGTGCTCAGACGCGAAAATACAGAGATCACTTACCTGCGTCCCGATGCCAAATCTCAAGTGACACTGGAGTACGATGACAACAACAAGCCGGTACGCATCGACGCCATTGTAATCTCTACACAACACGATGATTTCGATGAGGAAACAACAATGCTGGCCAAGATTAAAAAAGACCTGGTAGACATCCTGATCCCACGTATCATCGCCAAATACCCACAGTACGCGCACTTATTCAACGATAAAATAGAATACCACATTAACCCGACCGGCAAATTCGTGATCGGCGGCCCTCATGGTGACACCGGTTTAACGGGCCGTAAGATCATCGTTGATACCTATGGCGGCAAAGGTGCACACGGTGGTGGTGCTTTCTCCGGAAAAGATCCAAGTAAAGTGGACAGAAGTGCAGCTTATGCAACCCGCCACATTGCAAAAAACCTGGTAGCAGCCGGCGTAGCCGACGAAATCCTGGTTCAGGTGAGTTATGCCATCGGTGTAGCCAAACCTATGGGTATTTACATCAACACCTATGGTACCGGTAAAGTGAACAAAACGGACGGAGAGATTGCCAAAATCGTAGAAGGTCTTTTTGACATGCGTCCATACTTCATTGAGCAACGGCTGAAACTTAGAAACCCAATCTATAGCGAAACTGCTGCTTATGGACATATGGGCCGTAAAGCAGAAACAGTAACGAAGACTTTTAGAACGCCAAACGGCGAAGAGAAAACAGTGACTGTTGAATTGTTTACCTGGGAGAAATTAGACTTTGTAGATCAGGTGAAAGCTGCTTTTGGATTGTAAGTAACATTTATCAAAATAATAAAAAGGCTTCCCGAGCGTTCGGGAAGCCTTTTTTATGCCCGTCAAAGAAATAAACCAAACCATTTCAGTAGCCTGTTGTTTTATTAGAACAAAATTAGAACTGTTATGGAACATCCGGTAGAAATGAATACGTTAAGCCAGATCTTAGAGAAGTTAAGGCTTAAAGGCTTAGACAACGAAATAAAGATGACCGACCATGGCAAAATGCAGGGCGTTGGTGTCAACAAGATTTACAGACCTGAGGATCTCAGCATCATCAAAACCTATCGTTTTGAGGGCGACTCTGATCCCGGAGATAATTCTGTACTATACATTCTGGAAGATAAAGAAGGTCAAATTGGCTATATCTTAGATGCATACGGTATGTACAGTTCACAGGAGAATGCCGGGTTCGACGACTTCCTGAAAAAGATCCCCACGGCCGACAGAGACCTGCAGGAACTGTTTAGTTAGACTGATCTCAAAATTTAATTATAAACCTAAATTTCATGTTGAAGCCATCTGCCCGCAGATGGCTTCTCTTTTATATGAATTCCGGTTGAATGCACAGTGAGTCCACCATGAGTCCACGTTGAGTCCACCTTTTTTCATAAAAAAGGTGGATTCAGTTTGAATCTAATCCTTATTCAGCGCGGAATTAGCTAAGACTCATCCTTGAGCCATTCAAAGGGATAGAAGATACGAGTAGCTTATTGTCTCGCATAGGCTTCGAAATTAGCCAGGCATGGATAAGGTGAGCCGGTTAGCAGGGTAATCTTCACATACCTGATAGAGACTGGTGTGCTGACAGTATAATTTTGCTCTGTCAGCAGGGCAGGATTGAAAGTTTTCACACCGTTGCCTATATCTGCAAAAACAGCTCCATCTACGCTTCCTTCGATCTTGAAGCTATTGAAACCCTGATTGGCATCCACATGTGCGTTCAGACCGACCTTAGTGATCTTCGAAGCTTTCTTCATATCTACAAGAAGCCAGTGCGGGTAAGGATAAATAGGATCCAGGTAATAATCTGACTGCCAGAACGAAGGGCTGGAAGGCGAGGTGATGCTTTTTACCGTTACTGCGTCGACGATGTTATTGGCCCCGTTCAGTTCCTCATCCGGATCGTTGATCTCACTCGATGCCGTAGCTGACCAGCCAGATTTCGACAATTTAGATTCGGGTTTCAGGATTGGAAGAATCCCCATTAATTTGGTTGCCGTTGCTTTCCCATTGGTATTGGAAACCAGCAACGTAAAATTCGTCAGGGACGAAATCGGTACAGTGACAGTCCCTGCAACGTCCAGGTTGTTCTCGATCGTTTGTTCCTTGCTGATCCCATCTTCTGCATATCGGATTTTGATGCTAACGGCTTTCTTAGCTTCATTTTGCCAGACAAACTTAGCCCCTTCCAATACTGCGGAAACTTCTATTGTATTCGCTACGGTCAGGTAATTAGGATCTTCGACAACTACCGGGGCAATCACTTCAGGAATGATTTCGGCCGGAACAGAATTTTTCTTACAGGAAGCCATGGGCAGCACAGCCACCAACAGGTATAAATAGAGTCTGTATTTTTTCATTTTCTTTTAATTAATGGATAACTCCTATTTGATAAACTCCCTTTCAAAAGCAGAAAGCCAGGCTTCCGCATCTAGTCCCCAGTCGCTCTTCACAGGAACCCTTAACCAATAGTAGAGCTGGGTTGCCACGTCGATGTTCTGCAGCAAAACGAAATCAGGGTTGGAGGGCGCATAACTATCCGGGATGGCTGAAGCAAGCAAGTCCCACCTGTAATTACCGCTAATGTTGAAATTAGGGGCATTGGCCACCGTTGCTTTATTCCGAAACAAGTTAGATCCGCCATCATTGGCTGGCCAATACCCAACCAGGTTAGTATAATAAGGGTCTGTCGTGGGAACGTCTGCTATGCTGATGTTGCTTTTTAAGGCCGCGTCCGGCAATACACGGTTCCAGATCTTCACATCCGCCATGTACATGTCAATATAGCCACCTGAAAAAACCGTAGGGTGGTAACCCATAACCAGGTCTGCAGGAGAAGTTACCAGACTGGTAGCGGCGTCGGCTATGGTCGTCTCTGTCGTGGCTTTTATCCCATCTACAAATACGTTGATCCTATATTCGCTACCTGCTCTTGCAATGGTAGCGGCAATGGTATGCCACCTTCCATCGATACCTACGCCACCAACAAATGGTTGCACATTGGTTACACCATTGGCTACGTAAAAGGTAATTCCCGTGCCATTTCTAAAGAAGGACCAGCCCGCTGTACTGCCCGAACGGTTGGCAGTCTTGCTCAGGAAAGGGGGCACATTATAAGTATAGTTACCTGCTGCATTCTTATTGAAAAGCACTTTGGCCTCTACTGTCATTGATCCGTTGCCGGGGTTGTACAGGCCAGAAGGATCCGGGGCATTCGCCTTGACTACCCCTCCGGCAGCCACGATTGCTGCATCATCGCCTTTTCCATAGAGCCTGACACCATAGAAGGGTTTCACATCCATTTCCAGTGCCTTGAAATTTGGATTGTAGAATATGCTGAAAATGTTTCTTTCCTGTGCTGTATTTCCACCGTACACTTTTCCCGTTCCACCATGATTGGAATTGACGATCACCAGCCATTCCTCCTTTGCATAATTCTTACGCTTTTTCAGTGCTGCCATCAACTCTGCGATATAAGTATCTGTTTTCTGAATGGCTGCCTTATACTCCGGAATATCTGCAGAGAAACCAAAGGTGGTACCTGCCGTAAGCACATCCCTGAAATTTACGACAAACACATTGGCATTTTCCGCTTCCAGGGTTTTAACTGCAGAGTCGCGCACGAGTGCATCATTTGCAAGTAACATGCGGTGATCGGCATGGATCAGAAAGCGGTGCAATTCTGAATTCGTAGTAATGCTTACCGACTTATATTCCGGCCGTACATCCAGTATCCTGGAAAGAAAAGTGGGGTAATTGGTAATGGCTCCATGCTCATCTCCGGTATTTTCCCGCACAAATTGTTCATTTGCAATCTCGTGTTTGGCAGAACTGACGCCTGAAAGCATACTGGCCCAGGTAGAACCATTATTTGTCCTGATGTCACTCACACCGTTAAAAGTATATTTACTGTTCTTCAGCATCTCGGCGATGGTGGCAGGGTTGACCTTTTTTACCTCTGCCCCGGTAGCCCCGTCTATACTAATGAGTAAGACCTTCCGCTCTGCCTTCTGCGTAATTTCTCCATATTCCTCGAAGATCTGTGCCGGATTTTCATACTTCTTACAGGCGGTAGAGAGCGCGCCGAAAAGCAATGCAACTGCACAGAATCTTAAGGTATGTCTATTTTTATACTGTATCATTATCGTCTTTTTAGTGCTTAATACCAATTATTTGATCAGGTCCATTTCTGATAAAGCCGCATTCGGTGTATTTGTCCAGGCGTCTTTAAGGATCACCTTGAAATACCGTGCAGTCACCGTTGATGGGAAATTATAGTTGTACCGCGCAAAGGCATTGGTGATCTGGGTCGTTCCGATCAGTGTATAGCTCACATTGTCTGTACTGTAATAGATCTCCGCAGTTTTAGGTCGCTGGGCCGTACTGTTGCGCGGCACAAAGAAGATTCCTTTGACCGGGATAGCGGCACCTGCATTGACCATGAACGTATAAGGATAAGTCGCCGTTTTAGCATACCATTCCGAATGCCAGAAGGTAGATGTACTTCCATCCAGCAATGCAGTTGCGCGGCCGTTGGTAGCGCCCTCACCTACCAGCTCTTCGGAATTGACCGTAATGGTCGTTTTGTAAGTAATATCAGCGGTACCACCTGTTTTGGTCATTGGGTTATAGGTCCAGATCTGTTTGGTCAACAAAGGGAACTGAGCTGCAATCTTGATTTTCGACTGGGAAGACAAGGCAATGCCCCAGGCCTCAAAGAAGGGCTTCAGGTCTACCCTGGCATATTCAGAAAAGCGCTCGTAAACAAAATCATGTTTATCCTGGTCGGAATTGGACAAGCGCTGGGCATGTCTGGCAGCGGTATACAGGTAAGGCATGGCGCCGTAGCCGTATTTTTCAAAGATCTGCAGGAAAGGAATGATCCGCATGAAGGGATCATTGATGGCTGCATCGACATCAAAATTCTTGGTACCGCTTACTGCCGCCGCATAATTGAGGGCGGGAACGACCCAATCATCGCCATGCTGGATGGAGAAGTTTGCGCCAGTACGGTTCGCCACTTTAAAACTGAACAGGTTGTTGGTCGTTTCCCCCAGTGTGCTCCAGCTCCAGGTAGTTACCTGCTGGCAATTGTGACCAAACTCATGGTACGTACCCCAATTGGCGCCATTGCGCAATTGATCGAGGTTCACCACACTGTCGAACCACTCATCGTCCATAGTAGCTACCGTTGGAAAGCCGCTATGCCCATAACCTACTGAAGGCTGGATATCCAGCACTTCCCGCCATGGCCCTTGCGGGCTCCTGTCGCGGACATCCGCCGACTGGTCTGAAAGCCCCATCCAGCCGTTGAAATCCAGTTCAAATACATTGTTCCAGGCGGTCATGAGTGCAGTTGGGTTGGTGATGGGCTTTGAAGAATTGAAATTCTTGATCAGGAAATCCCTTGGGATCAGAAAGATGACCCTTTTGGTACGCATTTCCAGCCATGGCACTGTGGAAGCCTTTACCTGTTCAATCCAGGTGGCATCATTGCTTTCGCCAAGTACAAAATCAGGAGACTTAACCGCTCCGGTGATGCTAAACTCTACCGGCTGTGCAATTGCAAAAGCAGCGCGGATATAAATGGTCCCGCCATAGGGATTACGTACAAAATTGTCGCCGGGATAGAGTTGTTTCATGGTAAAAATCAACGGATCGCGCTTCAGGTTCAGCTGTCCTGTCAGGTTATCAGTATGCCCGCCCACCTGTACACTTAATCCATTCACACCTGCCGGCACTACGATCTTCACCAATTCACCAGCAGGGGCATAATACCCTGTGCTGAACTGGGGTTCCGGTGCCACCTGAATGCGCAGGATCTTGGCATCTGAACTGGAAAAATTCAGGTCGAGTACAAATTTCGCATCTTTGATCCGGGGCTCCGCAGCTTCTACCAGACCAGGGAAAATCCTGGCCCTGGAGTACATGGAACGGTCGACCTTAGACATCGAGGTATCTCCGGTAAATTCGTTCCCTGCAGTACTGGGTTTATTGAAGCCATCTTCAAAATCGTAGCCATATTTTTTACAGGAAGCCAGGCTGAAGAAAAGCAGCACAATGGATATTTTGTTAGAAAAAATCATCTTCTTCATAAGCTTTATGGTTTAATGTCTGAATAAATAGGGTTCCATGCCTTGCCGTCCAATGCCCATTGGGTAGGTATGGAAATTCCCATCCAATGGTAAATCTCAAAGGGGATATCGATGTTGTTGGGTACCATTTTGAAAAAAGCATCGCTGATTTCAGGGCAAAGTGCCGGGCTCACATCATTGAAGCTTTGCCATTGGGCATTGCTACCGGTCAACAGATCGGCTCCTCTACCGGTTTTTTCCTTCAATACGGTACCCACGCCCTCGTTCATTGGCCAGTAACCGATGAGCCTTGCGTAATTAGGATTGCTTTCTGCTACAATAGTTTTACAGGCATAATTGGCAATCTGAGTGGAACTGAGTGCCACATTGTAAATCTGCAAGCTGTTGATCATGATGTCTGCAGACTCATTGCCATCTCCGGCGTTGTAGCCTACTTTGAAAGGCACCGAGGTATTCATGTTATTGGAATTCATATCGCGTTCGGTATTCATGACACCATCGGTATATACCCTGACCTTTTTATTGGTGCCATCGAAGACCGCACTTAGTTTATGCCACTTGCCGTCGCTGACCACACCACCCTGGGCCTGACTGGCTACAGAAGAGTTGAGGGTCCATTTATCCCCTTCCAGGAACATGTTCCAGCCTGCGCCTGTGAAACTGGTGACCCGTTTCGATAGGAAGGTTGGGTAGATGTAGCTTCCCGCCTTACTCTTAATGAGAAACTCGATGGTATAATTGCCATTGGCCCCGAAATTATAGGAATTCACATTCTGGATGATCGCTGTAGGACGTGTAGAAGAGGTGAAGGTAAAATTGACACTGTTGCTGTTATAAGGAATCTTTTCAGAATCCGGCTTAGGCAGGAACAGTGTGCTGAAGCGTGGGTTATAGAACACGATGAAATTATTCCTGGTTGCATCGCCATAGCTGGTGAGGTCGACCACAGCAGGATCAGGAGGAATTATCCCCCCTTTATTGGAGGCAATCACCACTAGCCAGTTTTCATTGGAAAAGGTAGTTCTGCTGCTGAGTGCAGTCATGAGCTCCCCGATATAATTGTCCAGTTGCAGGATCGCATTGGCATAAGCCGGCGAAGTTTCCAGGTAGTCACCTGCCTGACCCGCAGCTTCTGCACTATGGAACTGAGCCACAACGAGGGTTGCATCTCCCCGCTTCAGTTCCTCTTTTACCGCGTTCTTTACGGAGAGGTCATTGTTTTCAAAAGTTTGACGAATTGTGGCATCATTACCCAGGTTGGCATTGAATGCCGCAGATGCGGCAAAAGAAGCCGTTCGGATATTGGGATCGGTCTGTTTAAACCGCGTAAACAAACTTGGGTAACTGGAAATGGCATTTCCGGTAAAATTTTCCGTAGTCACATTGTGTTTGTCTTTGGTTACCCCGGTCATCATACTCGTCCATGCACCAGCATTGGTCATCGTGTTGCTGTTGAAATCCGACAAAGCATCATAGGCATAAATGGCATTTCTTGCTATTTTGCTGATGTTGGGTGCATTGATGGACCGGATGGCCTTACCCCGGATACCATCTACGATGATATACAGTACTTTACGCGATTTGGTGCTGATCCCAAGGGTGTCATTAGTTGTGGAAGGCTTCAGTCGGTTTTCAAAGTCCTTGTTACAAGCCGAGCCGACCAAAACTAAAAGCGTGATCACCGCTGCAGAAACTAATTTATGTGTATTCATTTTCTTCATGTCTTAGGTTTAAAATTGCTGCCTTTATTGCCTGATTTCTACACGCACAATATTGCCGACCTTCCTGTTGTCGAATTTGTTGAAATCGCCAACAAGGATTACTGCCGGATTACCCAGGGCTGAAGTCGTCTCCAGCACCTTCAGGACCCTACCCTGAAAAGCACCGGTATTGTTGTAGCCCTGTGCCAGCGTGCCATCCTGGTTCAGGATCATGAAACCTTGTCGGATTACCCCGTTATAGCTATTGAAGCCGCCGGAAACCAGCACCTTCCCATTGTTGAGCTGACTGGCATAATTGGGTATTCCGCCCAGAACCTGAGGAAACTGGAAAGTATCGTCTACCGAACCATTGGTATTGAGCATCACGACCCCACTCCTGGCCTTGCCATTGAAATTTTTGAAGCTGCCGGCCAGCAGGATTTTGCCGGTGATGGTGTTGTAGCTGATACTGGTAATCGCGCCATCTGCTCCTGTACCAGTAGCAAAACCTGGGTCTACTGTCCCATCGAGATTGATGCGTACAATGTAATTGGCACTAACACCATGAAAAGTAGTGAAACTTCCTACTGCGACGATCTTTCCATCTGCCTGCATAAATGCACCATTGATCGCACCATTGCCTCCGGCATAACTGGTTTTGGTAACCTCGTTAAAATTAAAGGTTGAGTCCATACTACCGTCTTCCTTGAGTCTGACCAACTGTGCCATTTTCGTCACGTCAGGAACTTTAAGATCTCTTGTAGAGCGGTAGTAATAGTAGCTCACATAATTATTGAAATTGCCCAGCAGGGTAGTTTTCCCATCCTTCACAAAGCTTTTCGCTACCGAACCATATACCCCGCCATTGAATGCCGCTACAGTATCCAGGCCCATCAATGGATTTTCAGGCCTGATATTGATAAGTTCTACAATTGCAGTGTCCAGAGATCCGTTGGAATTGAGGCGCGTAAGACCGTTAATGCCTTTACGTTTATTGAAACTGCTAAAGCCCCCGGACACCAGGTACTTTCCGCTGTTCAGCCGATGAATCGACTGCAGGGTACCATCGGCTCCTTCTTTCGCGCTCAGGGAGCTTTGAAAGGAACCATCGCTTGCGATCATGACAATCCGGTTTACCGGTATTGCCGGGGCCTGACTTTCGAAATTGGTAAAACCGCCAACCAACATGTAATTGCCGTCCGGTGTAGCCAATATATCGTTGATTGCCCCATTGGTGCCGTTTACCGCTTTAAAAGAAGCATCTATGGTCACTTTACCCTCTACGGTAAACTTAGGACCAAAGAAAGATTGTCCGTCGAGCAGCAGAGTTGTGCCTCCGGTACTGGCGTTCTCTGGCACCTTAACAGTCAGGGTACTGTCTGTGGAGCCCAGCACCTGGGCTTTGGTTTCATTGATCAGAAATTCAAAATCGCCCTTGTATTTTGCCAATCCGTTAATTTTGAAGGTCACCTCATTTCCCGGTGATCCGCTGGCCGGATCAGGTTCATCGGAGGTAAATTTCACACCCAATGATTCCTTCCCTCCTTTGTAGGGGTCTTCCTGTATGACCTGTTTTTTACAAGAGAGGCTTAGGGTCAGCAGGATCAAAAGGCTGGTTCCAAAGGTGTATTTTCTCTTTTTTATTCTATTTATCGAAATCATGATCTTCATTTAAATATCTATGTGAATACCTGAACCTTTATTCCCCAGCTTTCGCTATCCCTGCTGAAATGGCCGCAGTAATGAACCGGCTGCTTTCAAAACCAAAAGAATGTCCCTGGTAGCGCAGCACATGCAGCACCCCGTTGGTCGGCTGGATATCGGATGTCGCTACCGGAGTATTGATGAGTCCCACTTTCGGATTGGAAAAATCAGGGATGAACGAAAGGATCAACTGCCTGTAGCCGACATATTTCACACCGCTGGCATCATTGTAAAACACCCCAAGGTTCATCGATCTGCCCCCATAGGAAGTGTAACCCTGTCCTGGAAATGCATTCAGGGCTGCAGTATCGATCTGCGGGATGTCTTTAAGACGGTAGCTCCCTTTAAAAATGTACTGCGCTAAAGTTTCCTTCCAGACTTCCGGTTTGATTTGCTCCAGTTTGGAGACGGTATCTTTTCCATTGGACCTCAGGTTGGCATTGAGATTTTTGATGGCCCTGTGGATACAGGAGCTTGCCGGTGCAAAAAAGGTAATGTTTTCTTTGGCAAAGACATCGTTCATGCCAGCTACGTTGATCACCCTTACGAGGCTGTCAAACAGCATCGGCTTGGCATTGAGGTACTGCAGGATGGTGCCATTGTAATTGGGGTCGTGCAAACCTGTGTCTACAAAGTAATCTTTCTTGGAACATGCAGAAAACAGGCAAACCGAAAGCAATATAGCGAGGATGGTACTTTTCAAATTCTTAAACATAGATCTGTTGTTTATATTATTTCCAATAATCATTCAAGGTCATGTAAGGGTTGTTGGTAAGGGCCGCAACATCGATAGGCCAGGCCCATGCGCCGGCTTTGAAAGCTTCCACAGAAATCGGCTGGAAGCAGTACTCGCGGTCAAGCACCTTTTTGGTACGGACCAGATCGTAATAATAATGTCCCTCACCCATCAGTTCGCGGCAGCGCTCATAGTAGATGGCGTCCCTCAGGTCCTTTCCGGATTCGGTGATCGGGTCTGCCTCGGCCCTTGCGCGGACCAGGTTTACGGTGGTTCTGGCCCCAGCCTCGTCACCCAGTTCGGCCTGTGCTTCTGCACGCAGCAGGATGGCATCTGCCAAACGGAATACGATCAGGTCGTCATCAGGCAGTACGTCTTCACCTTCGGCTGCGAAAATATTGACAAATTTGAGGAGCTCCCATTTTCCGTCTGTAGCATATAAGGTCAGAGGATCAAACCAATATTCTGCGCGCTTATCAGGAACACCTGTAGGATAAAGGGTTGAGATGAACTTCGAATTGTAATAGATGTAGCTCTTGGTAATGGACTGCACCGGTTTATGTGGATAATGCAGGACCATGTCCGTGAAAGTATTGTACAGGTAAGCCCCATTGGAGTATTCTCCATAATTGAGGCTCCTCAGTACTTCAAACAAACTTTCTTTTGTACGTCCTTTGAAAATTTCCTTGGTCCTGGAGATGGGCAGCAGGGCATAGCTGTTATTGCCCATGATCTCCGCACCCAATTGATCCACATCGGTATAGTATTTCATTTTATTGGCTTCGTCAAATCCAGCTGCCCACATATTCATGTGCATGAGCAAGGCAATGGCACTACCACGCATGGCACGGATTCCCACGATGGAAGGATCTTCATAGGTCCAGGGTAAGTCGTTTTTCACGATTTTGAGATCAGCCATGCAGTTGTTCAGCACCTGTACCATCTTCATTCTGGGCAGGGCGGTCTGGTTATAGGCATTGGTATAATACGCTACATCCCCGAATTGACGCACCATAAAGAAATAGGCCAGGTTTCGAAGGAATACGGCTTCTGCCCGGTACTTCTTTTTTTCGGAATCGGAAAGCACCGGCACATTGTAAGCCTGCACATACAATACATTGGCTGCCTGGATCATTTTATACCAGCCATCCCATTTGGTAAGACCCTGATAATTGAACAGGTTTTCGTAATAACCACCAGTGCTGAGCAAGTTACGGATGTCGTTGGTAACGATCCGGGTGATGTAAGACCGACCCAGCCCCGGTGTTTCTACTGCGGGACTGCAGCGCAGATCTCCGGTAGCAGGAAAATAGGCTGAGGAAAGGGTATTCTCCCTAAATTGATTGTATATCCCGGCGGTAAAAGCTTCGACATCTTTTTGGGTCTGCCAGTAATTGTTTCCTGAAAGGTTGTCTATCGGGGTGACATTTAAGAATTTCTTACATCCGGTAAATGTGGCCATTCCTAGGATGGTCATCAGCAATGTATATATCAGTCGTTTCATAAAATCTATTTTAGAATTGAACATTTAAACCCAGAATGTATGAGCGTGGATTGGGATAGCCCCCTGAGGTATCCCTGCCCAGATCAGTCACACTTTCCGGGTTGGGGCCTGAATAGTTGCTGAACGTATACACATTATACGCTGTGCCATACACCCTTAATGATGAGATCCCCCATTTCTTGATCAGTTCTTTTTTCAGGTTGTAAGACAGGGTGACCTGTCCGATTTTGAAATAGGAGCCGTCCTCCTGGAACAGGGTCTGGTCGTAGCGGAAAGGTCTGTACTGACTGTAACGGGTATAGTCGTAGGGATTGGGATAAGTTGCATTGTCCCCACTACTCTTCCAGTAGTTGTACTGCTCGATGGGTACCAATCCACTCAGGCTTACCGGATCCTGGAAATTCTGGAACCTGGAGGCCAGGGCATTGTTCAGGATATCCCTGATGAGGGTGTACGAACCCGTAACACTTAAGGAGAAATTGTTATACTGCATATAGGAAGTGACCCCGCCTGTGATGAGCGGCTGGGAATTTCCCACTACGACATAATCATTGGCATCCAGGATATAATCTCCGTTGAGGTCGGTCCACCTTGGATCCCCTGCCCTGAAATAAGTCTGATCGCCAACATTCCCTCCGGTACGGTACCTTAGTCCGGTTAATGGATCTACAGGGACTTCTGTGTTAGAAGCGTAGACTCCTTTGGTATTCAGCAATACATTAGAGAGGCTGTTCTTGCCCAGGCGGTAGAGGATTGCCTGATCGGTATTGCCTCCCGCAACGAGGATCTGGCTGACGCCATCGGGAAGGTGGGCCATCACATCTTTATTGTAGGCGCCATTTACGCTAAAATCCCATCTCAGTTTACTGGTGCTGGATAAGGGTCTCGTGTTGATGGTCAGCTCATAGCCGTAGTTTACCACACTCATTTCGTTTGTCTTTACCTGGGCAAAGGCGTTAATGTTGGCGATATCTTTGGTACGCAGCATATTGTCGACCTGCTTGTAATAGGTATCAAATACCAGACTCAACCTGGAATTGAAGAAACCTGCCTCGAAGCCCGCATTGTATTGCGTGGTGGTAGTCGGCGTCAGCCCGGTGTTTGGAATGGTACTGAGGTCGAGGCTGACGGTAGGATTCTGGTTGTAATTGCCCCCGGCGACATAACGTCCGAAGACATCATACACTGTTCCGGTGGGCACGATATTCTTTCCATAAGAAACCCGAAGTGAACTATAGTCCAACCAGTTGAAGCTTTGCATGAATCCTTCCTTATTGAAATTCCAGCGTAAACCGATAGAAGGGTTTTTAGAGTAACCGCCGTCCGGACCTTTGGTGGATGATCCATCTACACGATAGGTGAGGTCCAGGACATACTTCTGGGCATAATTATAGGAAAATGCCCCAGCCAGGGAAACTGTACGGAGGTCACTGAGGTTATTTAAGGTACCTCCTCTTGAATTGTACCAATCGTAACCCAATGGTCCCTGCACCTGATCGTTGGGGCTGCTGTTCTGCAGGATTGCATCGGCCCTGAAATTGGTAGCATTGATCTCACTAAATACGGAAGCACTAAAATTATGCTGCTCCCCGATCTGTTTTACATAACCGATCCTGGTCCTGTTGTAGAGGGTATTTTTTCTATCATAATACTTATAGATTTCATTGAAGTTATTATTGAGCGCTCCCGGCTTGAAACGGTCGGTAGTAGCCGTTAGGTAATTGTAGCTGAGGGAAGTGGATGCCCTCAGCCCTTTTATGAACTCGTATTCAATATCCAGACTGGTGATGATGTTGATCGTCTTGCTGTCATTGAGGGTATTGAGGGTACTTAACAAGGAATTGGTAGCTGTAAACAGGGAAGGTGCGGGCAATAAGGAAGAAGAAGCCCCACTGGTACCGACCCCTGTCTGGGTTAAGCTATTTCCACCTCCTGCACTGTTTTTTCCGAAACTATTGGATACTGTAGCCAGTAATTTGAAGCGGTCATTGGGCTGGTACTGGCTGTTCATATTCAGGCTATAACGGGTGTAGTCCGTATTTTCTACAATCCCTTTCTTACTGTAATAGCCTGTGTTGACCTTATAATTGAAGCGTTGTTCTCCTCCGGAGATGTCCACATTATGTGTTTGGTTGAAGGTGCTTCTGAAGTATTGGTCCTGCCAGTTTGTAGAATTGTTATAATAGGCATTGAGACTATCCGCAAGGAAAGCAGTACTGTTGACCGTATTTAGTGCATGGTAGTAATTGGTATCGTTCTGCATGATCTGATCGATACGCATCAGCCTTTCGCCCTTACCTCCGATCACGGTACGTAATGAAGGCGGGGTATCGAAGGTGAAGTTGCCGATGTATTTGATGATCGGTACTTTGGAATTTCCTCTTTTGGTGGTGATCAGGATTACTCCATAGGCACCCCGGGAGCCGTATAATGAAGTTGCCTGGGCATCTTTTAGGATCTCAATCTGTTGGATATCTTCTGTTGGGATCAGGGAAATCGGGCTCAGGCCCGGGCCGGCCTGCTCAAAACCATAGGAGTAATCGGCATTATCGTCAATAGGGATACCGTCCACAACAAATAATGGGGAAGTCGGCGTGAGAAATGCCTGATCGCCGGAACCGGTAATGTTGACATTGGAAATCCCCCTGATGTTGATGGAGCCGCGCATGCCTGGTGTTCCATTGTTGTTCTGCACATTGAGACCAGCTACTTTACCCTGGATCAGCTCCATCACATTCGCCACAGGCGCATCCTGTATGTCTTTAGCTGTAATGACCACGCTGGATCCAGTAGAAACCTCTTTGGTTTTTTTACTATAGCCTATAATGACAGTTTCTTTCAGGGCATTGATCTCTTCTTCCATAGTGATGTTCATCACCGGGTTTCCCCCAACTTTCCTGCTGATGGTCTTATACCCTATATATTTAAAACTTAACTCTGCGCCCTCGTCTACTGTGACCGCAAACATCCCTTCGGAATTGGTTTGTCCTATAGTGACCAATGGCTTGCCAGATAAGACAACCACTCCCGGAATGGGCCTGTTTACTGCCTTGTCCGTCACCGTCCCCTTGACGACCACCTTCTTTTGGGCCAGGGCCTGACCGGCAAATCCCAGAAGCAGGAATAAGGAAAATATTGTAACCGTATGTCTCATATCAGAAATTCTATACATTATTAATCATTAATAAATTTTGGTGGCTCATTCTTGAACCAGCATATGATCTCCCATTCGCCCTGTTCAAAAATGGAGAACTCCAGATTGAGGTTCGCTTCCTCTCTGATGTTGCCAAAGCCTTGTCGCTCGTACCGGAATACCACACGCGCCTTATCTCCGGCAGTATTGGTATAATCGGTTCGGTAGGCAATCAAGGGAACCGGATAAGCGAGGTCGTATTTCACAGATTCTGTGGTTTTTACCATATTGAAGCCATGAACCAGCTTATCCCATTTGGTGAGGTTGAATTTGGCCGGATCTATGGGTTGGAACAGTGAATCCACAAACTTGAAACTCAATGATTTGCCCGGACCGATTTTCCTGAACAATACCTGGATATCACCTGTTCCCAAAAACCTGCTCGTCCTGGCGCCGCGTATGTTATTGACATTGGTAGGTGAAAGCCCTACAAATTGCGCCAGACCGGTGGTGGGATTTAAGGTAGAGGGTTCAAATGCCCGCTCTTTCAGCGGCATCAATTTAAAGTCCCGGAAATACCTGCGCCCGCCGGAATTGGAAACCTCTACATCGAAAACATAACCTGAATCAGGCTGTGTCCTGAGCACATTGGACGTCGCGGCCGACCACATCAGGAACTGTCCTGAATGCTCCCTGATTTCGAAAAGCGGACGGTTTTCGAATTTCCTTTTGGCTTCGATCTCAGCGATGGATTTTTCATCGCCCAGATAAGGCTGTGTCCAGATCTGTACAGGCGTATTCTGGGTCAGTTCAGGTGCAGCTGCGCCTTCCCTGGTTCGCATATTGATGATTTTGAAAGTGAGTGGCAGGGAAGAACTGCCTACAAAAAAGTTATTGGAAAACAGGGTATTCCTTCCCAGTACAGGGGTATAGACGGTTTGTGTGAAACGCGTATCCAGTCCGAGAGATTCCCGGTCATCGGGAAGGTTTTTCTCGCAACCCGAAGTGACGATCATCAACAACAATGCTGCAAAGCGCATGCAAAGTAATGTGGTGGAGTATGTATTCTTCATTTTCATTTGCCTTAATTGTTAATCCTGGTTACAAAATCACCGAAGCCGAAATCGTGACCGGGAGCCACTACATTAATGGTGGCATTGTTTGTCCTGATGTTTACTGCATTGGTAGGAGTACGCTGCCAGTACCTGATGAATATGGAGTTCTTGGGATCGCTGAAAGTGATCACGGTAGGTCCGCCGCCAATGAGCCCCGAAGCATCTGCCTTCGAATACAGCACATGCATGGAGTAATTGTAACCGATGCTTTTCAGCAACAAGCCGTCGGTATAATTTTCAAAATCCTTGCTGGTATATTGTCCGCGGATGATGTACCTGCTGGTCATGGTATCCAGTTCTTTGATGTCCATAGTTGCGAGGTACAAAGGGGTTTTGTTAGTTCTTTTACGTACTGCGTTCAGGTTTTCTACCGAGGTCTGAAAACTTTTATTGGTCACAGCGAAGAGGGTCAGTTTCTCCTTTCTTAAAGAATCCTCCAGGTTTGGGAGCCTGCTGAGCACCACCAGAAGGGAATCGTAAATTCCTTTTTGTGCTTTAAGGTAATCCAGGGCATTTCCATCAAATTGCTTGAGTTCATTCTCATAATTGTAGTAAGGAGAATCGCCTTTTTTACAGGAAAACAACTGGGTACTGATGAGTATCGTCAACAGGAAAAAGACAGTTCTATTTTTACTTTTCATCTTTATATGTTTTGTTATTTCCAATAGCTATTTTGAACCAGGGTGGTGTTGGCATTCAGCACTTCTTTGGCTATAGGCCAGTAGATTCCTTTTGAATTGATCAGGGCCATGAACGCGGGATCGGTTTTCTTGATCTTGTTGTAGCGGATGAGGTCATACCAGCGCCAACCCTCTCCCATGAGCTCTCTCCTGCGCTCTTCAAATATTTCCCTGATGAGGTCTTTCCCCGGTCCTTCGGTGAATGAGCCCAGTCCCCTGTTCTTTCTGATGGTGTTCAATAAGGTGGCTGCGTCAATAGACTGCCCCAGAACTGCAAGTGCCTCTGCCCTGAGTAGCACCAGTTCCTCCAGACGGGTAAACAATAGATTGGAGCTGTAGATCGCAAAATTGCCATTGGTAGAACCTCCCCTCAGCACTTTGATTTTGCTGAAGACCGGCGTTTCACCGCTATAGTTGACAAAATAATTGGTTCTCGGAAGGCCTGAAAGGGTATCCAGTCCAAACCGCTGGTCATTGAGGTCAGTAAAAGCTGCAGAGATGCTGTCTTTAGAGACGTAAATGTCCGGTGTTTGCCTTGCGATTAATGGAGCAGCAAGGACAAGCTGTTCAATATGTCCATTGACAGTAGATTCTCCATATACATCATTGAAACCGAAACAAACGATCTGTTCATCCGATTGTCCATTGAAAATCCCGTCTGCCGCAGTAAGGTCAGTGGTGGTGGTATAACCAATATTTGCTTTCGAATAATTGGTCATGATGAAGTCGGTATAGACAGCGGCATCGATATAATGCGACTGCCATGCCGCGATGTGCGACAGTATGGCATAAGCGGAGATCTTGGTAAACAAAGCCCCTCTCCAACGGTCCGAATTGTATCCATAATACAGGCCTGGAAGTAATTCGTTATTTTCCTGTCCATAAATATAGGGCAAGTCCCTGGCTGCTGCGATCAGTTCGGATTCGGCATAAGCCAATACCTTCGTCTGGTCGGTGCGGGGTTTCATCTGAAATGTACCGTCATGAGAGGAGGTGATCAGGGGTACATCGCCCCAGATTCTCACCATGTAGAAATAAGCAAAAGCTCTTAATGCACGCGCCTGTGCCACATCCACTTTATAGTTAGGTTCAGTGTAACGTACATCTGCCTTCAGGACTTCTGAGGCCCTTTCAATCAATAAACTGGCACTGTTGATGACCGCATAAAATTTTCTCCAGTTGGTGATGTTTTGGAGTAAAGGATAAGAAGCGTTCAAATCGCTGCTGACTATGGATTTCAGGTCCGATCTGCTGGAAGCATTGAAATCGCCTTTCCTCAATTCTCCCCAAAGCCAGTGTGCATTGTTTTCAGCCATAGCCACACGCATCAAACCGTAGGTAGCCATTAGGCCCGACCTGGTATCCTGTAAGGTGGTCCAATGCCCATCTTCATTGGCCAACCTGCTCGAGGGGACGTCCAACGCTTTTTTGCAGGACACCGTGAGGCACAGGGCCAGGCCGAACAAAAGGAACAGCAATCTGCTGAACCGAGTATTTTTATTTTCAAAAGATTTCATCTTATTCATCATTTAATACTTGTTAAAGCCTATAAATCAACTTTGATCCCGAGTGTATAAGTCTTTGGAATAGCCAGGCCATACCCTGAGTAAATCCCGTTGTAACTAATTAGCTCGGGATCTGTGCCGCTGAATGACGTCAAGGTGAGCAGGTTATTGGCCGTGACATAGAGGTAGGCCCTCTTTATACTGGATTTTGATTTGAACAGTGCAGATTTGGCAAGGTCATAACCCAGTGAAACAGACCGCAATTTGGCATAGGAAGCATTTTCAAGAAAAAGACTTTGCTCCAACCGATATGGAACAACACTGCTCCAGGGATTATAGACCGGATAGCTGAGTTGATCCTGATTTTGCTGCCAGGAGAACACCTCTCTTAGCGAATTGATGTCATTGGCCGATTCCCTGTTGATAAAATCGTATTGTAAAGAAGCTACCCGGATTAGCGCTTTCTGTCCAAGGGCGAAGAAGAATGTGAAGTTCAGGTTGAAATTTCGGTATTGAAACTCATTTGACCATCCTCCTGTTAACTTAGGCATGGAGTTGCCGGCAAGAACCTTATCTTCATTATCAATTCGGTAATCTCCGTTGATATCCTGCCATTTTGGATCACCAGCTTTTAAGGCTGTCCCCTCGAAATTAAGCGGTTGATTATTTGCAGGATTCAGCGGTACTTCGGAATCTGAGTTGTAAATCCCCTGGTTGTTGTAGATCCAGAAGCGGTCAGCAGCTTGTCCGACTTTGAATAACCGATCGCCAAGAATGAGTTCATCTCTCCCATCGGGCAATGCGGTCAATTGGTTTTTATTCAAGGCCAGGTTAAGGCCCGATTGCCAGTTGAATGTGGCATTCCCAAGCGGACTACCCTGAAGACCGAGCTCTATTCCCGTATTCCTAATGGACATTCCGCTGCTGTAGTTACTGGCAAATCCGGTCTCTGCAGGAACAGGAACGTTCAGGATCATCCTTTTGTCGTCTTTACGGTAAAAAGTAAGTGATGCTTCCAGCTTATTGGCCAAAAAAGCGGCATCCAGCCCGATGTTCAGCTGATCGGTATAAGGCCATTTGATGTCATAGCCAACCCAACCGTCTGAATAAGGGCGCGATAATGCTGCTACCCCGTTATATCCAGGTATAGTGGGTTCCATTTGCCAGCCCAGGTCTACACGGTACTGAGGTCCCGCAGCGAAACGGTCGTCGCCAAAGGGCTTACCTAATCTTGACCAGGAAACCTCCATACTCAGTTTGTCGAGGAAGCTGCTATTTGAAAGAAATTGATTCTTCAGGTTCCAGCCCGCACTTACAGCAGGGGCGATGAACCAACGGCTGCCCGGCTGAGCGGTGGATGACCCGTCTTCCCTCACTAAGGCAGAGAAAGTCAGCAAATCTTTGTACCGGTATTTGGCTGAAGCATAAAAGGAGATCAGCTTACTCTGAAGCTTATCTGTATAACGGTATACCAAATAAGATACCGGTCTGAGGTAGTCTTCCCCAGAGGTCGCTGTCACTACATTGATCTTGATGAAATCATTCGGACCATTGTAGGCATTTGCGTAATTGTATCTGTGGAGATCATCCTGGATGGATTGCCCCAACTCGAAGTTGAGGGCATGACTTGTCCCCAAATCCTTAGAATAAGTCAGGGCGTTCTTCCATAGCATCCGTTGATTGTACCCAAAATAATTGGATACATAGTTGTTTCCAGCCATCAGCGTAGTAGGAAAAAATGCATCTCTGATCCCCTGATTGTAATCAAAATTAAATGTCGACACAAAATCAATTGGCTTCAATTTGACATTTAGTGAGATATAGCCTTGTGCTGAAGTAGTCCGGTTGTCATCGATGGACTTGTCATACTCATTCAGGAACAACTGATAAATGTCCTTACTAGGCGCCATTGGATTGTACAGGTCAGGAATGTATCGCGTTTCAGCGAAGCGGTCGCGCAGACTTTTATTTCTGGTCCTGTCCAGTCTGTTGGCATTCATCATACTGGAGACAGTAAGCCAGCTGAATGGGGCCATATTAATCTGAAAAGAGGCTGCATATTTATCCAGTGCGGTCTGATCAGCATTCCCTGCATTTTTGGCCGCGGAGCCAAAGAACCGGAAATTGGCACGTTCAGAGCCTCCCGTAAGGCCCAGGTCTACGGAGTAGATAGGTGTGCTTTTATAATACAGATCATTCCATTTGGAAGGTCCGTAATAATCTGTATTCGTTGAATCCCTCAGATAGCCTACATAGTTCAGGTAATCTGCTGCTGAAGCGTATTTCTGATAAAAAGGTTTTCTGAACTGATTTTCATGTTGAGCATTTACAGTCTGCACGTTACCAGCCGCCACCATTCCATAATAACTATTGACACTCAGTTCCCTGTTACCGGATTTGGCAGCTTTTGTGGTGATCCAGATCGCTCCATTGGAGGCAATTGGACCAAGTGCGGCCAGGGCCGCAGGATCTTTAATCACTTCAATGGAGTTGACGTTACTGATGTCAATGCCGGCGAGAAGATTCGTTGCCGGACCAATACGGTTGAAATCATACTTTTGAATGTCGAAAGTAAATGCGCTCTCCTGGATGAGGGGAATTCCGTTCAGGTAGACGACAGGTTGAAGTTGATAGATGTCGTTGCTATTGAGCAAGGGGGCTGACAAACCACGGATGAGCATACTCTGCTCTGTGCCTGGCTCCCCACTCGTTTCCTGAACATATAAGCCTGCGATATTCCCTTTTAGCATCTGCTGTAAGGAAATATTGGGATTTAATGCCGCAAGCCTGACATGGAGGGAATCCTTAATCCCCTTTACCTTGCTGCGACGGTCGGCCATTACGATGGTGTCCAGCTTTTTTTTGGATGTGTCGCCGGTATCCTGCTGCTGGTATGTACTGTAATTCAAAGTAGCATTAAATGTCGCGGCATGTATGTTAGAATTCAGTGAATTCAACCATACGATGCAGATACTCACTGCAATAATTCGGATCATTTTCATTCGCATTAATTAATTGTTGATGAAGCTCTGTTAAACTATTTAATAATCGTAGGCATGGTATACATTCGGACCCAAGTGCGATTGATGCGCAAGGGGTCGTGGATAATGCTTTAGATAAAATGCTATAGCACTAATTCTGAAATGAAGGAAATGACTGTACTTTAAGAATACTATCGCTGATAGATCCGGCGAAGTGTCCCTAAAAAAAAAGGAATAGTAAAAGTTATGGTCATAGTTTTGGTTTTTATGGTTTAGTTGTTTTGTTTCAGTTATTAAGAACTAAACTACCACATTGCGGTTGACCCGACGAATATATGTCTACGCAAACGGTTGATAAGAAATTAGCGCTGGTTTAGCGATTAAGTACCTTATAAAATTCCGCATTAAGCTGATGATGAAGTATTTCCTGTAATTTTAATTAAAAATGAGGATTTCGACCGAAATACTGATAAAATATTATCGCCTGATGATATTTTAATTTACAAAGATCATTGAGAGCCAGATCAAGCCAGATTTACATTGAATTAAAAACAACACAACCGTTTGCACAAGTTAAAATAGCATTTAAATGCATCATAACGCATATTTAGTAAATGGAAGAAATACATAGAAATAAAAAAAGCCACTCGTTTGAGTGGCTTTCTGCGGACCGGACGGGACTCGAACCCGCGACCTCCGCCGTGACAGGGCGGCATTCTAACCAGCTGAACTACCGGTCCGTTTCCTTTAAGGATGGCCTTTTTAAGTAGGGGCCTCTACTTTAATAAAAAAGCCACTGAACTGAGTGGCTTTTTTGCGGACCGGACGGGACTCGAACCCGCGACCTCCGCCGTGACAGGGCGGCATTCTAACCAGCTGAACTACCGGTCCGTTTTTCCCTTAGTTTCCTTTGGGAATGCAAATATAGACTCTTTATTTTATTTTACACTATTTATTTTAAAATAATCTCAAAACACTAATTACCAGAGCCTTCTTTTAATTTCTCAGCGTTTTCTGCAAACTGCAATGCATCAATTAATTCCTGAACTCCACCATCCATGATGTTATTTAAGTTATAAAGTGTTAATCCGATGCGGTGATCTGTCACCCTACCCTGAGGATAGTTATACGTCCTGATCTTCGCGGAACGGTCTCCTGTAGACACCATAGTCTTACGTCTTGCTGCAATATCTCCATTTTTTTTCTGAAGTTCGATGTCGTATAATTTACTACGCAGCATCTCCATAGCGATGATCCTGTTGCCGAGCTGCGAACGCTCTTTTTGACAGACTACTACGATACCGGAGGGTTTGTGCGTCAATTGAACTTTAGTCTCCACCTTGTTTACATTCTGACCACCTGCACCACCTGACCTGGAAGTCTGCAATTCGATATCAGCCGGATTAATGAAAAGGTCAATTTCTTCAGCTTCAGGCAATACTGCTACAGATGCAGCTGAAGTATGTACCCTCCCCTGTGTTTCTGTATCAGGGACACGCTGCACCCGGTGGACACCAGATTCGTATTTCAATTGTCCATAGACATCTTCTCCCTCTACTTTAAGGATAACCTCTTTATAACCTCCTGCTGTACCTTCGGTAACATCAATAGTCTCCACTTTCCAACCCTTTTGCTCGAAATATCGACTGTACATCCGGTAGAGGTCCCCTGCAAACAAGGCAGCTTCATCACCACCTGTACCTCCTCTGATCTCAAATACCGCATTTTTAGCATCTTCGGGATCCACAGGAATCAACATCAAACGGACCTTCTCCTCAAGCTCTTCCTGCTGGACCAGCAACAGGTCCAATTCTTCTTTAGCCATATCGCGCATTTCTGCATCCTTTTCTGTACTAAGGATTTCCTTATTGGCTTCGATATTACTCATGACATTTTTGTAGATTTTATATTCATCTACAATCTTGCCCAAATCTTTGTACTCTTTATTTAAAGCTGCAAAACGCTTCATATCCTGCATGGTGTCAGGATTACTTAACTGTTCCTCTACATCTTCCCAACGCAGCTTAATGGCTTCTAATTTTTCTAACATATCTTTCTCAGAAACTGAACACAGTTTTTTTTTATACGGGCAGCAAAATTACTGCTTTTTTAATTAACCTTTTCAAAATACTTAAGACTTAATTCCTTACCGTCAAACTCGGCATAAGAATAAGATTTCAGCCACTCGCCTGTATTGATGTACCGGCTGCCACTTCCAAGATCGAGATCCAATGGCAGGTGACGGTGGCCAAAAATGAAATAATCATAGTGCTGTTTTTTCAACTGCTCTTTAGCATAGACAGCTAACCATTCATTTTCCAGTCCCATATAGACTTCTTCAGCCTTACT
The DNA here is from genome assembly GCF_037402555.1 of Pedobacter sp. GR22-6. Classification (NCBI taxonomy): domain Bacteria; kingdom Pseudomonadati; phylum Bacteroidota; class Sphingobacteriia; order Sphingobacteriales; family Sphingobacteriaceae; genus Pedobacter; species Pedobacter sp. GR22-6. The sequence continues at coordinate 577,327 of NZ_JBBEUC010000004.1, forward strand.
TGCTGCCCTGCTGTGATTGGCCCAGGCATTAGCGATCCCGATACCAATTTGAGGTGGCACCAATCCAAATAACCATTGGCAAAGCGGATTTCTGAAAATCTTCCTCAAGAATTTATATTTGCGATCACCTGGTCCCAGACCGTCACCATGGTGTAAAAAGAATTGCTTTCCGGCACGTTCCATTACGAATTCATCACTGATGATTGTAAGGCCCATTTCCTTCTTGAAATAGTCATTTACCCACATGTCGTGGTTACCTTTAAAGAAGTAGATCTTGATCCCTGCATCACTCATTTGGGCCAGCTTTCCCTGCAACCTCACAAAACCTTTTGGAACGACCATCTTATATTCGAACCAAAAATCAAAGACGTCTCCCATTAGAAACAACTCACTACAAGTAGGTTCAATAAAATTTAACCAGCGTACAATACGATCTTCACGCAAACGGCTCTTTTCAAAATCCGGAGAGCCCAAATGAAAATCAGAAGCAAAATATATGTTCTTAGTCATCTCTTAAACAAAGATAAACAAAATATCAGCTCAGTTCCATTTCAGAAGTTCTACAGATTATATAGATAATTATAAATAGAATCGTTATTAATAGCAAAAGTTTGTAAATTCGCACAAATTTTAAACACATGATTTCTACTGATATAGCCATTATTGGCGCCGGACCCGTAGGTTTATTTGCAATATTTGAAGCTGGATTGTTAAAAATGCGTTGTCATTTAATCGATTACCTACCTCAGGTAGGGGGGCAATTGTCAGAAATCTATCCAAAAAAACCAATTTACGATATCCCGGGTTACCCGACCGTATTGGCACAGGAACTCATTGACAACCTTGTAGAGCAAGCGAAACCTTTCCATCCGGGATATACCCTGGGAGAGCGCATCGAAGGCCTGGAAAAACGCGGAGAGGGCGATTTCGTATTGACAACCAATATGGGGACGATCATTGAATCAAAAGTGGTAGTTATCGCAGGCGGCTTGGGCTGCTTTGAGCCTCGTAAGCCTGCTGTAGCTGGTCTTGAGCAGTTTGAAAACGGAAGAGGTGTGAACTACATGATCCTTGATCCGGAGCAATACCGCGGACAGAAAATGGTTATTGCCGGCGGCGGAGACTCTGCCCTGGACTGGACCATCTTCCTTGCTGATGTAGTAGAAGAACTAACTCTTGTACACCGTAGCGAAAGCTTCCGTGGGGCTCCAGATTCAGTAAATAAGGTAATGGAACTGGCGGCAAGTGGCAAGATCAACCTGATCCTGAACAGCAACCTTAATTCTGTTTCCGGTACTGGTAAACTGGAAAACGTTGAAATTATCCACAATAAAACTCAGGAGGCTACAAATGTTGCGGCTGATCACCTGATTCCTCTTTTTGGTTTAAGCCCGAAACTGGGACCTATTGAGCAATGGAACCTGAACATCAGCAAAAGTGCAATTGAAGTGAACACTGACGATTATTCCACTAATATTCCTGGAATTTATGCGATTGGCGACATCAATACTTACACCAATAAATTAAAGCTGATCCTTTGCGGATTTCATGAAGCAGCATTGATGAGCCATAGTGCCTACCAATACATGAACCCGGGAATAAAATACACCATGAAATACACCACCGTAAACGGCGTATCAGAATTTTAAACATGGAAGACAACAACATTACCCTGCACGTCCAAAATCCGGACGGCAGCCGCACTACACTTGAGGCTCCGGTAGATATGGGCCTTAGTTTGATGGAATACCTCAAAGCCTGTGAATACGACATTCTCGCTACATGCGGAGGAATGGCACTCTGCGCAACTTGTTGCGTAGATGTACTCGAAGGTGAAGAGAATTTGAATGAGATGACTGATGATGAATATGCCATGCTGGATACTTTGCCTGACCTGCTGCCAAACTCAAGATTGGCCTGTCAGCTGCAGCTTAACCCAGCAATGGATGGATTAGTTGTCAAATTACACGGCGGAGACTAATAGCTCCGCCTAGTTTTCCAGTGCCGCTGCCGCAGTAACGATCTTGGCAGGATTACCTATCGTCTTATATTCACCTTCTCCTTTTAATATGGCCAACATCTTAGGTCCGTTTCCAAGAACCCCCTTCGCTGCAGCCAATTCTTTATCATATTGAAAGGCCTGCAGAACCTTACCTTTATCGTAATAGTAGCGACTAATGATCTGGGTTTCCAATACCCGCTTGATCTCCGATTTATAATTAATCAGATCGGTTTTTTTCGCGCCAAGCATTTTAGATCTCAGGTCATCTAAATCCGCTTTTACTGCCGGCAGCTTATTTTCGCGCTCTGCCTCTGTACGCAGATCAGAAAGCAATCGTTCTGTGCGCGAAGTATAAGAATAATCTTTACCAGCCATTGCAGCGACAAACAGGTTATATTCCGCATCACTTAACTGAAAACTTTCCGGGCCGGAAATGCTTTTATTTCTTTTCTTAAAATCGTTAGCGTAGTCGAAGAACAGGTTCTTACTTACAATAGATACTGTAACCGGGCTTGGCTTGGTAGCAGCAACCACCACATCAGGATAAATACCATTACCATCATAAACATTACGGCCAGCTTTGGTATTGAATTTAGTGGCGAGAGAATCTGCAAACTTCAATGTTTTTCCTTCAGCATCTTTATGGGCATAATCCAGTGCCTGAATGCACCTTCCTGAGGGCGTAAAGTATTTCGCTACAGTTACTTTGACCAGACTGTTGTAAGGCAGGTTAAAAGTTTGCTGAACCAGTCCTTTACCATAGCTGCGTTGGCCTACAATAATTCCACGGTCTAAATCCTGCAAGGCACCGGCTACAATTTCCGAAGCAGAAGCAGATGAACCACCAACGAGAACCACCAGTGGCATCTGTGGAAGTATTGGTTCGTTATAAGTTTTATAAGTAATGGTCTTCTGAGGATTTTTTCCTTTCTGCGTAACGACCGTGATGTCTTTGCCCACAAAGAGATTGACGATTTTGACGGCCTCCTGCAAGATGCCACCTCCGTTATACCTCAGGTCAAGGATCATTCCTTTGGGCTGCTGTTTACTTAACGTAGTCGCCGCATCCTTTACTTCCTGGGCAGAGTTTTCAAGAAATTTATCGAGACGGATGTAAGCAAACTGATCAGCAGTCATGCCGGAATAGGATACATTGGGCTGCTTGATCTCGTCACGTGTTAGTTTTTTGGTAATTACTGCACCATCTCTGATTACGAGCAGTTCGACCTCAGAAGATTTAGGGCCGCGCAGCAATTGGCTGATCTGGTTACGCTCCTTACCTTTGACCTCATTACCATTGATTTTAACGATCTGATCACCTGGCTTAATTCCCTGCTTGTCTGCCGGATATCCTTCACTCACTTCGTTGACGAACAATTTACCTTCTATGAACAACGTACTTGCACCAATACCACCGTATTGGGTACTTACATATTTCAATTTATAGTCTTCGATTTCAGACTCCGGAACGTATTCTGTATAAGGGTCAAGTCCGTCGAGCATAGCGTCAATTCCCGTGCGCATGAGGTCTGACGGACTGGTTTCTTCCACATAATTGACACTAACCTCTTTATATAAGGCTGCAAAGATATCCAGGTTTTTGGATACCTGAAAAAGATCTTCCCGGAACGACCAGGAAAGTGAAGCAAAAGCAATAAGTAGAAATGCAGCAGTCAATTTGTATTTTTTCATCATTCACTAATCCGTTAGGGTATCCAGATAAGATACACAAGTATTCACAACACTTATGTAAAACCACTACAAGATAATGAAATAATTACAATCTGTTGCCCTCTGGATCGGCCAAAGCTTTTTTTATGGTAAACTCAATGTAGTCACGATCCCTTTTCACGAGTTCCATGAGCTGTGCTACCAATTGATCTTCCTGGCCTGGACTGAATGAAATATTTACTTGTGCGAGTTCACGATATTTTCTTAGAAATTTGATTTTAACCTTTTTCCAGGTCTCGGGAGTAAGTGTAAAACTTGCCATAATAAATGCTTTGAGACAAAAATAGGAAAAAATTATAAACCCCGATCTCTCAATCGGGGTTTATAAGTTACTATACTATTTATTGACGGTATTATCGATAAAAGTAGCTGGTGTTCCCGTCAGTATATTCCCCCTTAATGCGAGCGTATACACCCTTTCCTTCAGGAATGAAGTTGCAGCTCTGATTGCAGTTTTTCCTGTCGCTTCATCAGTGACAGTGATGGAATAAGCCCCGGGCTTGAATCCGAAAAATGCAGATGCGGACTTATAAGCAACCCCTGTTGCTACCTGTGTATCTTCCACGATAGGTGGCTGTCCGGTAACGACAGTTGTTTTGGTCAGCACAAGTTTTAGCGTGGTATTCGGGCAAGGGTTGACAATCCGGATGAATGCCCTTGCAGTATCTAAAGCTATCGGAAAATTATCTTCCACAACAAAGGCGTCAGATTTTTTATCCGTTGTATTGTAAATCCCGCTTATGAAAACACTATAATATTTATCTAAAACAAAATTGTGTGCAACACTGGCTATGGTCAGGTTCGGTGTGGTAGTCGTAATTGTCGAAGACGTTGTCGCTTTAATTACATTTTCACCACCTGGTGCGAGAGCATACTGATTTGCCGGATAGGTACCTCCGAAACTAACTCCGTTAATAGACTCTACACCGGTCTGAGATAATGCTGCAGATATTTTAGTTTCGTTGGCATAAAAATTAACAGAGGGCGCGTTAATTGAAAAATTATACAACCTAATCCGGGCACCCACTATAGGCTCATTGATATTTAAAACCGCCTCATCTTTGCAGGAAGTCAGCGCTAAAGAGATGAGCAACACCATCCACAGTAGCTTAATATTTATTCTGTTCATCTTTTCTGTCATTTAAGGGTTTACAAACCAGGTTGGCTTTGTTGTGAAGTCAATGTCGGTACCACCAATTTTCTTTAAGGCTTCTATGTTCCACACATATTCAGAAGCATATCTTGGCCTGAACCGGTACACAACCTTACCTAGATTATCGGCCGACAAGCGGGATACATCAGGTGGCGCAAAACCCCTGAATACCTGCTGGTTTGTTTTTGGATCGAGATCCGTGTAATGGAATCTCCGGAGATCCGTCCATGTCTCTAAAAAACCCCAGGCAAATTGTGCAATATATTTCTGGCAAAGGATATGACTTAATGTGAGTTGTGTTTCAGCAGCCGGCACAATATTTACATTACTCAGGTATGCGGCTTTTTCAGTTGCGCTGATCTGTGAGGCGGTTCCTGTAGGAACACGTGAATTGGTCGTATTTACAAAGTCAATATGGGCATCTATGCCTTTTTTATACGCATCCATAGCAACTGGAAGATAACCCTTACGAAGCGCAGCTTCAGCTTTGATAAACTGCAACTGAGAATAAGTCATCAATGGAATTTTGGCAACATCATCAAACAGATACCTACCTGGCGAGCTTTCTAAAACATTACCCACCGTATTAAAAAATGTAGGCGGCCTGTCTGCCGCAGGAGAAATAGTGGTCAGGGCAAAAGTTGGCTGGATCCCCTTATAAATCCCAGAGGGTGAAGGCCAGATCATACGGCTCATCCTTGGATCTACAATTCCGGGAAAAGCTGTACCATTTAGCAAATTCACAAAAAATTCTGTTTGCCTGAATGCATTCAAATTTGCACGACGTTGTCCCCAAAAATTGGATAACGCAGACTGACCTCCTGTGAAAGTATACAGCGCATTATCTACATTACCAGTGAACGATTTATCTACATATTCAATAACCTTATCGGCGTCAAACGTACTTTTATTGGTCAGATGACTCAAGTTAATGGCCATCATGCCATAGGCAAATTTTAGCCACTGCTCTTTTGCTCCGTTATACACCAAATCTCCTTTTGCCAGATAACTTTTAGAGATAGTCCCATCAATACGCTGCAAATTAACAATTGCCGTATCCAGCAATTTCCTAACTTCTTCATAAGCGTATTCCTGGGAATCATAGTCAAATGACGTGCGGTCCTGCCCAATTTGTTTGATGATCAATTCACCATGCATATCTGTAGCGCGCTGAAAACCGATAGCTTTCAGGATATAACCAACTCCCAATACATCCCAGCGTTTTTCGGCTTCAGCATCTCTCATCATGTCAGAAAGGTTCTTCCCAAGAAATATATAGGCCAATTTCCAGGTCTCACCGCCATTGTCTACGGGTGGAGGTTGATAGCCCATTGTATCCCAAATGTCCTTATCTCCGGTACCAGACCAATTTTGGATATATTTACCTACATATCTGCCATCCCATTGGTCAGCCTGAACCACATAGTATAACATAGGTGCCAATAATAAATTTGGAGAAACTTTTTCAGGACCGTTTGGATTTTCATTTACATCTAACCATTTTTTACAGCCCGCTGCCATCAGTAATACAAACATTACGAAGACAGTATATATCATTTTTTTCATAGCTTATTAATTAAAAACCTACTCTAAAACCAAAATTAAATCCAGTCGGTGTGGCAAAATTCCCATAATCGATACCTACACCGCCAGCACCTCCAACCGCGGCAGTATTTCCATTATTAACCGGATCAAGCCCAGTATAATTTGTGATAATAAACAAGTCGGTGATTGTAGTGAATATACTCGCAGACTTCACAAAATTCTGCCTGGACAAGAACTTAGTTGGCAGGTTATAAGAGAGCGTAATATCTCTCATTCTCAAATAATTTACATCTTTTTCGATAAATTGTTCCGGTAGGGCTCCAGTGATGTAATAACTATCGGCAAGGTATGGAAGAATCGTAATGTTGTTTTTTGTAGGGTTTCCGGTATTTTCCAGTCCGTCCATCAATACTCCTTTCACAATTCTCGGCTCTTCACGATCCAATGTCCTTGTGGCTAAGCCTCGCACAGTTAACTGATGCTGTGTTCCGTTCAACACATCTCCCCCCTTTCTAATATCAAGCAGGAACGAAAGGTTAAAATCTTTGTATGAAAACCTGTTGGTAATACCCATTGTCCAGCTTGGCCAACGGTCAGAGCCATTCGGAATATATTCTGTACTTACTACAGGCAATCCATTTGCAGGACTGATCAGCAGCTCTCCTTTGTCATTTCTTCTCCAGAACCTGCTGGTAAACGAGGTGATCGGCATTCCAGGTATAGATGCCGACCTGATATCTCCGTAAAACCAGGTATCAGAGTTGTAGGTTTCAGGCAAATCTTTTGGCAGCGCTACCAGTAAGCTTCTTTGCAACGCGAAATTTGTTATTATGTTCCATGAAAAATTTGTCGTGGATATTGGCTTGGCATTTACCATCAATTCATAACCCCAGTTCCTGGTCGTACCGCCATTAAGCTGTGATAGAATGAAATTGGTAGCATAGCTGGACCGGATTCCACCTATGATCTGATCTTTAGTGGTTTTGCGGTAGTAGGCAAAATCGACTGTAAGGCGGCTTTTTAAAAAGGCCAGCTCAGTGCCGATTTCATAAGATGTAGCCATTTCCGGACGTAGATTTGGATTAGGCCCATAGTTGCCGTAGCCAAAACCTCCACCTACCACTTCCTTAAATTCCAGTGAAGAGAATACCCGGTAAGGACTGGCATCCCTACCTACCTGGGCAATACTGGCTCTCAACTTTCCGGAATTCAATATAGATTTCAGTCCTGATAAGGCCTTCAGGTCTGTAAACATAAAACTTAATGATGCCGAAGGATAGAAGAACGAATAATTGTCTACAGGCAAGGTGGATGACCAATCATTCCTTCCCGTCAGCGTCAGGTAGACCAGACGATCATAATCCATCACTAAATTTCCGTAAACCCCCATTAATCTTCTCTGAGCGATTGTCGTTTTGGTAAACCTTGAAGTTGCAGCGCTATTATTAACCGATACAAAATTTGGATCTAAGAAGCTCTCCGTGCTTACAGCGGTCGTTTTATTATAATCGTCCCGTGCCTCTGCACCGACATTAAAACTCAGTCCGAATTTAGGAAGTACATTTGCAAATTTTCCAGATAACATCGTACGCATGGTTAGGTTGCCCGTGTTAGACACTGCTTCATCGTACTGCCCTCCCTGAGCCAAACCATAACTACTTTCAGGATGTCTTAGAATAGCATTCTTATTTGCATATGTATCATAGCCTATTCTGGCTTCTGCTGTAAGCCATTTAGCCAATGTAAAGGTTAATGCTGTTGCAGTAAAAATGCGGTTGTTCCCTGAATTAATAAAATTCTTATTGTTATTGAAATAAGGATTATCAGTCTCATTATCAAAATTTAAAGTTCTTCTCGAACCATCTGGATTTAAATAGTTCTTGGCATCATCGGTCACCGGCCATAATAAAAGATTCATCAATACACCACCTGTACCTTTAAATACCTGATCATTTGTCGCATTGGAGTAGGTAAATGAAAGATCTACATTTAGCCATTTATTTACCTGGCTTCTGGTAGCTCCAGTCAGTGTGTACCTATCATAAGTCGTATTTGGAACTACGCCAGTCTGCTGGTTGTAAGTTCCCGACACCCGGTAATTTGATTTCTCCGTACCTCCTTCAAAAGCAACATTATGCTTTTGAGTGATTGCAGTCTTAAAAAATCCACTAATATTGTCGTAAAGCTTAGCGTTAGGCTCATTTTTTGGACCCCAGTAGTAAATCGTATAACCAGAGCCTGGAACACCGTTACGCCCCATACCATAGGTTGTTTGTACTTCCGGTGCTTTAGTTACTTCATCAAACCTTAAACTATTGCTATAACTGACCCTACCCTCGCCGCTTTTACCTCTCTTTGTCGTGATTAATATCGCTCCGTTTGCAGCATCTATCCCATATAAAGCAGCTGCTTCTGGTCCTTTTAGGACGGTAATTTCTTCTATATCTTCCGGACTAAAGTCTGAAGATCTGTTGGTAAAGTCTACACTTCTATTTTCGAAGCCATTTACCCTAGTTGCCAATGCTGCGGTAGAGAATGTACTATTGTCCATTGGCATTCCGTCGACAACCATTAGTGGCTGGTTGCTGCTACTCACGGAACTAATTCCTCTAATTGTAATCTGGGATGAAGCTCCTGGAACTCCCGAAGTATTCACAACATCTACCCCCGCAATCCTACCCTGTAAAGAATTAATAAAATTCTCGCGTTGTGTTTGCGCAACCTCGGCACCGCCAACGGTCTGGATGGCGGAACCCTGACTCCTTTTCTGAGTCTGGATACCAAGCGCTCCAGTGACGGTCACCTCACTTAATTGATTGGCATCAGTCTTCATTACAATATCTACTACACTCTCTTTGTCAATCAGACGTTCCTGCGAGACCGTTCCGATATAGGTAAAAACGAGTGTCTGTCCAGGGCTTACCTTAACCGAGTACAAACCGTCGCTAGCCGTTTGAGTACTCACCGTAGCACCCTTGATTCTGACGGAAACTCCGGGAAGGGGCAAACGATCTTCATCCAGAATTCTTCCCGTAACCGTCTTTTGCTGCGCAAAAGCATGCACTATCAGCAAAAAACCAGCTACAACAATTAGGAGTAGTTTTTTTTTCATAAACAATTTAGGTTAGTAATTAAAGTTTTGTTTGTTAGTTGACGGCCCGTTACACTTAATCTTAAACACGCAATTTCACGCATTTTTAGTAAGGTTTAGTAAATATGATAAATGTTTTCGACTTATTTACAAAATAAATGAGTATTTTAATCTTGTTACACAAATTATTGTTGCATAAACCCGCAAAAACCTGCATTTGATTTTTGTATTCAATTTTTATTATTTTAGGCAAAAATTAAACTACAGGAAACCCGGAGAAATCAAGAACATGTTAAAAAGGGAACGACACGATTTTGTCATGAGGCAAATCAATTTGCACAACAGGGTACTTACTTCCGACCTCGTACAATTACTCAATGTCTCCGAAGATACCATCAGACGTGACCTTCAGGAATTATCTGACAGCAATCAATTATTTAAAGTACATGGAGGCGCGCTGTCCAAATCTTATCAATCTTCTTTCGACGATAGCGCCGTCTATGCAAAAGATGCCAAAATAGGTATCGCAAAAAAAGCCATTTCCCTGATTAAAGATGGCATGGTCATCCTAACCGGTGGCGGAACAACCATTATAGAACTTGCCAAACAGTTACCAGAGAACCTGCATGCAACGTTCTTCACCATTAGTCCATTTGTAGCCATAGAACTGGCGAAATATGCAAAAATCGAAGTAATCCTCATTGGCGGACTGTTTTCAAAAAACTCTCAGGTTACTTATGGTGGACATGTAATTAACCAGCTTTCAGAGATCAGCGCTGATCTTTGTCTGCTTGGGACAAGTGCATTGCACCCATCTGATGGGCTTACAGATACCGACTGGGAGATCAATCAGCTCAAAAAAACCATGCTAAACTGTTCTAAACGAGCTGCAATACTGTGCATTTCAGAAAAACTGAATATTTCCTTAAGATTGAAAGTTGCTACACTGGAGAACATCCAGTATCTGGTTACCGAACTACCACCGGAGCATCTATTATTACAACCATATCAGGCAAAAAATCTGCAGATCATTTAACCTGGCAGAGAAATTTTCCCCATATAAACTGCAGGCGCTCCTGAACTGTCACCAAAATTAATGGCTGAACCAACCAAGGTCTCGTTGGCCAATAAAGCAAACAAAACCGACTCTTTAGCGTCTGGATTAATTCCCAGAGACTCCGTTGTATGAAATTGCAGCAAGGGCAACCCGGCTTTAAGTTGACTCACCAACAATGGATTATGCATACCTCCCCCACTCATATATACCTTTATATTCTGATCTGTATGCAGGAATTGATTGATCGCACGAATAATTACTTCAGCTGAGAAGCAGCATAATGTAGCCAACACATCTTGCCGGGCCAAACTTTTAGTCTCTGATTTTGTCATGGCGCCTTCTAAATATGACAGGCTAAACAATTCAGGCCCTGTTGTTTTAGGAAAACCCAGGCTTAAAAATTCATGTTCGAGCAGCGCTTCAAGAAGCGCCGGATTTGATTGTCCCGTACGGGCAATAGCTGCATTTTCATCATAATAAAGACCTTCAAAGTGACGCTGGACATATTGATCCATTAGGGTATTTCCCGGCCCTACATCGGTAGAGCATACTTTAGCTGAATCTTGATCCCCAGGCAAATAGGTAAAATTTGCTATTCCGCCAATATTCAGCATGATGCGATCTTCTCCTGCTTTGGAAAACAACAGGTAGTCACCATATAAAGCAAGCGGCGCGCCTTCTCCTCCTGCAGCAATGTGTTTCTGCCGGAAATCACTTATTGTTAGAATACCTGTTTTGACAGCAATGTGATCTCCGTCTCCAATCTGCAGTGTTCCATTGGGATAGCCAGGCAATCCGTGAAACGATTTTGGTGCATGATAGATCGTCTGCCCATGACTGGCAATGACATCAACCTCTTCTTTCTTGATCCCCCAGGCAGACAGAGCCTCCAGAATTAGTTCAGCGTGCTGGAGCGCAACCTGCTCGTTCATCAGACAGACCATCTGAAGATCTGCATCACGTTTTGCAAAGATTGACTTAACCTGCATCTTGAATTCATTTGAATAATCAAAGGTCTCAAATTTCAAAACCTCCAAGCGGGTATCAATTCCATTTCCGTTTACAGCACAAAGTGCGATATCCAATCCATCCAGAGAGGTACCTGACATTAAGCCAATAATAATACGCTCAGGCTTGTTGATGATTTCAAAAACTCTGTTCCAGTTCTTATTCATATTCCAGGTTTAATATCGCAAGATACAATTCCTGTTTTCTGCAATATCTGCCTGAATCAAAAAATATTTAAAAATTTACGAACTCGGCCTATCGCCCTTTGTCCTATACTTCAATCGTTTGAGTAGCTTACAAAAGCAGAGATTTGTTGGTTTTAACCGAATGATTCAGAATTTAATTGTTTGATATCCTCCCTTGAGTGCCTATCTTTACTGCTCCGTACAAACTTTAAGAACAATTA